>CABRIW010000007.1:0-138441 GCA_902471075.1 uncultured Barnesiella sp. | reverse complement strand
TCAGCGTCATGGCCACATCGCTCTCGAAAGCCTCGGGATTTTTCTGGGCCAGACGACGTCGAATCTCCAGAGCCTCGATATACTCCTTTTCCGCCAAGTCGAGCCGTCGGGTATCAGAATGCAAGTTCGCCAGATTGTTCAGTGTATCGGCCACCTTGCTTTCGAAGGCTTCTGGATTTTTCTGGGCCAGACGACGTCGAATCTCCAGAGCCTCGATATACTCCTTTTCCGCCCAATCGAGCCGTTGGGTATCGGCATGCAAGGCAGCCAGATTGTTCAGCGTCAAGGCCACATCGCTCTCGAAAGCCTCGGGGTTTTTCTGGGCCAGACGGCGGTAAATCTCCAGGGCCTCGGTATACTCCTTTTCCGCCAAGTCGAGCCGTTGGGTATTTTTATGCAAGAGAGCCAGATTGTTCAGCGTCATGGCCACATCGCTCTCGAAAGCCTCGGGATTTTTCTGGGCCAGACGGCGGTAAATCTCCAGGGCCTCGGTATACTCCTTTTCCGCCAAGTCGAGCCGTCGGGTATCAGAATGCAAGTTCGCCAGATTGTTCAGTGTATCGGCCACCTTGCTTTCGAAGGCTTCTGGATTTTGTGCAGCCAGCGTTCGATAAATAGTCAACGCTTCTTCGTACAGGGTACCCACCAAATGGTATTGTTTGTTGTTTTGCAGGAAATCGGCATAATCCCGGAGCAATTCGGCCACTTTCTCCGGGGTGATACGGTTACGGGCTACGGCAACGGCCTTGTCGTAGACGGCAATTACCTCGGCAACCCAGCCTCTCTCCATCTCATTTTGCAATGTCTTGATTTTTAAACGATACTCCTCGATATTCGATTCGAGTGCCTTAACCGATTCCGCTTCGATTTCACGTGCGTCATCTATGCGGGCTGCATTAGCCTCGGCATCCCGGGTAATCTCGTCCAGGTTGAGTATGGCATTGGCCCCCTTGTTGTCGCCGGCCTCGAAAAGCCGCATCGCTTCGGCGAGGCGGGCCGAGGTGGTTGTCGACGAAAGCCGCGTAATGAGTTTGGCCGTATCGAGCAGGCTGCTCTCCATCGCCTTGCGCCGCTCTTGTAAATTGTGCAACTCTTGCCGGAAATCCAAGTCATCGGGATATTTCAAGACACGGGCCTGTGTGGCTTCAATCTGCTTCAGCAGTTGCAGATACTCGGGGTTGTTCCCGGCAAAGGGTATGTTTTTAAGTTCGACAAAGGGTTGCCCGTCGATTTCGACCTGCGAATCGCGTACTTGGAGCATGGCCTCCGAACCTTTGTTTTGATATGCCTCGAACTGGAGCAGGAAGTTGAGTTTCAGGGTATCGACATTCTCGAACCGGCAGAAGAAGTGTCCGTATTGGGTGTCGAAACTCTCCTTGAAAGCCCTTAATTCGGGTGTTATCTCGTCGGCATCTTTGAAATAGACATACAGTTTCTGTGGGTTGCGTCCGGCGCATAGCTCCGAATAGGCCGTATCGAACTCGCTTTTGGTGTAGTCGCCGAATCGGGTCCAATAGAGTACCAGGCACAATTCGCAGGTTTTTAACTCCTGGTTATATTCCTCTTGCTTGTGTAGCGGGCCCATCGAGGCATCAAGATACTCCCACTTGACAGGCTCGATTTCCACACCGCGGGGCTTGAGAATGCGGTTGAGGTGCTGGAGCATGTCGGTGAACTCCAACCGCTCGAGCCGGAGTTCCTCCGACGAGGCGATAAATACTTTGATGGTTTTCATGGTATGATGTGAATAGTATGATACAAAATTAGTGAAATAATATGTAAAAGCAAAAAAAGTCGCCCCGGGTGAGAGGCGACTTTTGTGGTGTATGGAGGTCTGTTTTTATCGGGTTCGTCGTACCGAGCGGACAGGAGCCGATGAGGTCTTTTGCTGCTTGGGCTGCTTCTGTTTCTTCACTTTGGCCTCTTTCTGCCGTTTGGCCCGGGAGGAGCGCGAGGTGCTCTTCACTTCCTTCTCCTCCTTGGCGGTTACCTCCTCGCCGTTGGCCTGGGCCTCTTTGGCCTCTTGAGCTTCACGGGCTTTGGCCAGCTCCTCGGGGGTGGGTACCCACAGGTTGTCGTTGAAGTTCTTCAGTTGGGTCTCGATGCTGTCTTGAGCCTGTTTGAGCGTCGAGTCGTTGGGGTACATCTGCATGAGCGACTGGTTGCGCAGGTTCTGCGTCTTGTAGATTTCGCCGTCGTACATGCGCATCTGGAAGTAGTCGTCGTAGTTATACTGCGCGATGTTGTTCTCGTTGCTGGCCAGGATATACTGGCGGGCGATGTAGGGGCGGATATCGTTGTACTTGACCCAGAACATGGGGTATTTCACCGGTTCGCCACCGAAGTCGCCGGTGCGGTGCAGCACGGGGCAGAGGGCCTCGATCGAGGGTTTCAGCTGCGAGGTGCGGCGGTCGAATTTCCACTTCTCCAGAATGTAGTACGAGAGTACCTCGTTGGCGGGGATGTCGCTCTCTTCGAGGGTGAACCGGGGGTTCTTCTCGGAGTAGCCCTTGGCTTCGGCATAGAGTATGTGGAAGCGGTCGAACATCTCGCGTACCTTGATGCGGTATTCGTCGGTGAAGATTTCGCGCCCGTCGAGGTATTCGTATGCGGCTATCTGGTTGTTGGCCAGCAGCTTCATGATGATTCGGAAGAGGTTCTCCTGATCGGCGGTCGACTCTTCGGGGTAGTAGAGCGGCAGATTCTTCTCTTTGGTGAGGTCGATTTGCCGATAGATGACCCGCATCCAGGGGATGTCGGCGTCCGAGGCATCCTGGGTGTCGTAGAGCGACTGGGCCCGCACGCTCAACTGGGTGTCGGGCTTTTTGCTGTCGTTGGAGTCGCTTTTCTTGATTACTTGCGCTTGACCACCCACCACCGAGAGCAGCAGGCCGAGGGTGAGGCCGCTTTTTATCAGGATATTCATGTTTATCGAATTGTATGTCATATTATTAGCCTTAGTTTACAATTACTTCGATAGGCGAGAGGTCACGCTCTATACCGTCGGGACCCACGGCCCGAACTCTTGAGATGTAGAACCGCTTGCCTCGCGAGAGCCGGCGGAAGGAGTCTTTCTGCCGTTGCGAGAAGTTGGCTCCGTCGGAGACTTCGGGAATGGCATTACCCATGGAGTCGAAGAAGACCGTTTCGAATCGCAATACGCGGTACGACACGTTCAGCAGGTCGTCGTCGATGGCTGCCTGTATGCCGGGGGCTGCGAGCAGCCGGGTCTTGGGGAAGGGCTTCCCGCCTTTGTATTTCTGTTCATAGCCGTTCTCGTCCTTGTAGGCGATGTAGGGCATGGGGTCGGGCAGTTGCCGCACGCGGAACTGGGTGTTGGCTACCGTCTGCGAACGGCCGTCCATGGTGGCCGTTACGGTGATGACGGCGTTTTGTCCCACCTTGGAGGGTTTGGCAATCCAGTTGTCGCCCTGCCGGGTGAGGGTTCCGTTGGTCATGGTGGCCTGGATGGCGTGGTTGGGGATGCCGGGAACCGATATGCTGATGGGGTTTCCGATACCGGCGTAGAGCACGTTCATCAAGGTGGCCGAGATGGTAGCGCTGGGTTCTACTACGGTGTAGGACGAGGAGAACTCGTGGCGCGTCATGGAGCCGTCGCCCCGCGGTACCTCGAGGTATCCCTTGAAGTCGAATATGCCGGTGCTGCCGCAATAGGTCTCGTAGAGGCCGCGGTTCTCGTCGGGCAGACGCTTGCCGTTGATGTAGATGGCCGGCCGCTGGGTGGTATCGATGGCGGCCAGCACGATGTTGGCGCTGTATTTGCCGCCCCGCATGATGTTTTTGGAGTTGGGGATGACAAAGGCGTTGAGCTGGTTCACGCGCACATCGCCCTCGTCGATGTTGTTGATGAGGGTGTGCAGGGCCTCGCTCTCGGCGTAGCGCACGTCGCTCTGTATCTTGGTGAGGATGGTGACGGCGGCGATGACGGGCATGTTTTCAAACATGGTCGTCTCCCACAGGGAGGGGTTGTGTACCACCCGTCTGTTGCCCGAGTGAATCGAGGTCGAGAGGTAGTTTTCGATGGTGGCCCGTTTCACCGAGTCGGTCATGAAGCCGCTGATGAGGGTGCGGTAGTCGTCGATCTTTTTTCTCAGTTTCGCACCATTCCGTTGGGCGGGCGAGAGCATGATGTATGAGGCGGCCTCGAGGTCGTCCTGGCGTTCGATATTGTTCACGTCGCCGTCTTTACCGTCGGCTTTCTTGACGATGAGGGTCTTGAGCGAGTCGATGTAGTTGTACAGCTCTGAGGTTTGTCGTTTGACATCCAGCGATTTCTTGTACCACTGGCCGCCCTTTTCGGGGTTCTGGCTGTTGAAGGCAGCCAGTTTCTGGTAGAGGGCGTCGTTTTGGAGCGAAGCATTCGAGGTAGATCTTTCCAATCCGTCTTCAACTTGCTTGAATCCGTTGAGCACATCGGACGACACGTTGAGGGCCAGCATGGCAGTGAGGACGATATACATGAGGTTTATCATCTTCTGCCGGGGTGAAAGTCTGTTGTTATTCGATGCCATGTCGTTACTTTTGTTCGGGGTCGTCTTTGGGTTTCTCGGTCAGGTCGGGGGTGGGTGCGGGTGCGCCTCCCATGGGCCGGTACATGTTGATGGTCATGGCGGTGATCATCTTCTCGTAGACCGAGTTGAGTTGTTGTATGTATTGGGTCATCTTTTCGGCCTCCTGACAGTAGCGGGTGCTGTCCGATGCCGAGCGCTCGTACATGTCGCGTATGTTGCGCAGGCCGGTGTTCACGCGGTCGATGTTGTCGATTTGCGAACTGATGCTCTTCAGCTGTATCTCGTAGATGGTGTTCAAGCCGCTGATGTTGCGGTTGAGGGTCTCCATGCCGGTGACGTAGCCTTGCGAGGTGTCCGAGATGCCCTCGGAGTTCTCGGTGATGTTGCGGTACGACTGCAACAGCGTGTTCGATACGTTGGTGAGGCTTTCGGTCGTCTGGCGCAACCGGTCCATCTGCTCGGCGATACCCGAGAGCTGGGTGAGGTACTGCTGGGTAGCGTCGGTGAGTTCGGCCATGCGCGAGAGCTGGTCGGCTGCGGCCGACATCTTCTGGATGCTGTCGGTGAGGCTTTGGGTGTCGGCTTCGCTCAGGTTGAGACCTTCGGGGATACCTACGGCCCGACGGGCGTCTGCGGCCGATACTTCGGGTTGGCCGCCTCCGTTGCTGCCATTACCCCCATTGCCGCCTTTGCCGTTACCGCCGATGATGACGGTTCCGCCACCACCGCCCGAGAAGTCGGGACGGTCTTCGGGGTTCTTGCTGTTCAGCACGGGGAATACCTCTTCCCAGTGATAGGTCTTGGGCGGGGTATCGAAGGCCGAGAGGATGAACATGAGCACCTCGGTTCCCATACCAATCGACAGCAGCAAGCTGCCGCCGGGGAGGTGCAGAATCTTGAACAGGGCACCCCAGATAACGACGGCGGCGCCTAAGCTGTATGCAAAATTGAAAAAGCGTTGTCCCTTGTCGCTCGAAAGGAACTTTTCAATGCTGTTTTTATATCTTTTGTATTTTCCCATGATTCCTGAACTGTTTTATATAGGTAGGGTTGAATTATCTGCGTGCTTTGGCGAACCCGATTTGGGAGCGTACGCAGCGGAAGCCGATGTAGGAGCGTTGCTCGTTCTGGTATTCCCACATGCGTATGTCGGAACGGATAAAGTTCGACACATCTTTCCACGAACCGCCCCGTACCACCTTGCGCTTCATGCGGTAGGGGTCCTCTTTGGCGGCGTTGTACTTGTACTCGGGGTTGAGGTCGCTGGTGTTTTGCGAGATGGCTTCGGTGTAGGCCGTCGAGGTCCACTCCGATACGTTGCCGGCCATGTCGTAGAGACCGAACTCGTTGGGCGAATAGGAGCCCACGGGCGAGGTGATGAGGTTGCCGTCCTTCACGTAGTTACCGTCGTCGGGTTTGAAGTTGGCATAGAAGCATCCCTTTTCGGCCATCGGCAGGTTGCCGGCCCAGGGGTATTTGTTCTCGTTCTTTCCGGCACGGGCGGCATATTCCCACTCGGCTTCGGTGGGGAGGCGGTAGGGCTCTATCACTACGGAGTTGCGGCCGAGCGAGCCCTTGAGCAGGGCGGTACGCCAGGCGCAGAAGGCGTTGGCCTGTTCCCACGATACACCCACCACGGGATAGTCGTTGTAGCCGGCGTGCGAGAAGTAGAGCCGCACGTAGGGCTCGTTGTAGGCATTCTCAAAGTCGTTGACCCATACCGTGGTGTCGGGGTAGATGTTGATGATATAGGTGTTGAGGAAATCGAACTCGCTGCCCAGGGGACGGGTGATGGTCTCGCGGATGATGCGGCCGTCGTCGTCGATATAGGCGGTGTCTTTCGAAATCATTACCACTTCGTCGTAGTTGGGGGTGTGGTCGGTGTTGAGGTCGCGCAAGGCGGGGTCGAGGCGGTTTTTCCGCTTCGAGGCCTCGGTGTAGTCAAACACCTCGTACCGATAGTTCATTTGCGAGGCATCGAGCTGCTTCTGCCCCGTAATGGGGTTGATACGGTAGACGCTCTCGATGGCGCGGGCCTCGTCTTCGGTGGGGTTGCGCCAGGGGATAGCCTTGTCCCAGTTGAGACGGGGCTTGATGGGGTTTCCTTCGCGGTCCTCTTCGATTTTGAAGACCTCGTTACCGCCGTAGGCAGGGTCGGCCAGACGCTCGCGGATGATGGAGTCGCGCACCCAGAATACAAACTGTTTGTATTTCGAGTTGGTGATTTCGGTCTCGTCCATCCAGAAGGCGTCGATCGAGACCGATCGGGGTTCCTGCTGGGTGCCCCAAACCGTGTCCTTCTCGGCGGGTCCCATCTTATACGAACCGCGGGAGATGAGTACCATGCCGTAGGGGGTGGGCTCATTCCATGCCGTACCTCCGACTCCTGTCACTTCACCGCTGTGGCGCGACGAGGGGGAGCACGATGCGAGGAGAATGGCGAGTGTGATATACACGATTATCTTTTTCATAGGCTACAGCTACATTATGCGTATGCTTTTATGTTTGTTCTTGTTCTTGTCCGACAGGTCGAGTTTCAAACGGTATCCGAGAAAGACCTCGTGGCTCCCGCTGCTGGCTTTGACGATAGCCGATGCCGGGTAGTCGTAGGCATATCCCGCGATGAAGTTCTTATATTCGGCACCTATCATGAATATGTAGGCATCTTTCCATCGGTAGGAGAGGCCACCCCAAAACAACTTGTTGTATTTCAAGCGGCACGACAATTCGTATTGTGTCACGTTGAGGTTGCTCTTCACCATCATGGAGGGCTGCAATTCATATAACGTGTTTTTAATGGGAATATTGCTTCCGGCGATAAAATAATAGGATCGGCCGATATAGGTTTCGTATTTGTCCTCAAAAGTGAGATGGGGCTCGTTGAGGTGCGACACCGACACGCCGGCATAGAACCAGGGGTGCGAGTACCACACGCCGAACGACATGTCGAAGGTCATGCCTTGCAGCTCGGTGGTGGGTATTCCGTCGTCGGTGGCCTGGTGGTAGTCGCTCGTGGGGATGCTTACCTGGGTTCCGTCGAACCGTTCGTCGAGCATGCCCAACTGCACGCCCAAGCTGAGGACTCCCGTCCACAGCTTCAGCTTGAAGGCGTACTGCGCCCCTACAATCAGGTGGGAGTAGAGACCTTCGGTCTCGGAGGTGACGACCAGACCCACACCATGGTTCTGTTTCAGGAACTTGAAGGGCATGTCGCCGGTGACGAAGTAGGTCTGCGGTGCTCCCGGCATGCCTATCCACTGTTGCCGGGTCGAAGTGAGTATGTTCAGTTTGTCGGTGCTGCCGGCGGCTGCCGGGTTGTAATAGCCGGGGAGCGCCCAGTATTGGCTGAACTGCGTGTCGATCTGGGCCTTTGCAGGGGCAAAGACCAGACAGCACAAGGCAACGACAACGATTTTCGCAATCTTCATACTCTCTTTCCCGGACGCTTTTCGGTGGCGTTCGTCAAAATCCCGGTATCTATAATAACTGAAAACAGCCTTTAAAATTGTTTGACACAACCGATTTCGGGCGCGAAATTACGAAAAGTGAAAGTATATGCGTGCTTTTTCGTCCCGAAAAATGTGCGGCCAACCGCTCTCCGACCGTTGTCGTCGGTTGTCTGTGGAGCTCGTGACGGGCTTGGCTGATAAAAATCTGGAGCCGGCTTGTTTTTCTACTTTCGACTTTCTCATCTTTGCAGAAGACAAGATGCGGTTCGGCATAGCCAAAAATGAAAACTTGGCTTTCTTTTTGCCTCTGCTCTCACCTTTCATTATCTTTGTTACACGAAGATAAGATGCGTCTCAGTATAAAAATCAAGCGAGCTTGTTTTTCTACTTTCGACTTTCATTATCTTTGTAGGGCAGAAGGTTATCGACTGCCATTGAGTACATGGAAGAGAACTTGAAGAAAAAGACGACAAAGGCGCTCGTGTGGAGCTCGGCCGACAAGTTGGGACAACAGCTGTTTTATCTGGTGGCCGGCATCATCTTGGCGCGGCAGCTTTCACCTACCGATTACGGAAAGGTGGGGGTGCTTACCATCTTTATCGCGCTCTCGAGTATCTTGATCGACAGCGGTTTCTCTTCGGCACTTATCCGTAAGAAGGAGGCAACACAGGCCGATTACAGCACGGTGTTCTATCTCAATATCGTGATTAGCTGTGTGCTCTACATGCTGCTATATGCTGCGGCTCCCCTTATTGCCGACTTCTTCAACGAGCCCGACCTTACCGCCATCTGTCGGGTGCTCTTTCTGGTTATCCCCATGAATGCGCTCTCGCTCATCCAGCAGACGCTGCTTTTCAAGCACTTCAAGCTCTCGGTGAATGCACGGGTCAACCTGTGGGCGCTGGGGCTGGCCTCGATTGCGGCGGTAGTGATGGCCTACTGCGGCATGGAGGTATGGGCGCTGGTTACCCAGACGTTGGGGCTGGCTGCGCTGCGGGCTTTCTTTTTCTGGCTCTTTAACGACTGGCGGCCGAAGTGGGTGTTCCGCATGGAGTCGTTGCGCGAGTTTTTCGGCTACAGCTCCAACCTGGTGGTCTCGGGTATCATCAACAACGTGTTCAACAAAATCTATCCCATCATCATCGGTAAGTTCTACGGCATGACGCAGACGGGCTATTATACCCAGGCCGACAAATACCAGGATATAGCCTCGTCGCTTATCAGCAACATATTCCGCTCGGTGGCCTTCCCGGTATTCTCGACCGTGCAGGACGACCTGCCGCGGCTCAACCGAATCTGCCGGAAGAATGTGCGGGCCATCGCCTTCTTCATTTTCCCCATCATGCTGCTGATGATTGTGGTGTCCTATCCGTTTATCCTCCTGGTGCTCAAGGATCAGTGGCTACCCTCGGTACCCTACTTCCGCCTGTTGTGCCTCTCGGGTATCTGCTCGCCCTTTATCATACTTTTCTTTGATTTGTTCAACAGCCTGGGACATTCCCGCCTTAACCTGTTGCTCGAGATTGGGAAGAAAGCCTACCTGTTCGTGGGCATTGCCCTGTTTTATTCATCGGGGATCATGTACTTGATTATGTGGTGGGTTTCATATTCGTTACTGTCGTTGGTTGCAGGCATATTCTTTGCCCGTCGTTTTATCAATTATGGTTACAGAGCCTATCTCAAAGATATATTCCCCTATTTGAGCTTGGCCTTGGCGGCTGCTGCAATTTCGTCCGGAGTCTACCTGTTGTTGCCGGGCGACGTGTGGAGGTTGTGCATTGTGCCGTTGGTCTACACTGTCGTCTACCTGGGCGGAGCCTATCTGCTGAAACTGGAGATGTGGCAAGAGAGCATGTCGATGTTGAAAGCCCGCTTGCAGAAAGGAGGTGAGGCATGACGTTACAGAATGGAGCTCAGTGCCCCCGGGTGCTCACGATTATCGTCTCGTACAACTTCGAGCCGTGGATAGAGCGTTGTCTGGGTAGCCTCGAGCAGTCGCACTATCCGACCGATGTAGTGGTGGTCGACAATGCTTCGACCGACCGCACGGTAGAGATTCTCGCTGAGAAATATCGATGGGTTCGTCTGTTGAGGAGTCAAAGAAACTTGGGCTTCGGACAGGCCAACAACTTGGGCATGAAGATAGCTATTGACGAAAATTACGACTATGTATTTCTGCTCAATCAGGATGCCTGTATTGAGTCCGACACCATAGGTACGTGGGTGGAGTTGTCGCAGCAGAATCTCGAGTATGGTGTGATTTCTCCGGTCCATTTCAACGGACGGGGCAGCTGTCTCGACAGTTCATTTGCTCGATATGTAGGGGGTAAATTGCCCATTTCATCGAAAAAATCGACTCTTGTCGAGGTGCCGTTCGTCAATGCGGCATTCTGGTTTATGCCCGTAACGGTATTGCGGAAAGTGGGTGGCTTCTCGCCCCTCTTCTTCCATTATGGCGAGGATGTCGACTATATCCACCGAGTCCGTTACTACGGCTATCGGGTGGGGTATGCTCCGCAGACAAAAGGGTATCACGACAGGCAGGATCGGCCTACACCTCGTGCCATGCAGATGCGCCTCGACCGCATTTATTACCTCACAGTAGTTGCCGATGTAAACGGCTCTCTTTTCAGTCGTCTGTGGGGCGGTATTCTGGCTCCATGGAAACCGGCCTTGTGGGCTCTCTTGCAAGGCCACTGGAGCGAGTTCAGCTTCTATGCAGTGGCAAGCGGCCGGCTATTGAGACAGTACGGCTACATTACCGCTGTGAGGGAGAGCTGCAAGCGAGGCCTCCCGGTATTCTTGGAATCTGTTCATTCGAAAATACGACCGATATGGAATTAGCACCTGTCATATTGTTTGTCTACAACCGGCCCGAGCATACCCGCATCTGCCTGGAACATCTGGAGCAGAACAGGTTGGCTGCCGAGAGCGAGCTCTATATCTTTGCCGACGGAGCCAAACCGGGCGGCGAGGAGGCGGTGGCGGCCGTGCGCCGGGTGGTGGCCCGGCCGTGGAAATTCCGTCGGGTGACGGTGGTGGAGCGTCCCGAAAATCGGGGGCTGGCCGCCAATGTCGTCGACGGTGTTTCGACCATACTGAAGCAGTACGACCGGGTGATTGTGCTCGAAGACGACCTGGTGGTGTCGCCCTGGTTCCTGCGCTTTATGAACGATGCCCTCGAACTCTACAAAGATGAGGAGCAGGTGTGCCATGTGACTTGCCACATGCTCGACCACAAGGGTCGTTTGCCCGAGACCTTCCTCATCAAGTGGTGCAACAGTTGGGGGTGGGGTACCTGGCGCCGGGCCTGGCAATACTTCGAGCCCGACGGGGCCAAGTTGTTGCACGAAATCGAGTCGCGCGGGCTCTGCTGGCAGTTCGACCTCGACGGCGGCTTTCACTTCACCCAGATGTTGCGCGACCAGATTGCCGGGCGCAATAACTCGTGGTTCGTGCGGTGGTATGCCTCGCTCTTCCTGCGCGACAAACTCATGCTGGGCACCGAGCGTTCGCTGGTTGACAACGTGGGCTTCGACGGCAGCGGCACCCACTGCAACACCATGCAGCTCTGCACGCAGACCCTCGACCCCAATCCCATCGAGGTGGTGCCCATTTCACCGATAAAGGAGTGCCTGCTTGCCCGCAAGGTCTACTCGCGTACCTATCGCTACAACTATTCCTACCGGCACAAACTGCTGGTATTTATCGGTAACCTGTGGATTCGATTATTTAAAAAGAGGAGATGAACCGATGAGAGACTTAACTCGCCTGGCCAGCCGCATCGTCATGTTTTTCATGCAGTTTTACTACCGCCTGGCCCACCATTCGCGTGTATCGTACAAGGCCTATATCAACGGCCGCACCCGCCTCGAGGGCTACAACACCATACAGGACAACGTGTTGCTGGCCGGGGCCCACATAGGGCGGGGTACCTATATTTGCCGCGGCAGCAACTTCACCGATGCCGAGGTGGGGCCCTTCTGCTCCATCGGCCGTAACGTGCGTATTGTCAACGGGCAGCACCCCACCCACACCTTTGTCTCTACCCACCCCGCCTTCTTTTCGCCCCACGGCCAGCCGGGCTTCTCGTTTGTGCGGGAACAGCGGTTCGAGGAGAGCCGCTACTGCGACCCCAAGCGGGGCATCAGCATCGAGGTGGGGGCCGATGTGTGGATGGGCAACAACGTGACGCTCATGTCGGGCATACGCATCGGCACGGGGGCCGTCATTGCCACGGGAGCCGTGGTGGTGGACGATGTGCCGCCCTATACAATTGTGGGCGGGGTACCGGCCCGTGAGATACGCAAACGGTTCGACGACCGGCAGATTGCCTATCTGCTCGCCTCGCGCTGGTGGGAACGCCCCTTCGACCAGCTTCGCCAACAGGCCGACAGCTTTGCCGATATAGAGTTATTCATGAAAAACAAGTTATGATGGAGAGTCCGCTTTTCTCGATTATCACGATTACCTTCCATGCGGAGGCTACATTGCCTGCCACGTTGCAGAGTGTCGAGAGCCAAACCTTTACCGATTATGAATATCTGGTGGTCGACGGTGCCTCGACCGACGGCACGGTAGCCCTGGCCCGTGCTTCGCGGGCCGTCACCTCGGTGACGAGCGAACCCGACCGGGGACTCTACGATGCCATGAACAAGGGTTTGCGTCGTGCCAAGGGTCGCTATCTTATCTTCCTGAATGCGGGCGATGCCCTGCATGCTCCCGATACGTTGCAGAAAATAGCCCGTTCCATCGAAAAAACCGACCCCGACATCGTCTATGGCGAGACGGCTCTCGTCGATGCCCGGCGCCGTTTCGTGGCCATGCGTCGGTTGCAGGCCCCCGAGGTGCTGACGGTGAAGAGTTTCCGTATGGGTATGCTGGTGTGCCACCAGGCTTTTGTGGTGCGGCGGGCGATTGCTCCCGAGTATGATTTGCAATATCGCTACTCGGCCGATTACGACTGGTGTATCCGCTGCATGCTGGCGGCCCGCACGATTACCAATACGCACGAGACCCTCGTCGACTACCTCAACGAGGGGGTTACCACCGCCAACCGCAAGGCCTCGCTGCGTGAGCGATATGTGATTATGTGCCGTTACTACGGCACGCTGCCCACCTTCGTGCGCCACCTGTGGTTTGCCGTGCGCTTTGCCGTGGCCCGATTGACAGGCCGTGAGTAATTATATATGTAGTTTGTGAAACCGGCCGCGCCGCTCCCGACCGTTACAGATTCATCACCTCCTGTTCGAATCGCTCCTTGTCGCCGGCCGCCTTGTTGCGTATCTTGCTGCGGTAGTTGTATACCGTGGCCAGCGAGTAGCTCAGGAAGTGGGCGATGCGGTTGGCATCGGTTACCCCCAGGCGGATGAGGGCAAAAATGCGCAACTCGGTGTTGAGCAGTTCGCCCGGTTTGGGATAGATGCGCCCCTCCTCGACCAGCAGTTTGTTGAAGTCTTCGATGAAGTTGGGGAAGAGGTCGAGAAACGACTTGTCGAACTCGCGGTAGAAGGCCTCGCGCTCGCTGCGCAGGAACTGGTCGGAGCGTATGGTCTTGAAGAGTTCGTCGATTTTGGAGGTCATGGCCAGCTTCTCCAGTGAACGGCGGTATTGTTCCAGCTTTTCGAGGTAGCCCACGCAGCGGTCCAGATAGCGGGCTATGTACACTTCTTTGATTTTACCGATTTGTGCCAGCGTGGCGTTCGAGTTTTTCAGTTCGCAGTTGGCCTCGTACAGACTCTTCCGCATGGCCGAGAGCTTCTTCATCCAGTGGTACAGATAGAAGACCGCCACAATCAGCAGCAGCGACAATACGCTTATTCCCATCAACATGCCGCGCACGACCGACTGCTCGTGCTCGTCTTTTTCGCGATAGGCCCGGTCGATGATGGGGTAGAACTCGGTCACCTCCAGAAACCGCAGGCGGGCGTTGCAGCTCACGGCATCCTCCATCGAACAGTTCAGGTAGCAGTAGGCCCGGTCTATGTCGCCCTGCTCATACATCAGCCAGGCCAGTTTCTGCAGCGAGGCATACTCGCGTACCACCCGCTCCAGGTCGCAAATGGCCGTATGTGCCAGGTAGTAGATCTGTTTCTCCACGTCGCCCTTGGCCCGATAGGCTTCGTACATGGTGTAGTTGAGATACGACAGGTACTGCATGTCGCGGACGGTGGCCAGTTGCTTGTCGAGCATCGGGATAGCCTCGTCGGGGTTGCCGTTCAGAGTCAGCCGCTCGGCCAGCAGGATGGTGCGGTCGGTCTCGTTCAGGGGAAATTGGGCGATGGAGTCGCGATAGAGGTCGGTCTTCTCGAGATACTTCTGCTTCACCTGCGGGTCTACGATGTTGTCGGCCAGCCAGCCATAGCACGAGCGGCAAGCATAGTAGTATTTGAGGCGGGTCTCCTCGCCCAGGCGACCGGGGGTTATGGTCTCCAACTCGAGCAAGGCATCGTTGTACATGCCCATTACACTCATCACCTCGGCCCGGCATATCGTGTGTTCGGCCTTGCTGTCGGGGAATATGAGGTCTGGGTTTATCTCCTCCTTCAGATTGAGGTAGCGGGTAGCCGAGTCGGCCTGATAGTGAAGGTATTCATAGAAAAGCGAATTGCAGAATCTGTATTTCTCCGAGGGAGATGAGGCTTGGCGCAACTTTTGCTTCAGTTCGCCGATTTTGGCCTCCTTGCGGGACCGGTAGCTCTCCTTCTGTGCAATCACGGCATCCAATCGTTCCAGTACCTGTTGTGTCTCTGTATTCTCTGCACCGACCACGGGGCAAAGAATCAGCATCCATAGAGCAAATACAACCTTACGCATAAACAGTTTTTAATCCTTAATACAAATATATAATAAATTTTCCATTAAAAAATGAAAACGAGAGGGATTATTCTCGCCTTGCTCGAAGTTCTGGGAGCGGGTAGAAATCGAGTGGGGGAGTACCCCGGGGGCTTTGTGGCCATACACCCCCTTTAAGGGGAGACGAAATGATTTGAAAAAGCGGGAACAGGCGTTGAAACGGTTTATATTTTCTTTTTTGTATAAAAATTCAATCGATTGTTTTACAATATAATAGACCGTTGCACGATTTATAAAAACATGTTGGCTCTCCGGCTGCGTTCACATTTTTTATATATTTGTATTACACCAATATTCTAATAGTATGAAAAGGACCTGCACATTGTTTATCATCATGTTTAGCTTCTTGATTTGGCCGGCTCATCTTTTTGCCTCTGCACCGATTGTAAAGAAAGTTGCCCCTACCTTCTGGTGGGCGGGCATGAAGAATACGGAGTTACAGATTTTATTGTATGGCGACCGCATTGCCGCCTGCGACGTGACCCTCTCGAGTCGCGACGTAGAGCTGAAAGAGGTCGTGAAACAGACCAATCCCAACTACCTGCTGCTGTATGTCGACCTCTCCGAGGCGGCTCCGCAGACCTTCGACATCGTGCTGAAGAAGGGGAAAAAGAGCTTTACGGTCCCCTATGAACTGAAAGCCCGTAGCCGGAACGGCGAAGACATCGAGGGCTTTACCGCCTCGGATGTGCTCTACCTGATTATGCCCGACCGCTTTGCCAACGGCAACCCCGACAACGACGTGGTGCCCGGCATGTTGGAGAATAAGGTCGACCGCAACGGGCAGTATGCCCGCCACGGCGGCGACTTGAAGGGAGTGGCCGACCACCTCGACTATCTGGCCGATTTGGGCGTGACTACCATCTGGCTCAACCCCATTCAGGAAAACGACATGCCCGACGGTTCGTATCACGGCTATGCCATCACCGACTACTACCAGGTAGACCGCCGCCTGGGCAGCAACGAGGAGTTCAAGGCGTTGGCCGAGCAGGCTCACCAGAAGGGGCTGAAGGTGGTGATGGATATGATTTTCAACCACTGCGGCAGCGAAAACTACCTGTTCAAGGACAAGCCTTCGACCGACTGGTTCAACTTCAAGTCGCACTATACCCAGACTTCGTTCAAGACGGCCAGCGTGCAAGACATCCACGCCAGCGAGTATGAGCGTCGGCTGGCTACCGACGGCTGGTTTACCCAGGTGATGCCCGACTTGAACCACCGCAACCGCCATGTGGCCCGCTACCTGATTCAGAGCAGCATCTGGTGGATCGAGTATGCCGGCATCAACGGCATCCGCCAGGACACGCACCCCTATGCCGATTTCGACTTCATGTCGCAGTGGTGCCGCGAGGTGCTCGACGAATATCCCCGCTTCAACATCGTGGGCGAGACGTGGCTCAACAGCAATGTGCTGGTGTCGTTCTGGCAGAAAGACAGCCGGCTGGCTGCACCCCGCAACTCCAACCTGCCCACCGTCATGGACTTCCCCCTCACCGACCTGATGAACAAAGCTTTCGACGAGGAGACTACCGACTGGGGCGGCGGCCTCTACCGGTTGTACGACTACCTCACGCAAGACCTGGTCTACCCCAATCCCATGAGTCTGCTCATCTTCCTCGACAACCACGACACCTCGCGCTTTTATAAGAAAGAGGAGGATACCGCCAACCTCACCCGCTACAAACAGGCGTTGCTCTTCCTGCTCACCACGCGCGGCATCCCGCAACTCTACTATGGTACCGAGATTGTGATGGCGGCCGACAAGAGCGAGGGCGACGGCATGCTGCGTCGCGACTTCCCCGGCGGCTGGTCGGGCGACAAGAGCGACTGCTTCACGGCCGATGGGCGCTCCGACCTGCAAAACGAAGCCTTCGACTACACCCGCAAACTGTTGAACTGGCGTAAGGGCAACGACGTAATCGGGAAAGGGAGTCTGACCCACTTCTCGATTATGAGTAACGTATATGTGTATGAGCGGAAGTATGGCGAGCATTCGGCTGTTGTAATCATGAACGGGTCGGACGAACCGCAAGAGATCGATTTGACTCCCTACCGCGAGGTGTTGCCCGCGGCATCGGCTACCGACTTCTTGAGCGGCCGCACGGTCGGACTTGCGGAGAAACTCTCGCTCGAGCCTCGCGAATCGCTGTTGCTCTGCTTCTAAACCGTTTATAATATTCCGGTGGAGCGACAGATTCAATTATTTGTAAATAAGAGGTTTGAAAGGATAAAGCGTTTATAAATTTATTCTATCCGAATAGAGAGAACTTTTTTATCCGCTAATTTTGGAAACAGACTCGAACACGTAACAAGTTAACCAAAAATACGCACCATGAATAGCATGAAACATCTCATCCTGGCCGGGGCCATGGTATGTATACCCATCCTGTCGAATGGCCAGCAGTTGGTTTCGCCAGACGGCAATCTGGTGATGAACTTCAGCCTCACTACCAACGGGGCACCTGCCTACGATTTATATTATAAAGGAAAACCGGTCATCAAGACCAGCACCCTGGGTCTGGAACTCAAGCAGGAGGACCCCAACGCACAAACCGACTTTCAACTCTCCGGCCCGAAAAAAATCGAAGGGCTGGAAGCCAAGGCCAACCTGATGAACGGATTTACGGTGGCCCAGACGCAGACATCGAGTTTCGACGAGACCTGGAGTCCGGTTTGGGGCGAAGAGAGCCAGATACGCAACCACTACAACGAGTTGGCCGTGACCCTCGACCAGCCCCAGAACAAGCGGCAGATTGTCATTCGCTTCCGGCTGTTCAACGACGGTCTGGGCTTCCGCTACGAGTTTCCGCAACAGAAAGAGCTCAACTATTTCGTTATCAAGGAGGAGCACTCCCAGTTTGCCATGGCCGGCGACCATACCGCCTTCTGGATTCCGGGCGACTATGATACCCAGGAGTACGACTACACTACTTCGCGCCTCTCCGAGATTCGGGGGCTGATGAAGCAAGCCATTACGCCCAACTCGTCGCAAACTCCCTTCTCGCCCACCGGCGTGCAGACGGCCCTGATGATGAAGACCGACGACGGCCTCTACATCAACCTGCACGAAGCCGCTCTGGTCGATTACTCGTGCATGCACCTGAACCTCGACGACAAGAACCTGGTGTTCGAGTCGTGGCTCACCCCCGATGCCAAAGGCGACAAGGGCTACATGCAGACCCCCTGCCGTTCGCCCTGGCGCACGATTATCGTGAGCGACGATGCCCGCGACATCCTCGCCTCGCGCATCACCCTCAACCTGAACGAACCTTGCAAACTCACCGATACCTCCTGGATAAAACCGACGAAATACATCGGCATCTGGTGGGATATGATTACCGGCAAAGGCACCTGGGCCTATACCAACGACCTGTATAGCGTGCACCTGGGCGAGACCGACTACTCCAAGACCAAGCCCAACGGCACCCACTCGGCCAACACCGAGAACGTGAAGCGCTACATCGACTTTGCGGCCGCCAACGGTTTCGACGCCGTGCTGGTCGAAGGCTGGAACATCGGTTGGGAAGACTGGTTCGGAAACAGCAAGGACTATGTATTCGATTTCGTAACTCCCTATCCCGACTTCGACGTGCAGGAGATTCACCGCTATGCCGCCGAGAAAGGGGTGGAGATGATCATGCACCACGAGACCTCCTCGTCGGTACGCAACTACGAGCGTCACATGGACAATGCCTACCGCTTCATGGTCGACAACGGTTACCATGCCGTCAAGAGCGGATATGTGGGCGACATCATTCCCCGTGGCGAACACCACTACGGGCAATGGATGGTCAACCACTACCTCTATGCCGTAGACAAGGCTGCCGACTATAAGATCATGGTCAATGCCCACGAGGCCGTGCGCCCCACCGGATTGTGCCGCACCTATCCCAACCTCATTGCCAACGAGTCGGCCCGGGGTACCGAGTACGAGGCATTCGGCGGCAACCACGTGAACCACACCACCATTCTGCCCTTTACCCGCCTCATTGGCGGCCCGATGGACTACACCCCGGGTATCTTCGAGACCGATTGCAGCAAGATGACCCCCTCGAACACCTCGCGTGCCCGCACCACGCTGGCCCGTCAGCTGGCCCTCTATGTGACCATGTACAGCCCGCTGCAGATGGCTGCCGACATTCCCGAGAACTACCAGCGCTTCCCCGATGCCTTCCAGTTCATCAAGGATGTGGCCATCGACTGGGACGAGAGCAAATACCTGGAGGCCGAGCCGGGCGAATACATCACCATAGCCCGCCGGGCCAAGGGGACCGACGACTGGTACATAGGCTGTACGGCCGGTTACAACGGACATAAGTCGGAGCTCGTGCTCGACTTCCTCACCCCGGGCAAGAAGTACGAGGCCACCATCTATGCCGACGCCAAGGATGCCCACTGGGAGACCAATCCGCAGGCCTATACCATTACTCACAAGAAAGTAACCAACAAGAGCAAACTCAAACTTACCGCAGCCGTGGGTGGCGGATACGCCATCTCGATTAAAGAGATTAAGTAAATTTCTCTCCTCGTGAAAGAAGTCGAGGCTCCTGTCGGGGAGCCCGGCCTCTTTCACTGTCACGGAGGCACGCAGTATACTCGCTGAAATCATGGAGTCGTAGCCGCAAAGGCATTATGTCTGGAGGGGACCGTCTTCGATGATTCCAATAATATTAAGAAACCTTTTTACTTTAAGCTAATAACATGAAAAGAAAAATTCTGAAAATTGCGAGCAAAATCCTATTATGGTGTATAGTAGGTTTCTTGCTACCTGCACATGCTTTTGCACAGAGCATGACAGTGAAGGGTGTTGTATTGGACAACACGGGTATGGCTATTATCGGAGCCAACGTCCTGGTGAAGGGGACTGGCAACGGAACGAGTACCAATATCGACGGAAACTTTACCATCAAGGCCAACAAGGGCGACATCATCGCCGTTTCGTACATTGGCTATCAACCTCAGGAACAACCCGCCAGCGAGTTGATGAAATTTGTTTTGCACGAAAACGAAGAGCTGCTTGACGAGGTGGTTGTGATTGGTTACGGTACGGTGAAAAAGACCGACCTCACCGGTTCGATTACCGCCATCAAGGCCGAGGACATCAACCGTGGTGCCGTCACTTCGCCCGACCAGATGTTGCAGGGCAAGGTGCCGGGCCTGTTGGTTACTCCCGCTGCGGGCGACCCCACCGGTAGTGCAACCATTCGTATTCGTGGCGCCGCTTCGTTGAAGGCCAAGAACGACCCCTTGATCGTAATCGACGGGGTACCCGTTACGGCCGAGGGTGGTGCCGGCATGGCCAACCCGCTGGCATCGGTCAACCCCAACGACATCGACACCTATACGGTATTGAAGGATGCTTCGGCCACCGCCATCTACGGTTCGCGCGCTTCGAACGGTGTGATTATCATCACCACCAAGAAGGGCACCGGCAACAACGTGCAGGTGAGCTACAACTCCAGCTACAGTCTGAAACAGAACAGCTCGACACTCGACGTGATGACGGGCGACCAATATCGCGACTACATGCGCAGCACCTATGCCGGCACCAGCCGTCTGGAGACCGTAGAGTCGCTCATGGGTACGGCCAATACCAACTGGCAGGACCTCATCTACCGCACGGCCTTCACGACCGACCAGAACCTGAGCGTCTACGGCAATGTGAAAGGCAAGTTCCCCTACCGGGTGAGCATGGGCTATACCTACGACGAGGCTACGTTGAAGGTGGGTGACAACCAGCGTGCCAACCTCTCGATAAGCATGACTCCCAAATTCTTCGACGACCACCTGAGCGTGAACATCAACGCCAAGGGTATCTACAACAAGGCCAACTATCCCAACTCGGGGGCCGTGGGCAGCGCCATCTCCTTCACCCCGACGCAGGAACCCTACTTCCGCAATGCCGACGGCAGCATCAACAAAGATCTCTTCAACGGCTATTGGAACTGGAACGTAGGCGGTCAGGTAAGTACCAACTACGGCATCAACCCCCTGTCGCAACTCTACGACTATACCAACCGCAACGACTCGTGGCGTTCGTTGGGTAACGTGCAGTTGGACTACAAGATTCACGGCCTCGAAGACCTGCGCCTGAACCTGAACCTGGGTTACGACGTGGCCCGTACCGACGGGTACAAATATGCCGCTCTCGGTTCGGTAACCTCGGCCCGCAACAACATGTCGGGTCGCGACCTCTACGAAGAGTATGCCAACACCAACTCCAACACGCTGCTCGAGCTGTATGCCAACTACAACAAGCAGTTCGGTATCCACCACCTCGACGTGATGGCCGGTTACTCCTGGCAACACAACTATGTGAAGTACGACAACATCTCGTACTATAACGCCAACCGCGACGAGGTTTACCTCGACAGCCCCTCGGACCGTCGGGAGTATTACCTGCTTTCGTTCTTCGGCCGTGTAAACTACTCGATCGATTCGAAATACCTGTTCACCTTCTCGCTGCGCGACGATGCCTCTTCGCGTTTCTCCAAGGAGAACCGCTGGGGTCTCTTCCCCTCGGCCGCCTTTGCCTGGAATATCGTGGAAGAAGACTTCATCAAGGATCACCAGACACCGCTCTCCAACTTGAAGATTCGGTTGGGTTGGGGTCGCACCGGTCAGCAGGACATCGGTATGGACAACTGCTACGCCTATCAGCCGCGGTATGTCATCTCGACCAGCCCCAACATGATGATTCCCGGATTCCCCGGTTTGGGCGACGGCGTTGACGGCTATGCCTACACCATCTCGCCCATGGCTTACAACAAGAATATCAAGTGGGAGACCACCGAAACCTACAACGTGGGTGTCGACTTCGGCTTCCTGAACGGCCGCATCAGCGGTAGCGTGGATGCCTATCTGCGTCACACCTACGACCTGCTCAACGACATCACCACGCCGCTCGGCTCCAACTTCTCCAACACGGTGATTACCAACGTGGGCGATATGGAAAACAAGGGTGTGGAGGTGAACCTGAACTTTGTACCCATCGAGACCAAAGACCTGCACTGGGACATCAACCTGAACGGTACCTGGCAAGACACCAAAATCACCAAGCTGAGCAATGTGCCTACCGAGGACTATCTGGGTGTACGCGTCGGTTCCAACCTGAGCGGTACCAGCGGCTACTCGTCGCTCTACCGGGTAGGCTATGCACCCTACACCTATCACCTGTTCCAACAGGTATACGACTCCAACGGCAATCCCATAGAGAATGCGCTGGTCGACCGCAACGGCGACGGCCAAATCACGCAGGACGACCGCTATGTAACCGGCAAGAGCATCGTGCCCTATTTCTATTTCGGTATCAGCACGCAAATCGTGTACAAGAACTGGGACTTCGGTTTCAATGCCCACGGCTCACTGGGCGGCTATGCCCTCAACAAGGTGGCCAAGGATAACTCCAGCGGTTACAAGGACGACTACACCAAGGGCTATATCGACAACCTCATGCCCATTTGCCAGAAGACCGGTTGGACCGAGAGCCTCACCGAGTTCCAGCACTTCTCCGACATGTTCCTCGAGGATGCCTCGTTCTTCCGCATGGACGACATCAACGTAGGCTACACCTTCGACAAAATCAAGAACTGGAAGGGTAAAATCCGCATCGGTGCTTCGGTACAGAATGTATTTGTCATCACCAAGTACAGCGGCCTCGATCCCGAACTCACGGTCAACAGCAGCGGCGAACTCGACGGTGTGGACCAGAACCTCATTCCCCGTCCTCGTCTCTACACCTTGCGACTCAACATTAACTTCTAATCACCCTAAGATACAGCATTATGAAAAAACTGATATATTATACACTGGCCATCGCAGCGACGGCGCTCTCGATGACCTCCTGTCTCGGCGACCTGGATACCGTACCTCTGAACGAGACAGACAAGACCGGCGAAACGGCCTACCAGAACATACAGGACTTTCAACGGGGACTGGCCTACATCTACGGCTCCTTCTCGCTGTCGAGCCAGAATGACCCGGGAAAGGCCGACATCAATGTCGACGATGCCGGACAGAGCGAGTTTATCCGCCAGATTGTGGTGCTGAACGAGATGAGTACCGACGCCATGAAATGTATCTGGGGCGACAGCTACATTACCGAGACCCAAACGGCTTCGTGGACAGCCGGCGGTAATGCCGCCCTGGTGGCCACCTACACCCGTGGTCTCATCACGGTTACCCGTGCCAACGAGTTCCTCACCCGTGCCACAGGCCGCGAGATGGACGGTCTGCCCGGACTGATTGCCGAGGCCCGTTTCCTGCGCGCCTATGCCTATTTCGTGTTGATGGATCTGTATGGCAACCCGCCGTTTGCTACCGAAAAGAACATCGGTGGCGGTTCGCTGCCGACGCAGATAGGACGTCCGGCGCTGTTTGCCTGGATCGAGAGTGAGTTGAAAGCACTGGCCGACCCCAACAGCGCCATGCCCAACGTAGGCGAGGTTCCCTATCCGCGTGCCACGAAAGGCAGTGCACAGGCTTTGCTGGCCCGTCTCTACCTCAATGCCGAGGTCTATACCGGCACACCCCGCTGGGAAGATGCCCGCACGGCAGCCGAGAAGGTGATTGGCATGGGTTACGGCTTGTGCTCGAACTATGCCCACCTCTTCCTGCAGGATAACGGCGAGAATCCCGACGCTCAAAAAGAGATGATTTTTGCCATCGGTTACGACAGCAACCTGATGCAGAGCTGGGGCGGAACCACTCACTTGGTGAGCGGTAGCGTGCACGATGCAGCCAGTCAGGCCATTGCCAAGGAGCTGGGCTTCGGCGACAACACCTTCATGTCGCCCGAGCGTTGGAACGGATACCACATCCCCAACGAATACGTAGAGGCCAACTTCGAGATGAAAAATGTATCGTGGGGCGGTACCGGCATCGGTTACGACCGCGAGGGCAGCGACAAGCGCGCCTTCTTCTGCAACACGGGTTGTGAGAAAGAGTTCGACCTGAAGGTGGCCGAGACCGGCTGGCGTTGCTGGAAGTTTAACAGCATGGATTCTCAAAACCAGCTCCACCTCGACAACAACTTCTCGTCGGCCGACTTCCCCGTGATTCGTCTGGCCGAGATGTACCTCATCTACGCCGAGGCACAAGCCCGCCTGGACAACGGTGTCACCACCGATGCCAAAGCCCTCGGTTACATCAAGCAGTTGCGCGACCGTGCCGGGCTTTCTACTCCCGCATCGATCGACCTCGACTTCATCCTGAAAGAGCGTGCCTGTGAGTTGATGATGGAGGGTCACCGTCGTACCGACCTCATTCGCTACGGTTACTTCACCTCCATGAGCTTCCCCTGGCCCTACAAGGGCGGCGTACCTACCGGAGCCGTAGAGATTCCGGCCTATCGCACCATATTCCCGTTGCTCGACAACGACGTGGCCGAGAACTCCAACCTCACGCAGAATCCGGGTTACTAATCATCACCTCAATATTCACAATCCTCAATAAGAAACGATTATGAAACTATTCAAAAATATAGCATTATTCGCAGCGGTAGCCCTGCTGGCCGGCTGCGAAACGGAGATAGATACTCCGCAACTCAATGCGCCTGCCGACTTTGTAGCGCCCGTCATGAGCGATTGCGGCAACGTGGTTGTCAATGCCGACAACTCCGACGACGAGAATGTCATCTTCTCGTGGACTCCGGCCGACTTCGGGCAGCCGGTGCAGATACTCTATTCGGTCTATCTCACCCTGGGCGAGAAAGAGGGCTTGTTGGGAACGACCAACGGCACCTCGCTGGCCGTGAAGAAGGGCGACCTGAATGGCGTGGTGATCAATAGCCTGGGTGTGACCAAAAACGACAAGGCCGAGGGCGTGACTGCCTATGTATCGGCCCAGATTGCCAGTGCCGCCTATGCCGAGGTGGTGAAATCGCCTCTCTCCAATCCCTTCTCGGTACAGACCTATGCCGCCCCGCTTAAGTGGCTGTTCCTGTGCGGCGAGTTCAACAAGTGGACCATCGACCAGGCATCCCAGTTCTGGGAGACCGGTGGCGGAACCAATACCTACGAGTGTATGGTCGACCTCTCCATACCCTCGGATTACACGCCTACCGATGGCGAAAACTCCTACTTCAAGGTGACGGTGGCCCGGTCGTGGTCCGATGCCAACTGGGGTTACAGTGCGTTGCAGTCGAACTGGACCAACGTGGAGAACAACGACAACAACCTCAACCTGCCCATTACCGAGACCAACATCTATGCCTTGTCGGTCAATACCGTGGCCATGTCTATCACGCAGACACCCATAGGTAAGACCCTGGGTCTGGCCGGCGACTTCTCGGGTTGGGCCGACGGTGCCGATGCACCTCTGGTTTATGACTGGACCGACAATACCTGGAAGACCGCACCCCTCGAACTGGAGGGCGGCAAGGAGTTGAAGGTGCGTGCCGATGGTGCCTGGACTACCAACTGGGGCGGCGACGGCTCGACCAGTACCGATGTGCCCGGCGGATGGCAACTGGCAGCCGGTGGCGACAACCTCAAGGTGCCCGAGAGCGGAACCTTCGTGGTCGTGCTCCACACCAACCGAACCCCCTATGTACTGGAATTTCAAAAACAATAAAACCGATAACCTTTAATCGATACAGTCATGATAAAATATCTCAAATACATAGCCATAGCAGCCGTCGCCCTGATGGCCGCCACGGGGTGTCAGGACGACCCGGAAGATACCTTCTCGACCGCTCCTGTGGCTCCCTCGTTACAAAACAACGGGAGTATCCTGATGACCCAGAACACCATGGACGAACCTATCCGGTGGGCCTGGACCGCCGCCCGTTTCCTGAAGGGTGATGTCACCTATTCGCTCTTCGTGAAGTATGGGCAGGAAGAGCCCGTGCAGGTAGGCGGGAGCACCACGGCTCTGACCCTCACGATGAGCAAGACCGCATTCCGCACCTTGCTGGAGGGCATTACCGCCATTCCCGAAAACTCGACCTTCGACCTCAACTTCTATGTCGAGGCTGCCGATGCCGAGGCAGTGTACAAATCGTCCGAGCTGATGATGACCGTCTACTCCTACGGCAATTTCATTTCGGCCGTAGCCACGCCGGCCGAGAGCGAGTTTACACTCGACATCAACAACCTCACCGAAGAGCTTACGCTGCTCACCTGGGAGCCGGCCCGGCTGAACTACAACGAGGCCATCACCTACGATGTGCTGGTTAGCTGCGGTGGTGGCGAGCCCGTTGCTGCCGCTACCGGTCTGACCGAAACCTCCTGTACCCTTACGGTCGACGAGTGGAACGAACTCTTTGTGAGTGCCGGGGCTGTCGAGGGTGCTGCCAGCGAGGTGACCTTCACCGTGAAGGCCTATTCGCCTTCGTGCGAAGAGGGGTTGCCCTCGGCTCCTGCCACCATGACGGTGACTACCTACAAGGCCAACTTCCCCGCCTTCGTCACGTTGAAAGGTACCGACAAGCAGATACCTCAGAGCACGGCTCAAAAGGGGCTGTTCGAGTGCTTCGTCAACTTCACCGAGGCAGCCACCTTCACCTTCGAGGATGGTGATGCCCAGGTAGAATATGGCGGCGACGCCCAGTTTGCCAACGATGCCAACGGCAACCTGGTGGCCAGTGGTGCCCTGACCGAGGGCGGAAGCGCCATCGGCGTAGAGGCCGGTTTGTATCGCGTATGTGCCAACATCAAGTTCAAGAACTTCATCCTGGTGAAAATCGAGAGCATGGGTATGATAGGCAACGCTACCCCCGGCGGGTGGGATGCCGAGACGCCCATGACCTACGATGCCGCCTCCAACACCTTCACCCTGAAGACGACCTTGACCGAGAGCGGCGAGTATAAATACCGCGCCAACAACAACTGGGGCTATGCCATCGACGGCGAGGGCAGCTTCTCCGACGGAACTCCCAACATCGTATTCGACAAGGCTACCGGCGAGTACAACGTGACTCTCGACGTCAGCAAGCACCCCTATGTGGCCAAGATTGTGAGCACGGCCTTCCCCACCGAAGAGTATATCTACGTGCCCGGTAACCACCAGACCCCCACAACGTGGGATCCTGCTACGGCTCCGGCCCTGCGTTCGCTCGAGATGAACGGCATCTATACCGGTTTCAGCCGCCTGGACGGTGAGTTCAAGTTCACCCTGGCCCGCAACTGGGAAGGCGGCGAGTACAACAGCACCCACTTCACCGATTATAGCGAGGGCCTCGCACCGGCCAGCGGCAGCACCAACATCAACATGGCCAATCCGGGCTTCTACTACATCGAGGCCGACGTGATGACACAGAGCCTCAAGGCTACCCTCATCGAGAGCTGGGGCCTTATCGGTGCCGCTACTCCCGGCGGATGGGATAGCGAAACGGCCATGACCTACGACGCCGAGAAAGGTTGCTGGAGCTGTACGGTTGCCCTCACGGCCGGTGAGATGAAGTTCCGGGCCAACGGCACCTGGGACTCGGGCATCGACCTTGGCGGCTCTTTGGACGATCTCGTATTCAAAGGGAGTAACATAGCTGTGGCCGAGGCTGGTAACTATCTCGTAGAGATGTATCTGCAACGCACCGGCAGCACGCTGATGTACTGCACGCTTACCGCTCAATAGCAGAAATCCGATAGTGCAGAGAGACCGGCTGGGCCCCGGGTTCCCGGGTAGAGACCGGTCTCTCTCTTTTTATTTTCCGATGTCCGCAGCTCTCTTGCGGGAGATGTGCATCGCAACTTACGATTATGGATAAGACAGTATGAAAAAATTTCTATTCTCATTGCTGGTAGGGTGTAGCCTGTTGTTCGCCGGTACGGCGTGCACCGAAGAGCACTTTGTCGGCGGCGATAACGGGTCCGGCGATTCGGGCCAATGGACCGATGTGGTTCCCTCGCCCGACGCGTGGGACGGAACCCCGCGGGCCGACATCACCTATCAACTGCTCGTCTACTCGTTTGCCGACAGCGATGGCGACGGTACGGGCGATTTCAACGGTATTACCGCCAAACTCGATTACTTGCAGCAACTGGGCATCACGGCCATCTGGTTGTCGCCCATACACCCCGCCATGTCGTACCACGGCTACGATGTGACCGACTACACCGCGGTGAATCCGCAATACGGCACCCTCGACGACTTCGACCGATTGGTGAGCGAGGCCCGGGCGCGGGGTATAAGCATCTATCTCGACTACGTGATGAACCACACGGGTCGGAATCACCCCTGGTTCACCCAGGCCACCTCGTCGCTCGATAATCCCTATCGCGACTATTACACCTTTTCGCAAGACCCGGCAGCCGATATTCAGGCCGGTCGGGTGCCCATGATTGCCAGCGAGGGGGCAGCCGGCTATAAGTCGGGCGAATGGTTTGCCGTGCCTACCGAGGCCGGCGGCTACTACACCTTTACCCTCGACTGGAGCTCGCCGTCGCAACCCACGGTCACGGTGACCCAGGCCACCCGGGCCGATGTCGATGCCGACAACACGAGCCCCTCGACTGGGAGCGACAAGTATCTGTACTACGGCGATGCCGTCTGCAAAAAGTTCTACGACAAGGGGAACGGTATCTACGAGCTGACGGTCGATTTCGCTTCGTCGTGGGGATTCCTCATTCGCACCAGCAACACCCAGTGGGGCAACTACAAATATGGCGCGGCCCGGCAGGGCGACCAGGCCCGGTTGGGCGAACCCTTTGCCCTGAAGCAGGGCGAGAATGCCCAGAATATTCTGCTCGAGGGGATGGAGATGTG
The DNA here is from genome assembly GCA_902471075.1 of uncultured Barnesiella sp. Lineage (GTDB taxonomy): Bacteria > Bacteroidota > Bacteroidia > Bacteroidales > Barnesiellaceae > Barnesiella. Next base: position 109,901 of record CABRIW010000007.1, on the reverse strand, counting down.
GTATTTCCACTCGGCTTTCGGTACCGACTGGTTTGCCGATTTGAACTACGGCCCCGTAGATCAGGCGGCCGAGTCGCCCGCCTATCAGGCCATCAGCCGTGCGGCCAAGGGGTGGATAGACCGCGGGGTGGGAGGCTTCCGCCTCGATGCCGTGAAGCACATCTACCACAATGCCGCCTCCGACGAGAACCCCCGTTTCCTGCGCCTCTTCTACGACGACATGAACAGCTATTACAAGCAGCAGGGCCACACCGACGACTTCTACATGGTGGGCGAGGTGCTTTCGGAGCACAACGAGGTGGCTCCCTATTACCAGGGGTTGCCGGCTCTGTTCGAGTTCTCGTTCTGGTATCGGGTAGAGTGGGCCATCAACAACAACCAGGGCTGCTATCTGGTCAAAGACCTGCTTTCGTATCAGGAGGAGTATGCCGCTTATCGACCCGACTATATCCGGGCGACCAAACTGAGCAACCACGACGAGGACCGGGCGGCCTCGAAGCTGAACCGCTCGGCCAACAAGTGCCGCCTGGCTGCGGCCGTTTTGCTCACGGCACCGGGTTCGCCCTATATCTATTATGGCGAAGAGCTGGGCATCTATGGCACCAAGGCGAATGGCGACGAGTATGTGCGCAGTCCCATGCTCTGGGGCGACAGCTACACCACGAGCTACACCTCCAAGGTAGACCCCTCGGTGGCTTCGCAGGTGAAGCCGGTGAGCGAGCAGCAAACCGATGCGACTTCGCTCCTGAACACCTATCTCGCTTTCACCCATGTGCGTCAGACCTATCCGGCTTTGGCTTCGGGTACGATGTCGCGACACGAGGTCTATAACGAGGAGAATACGCAATACCCCACGGTTGCCGCCTGGTATATGACGGCGGGCGACCAGCGGGTACTGGTTGTGCACAATTTCGGGAGTGCCATTATCAGTCTGCCGCTTCTCGACCCGATAGAGAAGGCTGTGGCCACATCGGGTACGGTGGCCTCGAAGGTAGAGGGCGAGACGACCACCCTCCGGCTGGGGGCCTACTCGTCGGTAGTCTATCTGTTGAAGAACAACTGACCGGGAGTCGGGCGCTTGAGGGCCCCGACCAACGGTGAAAATGTGATAGTGTATTGGCAAGCGACGGCCTCTTTGCGGGGCCGTCGCTTGATTTGTGACGGTTTGTCTGATGCTCCCCTGAACCTGTTTCTCACTCTGTCTCTGGATAAGATAGGATGCGGTTCGGCAAAAAAACTCAAACAAGTTTGGCTTTTTTGCGCTCACCTTTCGGTCTATCTTTGGATAAGACAGGATACGGTTTGGCAAAGTCAAATGTTGAAAACTTCGTTTTCCATTTGCCTCTGCGCTCACCTTTCTGCTTATCTTTGGATAAGATAGGATGCGGTTCGGCAAAAAAACTCAAACAAGTTTGGCTTTTTTGCGCTCACCTTTCACTATCTTTGTACAAAATGCCGAAAACCGTGCGGGAACCGGGATGCCGGCCGTGCGGGAATCGGTGGGGAAAATGCCCCTAAGGTTGTATTTAACTGGATAGAAATTAAGGAAATATGGAGAAGAAATTCAAACGTACGCTGGTTACGACCGCATTGCCCTATGCCAACGGTCCCGTGCATATAGGTCACTTGGCCGGTGTGTATGTACCGGCAGACATCTACACGCGGTATCTGCGCTTGAAGGGCGAAGATGTGATTATGATAGGCGGTAGCGATGAGCACGGTGTGCCCATTACCATCAAGGCCAAAGCCGAGGGGGTGACCCCGCAGGATATTGTGGACCGCTACCACAACATTATTAAGAAATCGTTCGAGGAGTTTGGCATATCGTTCGATATTTATTCGCGCACGACTTCGGCCATTCATACGAAGATGGCTTCCGATTTCTTCCGCAAACTGTACGACAAGGGTGAGTTTATCGAGAAGACGTCGATGCAGTACTACGACGAGGAGGCCAACCAGTTCCTCGCCGACCGCTATATCACGGGTACTTGTCCGCACTGCGGCAACGAGCACGCCTATGGCGACCAGTGCGAGGCTTGCGGTACTTCGCTGAATGCGACCGACCTCATCAATCCCAAGTCGGCCATCACGGGCAACAAACCGGTGCTGCGCGAGACGAAACACTGGTATCTGCCGCTCGACAAGTGGGAGCCTTTCCTGCGTCACTGGATTCTCGACGAGCACAAGGAGTGGAAACCCAATGTCTACGGACAGTGCAAGTCGTGGCTCGATATGGGGCTGCAACCTCGTGCCGTGAGCCGCGACCTCGACTGGGGTGTGCCGGTGCCGGTCGAAGGGGCCGAGGGCAAGGTGCTCTATGTGTGGTTCGATGCTCCCATCGGTTACATCTCGAATACCAAGGAGCTGCTGCCCGATACGTGGGAGCTCTACTGGAAAGACCCCGAGACGAAGATGGTGCACTTCATCGGCAAGGACAATATCGTGTTCCACTGCATCGTATTCCCGGCCATGCTGAAGGCCGAGGGCAGCTACATCCTGCCCGACAATGTGCCGGCCAACGAGTTCCTCAACCTCGAGGGCGACAAGATTTCGACCTCGCGCAACTGGGCCGTATGGCTGCACGAGTATCTCGAGGACTTCCCCGGCAAGCAGGACGTGCTGCGCTATGTGCTCACGGCCAATGCGCCCGAGACGAAGGACAACGACTTCACCTGGAAGGATTTCCAGGCCCGCAACAACAACGAACTGGTGGCTATCCTGGGCAACTTTGTGAACCGTGCCCTGGTGCTCACCCACAAATATTTCGACGGCAAGGTGCCCGAGGCCGGCGAGTTGACCGACTACGACCGTGAAACCTTGAAGGAGTTTGCCGACGTGAAGGCTTCGGTAGAGAACTACCTCGACCACTATCGCTTCCGCGATGCCCTCAAGGAGGCCATGAATCTGGCCCGTATCGGCAACAAGTATCTGGCCGATACCGAGCCCTGGAAGTTGGCCAAGACCGACATGCCGCGGGTGGCTACCATCTTGAATCTGGCTTTGCAGATTACGGCCAACCTGGCGATTGCCTTCGAGCCCTTCCTCCCCTTCTCGGCCGAGAAGTTGCGCGGCATGCTTCACATGGGTCACTGCGACTGGAACATGCTGGGTCGTACCGACATTCTGCCGGCCGGGGCCGAACTGGGTAAACCCGAACTGCTCTTCGAGAAGATCGACGACAGCGTGATTGAGGCTCAGGTGAACAAACTGCTGGAGACCAAGAAGGCCAACGAGCTGAAGAGCCACAAGGCTGCGCCGGTGCGCGAGAATGTGGCCTTCGACGACTTTGCCAAACTCGACATCCGCGTGGGTAAAGTGCTCGAGTGCCAGAAGGTGCCCAAGGCCGACAAGCTGCTGCAGTTCCGTATCGACGACGGTCTGGGTGGCCGCACCATCGTGTCGGGTATTGCCAAGCACTACAAACCCGAGGAGCTGGTGGGTAAGAATGTCTGCTTCGTGGCCAATCTCGAGCCCCGTAAACTGAAAGGCATCGAGTCGCAAGGCATGATACTCTCGGCCGAGGATGCCGATGGCCGACTGATTGTCATCAGCCCGGCTGCCGACGAGATTGCTCCCGGTTCGGAGGTGAAATAAGACGTACGATAAATCGTGATATGGAAGAGCCCCGCGCGAATCATCCGTGCGGGGCTCTTTTTGTGTATGGTGGCAGAAGAGGTTGGAAGGCTCGTAGAGCCCTTTTTCGGCTCTTCTGTGGTCTTATCGGTTGTTGTACTGGAGTATCTCCTCGATGATGTCGCGACGGTTGTAGAGGCGCGGAATCTTGTGCTGGCCGCCCAACTTGTTGTGGTCGCGCAGCCAGTCGTCGAATATGCCCGGTTTGGCGGGGATTACTTCGAGGCACTCGAGGGCGATGCTCTTGAATCGCTTGGCTTCGTAGTCGGAGTTGAGGTTTTGCAGGTTCTGGTCGAGCCGTTGGGCAAACTCCTCGACCGGTACGGGCAGTTTGCTGAACTCGATGAGCCACTGGTGCCGCCCCTTGCTGTGGTCGGTCATGTATACCGGGGCTGCCGTGTAGTTGAGCACGCTGGCGCCCGTCTGCTCGCAGGTGCGGGCAATGGCCTGCTCGGCATTGTCGACCATCAGCTCCTCGCCGAAGGCGTTGATGTAGTGCTTGGTGCGGCCCGATACACAGATCTTCAGCGGGTGGGTCGAGAGCACCTTCACGGTGTCGCCCATGCGGTACCGCCACAAGCCGCCGTTCGAGGTGATGACCAGTTCGTAGTTGCGGCCGGCCTCCACCTCCCACAGGGGAACCGCCTGCTCGAGCTCTCCGCCCAGAGGGATAAATTCGAAGAAGATGCCCAGGTCGATGAGCAGCAGCATGCCGGGAGTCGTCAGGTCGTCCTGTACGGCAAAGAATCCCTCCGAGGCGTTGTAGGTCTCGACATAGTGCATCCGGGGGCTGGAGATAAGCTGGCGGTATTGCTCGCGATAGGGGGCAAAACTGATGCCTCCGTGGAAGAATACCTCGAGGTTGGGCCACACCTCCGAGAGGTCTTGCCGTCCGCTCTTGCTCAGGATATGCTTGATGAGGACGAGAAACCACGAGGGAACCCCCGAGAGGTTGGTCACATTACTCCCGATGGTACTGTTGGCGATGGCCTCAAGCTTGGCATCCCATTCGCTCATGAGCGCAACCCTTTTCGAGGGTACCCGGATGAGGTTGACCAGCGGGCTGATGTTCTGGATGAGGATGGCCGAAAGGTCGCCGCAGTAGGCCTGCCCGAAGGGATTCTGGGCCCGGCTCCCGCCCAGCACGAGACCTTTGCCCGAGAAGAAGCGGCTCTCGGGATTGGCTCGCAGATAGAGGGCCACGCAATCGGCGCCCCCCTGGTAGTGGCAATAGCGCAGCGCTTCGGCGCTTACGGGAATGAATTTGCTCTTGTCGTTGGTCGTGCCCGACGACTTGGCAAAGTGCCGTATGGGGGTAGGCCACAGGATGTTCTGTTCGCCTCGCATCGTACGCTCGATGTAGGGTTTCAGCTCTTCGTACCCGCTGATGGGTACACGTTCGGTGAAACTTTTGTAGGAGTTTATTTCGTCGAACCGGTAGGTGGTGCCCAGTTGTGTTTTTCGGGCCTTCCGGAGCAGGTCGATCAGTGTCTTTTGTTGTATGATGTCGCCATATTCGGCATAGCGGTCGATTTGTGCGAGTCGTTTGTCAAATACCGGGCGTAACCACTTTGTGAGATTCATTTGTCGCAAGTTTTCAATGCGGAGCAAAAATAAAAAATTCTCACGTGATTCGTATGATAGGGCTATGATTTTTACATGACAATCTCGGGATTATCGCCTTTGTGGGCCGTAGCCATCACCATTTGCCGAAACTCCTTGTCTTTGCGGAGCCGGCCGATAGCGGTGTGGGCCGCATTCTGTTGCGACTCTTTCTTGGAGTATCCGATACCGATGCCGCCCGAGATACCGCCCAGCAGGGCTTGCGACTGGAATACCGGGTTGTTGTTCTGGTCGACCAGAGTCTCGACCAGGGCAAACTGGATGTCGATTTTGTGTTTCTGGCACCACTCGATGAGCCGCGACTTGAAGTTGCTCTCCTCTTTCGAAAGTTTGTCGAGGTCGATAAACGAGTCGATGATGCGTGTCTCGACAAACCGCTTGCAAAACTCGTATCCCTTGTCGAGGTAGATGGCTCCGACGAGGGCTTCGAAGGCGTTGCCATACATGTAGCTGTTGTGCGAGCTGATGTGCGTAGCACAGGTGATGAAGCGGTCGAGGCCGATTTTCAGGGCAATCTCGTTGAGCGACTCGCGCTTGACTATCTTGGCCCGTGTGTTGGTAAGGAATCCCTCCTTGTGGTTGCCGAACCGGTGAAAGAGGATGTCGGCCACGATGGCATCGAGAATGGCGTCGCCCAGAAACTCGAGGCGTTCGTTGTTGATGCGTTTTCCCTGTTCGCAAATCGACGAGGAGCTGTGCAGGCAGGCCACCTCGTACAGGTGTATGTCGTTGGGCCAGAACCCCAACAGGTCGTGGTATAGAACATAAGGCTCCTTATGACGAAGCATAAGGAGCCTTATACGGTTATAAATCGTTTCAAACACGTTTATTTCGTGAATTTCTTTACGATTATGCTGGCATTGTGTCCGCCGAAACCAAAGGTGTTGGACAGAGCAGCGTTTACTTCGCGTTTCTGTGCCTGGTTGAATGTGAAATTCAACTTGCTGTCGATTTCGGGATCGTCGTCGCCCTCGGCGTGGTTGATGGTGGGAGGTACGATGCTTTCGTCGATGGTCTTCACGCAGATAAGAGCCTCGAGTGCGCCGGTAGCGCCCAGCAGGTGACCGGTCATCGACTTGGTCGAGCTGATGTTGAGGTTATAGGCGTGATCGCCGAATACTTCCAAAATCGCTTTGGCTTCTGATTTGTCACCGACGGGGGTCGATGTACCGTGCACGTTGATGTAGTCGATCTCTTCGGGAGCCATGTGGGCATCGTCGAGAGCGTTTTGCATCACGAGTTTGGCACCTAAACCTTCGGGGTGAGTAGCCGTCAGGTGATAAGCGTCGGCCGACATACCGCCACCTACGACTTCGGCATAGATTTTAGCCCCACGGGCCAATGCGTGTTCCAGTTCTTCAAGAATAAGGCAGGCACTACCTTCACCCATTACGAAGCCGTCGCGCGAAGCGCTGAACGGACGCGATGCCGTCGTGGGCGAATCGTTGCGGGTAGAGAGTGCGTGCATGGCATTGAATCCACCTACTCCCGATACCGTGATTGCAGCTTCGGCACCACCCGATACGATCAAGTCGGCTTTGCCCAGACGGATATAGTTATAAGCGTCGATAAGGGCATGGGTGGATGATGCGCAGGCCGATACGATACCGAAGTTGGGACCCCGGAAACCGTACTGCATGGAGATTTGTCCTGCGGCAATGTCGGCAATCATCTTGGGAATGAAGAAGGGGCTGAAGCGCGGCCCTTTTTCGGGGGCAACGGCATAGTTCCCTACCTCTTGCTCAAAGGTGCTGATACCGCCGATACCGGCCGAGAAGATAACACCGGCACGGTCTTTGTTTACTTTCTCGAGGTCGAGACCCGAGTCGGCCATGCTCTCTTGCGTAGCGGCCAGAGCAAACTGGGTATAGCGGTCGAGTTTACGAACCTCCTTGGCGTTGAAGTATTTCAGCGGGTCAAAGTCCTTTACCTCGCAAGCGAATTGAGTCTTGAATTCAGATGCGTCGAAAAGCGTAATAGGTCCTGCTCCGCTTACTCCTTTCAGCAGGTTGTCCCATGTCGTGGGGACATCGTTTCCCAGCGGAGTGATTGCGCCAAGACCTGTTACTACAACTCTTTTAAGCTCCATAAAATTATTTATTCTCTTTCTCTGCGATAGCTTTTTCGATGTGAGCGATAGCCTCACCTACAGTCGTAATTTTTTCTGCTTGATCGTCAGGAATCTTGATGTCGAACTTAGTCTCGAACTCCATGATCATTTCAACAGTGTCCAAAGAATCGGCACCGAGGTCGTTGGTGAAGTTGGCTTCGGGAGTTACCTCTGATTCTTTAACACCCAATTTTTCTACGATAATTTCTTTTACTGTTGATGCTACGTCAGACATAATTTTCAAATTTTAATTAATAAATAAATTAACGTTCTTATTTTTTGCAACTGCAAAGGAATATATTTTTCTCCGAACAAAAAAAATTTTCCCTTATAAATTACTCATTTTTTGCACATTTGTCGGGTTTTTGTGCAAAAATAAGCCACTTTTATCCTCTTCTATGTTCTAAAACAGTCTCTTTTTGTTGTGTGGGACAATACTTTTTCTTTAAGTCCCGGCTATAAATATGTGTATATTTATTCAATGCGAAAGCCTAATTTTTCTAAAATGATACGGTCGGTTGCCGATGCTCCCGCTACGTGGTAGGCTCCGAATTCCCGCCGCAATGGATAGAGTCCGCGTTGCATCTCGAAGGTCTCGGGCGACTTGCGCAGCCTGAGGTCGTCGTCGAAGGGGTTGTAGGTGTCCCACACCGCCTTTTGCAGAGGCGTAGGTATACCGGCGAGGTCGATATGCGGTTGCGCCGGGTCAGGGGGAGCGATGTGTTGTGTGGGAATGTTGCACCCGATCCACCGGCTCACGGCCTCGACAATCATGCGGGTAGCGGTCGACTTGCCGTCGGCCGAATATCCGGCGATGTGGGGGGTGGCGATGAAAGCCTGTTCGAGCAGTTCCCGGTCGATGTGGGGTTCGTTTTCCCAGCAGTCGAGCACGACGGCTGCCATCTGCTTCTGCTTCAAGGCCTGTTTCAGGGCCTCGGTCTCCACGATTTCGCCCCGGGCCGTATTGATGAGGAGCGGCGAGCGGGAGAGCGCATCGAAGAACCGGGTATCGGCCAGGTGGTAGGTGGGATATTTGCCGGTTCGAGTCAGCGGGGTGTGAAAGGTGATGATGTCGGCTTCGCGACAGACGGTCTCGAGCGGGGTAAACCCGGCCGCACCCTCGGCCTCCTCACGCGGAGGGTCGTTCAGGAGAACCCGCATGCCCAGCAACCGGGCATACCGGGCCACGATGCTGCCCACATGGCCTACACCCACCACGCCCAGTGTGCATTCGTGCAGCGGCTTGCGGTGGCTCTTGCTCCAGGCCAGCAGCGAGGCGAGTATGTATTGGCCCACCGATGCGGCGTTGCAGCCGGGGCAGTTCACCCACTCGATGCCCCGTTCGCGGCAATAGGCGGCGTCGATGTGGTCGTATCCGATTGTAGCCGTGGCAATGTATCGGCAACGGCTCTGGTCGAGCAGTTGGCTGTTGCACTTCGTGCGGGTACGTATCAACAGAATGTCGGCGTCGCGCACGGCGTCGGCGTCTATCCGGTCGGGCGAAAGGTAGTCGATATGGGCATAGGGCTCGAGTACACCCTTTAAATAGGGTATCTTGTTATCGGCTATAATGTATGGAATCGTAGTCATAATTGTCTGCTTTTTATCCAAAGGTACGAAATTTTTGCAGGATTGTATCGAAGAACTATTTTTATATTGTGAAAATAATGGTTTTTCCTAAAACTATTCTTATGTTTGTAAAATGAAACCCGGGTACACCAGGCTTGTCGACAAGAGCCTTACAGAAAAACAGGTGTGCTCATAACGATTGGGAACTATGACTTTTGCAGAAACCTGTAATCACATTTTTTGGAACACCACACAATATTATCATCGGTTCGATAATGTGGATGCTTCGTTGGAAAATCCGTATGCCGAAGGAAGTATTGAATATTATCTGTGTCTGAAAAACTGGATCGATGTGGTTCAATGGCACCTGGAAGATATTATCCGCAACCCCGACATCGACCCCAAGGAGGCGTTGGCTATCAAGCGGCGCATCGACAAGTCGAATCAGGAGCGTACCGATTTGGTCGAGATGATCGACGACTATTTTCTGAAGAAATATGCCGACGTCGAGGTGAAGAGCGATGCTACCATAAATACCGAGAGCCCGGCCTGGGCCATAGACCGCCTGTCGATTCTGGCGGTGAAAATCTATCACATGCAGCAGGAGGTGGAGCGCACGGATGCGTCGCCCGAGCATGTGGAGAAGTGCCGGGCCAAGTTGCAGGTGCTGCTCGAGCAGCGTACCGACCTGTCGACGGCCATCGACCAGCTGCTCGGCGAGATAGAGGCCGGACATAAATATATGAAGGTATATAAACAGATGAAGATGTACAACGACCCGGCGTTGAACCCGGTTTTGTATAAGAAGTAGCAGGGGTCGGGAGTATGTCGTATAGAAAGGTTTTAATTATCCGACTGTCGGCTCTGGGCGATGTAGCCATGACCATACCCGTTATCTATTCGGTGTGCCGGGCCAACCCCGACACGACTTTCGTCATGCTCACCCAGAAGGTGGCTTCGCAACTTTTTCTGCAGGCTCCGCGCAATTTGCAAGTAGTGGTGGCCGATGTGAAGGGGCGCCACAAAGGTATCGGCGGGCTCTACGAACTGGCCAAAGAGATGCGGGCACTGTCGATTGACGCCGTGGCCGATTTGCACGATGTGTTGCGCACGAAGTTCCTGCGAATTTTTTTTAAGATGTGGGGCATTCGGGTAGCCGTCATCGACAAGGGCCGCCAGGAGAAAAAGCAGATTACCGCCCGCCACAAGTGCGAGGCGTTGCATCCGCTGCGCACTTCGTTCGAACGCTATGGCGAGGTATTCACCGCGTTGGGATTCAAGTTCACGCCCGATTTCGGTTCGCTGTTCGGCACCGAAAAGGGCGACGAGGGGCTCTACTCTCACTTGACGCCGCCCAAGCAACCGGGCGAGTATTGGGTAGGCATAGCCCCCTTTGCCAAGCATGAGGGTAAGATTTATCCGCTCGACCGTATGGAAAATGTGGTGGCCAAGCTGGCTGCCGAACCGCATGTAAAGCTGTTCCTGTTCGGGTCGGGCGAACGTGAGCGCGACATCCTCTCCGTCTGGCAGGAGCGCTATCCCCATGTAACTTCCCTGGCCGACAAACGTCACGGTTTTGCCATCGAGCTGGCATTGATGAGTCATCTCGACGTGATGGTCTCGATGGACTCGGCCAACATGCACCTGGCCTCGCTGGTAGCGGTGCCGGTCGTTTCGGTGTGGGGAGCCACCCATCCCTGTTGCGGATTCCTGGGGTGGCACCAGAGCGAGGCGAATGTAGTGCAGTTGTCGCTCGATTGCCGTCCTTGTTCCATTTTTGGCAACAAACCGTGCTATCGGAAAGACTATGCCTGCCTGGATATAGCACCGGCTGTCATTGTCGAGCGGGTGAAAAATCTGCGGGCTCGGGCCTCGCAAGCGTAATAGTAGAGATAGGCTGCCGGGTCGAAACCCGAAATTCCCCGGTACGTTTAGTTGATAAATAATTATTCGGGAAGAAGATGAAACTGGTATTGAATCCGGCATATCGCCGGCTCGAGAAGTTTATGCAGCAACTGCCGCTCGCATTCCCTACGTTGGGCGAGTGTATCTACAAGGCTCGTAACGAGCTTCGTCAATTTTCGTACGAGGGGCAGAACTATGTGGTGAAGGGGTACAAGGTGCCCCTCTTTATCAACCGGATTGCCTACACGTTTTTCCGTCCGGGCAAGGCCGAACGTGCCTACAGGTATGCCCTCAGGCTGCGGGCCATGGGCATAGATACCCCGGCTCCGGTCGCCTATATCGAGGTGAAGCGGGGCGGCCTGCTGTGGCATTCGTATTTCGTGTCGGAGACCTGCCCCTATACCCGCATGATGCGCGAGTTCGACAGCGGGGGCGTAGAGGGGCGCGAAGATATACTCAAGGCCTTTGCCGCCTTTACCGTCGGGTTGCACGAGAAGGGGGTGCAGCACCTCGACTACTCGGCCGGGAATATTCTGTTCGAAAAGCAGGAGGGGCAGATACGCTTCTCGATTCTCGACCTCAACCGCATGCGGTTCCACGCCATGACACCGGAGATGTGTCTGGCCAACTTCAGCCGTTTCTGCCACGACGAGGTCATTGTGCGCTACGTGGTGGCCGAGTATGCCCGGTTGCGGGGTTGGGACCCGCAGCGTTCGGTCGACGAGGCCCTGGTTGCCTATCGCGAGTTCTGGTCGCGCATCGAGCGGAAAGAGGAGCTGAAGCGCCGTCGCAAGAGTTTAGCCTCGTAAAATAGCGGTAATCACAAAATAAATTGCTAAGTTTGCTGTCGAAATGCGGTGAACGTAAAAACAGTCTGTGGAAAATAATCGTTTCGACATACGAGAACAGAGAATATCGGATACCGAACGGGAATTCGAGAAGGCGTTGCGTCCCCTGTCGTTCGACGACTTCAGCGGACAAGACAAAATCATCGAGAACCTGCGGGTATTCGTGATGGCCGCCCGCATGCGCCAGGAGCCCCTCGACCATGTGTTGCTGCACGGCCCTCCCGGTTTGGGCAAAACGACGCTGGCCAATATCGTGGCCAACGAGTTGGGCGTGGGTTTCAAAATCACATCGGGACCGGTGCTCGACAAGCCGGGCGATCTGGCCGGTCTGCTGACCTCGCTCGAGGAGAACGACGTGCTCTTTATCGACGAGATACACCGGTTGAGCCCCGTGGTGGAGGAGTATCTCTACTCGGCGATGGAAGATTTCCGCATTGACATCATGATAGACAAGGGGCCGAGTGCCCGCTCGATACAGATTGAGCTGAATCCCTTCACGCTGGTGGGTGCCACCACCCGCAGCGGTTTGCTCACCAGCCCGTTGCGGGCCCGGTTCGGGATTAACTGTCACCTCGAGTATTACGACCATGCGGTGCTGACGCACATCATCGAGCGGTCGTCGAACCTGCTGGGGGTACCCTGTACCCGCGAGGCGGCTACCGAGATAGCCATGCGCAGCCGCGGTACGCCCCGTATCGGCAACGCCCTGTTGCGGCGGGTGCGCGACTTTGCCCAGGTGAAGGGGTCGGGCAGTATCGATCTCGAGATAGCCCGCTATGCACTCGAGTCACTCAATATCGACCAGTACGGACTCGACGAAATCGACAACAAGATACTCTCGATTATCATCGACAAGTTCAAGGGCGGCCCCGTGGGGCTCACCACGATTGCCACGGCGCTGGGCGAAGATCCCGGCACGCTCGAGGAGGTGTATGAGCCTTATCTCATCAAAGAGGGATTTATCAAACGTACGCCCCGGGGACGCGAGGTGACCGACTTGGCCTATACCCACTTGAATCGTCACCGCCTCTCGGAACAGGGGACATTGTTTTAATCGAAAAAATGTAGACGCTTATGGCCGGCATGAAGAGTTTGGCAAAGGATACCGCAATATACGGTTTGAGCAGTATATTGGGGCGGTTTCTCAACTGGTGTTTTGTATTCCTCTATGTAAACGTGTTGAAGACCACGGCCGAGTATGGTATTGTGACCAACCTTTACGCCTACATGGCCTTGCTGTTGATTATCCTCACCTACGGCATGGAGACGGGCTTCTTCCGCTTTGCCAACGACAAGGAGGAGAAAGACCCGAAGCGGGTCTACACCACCGGCCTCATCTCGCTGGCTACCACCTCGACCCTCTTTTTCGTGCTCGTGTGGATCTTCCTCTCGCCGCTGTCGAGGCTGCTGGGCTATCCCGAGCATGAAGACTATGTGCTGATGATGGCCCTGATTATCGCCATCGATGCCTTCACGGCGTTGCCCTTTGCCTACCTGCGTTACCAGCGCCGGCCCATCCGGTTTGCCGCCGTCAAGTTGCTGTCGATTTTTCTCAACATCGCGCTGAACCTCTTTTTCATCCTGCTCTGCCCGTGGCTCTATGGCATTCACCCCGAGTGGATTTCGTGGTTCTTCGACCCCGACTTCCTGGTGGGGTATATCCTGGTGTCGAACGTCATCAGTTCGGGCGTGGTGCTGCTGGTGCTTTTCCCCGAGATATTCCGGGTGCGCTACCGGTTCAACGGCCGTCTGCTGTCGCGCATGCTCAAATACTCCTTCCCGTTGCTCATCCTGGGAATTGCCGGCATCATGAACCAAACCTTCGATAAGATGTTTTATCCTGTGCTGGCAGGGAGTCGCCCCGACGCCATGTCGGAACTGGGTATATACGGGGCAGTTTACAAGATTGCGATTGTGATGGTGATGTTTACACAAGCCTTTCGATTTGCCTACGAGCCCTTCATCTTTGCACGGAACAAAGAGGCGGGCAACGAAAACAAGAAGTCCTATTCCGAGGCGATGAAATATTTTATCATCTTCGGGCTCTTTATCTTCCTGGCGGTGATGTTCTATATCGACATCGTTCGCTTCTTCATGCCGGCTACCTACTGCACGGGATTGAAGGTGGTGCCCATCGTCATGCTGGCCGAGCTCTTCTTCGGCATCTTCTTCAACTTGTCGTTGTGGTACAAGCTCACCGACCGCACCCAGTGGGGGGCCTGGTTCTCGCTGTTCGGGTTTGTCATTACGGCGGTAATCAATATCGTGGGTGTGCCCCGTTACGGTTACATGGCGTGTGCCTGGGCGGCGTTTGTCTGCTACCTGAGTATGATGCTGGCTTCGTTCTTCATCGGGCAGCGGGTCTATCCCATCAAGTACGAGTTGGGCAATGCACTGCGTTACACGCTGCTCACGGCCGTTCTCTATGCGGTGGGTACTCTGGTGCCCATCGAGTCGCTGGTGCTGCGTCTGGCCTTCCGTACGGTGCTCTTGGCCATTTTCCTGGTTTACCTGTTCCGTCACGATTTGCCGTTGCGCGAAATTCCGGTATTGAATCGTTTTGTCTCCAGGTCGTGAACCCTGTGGGTGCCGCACTGCCGGGACTTTCCATAATTACATAGACTATGACTTTTTCCAATTTTATCGATTCGGTCAAACGATTTTTGACCCACTACCTCGACATGAGCCAGGACCGCGAGGAAGAAGCCGCCTCGGTAGAGGCTATCCGGGCCGGGGTGGAGTTCAAGGGCTCGACCATCCTCATTCTGGTGTTTGCCATATTTATCGCCTCGCTGGGGTTGAACACCAACTCGGCGGCGGTCATTATCGGCGCCATGTTGATTTCGCCCCTCATGGGCCCCATCATGGGTATAGGCCTGGGGTTGGGCATCAACGACTACGAACTCATCAAGCGGTCGTTCCGCAACCTGGCGGTGGCAACACTCTTCAGTGTGATTACCTCGACCGTCTACTTCTGGATTTCGCCTCTGAACGAGGCCCGCAGCGAATTGCTGGCCCGCACCTCGCCCACCATCTACGACGTGCTCATCGCCTTCTTCGGAGGGTTGGCCGGCATCGTGGCCATGTCGTCGAAGCAGAAGGGCAATGTGCTGCCCGGTGTGGCCATTGCCACGGCGTTGATGCCGCCCCTGTGTACGGCCGGATTCGGGTTGGCCACGGGCAACTTCTACTATTTCTTCGGGGCCTTCTACCTCTTCTTCATCAATTCGGTGTTCATCGCCTTTGCCACCACGCTGGGGGTGAAGCTGATGAAGTATTCGAAGAAGGAGTTTGTCGATGACGAGCGGCGCAAAAAGGTCGAGCGCATTGTCTATACGATTCTTGTCCTCACGATGGCCCCCAGCATCTATCTCACCTACAACATGGTGAAGGAGAACTTTTTCGAGGTGGCTGCCGCGCGGTTTGTCTCGCAGAACTTCAACTACCCCGATACCCAGGTACTGAGCAAGGATGCCGTGATAGAGCATGGCAAGCGCATCATACGGGTGTCGCTGGTAGGAGCCGAGATACCGCAGGATTCCATCGCCGTGGCCCAGGCCCGGCTGCCGCAGTATGGTCTGGGGGGCGCCGTGCTGGAGGTGCGCCAGGGATACGGCTCCAACTCGATGGACATGACGACGCTCAGCAGCACGATGTTCAAGGATATTTATCTGCACAATCAGGAGCAGATAAGCCGCCAGCAGCAGGTCATCGATTCGCTGGAGAATGTGACGTTGCACTACCAGCAGTACGACTCGGTGGGCATCTCGGTAGCTCCCGAAATCAAGGTGCTCTTCCCCAACGTCACCGATATTGCCATCTCGAAAACCATCTTCAGCAGCATCGAGACCGATGTGCGCGATACTACCACGCTGGCCGTCGTGCGCTACTCGCGAGCCTTCTCGGCCACCGAGCAGAAGCAGTTCCAGGAGTGGTTGCAGGCCCGGTTGGGAGCCAGGAAGGTACAGCTCGTTCTGGAGCATTGAGCCGGGTAGTCGTGTAGCGCATGGCTCTCGTCGAGGCTCGACAATCGCCTGTGCTTCGGCTCCGAGCTATTTCTCCCCCTCGTACCTGTCAAACCCTTGTATACATAGAGAGAACCCCTCGGGGTTGCGCGGTGTGTTTGGGTGTTACTTCACAATCACTTTCACGGTTTCGGTGTAGTCGGCACCTTTGACTACCATAAAGTAGATGCCCGGTGTCAGGTCGTCGGTGGTAACGAAGGTAATGGTCTCTTCGGCCCGTTCGGCTTTCACCAAAGCGCCCTGCATCGAATAGATTTCGATGCTTTCGGCCTGGTCGGCGGCTACGGCCATCTTTTCACCCTGGTTGACGGGGTTGGGAGCTACCAGCACGCGGCTTACCGTAGTCTCGTCGATAGCCGATTCTTCCTTGCCATACACTTCGAGTTCGGCAATCGGGGCTCGAAACCGACAGACTGAAGTTTCCGTCCAAATCGGTAATCATGCCATTGGTCGTTCCTTTTTCCACTACACTTACGCCGATTAACGGCTCGCCATTCTTATCCTTGACGGTTCCAGAGACGGCTATCTTGTCCTGCACGATACCCGGGGCCGACGAATCGGTCGTGGCATTCGTGCTCTTCTCGGTCGCATAAGCTGTCAGGCTGGAAGAAAATAGAGCGGCACAGAGCAACACACAGTTTGCTCCTGTCATTTTCATTTTAAATACCATAGAACACTTATTAGATTTTTGTATGATTGGATTCCTCTTTATGTTTTTGGTTTTCATGCAATTAGAATAAGTACACACTACTTGCAATTTATAATTTTCGTGTAAAATTATATAAGTTAATACAGGTTTACAAAAATTTACTGTTAATATTTGAATTTGTAATTCTTAACAGAAAACTAGATTCTTGCCGATGCAGGGTGTATCGAGGGGGAAAGGAAGCCTCGGGAATTGTGTGTTAAAGGGGTATTCCTCGGGATGAGGCGAGTGATGTGCTTGGGTTGCAGATGGTAAGCGATAAATCTAAAATGCCCCGACAACTCCATTGATTGCAGAGTTTGTCAGGACATTTTGATTGTAGTTTCGAGGGATGGAGTTTCAAATTGAAAGCAGAGTTTCTCTCCATCCCGTTTTTAGGGTCTCTCTCTTCTCCGGTCGGGTCAGCAATATTTGTCGAGCCGGTCGAGCGCCTGTTGAGCCTCTTCGTATCCCAGTTCGAGAGCCTTCTGATACAACTCCTTGGCTTTCGGGTAATTCCGCTCGACTCCCAGTCCGTATTCAAACGCCTCGCCCAGCACCTGGTAGGCCCGGCCATACTTCTCGTTCAGGCAGGGTTCCAGCAGGTCGATGGCTTTCTCCGGGTCTTGCTTCGTCCCCTGTCCGTGGAAAATCATTTGGGCCAGGTCGATACGGGCCGACATGTTCCCGTGCTCGACGGCTTGTGCCAGGTAGGAGCAGGCCCGTTTGTAATCTTTGGGCAGACCTTTGCCCTCGAGGTAGTTGAGTGCCAGGTAGCGCATCGAGCCCGAGTCGCCCAGTTCGCACCCTCTGAGGTACATCTTGTTGGCCAACTCGATATTCTGGGCCGTTGCGGTACCTTGTTCGTAGAGCAGCCCCAACAGGCAGCAGGCCTCGGGGTAGTTGGCATCGTAGGCCTTTTGCAGATAGTCGAGGGCCACCTTCATGTTGCGGGCTACGCCTTCGCCAAAGTAGTAGATGCGTCCCAGATGGTACATGGCCCAGGCGTTGCCCTTGTCGGCAGCCTTTCGCAGGTAGAAGGCGGCCATGGCGTTGTTCTGGGGAACGCCTTGCCCCATCATGTAGAGCGAGGCCATGCCTTTGATGGCGTTTATCTCGTCGGCATCGATACCCTTCTGGTAGTAACGTTTGGCCTCGGCATAGTCGCGAATCTCGTCGGGGCCGTTGCGGTAGATGTCGCCGATGAAGCCCAGGGCGTAGGTGTATCCCCGTTGGGCCGCTTTTTTCAGGTATTGCAGTGCCAGTTGGGGGTCGTGCATCTCGCGGGGGCCGTTCCAGTAGAGGAACCCCAGGTTGAAGTAGCCATAGACGCTGTCGCGTTCGGCGGCCTGTTTGTACAGTTCGAGAGCCTTCGATTCATCGGCGGTGACGCCACGACCATAGAAATACATGTCGCCCAGTTGGTTGAACGACTCGGCGTGACCCTTTGCCGCCAGGTGCGAGAAGTAGGCGAAAGCCTTCTTGAACTGAGCCTTGTCGAGAGCCTCCTTGGCTTCGGCGAAGAGTTCGTCGTCGCTCTTGTCGGGAATCTCGACCTCGCTGGTGCTCTCGTCGACCAGGTTCTGTTGCAGCTGTTCGAGCCACTCCCGGGCATTTTCGTAGCCCTGTGCAATGGCTTTCTGGTAGTATTCGACCGCCTTGCGGGTATCCTTTTCGAGCTGCCCGATGCCGTCGGTATGAAGACGTCCCAGCCAGTAGGAGGACTTGCCGTAACCCTTGTCCGATGCCGTCGAGAAGCAGGCGATGGCTTTGGAGATGTTGGCGGGGACAATCTCGCCGAAGAGGTAGAGTTCGCCTATCTTGTTGATGGCTGCCTCTACACCGTTGTCGGCCGCCAGCTGGTAGTATCGGATAGCCGCTTCGGGGTTCGGCTCTATCCCTTCGATACCCCCTTCGAACAGGAGCCCCAGTTGGAAAGAGGCCTGGTGGTTGCCCAGTCGGGAGGCCTCGGTGAGGAGCTCGACCTCGCGTTGGCTGTCGGGTTGCAGTCCGCCCCGCCCGTTGTGCAGGTAGTAGCAGAGGCGCCGCATGGCGTTGGAGTCGCCCTGCTCGATGGCTTTCTGCAGGTAGTGGACTGCCATCCGCTCGTTCTCGTCGGTCTCTTCGGCATTCATGTAGATGCCGCCCAGGAAGTTGTTGGCCCGTCCCGTCTCGTCGTATTCGGCGGCGCGTTCGTAATATTTCTTGGCCAGCTCGATGTCGCAGGGAATCCCCAGGCCGGTCTCGTAGATGAGTCCGATGTGAATCAGTGCACGGGCATCTTTGGGATACTCTTCGATGTATTGCTGGTAGTAGTCGAGTGCCAGTCGGGCCCCCTCCTCGGTATCGAGCATGTCGTAGTATTGGGCCAGGTCGCGGTTGGCGGCCGTGTAGCCTTGCTCGACAGCCAGGCGGAGCATGGAAAGCCCCTTGTCGATGTCGCGGGGCACGTCGTCGGCTCCGCGCAGGAGCATGAACCCGCAACTGTACGAGCCGTAGCCCGACCCCTTTTGCGAGGCTTTCTCGAAGTAGTCGTAGGCTTTGGACATGTCGACCGGGACCGAATCGCCGTGGAAGTAGAGGTCGCCCAGGTCGTTCATGGCCTGGATGTACCCCAGGTTGGCTGCCTGGGTGAGCAGGTTGACATACCGGTCGGTCTCTTTCGCCTCGAGTGCCTGGCGGGCGTCGAGGTAGGCCTGTTTGGCAAAGGGGTCTACCTCTTGCTCCTCGTCGGGCGAGGCCTGGCCGGTCTCCATCTGGTTGAGCAGTTGGAAGGCACTCTCGTTGCCCATGGCGGCTGCCTGGCTCAGGTATTCCATTGCCTTCTCGCGGTTGGGGGCGGTGCCTTGGCCGCGCAGGTACATGAAACCTACCGAGTAGAAGGCGTAGGGATAGCCTTCGTTGCAGGCCTTCAGGTAATATTCCAGCGCCCGGGCGAAGTCTTGTTCTACCCCCTTGCCGGCGTAGTAGAGGTCGCCCAGTTCGGTCAGGGCCCGGTAGTGGTTGGCTTCGGCAGCCTGTTTGTACCAGTAGAGAGCCGTTTCATAGTCGACGGTGAGGCCGTCTTCGGCCGAGTACATGTCGCCCAGGTTGCACATGGCGTCGGCCAGGTTCTGTTCGGCCGCTTTGGCGAACCAGTTGGTGGCTCTCACGGGGTTTGCCTTGACATTCCAGCCGAAACGGTAGGCTTTGCCCATGTAGTTCTGGGCAAAGGGGTATCCGGCCTCGGCCGCCTGCTGTATGAAACTGAAGCCCTTTTCGGTTTCTCCGGCAACCTCCTTCTCGAGCATAAGCACCCCAAGCCGGTAGAGGCACGAGGGGATGCCGATGTTTGCTCCCCGCTGGTACCATTCGGCGGCTTTGAGTATGTTTTTCTGCACGCCGTCGCCCTCTTCGTAGATGAGGCCCAGGGTGAAGAGGCAGGTGGGTTGGTTGTTGCGGGCACCCATCTCATACCATTTGATGGCCTCTTTCATGTCGCGATGGCAGCCGAAGGAGCCGTAGTAATAGTATTCGCCCATGTTTTTCTGGGCCTCGGTGTAGCCGTTTTCGGCGGCGAGTTTCATGTATCTGATGACCTGGGCATTGTCCTGCTCGACAAAGAGCCCCTTCATGTACATGAAGGCGAGGGAGTATTGGGCGTAGGCGTTGTTGCTTTGGGCGGCATTGGAGAACCAGTAGTAGGCCTGTTCGTAGTCGATTTCGACCCCGTTGCCGTAGAAGTAGATGTCGCCCAGCCGGTTGGCCGCCTCGGCTTCGCCCATCTGAGCCGCTTGCAGCAGCGGGGCGATGGCCTCGGTGTACCGTTCGATATTGCACAGGTCGATGCCTCGTTGCAGGAACTCGTGGCTGAGGCTCCGGGTCATGCCCGCCTGTCGGCCGGCCTGCTCGAACTTCAGGGCCTTCTGGTACAGCTCGCTGGCCTGGGGGGCGGCATAGTCCTGGGGTGTCATCTTCTCGACGGCAATGCGCATGAGTCCCTCGTAGGCAATGTCGGCATGTTCGCCCTCGGCGATGTGGGTCAGGTAGGCGATGGCTTTTTCGTATCCGTTCTCCTGTCCCGACTGCATGTAGAGCTCGGCAATGGCCTTGATGGCGTCGACATATCCGGCCTCGGCCGCTTTCTGGAAATACTCTTCGGCCTTCTGCAGGTTGGGGCTTACCACCCCTTTGGCTTCGTAGTAGGCCAGACCCAGGAAGTAGTAGGCGTCGGGGATTTGCAGGGCTTCGGCCTTGCGGAAGTAATCCATCGCCTTGAACTCGTCCATTTCGGTACCGCGGCCGTAGAAGTAGAGTTCGCCCAGTTTGCAGAGGCAGATGCCGTCGTTGAGTTGGGCACCCCGCTTGCACCAGTCGAAGAGTTCGCTCAGACGGTTGGGGTCGTCCTGGATGTGGCGGATGACCTCGTGGATGGCGTCGATGTCGTTGCGCTTGGCGGCCTTGATATAGAACTCGAGCTCGCGTCCGGCAAAGGAGGCGGGGGCCTCGCCGCTCTCGATGAGTTGGGCTATCTTGAGGTAGGCGGGCGAGAAGCGCTGCTCGGCCGAAGCCAGATAGAGGCTCCAGGCCTTCGGCTTGTTGACCGGGGTGCCGAAGCCCCCTTCGTACATGGTGGCCAGGTAGTAGAGCCCGAGGCTGTCGCCCTGGTCGGCCGACTTGGTGAACCAGCGGAATGCCTGGCTGTCGCCCTTGTTGTCGGGCATGTTGTAGTAGATGAGGGCCAACCCGTTCATGCCGTCGGGGTTCCCCATCTGGGCGGCGCGGTAGTAGGCTTGCTGCGCCTTCTCGAGGTCCTGGTATTTCTCGTCGAACTGGTAGAGGAGTCCCAGCTCGAAGTAGGCGTCGATATACTCCTTGTCGAGGGCCCGCTGTATCCATTCGAGCCGTTTGTCCGAGTTGCCCCGCTCCATCTCGAGGTAGGAGAGCTTGATCATCGACCACTCGTCGTCGCGCTCTTCGGCCAGTTGGAGGTATGTCTTTTCGGCCTCTTCCCGGTTTATGGGCAGGCCGTAGCCGTTTTCCTTCATGTAGGCAATCTCGCCCAGGGCCATGATGTTGTTCTGGGCGGCGGCATTTTTGTAGTAGGAGAGGGCCGTGTCGTAGTTCTGCTCGACATGGATGCCGTTCTCGTACATGTTGCCCAACAGGTATTGGGCGTAGGAGTTGCCCTTCTCGGCCGCCTTCTGGAACCACTCGAAGGCCTTCCCGTAATCGCGTTCTTTCAGGCTGCCCCGGTAGTAGACCCGCCCCACGATGACCTGGGCGAAGTCCATGCCCTCTTCGGCATAGGGAAGGAAGGTATCCAGAATTTCGGGCCACAACTGGTATGCCCGCACCTTGTTGCAGAGGATGTCGCAGAGCAGATGTTGTGCCTCGATGTTGTTGGCGGCGGCCAGTTTCAACAGTATCTCCGAGGCCTCCTTGTATTTGTGGTTGCGGTAGAGCTTCACGGCCTCCTGATAGATGGCCGGGCTGACCCCGCTACTGGTAGCTGCCACCTTGTGGGGGCTCTTCTCTTCGCCCTCTTCGGCCGTAGCGCTTGTGGGGCGGAACTCGGTTCGGGGCGGCGTCTCGGGCTGACGTTCGCTGAGGAGTTGCGCCTCGAGCACCTGGTCTATCTTCGAGTCGATAATGTTGAGGATGCTCGTAATCATGTGGTCCCACTGGGCCTTGTCGTTGAGGTAGTTGCACAGGGGTTGCGTCTCCGAGGGGTGAATCTGCCGCTGGTAAATCCAGTCGATGATGCGTTTCGACTTCTCGGTGATGTTGCCGATGAGCAGAGGCACGATTTTCATGTCGTTTTGCTCGACCTGCTCCCGTATCCATACCAGTTCCTTGTTGACGATATAGTCCGACGAGACGAAACTCTCGCTGATGAGCAGGATGGAGATGTGCGCCTGGACGATGTGGCTGTGGATCTCTTCGTCCCACTTTTCGCCGATGACCAATCCTTCGTCGAACCATATTTCGGCGTCGGGGCTGGTGTGGCGTCTGATGCGGGGAATGAGGTGAATGTTACCGGGACCCTCGAGTACCCACTCTTTGTCTTCGTGGGCGTAACTGATGAAAATGCGAGCTTTAGCCATGACGAGTAGTTATCTTTTCTGTGGTTTACAATTCGATTGTATATGTAGAGAGGATGTATGATTATGATATCTATCGAAACAAAGATAACTCTTTTCGGGCCTCGACCGTTGGTGTGTCGTTATGTTCTATAACACAAAAGGCTGCCCGCAGGCAGCCTTTTGTGTAGGAATGTATGCGAAACTTATCGGACCTCTTTGCGAATGAATACCAGCCCCGAGGTGTCGTTGCCGTCTTCGCCCCAGGCCTCGACCTCGATGAAGAAGGGGGTGCCGGCTTCGAACTCGTTGACCGAGAACCGGTATGCCGTGGTGCCGTTGTCCGATATCGACGGTTGGGCTACCTCGGCCAGCAGCTCGTCGCGTTTGTAGAGTTTCAGTCCGCCCAGTTGCAGCGGGTTTTCGCCCTTGGTGGGAATGAAGGTGATGACGTAGTCGCCGTTCCCGGCAATCTTGCCGGTGCACTCGAATCGCCACGGGGCCTTTTGGGTCTGGACGATGAGGGGTTTCCACTCGGCAGTGAACTCGCCGTACGGCTTGTAGGCCGAGTAGTCGGGGGCAAAGTAGATAGGCAGCGAGTAGTGGGTGTCGGTCACTACGGTAATGGCGTGGAAGTCGCTCTTGTCGGCTACCGTCACCGGCCCGTTGTAGATGGGCGAGTGTACCGTGGGGTAGGACCCGTCGGTGGTGTAGCGTATGACAGCCTGGTCGACGGCCGGAGTCAGGGTGAATCGCAGGGCTCCGTTATCGACCGTCTCCATCTTTTCGATGTGAGGTTCGGGCACGCGGTAGTGGCACCCTTTGGCATCGAGCCGGGCAAAGTGAGTGCTCAGGCGATAACTGAAGTCGGGGTAGCTGCGGGCGGCTTGCGGGGTCCAAGCTACCTCGGAGAGGGCGAGTAGTCGGGGGAAGGTGAGGTATTCGGCGTAGTTCTCCGAACGGTTTTCGTCGAGGCAGTCAATCTCTTGCAGCACGGTCCCGTGGATGAACTGGTCGCTCCAGAAGCAGCCCTGCACACCGAGTACGGTCGACTCGGGGGAGTAGTCGTTGACCTCCATGCCGTAGCACTTCTCGACCGAAATCGGGGGCATCCAGGTGGCTGCCTTCACTTCGCCGGGAGTCGAACTCTCGGGGAAGTCGAAGTACATGTGCGTGGCCGGTGAGAGTATGGCCTTGTGGCCGGTCTTGGTCGCCTCGATGGTGTCGGCCACATTGTGCCAGAACACCCCTACGACAGGCGTTTTTACCTCGCCCCGGAGCAGAATTTCTTCCCACCCTACGACGGTGCGGTTCTTCTCTTTCATCATCTCGGCCACGACATTGGTCAGATAGCCTTGCAGGTCCGAGGCCTTTTTCAATCCTTCTCGCTGGATGATTGCCTGGCAGTGGGGACACGATTCCCACCGCACATAGTTGGCCTCGTCGCCGCCGATGTTGATGTAGGCGCTGGGGAAGAGAGCCACCGTCTCGTCCAGAATATCGCGCAGGAACTGGATAGAGCTCTCTTTGCCCACACACAGCAGGTCCTTGCTGATGAAGTGCTGCACGGGGACCTCGTGCTGCAGGCCGGTACAACTGAGCCAGGGGTAGGCCACGATGGCCGACAGGATATGGGCCGGGAACTCAATCTCGGGAATAATCTCGACATTGCGCACCTGGGCGTAGGCGATCAGCTCCTTAATATCTTCCTGGGTGTAGTATCCGCCCAGACGCTTGGCGTCGGTACCGGCCCAGGCACCCACCTCGGTGAGGCGGGGATACTTCTTGATTTCGAGGCGCCAGCCCGAGTCGTCGATGAGGTGCAGCTGCAGCTTGTTGAGTTTGTACATGGCCATCATGTCGATATACTTCTTCACAAACTCCTTGTGGTAGAAGTAGCGGGCCACGTCGAGCATCATGCCCCGCCACGGACGGTTGGGGGCATCGTATACCGTCACGGCCGGAGCCGACCACACGACATCGTGCTGCCGCCGGTCGCTGTACACTTCGACCGGGAAGAGTTGCAGCAACGTCTGTATGCCGTAGAAGACACCCCCGCGGTCCTCGCCCGTCACGGTGATGCCCTTGGGTGTTACGGTCAGGCGGTACCCTTCGGGGTGACCCACCTCGCCCGGTTTCAGTTCGAGGCGGATGGTCGCCTTGCGGGCCTCGGGTTTCAGCGTCAGGTCCCAGCCGGTCGACTGGCCGAGCAGTTGTTGCAGATATTCGGCCTGCTCTTCGAGCGCGGCATCGTAGCCGATGGTCGTCTTGGCGGTGAGCACGAAGTGGCCTTCGCCCTCTTCGACCCGGAGCGGTTTGGGTATCAGGTTGAGTTCGCCGGCCCAGGCCGTCGAGAGGGAACAAATGGTTACCAGCAGAGCTACCAGTCGTTTCCCTCGCAGGGTGATGTCATGTTTCATAAGCACTTTATGGTTTTTAAATTTGAAAAATCGGGCGATAACTAAGTTATGTATATTTATTTATGATGGTATTTTACTTTTTTCCAATAGTTCGACCTACAACACCATCGAATTTTCTCTGGATAGATATGGCTATTATGGGTATCTCTTTCCCTTTTAAAGTCACAGAGGCATAGCGGTTGTGGGCGAATGAGTTCCTGATTTCTACCATCATTTCTATTTCGTTTTCGGGTAATAATCCCCGATTATGTAATTCTGTCAACATGGCTCGGAAATTCTCTTTAACAATCTTTTCTTTACCTATGTCGGTTGTGTATTTATATTTAGGACTTTGGGGATTGTTTAGTTCCGGGCAGAGGCGTAGAATCTCTTCTTCCATGCGGTGAACCGATTTGAAGATGGGGATACGTTCCTTATCGTAGCCTTCCAGTTCTTTATCGAGTAGAGAACGTTCCAAGGGTATATCTTCCTGGGTGTAGGGTAATAACGAGATTACGCGTCCATCGTAAAGGAATCGGAAGAAATCGCCACAATTCTTCACCTTGATAGCTTCTTGTGTGATGGTACGCTCTGTTCCGTCGTTCAGTTTTATAGTAATACTGAAAGGTACTTGCAAAGAAAGAATGTTTTGTCTTTCATTTTGCCCGGTTGTGGGTTGTATGAGGCTCAATTTGTATTGTTTTAATTCTCCTGCTTTCAATCCCCCCTTTTCCAACAGTAAAATCTTAGCCATGAGAAATATCAGCATATCTTGTACCCGGTAGCGGCGGATTGTCGTTTCGTTCTTTCTATATTCCGAGAGATATTTTTTTAGCCGAGCTTCTGGTGCTGGGTGCTTCTTGGCTTCGGGAGAGTTTAGATAATTTTTATGCTGTTTCTCCAATGATTCCGTGTCTTTGAAATATGCTTCCATTTCGTCCAAGGTCTGATATACCTGCACTAACTTGTTGCGTTCTTTCCGGTTATTCAGAATATTGAAATATTTATATGTTCGTTTGAACCTTTTATCGGGACGATAGAAGGGTTGACTGTCATCGTGCAGTATTAGCGTAAAATATTGGGCAATGAGATAGGATACGTTGCAGCGGGGCGACTCGACAATCTTTAACAATGCTTGACTGTCAGAGCCTGTTCTCTGGGTCAGAATAGTGGCCAAGAGTTGTTTAATAGGTTGTTCAAAAAGACCTCGTGGCAGTTCGATGGGTTTGAAATTCATAGTCCCTTCCTCCATCATTTCTGCCATATAACGACCGGCCAATGCTCTATACCATTGGCAGTCTCGTGTTTGCCACTTTTGACGTTGTTTGTATCGGAACAGGTCGGCAAAAGTTTCGTTTGAATCGGCTAATCGTCCTTCCAGATATTTTATTTTTTCGATTAGATAATATGCATAAAATTGTAAAGTGCTGTTAGGTTTCTTCTTTAATACACTCCTTAAAAAAGGATGCTCCATTTTGGGGCCTTCCGGAACCAGCAGACGGGCGTTTTCGAAGAGTCGGCTCAGTTCGTCGAGGCTATGATTATAAATGGCCAATGCAGCCTGTAATACTTGGTAATTGAGTCCGGTTACCTTGTTCTTTTTCTCGTCGTCGTAGGGCTGGAAAAAGAGCAGGTCTTTGGCTAAATAGTCGGCCAGTCTTCCCGGGCGAATATCGACATAGCTTTTCTTTCCAAACTTATTGTCGCGATTACCTTGTCGAGTCCATTCTTCCGTAAATTTTTTGAGGCGGACTTGGGTACTTTCGAGCATTTTGTTTACCAGTTCTCGCGAACGTTGCTTGAACAGTCCGGCCATATCCTGGTCTAACCTCTTCCCGATAAGGTAATCTATCAATTTTTTAGGAATGTCTTGTATATGGAGGCACACACGTTCGGTACAATAGTGGGTAGTAAGGAATGTCTCTATCTTCTCGCTGATATTTTGCGGGAGAGGTTTCCCCTTTCTGATTTGGGAAATCTCTTGGGAAAGAGATTCTCCGGCCCGTATGCCGAGTGCTTCTCCGGGAAGGAGTTTCCCATCACGAATATCGGTAAACAGACGGTGGTACAACCCTACGCAATCTTTGATAATAGCTTCGGTTGCGGTACGCTCCAATCCATAATGGTGGCATAACAAGTGGTGAAAAATCAATGCAGGCAGTTCATAGGTACTAAGCCAGGCGATAGGTGCTACGCAGTGGGCATCTTTCCCCTCGGCCGAACTGTCGAAAGTGAGAGAGGGCAAGTAAAGGCGGGTTCCACGGGTCTCTTCCAGGTCATGACGCCCGTTCTCCTGATTGAAAAGCAGCCCGATGCGGTTCCCGTTAAATACATAGCTGGTGTAGTGGTCGGTGAGGTAGGGGGTATCGTCGCCTTTGGGCTTTTCTGCATGAATATGAGAGCCGTAACGCAACATTCGTTCATATTCCACCTCGTTCAGTCGGCCGAATCCGTTGATGTCTTTTTGCAAGGAGCGCAAGCGATAGCAGTCGTCCTCATGGGGCGATACGACGTCTATACAAAGTTTATTATAGAACTTATATCGGTATTTCCCTATCGATACTTGGAACCGTATATCGTCAAATACCAGGTTTTCGTCCAGATAACGTATGGCAAAATAAGGGAACCGATCGTCGAAACGCTTCAACAGCACCTCACCCCCTTCGGTGCCTTCGCCGCTTTCGTCGTATTCTCGTTTTACCCTGAACTCAGCCTGGTCTTCAGGTGAGAAGGTTTCATAGAGTTCGTCGGGGCATTTCTGTAATTCGTTGAGCATATCGAGGCCCAAGGCATAATCGGGACGGGTACTTTCTATTCGCTCTTTGGGTAGGCGAATACGATAAATGCTGAATATTTCGCTGATGATCCGGCGTTCCAATTCTACATCAACCGGCTGTCCTTTCCAATAACGGGGAGTATAAAACAGCCCCGATTGGGTCAGCATCTCCGAAATATATCTTTTGTGTAGGAACAGAGATATAAATAGCAGTATCCCTACATAACTGAACAGTCCCTGATCATCTTTCAGACGGTAATAAAAATTGGGGCGTTCTTCGGCCTTTGTTTTCCCTCTCTCTTTTTGTAAGGAATAGCGAGGCCCCTGGGTGAGGAAATTAAAGTCTTTTTCCTTAAAGGTATCCTTGAAACGCTCTTTCACAACTCTTCGGCCACCATCGAGGCATAGATAGAGATAGGACAGCATCTCCTTTTGGGTATTTTTATGACTCTCTTTTTCTTTATCTGTACGCTTTCCGGGGCTGAAATGGGTATATTCATTACGCAAATCGTTGATTAATCGGAAGGTGTTGCATAGGATTGTACGATATTCGTTCGGCGAAATAGATTGTTTCTCTGACTCCGATACGGTAAATTCCAGTTGGCCTTTATTGTTGGGGATAGCGTTTCCCTTTTTATTCTTTTGGGCATTCTTTCCCTCTTCCTTATTCTTTTTTTGTTGTAGGTGTTTTGTTTCCACGAAAGCTTGCAAGAAGGGGAAATGGCGATGTAGCAGGAGTATGATTTTCTGCACTCGCTCACTTTTGATCATCTGTTCCGATTCGGCCCCTTTCTTGCCTGTTTTCAATTCTTGGAGAATCTGGAAATCGTACATACGATTCGACAGGTCTTTTGTCTCTTCCACGCCCATCAGTTGTGAAATGTGCAGTAGAGTAATATAAATGTTTTGCTGGGCCATATTCAGATAGGCTGCCAATAGGGCTCTGTTTTTTGACAATCGATTATCCATGGCTATAAATTTTATTTAGCTGTTATCGAATAAAAAGGTGGCTTGTCCAGTAAGGATCGGGAGTTTCTGTGTCGGACCGGGGGAGTGGAGGTGCCAGCTCTCCGGGAAATAGTGAGCAGAGGTATCCGGTGTCGCCGTGCATGTCCATAATCAACTGGCATATACGAGTGGGGATAAGCCGCTCTATTTGTACTGTGCGGACAGGGCAGCCGTTGCGTTCCTCCACTCGAATGCTCTCTCTCTCTGTCGGGGTTAACTCGCTTTCGTCGATGATATTTTGATTCCCGATTATCACCCCGCAATCAAACGAGAGGCGGACTCTTCCATCGGCATCGGGGCGTATGTGGCTAAATTCTTCGGGAAATTGTTCTCTCAAGAGGGAAACGACTTCTTGCGGAGATGTGGCAAACGATGCGAAGAACTTTGACCCCGGTATTTGCAATTGGGTATCGATTTGCGTGTGGTCAAATCCGTTATGGCACAGTTCGTCACGAACCCTTTTGTTCAGTGTCTCGAAATGGGTCAGTGAATGAAACACGGCACTGGGCGGGAAAATAATCGTTCTCATGGCAGATGATCTTGTTTTTTGCGTCGGTAATAGGTACATATCCATATCAGGAAAATCAAGACGACAACAATCAATAAACCGCCTGCGGTCCATTGATGCGGGCAACTTCCCAATTCGAATCCGAATACCTCGCGAATCAGTGAGGTCCCGTCATAGAGAGCCGACAATACAGCCAGCAGGGTCAATGCAGTAAGCAATTTCCCAATGTGCTGTTCGCGTAAAGATTCCTGGCGGTCGGCTTCTTGGACGAGGTAGTGATGCAGTTGCTCACGTTCCGAGGCAATCTCGAGCCCGTGGTCGATGGCTTTGTAGATCATTTGTGGCAGGAAGTTGTAGGAGATATTGGTAAAGGCATACCAGTGTTCCTGTTCTTTCATTTGTTGCAGCAGGGTTGCACATTTGCCATGGGCTGCGTCTGACCTGAAAAGGTTGTTGACAACAAACAGCAGGGCTTTTTGATAGAATGCGTGAATGTAGATCAGCCGGAAATAGCTGTCCCGCCACAACCATAGGTTTTGGGCATCGCCATCCTTTTGTATTATTGTAAATGTGTCGAACAGGGCCAATGCCTTCCAGTTTTGAAAGGCCGATATCGTATTGTCGTTTATAATCTCGTTGAAATACGATGCCGAAGGCGAAAGGAACTGGGTATGGTCCTTTACACACCCGATTGGGCTCATGGTCCCCAACTCGAACAAAAGTTCGTCCGAAAATTCATTTGCACCGATAATTTGGAATGCTTTCAGTTTATTACCGGTATGAGCCAGGTCGGTATACTGGGGAGTATAGCTGACTTTACCCTTGTTGTCGGTAACCTCGCATACTTTCAGAAGAGGCTGAATGGTTTCGATATATTGAGGGGCATCGAGCAAAATCCGTTCTTTTCCAATGATCCTTTCATAGCTGTTTACATCTCGCAATAAGGAGTGAGCCATAGTCAGCTGGTTTGGGTCGCAATTTTCCTTTTCATCGATTTCTATGGCAAAAAGACAGATGTCATAAGGGAAAAAGAAGAGATGCAACTGGCACACGGTAAACTCCCACCCGTTGGGTCCCAATTTGGGGTGATTCAATCTGCACAGTATATCCCGTTTCAGGGTCAGGTGTGCGGTGCCGCCATACACTCCGTGCTGTTTGTGCTGTTTTACCTCGACCAGCGAGTCGATAAAACTTTCGTAATAAAAGTTGCCGATATTTCGATATTCGGCTTCTTCGAGAATCTCCCGTTTCCATCGGGAATCGCAACTCTCCACCTCATGAGCACTCTTCGAGGTGTTCAAATGCCCGCAAAGATAGGTATGTGAATAACCTATTCTTAATTTTTTCTCTTCCATAAACGTGTGCTGATGATATAGGCTTTTTGATTATTCCCCTTATGATTGGCGGTTGTCAAATTCACATGCAATAATCTTTTTATTTCCCTTTCGGTCGCAATCGTTTTTTTTGAATCGGTAGTTATGATTGCCGGGTAATATATTCATTCTTTTTGTGTCGATAGTCTGGTATTATTGGTTTTGACAAATATACATATTTTATATTGCAAGGCAAAGGTCTCCGCTCATTTTTAATTGTCGGCGGGATAAACAACAGTGCTTGTTTGTCCCGCCGTTTTTGTCTGGGTGAAGGGCTTCTCTGCTTTTCGCCATATTTTCTCTCCATCCATCTTACTTCGCTCGTATGTAACGAGTTTCTGTTGTCATACCCTCGCAAGAGAGGGCTTCTACAACCCGAAAATCGGGTGAGATAATTTATTCATTTAAGTTGTCATACCCTCGCAAGAGAGGGCTTCTACAACCCGAAAATCGGGTGAGATAATTTATTCATTTAAGTTGTCATACCCTCGCAAGAGAGGGCTTCTACAACAAAAAAAGTGAGCATGGGAATTTGATCTTAAAAAGTTGTCATACCCTCGCAAGAGAGGGCTTCTACAACTTGGTCTCCCAAAAAAGAGGAGCTGAAAAATTGTTGTCATACCCTCGCAAGAGAGGGCTTCTACAACCTCGCAAGGCTTACGAAGTAACCTTTGCACACAGTTGTCATACCCTCGCAAGAGAGGGCTTCTACAACAGTATAGAAATCAAGTTCTTTGATTCCTATTTAAAATGATAGGTCTACCTATTTTGCTCAAAATTAGTATGAAACAAAGATATGAAATTTTTTCGCAAATCATACTCTATTGAAAAGTCAAATTGAACGATTTTGAAGGTAAGATTTGTCTATGTTGCTTGTACCCAGTTGATTATTGCATAAAAAACTTCGCAAATGAATTGGCCTTTCTGATGGAATTCTACTTTTGCGAAATTTTGTATTTTGTGTATATTCTTAATTTGCTTATTATAAGTGGTTTATGTGGCGCTTAGATTGGGGCGTTTTTATGTCTTTTCGCAAATGTTTCCCGATGTAGCGGGTTATAGGAGGTTTGCGAAAATTTTTTATGGAGAGTACAGGTTTTATGGATTATTGATTTGAAGATATATACCAAATTATCCCAACTATTGCATATATCAGATGAACGCTTAACTTTGTGAGCGTATATGTTTGTCTCGCTATAACTTGGGGACTTAATATTCGTAGTACGGATATGGGGACTGCCGACTTGTGTTTAACATCGTAAATTTGATAGTATGGAAACAAAATCACCTGTTTACATTCATTTGGGCGAGGCGGTTGAAAACCCTCCGGTGGGCAGCAGCCACTGGTTCGGCTATCCCGACCTGCCACCCGATATGGAGATTCCGCAAATCGAGGAGGATGGGGAGTCGTATGCGTTGACTCTGGTCTGCCAGATCAATCTGTCGGAGCTCCCGTTGCAGCCGGCGCAGAAGGGACTTCTGCTCTTTTTTGCCGATATTGCCTACTATGGCGGCCTTTGGGACGAGCCGTCGATTGGCTCGGACATTTCGGACAACCGGGTTTGCCGGGTGGTCTATGTGCCGGCCGAGAAGATGGGCACACTGGTGAGTTGCCGCGAATACTTTTTCGAGCAGGACGAGCCGAAGGCCATTGGTCTGACGTTCAACCGGGAGAAGCCGACGTTGGCCGAGCCCGAGCTGCAGATGTTCGGGCGAACCGATCACCTGGAGTGGGAAGACTGGCCGACCCCTTGCGAAGGGTGGCAACTGCTCTTGATGATGGACTCGATGTCGGGCGAGGACTACTCCTATAACTTTATCGACTTTGGTGTCTTGTGCTTCCTGATTGAGCGTGAGGCCCTCGAACGGAACGATTTTTCGAATGTAAGAACCTTAATTTTATCCACATGATACTGTTTGTTACTCTTGTGACCGATGCGTTAGGCATGGTCTCGCATAATCAATATTGCGTTTCTCCCGCCGATATCGACCGGGGGATATATGTCGACAATCTCTTCCCGAATAGTTATGGCAGTTTTGTCAAGGCTATCCATGTACAAAGTGTAGACGGCGGAGAGGCCGTGCAGATAACGAGCCAGTATGGCTCGCGCAAATATTCGGCGTATGAACACTCCCAATGGGAATCGGGCTCAATCGGGTTGAGCTATGCTTCGTGCAAGGTGTTCATAAGTTTGGTCCCCAAGTATATGCCCACCTGGGACATCTTGACCGTCAAGCACGAGGGGGCTACCATGGTGTTCCAGCGCGAAGACATTGTGGCCGGAGCCCATCTCGGGACTGTTCGTCCTCGTGTAGACGGCAGCCAGATTCCTTGGTTGGATACGCGGGTCGAATTTGCCGGCGACGACAGGGTTATGCTCAGCACCTCCGAGCGAATTATGGTTGTCTTGGGGGGAGAGCCTGTCGTGTCGGGTGAGGAGACGTATGAATTGTGCTCCTTCTCGACCATCGTCTACGAATGGGACGACCTGGAGAACAAACCCGTGAAGTTCGTGGTCGATACCCAGGACCTGACGGCCAGTGCCGACGATGCCGAGGCAGCACTCCGGGTGGCCGATTCTATCGAAGAGCAGCAACCCGAGATGCTCGAGATTGTGGCCCGCTATATGGAGCATGCCGCCGATCTGGGCTCG
Source organism: uncultured Barnesiella sp. (assembly GCA_902471075.1). Taxonomy (GTDB): domain Bacteria; phylum Bacteroidota; class Bacteroidia; order Bacteroidales; family Barnesiellaceae; genus Barnesiella. The sequence goes on along the minus strand of CABRIW010000007.1, from coordinate 76,723 downwards.
GCCGAGGCCTTGGCCTGGTTGCGCGACTATCACGAGGTAGACGACTCGCGGCATCACCCGTATGTGTAGTCGACCCGATTAGTTGGATATAGTTTTATCTATTTCTTCTCATGTTTATAAGCGATATGATAGGCAATATCTTTTGCAATAAGCCATCGCTTTAAAACCACCGGCGCGACAAACAAACCGCACAGTCTGAGAGGGAGTAGGGATGAGGAAGGGATGAGGAAGCAAACAGATACCATGCTATTCTGGGAGAGTAGAAGGCAAACTAAGTTGTTTGCCCTCTACTCGATTATTGTCCATCGAAAGATGTGTCTGGTCATGGCTTGTCCTTCAACTGTTTGATGATGTTGTCGCAAGCCCTAAGCACTTTTCGGTCAATAAAATACTGGATACAGATACCGGCAAAGATAGCCACGCATATGAAGGTGATGGCAGCGATGCCTCGCTCCGGGACACGGAATGTGTTGTAGATTACAGGAAATATGAAGCACATGAGACCTATCGCCAGAATCCACGAGACTGTATTGACAATCATGTAGTTCCGTTTGAATTTCCGTAATCGGGTTACCGTCGAGAGCAGGTCATCTGCGCCGTATTCTATTTTCCCGAGTTTGTGGTATATGAATACATAACCCATCAGCAGAAGTACATAGAATGCTGCAAGCATGCCGGCAAGGCACATGTCAAGTCCCTTGATATAGGAGGCTGCCAATGTGATAAGTATCGCAGCACCTACACCGGCCAGGGTGGTTCTCCTGTTTGAATCCAGCACATCGACATGGTTCCGCAAAACCAGTTCCATAAGTTGCCGGTTGATAATCATCTGTTTGTCCATATCTGCCTTGAGATAGTCATAGTCCGACTTCATTTGTCGAAGTTCATCATACATGGATAAATTGTCGTTCTGCATAGCTTTTTACTTAATTGTTCATTTTCTTAAGTTCCTCTTTAATCCTGTAGAGCTGGAAGGAGACATTCTTTACGGAAATGCCTATGACGGCCCCGATTTCTTCATAAGACAACCCTTCGAGCCACAGGAGAATCAGAGCACGGTCAACCAGTCCGAGACGGTTTATCCTGTCATACAGGCGTCTTACTTGCAGGGTCCTGTCGCTTATTTCCTCAAAGAAATCGACATCGATGCTTAACGGGATATGTTTGATTCCCTTTCTTTTCCTTTTCTGTCCGTTAATGCAGGTGTTGAGACTTACGCGGTAGATCCAGGTTCTGGCATCTGACTCTCCGCGGAATGTGTCATATCCTTTCCAGAGCCTGACCAGCACATCTTGAAAAAGGTCTTCCGCCTCCTCTCTGCTTCCGGAAAACATATAGCAGACGGCATAGATAACGGTCTTGTGCTGCTTTACCAATCGGGTGAATTGTTGTTCCTTCTGTTCCATCATGATTACAGATTTCTACTATATTAGACAACAGAGTATTTGAAAAACTATAAATCATCGGTTTTATTTTCGTCGTTTGAGACTATCAAACACGTTTGGATAAACAAATAAATCCCTGCTAATCTGTTCGATTAACAGGGATTTATTTGTTATCTTGCGCTTAAGAACGCATCAATATTCTTCCTCGTTGAAGAAGAAGTCTTCTTTGCTGGGGTAGTCGGGCCAAATATCTTCGATACATTCATAGGTCTCCCCTTCGTCTTCCATCTCCTGCAAGTTTTCGATAACTTCAAGAGGTGCCCCGGAACGCATAGCGTAGTCGATCAACTCCTCTTTTGTTGCAGGCCAAGGTGCGTCTTCGAGTTTCGATGCTAATTCCAATGTCCAGTACATAGTGTTAAATTTTTAACTTGTTGATATGTCTTTCTATAAAATGTTCGCAAAAATAGCTCATTTATTTTCATTAGCAATCTTTATCCCAGAAAATTTCGTCCTGTTTTTTGACATAATTGTTAAATCGCGCTAAAACGAAGAAGTAGTCGGAGAGGCGATTGACAAATTTCAGGATGTTTTCGTCGACCAGAACCTCTTGGGCAACCTGGCAGATGCGGCGTTCGGCCCGGCGGCATACGGTGCGGCACACGTGGGCTTGAGCGGCGGCGGCTGTCCCGCCGGGCAGCAGGAAGGCGTGGAGCGGCGGCACGGTGGCATCGAGGGTGTCGATGCGGTTTTCGATGCGTTCGATGTCGGCGGTGTGCAGTCGGCTGGCATCGCGCAGTTGGGTGAACGAGGTGTCGGTGGCCAGGTAGGAGCCTACGACAAAGAGTGTGTTCTGTATGAAGAGGAGCAGGGCGTCGTCGTCGGGGTCGTTGCCCATCTGGCGCAGCAGGCCGATGTGGGCGTTGAGTTCGTCGATGGTGCCGTAGGCTTCGAGCCGCGGGTCGTTTTTCGAGATGCGCAGTCCGCCCACCAGCGAGGTGGTTCCTTTGTCGCCGGTGAGGGTGTAGAGGTTGCTTTTTTTCATATCGCTGTCAGTTTGGGTTATTAACGGTTTTGTTGCTCCAGTAGTTCGCAGCAGGCGCGGGCGTCGGGCACGACCTGGTAGAGGTCGGGGCGGTCGTATCGCAGGAAGCCTTGCCGGCGCAGCAGGTCGAGCTGTTGCACGAGGGGCTCGAATATGCCCTGCGTGTTGCAGATGACGATGGGCTTGTCGTGGTGACCGAGCATCTTGGTGGTGATGGCATCGAAGAGTTCGTCGATGGTGCCGATGCCGCCGGGCAGAGCCACGATGATGTCGCCCTGCTCGATGAGGCGCCGCTTGCGGTCGCCCATGTCGTCGGTGGTGATGAGCTCGGTAGGTTGCTGGCTCGACCGTCCCAGGTGGGCGATGTGGCTGGTGATGATGCCCAGCACGGGGCTGCCGTTGTTGCGGGCGCACCGGGCCACAATCTCCATGAGTCCGCCATTGGCCCCGCCGTAGACCAGCCGGTAGCCGTGGGTCCCTATCCATTGGCCCAGCACCTCGGCCTCGTGCTTGTTGTCGGGGGCGATGGCATCGGAGGCCGAGCAAAATACGGTAATGCTTTGCATAGTGTCGTTTGTTTTTTCAAAGATAGTGAAAGGTGAGCGCAGAGGCAAATGAAAACCATGTTTTCAAATTTGACTATGCCGAACTGCATCCTATCTTATCCAAAGATAGTGAAAGGTGGCTATCGAGACAAATAGAAAATGAAATTTTCGATATATGGCCTCTTGTTCTATGAACGAGAGTAAGAGGCGAGATTATAAATTGCGCTATAAGGTGTGGGGAAAATCCAGGATTTGCATATATTTGCCACAGATGATTCCAGAACGAGTTGGATATAATGGTTATGAGATTGAGCCGGTATTTGACGCTTTTATTTGTTTCCGTATGGTGCTGTGGACCTGCAGGGGTGTATGCGCAAGACGAGGCTTCGGCTTTTACGGCCGATTTGTACGGGGGGCTGTACCTGAATAATGAACCGGCCTGGCAATTGGAGCCTTCCGTCAGCTGGCTTTTCCATAAGTATCTGGGCGTGTCACTTGGACTGGAATTGACCAGCCAATACAATCAACCGAGCCGTCAGACTGTGATTGACGGGCATGAAGCCGAGCTTGCCGACAATGAGCGAAACATCGGATGGCTGATATTGAAGCCGTCGTTGGTCATTAAATCTCCTGCTATCTGGGCGAGTGCGGATAACGACTGTCGTCTTTGGGTTCAGGCCGAGCCGGGGCTCAGTCTGGCGTGTCCGTTCCGAAACTCTTTGACCTATGAAATCAAGCAGTTTTCGGGAGCCGTCAGCCAGACCGTAGATTACCGCACATTTCCCAATAAGGGGCTCCAGTGGTTCTACTGGAATGCCCGGGCCTCGATCAATTTTGCCATTGGTCGTTTTATATTCAGGGGCGGGTATTTTGTCTCGAATCTCGACTATTATTCCGGGCGGAGGAATATTATGCTGGACAACGGGCAGAAGTTCTATGTGCCCAAGAGAGAGTTGAGCCAGAGCATCTTCCTGTCAATCGGTTATGCGTTTCATCACTTTTGAAGGTCGATGATAAATCCCTTCCTACGAACAGTTTCTTGTCTTTCTTATTCAAAAAAGAATACGGAAAGAGGGTTCACCTGTATAGGGGCAGAATAATATCGCCGTTTTTTGTGGAACGGGCGGGAATGTCGTATTTTTGCAGCTCCTAACAGAGGACGGTTTATTTATGGAAGAATATCAGATTTGTACGTTGTCCAACGGCTTGCGGCTCATACACCGGCCCACGCAGTCGGCCGTTTCGTATTGCGGGTTTACGGTCAATGCCGGTACCCGCGACGAGGAGGAGGCCTACAACGGGCTGGCCCATTTCGTGGAGCATACGCTGTTCAAGGGTACGACTCACCGGCGTGCGTCGCATATCCTCAACCGCATGGAGGTGGTGGGAGGCGAGCTGAATGCCTACACGGCCAAGGAGGAGACGGTGGTCTACTCGATTTTCCCGGGCGTGCATCTGCCCCGGGCCATGGAGCTGCTGGGCGACCTGGTGGCCGACTCGCAGTTCCCCGAGCGGGAGTTGAACAAGGAGCGCGAGGTGGTGGCCGATGAGATCGATCTCTACCTCGATACCCCTACCGAGCTGATATACGACGAGTTCGAGTCGCTGCTTTTCGAGGGGTGTGCGCTGGGGCGCAACATCCTGGGTTCGGCCGAGTCGCTCAACCGCATGACGTCGGCGGTGGCCCGGCAGTTCCTCACCGACCATTATACACCCGGCAACATGGTGTTCTTCTCGATGGGGGCTACTCCCTTTGCCCGGGTGAAGGCTCTGGCCGAGCGCTATCTGGGCGGGCTCACCCGTCCCACGGCACCGATGAATCGCCAGTTGCCCCACCCGGTGCCGGCTTTCACGCGCACCATCAACCGGGATACGCACCAGTCGCACGTCATCATCGGGGCCCGGGCCTACGACCTGCACGACCCGCGCCGCCGCGCCCTGCTGCTGTTGAACAATCTGCTGGGCGGCCCCGGCATGAACAGTCTGCTGAATGTGAGCCTGCGCGAGAAGCGGGGCTATGTCTATACGGTAGAGTCGTCGGTGACCTCGTATACCGATACCGGCCTGTTTACCATCTATTTCGGTACCGACCATCACGATACCCGCCGTTGCATCGACCTGGTGCGTCGCGAGTTGAAGCGGTTGCGCGAACAGCGGCTTTCGGCTTCGAAGCTGGCGGCAGCCAAGCGGCAGTTCATCGGGCAGCTCGAGGTATCGACCGACAACTCGGAGAATGTGGCCCTGGCTCTGGGCAAGAGTTTCCTGCGTTACGGCCGGTTCGACTCGCTGGAGGAGGTTGCCCGACGGGTCGAGCAGATTACGGCTGACGACTTGATGACCGTGGCCAACGAACTGCTGGCCGAAGAGCGGTTGTCTATGTTAATTTACGAATAGAATAATTGTTAATTTTTATAACTATATAGCGACGAGGCAGATAGTTTTTTGTATATTCGTCTTGTCAATCAGATGCAGACATGAAAATAGGTAATCTCGATTTTGGCCGGTATCCGCTGTTTCTGGCCCCGATGGAAGATGTGACGGACGAGTCGTTCCGCCTCATGTGCAAGGAGTTCGGGGCCGATATGGTCTATACGGAGTTTGTGTCGAGCGATGCGCTGGTGCGCAATATCAACAGCACTACCCGCAAACTGAACATACATGACGAGGAGCGTCCGGTGGCCATCCAGATTTACGGCCGCTTTGTCGATGCGATGGTCGAGGCCGCCCGCATGTGCGAGGAGGCTCACCCCGACGTGCTCGACATCAACTTCGGCTGCCCGGTGAAGAAGGTGGCCGGCAAGGGTGCCGGGGCCGGCATGTTGCGGGATGTACCGCTGATGCTGAAGATTACCCGGGCCGTAGTCGATGCCGTGAAGATACCCGTCACGGTGAAGACCCGTCTGGGGTGGGACCAGGAGTCGCGCATTATTGTCGAGCTGGCCGAGCAGTTGCAGGACTGCGGTATCGCCGCCCTCACCATACACGGGCGCACCCGCAGTCAGATGTATACCGGCGAGGCCGACTGGACGCTCATCGGCGAGGTGAAGAACAACCCCCGCATGCACATTCCCATCATCGGGAATGGCGATGTGACCACTCCGCAGATTGCCAAGGAGAAGTTCGACCGCTATGGGGTCGATGCCGTGATGGTGGGTCGGGCCAGTTTCGGTTGCCCCTGGATTTTCAAGGAGATGAAGCACTACCTGCTCACCGGCGAGGAGCTGCCGCCGCTTACGATTCACGAGAAGATGTCGGCCCTGCGTCGGCAGATGCTCGAGAGTGTGGCCCGGCTCGACGAGCATCGGGGCATTCTGCACATCCGTCGGCATTTGGCCGCCACGCCTCTGTTCAAAGGAATCCCCAACTTCAGGGAGACCCGTATCGCCATGTTGCAGGCCGATACGGTAGAGGCGCTCACGGCCATCCTCGACAAGATAGAATATGAGATATTACCCAACCAAGTTATAAACGAGAAATGAGTATGAAGAAGATAGGAATGTGGGCCGTTTGCCTCCTCTCGATTGTGGGGATGCAGGCACAGACGGTAGCGACCTCGGTGAAACAACTCGTGGTCGACGACTTCTACAAGATGAAGGTGTACAACAATTTCGACGTGTCGTATCGGCAGAATGCCGACTCGGCCGGGGTGATTGTGGTCATGGCGGCTACCGACGATATAGAGAATATCGAGTGTGTCTCGAAGAAGGGACAGCTCACCATCAAATACAAGGGCCCGCGCGACAAGGAGCAGATGCAGGGCTCGATTATCGTCTACTCTACGGCGCTGGAGTATGTCGAGAACAACGGTATAGGTTCGGTGCAGATTACATCGCCCGTCTCGGGGGCAGCCTTCCAGGCCAAGGTGATAGGCAATGGCCTGATTGCGGGCCGTCACATCGACTACGGTATCGTGAAGGCGTCGGTACTGACCGGCAGCGGCAAGGTGGTGCTGGCCGGTAAATGCCGGGAGGCCGAGCTCTCGGTAACCGGCACGGGACAAGTCGAAGCCGACGGTCTGGTGGCCCGCGACGTGAGTTGCCGCATCACGGGCAACGGTGTAATCGGGTGTCATGCCCAGAAGAAACTGACGGCCTGGGCTACGGGCAACGGCGAGGTCTACTACCGGGGAACCCCCGAAATCAAGAAGAACTCGCTGGGCGAACTCTCGGTCCGCTCGCTCGAGGGGCTGTAATCCCTCCACTCCCCTGGAAGGGGGAGTCTCTCCTTTGTAACTTATTTGTATCGGGCGTGGTCGCTGGCTACGGTGGTGAAGGCACTGCCGGCGCCCAGAGCCTGCTGCATGTAATCGGCGGCGATATGGTCGTATTGCGGATTGATGCGGTAGCGGCCGTCGGTGTCGACGAACCCGTATACGGTGCCGGCCTGTACCAGGGCCAACCCGTCGAAGAAGGGGAAGGCATCGGCAAACTGCCGTTTTATCTTCCACTTGCCGTGGCGGTCGATGTATCCCCATTTCCCTTGCAGTTTCACCGGGGCCAGTTTGGCCGAGCCGAAGGCGCGGCTGTCGTCGAAGGCGGGGGCGATAACCTCTTTGCCGCTGGCGTCGCACCAGCCCCATTTCCCTGCTTTTTGGATGCGGAAGAGGGTGCCGTCTGAAACCAGGTTCTCACACTCGGTTTGCCAGATGGAGTCGCCCTGCATGCCGATGACCCGGAAGGTGCCGGGCTTTACCTGCACGACGGCCTGCCGGTGAGCCGAGAACGATTCGGCCGATTCGTACCGGGGAGCTATCGTCTCTACGCCCTGGGCGTCGATGTATCCCCACATCCCCTCCTCGTTCTGGACCGCGGCCAATCCCCGGGTGAAGGGTTTTACCTGCCGATAGGCGGGCTTGACCACCGTGTTTCCGCTCTTGTCGATAAATCCCCATCGCTCGCCCCGTTTCCCCTTTTGGGCAAAGGCGGCCATCCCCTCGCAGAAGATCATCGCCCGGGAGGCCCGGGTGAGGGTGAGTTGCAGGCGGCCTTTGGTGTCGATGGCACAGGGGGCCTCGTCGGGGCGTACCACCCAGGCCCGGTTTTCGTGGAATATGGTTGCCTCCTTATAGACGGCCGGGTAGATGAGTTCGCCCGCGTTGTCGATGTATCCCCACTTGTCGTCGTCCCGGTTGCATATCAGCGCCATGCCGTCGTAGAAGAGCGAGGCATCGGCGTAGGGAGCGGTGAAGCGCAAGTCGTCGTCGCGGTCGATATAGAGGCAGGAGTCACCGGCGAAAGCCGGCATGTAGTCGGTCTCGGTGAGGATATACGATTCGTTTCCGCCGCACTGGCTGAACAGAAGCACAAGTGCCGCGGGCAGTAGAGCGCTCGGTTTCATGGCGAATATCTATTTATTCACCCGATAAAAAGGCGGAGTCGTTCCGCTACGAAATTTTTATCGGAGGCAGTTTGTCGTAAGTTTCGATGTATCGGCTTCGCTTCTCCGCGATAATATCCTTGATGGCGATGAGGATGCCCGACTCCTCTACGTTGCCGAATTCGTCGTTGATGGCCGTGCCAAACATCTTCATCGTGGGCGAGAGGCCCATATAGGCGTTGACCAGCGGGGGAATGTTGTACCCGAGCTTGCGCACCTCCTGGTTCAATATCTTGTAATCCTCCTTGAAGTCGTCGTGAATGAAGAGCCGGCTCATCTTCTCCTCGTCGGTATTGGTCTGCAGCGGGTACCGCGGCCATACCAGATGCTCGGGGTCGGGGAAGTGCTTGTTCAGGAAATAGAGAATCATGTTACGCCCCTCGTGCGAGTAGGTGGGGTACATGGTCACCTTCCCGAAGAAGTATTCGATTTGCGGATAGTCGACGGTGAGGGCACCCAGGCCGTCCCACAGGTTGTCGAGGGCAAAGAGGCCCTTGGCTCCGGCTCGTGACGACTGGTATTCGAGCGTAACGAACGAGCGCCCCAGCTCGATGGTGCGGGGCAGGTACTCATGCAGGAACTTGTCGGAGAAGTCGAATAGGTGCGAGGTGGCGATGCGGGGCCGGCCCTGCTCGTCGGTGCGGATGTTCTCGCCCAGGATGAAGCGGTAGCCGCCTATGATCTCTTCGGCATCGGGGTTCCATACGATAAGCTGCTGGCAGGGCGGGTCCATCGTATCGAACTGGTCGATGTCGAGGGCGAGCCCGGTGCCGCCGCCGGGAAAACGGAAGGCGATTTCGCGCAGTCTTCCTATTTCGCGCATGGTATTGGGCGCGTTGTTGCAATCGACGATATATATTTTGTTTCCGCCTTTGCGGGTATCCCGCATGAATCGGTCGGGGGTCAGTTCCGCCTTGATAAGCTCTTTGTCAACGGGCGCAATAATCGGTTCCATGTGGTTGGTTTTTAATCTGATAGACTTGTTCTTTTACAACCTGGGCCCACTCTTGAAGACTCTTGGACTTGTCGAATGTCTGCCAGGGGATAGGTTTGCCGATGTAGATGTTGAAAGTCTTGTTCTTACTGCTAAACATTTCGTCAGGCAAATATATCAATTCTATATTAAATTTTATGCCGAGAGATTTACGTATTTTAGCAAATCGATAAAAAAAGGCTGAATTCTGACCTTCGAAGAAGATGGGTATCACATCGCGTTGCGATTGGATGGCTTTGGCGATGAAGGTCTTTTTCCACTCCAGATCGCATATTTTGCCGTGTTGCAGGCGCGAGCACAGGCCGGCGGGAAAGATGAGCATCTGCTCGTCGGAGTCGTATGCTTTGTTTATCTGCACGCTCGACTCCTTGGCCTGCGAACCGTACTTGTTGATGGGCAGGAATACCGGCGCCAACGGCTTGATATTCATCAGCAGGTCGTTGACGAGGAACTTGATTTTCCCGTTGTAGTGATGGCCGAAGAAGCGGATGAGCGTGACCCCGTCGAGGGCTCCCAGCGGATGGTTCGAGGCGAAGATGAAACGCCCTTCGGCCGGAATATTCTCGATGCCGAATACCCGGGCGTGCACATTCATGTAGGAGAGCAGGTCGTCGGCAAACTGCACGCCGGTGCTGTCTCTGTAGGTGCTGAGGACGTAGTTTATCTCGTCCTGATGAATGGTCCGTTTGAGATAACGGAAGAGAAAACCCGGAATCCGTTTCGCATATTTGGGCGTTTTCTCCCTGACTACCTTCTCAATATCGATTTTCAGAGGTTCGGAGCTCATGACTATTCATAAAAAGTGTGTACAAAAGTACGCTATTTTTTTATTTTTACAGATAAGAAGGCCGCTTTTATTGCAGAGCAATAGATTGCATCGGGATAATCTCCGGTAATTTTCGAGCCCGAGGAGAAAAAAATAGCGAAAAAAGTGAAAAAGAGCACTTCGGGATTAGGGATTAATGCCTATCTTTACCCTGAAAAAATGTGAAGTTGGAGGACGAATAGTAGATGGAATTGCAATCGCCTGTGTATCATATACCTGCGCTTCTCGAAGAGTGTATCGACGGATTGGCTGTCAGACCCGACGGCACCTATGTCGATGTGACTTTTGGAGGAGGGGGACACTCCCGGGCCATTTTGGAACATTTAGGCGAGGGCGGACGGCTCTATTCGCTGGATCAGGACGAAGATGCGCGTCGCAACAGTCTGGACGACAGCCGGTTCACGTTTGTGCATAGCAACTTCAGGTATCTGAAGAACTTCATGCGCTATTATGGCGTGGAGCAGGTCGACGGCATTCTGGCCGATTTGGGGGTCTCGTTTCACCATTTCGACGATTCGGACCGCGGGTTCTCGTTCCGTTTCGAAGGTCCGCTCGACATGCGCATGAATCAGCGGGCATTGCAGACGGCGGCACAGGTGGTAGCCACGTATGACGAGGAGCAGCTGGCCGACCTCTTCTTCCTCTATGGCGAGTTGAAGAGTGCCCGTCGCATCGCCTCGGCCATCGTTTCGGCACGGGCCTCGTCGCCCATCGTCACCACCGAGCAACTGCTCGAGGTGGTGCGCCCCTACGTCAATCGCAAGCAAGAGAAGAAAGAGCTGGCCCAACTGTTTCAGGCATTGCGCATAGAGGTGAATTGCGAGATGGAGAGCCTGCGCCGGTTGCTCGAGCAGTCGGTCGAGTTGCTCGCACCCAGGGGACGGCTGGTGATACTCACCTACCATTCGCTCGAAGACCGCATGGTCAAGAACTTCATACGCACGGGCAATGTCGAGGGGCGTGCCGAACAGGATTTCTTCGGCCGCATCGAGGCTCCGTTCCGGGCGGTCAATCACAAGGTGATTGTCCCCGACGAGGCTGAAATCGAGCGCAATCCCCGCTCGCGCAGCGCCAAGTTGAGAATAGCAGAGAGGGTGTAAAGGATATGGCAAGAAAGACAAAAAACGGAAAGATAGGATTTATCAAATATCTGAAGATGGTGATTCAGGGACGTATCTTCTCCCTGGACTTTTTTCGGTCGCACTGGGGCTTTATCGCTTCGGTGGTTTTTCTCTTTTGTCTGTCGATAGCCAACCGGTATGTGTGTCAGACCAAGTTGCAGACCATTCGCGATTTGCAATTCGAGCTGGTCAACGCCAAGACCGATCGGGTGCGTGCTGCGGCCCGGTATATGGGGGCCGTGCGGCATTCGCGCATCGTAACCCTCGTGAATGAGAATCGGCTGGGGCTCGAGATGCCCGATACCCCGCCTGTAAAATTGAGACAGACCGATGGAGACAAGAAATAGGAAACACATATTGTTGCGCTATAGCCTGGTGATTGTCGGGGTGTTGCTCTTCAGTATCGCCATTGTCAAGAAGGCGGCCGATACCTGCATTATCCATGCCGATAAATGGAATGCCAAGGCGGCCCAGATGCTCTCGGTATCGCTCGAGGTGATGCCCGAGCGCGGCGATATTCTGGCCCAGAACGGCGAGGTGCTGGCAACGACGATGACCTACTACGGGGCCATCATCGACTTTACGGTACCCAAGTTCAAGGCCAAGGAGTTCAACGACAGCGTGCAGGCTTTGAGCCAGATGCTGGCCAAGTATTTTCCCAAAAAGACGGCTGCCGCCTATGAGCAGAGCATGAGGCAGGCCTTCAAGCAGGGCAAACGCGGCTATGTGCTGGTGAGCGAGGTGACGGGAAAGGACTACAAGTTGATGAAGACGTTTCCCTTCCTGAGGAATCCGACCAAGTTCTCGGGCTTCTACCTCAATTCGGCCCGAATCATCAAGCGGGAGAAACCCTACGGCAACATGGCCTCACGGGCCATCGGCCGGCTGAACGAGAAGTTTCACGGCAGCAGCGGCCTGGAGAAGGCTTTCGACTCCCTGTTGTACGGCGTGCCGGGAAAGACCATCAAGAAGCAGATACCCTCGGGTATTGTCGATTGGGTGGCTGTACCCCCGCAACGGGGTCTCGACGTGAAGACGACCATCGATATAGATATACAGGACATTACCGAACAGGCCTTGATGGAGGCTATCGAAGAGACGCAGCCCGAGTTTGCCGTGGCCGTAGTCATGGAGGTGGCTACGGGCGACATCAAGGCCATGTCGAACTTGGCCCGACTGCCCAACGGGGAGTATCTGGAGACGGTGAACAATGCCGTGCAAGGCTACGAACCGGGGTCGGTTATCAAGCCGTTGTCGATGATGATTGCCCTCGACGACGGGATTGTGCGCCCCAACGATGTCATCAACGGGCACAACGGCGTGTTCCACTATCCGCCGGGCCGCCGGGTGCGCCCCATTACCGATACCCACGGACGGGCATCGATGACGGCACTCGAGGCCATGAAGTACTCGTCGAATATCGGTCTGTCCGAGATTATTCTGCGAGGATACGAGCGTAACCCCGACCGTTTTGTGCAGCGCATCTACGAGGTGGGCTTCATGGAGCCCTTCGACCTGGGCATCCCCGGTGCGGCACGCCCCGTCATACGCCACCTGAAGAACGACATAGGCGACCGCATCGACCTCACGCGTATGTCGTACGGCTATACGACACAGATACCGCCCATCTATACGCTGGCCCTGTACAACACCATAGCCAACGACGGAAAGTTTGTAAAGCCCCGCCTGGTGAAGGAGCTGTTGCGCAACGGACAGACCGATACGGTCTTCAACATCCGCTACATCCGGGAACAGGCGTGCAAACCCGAGACGGCCCGCGAATTGCGCAAGATGCTCTATGCCGTGGTGAACGACAACGACGGTACCGGGCGGCGGGCCCGCTCGACCAAGGTGGGCATCGCCGGTAAAACGGGTACGGTGCGGGTGCTCGGTGCCGCCGGGTACGAGAGCCGTTACCGCATTACCTTCTGCGGGTTCTTCCCCTACGAGAAACCGCAATATTCGTGCATCGTTCTGTTGGGCAAACCCGACCTGCCGGGCATGCCTTCGGCCGGACACTATTGCGGCGGTGTGCTGAAGAAGATTGCCGAGACCCTCTACTCGATGGGGCGGCTCGACATGCCCCGCGTGTTGCCCTCCGACTCGACCCTGACCTTTGCCCCGTCGGTGATGAAGGGCAACCTGTCCGACACCCGGGAGGTGCTGCAGACTCTGGGCGTGCAGGGCGATGTGAGCGACTGCTTCCACCTGGAAACCGAGTGCGACAGCATGCCCGACATGATAGGAATGGGCGCGCGCGATGCTCTATATCTGTTGGAACATGCCGGATTGAACGTGAATATTCAGGGCCGCGGCCGGGTATACGAACAGTCTGTCCCGAAGGGAGCGGCTCTGCAGCCCGGTACGACGGTGATTTTAAGATTGAAATAGGAAAGGACACGATGATATGAAAAATGTAGAAGAGTTATTATCGGGAATTACAGTGGTCGAGCGTAAGGGCGCGGCTGTGAAAGAGGTATCGGGTGTGGAGTCGGACTCCCGCCAGGTGAAGCCCGACTACCTGTTTGTGGCCGTACGCGGTGCGTCGGTCGATGGTCATACCTTCATCCCCCAGGCCATAGCGCAGGGGGCCAAGGTGGTCGTTTGTGAAGAGTTCCCCGCCGAGTTGAACGGCGAGGTGTTGTATATAAAAGTCGATGACAGTTCGATAGCCTTCGGTTTGTTGGCTTCGGCCTGGTATGGAAACCCCTCGCGCGAGCTTACGCTGGTGGGTGTGACCGGTACCAACGGCAAGACGACGACGGCTACGCTGCTGTACGAGATGTTCCGCTCGCTGGGTTACAAGGCCGGGCTTCTCTCGACGGTATGCAACTACATCGATACGGTGAAGGTACCCGCTACCCACACCACCCCCGACCCGCTGCATCTGCACCGCCTGTTGCGCGAGATGGTCGATGCCGGTTGCCAGTATGCCTTCATGGAGGTGAGTTCGCACTCGGCTGCCCAGCACCGTATTGCCGGGCTCGATTTCGACGGGGGTATCTTTACCAACCTGACGCGCGACCACATCGACTACCACAAGACGGTAGAGGCCTATCTGAAAGCCAAGAAGTCGTTCTTCGACGGGCTGCCCGAGGGCTCTTTTGCCTTGACCAACATCGACGATAAGTCGGGCCTGGTGATGTTGCAGAACACCCGGGCCGAGAAGCATACCTACTCGTTGCGGACGATAGCCGACTTCAAGGCCCGCATCATCGAGAGCCGCATCGACGGCATGACGCTCGAGATCAACGGCAAGGCGGTAGAGGTGATGTTTGTGGGCAAGTTCAATGCCTACAACCTGCTGGCCGTCTATGGCGCCACCTGCCTGCTGGGACAGAACCCCGACGAGGTGTTGCGCAAGATGAGCCTGTTGGTGCCTGTGGCCGGACGGTTCCAGACCCTGCACTCGTCGCGCGGCTATACCGTGATTGTCGACTATGCACACACCCCCGATGCGTTGAATAATGTGCTCACCTCCATACGCGAGGTGCTGGGCAACCGGGGACACATCATTACCGTCGTAGGAGCCGGCGGCAACCGCGACAAGGGTAAACGTCCCATGATGGCCCGCGAAGCGGTGAACCTGAGCGACCGGGTGATTCTCACTTCGGACAATCCCCGTTTCGAGAATCCCAACGACATTCTGAACGACATGCTGGCCGGGCTCGATACCGAGCAACGCCGCAAGACCTTGACTCAAGCAGACCGCCGCGAAGCCATTCGCACCGCCACGCAGTTTGCCAATCGCGGCGATGTGATACTGGTGGCCGGCAAGGGGCATGAGGACTATCAGGAAATCGAAGGGGTGAAACACCACTTCGACGATAAGGAGGAGGTAGAAAAACTGTTTGCCGAAGAGCAGGCTTAACGACTAATTGCGAAATAAGTAGACCATGCTATACTATCTGTTTCAATATCTCGAATCGATATTCGATATTCCGGGTGCACGATTGTTTTCGTACATCTCGTTCCGGTCGGTAGCCGCCTTTATCCTGTCGCTCTTCATTGCCACTATCATAGGGCGTCGCATTATCAATCGGTTGCAACTGCGGCAAATCGGCGAGATTGTGCGCGACCTGGGTCTTGAGGGGCAGATGGCGAAGAAGGGAACCCCCACGATGGGCGGTATCATCATCATCATCGCCATACTGGTACCCTGCCTGCTGGTGGGCCGACTGGGCAACATCTACATGATACTGATGCTCATCACCACCGTGTGGCTGGGAGCCATCGGTTTTCTCGACGACTATATCAAGGTATTCAAAAAAGACAAGGAGGGGCTGCACGGGCGGTTCAAGATTGTAGGTCAGGTGGGACTCGGCCTTATCGTAGGCCTCACGCTTTATCTGAGCCCCGATGTGGTGATTCGTGAAAATGTGGCCGTGCAGACACCCGGCACCGATACCGAGGTGGTCCACTACGAGCCCGAGAACATCAAGTCGACCCAGACGACCATCCCCTTCTTCAAGAACAACAACCTCGATTATGCCGACTTGGTGCCCTTCCTGGGCGAGCATGCCCAGACCGGCGGCTGGATTATCTTCATCCTGCTCACCATCTTTGTGGTGACTGCCGTATCGAACGGAGCCAACCTGACCGACGGTCTCGACGGTCTGGCTACGGGCACCTCGGCCATCATGGGGTTCACGCTGGGCGTCTTGGCCTATCTGTCGGGCCACATAGCCTATGCCTCTTATTTAAATATAATGTATATACCGGGCAGTGAAGAGCTGGTGGTATTTGCCTGTGCCTTCATGGGGGCCACCATCGGGTTCCTGTGGTACAATGCCTATCCCGCCCAGGTATTCATGGGCGACACGGGCAGCCTCACGCTGGGCGGTATCATAGCCGTCTTTGCCCTGTGCATACACAAGGAGCTGCTTATCCCCATCTTGTGCGCTATCTTCTTTGTCGAAGACCTGTCGGTGATGATGCAGGTCGCCTACTTCAAGATAACCAAGCGCAAGTATGGCGAGGGTCGCCGTATCTTCAAGATGACGCCGTTGCACCACCATTTCCAGAAACCGGGAAATGCGGGTATCAACGCCCTGATACAAAAACCGCTGCAAGCCGTGCCCGAGTCGAAAATCGTTGTTCGGTTCTGGATTGTCTGTCTCATGCTGGCAGCTATTACCATAATTACGCTGAAAATGCGTTAGAAAGGTTGTTTCGATATGGAAAAGAAAAAGAGAATTGTAGTGTTGGGAGCTGGTGAGAGCGGTGCGGGAGCCGCCGTGCTGGCTCAGGTAAAGGGTTTCGATGTATTCGTTTCGGATATGTCGTCGATCCGGGACAAATATAAAGAGCAACTCGACCACTACGGCATTGCGTGGGAAGAGGGACACCATACCCCCGAGTTGATATTGAATGCCGACGAGGTAATCAAGAGCCCGGGCATTCCCGAGAATGCCCCCATGATTGTGGCTTTGCGCGAGCGGAATATCCCCGTTATCTCCGAAATCGAGTTTGCCGGTCGCTATACCCATGCCCGCATGGTGTGCATTACCGGCAGCAACGGTAAGACAACCACGACCCTGCTCACCTACCACATTCTGAAGAGTGCCGGGTTGAAGGTGGGCCTGGCCGGTAACGTAGGCAAGAGTCTGGCCCTGCAGGTGGCTACCTGCGACTACGACTACTACGTCATCGAGTTGAGCAGTTTCCAGCTCGACAACATGTACGACTTCAAGGCCAATATCGCCGTGCTGCTCAACATCACGCCCGACCACCTCGACCGCTACGACTACAAGATGGAGAACTATGTGGACGCCAAGTTCCGCATCATACGCAACCAGACCGAAGACGATGCCTTCATCTACTGGAACGACGACCCCGTCATCAACGAGAAGCTGTCGACCCTCACCCTCCAGTCGCAACGCTACCCCTTTGCCGAGACGCACGAGCCCGGCACGCAGGCCTATACCGACCACGGGGAACTGACGTTCGACACCCCCGAGGAGAAACTCACGATGAAGGCCGACGAACTGTCGCTGCACGGCCGCCACAACCTCTACAACTCGATGGCTGCCGGCCTGTCGGCCTGCCTGCTGAATGTGAAGAAGGAGACCATACGCAAGGCGTTGAGCGACTTCGAGTCGGTAGAGCATCGGCTCGAGCGGGTTGCTTCGGTACGTGGCGTGCAGTTCATCAACGACTCGAAGGCCACGAATGTCAACTCGTGCTGGTATGCGCTGGAGAGTATGAAGACCCCCGTGGTGCTCATTCTGGGCGGCAAGGACAAGGGCAACGACTATACCGAAATCGAGCAACTGGTGCGCGATAAGGTGAAGGCGCTGGTATTCCTCGGGGTCGACAACAGCAAGTTGCACGCCTTCTTCGAGGGGAAGGTGCCCTATATCACCGAGGCCCGCTCGATGAAAGAGGCCGTAGACAAGTCGTATGCCCTCGCTTCGCCGGGCGATACGGTATTGCTGTCGCCCTGTTGTGCCAGCTTCGACCTGTTCAAGAGCTACGAAGACCGGGGCGACCAGTTCAAGGCGTGTGTAAGAGCTTTATAAAAAGAGAACGAAATGATGAAAGAAGAGGCAGTAGAGAAACCGAGGAGGAGCGATCCCTACATCTGGGGCATCATCATCATCCTGTATATCGTTTCGGTGGTCGAGGTGTACAGCGCGATCAGCCGGGAGATTACGGGGGGCGATGTCTATTCTCCGATTATCAAGCATGCGTTGCTCCTCTTTTCGGGATTCCTGATAACCTATGCGACCTCGAGGGTGCACTACAAGTGGTTCAAGGTGATGGCCTACCTGATGATACCGGCGACTATCGTCTTGCTGGTGAGCATCCTTCTCTGGGGCGACACGCTCAATGGTGCCAAGCGTACCATCCCGGTGATGGGTATTTCGCTGCAAGGCTCGGAGGTGGCCAAGGTCACCATCGTGCTGGCCATGGCCACCGTGCTGGCCAAGTCGCAAATCAAGCGAGGGGTGAACACGAAGGGGGTGGTGCTGGTCGTCGTGCTGGTGACTATCTTCAGTGGTCTGTTGTTTACCCAGGGGCTTACCAACACGCTGCTGTTTATCGGTATCAGCGTGTGCATGATGCTGATAGGCGGTGTAGAGTGGTACAAGTTGGGCATTATCTTTCTGGCCTATCTCGTTTTGGCGCTGGCTGTGATGCAGGCCAAGGATATTCTGGTCGAGAGCGAACTCTTCAACAAGCAGGCCCAAACGGAACAGACGGCACAGGCGGGCGAACAGGTCGAGCAGAAAAAAGTGCTTATCCAGCGAAGCTCTACGTGGAAGAGCCGGTTGGAAGACTTCTTCGACTCGACACCCGAGTATGAGAAAGAGACGACCGATGCCAACCGTCAGGAGCACCGGGCCGCCATGGCGATGGCCCACGGAGGCATTACCGGCGTAGGACCCGGCAACAGCCGGGAGGCCTCGCGGCTGCCGTTGGCCTTCTCCGATTACATCTATGCCATCATCATCGAAGACCTGGGCTTTGTGGTCGGCGGGGTAGGGCTCTTGCTGGTCTACCTCATGATTCTGGCGCGGGCGGGGCTCATTGCCCGGCGGTGCACCAAAGCCTTCCCGGCCCTGCTGGTGATGGGTATGGCCATGATGATTGTGCTTCAGGCCCTCTTCAACATGGCTATCGTGGTAGGGGTATTCCCGGTTTCGGGCCAGCCGCTGCCGCTCATCAGTAAGGGCGGAACCTCGATATGGATGATGAGTTTCGCCTTCGGGGTCATGCTCAGTGTGAGCCGTTATGCCGTGAAAGATACAGGAACGAATATCAAATCGGAGCGGGAGAGCGGCTTGCCCGAAGATCTGCAGGCTGCCAATCCCACCAACTTAGCATAAGGAGGCTGTGATGAAACAAACGATTAGAGTATTGATAAGCGGCGGTGGCACCGGGGGGCACATCTTCCCCGCCATATCCATCGCCAACGCGATAAAGGCCCGTTGTCCCGAGGCCGACATTCTGTTTGTCGGGGCCGAGAACCGTATGGAGATGGAGAAGGTGCCGGCTGCCGGATACCGCATCGAGGGGCTTCCCGTGAGCGGCTTCAACCGCAGCAACCCGCTGGCCAACTTCAAGGTGTTGTGGCGGTTGGGCAAGAGCCTGCGTCTGGCTCGCCAGATTGTGCGCCGGTTCAACCCCGATATTGCCGTGGGTGTAGGCGGTTATGCCAGCGGTCCCACGCTGTGGGCGGCTGCCCGCCGGGGCGTGCCCACCCTCATTCAGGAGCAGAACTCCTATGCGGGTGTTACCAACAAGCTGCTGGCTTCGAAGGCGCACACCGTTTGCGTGGCCTACGAGGGTATGGAGCGGTTTTTCCCCGCCGGTAAAATCGTGCTGACGGGGAATCCCGTGCGGCAGGACCTGTGCAACGACCGGATTACCCGCGACGAGGCGTTCGAATTCTTCGGGCTCGACCCGCACAAAAAGACCATTCTGCTCATCGGCGGCAGTCTGGGGGCTCTCACCCTCAACACGTCGGTTGTCGAGTCTATCCCCGAAATCGTGAAGAGCGGCGTGCAGTTCATCTGGCAGTGCGGCAAGCGGTTCGACGAGAAGGCCCGCGCCGCATTGAAGGCGGCGGGCGACCCGGCCTGCATCAAACAGATGCCTTTTATCGCTCGCATGGACCTGGCCTACAAGGCTGCCGACCTGGTGATTTCGCGGGCCGGAGCCAGCTCCATCTCGGAGCTCTGCCTGCTGGGTAAGCCGGCCATTCTGGTACCTTCGCCCAATGTGGCCGAAGACCACCAGACCAAGAATGCCGAGGCCCTCTCGTCGAAAGGTGCCGCCATTCTGGTGCGCGACGCCGAGGCCCGTCAGCGGTTGATGCCCTGCGCCCTCTCGGTTGTGAACGACGAGGATAGTCTTGTGTCGATGAGCCGGCAGATTTCGAAGCTGGCCCAGCGCGATTCGGCCGCGCGTATTGCCGATATAATATTTGACATAGTCGATAAACGATGAAACAGTACAGTTCGCTTTATTTCATAGGAGCCGGCGGCATAGGTATGAGTGCGCTGGTGCGTTATTTCCTGGCAAAGGGATACCGGGTGGCCGGTTACGACCGCACCTCGTCGCCCCTGACCGAAGCGTTGCAGAGCGAGGGGCTCGAGATTGTCTATGACGAATCGGTCGACCTCATCCCCGACTATTGCCGCGACCCGAAAACGACGCTCGTCGTCTATACGCCTGCCATCCCCGCCACACATGCCGGGCTGGTCTACTTCAGGGAGCACGGCTTCAAGGTGGTGAAACGGGCCGAGCTGCTGGGGCTCATCACCCAGTCGAGCAAAGGGCTCTGCTTCTCGGGAACGCACGGCAAGACGACCACCTCGAGCATGGCGGCTCACATCTTTCACGAGTCGCCTGTCGGGTGCAACGCCTTCCTGGGCGGTATCCTGCGCAACTGCAACAGCAACCTCATCCTGTCGGACCACTCGCCCTTCACGGTAATCGAGGCCGACGAGTACGACCGTTCGTTCCACTGGTTGCATCCCTATATGGCGGTGGTGACGGCTACCGATCCCGACCACCTTGACATCTACGGTACCGAGGAGGCCTATCTCGAGAGCTTCGCGCACTTTACCTCGCTCATTCAGCCGGGCGGCTGCCTGGTCATCAAGAAGGGTATCAAGCTGGTACCCCGCGTGCAGGAGGGGGTGAAGGTCTACACCTATTCGGCCCGCGACGGAGGCGACTTCCATGCCGGGAATATCCGGGTGGGCAACGGTACGATTCTCTTCGACTTCGTAGCCCCCGACGGTGTGGTGGCCGATGTCGAGCTGGGAGTCCCCGTCGACATCAACATCGAGAATGCGGTGGCCGCCATGGCCATAGCCCGGTTGAACGGCGTGGCCGACGACGACATGCGGCGGGCCATGGCCTCGTTCAAAGGGGCCAAGCGGCGGTTCGAGTTCTGGGTGAAACGCGACGACCGCGTGATGATCGACGATTATGCCCATCACCCCGACGAGCTGAAAGCCAGCATCCGTTCGGTACGTGCGCTCTATCCCGGCCGCAAGCTCACGGTTATCTTCCAGCCTCACCTGTATAGCCGCACCCGCGACTTTGCGCCCCAGTTTGCCGAAGCGCTCTCGATGGCCGACCAGGTGATTCTGCTCGACATTTACCCGGCACGCGAGTTGCCTATCCCGGGAGTCACGTCGCAACTCATTTTCGACCGGATAACATGCAGAGATAAAGAACTTTGTTTGCGCGAAAAGTTGTTAGAACGAATAAAAGAGTGTAACTTTGACATTTTATTGACAATGGGAGCCGGCGATATAGATCGTCTGCTTCCCGATATAGCATCAATCGTGGAGGCAAAATGAAGGTCTTGTTGAGATTTCTGTTGATGGTAGTGCTTGTCGTCTACCTGTTTGTCGCGTTCTTTGTCCTCCGCTCGCACGCGGCCGAGGAGAAGTGTCTCGACTTGCAGGTCGAGGTATTGGACAGCGCCACGCATCACTATGTCTCGCTGGCCGATGTGTATGGTTATATCGAAGAATATGATTTGGACCCCTGCGGAAAACCGATGGGGGAGGTCAATACCGAAGATATGGAACGAACCCTCATGCTGAATGGCGTGTTGGGTTCGGTAGAGTGTTATAAGAAAGCCGGCGGAACCGTGTGTGTGGAGGTAACCCAGCGCATCCCCGTGATGCGGGTGATGGCCAACGGCAGCAACTACTACGTCGATACCGAAGGGCATCGCATCGTTGCCTTGGCCCAGTATCGCACCCCGCTGCCTCTGGTGACCGGGCAGGTAGACAGCACGCTGACCTACCTCGACCTGTTGCCGATGGCCCGGTATATTTACAGTCACTCTTTCTGGAATGCTCAGATTGAACAGATTTATGTCAATGAGCGCCACGAAGTGGAACTGATACCCCGGGTAGGCAAGCAGACGATTCTGCTGGGCTCGGTAGAGGATTATGAGACGAAGTTCGACAATCTGATGCGGGTCTATAAAGATGTATTCAGCAAGACCGGCTGGGCGATGTACGACACCGTTTCGTTGAAGTTCAAGGACCAGGTGGTCTGTACGCGTAGAAAAAAGTGGTGAAATAAAAAAACAATAGATAAAGATATGGATACGGAGAGATACATAGTAGCTATTGAGATCGGGAGCTCGAAGATAAGAGGAGCCATAGCAACCCGTTCTCTCAAGGGGGTCGTTACTGTGCTTGGCGTAGATACCGAATTGTTGAGCGGGAGTGTGAAACGCGGTTTCGTGGTTCGTCCCGACGAAGTATCGGCAAAAGTCAGACGCCTGATTGTCAAATTGGGTAACCGCATAGGGACCTCGAAGAAAATCAAACAGGTGTATGTGGGCATCAGCGGACAGTCGCTCCATGCCGAAGATCATCTGATCAGTCGCGATTATCCCGAGGGTACCCTCATCAACGAAGATATAATCAGACACCTGCAGGAGGAGGCCCGCGAGATGCCTATCGCCGGAGCCGATATTCTGGAGGTGGTCCGCACCGAAGTAACGGTCGACGACGTGCCGCGCACGGGTCGGGAAGAGCTGGTAGGCTCGAGCCTGAAGATGGGCGTGAAGCTGATTGTGGCCCGCGACGAACTCAAGAAGAGTGCCGCCCGCTGTTTCCAGGGCGATCTGGCCGTGGCCCACTACATACCCACAGCCCTCTCGACCGCCTATGTGGCCTTGAGCAACGAGGACCGTCAGGCCGGTGTCATGCTGGTCGATTTCGGAGCCGACACGACTACCGTCTCGATTTACAAGGATGGTTTCCTGCGCTACCTCTCGACCATACCGCTGGGCGGGCAGAACATCACGCGCGACATTATGACGCTGAACGTGACGGCTGCCGAGGCCGAGTCGTTCAAGATTCGTTTGGGCTCGGCCAAGATGATGGGCGAGGAGTCGAACATCACGCTGCGCGGCGAGAGCGGCTCGGAAATCAAGAGCCTCGACCTCTCGAAGGTGGTCAAGGCCCGTATCGAAGAGATTGTGGCCAACGTGAACGCCCACTTCGATTATGCCAAGTTCGACCGCAAGAGCCTGGGTGCCGGCATGGTGATTGTGGGTGGAGCCTCCAAGCTCTCCAACCTCACCGAGCTGCTGGCCGAGAAGTGCGACATCAAGGTACGCAAGGGAGCCCTTCGTCAGGACATGTTGCTCGACGTAGCTTCGCAATCGAAGAGTGCCGACTATCTGCAGATTCTGGGCCTGCTCTATTCGGGCCGTGAAAACTGCGTGGAGGTAATGGCCCGGCCGGTTGCCACGCCCGAAGTGGAGCCGCAAGTCGAGGAGGAGGAAGAGGAACCCGTAGACCCGAGAGAACAGCGGGCTCGCGAAAAAGAGGAGCAGGATCGCCGCAAACGGGCCGAGAAGGATCGCCGCAAACGCGAGGCCGAGGAGGCCAAGAAACGCGAGAAAGAGCGCAAGGAGAAAGAGAAGAAAGAGAAGGAGGAGCGAGAGAAAGCCAAAGGCCCCGGATTCTTCGATAAACTGATGAAAAAAGTCGAGGATCTGATAAGTGATGAAAACGATAACTATTAAAAGAAGAAGGTTATGAACGATGTAGATATAAATAGCTCCAAGTTGCCCGACTTCATCGTCCCCGGGGTCGGAGAGAGGAAAGAAGAGCCTATCAAGATAAAGGTAGTAGGTGTAGGTGGCGGTGGTGGAAACGCCGTCAACTACATGTACCGTCAGAATATTCAGGGTGTGAGTCTGGCCCTGTGCAATACCGATCCCCAGGCCATGTTCGACTCGCCGGTCCCCATCAAGGTGGCCATCGGCGACGAGGGTGCCGGCGGCGAGCCCGAGGAGGGCAAGCGCCTGGCCGAGGAGTATGAGAAACTGGACGGCCGCATCTCGTCCCTCTTCGAGGACGAGACCCGCATGGTATTCATCACCGCCGGTATGGGTGGAGGCACCGGTACGGGTGCCGGCCCGGTAGTGGCCCGCATTGCCAAGGAGAAGGGCATGCTCACGGTGGGTATCGTTACCATACCGTTCCTCTTCGAGGGAGAGCCCAAGATTCTGCAGGCTTTTGCCGGTGTCGAGGAGATGCGCAAGCACGTCGATGCCCTGTTGGTAATCAACAACGAGCGGCTGTGCAAAATCTATCCCGACCTCTCGTGGACCAACGCCTTCTCCAAAGCCGACGATGCCCTGGCCAACGCGGCCCGAAGCATTGCCGAACTGGTGTCGAAAAACGGTAAGATAAACCTCGACTTTGCCGACGTGCGCACCACCCTGAAAAATGGAGGCGCCGCCGTCATCAGTACCGGCGAGGGCGAGGGCGAGCACCGTATGAGCAAGGCCATACAGAACGCGCTCATCTCGCCGCTGCTCAAGGAGAGCGACATCTACGACTCGGAGCGGGTGCTCTTCAACCTCTACTTCTCGCCCGAAGAGACCGACGAGTTGCGTATCGAGGAGGCCAAGGAGTTGAATGCCTTTATGACCCGCTTCAAGAAACGGGTGAAGGTAATCTGGGGGTATACCCACGATTCGTCGCTGGGCAAGAAGGTGCGCATTACGATTCTGGCCACGGGCTTCGAGGTATCGGACCTCACCTTCAAGGGCGAATACGGCGGCGATGCCGACGAGCACATAGCCCAGTCGCAATACATCGTGCTGCGTCCCGACCAGCTCGACAACAACGCGTTGATCGAGAAGCTCGAGAATGCCCCGGCCTACGATCGTCCCAAAGACTTCCGCGACAATTTCGAGGGAGGCGAGAAGCGCAAGGAGGAGCCGGCAAGCAACCGCCGTTCCATCAAGTTTTGATTGAAACCTGTAAATAAAATAGTATAGATTATGAATTTATTTGATCAGGTCAGCAACGACATCAAAAGTGCCATGCTGGCAAAAGACAAGGTAAGACTCGAAGCCCTGCGGGGTATCAAGAAAGAGTTTCTCGAAGCAAAGACCGCCAAGGGTGCCGACGGCGAACTGTCGGACGAGACGGCGATGAAGATATTGGCCAAGATGGTGAAACAGCGCAAGGAGAGCGCCCAGATCTACTCGGAGCAGAACCGCCCCGACTTGGCCGAACCCGAACTGGCCGAAGCTGCCGCCATCGAAACCTATCTGCCCAAACAGATGACCGACGAAGAGCTGACCGAAGCCCTCAAGGCCATCATTGCTCAGGTAGGTGCCACCAAACCGCAAGAGATGGGCAAGGTGATGGGCGTGGCCTCCAAACAGTTGGCCGGTCGTGCCGACGGTCGTGCCATCTCGGCCAAAGTAAAAGAACTGTTGTCGTAAACGAGAATACAATATACGAAATTTAGACTATGCTTACACTTAGTGTCATTAAAGAGAATCCCGAAGATGTGATTCGCCGGTTGGCTATCAAGCATTTCGACGGGAGAGAGGCTATCAACCGGGTACTCGAACTGGATAAAATCCGTCGCGCTTCGCAAGCCGAACTCGATGGCAAGCTGGCCGAACTGAAAGGATTGGCCGCCCAGACCGGGCAACTGATGAAAGCCGGAAAGAAAGAGGAGGCCGAGGCCGTGAAAGCTCAGACGGCAGCCATCAAAGAGTCGACCAAAGCGCTCGAAGAGTCGATGGTATCGGCCGAGAAAGAGATTACCGATATTTTGTTGACCGTCCCCAACCTGCCGTATGCCGGTGTGCCCGAGGGACGTACCGCCGCCGACAACATTGTCGAGAAAGAGGGTGGCGTGATGCCCAACCTGCCCGAAGATGCTCTGCCTCACTGGGAGTTGGCCAAGAAATACGACCTCATCGACTTCGAATTGGGTGTGAAGATTACCGGTGCCGGATTCCCCGTCTACAAAGGCAAGGGTGCCCGCCTGCAACGTGCCTTGATTTCGTTCTTCCTCGACGCCGCCCGCGAGGCCGGATACCTGGAGATACAGCCGCCTTATGTGGTAAATGCCGCATCGGGTTACGGTACGGGACAGCTGCCCGACAAAGAGGGTCAGATGTACCACTGCAACGAGGATGACCTCTACCTGATTCCTACTGCCGAGGTACCGGTAACCAACCTCTACCGCGACGTGATTTTCAACGAGAGCGACCTGCCTATCAAGAATACCGCTTACTCGGCCTGCTTCCGCCGCGAAGCCGGTTCGTACGGAAAAGATGTGCGTGGTCTGAACCGTCTGCACCAGTTCGACAAGGTAGAGATTGTACAGATACAGCACCCCGACCACTCGTACGAGGCTCTCGAGGAGATGAAGGCCCACGTGCAGAGTCTGGTCGAGCGTCTCGAATTGCCCTGGCACATCCTGCGCCTGTGTGGTGGCGACATGAGTTTCACCTCGGCCATCACCTTCGACTTCGAGGTATTCTCGGCTGCCCAGAAACGCTGGCTCGAGGTTAGCTCGGTTTCCAACTTCGAGAGCTACCAGGCCAACCGTCTGCACTGCCGTTACCGCGGTGCCGACAAGAAGATGCACCTGTGCCACACCCTCAACGGTAGTGCACTGGCCTTGCCTCGTATCGTGGCTGCTCTGCTCGAAAACAACCAGACCCCCGAGGGTATCAAGATACCTAAAGTGCTGGTTCCCTACTGCGGTTTCGACATCATCGACTGATTGCCTGCAGCCTTGATGCCGGGGTGAATATAAACATACAGGGGTTGTCCCATCCTTTTGGGGCGCCCCTGTTGCTTATATCATGGTGCCAAAAACTTACCGAAATTATCGTCCATACGAAAAATTTATTAACTTTGTCTTTGACGAATATGGCGATTGTGGCTTGCATGGCTTTATATCTCCATACGAAAGAGATATGACGATTATCGCTAATTGTCGAATTTCCAGATAACTATAACCT
The DNA here is from genome assembly GCA_902471075.1 of uncultured Barnesiella sp. Classification (GTDB taxonomy): domain Bacteria; phylum Bacteroidota; class Bacteroidia; order Bacteroidales; family Barnesiellaceae; genus Barnesiella. The sequence goes on along the minus strand of CABRIW010000007.1, from coordinate 49,650 downwards.
GCTAATACCTGTTAACCGAAATTCTATAATCCCATGAAAAAAATCTTGTTACTGATTGTATGTCTGGTTGGTATGACGGTGGCTCATGCCCAGACCTACACCATTTATCCCATTCCCCAGCGAACGACCGAAGGAAGCGGCACGGTGGAGTTGACACCGACCATCAACGTGGTGTGCGGCTCGGGTATTGGTCATGTGACCAAGGACCGTATCCAGGAGGTGCTGGAGAAGGCCGGCTACACCTGCCAACTGGGCGAGTCGGCTTCGTCCGGGTTGACCAACCTGTATGTAGGCGTGGCCGGTTCGGGCGACGTGGCAGATGCCTATGCCACGAACCAAGGTGTCTCCAAGGAGGTGTTCACCGAGGCGCCCAACCGCTTCGATGCCCATGTGATGCAGATTGCCGACGGCAACATCGTGGTGCTGGGCAATGGCGAGCGTTCGGAATACTATGCCTTCGCCACCCTGGAGCAGATTCTGGAGCAGGCCGCAGGGGCTGCGCTGCACGAGGTGACTTATGAAGACTACTCTCACTGCCAGTGGCGTGGCGCAATCGAGGGATTCTATGGCAACCCCTATTCGGTGGATGCACACTGCAGCCTGTTCGAGTTCTTCAAGCGTTTCAAGATGAATGTCTTCATCTATGCGCCCAAGATGGACCCCTATCACCTGGGCTATTGGACGGAGGAGTATCCGACAGAGATCAGTGAAGAGCAACGCCGCATGGGGTGGATTACGCAGGACGACGTGCGCCGCATGGCCGAGACCGCTCGGGCCTGCAACGTGCACTTCGTCTGGGCAGCTCATCCGGGTCTGGCTCCCGGCGGCCAAGTGTCGATGGACTTCTCCAGCACGGCGACGGTGGATGAAGGCGTGGAGCTGCTGATGCAGAAATACCACCATATGTATGACCTGGGCGTGCGTGCTTTCAGTGTATGTATCGACGACATGGAGCGCAACCCGTCGGCACAGATGCAGGCTCACCTGCCCGATCAGACGCAGAAGCGGCTGAAGGAGGAGTTCCCCAGCCAGGCCGAGGACGAGAAGATAGCACCCCTTTTCTATGTGCCTGCCACATACGCCCTGATGTATCAGGGTGCGGCTACTTATCTGAGCCAGATGGCCGGTATTGACCCGGACGTGGTTATCGGCTTCACCGGCTATGCCGTATGTGGCGACCTGGACCAGAAGGACTGCGATGCAATGGCCGGCTACATAGGGCGCAACCCGTTGTTCTGGTGGAACGCGACGGTCAACGACAACAACGACGACCGCCTCTACATGCGCGAGCTCACGGCCCACTACAGCCTTGTTCCCGAGAAGGGAGGCATCAGCACGTTGGGCGGTGTCATCCTCAACCCCGAGAAGCAGTCGCAGGCGGCCAAGGTGGGGCTGTTCGGCCTGGCAGACTATTGCTGGAATCCCAATCAGTTCGACGTGACGCAAAACTGGAACGACTGCTTCGACTACCTCGCCGAGGCGGGCGATGTGGAGACGGCGAACCAGATACGGCTGTTTGCCCGCTATACCGATGCTATCTATGAAGATCAGGAGATTATCGACCTTTACGAGGCGTTCAAGTCGAAATACAGCAACGGCAGCTTCCCGGCAGAGGGCACGGCCATTCGCGGGGAGATGGCCCGGTTGCAAGCCGCTTGCGAATATATCGAAACCGTGATGGCAAACAGCGACAACCGGGACTACCGCCTGTTTGCCACCGACGTCAAGGCCTGGTGTGCCAAGTTGAAGTCTTACGCCATCATCATCCAGAAGTCGCTCGACCTGCTCGAGAACGGCGCGTCGATGAGCCGCTCCGACTCTTGGACATCGTTTGCAAGCATCATTTCGCTCTATACCGGTTTGGGCATCGACCCGCAGTATTTTATCTCCGAGCTCGAGGGCTACGGTACCGACTCGCACGTGGTGAGCTATGAGGTGCATCCGGCCAACTCCTACACCCGTCCGTTTGTGGACTATCTCTATGAGACCCTGGGTGCCAACCTTCCCGGTGACTGGCCGGAACCCGAGCAACCGCAGGTGGTCACCAATCTGGACCCGGCTGCATTCAACCTGACCGTGACGGATGCCGGGGCCATACTCACGGGGTTGAGTGGTGTCGAGTTGGCCGGAGGCGATTATGTGGGACTCTACCTCGGGTCGATTGAGAAGGTGGCGGTAGACGAGATGGAGTTGCCCGAAGGGGTGACTTTCGAGACCTCGATCAATGGCAAGATATGGACTCCGGCTACTCTGCCTGTGTCGTCGCAGAATGCGGCGTATGTCCGTCTGGTTCGCAACGCTGCCGACGGCGAGCCGGAATCGCTCGGCTTTGATGTGCTGACCGTCTCTTTGTCGTCGGGTGCAATCGTTGTACCTACCCCGACCATTACGTCAAACCTGAAGGTCTACACCGATGGTAATGTCTCTTATCCTCTCGAACTGGCTGTCGATGGCAACACCGAGACTTTCTTCTGGAGCGGTGAGAACACGGCCAAGGGGCACTACATACAGCTTGACTACGGCGATGTGTACTCGATCGACAACGTCACCCTCGTCTTCACGGGTCGGGACATCCTCTCCGGCACGGCCGATATACAACTCTCTACCGATGCAAACGACTGGACTACCATAGCGCAGTACAGCCACGGCAGCCTGGTCAATAATCGCTATACCTGTGCGGCCAACGGCACCAACGCCCGTTATGTCCGCCTGATGGTAACCGGCGTCGAAGGTTCGTTCTGGATGCAGCTGGCCGAATTTTCCTGCAGCGTGGCAGGCGCCACCGCCGAGATAGGCAAACCCACCCCCAGTACTTCGCTCGGTACCTACCAGAGCTACAATATCGGCAATATCGTCGACGGCAACCCCGGTACGCACTTCTGGAGCAATGCCGAGCCGCAGGTGGGCGACTGGTTGCAACTCGAGTATGCCGAGCCGCATTCGATATTTGAGATAACGGTTACCTTCATGGAGAACGACCAGCTCATCGGCAGCGGAGAGTTCCAGGTGTCGTTGGACGGGCAGAGCTGGACGAAGGTGGCCTCCTACGACAGTGGCGGCATCAATGCCAACACCCGCTCTTTCACCACCAACGCCAATGGCGCTACGGGCAAGTATCTCCGCCTGTATATCACCAATGTCATAGGCAGTTACTGGCTCAAGGTGGCAGAGTTCAGTTGTGTCATGGCCGACCGCGTGACGCAGACTACCGACCACAACCAGGCGATGATTTCGGCTTTGTCCGACAAGAACATGATTACGAACTACCGTGCCGGTGAGGCGGGCTATGTGGAGCACACGTTCATCGAGAATATGGACATCGAGGCTGTTGAGATTTACCACAACACCACCTTCGATGCCAACTACGAATTGCCTGCCGTCTCGCTCTACGATGGCTCTCAATGGGTGGAAGCCGGTACACTCGACCATCTGGCCACAGTCATCGATACGCGTGGCTACGAGACGGTTACGGCCGTGCGCATCGAGTGGAACGAGCACAATATCCCGACTCTCTACGAGATAATCCCGTCGGGCGAGTACAAGGAGCCGCAAGGCACCGGCGTTACCGAGTTGGTCGGTGAGGGCGACGATGCCGTCCGTGTCTATACCTATGGCGGTCAGCTTGTCGTGCGCAGCCAGACGACGCTGAGCACCGTCCGCATTTATGACCTCTATGGCCGGTTGCTCCATCAGTCGGCTCCCGATGCGACCTGTTTCACGCTCGACCTCGGTAGCTCTGCTCCGGCAATCCTGGTTGTTCAGGTGGTCGACGAGTCGGGTACCATCACTACGGCCAAGGTGGTAAGACGTTGATTCCGTGGCTTCTGTGCCGGTTGTGAACATAAAGTAACCAGGGCTACCTCATGCGAGGCAGCCCTGGTAGTTTTTATAGGAATGGAAAAAATAATCGAGAGGGTCTATTTGCGCCCGAAGTCGGCCGGGATTTCGCCCCACCGCTCGGTCTCCCATTTGATGATGGGGTTGGTGTAGGTGTGGGTTTGCAGCCAGCGTTCGGCGCGGGCGATGAGGTCGAAGATGGGGGCATTGACGGTGTTGGGGGTCAGCTTGGTCTTGCACTTCTTTTGCCGCACCCAACCGATGGCGTTGCGGCTGTCGGAGTAGACGGGGATGGCAGAGCCGCGCTGGTGCAGATAGGCCAGCCCGTGAACGAGGGCCAGAAACTCGCCTATGTTGTTGGTGCCCTGCATCATGGGCCCTACGTGGAAGAGCTCGATGCCCGACTTCGTATCGACACCGCGATACTCCATGTGGCCGGGGTTTCCGCTGCAGGCGGCATCGACGGCCAGGCTGTCGGCAATGACCTCGGGGCTGAGCCGGGGAGCTTCGAGCTTGTCGCGCGAGTGTTCGCCTATCTTGCGCAAGACCCCCGAGAAGTCGTCGGGGATATTGCGGAAGGCTTCGGTGGCCGCTTCGAGGCTGTCGAAGCTCTTGTATTTGGCACCTTTGAAGTTGTCGACCTGCTCTTTGCACGCTTCCCACGAGTCGAAGATGCCCCGGGCCCGACCTTCCCACACGACATAGTATTTGTATTTGGCCATAATTGAGATCTCATTTGGTTGTCTGGTGCAAAAATAGGGAAATTTATCGTATCTTTACACGGCTTAGTTTGGCAATCGCAATTTGTTTGCCCGGTTTTGGGGCCGGAGCGGATGCCGTGAATGGAGGATATGAAGATGAGAAAAATCGTCATGTGTGGTATCGTGGGGGCCGTTTTGTGGGGGCTCGTTGCCTGTGCCCCCGGCAAAAGCGACCGGGAGGAGAGTACCCGCCTGTATGAAGAGGCGGTATCGATGCTCTCCGGCGCCGGGGTGTCAATCGCCGATTGCAGGGTAGCCCAGGGGTTGCTCGAACAGGCTCTCGAGGCCGACGACGGGAATATCGACGTCTACTTCGGGAAGGTGCTCAACGAGCTGAATCTGTGGCTCCCCGACAGTGCCTACCGCACGGCTACCACCGCTATCGAGAAGATAGGACCCGACGGGACGAACCGTTTGAAAGCCTATTTCTATACCGTGAAGGGATTCATCGCCTACGACCGGGGCGACGAGGCCGATACCCGTGCGCAGTTGTCGCAGGCACTGGCCCTCTACGAATCGTATCTGCAGGAGGAGCCTGCCAATCTGGACTATCTGCTCAACAAGGCCGTGCTGCTGTCGGGCCTCGAGGGGCGGGAGAAGGCACTCGAATTTATCGCGGGTCTGCCGGTGAAGGAGGCCGACCGCCAGATGCTCACCGAGAGCCTGGCCGGGTTCGAGCTCAGCCAGTTCGGCGAGACGTGGCGGGCCAAGCACCGGGCCCTGGTGACCGGTAGCGAACTGGCCGTCGAGTCGGCCCCCGGCAGGAATACCGATACTCTATCTCATACCCAACAACCATGAAGCCTGTGTTTTTAGTGGGATATATGGCAGCCGGCAAAACCACCCTGGGCCGGCGGGCCGCCCAGCTCCTCGGTGTGGAGTTTATCGATCTCGACGCCTATATCGAGGCCCGGTACCGCAAGCGGGTCTCCGACCTCTTTGCCGAGCGGGGCGAAGCGGGATTCCGCGACATCGAGCGGCGCATGCTGCACGAGGTGGCCGAGTTTGACAACGTGTTGGTGGCTACGGGCGGGGGTACCCCCTGCTTCTTCGACAACATGGAGTACATGCGCAGCCGGGGCGTCACGGTCTATCTGTCGGCCTCGATACCGACGTTGTGCCGCCGGTTGCTGCGGGCACGGGTCAAGCGTCCCCTGGTAGCCGGCAAGACGGCCGAAGAGTTGGACGATTGCATCGCCGGGATGCTGGCACAGCGCGAACCCTACTATCGGCAGGCCGATTACACCTTTGATGCCGAGCAATACGAGTCGACCCACTCGGTCGACGAAGCGGTGCAGCGGCTCTCGCAACTGATGCGGGGAGAGGCCGGCGATGAACCTGCCGAATAAACCGGGCGGGACGAACCGTTTTATCAAGGATGTTCGTATATTAGTACCGATAAATCTAATTAAACAGAAAAAGCTATGGCGGGCAGTTTGAATGTAGGAATGGCTCCTCAGGAACAGTTGCTGGGCGTGATGTCGGGCAACCGTCGGTTGTCTGTCGGTTTGCCGGCCGAACACAACGGCGGAGAGAAACGATTCCCCCTGACCCCCGAGGGTGTGGCGCTGCTCACCCGCGAGGGCTTTGTGGTGCTCATCGAGCGCGGAGCGGGCGAGGGTATCAAATACAGCGACCTGCACTACACCGAAGCGGGAGCCCAGGCGGTCGATGCCGCCGAGGTGTTCCAGTGCGATGTGGTGCTCAAGATTACCCCGCTGAACGGGGAGGAGGCGGCCCTGATTCGGCCGGGGGTGTTCCTGCTTACCCTGTTGCAGCCGCAATACCAGTCGGCTTCGGTTGTCAAACTGTTGATGCAGAAGAAGGTAACGGCCGTGGCCATCGATCGGGTGACCGACGAGCAGGGCCGCTGTCTCTTTGCCGATATTCTCGACGAGATTGACGGCCGTGCCGCCATCGTGCTGGCCTCGGAACTGTTGAGCAACCGCAGCGGCGGCAAAGGTGTACTGCTGGGCGGTGTGCCCGGTGTGGCCGCCTCCGAGGTGCTGATTATCGGCGGCGGACTGGCCGGCCGTGCGGCAGCCCGTGCGGCTTGCGGACTGGGGGCGCTGGTGCGCGTCTTCGACAACGATTTTTATCGCCTGCGGGCCACCCAGCTCGAGGTGAGCCCCTCGGTCTTTACCTCGAATCTGCACCCGCATGTGCTTGAGAATGCCATGCGTTCGGCCGATGTGGTCATCGGTACCGAGGTGCCCGACCGGGGACGGTTGGGCATGAATTATGTCGAGATGATGAAGCGGGGCGCCCTGCTCTTCGACCTCTGCATGGACAAGGGTGGCTGCTTCGAAACCTCGAACTGCAGCGAGGCCCCGTGCAACAAGGTATATGAACAATGCGGCGTGCTGCACTACTGCCTCTCGAGCGTGGGCAGTGCCGTGGCCCGCACGGCTTCGATGGCCCTGAGCAACCTGCTGGTGCCCCTGCTCATTTCGCTCAACGACCCCGCCATGCTCTACGGCCACATCAAGTCGGACGACCGGCTGCGCAATGCTGTCTATCTGTTCGGCGGAAAGCTCACCCACAAGGAGCTGAGCATACGGTTGGGGCTGCCCTATTACGATATGGCACTTTTCATGGCCATGTTTTAAATAGAAAGAGGTAAGATTGCTTACATATTTCTATGAAAATATTTCAAATGCTTACAAAAAAACGCTATCTTTGTCAAAATGATTTTAATATAAAATCAAAAACAGCTCTGTTGAATTAAAAATGTAACGTAAACATGACAGAAAAAACGAAAGTGAAAGTATTGGAAGAAGTCGTGGTACGATTTTCCGGCGATTCGGGCGATGGCATGCAGTTGGCCGGAAATATTTTTTCCAATGTTTCGGCCGGTATGGGAGATGAAATATCGACCTTCCCCGATTATCCGGCAGAGATTCGGGCTCCGCAAGGCACACTGGGTGGAGTCTCCGGTTTTCAAGTTCATATAGGACGGGGTGTTCACACGCCGGGCGACCTGGCCGATGTGTTGGTGGCCATGAACCCTGCAGCCTTGAAGACGAATGCCCGTCATGTGAAGAGAGGCGGAGTGGTCATCATCGACTCCGACAGCTTCCGCGCCAGCGATTTGGAGAAGGCGGCCTTCAAAACCGACGACCCCATCAAAGAAGCCGGGCTTTCGCATGCACAGATTGTGCCGGTACCCATTACGCAGATGGTAAAGGATTCGTTGGTCGACTCGGGTCTCGACAACAAGTCGATCGTGCGGTGCAAAAACATGTTTGCGCTGGGTCTCGTCTGCTGGTTGTTCGACCGTCCGCTGGAGCAGGCACAACATTTGCTGAAGAATAAGTTTGCCAAGAAACCGGCCATCTACGAGGCCAATGCCAAGGTGATGAGCGACGGTTACAACTATGGCCACAACATACACGCCTCGGTATCGACCTATCGGGTAGAGTCGGCGCAGGTGCACCCCGGTATCTATACCGACGTGAACGGCAACACCGCCACCGCCTGGGGCTTGATTGCCGCTTCGGAGAAATCGGGTCTGCCCCTTTTCCTGGGCAGTTATCCCATCACCCCCGCCACCGATATTCTGCACGAGCTGGCCAAACGCAAAGACCTGGGTGTAAAAGCCATTCAGGTCGAGGACGAGATTGCCGGTGTCTGCACCGCCATCGGTGCCGCGTTTGCCGGGAATCTGGCTGCGACCTCGACCTCGGGTCCCGGTCTGGCCTTGAAGAGCGAGGGCATCGGTCTGGCCGTGATGTCGGAGCTTCCGCTGGTAGTTATCGACGTACAGCGCGGCGGCCCCTCGACGGGTCTGCCCACCAAGACCGAGCAGACCGACCTGCTGCAGGCGCTCTACGGCCGTAACGGCGAAAGCCCGGTTGTAGTCGTGGCTGCATCGACTCCGACCAACTGCTTCGACATGGCCTTCCAGGCTGCCAAGATCGCCCTGGAGCACATGACGCCTGTCATCCTGCTCACCGACGGTTTCATCGGCAACGGCTCTTCGGCCTGGCGTATCCCCGACATGGACGAGTATCCCGAAATAAAACCCAACTACGTGAAGCCCGAACAACTGGGCGCCTGGAAACCCTATGACCGCGACGAGCGTTCGGTACGCTTCTGGGCCCGTCCGGGTATCGAAGGTTTCATGCACCGCCTGGGTGGACTGGAGAAGGACTGGAAGACCAGCGCCATCTCTACCGACCCGGCCAACCACGAGAAGATGGTGCGTGCCCGCCAGCAAAAGGTCGACAACATTGCCAACGACCTGCCGCTGCTTCAGGTGCAGGGTAACCCCGATGCCGATCTGCTGGTAGTGGGCTGGGGCGGCACCTACGGCCACCTCTATTCGGCCGTCGAGGCCATGAATGCCCAGGGCAAACCGGTGGCATTCGCCCACTTCAACTATATCAATCCTCTGCCCCTGAATACCGAGGAGGTGCTCCGCCGGTACAAACGGGTGGTTGTGTGTGAGCTGAACAACGGTCAGTTTGCGGCTTACCTCTCGGGTAAAGTCCCCGGCAAGACCTTCCTGCGTTACAACAAGATACAGGCCCAACCGTTTATGGTGAGCGAGTTGATTGACCATTTTACAAAGCTTTTGGAGGAGGAATAAGACATGGAAGAACAAAAGGAATATACGGCAAAAGATTATAAGAGCGATCAGTATGTGCGCTGGTGTCCCGGTTGCGGAGACCACTCGATCGTGAACGTGCTGCAGAAAGCCATGGCTACGCTGGGCATACCGCCCCACAAGACCGTAGTGGTTTCGGGTATCGGCTGCTCGTCGCGTCTGCCCTACTACATGAATACCTACGGGTTCCACACCATTCACGGCCGTGCCGCTGCCATCGCTACCGGCGTGAAGACGGCCAACCCCGACCTGACCGTATGGCAGATTTCGGGCGATGGCGACTGCCTGGCTATCGGCGGTAACCACTTCATCCACTCGGTGCGCCGGAATGTCGACATCAACGTGGTGCTGATGAACAACAAGATTTACGGCCTTACCAAGGGTCAATATTCGCCCACGAGCGACCGCGGTTTCGTGACCAAGTCGTCGCCCTACGGCACGGTAGAAGACCCCTTCATCCCGGCCGAACTGGTGTTCGGTGCCCGCGGTACCTTCTTTGCCCGTTCGCTCGACGTAGAGCTGTCGGTTTCGCAGGAGGTGCTGGTCGAGGCTGCCCGTCACAAGGGAACTTCGGTGGTAGAGTTGTTGCAAAACTGCGTCATCTTCAACAACAACATCCACAGCTATGTGGCCGACAAGGAGTTCCGGGCCGACCGCACCATCCATCTGCGCCATGGCGAGAAGATGATTTTCGGCAAGGACCACAACCGGGGTCTCGTGCTCGACGGTTACAAGCTCAAGGCGGTGACCATCGGCGAGAACGGTGTGACACTCGACGACATTCTGGTACACGATGCCAAGTCGCCCGACAACTTCCTGCACCAGAGTCTGGCCATGATGGACGGTCACGAACTGCCGCTGGCCATCGGTGTGATACGCAACGTCGAGGCTCCGGCCTACGACCAGGAGGTGGCCCGCCAGGTGAAAGAGGTAACCGGCAAGGTGCCTTACCATTCGCTGCGTGAGTTCCTGTTGAACGGAGAGACCTGGGAGGTAAAGTAATTGGTCCGCTCTCTGTGTAACCTATACCATGGCGCTCGAAGCGGCGGTGATGCCGGCCTTTGGGCGCCATGTCTGCTTGTAAACCTGTGATAAAAAGAGTTGTGTCATGTCTCAAAAGAAACGTCTTGCTATATTTGCCAGCGGCACCGGTACCAATTTCGAGGCTATTGTAACGGCCTGCGAGTCGGGCCGTATTCCGGCCGAGGTGGTTCTGCTGGTTTGCGACAAGCCGGCGGCTGCCGTAGTCGAACGGGCCGCCCGTCACGGGGTGGAGACCTTTGCGTTCCAACCCAAATCCTATCCCTCGAAAGCCGATATGGAGGGTGCCATTGCCGACCGACTCGACGAGGCCGGCGTCGACCTGGTGTGTCTGGCCGGTTACATGCGCATCGTGGCCGACACGCTGCTGTCGCGCTACGGCGGTCGCATCATCAACATACACCCTTCGTTGCTGCCTGCATTTCCCGGGGCACGGGCCGTCGAGCAGGCGTTGGACTATGGGGTGAAGGTCTTTGGCGTGACCATTCACTACGTGGACCAGACGGTCGACGGCGGGCGCATCATTGCCCAGCGTGCCGTTCCCTACGAGGGGCACGACCTCGACGAGCTCTTCACGCTGGTCCATGCCGCCGAGCACGAGCTCTATCCGGCCACGATAGCGCGTTTGCTGGCCGGAGAGGTATAACCCTCCAAAACGAAATAAAAAGAGCGAGAGCCGCTGCGAATCGAGTTTCGCAGCGGCTCTCTGCCTTATAGGGGTAATCCTGCCGGATTGTGTTTACTTGTGAACCTCTACCCGCTGGGTCGAGGGGCGGTTGGCGTTGCGCTCGTCGGTAGCCTTCACTACCTCCTCGGCCAGACGCTTGAAGGCGAGCCCGGTGACCGAATCGTCGAGGGCTACGGGGTGCCCGGCATCGCCGCTCTCGCAGATGCTCTGCACGATGGGAATCTGTCCCAGCAGAGGCACGCCGGCCTCTTCGGCCAGCCGTTTGCCGCCATCCTTGCCAAAGAGGTAGTATTTGTTCTCGGGCAGTTCGGCCGGGGTAAACCAGCTCATGTTCTCGACCAGACCCAGAATGGGCACATTCACCTTGTCGCCGGTGAACATGCTGATGCCTTTGCGGGCATCGGCCAGAGCCACCTCCTGCGGGGTGGTGACCACGATGGCCCCGGTGATGGCGAGGGTCTGCACCAAGGTGAGGTGTATGTCGCTGGTGCCCGGCGGCAGGTCGAGCACGAAGTAGTCGAGGTCGCCCCAGGCGGCATCGGTGATGAGTTGCTTCAGGGCGTTGCTGGCCATGCCGCCCCGCCATAATACGGCGTCGTTCTTGCGCACGAAGAAGCCGATGGAGAGAATCTTCACCCCGTATCGTTCGACGGGCAGAATGAGGTCACGGCCGCCGATATTCTCGGTGTAGACGTCGGTATCTTCGATGTCGAACATCGTGGGGGCCGAGGGGCCGAAGATGTCGGCGTCGAGCAGACCCACCTTGTAGCCCAGGCGAGCCAGTGCTACGGCCAGGTTCGAGGCGATGGTCGACTTGCCCACGCCGCCTTTGCCCGACGACACGGCGATGATGTTCTTCACGCCGGGGAGCGGGCTCTCGGGGTTGGGGCGGGCCACCTGTTTGCTCTTGACGTTGATGTTGCCCTTGATGTCGACATCGGGGCTGATGAAGGTGAGGATAGCTGTTTCGGCCGCCTTCACGACCGAACGGATGAAGGGGTCGTTGGGCTTCTCGAAGATGATGGAGAAGCTCACCTTATTGCCGTCGATGCGGATGTCGTCCTCGATCATGCCGTTGGCGACGAGGTCCTTTCCGTTGCCGGGATAACGCACTTTGGCCAGTGCGTCGAGTATCAGTTTAGGATATAGCTGCATGATATATAAGTTATTTTGTTGTCGTATCGTCTTGACTGCTCTGCTTGCCGCTGCGTTTCCCCCGGTTGAAACTCCGGTAGGTGTCGTAGGGAATATCAACGTCGGGCTCGACAAATTGTTCGCGCGGCTGGCATACGAACCGGATGTACTTGATGTTCATGCCCCGCTCGAGCCACTGTTGCTCGTAGAAGGTCTTTATCTCGAGAATGTCGTCGGCGATGCCCGAGTGGTAGAGGTCGTCGGTAGCCACCTGCACGGGGTAGCCGTTGGCCTTCACCATTTCGCAGGTGTAGGTGTACATGAAGGGGCTGTCGCTCTTGAGGTGGATGAGCCCGTCGGGGGTGAGTATCTGCTGGTAGAGTGCCATGAAGCGGGTCGAGGTGAGCCGCTTGCGCACCTTCTTCATCTGCGGGTCGGGGAAGGTAATCCAGATTTCCGATACCTCGCCCGGGCCGAAGAAGCGGTCGATCAGCTCGATGTTGGTCCGCAGGAAGGCTACATTCTTTATCCCCTCCTCGAGCGCCTGTTTGGCGCCGCTCCACATGCGGGCCCCCTTGATGTCGATGCCGATAAAGTTCTTTTGCGGAAAGCGACGGGCCAGCCCTACGGCATATTCGCCCTTGCCGCAACCCAGCTCGAGCACGATGGGGTTGTCGTTCTTGAAGAAGGTTTCGCCCCATTTGCCCCGCATCTCGAACCCTTTTTCCTGCAACAGGTCGAAGGGGTATTGGAACACGTGGGGGTATCCCTGCAGATCGTCGAATTTTTTCAGTTTATTTTTTCCCATAGTCGAAATTTCATCTTTGTTTCTGGTGGTCGATTACCGGTTTCGTCCCACCTTCAGGTGGCGGTACTCTCCCGATTGCATTTGTATGGACAGGACAAATATCGGTCCCGTGTATGAGCGGGTGTCGATGGCCCACTCGTGGGTGTCGCCCTCTTCCCGGTGCACGATGCGCCCGTCGAGGGTGTAGAGGGCGATTTGCCGCATGGGGTCGGAGGCTTTGACCCGGAGTATTTCGTGTTCGAAATAGACTTGCAAGGTGTGGTCGTCGGCAATCTCTTCCCGGTTGGAGAAGCGCCTGATGTCGAACTCCTGCCACTGCGGGGCGTTGCGGTAGAGCTCTATGCTCTCGTCGGGAACTCCCAGTGCGCAATCGGCTTGCTGCACGTTGAGGAATACCTCCTCGCCCAGAGTCGGGGGCTCGGTGGGGCAGGCCATGACGGCAGCCAGGCGGGTACAGTTGTCGAAGGCGTGGTCGCCGATGTAGGTGACGGTCGAGGGTATCGTGGCCGAGTAGAGCTGCCGCATGCCGTAGAAGGGCCACCGGCCTATCCGCTCGAGCCCTTCGGGCAGGAACGAGAGCTGCTGCATCCGGCTGCATCCGGCAAAGGCGTAGTCGGCTATCTCGCGCAACGAGGCGGGCAGTGTGCAGTCGAGCAGCGAGGAGCAGTAGTAGAAGGCCCCTTCGCCAATCTCTTCGATTGCGGTCGGTGCATGCAGCGAGGCGAGGCTTGTACAGTGGTCGAAGGCATAGGGCGGAATGGCCGAGAGCCGTGTATGCTGCATGTCGACTTGCGACAGCGAGGTGCAGTAGGCAAAGCAACCTTCACCCAGCGATTGCAGCGCTGCGGGCAGAGCGATGGCCGTGAGGGCCGAGCATCCGGCAAAGCAGCGGTCGCCGATGGTTTGCAGCGAAGCCGGCAAGGCGATGGCCGCCAGTCGGGTACAGCCGGCGAAGGCGTTGGCTCCGATTGACTCCAGCGGTGCGCTTTCGAGATTCAGTTCGGTATAGGCGGTGCACCCGGCAAAGCCATACTCGCCGATGCTGCGCAGCGTGGCAGGCAGCGGGGTGTCGAGTGTCGGGCAGTCCGAGAAGGCCAGGTCGCCGATGCTCTGCAACTGCTCGCCCCATGCGACGGTGGTGAGGGTCGGGCATCCGGCAAAGGCAGCTTCGCCGATAGCCCGTGTGTCTTGTGGTAGTTTTACCATCGTCAACTTCTGGAATCCGAGAAAGGTGTGCGCCGGCAGGGTGTGGGCCTCGAAACGCGCCTGGTTGCCCAGATAGGTGTCACGGCTTTCGTAGGCGGCAATCGTGCAGCCCTCCAGGTCGATGCTGTTCAGGTTGGTGAGCGAGTCGCCTATGTAGGCAAAGTCGCGGGCATCGAGCGTGCCCGTGACGGTCAGTTGGGTAACCGACTCGCCGGAGGTCGGGATGTGGCTTTGCAGTTCGCCCGCCTCGGTGTGGCAGGTGTAGGAAGCCGCCAGCACGCTGTGGCCGGAGAACAGTAGTAAAGCGATGTATAGCAACTGTTTCATTCCTGATATAAACCTCTCGTCATTCGGGCGTAAAGATACTAAAAGATGAGGGTCTGGGCAAATAGGGACGCACAGTTTTCAATTTTGGCTATGTCGCCCCGCCCCTCTGTCTGCTGTAAAAGAGTGGGTAAAATAGGGTTCCCCGGTGTAGTGCCTCGTAGCGTTGCCGGTGTGTGGCAGGCCGTTCACTCCCCCGGGGGGATGGCAGGACTACTCCTGGGTGAGGCGATAGCGGGCGCCGTGGTCGAGGATGAAGTTGAGTATCTCCTGGAACAGAGCTTCGACCTCCGACGGTACCGCCAGATTGGAGGTGTCGCCATACCTGTCGAACAGGGCCTGGGGCAGAGCCTCGGCGGTGATGTGCAGATGTTTGGCCAGGATAGCAGCCTCGTCCCGGTCGAGTGTGGCAGACGTCTTGGTCTCTCGATCCGGGTCGTCATAGTCGGTAAATTCCAGCTGGATAACCAGCTCCTGCCGTGCACCCTCCCACACGGTAATCGACGACCATATCTCGAGGTCGTCGTGCGATTCCACGATTACTTGTTTCAAGGTCAGCATATTTCTCGGTGATGTTTCGTTGGCGTTGATATTGGTATTTTTTTCTTTACGGCATCTTATATGCGATTGTCGATGCGTATGATATTCTCGACGATGAAGAGATCGCAGATGTCGCGTTTCTCGATTTCGATGTCGTCATATTCTTTGTTTTCGCTGCGCAGGATTACCCGGTCGGGGTTTTCGTGCTTGCGCACATACTTGACCATGCGGTAGTCTTCGAGCAGTACGACGTAGATTTGGCCCCAAAAGATGAGGTTGGGGTTTTTGATTTCGCGGATGGCAATCATGTCGCCGTTGTTGATGACCGGTTTCATGCTGTCGCCGCTCACCTTGACGATGCTGCAGTCGGGGTTGATGAAGGGAACGTCGATGCTGCCGATGACCAGGTCGTCGGTAAACATGCGGTCCCGCCCCAGATTGCCGGCCGTGACGTCGAGTCCGTAGACCTTGGCGCCGTTGCGCACTTCGGGTACGATGGCACCCGAGGGAAGGGTGAGGGTGCGTATGTGGTTGTGCACGTCGCTGCCCGCTGCGCTGCCGACCGGTGCATACATGGGGCCGTTGCCCGAGCAGAGCCACTCTTTCGAAACCCCCAACTCGACTACGATTTTGTTGATGAGCGAGTCGCTGATGGGCAATTTGCCGGTCAGATGTTTCGAAAAGTTGGAGGCATCGATGGCGATGCGTTTGGCAAACTCCGACTGGGTGATTCCCTGGTTGTCTATTAACGCCTTGATTCTGATGATTTTATCGTCGTTTGGCATAGTGGTATAAAAATTATATGGTAAAATTACCCTTGATAATTTGCATAACGTGATTTTGGGTTGTATATTTGTATGGTATAATTACCATATACAAAGGTAGAAACTTTTTTTGAATATACGAAATAATGGACTAACAATTAACATATTTGATGACACTCTGCCGGGGTATATTACCTATGTAATTTATAAACAGAAGGAAGAGATACACGGGCAAGACAGGTAAAAGCAGTGTGAATATACCCTGGCAGAGTGAAGTCGAAAGAAAGGAGTTGAGAACAATGAGAACAATCGAATGGGAGGCACCGGCTTTGGCCGCCTTGGCGGCATCGCACTGGCTGGTGGCTTATGAGCGCGACGAAGTGCCGCGCAAACGGGTACGGCACGAGACCGAAATCGAGTTCGACGGGGTGGCCTATATGCTCATGTGCGAGATAGGCCTGACCGAGCAGGAGCATCGGGCGGTATCGATGATTTGCGGCATCGAGCCGCAGTACACCGATATGCCGGTACGGGTAACCGGCAACATGGGCAAGGCCGTGGGCGAAATCCTGCCCGTGCTGAATAACTTTTTGTCGAGTTATGGTGTTGTATATGTGTGAGACTTGGAGAGTCTTGTGGTAAATCCGGGAGGTGTGGCGTGGCACAAGGAAGGATGCCTTCAAGGGTATATGGCGAGGGTGTACCTGTCGGATTGAGACGAAAAAAGCCGACCCCGATAAAGGGTCGGCTTTCTTATGTATTATCGTTGTGGATAATGATTAGCCGTTTACTTTAGCCATGTGAGCGATCAGGTCGAGAACTTTGTTCGAGTAACCGATCTCGTTGTCATACCAAGAAACAACTTTTACGAACGTGTCGGTCAAAGCGATACCGGCTTTGGCATCGAAGATCGAAGTACGAGTATCGCCCAGGAAGTCAGAAGATACAACAGCGTCTTCGGTGTAACCGAGGATACCTTTCAGTTCGCCTTCCGAAGCCTCTTTCATAGCGGCGCAGATTTCGGCATAAGTAGCCGGTTTAGCCAAGTTAACCGTCAAGTCAACAACCGAAACATCCAGAGTCGGAACACGCATCGACATACCGGTCAGTTTGCCGTTCAACGAAGGAATAACTTTACCTACGGCTTTGGCAGCACCCGTCGAAGAGGGGATGATGTTGCCCGAAGCGGCACGACCACCACGCCAGTCTTTCATCGAAGGACCGTCAACGGTTTTCTGAGTAGCAGTAGTCGAGTGAACAGTCGTCATAAGACCGTCGAGGATACCGAATTTGTCGTTCAATACTTTGGCGATAGGAGCCAAGCAGTTGGTCGTACAAGAAGCGTTCGATACGAATTGAGTACCTTTAACGTAAGTGTTCTCGTTTACACCGCAAACGAACATGGGGGTATCGTCTTTCGAAGGAGCCGACATAACTACATATTTGGCACCAGCTTGGATGTGAGCTTGAGCTTTTTCTTTGGTCAGGAAGAGACCGGTAGATTCTACTACATATTCAGCACCTACCTCGTTCCATTTCAGGTCGGCAGGGTTCTTTTCGGCGGTAACACGAATCGTTTTACCGTTTACGATCAACTGACTTTTTTCAACATCAGCCTCGATCGTGCCATCGAAGTGACCGTGCATCGTGTCGTATTTCAACATGTATGCCAAATAGTCAACCGGGCAAAGGTCGTTAATACCTACGATCTGGATGTCGTTTCTTGTTTGTGCTGCACGGAAAACGAAACGTCCGATGCGGCCAAAACCATTGATACCTACTTTAATCATTGTAATAAAACTTTAAGTGTTTATTGTATAAAAATAATGTCTCGCGTTTTTTTCTTCTTTTTGTCCCGCTCCCTTAAAAACATTCGCACTTGCCATATTGTTTAACAACCGCATGGGGTGGCGCAACTGCTCATCAGGGCAAGCAAAACCAGCAAAAAGGCAATTTTATATTTCATAATTTTATACTTTACTCCTAAAATTGCACTGCAAAGGTATATATTTTTTTTGAATACAATGTATGCGAATGTGAAAATAAAAGAAAAATTTCTTTATTTGCATATCCTTGAATGTGAGTAATCTATCTGTAATACTAAAATGTACCGTTATGAAAAGTTCTTTTTGGACCGACTTTAAAAATTTTGCGATGCGTGGCAATGTCATTGACCTGGCCGTGGGTGTGATTATCGGCGGGGCTTTCGGCAAAATCGTCTCTTCGCTGGTGGCCGATATTATCATGCCGATTCTGGGCGTGCTGGTAGGGGGTGTCAACTTCACCGATTTGAAATGGGTGCTGAAGGCGCCGCGCGAGGTCAACGGCGTGGAGCAGGCGGCCGTGACGCTCAACTACGGGAACTTCCTGCAGATGACGTTCGATTTCCTGATTATCGCCTTCTCGATTTTCCTCTTCATCAAACTCATCACGCGGCTCACGGCCAAACGCAAGGCGCAGGCTCAAGCCCAGGCGGCTGCTACGCCGCCCGAACCTTCGGCCGAGGTGAAGCTGCTGACCGAAATCAGAGACCTGCTCAAGGCGCAGGAGCAGTCGGGCTCGAAATAGTGTCGGGCCTTGAAAAGCGAGAGGCCCCTCGCCTGGTGGCGGGAGACCTCTCGGTAGTATGTGACAACCACAAGGGGAATCAATATTGCTCCTTCTCGTTGGGGAAGTCGCGTGTCTTTACATCTTTTATATAGGCCTGGACCGCCTCGGTGATGGTGGTGCTCAAGTCGGCATACCGACGAAGGAAGCGGGGTGAGAACCCTTTGTTGATGCCCAGCATGTCGTGCATCACGAGCACCTGGCCGTCTACACCGCCGCCGGCACCGATACCGATTACGGGGATGGTCAGCTCCTCGGCCACGCGGGTAGCCAGGGTGGCGGGAATCTTCTCGAGCACGAGGGCAAAGCAACCGATTTCCTCGAGCAGATGGGCATCCTCAATCAGTTTGTTGGCTTCGGCCTCTTCGCGGGCACGTACGGTATAGGTACCGAATTTGTTGATCGACTGGGGCGTGAGACCCAGATGACCCATCACGGGGATACCGGCGCTGAGTATGCGCTCTACCGATTCGCGTATTTCGGCACCGCCCTCCATCTTCACACAGTCGGCGTGCGTCTCCTTCATGATGCGGATGGCCGAGGCCACAGCCTCTTTCGAGTTACCCTGGTACGACCCGAAAGGCATATCGACAACCACCAGCGCCCGTTTGACGGCACGTACTACCGACTTGCCGTGGTAGATCATCTGGTCGAGGGTGATGGGCAGCGTGGTCACATTGCCCGCCATCACGTTGGAGGCCGAGTCGCCAACCAGAATGACATCGATACCGGCCTGGTCTATCAGAGTCGCCATGGAGAAATCGTAGGCGGTCAACATCGAAATCTTTTCGCCGCGGAGTTTCATCTCCATCAGGCGGTGAGTCGTTACTTTACGAGTATCTTCGGTATAAGTAGACATAGTTTTTGTGTGTTAGAATTTCGGGGGCAAAGGTACATCAATTTTTTATATTGACACCCTTTTTACTTTCTAATCTCAATTTCGTTAGCTTTTAAATAGATAGCAGTGGCGAGAATGCCCGGGTTGTCGGCTCTGCAAACTTCTTCTTCCTTTACCTGTGTTTTCGATTTCCCATATCTTTACAGAGGGCAGGATGCGGTTCGGGAGAAAAAATATTTGAAACCAGTTCCGATATTTTATTCTCCTCTCACCTTTCGCTATCTTTAGATAAGATAGGAGTCGGTTCAGTATAAAAATCAAGTAAACTTGTTTTCTACTTTCACCTTTCACTATCTTTGTAAAAAAATAGCAGGCCATGAAGAAAGATAACTATTCGCGCAAGGTCCCCGGTTGGTTCAAGGTGTTGATGCTGGTCACGGCCCTGCCGGTTTTTGCCTGGCCCTGGCTGATGAGTCGGGCCACGTCGGCCTTTACCGAGAGCGGTATGGACGACAGTCTGCCGTGGACATTTGTCATGCTCATGCCCCTTTACGTCGTGCTCTCCACCTGGATCAGTTATCGGGTCTATGCCACCCGGCCCGAGGTATCGTGGATTTTGCAGGCGTTGCAGATTCTGGTCTATCTGGCTTTGGCCATGCTGGTCGCATAGTGTCGAGCTCTATGTCTCAAGGGTTATAGAGGTCGGGGTTGGAGAAGTTGATAATCTCCATCACCATTTCATAAGCCTGGCGGGCCGGACTCTCGGGGTTGATTTCGGTCGCCTTCAGATAATTCTCAATCGCCAACTTCCAGTTCCCCTGTTTCCAGAAAAGAGAGCCTTTCAGATAATAGGCCCCGTCGTCCTGCGGGTCATAAGCCAGGCGCTCTTCGAGATGAACGAGAGCTTTCTCCAACTCGTTTTCACCGATCATTCGGTTTATATCTTCTATCGAAATCATATTCTTTCAGATTATTGGGTAACAAAGATAGCAAAAGGAGAAAGTAGGAAAACAAGTTTACTCGATTTTTATACCGAGCCGCCTTCTATTTTATCCAAAGATACAAACGACGAGAGCAAAAACAAAGTTCTCAACAGTCGACCGTGTCGAATCGATTCGTTATGAAAAGCGGGGAGCCATCGCTGGTTCCCCGCTCTTTTGTTAATTGTCGATTTTATGATTAGTGAGAGAGTGTAGCCGGGTCCGGCAGGGCCAACGTGCCGCCTTCGGGCGCGAATATAAACCCTTTGTTGTTCCAGGCACGCAGGTAGCCGCCGATGTTGTTGTTGATCATCAGCAGGCGGAAAGCGTGTTTGCCCTTTTGCAGAGCTATCGAGTTGCGGGTGTGCGAGTGGCGCACGAGTTTGCCGTCGTTGCTGATGACCACCCGTCCGTCGATTTGCAATTCGTCCATCTCGGAAGAGAAGTAGTAGACCCCGTCGGCCGGTACTTCGAAATAACCCGTGTAGCAGTAGGCTCCCTTCTCGTCGCCGTTGGTCTTGAGGCTGAAATCATTGACCACTTGAGGTCCGGTCCAGTAGGCCCCCTCCAGGTCTTTTACAAAATAGAGATTCCCTTCGGTACGCCGCCGCTCGATACCCGGTTGGGTAGCCCGGTCGGTTGCCGGCATGAGCGGTTCGCGAACCACCTCGAGGGTACGGGTCGTACTCAATTTCCCCGAGGGGAGCAGCGTGGCAATCTTCAGCGTGGTGTTGTGGTCGAAGGTCAACGGGTTCTCATATCGGGTCGACCCGGCCTGCGGTTCACTACCATCGGTAGTATAGACCATGGGGTAGTTGCGGCTGTTGTGGAAGGTCAGTGTCGTCTGGTCGGTAAAGGCGATGCGGTTGGCCATGGGACCTTCGGGCAGAGGAATGTGGTAGTTGATGTGGTGCATGTCGAGCCGTACCAGTTGCGAGTCGAGCCGGCGGGCAAACGAGTTGTAGTCCTTTTTCTCCTTGGGAGTCCAGTCGAGCTCGGCCAGGGCGAGCATGCGCGGGTAGAGCAGATACTCGGTATAGTCGGGCGTAACGGCATATTCGGTCCACATGTTGCACTGGGCACCCAGCACATGGTGGCGCAGCTCCTCGGGAATCTTTTCGGACGAGGGGTCGTAGTTGTAGATTTTGTCGAGCATGATGGCAAACTTGATGGCGATGGGCTCGGCCTCGACGGCACCTTGACCGGCATCGACATAGAGCCACGGCGAGGGGGTCATAATCACGTCGTGTCCCATCGAAGCGGCTGTGATGCCGCCCTCTTCGCCCCGCCACGACATGACGGTAGCCGAGGGGGCCAGACCGCCTTCGAGTATCTCGTCCCAGCCAATCATGGCCTTGCCGTGTTCGAGAATGATTTTCTCGATGCGGTGGATAAAGTAGCTTTGCAGTTCGTGTTCGTCTTTCAGATTTTCATCTTGGATACGTTTCTGGCATTTGGGGCAGGCTTCCCATCTCTTTTTGGGGCATTCGTCGCCACCGATGTGTACATATTTGCCCGGGAAGAGGGGAATCACCTCGTCGAGAATGTTTTCGAGAAACTCGAAGGTCTTGTCGTTGCCGGCGCAATAGACGTTCTCTTCCACGCCCCATTTGTTGCGCAGCTCAAACGGGCCGCCTGTACAGGAGTATTCGGGGTAGGCGGTGAGGGCGGCCAGGGCGTGACCCGGCAGCTCGATTTCGGGGATAACGGTGATAAAGCGGTCGGCCGCATAGGCGACCACCTCTTTAATCTGCTCTTGCGTGTAGAATCCCCGATGTATGGAGCCGTCGGCATTGCGGCGTACCGAACCCACTTCGGTGAGGCGGGGGTATCTCTTTACCTCGATGGTCCACAGGTGGTCGTCGGTGAGGTGCCAATGGAAATAGTTCATCTTGAGCATGGCCATGATGTCGAGCTGTTTCTTGACAAACTCCACGTCGTGAAAGTGGCGGCACACGTCGAGCATCATGCCTCGGTAACCGTAGGCCGGTTCGTCACTGATTTCGACACAAGGCATTGTCCACTCGATACCGTCGACGGGCTGCTCGCTCTCGATTTGGGGCGGGAGCAACTGCATGACCGACTGCATGCCGTAGAAGAGACCTTGCGGCGTGCGGGCCTTGACCTGTACCCGTTTGGGGGTGACGCTCAACCGGTAACCTTCGTCGCCCAGTTTCAGCGAGCGGTCTATCTGTAGCGAAATGCAGTTGTTGCTGCCGCTGTTTTTGACAGCCAGGTCGTAGCCGGTAGCCCGGTTGATTTTGGCCTGAAAGTAGGCGGCCACCTTTTGCAGGTCGGCCCGTTGGGTACGGCCGACGACCAACGACGTTTGAGGCGTGAGGGCGAAGGTGCCGCTTTTCACGGTCAGTTCCTTAGGAGCGGGGGTGATGTCCAGCGGGTTGTCTTGAGCCGCATATCCCGCAAACAGGGATATGCAGCACCACAGACAAGCGATTATGATTTTCTTCATATCTGTTTTTTGTCGTGTTGGATGTGTAGGTAAACAAGGGTTAATCTTCTCCGTAGTTGACGGTCATGTTGATGACGCTGCGGTTGTTCACTTCGGTTTCGGCGGTGCGGTATCCCTGCTTTTTGAAGACCAGGAACTCGTGGTTGCCGGTAGTTACCTGGAATCGGCCGCGATCATCGGTTTTGGCCAGCGTTTTTCCCGTGCTCTTTTCGATGACCAGCATGCCGGGTACGAGGGTGGCCTGTATGTCGCGCACCTCGCCTTTTATCTGTATCTGACGCGAGCTTTTCGGGGTATAGGCTACAACAACCTCTTCGTCGCCGATGGTCGAGGGCTCGCCTACCACGACGCTCTTCGTCAGGATAATATTGTCGGACGACTGTCCGGCCTCGATGATAAATTCGCCGGGTTCGACAAAGCGGTGGTTCTGTTCATCGACCAGATAGAGTTCGGCTACGGGCACTTGTAGATGCACGATACGGCTTTCGCCCGGTTTCAGCTCTATCTTGAGGAAGTCGCGCAGTTGTCTTATCGGGGTTACGTAGGTGCTCACCTTGTCGCGCACGTAGAGTTGTACCACCTCTTTTCCGGTGCGTTTGCCGATATTCTTCACCTCGACGGTAGCCTTGATGGTGTCGGTCAAGCCATATTTATCGCGGTCGGTCGTGAGATTCTTGTAGACAAACGAGGTGTATGACAGTCCGTATCCGAAGGAGTAGAGCGCCGTGGGCGAGGAGAATACATAGTCTCGGCCCGGAGCGTCGTAGCTACCCGGGTTGTGGTAGAAGCCGCGGTCGGAGGGGAGGTAGTTGTAGTAAACGGGCAGGTGTCCGGTGCTTCGGGGGAAGGAGAAGGTGAGGCGTCCCGAGGGATTTACCCGGCCGAACAGAATGTCGGCAATGGAGTTTCCGGCCTGTTCGCCGGCATACCACTGCACGAGTATGGCGGGGAGGTTGTTCTTCTCCCACTCGATGGCAAACGGTTTGCCGGTTACCAATACGAGAATGACGGGGGTACCGGTGCTGTATACCGCACGAATGAGTTGGGTCTGGGCTCCGGTGAGGTTCAGGTCGTTGAGGTCGAAACCTTCGCCGCAGGTCGAATTTTTGTACCCGTCGCGCACGAAGGCCGCACTGGTACTGCCGCCGAAGATGACGGCAACCTCGCTCTGGCGGGCGGCCTCTACGGCTTCGGCAATGCCCGAGGTGTCGAGCGACGCCAGGCTACACCCTTTGGCATAGCGAACGATGGTGTTTTTGCCCACCTGGCTTTTGATGCCTTGCAAGGGGGTGATGCCGTCTTTGTTGTCGCGGCTCCAGGTATAGTCGCCAAACTGTATCTGGTCGGCATTGGGGCCGATGACGGCAATCGACTTCAGGCGTTTGGGGTCGAGGGGCAGCAGGTTGTTTTCGTTTTTCAGCAATACGGTCGATTCGTCGGCGATGGCCTTCGACAGCCGTACGCTCTCGGGGGTGTGCCGTTTGTTCTGTTCGTATCGGTCGCCATAGGGGTCGTCAAACAGGCCCGAGGCAAACTTGGCATACAAGACCCGGCGCACTGCCGTGTCGATGACCGATTCGTCGATGACACCTTTCTCCACAAGACCTTTTAGGAAGGGGTAGCAATGGCTCGAGGCTTCGACATCGAGTCCGGCGGTAATGGCCTGGATAGCGGCTTCGGACGAGTTGCGGGCCGTGCGGTGCATGCTTTTGAGCATTTCGATGGCACCCCAGTCGGAGTAGACATACCCTTTGAATCCCCATTGATTGCGCAGAATTTCGGTGAGCATATAGTGCGAAGCCGAATTGGGCACGTGGTTCCACGAGTTGTAGCTCGACATTACGGCCAGTATCCCCGTGTTCTTTACCACCATTTCGAAAGGCTTGAGATAAATCTCGTGCAGGTCTCTCAGTCCGCATTCCACCGACGCCAGATTCAGACCGCTCAGCGGGTTGCCGTGAGGCCCGTAGTGTTTGAGCATGGGCGATATGCCGCTTTCGAGGTATCCGTCCACCTCTTCGATAGCGAATAGGCCGCACAGGTAGGGGTCCTCGCCATACGACTCTTCTACCCGGCCCCATCGCAAGTCGCGCACGGCATCGATACAGGGAGCCAGCACTTGCTTGAATCCCATGCTGTGAAGGTCGTTTGCGATGTGATGAGCCTTTTCACGAGCCAGTTGTGGTGTGAACGTGCTGCCGAGTGCGATGTTCTGGGGATAGACGGTGTTGCCGTCGTGTACCACGCCATGCAGCGATTCGGCTACGGTGAAGACGGGAATACCCAGACGGGTCTCCTCGACCATGTACTTCTGTATAGGGCGCATGTATCGGGCACAGTTGTCGCCGGTAAGGGGGAATCCTTCGACAAAGCCCCAGGCGATGTCGCCGGCCATGTTCGAAAGTTTTTGAGGATCGAGTTCCTGACCGTTAAAAATGTCGGACGAGTGGATATGCCGTATTTGGGCAATTTTCTCGTCGATAGTCATGCGGCCCAGCAGATCCTCCACCCGCTCTTCTATGGGGAGATTGGGGTTCTTGTAGGGAGGAATCTGTTTCTGGACTGCCTGTGAATAAGTCGCGCTTGAAGCAAGCAGCAACGAGCATATAAGCACTTTGTGTAACATAATGTGTGTTCTATGGTGTTAATGATTATTTGTTCATAAAGTATGACGAATGAGGGGATTGATGTCTCATCGGGCATCTTGCAATTTTAAATATTTTTATAAGTTCGACGTATCTCTCCGATGTATTGCTTGTAGAGTTCCTCGATGATGGCAATGGAATCGCCCGAGGGGCCTTCGTCGTATGTCTTGTCGCTGGTTACCCATGCCTTTTCCAGACTGAAGTAGTCGGGCTCCCGGGCAGGCTCCCCTTTCAGCAGAGCCAGCTTGTAGTTGACCCAAGCCTCCCATCGGGGCAGGTAGAGGTCGCGCATGAGGCCGCCCCACTCCTTGTGGGCATAGTCGTGCAGTTCTGAATCGTAATCGGTCCAGGTGGTAATCTGCCGTTTGGCATTGGCGACGAACCGCTTCTTTTCCTGTGGATTGGTACCGGCCTTTTCGGCTTCTCCTATCCAGGTCCCCACATAGAACTCCTTGCGGGAGGAGAGCAGTCGGTCGTCGTCGCGAATGATGTCGAGCATCCGGGCCGACAGTCGGGTGAAGCGGGGTGTGTCGTGGCGTTGGAAAGCTGCTACCGCCTGGCGGTGCAATGCTTTCAGGTAGTCGCTCAGCACCTGGCGGGTCAGGTCTACCAGATCGTAGCGGTAGGTGTCGCTGTTGCGGAACTTGTTGCGCGAGGCATACATCGTTTCCCAGGCGGTCACCACTTGGTCGGGGTCGTAGAATATTTCGGCATTGCCCCAGGCCGATACGTGTTTGATGGTATCGGCGGGTCGCGCACAGATGTACGACTCTACGGGGCCGCCGGCCTCGTTGTGGCATTCGTATATGGTCCGGGACAGAATTTCCCAGGCCCGGTTGCAGGCCGAGTCGGGCTCTCCATACCGATAGTGTGTATACTCTCGCAACCAGTCGGTTACGTTCAGGCTGTCGTTGCGCCAAGCCATATCGTATACCATGTCGTACACGACGGGAATCGTGCCTATCCCCTCGGGTGCTGCACCTATGCCGCAGAGGTTTTTCCCCAGCGGGTGATGCTTGGCAAATACGGGACCCGAAGCGTAGCTGCTCATTTTGCCGTGCAGTCCGGTTTTGCCGCCGAAGTTGGGCAGGGCGCACCAAATCCAGTTGTGGTGCATGTGGCCCTCGGGCTTGTAGAACATCGAGCTGGCGATGCCGCCCCATTGCGGACGTTCGCAGGCCATCAGGTCGAGAATGATGGCGTCGCCCTGTTTCAACCCCTCCATGAGGCTGGGCATGGGGTTGTGTTGCCAGCCTTGCAGAATCCAGACGGCATTGGGCGAGATGCGTCGCATGGCTTGCAATATCTTTCCGGCGGCAGCCTTCACATCGATGCCTTCGGACTGTCCTCCCTCGTGGAAGGGGTCGCCGGCAAAGTAGATGGCCTCGCCGAAGAGTCGCTTTTGCTCGTCGTAGTAGATGTCGGCTATCGAGTCGAACAGCGGGTCGTTGGGGTCGAGGAAGGCGGGCCGCTGATAGGTGCACCACTCGCCCTGCTCGAGAATGTGTGCTTGGGGAAATTTCTCTTTCAGACTGTTGGGTACCATGCCGTAGAACCCCTGGAATACGGGTTGCATGCCCAACTCGCGCATGCGGCGCAGCATCTTTTTCTGCAGGTCGGTCTGCCGGTCGATAAAGGCTTGCGAAACCGGTCCGCCGAACCCCTCGAGGTTTCCCATCAGCCACCAGGCTTCGTACCCGGCACCGGGAAGAAAGGCGAAGATTTCGTCGTCGGTATATCCCAGACGCTTGAGGGTATTTTGCCAGACGGCATATTGGCTGTTGACGGCCATGAGCGGCAGGTTGATGCCTTGAAGAGCCATGCGATCTATCTCCTGTTCCCACTCTTCCCAGCCCCAAAAAGCCATGGAATAGCTGTATGTGCAATAATTGAGGTAGTATCTGAAGGGCTGTGAGGCTTCGATGCGTAGAGGCGAAGCAATCCGGGGCAATGTGTCGGGTATGCCCGAGAGGTTGTTGCCGCACCAGGAGACAGACGCATGGCAGTAGTGGCGCAGATAGTGATTCAACCCCCGCGCCATGGAGACACCATTATTTCCTTGTATCTCTATTTGGTCTCCGTGTTGTTTCAGTTCGAAGTAGTCGTTTTCGGACGGGACGAGTGTAAAGATGAAATCCTTTTCGTGTCCCGGGACGAGGCGCCCGGCAAGTTGTTGAGCCGATTGTTCGTAATCGGTAGCTTGTGAGCAGGCGAACAAAGTAAGCAGTACACCTGCCCATAAGCCTATTAAACCGCGTTTTATCATGAGAGTTATTCTGTTTTTGTGTCGTGAATATGGGGTTTAACTTCTTTCCGAAGCCTGGGTCTGTTGGGGCATACGGCCCGACTCTGGCTCATCGGCAGATGATGTCGACAAACACGGGATAGTGGTCCGATACGATGCTCAGGTCTATCTGTTTGCCGTCGATGTCGAGCGTCCGTACAATGTGAGTATCGACGATTTTTATCTTCTTCCGGTTCTTTTTGCTCAGCAGAATGAAATCGATGAGTCCGCCGTCGTCGGCACGGCCGGGAATGGAGCTGCCCACGGTGTCGCTGGCAATGACAAAATCACGGGCAAATACGGGGAAAGAGTATCCGCCTCCGCTCCATCGGAACGAGTCGTTCAGGTCGCCGGCCACGAATACGGGTTTGTCCATTTCGCGGGCATCGTTGCAGATGATTTTGGCTCCCTGTTTGCGCTTCTCGTTGTGCAGGTCGGAGTGGGTGGCGATGAAGACAAACTTGTCGAGTTCGATTTCAACCGCAGCCCGACCTTCATCGCCGGGCAGGTAGGCTACATAGCGGCTTTTGACCGGCAGGTTTTTCTTCACCAGTGCTCCGCAGCCTATGCTGCCGTTTTTGTCGAAGGGTTGGGCATTGCCATAGAAGTCGGCATAGTCGAGCCCCGTGCTTTGGGCGATGTCGCGCAACAGATAGCGGTTACCCCGGCCTTGCGATGCGCTGTCGAGTTCTTGCAATGAAATTATGTCGGCATCGAGAGCCCGTATGACGCGGCCCAGATTGACGATATTGCTGTCGTTCATCACGCCCGGGCTGCCGCCTCCCTTGCCGTAGTGGGTGTTGTAGGTAAGCAGTCGTATTACCCCGGGAGCTTTGGGGTAGGTTTGTGCGTCGACCGAGCATACGCTCGTGAGAACCAAAAGAATGAAGAGAGTTAGCACCTTTTGCATAACTTTGAGAATTAAATAGTTGTAATGTGTGAATATAATCGGTGTTTATCGTACCTGTATTTTCCGGGTCGACTGGAGGCTTTTGACCAGATAGGTGCCGGGAGCCATGTCGAGGTTGCTGATTCCGGCCGGGAGGTCATATTCGGCCTGGCAGATTCCATCGGGAGTGTATACGGTAAGGTGGTCGGCAGCCTGAGCTTTGACATGAATGGCCGACTGCCCGCCCCAGATTTCTATACCCGGGTCGGCAGCCTGGGCGGCTATGCCGCTACCGGCCATGGCTTGTTCGATTGCGGCATCGACGAGCGGGGCCATCACGGCATATCCGGCTTCGTTGGGGTGAACTCCGTCACCTACCGAGTATTCCACTTTCAGAGCCTTGAAGGGGTTGACCATGGGGGTATAGAAGTCGACGCAGGGATAACCGTGTGCATCGGCATAGTCTTTGATCCATAGGTTGAGGTCTATGATGCTTTGGCGGGGATCTACGTCGGGGGCCCAGCCGTAACTGTATGCAGGCAGCAGCTGGCACATGACCACTTTGATGCCGTTGGCCGTGGCAATCTCGGCCATCGACGAGAGGTTGTCTTCAATCATTTCGAGGGTCGAGGGGCCCGTGTTGCCGGCAATATCGTTGGTGCCGCCCAGAATGACCACGACGCTGGGATTCAGATGTACCACATCCTGTTTGAAGCGGATAAGCATTTGCGGGGTTGTTTGTCCCGAGATGCCCCGGCAGACGTATGAGCCTGCGAAGTATTCGGGACAGGTGCTTTCCCAGAGTTCGAATATGGAGTTGCCCATGAAGACGACTCTCGAGGGATCGGCTTCTCCGGCCAGCAGAGCCTGATTGGCCTCTTGATACCGGGCGAGTTCGGCCCAGTCCTGAGCAAAGGCCGAGAGGGTCAGGGCTTGTAGTAAAGCGGAAAGTATGAGTATCTTTTTCATCGTATTATTGGTTTTTGAGTGGAACTTCTTGTAGCCATTTCAAGATGGCCTCTTCGACTTGGGGCAGACATTCGTAGTCGGGATAGAATCCGAATCCGTGACCGCCCGAAAGGAGTGTAATCAGTTGTGCGGGAATGTTCTGGGCTTGCAGTCCCTCGACATATCGCATGGCGTTCTGTATCTTCACCCCGTTGTCGTCGGCTGCATGGAAGAGCAGGGCCGGCGGAGTTTGCGGGGTGATGAGCAGTTCGGGCGAGCAGGCCCGGCACATCTCCGGGGTGGGCGAGGTGCCCAACAGGTTGTCGCGGCTGCCTTCGTGCACATAGGGCTCTTCGGTCATGGTGATGACCGGGTAGAAGAGTATGGAGAAGTCGGGACGCGATTCGGCCCGTTTTTCGGGCAGTGCTACGTCGATGTCGTCGTGGTTGAATGCCGTCGATACGAATGCGGCCAGATGCCCGCCGGCCGAGAAGCCGATGACACCCACGTGATTGGGGTCGGACTGTATCGAGTAGTGGTTCTCTTTGAGGTAGCGGATGCCTTGTTGTGCGTCGCTGAGCGGAATTTCGGGGTGACCCGAGGGGAAAGCATAGTAGAGTACGGCGGCTACGACTCCCTGTTCTTTGAACCATTGTGCTACCAGGCTGCCTTCGTGGTAGGTGGCTACCGTCTTGTAGCTGCCGCCGGGGCAGATGAGTACGGCCGGGGCGGGCGCTGTCTGGATGTCGGGGCGATAGACAATAATCTGGGGATTCTGGATATTGCCCAGGTTGTTGCCGTCCCAGTAGGGTTCGCCCGAGAGCCATTGGGCAAAGGGGTCACCGTCGGGCCACAGGAATATCTCTTCGGGTTCGTTGCTCTTTTGACGGTAGACGAAGGTGCCTGTGAGGGTGATGTCCCCTTCGAACCGGCACTGATCAAAGAGCAGGGAGGGGCGGCCGTTCTGATAGGACGAGGTGCGGGCCGTCCCGCCGGTCCATTTGCCCTGACGGGTGGATCCGTCGTGCGACACGGTGATGTAAGAGGGGATGAGGTCGAGCCCTCCCCGAGGCTGTATCTTTTCTTGAAAGTAGACGGTTACATAGGTGGGTGTAGCCTCTTGAGACGCTTGTATGGCGGTTTGAAAAACCGAGCTGCCTTCTCGCACCTCGCCTATATTGTCTTGTGTGTATGACGTCTGGTTTATCGTTATTCCTGTGGGGGTGGCAGAGGCTTCGGAATTGCTCTTTTGGCAGGCCGGTAAGGAGCAAGAGATAGCCAGAAGTCCACATAGTATGGATTTCGAATAAGTCATAATGTCCGTGTTAAAGAACGTATGGCCGAACGGCTACACTACAGCTTGATGATTCGAGCCTTATGGCTTTTGCCTTGAGCCGAAGTCTCTACAATGTAAATGCCTTTTGCCAGACTCGAGAGGTCGACGGTGCGAATATCCGTGCCTTTGAGTTGCAGTTGCTTTTGTCCGGTCAGCGAATAGATGTTTACTTGTTCTACGGGGGTGTCACTCTCGATGTTCAGCCGGTCCTGTACATACGTAGGATAGAGTTTTACCTCTTGAGCGGCAGTGGTATTTTCGATAGCGCTCAATCCCGGCACTTCGATGTCGACAAATACGGGGTAGTGATCCGATATGGAGGCCAGATCGACGACAGAACCCTCTATTTTCAATTCTCTTACGATATGAGTATCGACAATCTTGATGCCCGAGTCTTTGTAATCGTGGTACAGGATATAGTCGATGAGACCGTTGTTGTCGGTACGTCCCGGAATGGTATTCCCTTCGGTATCGCTGGCGATGGTATATTTGGTGAGCAGCGTGGGAAATGCGATACCGCCTTGTCCCCAACGGTGCGAGTCGTTCATGTCGCCGGCCAGGAACGACGGTTTGCGTATATAGTCCAGTTCGTTGATGAGGGTATTGGCACTCATGATGCGCAGATTGTCGTCCAAATCGAGGTGAGTGCAGAAGAAAACGAACTGGTCAAAGTCGATTCGCATGGCGCAACGCTCTTCACTTGAGCCACCCAGCGAGATGAGTTTTACTTTGCTGATGGGCAAATTGGGTTTTACCAGTACGCCCGGACCCACTTTCCCTCCGTCCAATTCGCAGAGACCTCCGAATATGGGAGTGTAGGGTTTGCCGGTATAGTCGGTAATCTGTTGCAACAGATTTCTGCGATTACGGCTATTCATGGCACTGTCCAACTCTTGCAGGGCAACCACGTCGGCATCGAGAGCCTCGATGACCAGAGCAACACGGCGGGTATTGTAGTCGTCGATCGAACCCGGATCGCCACCTCCCTTGCAGTAGTGGGTGTTGTAGGTCAGCAATCGGATAACCCCGGGAGTTTTGGGATAGGTTTGAGCATCGAGCCCGAACAGGAAACAGCAAACGAAAAAGAGGAGGACAAATTTTTTCATAATCGACAATCTGTTTTTATTTAATGACAGGCAAAATACGTAAAAATATTTTGCCTGTCATTGTGCTTTGGAGATAAAATTATTTCTTGATGAATTTAGCCGTTGTGTTACCTTCGGTCGTCGAGAGTTTTACCAGATACATACCGGGAGTGAGGTCGGCGATGTCGATGGTCTGAACACCGGCTTCGATATTCTTCACGCAGGCACCGGCCAGCGAGTAGATTTGGGCGCCCAGTACTTCGGCTCCTTCGATGGTGATGTAGTCATCAGCCGGGTTGGGACCAACTTTTACCGTAGCCTTTTGGGCGTTTTCGATACCCGAGTATTCGT
Organism: uncultured Barnesiella sp.; assembly: GCA_902471075.1. GTDB lineage: Bacteria > Bacteroidota > Bacteroidia > Bacteroidales > Barnesiellaceae > Barnesiella. The sequence goes on along the minus strand of CABRIW010000007.1, from coordinate 17,505 downwards.
CGACAACCTTTACAAATACCGTGTTGAGTGCAAGTTGGGGATAAGCCTCGTTGATCATCTCGCAACGATACTCTTTGCCTACATGTGATTCGTCAAAGCAGAACCAGCCCTCTACGGCGTCGGTCGGTTCAATTACGTTACCGTCAATATCTTTCCAGGTATAGATGGTCATGTAACCGTCGATGTCGTATTCACCGGAGAGGTCGATGTCCTCGTCGACCATGATCTCGTATTCACCATCGGCATTCATGTAACCGATAGGCATACCGCCGCGGGCATTCCATTGCAGCTTGTAACCCGATGTGAGTCTTTCGCCGGTAATGGGGTGGTTGGGGATGGTCGAGAAAGTATACATGTTGTCTTCGAGGTTGAGCAACCAGTCGAGGAATTCAGTTTGGCGGCAGTTGTTGCAGATGAACGAAGATTCGTCGGTGAAGGCATTGCGATAACCTGCCAACTGACGGCATTTACCGTTCGAGTCGCTCAAATCGAGATTGGTCAGTTGCAGGTTGCGGCGTACGTGCAGGTAGCAGTCCATATCTTCGTTGGTCATTTGGATTTTCACCTTTTCCAGTTGAGTACCCGAGATGTGAACCACCGTAGCCATACAGTTCATCAACGTGAACGAACCTTTGAGGTTAGCTACCTCGGGAATGGCCGGATACCATTGGTTATCTCCTTCGGTTGTAGTCCAGGTAAGACCGCTGGTCTTTCCGTTGAAGGGAGCCGATGCGTTCACGCATACACCGAATACGGTTTCGGAATATCCCGAAGAATAGGCTCTCCAGATTACACCTTCGGAGTTTTTCCAGGTGTTCATGTCGTCCCACGAGAAGCCTTCGCGGTTCACATCGATGCCCAGAGCTTCGGCATTGCATTTTCCTTCGATGGCCGACGGTTGTTTGAAGAATGCAGCGTATGCGGCTGTTTCTTCAGGATCGAAGTTCCAAGTATCTTCGCTGAAACCCGGGAGGGTACAACAGCACAGGAACGCAGCTACAAGAGCTTTTTTACCAGATAGAGTAAACTTTTTCATAAGTAAAAATTTTTGAGTTAATGATATGGAAATGTGTTTTTTGATATTTCGATATGTTTTTGTGTGTTCAATAAGATGACAGATATTTGGCGGGAGAGGGTAGTCGGTAAATGTAAAAAAAGTGTATTTGGCATTTTTTTCTTTTCGTCCCGACTCGGGCCGATAGAGCAATCAGATACCGGGAGAGAAAAACTCCCGGTATCTGAGCATTATCTCAATCGTTTAGAAACTTAACCCGTCGTCCCAACCGGGATTTTGAGTAAGAGCACCGTTCGTGAGTGACCGTTCGGTGGTGGGAATGGGGTAGAGGTAGTCCCGCTCTTCGTTGAACTCGCGCGGCTCTACGGTGATGTCGTGGCAGATGATGTTGCCGTTGTCGCCACCGGTGAGGGTGAATACTTCGTCCAGTTTGTAGAATTTACGGATATTCTTCACCGAGGGCTTTTTGCCGGTGTAGATACAGATGTCGACTTTGTCACCGTCCTGGAGTGTTCCGTCGTTCATGTCGAAGATGCCGTAGCGGTCTTCGCCCGAACCTTCGGTCAAGCCGGGGAAGTACATGCCCATGAAGGGTTGTTCAAGCATCTTGCCCTCTTTCCAGCGCATGAGGTCGTAGTATCTGAAACCTTCGAGTATCAGTTCGATGGTACGCTCGCGGCGGATTTCCAGGATGACACCCTTGTTGGCTCCGGTTACGTTGTGGTAACCCGTGTTCTCGGCCGTGAGATAGGGGTCGGGGTTGGCGTTGGCGGCAGCGAGGTCGATGTTGGGCATGCCCACCCGGTCGCGGATTTTCTTGATGGACTTGTCCAGGTCGGCCTGTGTGAGGGTTCCCAGTTCGGCTTTAGCCTCGGCAAAGTTCAGATATACCTCGGCGGCACGGAAGAGGATGTAGTCGTTCGACGAGCCCAGATAGCCGTCGCCCGAAGCATCGGTCACCCATTTGATAATCTGGTAGCCGGTAGTCGAGGCGGTGAAATCGGGAGACATCACGGCGTCGCTGTTGATACGCATGTATCCGGGACCTACTACGGTTTGGGTCAAGCGGGGGTCGCGGTTCTGCATTTCGTCGTAGTATTGCATTTCGTCGTAGCCGGGTATGTCGGTGAAGCGGCTGCCGTCTTTCATCAGGTAGCTGTTGACGATTTTCTTGTTCATGCCCGGTCGTCCGTAGGTAGTAGACATGGTGTAGTAGTTGGCTTCGTGTTTTACGGCTTTGGTGGCATCGTAGTCACGAGCCAGGATGACCTCCTGTTTAATGGCATCCATCGAGGCGAAGAGGTCGCGGTAGGGCTTGTCGCCCGACTGATAGATGCTGTAAGGACTCTGGTCGATGAACTGTTCCGATACCGTGGCACACTCGTTGAGGAATCTCTCGTAGTCGGCGATACCGTGGTATTTGCGGTAGGTACCTTCGAAGAGGCAGATTCTCGACTTCAGGGCCATGGCGGTCCACTTGGTGACCAGGTAGAGATCCTGATTGTCGGGGATATACTTGATGGCATAGTCGATGTCGTTCAAGATCGAATCCATGATCAACTGGCGGGAGTCACGTGGCTTTTTCAAGTCGGGGTCGGTCGACGAGAGGGGCTGGTTATACCAGGGTACATCGCCGAATCGTTTCACCTTCTCGAAATAGAAGTAGGCCCGGAAGAAACGGGCTACACCGTCGTAGTGCTCGCGGGCCGACTGGCTGTTGCAGCGGTGCGAGTATTGCAGGTAGAGGTTGATGTTACGCAGGTAACCCCAGTCCCAACCGCCGCCTGTGGTGGGAATGGTGCGTGTGAGTCCTACCGTCGTGACGGGCAGGGTGAAGATGCATACCACATCCTCCGATTCGCCGTATCCCGATTGGGCGGTGGGAAACTGTCCGTAGAAGTTGTTGGTGAAGGTTTTCAGCTCTTCCTCATTATTGAAATAGGTCTCGGGCGAAAGAGACGACAGCGGGAACCGATCGAGGTCGTCGGCGCAACTTCCGAGGGTAAGGGCTCCGGCCGCTGCCAGAATATATATGAGATTCTTTTTCATAGATATAATTGTGTAAGGGTTGTTAGAATGTAATGTCTATACCGAAGGAGAATGTTTTGGCGTAGGGATAGACGCGGGCATTACGGTCGTTGGAGAATTGCTCCGGGTCGATGTATTTGCTCTTGAGGGCTGTCCAGGTGAGCAGATTGTCACCGCTGAAGTAGACTCTCACGCGGTCTATCTTGGCTTTCTGGGTGAGCGATTGCGGCAGGGTGTAGCCGAAGGTTACGTTTTTGAGACGGCAGTAAGCCAGATTCTGCAGATAGCGGTTGTTCACGTAGGCCAGGTGACGGTCGCCCTGTGCGGCATAACCTCTGATTTTTGGGAAATAGGCGTCGGGGTTGTCTTCGCTCCAGACATTGTCGAGGAAGTCGATAGGCGTGAACGACGAATACGGACGGGCAAAACCACCCCAGAAGAGCATGGCGTCGGTACCCGGGTAAATCTGTTGGCGGCCGATACCCTGGAAGAAGGCTGAGAAGTCGAATCCCAACCAACCGAAGTTGATGTTACCGCTGTAGTTGTAGCGGGGGCGCGAGTTACCGATGATGCGCATGTCGCCTCGGTTGTCGGCCGTCTTGGCACCGTCGTCGATACGGCCGTTACCGTCGAGGTCGACAAAGCGGGGATCGCCGGCCTTCAGACCCTTATACTCGCCTACGGCCGTTTGCAGAATGTTTTTGGCAATGAGCGAGTGGTCTACCTGGGCCTGGTAGGCGGCAGCCTCCTCGTCGCTCTGGAACAGACCGTCGATGGTGTAGCCCCAGATTTCGCCGATGGTCATGCCTTCGTAGTAAGACGATACGTTGAAGTCTTTGGTGGGGTTGTCGTATTTGGTAATCTTCGAGATGTTATCGCCCAACGAGAACGATACGCCGTAGGTGAAGGGCTTGCCGGCCAGGTTGAACTTGTCGTTCCAGCTGATGGTCAACTCGTAACCTTTCGTGCGCAGGTCGGCGGCATTCTCTTGAGGCGACGAAGTACCGTAGGTAGCCGGCAGCGTTTTACCCGGGACAAGCATGTCTTTGGTATCGCGGATATACATATCGCCCGTGAAGCTCAATCGGTTGTTGAAGAAGCCCAGGTCGACACCGATGTTTTTGTGGATGACAGTTTCCCAGGTGAAATTGCCCGATGTGGGAGGCGAAACCGATGCGTAGGTGAGGAACTCACCATTGGCCAGATAGTTGTCCATTTGCACCAGATTCAGGGTCTGGATGTAGGGATAGGGGCTCGATATGGCCTGGTTGCCGAGCGAACCGTAAGAACCGCGGATCTTGAAGTTGGAGAAGGTGTTGCGGATAGGTGCAAAGAAGGGTTCTTCGCTCACGCGCCATCCGGCCGAAACCGAGGGGAATAGGGCGGCACGTTTGTCGCGACGGAAACGCGATGAGGCATCCCAGCGCATGTTTACCTCGGCCAGGTAGCGACCTTTCCAGTCGTAACCGACGCGGCCAAAGAAGCTCTCCAAAGCCCATTCATATTGTCCGCCTTCGAGGTAGACATCTTTGGAGGGATCGCCCAGATTGAAGTCGTTCAATTCGTTGGACTGGAGGTTGAGCATGTAGGAGTAGAGATTCTTTTGATAGTCCTGTTCATAGTCGAAACCGAGTACGCCTCGAACGTGGTGACCGTTGAAGGTGTTGTCGTAGTTGAGGTAAGCATCGATCATGTGGTAGTACTCGCTGTTGCTGTGCTGGCGCAACTTGTTTTTGAAGAGGTTGGCCGAGCCGGTGCTCACGATGACGCCGGGTTCGGTCGAGTATTCGGCCATCGAGGTACGCACAACCTTGTCTTGCGTATCGTAGCGGAAACTGTAGTTGGCGTGGAAGGTCAACCCTTTGTAGAGCTTGAAGATGGCATTGACCGTAGTCGTCAACCGTTTGTTCTTGTCGTTGGTGAAGGTGGTACCGTCGCCGGTCATGATGTGCACGCCGTCGGTCGGTTGCTGTGCGATGACAGCGTTGCTGAATACCCAGCTGCCGTCGGGGTTGTAGGGCATCATGAAGGGCAGGGCATGGAAAGTGTAGTTGGGGATATTGTCACCGTTTTCCAGACCGGGAGCCTTGTATTGCGAGTGGTACAGGTGAGTGGTTACGGTCAGGTTGAACCAGTCTTTGATGTCGCCACTGACGCGGGCCCGCAAGTTGGCCGTGTTGAAGTGGTCGGGGGTCTGTTTGTAGATACCCTCCTCGGTGTGGTAGTTGGCACTGATGAAGTAGTTCATCTTCTTGGTGCCGCCCGATATGCTCACGTTGTTGTCCCAGGTAGGACGCGTGTGGCTGATGAGGTAGTTGTACCAGTCGAAGTTGGCATAGTACATGTATTGGTCTATACCGCCGATGTTTTTCACTACGGTCCAGGGACGGTCGGGATTCTCTACCTTGTCGTAGCGGCGGGCTTCCAGCTCGGCATAGTCTTCGGCCGTATATTTGGTGTAGGTGGTACCGTTGTAGGAGCGGAAGAACTCGTCGACCAGCATGGCTGCATCGTATCCGGTGGTGATGAAGTCGGTGCATACGGTCGAGCCCGAGAAGCTGAACCGTCCGTTGTAGTTGACTTTGGCGTCGCCGGTTTCACCTTTCTTGGTCGTAACGAGAATGACACCGAACGAGGCGCGGGCTCCGTAGATGGCAGCCGACGAGGCATCTTTCAATACCGAAATAGACTCGACGTCGCGCGGGTTGATGTTGTCGAGATCACCCTCGACACCGTCGATAAGTACCAGCGGTTTGGCCTCTTCGTTGATCGAACCGAAACCGCGGATGTTGATGCTGGTACCTTCGTTGGGGCGACCCGAACCGTACGAGATGTTCAAGTTGGGGACAGCACCCTGCAAGGCACGGCCCAGGGTAGCTACCGGCCGGTCTTCGATCTCTTTCGACGAGATGGCATCGACGGCACCGGTCAGGTTGGCCTTCTTCTGTGTACCGTAACCGATTACCACCACCTCGTTGAGGGCTTTGGTATCTTCGACCAGTTGGATGTTGATGTTATGATGGTTTTCTACTTTTACCCGTTGCGACAGATACCCGATATACGAGTAGGTAATCGTAGCGCCCGAAGCGGCCAGGATGGAGTAGTTACCGTCAATATCGGTTACGGTGTTGGCTCCGTTTTTGACCGAGATGTTTACTCCGATGAGGGGCACACCGCTCTCGTCGGTAACCTGTCCGGATATTCTGATAAACGGATCGGCTTTCTTGACACTTTTTTTCGTTAACACAATGTGGTTTTCTCGTACTTCATAGCCGATATTCTGGCCTTGAAGTATCTGCGCGAGGGCATCCCCGAGCGAAGCCTCTTTTAATGCAATGTTTACTCGGCGGTTCAGATCCACGTCGTTCACATTGAAAAAGAACGATTTCCCGGTTTGCTCCTTGACGGCTTCGATAGCCTCCTTTACCGTGACGTTTTTCAGGTTCAGCGTGATGTTCTGGGCCTGTACAATCGCGATATTACAGAGTAGCAGAAAAGCCAATAGCAGGTGTCTGTAATGCTTGATCATTGATAGGGTTGATTTAAAGGTTAGTATTTAAGTTTTGGCTAATAAGCATGAATGGACGTCATAAAAAATTGTGTGTTCATCATAAAAGACAATCAAACGGGCCGGGCGGGTAGTCTGATGATAAAACTTTTTTTATCTTTTTTGAATTATATAAAATAAGCGTATGTGTGAAGAGGGGGGAGCCGACGGGTATCGTCGTTGCCTGAGGGGTTACGGTACGGGATGCCACTCGATGCCTTTGCGGGCCCAGCGTGGATACAGCAATCGCTCGAGTACGGACGTGAAGCGGTCGAAATCTTTCTGTTCGGGCCGGCTCCATCCCGACTCGGCATAGGCGGCGATGCGAGGGAATACCTGTCGTTGCATCTCTTCGATGCGGGGTATCCATTCGCTCCACATCTGGCATCCGCTTCCCAGCAGCAGATGACGATATTTTTTGTCTACACCTTGGGGGAAGGGCGAGAAGGCATAGGCTTTCTCGAGCGGCAGTTTGGTGTAGCTGTAGTCGAGATAGGTGTCGCGGTGCGATGAGTTGATAACCCGGTGCCCCTGTTTCAAGGCTTCGGTGATGAGCGCGGGGTCGCCTTTCCAGAACTGCACGACGGCGTGAGGGTCGAGCGTGTGCGAACTCTCGATGTCGGCTTCGGCCCATTCGTGAATGTTTTTGCCCATGATGTCGTTCCACCCGACCAGGGTACGGCCGTTGTCGTGGATGAATCGGGCCATCTGGTTGGTAAACCACATTTGCACCTCGCTGTAATTGGCCAGGTGTTTCTCTTCCATCAGGAGGGCGATATCGCGGTTGCTGGCCCAGGCTTCGGGGTGTACTTCGTCGCCGCCGATGTGGACGTAACGGCCGGGGAACAGGTCGAACACTTCGTAAAGTACATTGTGGATGAACTCGATTACCTGCGGGTCGGCCACGTTGAATACGCCCCAGAAGGGGTTGAAATAGGCGGGAATCGAAGGTACGGTATCGAGAGCCCCCAATTCGGGATAGGCCGTGATGGCGGCCGCGGTATGCCCCGGCATCTCGATTTCGGGAACGATGCGGATGTGCCGCTCGGCGGCAAAGGCTACAATCTCGCGTATGTCGTCGTGGGTGTAGTAGCCACCGTGTACGTTCACATCGTAGTCGGGGCTGTTCCATCCGCCTATCTGGCTGCTGTCGCGATAGGCCCCGATTTGGGTAAGCCGGGGATATTTTTCGATTTCGATGCGCCATCCCTGGTCGTCGGTGAGGTGCCAGTGAAAGGTGTTCATCTTGAGGTAGGCCATCTCTTCGAGCAGTTGCTTGACAACGGCTTTTCCCTTGAAGTGGCGGGCCTCGTCGAGCATGAAGTCGCGCCACGGATACTCGGGCCTGTCGATAATCTGCAGGCAGGGTATGTGCAGGCGGTCCTGTACGGCGAGTTGCCGCAGGGTCTGTATGCCGTAAAAGATACCGGCATCGTGTGCCCCCTCGATGAGAATCGTGTCGGGCGAGACGGTGAGCCGATAGCCTTCGTCGCCCAGCAGGGAGTCCAGACTCTCGGTTCGAGCCAATACGATATGGTTGTTGCCCGTGCGCTCATGCAGGGCAATATGTATATCTTCTTCGAGATATTGCTCCAGCAGTTTCACGTTGGTGGCGCCGCAGTGTGTCACGATGCCGGTACGGGGGGTGAGGGCGAAGGAACCATCACGTAGCTCGACCGATTGGGGTTGCGGGATGAGCAGCGGTTGCGCAGCAAGGGCTATGGCCGATGCGATACCGGCCATGAAAAGAACGATTTTCCGAATCATGGTGCAGTTATTTGAGTTGAATCCATTGGCGGCCCGAGATGGTTTTATGCACGCGTTTCCGGCCCGTCTGTCGGATGTCGATTGTTAGCTTTCGGGGTGTGTTGATATGAATTTTCGAAACAATGGCCTCGGCGGGTACAATGCGAAGGGTCCCCTTTTTCAGTTCGGCCCGGCAGTTGTAGGCCAGCAGTGAACCGTCGTCGCGTACCAATACGTAGGCCGAGGTGAGGGCGCACTCTTCCATCACCTTGAATATCTCCTGTACCGTATTGTCTCCGGCTCCGCCGCGCTCTTGGAATACACAGAAGGTGTCTTCGTCGTCGGGCCGCAGCCAGGGGCTTATCATATCGAGGTATTGTTCACCTACGATTGAGTCGACCACCATTCCGTGATGTTTCTTTTCGGGATTCTCGACATAGAGCTGAGCCTCGACGTAGGGGTCGGGGATGAAAGCCCATCGCAGGGTTCCGTCGGCTCGCATGATTTGGGCGCAGGCCCCGAGCGTGTCCATGAAGTCTTTGAGGTAGAACTCTTCGCCGGTGAGCAGATAGAGGTAGTACGAGGCATAGATTTTCCACGAGGTCCAGCCATGCGGCGAGTTCATCACCTGGTTGGGAACGAAGTAGACGTCGAGAGCCTCCCAGTAGCGGAGGGTAGCTCCCCGCATGCGGCAGTCGGGTATGAGCAGCTGTTCGAGGCAGCGGTGCTTCTCCATCAGGTAGCGGGCGGCATCGCGGTAGGCATTGCGTCGGGTCGTGTCGGCGGTTTGCAATCCATACATTCCCAGTTGCAGGGCGCTGCACGAAATCATGCCGTCCTCGAAGGTCATGTCGCCTTCGGTCTCGATGTCGTCGCGACGGGCGCAAAGGTCGTCGATAGCCCGTTGTGCCGAATTCAGATGCCGGGTATGGCGTTCATTCCACAGCGGTTCGTCGACCAGTTTTTGTTCGGCATTGGCCAACTCGAGCATCGACTTGGCCGTATAGATAACCGCCGTGTAGTGGGTGCCTTGCGAGCGATAGGCTCCGTCGGGGCCCTGTATCCGGTCGGAACAGAGGTAGTCGGCTATGTGAGCCGCTTTCTCCAGATAGGGGCGGGAACCGGTAGCTTCCCATAAATCGACCAGCATGCCCATCAAGGCCGAGAAGTTCTGTATGCGGTGGGGCAGGGCGTCGGGGTTGGGAATCCAGGTTGTCGTATCGATGATGAGTGGTAGCGTGCGGTCGAACCGCTGTTGCAGAGCCTGGTCTTTCTCCGGGTCGGGGAAATACCGGGCGGCGAGAAATGCCGTGTAGTAGCCGTAGAAGGTCTCGCAAGCGTTGGAAAAGAGGGGCTGGTTGCGGGCTACGAAATCGCGTGCGTTCTTCATGTACCACGACCAGGGTTGTCGCACGAACACGCGGGCTTCGGCCCGTTGGCCCGACTCGTTGGTTGCCACAATGCGGTATTCGCCCGGTTGGGCGGTAGTGAATGAGGCCTTATGGAGCCTTTCGCCAGCCGGTTGGGCCGTCGTGGCGATACGTTTCGAGTCGGGGCCCGTAACCGACAGGGTTATCGGGGTAGTCGAGTTGACCCGTATGTCGAGGCGTTCGTCGGGCAATAAGGTATATCGGTCGCACTCGATTAGAGGAATACCAGCCCAGGTTGAGAGTTGGGTCTTGACCTGGTCGAGCGAGTCGATGCGTCCCAGATGAATCTCCCAGCTGCGGGTCTCGCCCGGAGCCAGTTGCGTGAGGTGTTGGGGATGTCGTTCGGGCAGAGGCAGGGTGTGCAGCAGGTCGAGGCTGGCCGTCCTTATCTGATGCCCCCATTTCCATTGATATGACCCTTCGTAGATGTAGTTGAGTGCATACGAGGCTACCGGTTGTGAGGTGGCAAATCCGAACAGGACTTGCCGGGGCGACATGAAATAGCCCCAGGCAAAGTCTTTTTCGCAGCGCAGCAGGGTAGGGAAAAACTTATTATCCCATTGCGGATAGGAGTGCATTTCGCTGTCGATGCCCAGAATCAGCCGGCTGCGTTTGGGGCAGAAGGGCTTGTCGCTCAGATTGGTCATGGAACACTCAACCACGAGGTGGTCGCCGGCCGAGCGGTAGGTCATGCGGTAGGCTATGTGGTCGCGTTCGCCGATAAAGCTCCCCGGTTCTTTGGCATAATGGGCGAGCATGACCTCCTCCCAGGCAGGGCCCGACAGACGGTCGTGACGGAAAGGGATGGTTTGCCATTCGCCGTCGGCGAAATATTCGTATCGGTCGATGGTGCCGTCGGAAAGTCGAATAAAGGCTTTCCAGTCGGGACCTTCGACAATGTACTGTTCTTGAGGCTGTGAGGCCGGTGCTTGCAGGGGCAGCAACAGAGCTATCAACAGCCAGAACCGCTGGATGAGGTAGCCTGCCGGGAGAGTCGAAAATCGTTTGTTTGTCATGGTCGATAGGGTATAAGAGAGGCTTGCAGACCTTTTGTGCAGGCCTACTCACGGGTAAATAGTCGTAGGTTGTTTATTGAAATATTTCTATTTCGTTTCTGCTAATCTTGTAGTGATAGTTAAACTTGTTGGTGGCGGCCATGATATTCATAATCTCGTTGATATTGTTCGACTCGATTACAAAGTCGCCATAGAATATCATCTTCTTCAAGGTGTCGTCCTTGATGGTAATGTCGACATCGAAAGCCCGCTCCAGAGCTCGGGCAATAGTCTCCATGTTCTCTTCGTCGAAGTAGAGATGCCCGTTTATCCAGGCATTGGCATTTTTCACGCCATCGGTTTTCACCCGGGTAGTTTTGTTCTTTTTGTCGTAATGTGCTATCTGGCCGGGTTTCAGGGTCGTTTTGCCTTGAGGGTTGAGCAAAGCCACCGATCCTTCCATGAGGGCTACCTTGATGAGGGTGTCCTCGGGGTAGTTCCGGACGTTGAATTTCGTACCCAGCACCTCGACCTTGATGTCGTCCGATGTGACGTGGAAGGGCAGCTCCTTGTTTTTGTTGACTTCGAAATAGCCTTCGCCCTCCAGTTTTATATCCCGGTTGTCGACCCCGAATTTATTGTCGTAGGAGAGTTTGGAATCGGCGTTGAGCCACACGCAGGTACCGTCGGGGAGCGTCAGTTTTAGCTTTGACCCTCGGGGCGATTCCAGCGAGTAGGCCAACGGCTGCTGTGCCAGTTGATGATGGTCCGAGAAGTAGATGGTACTCATACCGGCTACGAAGGCAATCGCCAGACAAGCAGCAATATAGACGACCCGATGCCACAAGGGGCGAATGCGAGTCTGCTCTTTGCGAGGCCCTGTTTGAGCGATACGCTGTTGAAACCGTATGAATGCTCGCTCTTTTACCTGATCGAAGTTTTTCTTCTCTCGAAGAGAAGAGATGAGCCAAACCTTTTGAATCTCTGAAAAATAGGCCTTGTTCTCCTCGCTTTCGTCGATCCAATTTTTCAATGTCTTCAAGTCGGCAGGCGTAATTGTCCGATTCAGGAAAGAGAGAATCAGGTTGTTTATCTGTTCGGTATGTCTGTTATCGTGCTTCATATTTCATAAGAAAGACAGGTTTTGTCTCTTTCAGGGTAGTATGGGAACAGGTTATTTAAACATTTTTAAATATTTAGAAATTCCAACAACTTTTCAAACGTGTCCGATATAGGTACCTGGTGTGTGACCGACAGAATCAAAAGTACCATCAGGTAATCTTTCAAGTCTACCCGTAGTCGAGAGAGTGCGTTTTTGATATGGTATTTTACAGTATTGACCGAAATTCCCATCTGGGCGGCAATCTCTTCGTATTTCATGTCGTGATACCGGCTCATGATGAAAGCCTTTCGGCACTCTTCGGGCAGGTTGTTGATAGCCGTGGTTATGGTGTTTTCGAGTTCGGTTTCGAGAATTTTTTCGAGCGGATGTTCCTCTTCGATAAAATAGAACGACTCTATTTCGGTATAGTCTTGCAGCGAGTTGACCGAAACCTCTTTGGCGATATACTCCTGTTGCAGGTAGTTGATGGCCCGGTTTTTTACGCTACGTATGAGGTATGAGCGCAACGAGGTATGTATGTTCAGTTTTTCCCGTATCTCCCAGATGTTGTATATCACATCTTCCACCACGGTTTCGGCCATGATGTCGTCGCACAGGTAGCCCTTGGCTACAGCACACAGATAACCGTAATACTTGTCATAAATATATCGGAAGGCATCCTCTTCACCTTTCTGCAAGTGATCTATAATATTTTCGTCGGTTATCTTCATAGAGCCTTTTTGCCGGGGAGCATGTGATGAAACATAAGGCAAATATATGAAAATAAATTTGCTTTTCTCAAATCGGGGTCGATATGTCATAAAGATTTCATAAAAAGAGAGAACAGGAATTTTTGTTTTTCTCTCTGAGACTCTTTTTAGGATTCTCTTTCAATCTTTCTTTTTATAGAAGTTGTTCATCGAGTTGATTGTGAAATAAGAATCTATCGCCCCGTTCAGTTCGAAAGGGGAGGACGAATGCGGCACGATGTGTGGCCTTGTCCTTTCCTTCTCGTTTTGTATCTCCTTGCGTATAATCTCCCTCTTGAAATGCTTCAAAATTGTCGGGCTATGCCACGTTCTACTCAAAATAGTATTACATTTGCGGTGCCAATTATTTATTTGTTGAAGTAAAGAATCGATACCGTGCTGTTTAATTCCATAGAATTCATTCTGTTTTTCCCGATAGTTTGCTTGGTCTATTTCCTGCTGCCAAAGCTCAAATGGAGGACCCTGTTTCTGTTGGTGGCCAGCTACTATTTCTACATGTGTTGGGAACCCGCCTATGCGTTGTTGCTGTTGACCAGTACGGCAATTACCTATGTCTCGGGGTTGTGCATGAGCCGTTTTCAAGAGCAAAGGTGGCGCAAGACAGCCTTGGTTTCGGGGATCGTAATCAACCTGGGTATTTTGTTTTTCTATAAATATTACGAGTTTGTCGGGTCGCTCATTACCGATTTCTTTTCGTGGTTTGGGATTGGAATCAGCATACCTCAGTGGAACGTGCTGCTGCCGGTGGGAATTTCGTTCTACATATTTCAGGCCGTGGGATACGCGGTCGATGTATATCAGGGTACGATAAAGGCCGAAAAAAACTTTATTGTCTATGCGCTCTTCATTTCGTTTTTCCCGCAGTTGGTTGCCGGACCTATCGAGCGGGCCAGGAATATGCTGCCCCAGTTCAAGGAGAAGCACAGGTTCTCGTATGAGAATTTCGATAGGGGATTGCGCTGGATGTTGTGGGGCTTTTTTATGAAACTCTGTGTAGCCGACCGCATCTCGACCTATGTCGATGCCGTGTACAACAATTATATGGAGCACTCGGGTACAAGCCTGTTGCTGGCTACCTTTTTCTTTACCTTCCAGATATATTGCGACTTTGCCGGATATTCCCTCATAGCCATAGGCTCGTCGCGGATTATGGGATTCCACTTGATGGAAAACTTTCATCGGCCCTATTTTTCGAGGAGCATCAAGGAGTTTTGGCGGCGATGGCATATCTCGTTGTCGACCTGGTTCAAAGACTATCTGTATATCCCGTTGGGCGGGAATCGGGTGAGCCATTGGCGGCATTTGTGGAATCTGTTTGTTACCTTTCTGGTGAGCGGTATCTGGCATGGTGCCAACCTCACGTTTGTATTGTGGGGCACTCTGCACGGGCTGTATCAGGTGGTAGGGATTGAGAAAAACCGGTTGCTGCCCCAGGTGAAAGCACCCCGGAAGCTGCATGCCGTATTGAATTGTATAGTGACTTTTGTGCTGGTGATGTTTGCCTGGATCTTCTTTCGGGCCAATGATTTACATTCGGCTTTCGAGATTATCGGTCGCATCTTTACCCATCAGGGTGCCTTGTTTACGGGCGAGGGTATTCCCTCGTTGCTGCTGGGATTTATGTGCATCGGTATCCTCATGTTGAAGGAGTTGAAAGATGAGTTGTCGTTGAAAATCTACGCGTTGGATTCTCCGCATTATGGTGTGCGCATCGCTTCGATGTCGCTCTTCCTTGCGTTTATCATCTTGTCGGCTTCATTCGATGGAGGTGCTTTTATTTATTTCCAATTTTAGAAACGGTCGGTTATGAACAGAGATGTGATGAAATGTATCAAAACCTGTGTCGCTCTGGTGGTGATTGTGATACTGCTCGATGTACTGTTCGGGCAGGTCATGTCGTTCTATTCAAAGCGGTATGGCTTGCCGGGCGACTATGCCAAGATAGAGTATCTGTTCAGGCAGTCGCAAGACGATGTTTTGATTTTGGGCTCGTCGGTAGCCATCAACAGCTTTATGCCTGCTCCGATGATGGATAGTCTGGGTGTGTCGATATTCAATGGCGGATGTAATGCCCAGAACCTTGTCTTTTTCAGGTGCATGGTCGACGGTGCACTGAAGCATCACCGCCCTCGAGGCATTATTTTGGTACTGCAGCCCGATGAGTTGGCGTTTGACGATATGGGCAGAATCGCGTTGTTGAATCCATACTATGGACAAAGTCCTCTCATAGATTCGACGTTGGCGATGCAGAACAATGGCAAAGCGGCCCTGTTCTTGCATTCCAATCTGTATAGATACAATACGGTTTGGTTCCGCATCCTGTTACAGAGCTTTTTACCCAAGGAAGAGATGGATAACTATGGTTTTGTGGCCAAGCATAAGCCCCTGCTTTTACCCGAGTTTAACGATCTGGGCAGCAGGCCCGACGACCGCTTTGTCGCACCGGATAAGTTGCAATGTCTGCAAGCTATTATCGGTCAGGTACAAGCAAACGGTGTAGAGCTGTTGGTGGTTATTCCTCCCTGTTACAAACGGTTGATGGCGGGGGGTAATCCATATTCGAAACAACTGTTGAAGCAGGTTTGTCGAGAGCACGGTGTACAGGTGATGGATTACAGCGAGATGGACTATTTCTGGCAGCGGCCCGAATTGTTCTACGACAACTCCCACTTGAATGGCGAGGGGGCCAGCTTCTTTACACAGATGTTTATCGGACAGATTTTGAAAAGTGAGTTTTACCAACGTGTAAAAAATAAGGACAATGAATCGAATAAGGACTAAATTTTTAATTGTAATGACGATGCTGATGGGATTAGTCTCTTCATGCTCCGACGACGGGGTATCCGAGCTGTGCTTCGTAGGCGATTCGCTGGTAGCCGGTTGGGATGTGAAGGCATCGTTCCCCACCTATGTGGTGCGAAACGATGGCGTGAGTGGGGCTCGTGTGGAAGATATTCTTACCTGGAACCTCGATTACCGGGATAAAAACGTGGTGATGCTCATCGGTACGAACAACTTGGGCTATGAGTTTATCGACGAGCAGACGCGCCCGCAGTTCATTGCCGATTTTGTCGAGGCGTATCGACATACGATCGAGGCATTGGCTCCTCGTCGTGTTTTTGTCATCTCTATCCTCCCCCGCAGTGCCGAGAACGACGATAAGAATATTTCGCTATATATCCGTGAACTGAATGCGGCCCTTTCGCAGATGGTAGCCACATTGGGTTATGGAACTTTCGTCGATGTGTACGACTGTTTCCTGTACGAGGGAGGCATGAATATGAACTATTCGCTCGACGGGCTCCACCTGAACGATTTGGGTTATAATATATTGAATGTAAGATTGTCGAAAGAGTTATGAAACTGAAATATTTGCTTTTAGGAATTGCTGTCTCACTCGCTTGCAGCGGGTGGGCGCAGGTCGATACGCTCTCTGCGAAATCCGTTTTCGTAGGATTGCGAAACAATAAGTATGTATTTGCCGGCTATCAATCGGGCAAATGGTCGGTAGGGCTGGAAAATACGTTGTGGATACGAAACCCCAAAGAACAGTATATCCGGGCTGTCGGGGGCTACCGGCTCGATACGGGCCTGTGGGGCATGCGCTTTTCGGCCGACGCGTTCGCCGGGGCCAATTATGCGGGCCGGTACTACGACGGGAGTGTGAAAGTTGGCTTGGACAAGGTCCTGGGCCGATTCAGCTTTGGGGCCGGAGCCATGGCGCTTTACGATTCCGATCTGGGTTACAACACCTGTTATACGGTACATGCCGCTTGCCGCATCATTCAAGAAGCCTCGCTGGTGGTGGACCTGACCAATATCCCCGAATACCGTATGCCCGAGCATCGCATCGTGCCCGGCTTGTTGTTCCGGGCTCGTAAACTTTGGGTACGCCCCGAGCTCTCCATCCCGCTCAACGACAATATCCAGTTTACCCGGGTACTGCTCTCGTTCCGATACGATTTTTTATTGAAATAATATAATCATTTGAATTTCCTATGACCGATACTCCCCAGCTCAACGAGCACAACAAGGAAGAATATCCGCCCATGCACACCACCGAGCACATCGTAAACCAGACGATGATACGCCTCTTCGGGTGTGGCCGTGCAGTCTCGGCGCATATCGAAAGAAAGAAAAGCAAACTCGATTTCAAGTTGCCGCAGCCGCCCACCGAAGCCGAGATTCAGCAAATCGAAGATTGTGTCAACCGCGTGATTCAGGAACACCTGCCCGTAACTACGCAATACATTACACAAGACGAGGCTCGCAGTCGTTTCGATTTGGCACGGCTTCCACAAAATGCTTCCGAAACGGTGCGGGTTGTCAAGGTCGGCGATTATGACGAATGCCTTTGCATTGGTCGGCATGTCGAGAATACCTCCGAGATAGGGACCTTCAAAATCATCAGCCACGACTACAACGACGGTATCCTTCGGCTGCGATTCAAATTGCTATAATCTCTTGGCCCGATTGGGTGGAATTGGGCTCAAAAAACTTCTCGAGCTCGAACAGGAAGGTTTTTGAGTATAAAAAAGTCAAACCCGATAACCTTTTATAACAATCAGTAAATAAAAAGGTTGAACGAAATCGCTCGAAAATGCTGAAAATTTTTTGAAAAAAAAGTTGCTGAAAAATTTGGAAGGGAAAAGAAAAAGGGTGTATCTTTGCATCACTTTCGCCGCGAGAAAGGGCCGAAAAGTCCAGACTCGGAAAGACGGAATAAAGTTCATTGACAAGACTGAAAAGAAGCAAGTGTAGTACAAGAGAAAAGAGAACGAAGTCAATTCGGCCAGGAGTCCTTCGAAGGTATAAAAAAGAAAAACAAGATATACAACGAAGAGTTTGATCCTGGCTCAGGATGAACGCTAG
>CABRIW010000006.1:0-146727 GCA_902471075.1 uncultured Barnesiella sp. | reverse complement strand
CCAGGCTTTCTTCTCGCCCATGTAGTAACGCACTTCCGGAGCCACTTCCCAGAGGGCATAGCGGCGGTCTTTGTTGCTCCAGCTCCATGATGTCCACGAGCCGTTTACGGCAATGCCCCACGACGGGCAGATGCGCCATTCGATACCCAGGTCGGGGGTGAGGGTGGCCCAGCGCAGCAGGTTGGCACGCAGGGCGAGGTGGTAGGAGTCGTGCTCCGGGTGCCCGGCCTCGGCCCGCTGCCGTTCGGCTTCCAGGCGTTGCTTCTCGGCCTCCAGACGTTGTTTTTCTGCCTCCAGACATTGCTTCTCGGCCTCCAGCCGGGCTCGTTGTGCTTCAGCTTCGGCCCGTTGCTTCTCGGCCTGTTGTTGCTCGGCCTCCAGGCGGGCCTGTTCGGCACGCTTCTCGGCCTCGGCCTGTTGCTCCGGCCCGGCCTCGGAGGTCTGGGCGGGAATGGCGATTCGCACCGTTACATAGTCGCCGCCGGAGGTGTGGTTGCGGGTGGTGAAGCAGGCTTCGGTGAGCCCCTGGCGAGTGATGAGTTCGCTCTTCACCCGGTTGGACCGGATGCAGGCGATGGCCCGGGCGGCCGCTTCGTCGAGCGAGCTGCAGTAGCCGTCGACCAGGATGGGGACGGTGCCGGCGAGTATCGCCTCTTTGTTCTGTACTACGCACGAGAGCAGACGGGTCAGCTCGGTGCCGTTGTTTCGGTAAGCGGTATAGAGGCCGTCGTTCCCCGGCTCGAACCGAAAGTGGTAGATGGTGTCGCCCTGTGTCTGTGCCACGAGTGGGTATACAACAGCCCATAGCACGAGGGTCATCAACAATTTTTTGAACATGTCGTTATATAGGATTTGGTATTATCGGGAAGGATTGTGTTTCAAATATAATATTATGTGAAGAATTGTGCAAATGGCGATTGTTAAAGGATTTAACAACCGAGGCGTTGCACTGTTAAAATTTAACCAAAATTGTTGATAGAGCAAAGAAATTGTTGATAGAGCAAATTTTTCGGCCCTGATTTTTAACATTTGAAATGTTGAACATCGCTATTTTTTTGTTTCGAGCCCCTGTTTTTTGCTCTTTTTGGGAGGGAATATGTCCGTTTTTTTTATCGTCGAGAGGAACGAAGTCAGAGGTATCGCCGTTGTTGTCGAGCTCTTTTCCCGGACCTCGCCGTCCCGTCATTTCGCACTCCCTCGCTGGACCCCGCATCGTGGTGCGGGGTGACCCGCTCGTCATACCGCGCCTTGACGCGGTATCCAGGAATACGGGCAAATAAATGCCTCGCCTTCCCTCTCTGGACCCCGCATCGTAGTGCGGGGTGACCCGGTGCTCGACGCGGTATCCAGGAATACCCGACAATGGACCCCGCATCGCTGTGCGGGGTGACCCGGTGCTTGACGCGGTATCCAGAAATACCGGCAGCGGCACTTGTCCTTTGCGGCTCCTCGCTGGACCCCGCATCGTGGTGCGGGGTGACCCGGTGCTTGACGCGGTATCCAGGAATACCCGCCAATGGACCCCGCATCGCTGTGCGGGGTGACTCCCTCGCTGGACCCTGCATCGAGTGCGGGGTGACGTGCTTGTTATATCGCGCTGTGGTAGTTTAAAAAAAGCGGGGGCATACATCGTGTATGCCCCCGCTATGGGTAGAAGGTCAAGAGCGGGTCTTGACCCGATGAGTTTTTTGTTATTTAGCCTCCTCTTTTACGACGCCGGTCATAATTACCTCGATGAGGTTCTTGCCGGTAAAGAGCTTCTTGGTGAAAGCCTTCATGTCGTCGATGGTGATGCTGTTGAGGATCTCTTCGTAGTTGGTCTCGTTGTCGCCGTAGCCCAACTCGAGGTCAGAAATCACGCCTCTCCAGTAGGAGTTCTCACGCAGGTTCTGGGCGTGTTTCTTGAGCATATACTCTTTCACCTTGGCGAAATCTTTCTCGCGAGGCCCCTCTTTCACAACCTTCATCAACTCGGCGTGCGAGCGATCGGTGAGGCGTTTCTCGTCTTGCGGGTTGGTGTCGAAGCCGAAGAGGAACAACCACGAGTTGTCGAGTGACGAGAAGTTGGCCATGGTACCTACGCCGTAGGTTCCACCCTCTTCTTCACGGATGGTCTCGGTATATACGATGTCCATCACCTGGTCGAGAATGCTGAGCATGAGGTCGTTGCGCAGGTTGTATTTCTCGTCGCCCGAGTAGATGGCATAGACGGTCGATTTGGCCGTTTCCATCGGTTGGTTGTAGTGGTTCGTGACGATACCCTTTTGAGTCCCGATCAGTTTGCCCACCTTTTCGCGGCTCTTGCTGGCAGGGAGCGAAGCGATGTATTTCTCTACATAGGGTTTGAGCGAGTCGGTGTCGAAGTTACCTACGAAGATGAAGGTATAGTCGGCGGCATTGGCCAGGCGCTCCTTGGCGATTTGGAGAATGCGGTCGTAGCTGATCTGGTCGATGTCTTCGGCTTTCAACTGACGGCGCAAGGGGTTGTGGTGGTAAAGGGTAGCCGAGAGCGAGTCGCTGAAGATGTATTGCGGCGTATTGGCATAGTTGATGAGAGCAGCTTTCGATTGCTCTTTCCAGGCGGCAAAAGCCTCGTCGTCGCGGTGCAGGTCGGTGAAGGTGAGGTATACGAGTTGCATCATCGTCTCGAGGTCTTTCGTGGCGCACGAGGCGTATACCGATTCTTGAGCCTCGCTCAACGAGAAGCTCGACGATACCTTCTTGCCGGCCAGGGCTTTCATCAGGTCGGTCTTGCCGAATTGGCCGAGGCCACCCAGTTCAACGATTTCGTTGAGCGATTTCAGGTCGCGGGCCAGAGCCGGATCGTTGGTGTCGTAGAGCGAATATCCACCTTTGCTGACAGCCAGCATGGTGATTTCGTCGCTCTTGAAGTCGGTGGGTTTGAGCACCACTTTGGCACCGTTGGAGAGGGTCCATTCGGTCGTACCGAATTTCTTACCGGCAGCGCTCTTGGTCACTTTGCCGGCAGCGGGCTCGTTCGAGATGAGGGGTTCGTTCGAAACCTTGTCGACATAGGGAGCAACCTCTTCGGCCTCTACCTCTTTGATGGCAGTCAGTACCTGGGCTTTGTCGGGGTAGGTGACACCCTCTTTGTCGGGACCGGTGAGCGAGATGACCATGTTGTCTTCGCTGATGAGCGATTTTACATATTGGTTCACCATATCGACCGTGATAGCGGGCGACATCTGCTTGATGAGGTTATACTCCATTTCGATGCCGGGGATGTAGCCGCCGTCGATGAAGTGACGGATGTACTCTTCGGCATAGTCGACGCTCTTGCGGTTGTTACGCTCGTTGTAGAGGTTCTCGTAGTTTGCGAGCATCGTGGCGCGTGCCCGGTCGTACTCCGAAGCGGTGAAACCGTAGCGGTCTATACGCTCGGCCTCGCGGATGATACCTTTGATGGCGTCGATGGCCCCGTTGTCTTTACCCAGGGCGATGAGGGTGAAGGCGCTTTTGGTCTTCGATACGAAGAAGTCGCCGTCGAAGATGGCACCGGCAATGAAGGGAGCATCGGGTTTCTGGGTAATCTCGGTGATGCGGTCGTTGAACATGATACCAATCACACCGTTCATGTAGTTGGTGATGGCACCGTTGATGGTACCGCGCATTTCACGAGGCATGGGGTCGTGTTTCATGTAGATGTCTACACGGGTGTAGGCGGCCTCTTTGTCCTTGTGGAAGGCAAAGATGGGCTCTTTGTTGTCGGGCACGGGATAGTATACGCGCTCGGCAGCGTTTTCGGGCATTTTGATTTTGCCGAAGAGCTCTTTGATCTGAGCCTCCATCTTGTCGGCGTCGAAGTCACCGATTACGATGATACCCTGTTGGTCGGGGCGATACCATTTGTGGTAGTAGTCGCGCAGAGCCTGGTAGGGGAAGTTCATCACCACCTCCATGGTACCGATAGGCATGCGGTTGGCATACTGGCTGCCCTCGAACATGACGGGCACCGTAGCCTCCCAGGTACGCCAGTTGGCATCGGCACGCGTACGCCACTCTTCGTGGATGACACCGCGCTCTTCGTCGATGTCCTTATCGTTGAGCGAGATGGCGCAAGCCCAGTCGTAGAGCACGAGCAGACACGAGTCTACCAGATTCTGATTCTGCGTGGGGACGTTGGAGATGCGGTATACCGTTTCGTCGAAACCGGTATAGGCGTTGAGGTCTACACCGAATTTGATACCGTTGTTCTCGAGGTAGTTGAGCATCGTCTTTCCGGGGAAGTGCTCGGTGCCGTTGAAGGCCATGTGCTCGAGGAAGTGAGCCAAACCGCGTTGGTCTTCGTTCTCGAGAATCGAGCCTACCTTTTGGGCAATGTGGAACTCGGCACGGTTCTTGGGTGTTTCGTTGTGGCGTACATAGTAGGTGAGACCGTTGTCAAGCACACCGTAGCGTACGTTGGGATCGATGGGCAATGCTTCCATCTGAGGAGCTTGCTGTGCCGATACCCATTGGGCTACGGCCAGGAAAGCAAGCACTAATCCCGATTTTACCATTCGTAAATTCATTGTGTTTTGATTTAATGATAAATATTGGTGTTTGTGTTATTTTGTTGTCTCTTCGTTATCTCCCTGATATTCGAGTATGTCGCCGGGCTGGCAGTTCAACTCCTTGCAGATGGCCTCGAGGGTCGAGAAGCGTATGGCTTTGGCCTTCCCGGTCTTGAGAATCGAGAGGTTGGCGGGAGTAATATCTATCTTGCCCGAAAGTTCGTTGAGCGAAATTTTCCGTTTCGCCATCATGACATCAAGGTTCACAATAATCGGCATAGGCAATGATTTATATGGTGAGGTCCAACTCTTCGCGTTGTTTATGGGCTATGTTCAGTATCTCGGCCAGCAACAGCAGTATGAATGCGATGGTGACCGACGGGCTCAACTCGGGGTAGCAGATGGTGTAACCGCCCAGGTCGAGGTGGGAGCGATAGTAAGCTGTCGCGATGAACAGGTCGATATAGCTGATGAAGTAGAAGGCAATCATGTAGTAGGAGAGGAGCCGCAGCCGCTTGATGTTCTTGCGGTTCATCAAACCGTCGGCCGCAACCGACCGGATGAGCTTGAAGAGCATCACAACCATGGCGATGAGCGAGGCCAGCGAGAGCAGGGTAAAGACCGCGGCACAGATTTTCAGCCCTTGCGGTACCATCGAATCGGGTATATAGAGGATACCGTCGGTCGACAGCGTGAGGCCCGGTATCGAGCCGAATTCGCTCAGTTGCAGGTTGTCTGGCTTGATGGTGCTTATTTGTAACGACGATTTCCCCAGTCCGTTTTCAAAACCGATGAACGAGGAGTTGAACCCGATCGTGAACCCTTTGGAAAAGTCGAGTACGATGGGGATGAGTATGAGCAATGCAATTAACAGGTTGAGTAATTGTATTTTCCGTTGTGTCTGCTTGTCGTAAAACATATAAGCCGTGTTGTATTGGTAAGACAAAGGAAAGAAATGTTTTTGAGAAAAACAAGAAAAACAGTATATTTTTATCGAAAAACGATAAAATTTGATTCGGGACAGGGGGGCGGGGAAGCCGGTTATTTGTTGTCGATGTCCGATATGTAGCCGTTCATCATGGCGTAGAAACTGAGCCCCGATACGGTTTTGATGCCCAGTTTGGCCGTGAGGTTCTTGCGGTGGCTGAGCACGGTGTTGATGCTGATGTTCAGCTGGTCGGCAATCTCTTTGTTCATAAATCCCTTGGCGACCAGTTTCAATACCTCGGTTTCGCGGGGCGAAAGCTCTTGGGGCAGACTCTCGGCTTGTCGGTCTATCTGCTCGACGAATTGTTCGATTCGTTCGAGCAGGCACTCCTTCTCTTCGTCAATCGGTAGTGTGGGGGCAAACGATTCGACCGACTGGTCGCCGTGAGCCGTGAGCAGCATGATGCGGCTTTTGCGGGGCAGGAAGAAATCGCTGTATCTCAATACGGTATCGGCAAAGAGCAGGTAGGCGTCGAACTGTTCGGGGGTGTCGTCGAAGAAATCTTCGGCCCGGTTGTAGAGGGCAGGAGCCACGTCGAAGTATCGTTGGAACAGATGCTTCAGTCCTAAATTCAGCAGGGTATGCGGGGTGACGACGGCGATACGCATGAGCAGTTTCTTGGGTTATTCTTTATCGTGGCAGGCTTTGAGCATGGCATCGGCAATGGGGCGCAGAATGCGGTTGCGTATGCGGTTGTGCTGCTTGATGTCTTTCTCGAGGCTGTACAGGGCGAAGATAACACCGTGGCACAGGTTGAGGTCGTACTCGCCCCGCAGATGAATGACGAAGAGGCTCTTGAGGTCGTCGAGTTTCTCTTCGAGCGAGTCGGGCTCGTCGTGGTCGTAGCGTATGTGCTCGCCATAATATTCGCCTTGCAGCTGCTCGGCCGCGGCCCTGATGGCGGGGAACCAGCTGGTGCGGTCGCGCTCGATGCGCGAGAGCAGCTCTTTCTTCAGCTCCTCGAAAAACTGCTTCATCAGCTCGAGGTTGTTGTTGTCGCTGTCGCTC
This sequence comes from uncultured Barnesiella sp., assembly GCA_902471075.1. Taxonomy (GTDB): domain Bacteria; phylum Bacteroidota; class Bacteroidia; order Bacteroidales; family Barnesiellaceae; genus Barnesiella. Next base: position 140,217 of record CABRIW010000006.1, on the reverse strand, counting down.
TGCGAGATGAGCGAGTTGAAGTGCCGCTCGATATTGGGGATCTGAAACTGTTGGTAGTAAGCGTTGGTTTGTGTGAGGTAGTCGACAATCTGGGTGGCACAGAACGATTTGAGCCGGTTCTCGGGGAAGTAGTCTTCGTTGATGAAGGTGTTGAGAATCGTCACGAAAAACTCGCAGTCGAGGTTTTTCTCTTCGCATACGGTGCGTATGCTCTTGTCGCCGACACCCAGAATAATCCCGAATCGGTTGATGACCGGGATAATCGAGGGCTCGTTCAGGATGACGTCGCAAAGTTTACAATCGGCGTTTATCAGTGCCATGGTTCGTTGTTTTTATAGATGATGTCGTTTTCGGTAATAATCAGGTCCATCTGTATGTCGTGAGGCTCGGCCGGAATTTCGTCGACCAGTTGCAGCCCGTAGCAGATGCCTATCTTTCGGGCCGAGGTCTGCCGCAACAGGCGGTCGTAGTAGCCTTTGCCGCGGCCCAACCGGTTCATGCGGCGGTCGAAGGCTACGCCCGGCACGACAATCCACTCGAGCAGTGAGGGGGCTACGGCTGTAGCGTCAGCCGGTTCCCAGATACCGAAGGCCCCCTGCTTCACGGCCCCTTCGTCATAGGCAGCCACCACGAGGTCGTCGCCGTCGACAATGGGCAAGTAGAGTTGTTTGGCCGTGCTCCACTTCGAGAGCAGCGGCCGGGTATCTACCTCGTCGGGCAGGGCGTGGTAGAGCATGAGGTGCTTCACCCGGTCGAAGCCGGGCAGCGACTCTATGGCCGCGCAGATGCGTTGCGAGAGCTCCTCCCGCTCGGCCGCAGAGAGGGCGCGCTTCAACTGCTTGACGGTTTGCCTGAGCTGCTGTTTGTCGTGCATGGTAGTAGGCCTCTCTCTTACTTCGTGCTCTCGGTCGGTTGGCCGCTCAGCAGGCGGTTGTAGCTCTTTTCGTCGGCCAGTACCTCCTGGGCTTTGCGCAGCGTTTCGTCGTCGCGCAGCAGCAGTTTGTAGAAGGCCTCTTCGCCCAGTATGTTGCGGGCGATGTAGGCCTGCAGGGTGTTGATGATGAGCTTGCGCGAGATGTTGATGTAGACGGGACGCGGGCGGATGCCCTTTTGTGCCGCATATTGCACGAAGCTGTTCAGCAGGCTGTTGCCCTCGATCATCGGCATCAGGTCGTCGAGGTCTTTGGCTTTCGACAGGCGGTCGCGGTTCTTGTCGGTGAAGTCGAAGGCATACTGGTAGAGAGTACCCTCGTTGATTACGTTGTTGAAGTACGAGGTGTATCCGGTCGTATCGCGCGGTACGAAGATGTCGGGCATGATACCGCCACCCCCGTATACCTCGCGTCCGTTGACGGTGTGATATACCAGCTCTTTGTTCTGCTTGATGCTGTCGGCGTTGAAGAACTCGCCGTGTTTATAGCGGTTGACTATATCCATGCCGTAGTCGTCGGCTTTGCCCAGTTCGTACTGTTTCTGGATACAGCGGCCCGAAGGGGTATAGTAGCGGGCTACCGTAAGACGTATGGCCGAGCCGTCGCGGAAGGGAATCTGTTGCTGTACCAATCCCTTGCCGAAGGTGCGGCGACCTACGATCAGGCCCCGGTCGTTGTCTTGTATGGCCCCGGCAAAGATTTCGCTCGACGAGGCCGACCACTCGTCGGTGAGGACGATAAGCGGTGCCTCCTGGAAGGTGCCGGTCCCGTTCGAGATGGCATCCTCGCGCTCGAAGGCCCGGCCCTCGGCATAGACAATCAGCCGGTTGGCCGGCAGCAGTTCGTTGGCCATGTTGATGGGAATATCCATCAGACCGCCGCTGTTGCCGCGCAGGTCGATGATGAAGCTCCGGGCTCCCTCGTTGTTCAGCTTGGAGAGGGCATTGATAAACTCGTCGTAGGTGGTACGTCCGAATTTGCTTACCTTGATGTAGCCTGCCCGGTCGTCGAGCATGAAGGCGACGTCGATGCTGTTCACGGGAATATCGCCCCGGATCACCTCGTAGGTGAGGGGCTTCTTGGCTGTCTTGCGCACGATGGTGAGTTTGACTACCGAGTCTTTGGGGCCTTTCAGATTTTTCATCACGCTCTCGTTGCTGATGCCTTCGCCTACGAAGGCCGAGTCGTTGATGGCGACGATGCGGTCGCCGGCCAGGATACCCACCTTTTCAGAGGGGCCGCCCGGTATTACGCTCACTACATTGACGGTGTCGTTGAGGATATTGAACTGAATGCCGATGCCGCTGAACGAGCCTTCCAACTCTTCGTTTACACTCTCCAGGTCTTTGGCCGGGATATAGGCCGAGTGGGGGTCGAGCTCACCCAGAATCTTGGGCATGACGTTTTCAATCAGGTCGTCCCGATTTACGGTATCGACATACTGTTGTTCGATACATTGCAGCAGGCTTTCGATTTTGTCGTATTGCGCGCTGCCGCCGAAGGGATTTTGAATGGAGAAGAATCGTCCGATTAAGATGCCCCCCACGATAGCTACGGCTAAGAGCAGGGGAATCCAGACGAAGCGGGCTTTGTTATTGTTCATGATCGATGCGGATAATTTAAACGCGTTCTGTTGTTATGGAAAAACATATTATAGGCGAGTTTGCTCACGGGGAGCGATGAACTTTTTCCGTTCCCCGTCCGAGCCTCCCGTCCTGGTCTCTGTTTTTTTCGTTTGTCCGGGGCTGTATTGCACCCGACAGACAAATCGCTTGCGGGACGATTGCACCCGCAGGGTTATTGCCCCGACTCCGGCGATTCGTTTTCTTCGGCCTGCGGGTCGATGAAATCGACTACCACATGAGCCTTTCGCAAGAGGTCTATTCCGTCTTGCAGCCGGTAATACTCCGAGAATACCACTCGCTTGATACCTGCCTGAATGATCAGTTTGGCACATTCGATGCAGGGCGATGAGGTGACATACAGGGTGGCTCCGTCGCTGCTGTTGTTGCTGCGGGCCACTTTGGTAATGGCGTTGGCCTCGGCATGCAGCACGAAGGGGAAGGTGTGTCCGCTCTCGTCTTCGCAGCAGTTTTCAAATCCGGCCGGCGTACCGTTGTACCCGTCGGAGATAATCATCTTGTCTTTGACAATCAGGGCTCCGACTTTACGCCTTTGGCAATAGGAGTTTTCGGCCCAGATCTGCGCCATGCGTATGTAGCGCTTGTCCAGGTTCAGTTGTTTGTCGGTGCTATTCAATTTCGTATCCATATATCCTGCGATAATGATTTACAAAAATAGCTGTTTTGCGGTTATTTATCCTCTTTTTTTATCAAATAATAACGGTGAACCCGTAAGAAAAATGAGAAAAGCGGGCCGGGCACCGGGGCGTGTAGCGAAACGGGGTGCCGGATAGCCTCCGACACCCCGTGCAATCAGTCGATAAAGCGGCGTAGTATGTCGTCGTAGGCATCGATGCGGCGGTCTCGCAGGAAGGGCCACCAGCGGCGCACGTTCTCGCTGCGGCCGAGGTCTACCTCGACCACCTGGCACCACTCGCTGTCGCTGGGTGCGGCGGCCACGATTTCGCCCTGAGGACCGCATACGAAGCTGTGGCCCCAGAACTGAATGCCGCGGGTTTGTTGCGAGGGGTCGGGTTCGTGTCCCACCCGGTTGACGGCGATGACCGGCAGACCGTTGGCGACGGCGTGTCCCCGCTGCGAGATAATCCAGGCATCCTGCTGGCGCTTCTGCTCCTCGGGAGTATCGGAGCTTTCCCAACCGATGGCGGTGGGGTAGATGAGCAGGTCGGCTCCCTGCAGGGCCATGAGGCGGGCAGCCTCGGGGTACCATTGGTCCCAGCATACCAGCACGCCCAGCGTACCTATCGAGGTCTTGATGGGTGTAAAGCCCAGGTCGCCGGGAGTGAAGTAGAACTTTTCGTAGTAGGCGGGATCGTCGGGGATGTGCATCTTGCGGTATTTCCCGACCATCGAGCCGTCAGTGTCGAAGACGACGGCCGTGTTGTGGTAGAGTCCGGGGGCGCGGCGCTCGAAGAGCGAGGTGACCAGCACGATGTGCAGGTCGCCGGCCAGGCGGCCGAAGAAGTCGGTCGACGGGCCCGGTATGGGTTCGGCCAGGTCGAAGTTGTCGGTCGATTCGGTTTGGCAGAAGTAGAGGCTGTTGTGCAGCTCTTGCAGCACTACGAGTTGGGCCCCCTGGGCGGCACACTGCTCGATGCGTTGTTTCAGCCGGTTCATGTTGTCGGCCCTATCGCCGCTGTTATGTTGTTGGACGAGTCCGACTTTGATTTTCTTTTCGGTCATGTTATAGCGTTTTATCGTAATACATTCTCGGGATATTGCATGGTGACGCAGTGCAGCGACCCGTGTTGCCTGATGAGCGGCGAGCAGTCGATACCCTCTATTTCCCGGCCGGGGAAGGCGGCTTGCAGAACCTCGGCGGCAGCCCGGTCGTTGGCCGGTTGCCGATAGGTGGGGTATAGCACGGCGTCGTTCATGATGAGGAAGTTGGCATAGGTGGCCGGCAACCGCTCGCCGTTCTCGTCGTAAACGGCATCGGCCATGGGCAGGGGCAGCAGCCGGTAGGGCGAGCCATCGAGGGTGGTGAAGGTGCGCAGTTGCTCCTCCATGCGGTGCAAGGCCTCGTAGTGTTCGTCGGTCGGGTCGGTGCACCGTACGTAGACGATGGTATCGTCGGGGGCGAACCGGGCCAGGGTGTCGATGTGGCTGTCGGTGTCGTCGCCGGCCAGATAACCGTGGTCGAGCCACAAGACGCGTTGCAGGCCGAAGGTCTCTTTCAGATACTCCTCGATGCGCTCCTTCGACCACTCGCCGTTGCGGTTGGGCGAGAGCAGGCATTCGCTCGTGGTGAGCAGGGTGCCGGCACCGTCGCTTTCGAGGGCTCCCCCCTCGACTACGAAGTTGAGCCGGTTTTCGTACCGGGCCTGGAATCGCTGCTGCCGATAGAGCGTCGAGGTGATGAGGTTGTCGTAGTTGGCGGCGAACTTGAGACCCCACCCGTTGAACTTGAAGTCGTAGATGCAGGGTTCGCCGTTGCGCAGGAGGGTGATGCCGCCGTGGTCGCGGGCCCACGTGTCGTTGGTGGGGCACTCGGCGAAGGTCACCGCATCGGGGGCGACCACCCCTTGCAACAGTTGTTTTACCTGCTCGGGATGCGGCGAGACAATCAACAGCCGCTCGCGTTTGGCAATCTCGCGGGCGAGGTTGACGTAACAGGCCGTCACCTCGTCGAGCATGTAGGCCCAGTCGGTCGCTTCGTGGGGCCAGGTGAGTTGGATACCCGATTGCGGGTACCACTCGGCCGGAAAGAGTATCGAGGAGGTCATGCTTTCGGAGTTTGCGGTTTACGGTCGAAGTAAGGGCTCTTCGACGATACACTCAGTGCCAGCGCAATCACCTGTCGGCAACCGGGCAGCAGTTCCATCTCTTGAGCTGCGGCTCCGGCCGAGAACATCACCCGGGTGTCGATGCGCAGGTCGGCCGCCTTGGAGCAGGCCGAGCCGATGGCGATGCCCACGTCGATCGAGTTGATGGCGCAGGGATTTTCCTGCGGGTTCTCGGTGCAAGTCTTGTAGCCGCAATAGGCACAGTTGAGACCCTGTACCTGGCGGCGGGTACCGATGAGGATAACGGCATCGGACTGCTCGATGTTGCCGGCGTCGCGCAGGAAAAACTTCATGTCGCGCTTCTCGCTCTCCTCTCTCATCCGGCGGGCCAGCGCCAGCAGGTCGTCGCCGGTGACGGTAGCAATCTCGATAATATCCACCCCCTTGCCTTTGGGTGCGGTACGTGCCGCCATCATAATCTGTTTGGCAGCTTCGCATACAACCTCTTTACGAGTATCACGTTCGTTGTAAATCATGTTGTCTTCTTTATTTGATACAAAGATAATAAAAGGTGAGAGCAGAGGCAAATGGAAAACGCAGTTTTCAACTTTGCCTGGGCCGAGCCGCATCCTGTCTTCTTCAAAGATAGCGAAAGGTGAGAGCAAAGGCAAATGGAAAACGCAGTTTTCAACTTTGCCTGGGCCGAGCCGCATCCTGTCTTCTTCAAAGATAGCGAAAGGTGAGAGCAGAGGCAAATGGGAGACACGGAATGTGAAAAGATGATGCGTAAAGGTCTAATTTGTTTTCGCTTTTTTACAAGTTTTCAATCTCTTTTTATAAAAGATTTTCTATATTTGTAAACCAAGATATACAATAATGTGTTCATTTGATAAATAGGAATGCCATGAGTAATGATATTACAATCATATTTGATGATATTATTAAGCAATATCGCACTTTGGATTTGGCGGAAGAGATGTTTCGGTCGATGATGGAGGACGATAAGCAGTTGGAAGCCGATTATCAAGAGTGGTGCGATACGATGGGTGTCTCGGGACGAAAGGGTTTTGCTTACTATTATGAAGAGTATCTCGAACAGCAAGATTCGGTATGGGATAGTCTCGATGATCACGATGAGAGATAGTCATCCGGGCAAATGAGTGTGTTTGCCCAACCATGAAGAGGGACTGTTGTACGATTTTCTACGGGCTTTGAACGTAGAAAAATAGAGGATTGTGGGGCAATCGAGAGGGAATGAACAAAAATCTTCTTTATCTTTGTTCTTCAGAAATCGAAGAATATGAACCGAGCCTATTATTGGATATTGCCGCTGTTGCTGTGCGCAGGTTGCCAGGGCGGTGTAGAGACTTCGTATGTGATCGACGGGCATGTAAACAATACCGAAGCTAACGGAAATATCATCTATCTCTCTCATAGCAATGGCGACGAGCTGGTCAATCTCGACAGTGCGATTGTCGACGACGGCCTCTTTTCGTTTCGCGGGGAGCAAGAGGTTCCTATCATGGCCTATTTGCGTTTCAACCGTTCGCTCGACTCGCTGGCCGTGCCGGTGCTGTTTGTGCTGGAGAACGGCTCGATGGAGGCCACGATGGATACCTTGTATTCGACCGTGACGGGTACCGAACAAAATGCGGCATTCGAGTTGTACAAGGCCGAAGCTCATCGGCTCGACTCGTTGCGCGGCCGGTTGCACGAGCGTTATCTCGAACTGGTGGCCGACAGCCAGATGACGGCCACGCTCGAGTCGTCGATGTATAGGCAATATGGCCGTCTCGACGACGAGGCGACCGATCGGGCCTATCGGTTTATTCGTCAGAATCGCAATTCGCCAGCCTCGCTCTGGCTGCTCGAGTCGATGCAGAGCCGTTTCAGCGAAGCTCAGTTGGAGCAGCTTTTGTCGGAGCTGGGCAGCCGCAACAAGAGTGCGCAAGTGCTGACCGATATAGCCCAGCGGTTGCGCAGTGCCGACAAGATAGAGCCGGGCAGTCCCTATGCCGATGTGACACTGGTCGATATGTGGGGGAGGAGCACCTCGCTGTCGGGCTATGTGGGTTATGCCCGCTATGTGGTCGTGGGGTTCTGGCAAGCCGGCAGTGCCCCTTCGTGCCGGGCCATGGTCAAGTTGGGAGAGCTGTATCGTGAGTATGGATACCGAGGGGCAACCTTCCTGTCGGTCTCGCTCGACAGCGATGCCGAGTTGTGGCGCGAGCAGGTGCAGGCTTCGAAGTTGCCGGCCCACCAGTGTATCGCCGCCAATCCCGACGAGGTAGAGTCGCGCTATGCCCTGGCTGCTGTCCCCGGGTTTGTAATCATCAATCCCGACGGAACCATAAATTCCCGCAACCTCACGCTCGAGCAGTTGGGTAGCAAGTTGCAGGAGCTGTTGCCCTATCGGGTGCGGCGCGACTCGGTCAATCGCATTGAGGTCGATAGCATGAAAAAATAGATTTATGGTCGATTTTGTAAGATTTATTTAAAATGGAAATCAAGGCCCAAATATGTTTTGAACCTTGATTTCCATAAAGATTGGCGTGTTATTAGTCTCTGAGGTTGGCGAACGGTCGTCGCCCACCATATTGTTCCTTGAATTGGGCGATGAGTAATTTCTCAATTGTGTCAGGTTCTTCATCGGGAGTAGGTTTCCAGCACAACAGCAAATTGCCGGAATTTTTTATTTGCCAAATGTATCGGCCGCCCCAGTGCCCTATATTTTGTCCATTCCCGAATTTCAGATATTGATTTAATCGTTTTCGGAGGGTTGTTCCGGCTTTTCCGATGTAGACCACACATGTATTTTTTACCCAGTTGGTTTCTAATTCGGTTATCGACACATTGGGATCTTTCCCTTTAAAGAATCCTCCCGTACCGCGGGAGAGAAACTCGGGCATATTTTCCCCCGTATAGACGACCATATACACTCCTGCTGTTCGGGGTATTGCCGTACTGTCGGTTTGCAGTTGATCTACCGGAATGAATCCCTCGAAGCCGGCGGCTTTCAAATCATCGATAGTGTTGAATTTCATAGATGTATAATTCTTCTTTATATCGGCTCTAAGGCTTCCTTAGACTTATTTAATTTTGATTCTAATATAAGTTCCTATAAAGCCGAAATTATCGAATACCGAAAGATCCCCATTTTTTTCGACAATATAATATTCTTCAGTATGGTTCTTATCGAAAAACACTCTGAACCCGTTCAGATATTGTTCTCTTAGAGATGTATAATCCACCCATTTACCCGGCTCGTCCGCATGGCTCAGTTCCATTATGTAACCCTTATTTTTGTCTTTTCGAATGCGGTGTAATATTTTAGTGTCATAATCGTCTCGCCATATGCCTATAATATTTCCCTTTGAAGAAGATGATGATTGTGCAACAAGAATCTTATTATTCGTTTTTGTACTAATTGTTGTAGCCGATAAGTTAAAGGAGAAAAAGGCACAACTAAAAAATCCTACGAATAGAAGTGATAGTATAAAATAACTTTTCATAATTATTGATGTTAAAAAATAGTATTCAATAATATTCCTCTCAGAAAGCTATTATTAATATAGCTATTCTGCCATAAAGAGCTATGTCGGAGCGAACCTCTTGGGGCTGAATATCGTTTTCAATAATCGGTATATCCTATTACATTTCCATTTTTGTCTAGGTAAAATATTTTATTTTCTATATTCATTCCTCCGAATCCATTTCTTGCTCTGTATTTATGTCGAACATAGTATTGTCCATCGGGTGTTGTTTGTACAGCAGACCACTCTAAGGGATCATAGCTACTAGGATCTTTTAAATTATCATTTAAAAAATGCTTCACTTGATATACCGATGCGTCTAATTTGCTATTTTGTACAGAGGAGCCAATGTCTGATGAATTGTCAGTAAGACTGGCCAACACTATGCTAAGCACAGCAATAGAAAAGAACAAGATTTTTTTATAAATTTTCTGGCCTCGTTGATCGTTTGTCGGTTCATTGGGAGTCCATAGCGGATTGATGTGACTTGTTTTACAAATAGGGCATACTAAATATTGGTCCGAGCGGAGTTGTTCGGGTATCATAGCGGCATATCCACAAATCGTACAATGGAAAACTTCTGATTTACAGTTTTGGTCTTTATCCTTCTTTTTTGTCGGTTTCGAGTTTCTTTTTGATTTCTTTTTATCTAATTGGACCTTTCTATGTTTCCCATTTTCAGAAAGCGGTAATATCCATTGTTTTGGAGACGTATTTGTCTTGTAGGCATGAGGAATTTCCCCTTTTTCAAGTAATTGTTTTAACTCCTTGGAGTTTTCTATAATACCTAATGCTAATAAGAGTTTACTCGCTTGTTGTAGTATAAGATGTTCTTTCCCCATCTCGAGTAATTTGTTGTCAACGGCATTAATTATCTCTTCGATTTTTGCCATAATAGTCGTCCTCCTGTGCTACCCTGACTCCTATGATAGCATTTAAAAAAGAAAGTGTGGAGTCATTAGTTTATTGAATGGAGGCTCTGGTAAGCCCTGTACCGATAAACAATACCCCACACCGTTATAGTAACAAGGATGATACTACATACGGTGATGAATGTTATTGCTTATTCTCGGTACAAGTGAAATTTACCAGATTTCCATTCGAGAATAAAAGCTAACACTTTCATCTATCTACTATGTCACGTGGAGAACCACGCATGACAAAGGTATGAAATGTTTTTTGCAATAACAAGTCTTGGGGTATTGTGTTTTTGTATTGTTTATCATGTCGTTTAGTCGATTCTCTCTTCACTTTCGGGTTTGCTTGGCTTATTTCGATTGGCTGCCTGTTGCAAGGTGGCATATATGCGAGTCCGTAGTGAGAGGGGGGCAATTACTTCGACCGAGCGGCTGCGGGAGAGCAACTCCATCACAAAATCGTTGGTGATACGAAGTCGCAGTTTGATGGTGACTCCCGTTGAGGTTTCGCTAAGAATCTGTTGTGAGTGGTGCAGGGGGAGCGTTTTAACAAAAGCTCCATCGACCGAGTCGTATTTGAGTATAATGTCTTCGATTGGGTCTTCGGGGTTGTTCCATATTCCGTAACTCTCTCGGAAGAGCGCAGGAATATCTATGAGTTCATTGCGGTGGAATTGAGCTCCCTCGAGGACATTCATTGTCGAGATGCGATCCACCCCGAACGTTTTCAGTTTGCCGTCGGTATCATAGCCGATGAGATACCAGCGGTGTTGTGACTCTTTCAAAAAGTGAGGCAGGAGCTGTTTGTGTATGATTTCCCCGTTATGGCGTACCAAGGTGTAGTCAAATTCAATAGGATTTCTTTTTCGTATTGCCTTCAATAACGGAGCAATGAGTTCGTGGCGTATGGTATTCTGCCGATGTTCGGCAAGGACATACTTTTGAAGTACACTGTCGGCATTGATAGAACTGAGCAGCTCGAAGTTGAGCAACAGGTCTTTATAATTATCGGTCATTTCGTCGAGTGCGGCAATATAGTATCCTCGTGATTTATCGTTACGAATGACAATGCCGAACATTTCGTCGATGAGAGCGAAATCGCGTTGCATGGTTCGTTGCGAATAATTTGCATCTTGATTGTCGTACAGAGCCAGTGTGTTCTCTACATGTGAGATGAGCTCGTCTGTTGGCACATATTGAACTGCCGACAGTTTGTTGATTAGGATTGCCAAGCGTCGTATTTGACTAATTTTTGCCATATCGGTCTGCTTTTTGTGGCAAAGATAATAGCATAGGACGACAAAAAGTGTCGCGGATTAAGTAAAGGTACAAAAAAAGCGCCAGAGCAAGTGGGCGCTTTTCCTATATAGATAGTCGATTATTCAGCAACGACTTCGAAGGGGATTTCTACGCTAACCTCTTTGTGGAGTTTGATAGTAGCTTTGTAGTGGCCCACTTCTTTTACAGGGTCTTTGATAATGATTTGTTTGCGGTCTACGTTGTGGCCCAGTTTCTCGAGAGCCTCGGCGATTTGGATGTTGTTAACCGAACCGAAGATGGTACCCGTCGAGCTGGTTTTTGCGCCGATGGTGAGCGATACACCTTCGAGGGCAGCAGCCAGAGCTTGAGCGTCGGCTTTGATTTTCTCGAGTTTGTGAGCACGTTGTTTCAGGTCCTCTTCACGCATTTTCAGAGCCATGGGCGAAGCGATAACAGCTTTTCCTTGGGGGATGAGGTAGTTACGACCGTATCCGCTTTTTACCGTAACGACATCGTCTTTGTAACCGAGGTTGGCGATGTCTTCTTTCAATATTACTTGCATGCTAAAATTCCTCCTTCGTTTAATTATTTCATCAAATCAGTTACATAAGGGAGCAGCGCCAGGTGACGGGCTCTTTTCACAGCTTGTGCAATACGACGTTGAAATTTCAACGAAGTTCCTGTGATACGACGGGGCAGGATTTTGCCTTGTTCGTTCAAGAATTTCTTCAAGAATTCAGGATCTTTGTAGTCGATATACTTGATACCGTTTTTCTTGAAACGGCAGTATTTTTTCTTTTTGATGTCAACCGACGGAGGGGTCAAATATCTGATTTCGGATTGTGCTTGTGCCATTTTTTAGTTCTCCTTTACTTCTTCTACTTTGTTAGACGATTTAACACTTCTTCTCTTTGCAGCGTATTCGGCAGCAAATTTGTCCATTCTGAACGTCAAGAAACGGATTACACGTTCGTCACGACGGAATTGAATTTCCAGTTTGGCGATGACAGAAGGGTCGGCGTCAAATTCCAGCAGGTTGTAAAAACCGGTGGTTTTCTTTTGAATAGGATAGGCGAGCTTGCGCAATCCCCAGTTTTCCTCATTCACGATTACGGCACCTTGCTCGGTGAGAATCGTTTTGAATTTGTCTACCGCTTCCTTCATCTGTACATCAGACAAAACGGGAGTTAAAATGAAAACGGTTTCGTAATGATTCATACTCGTTTAGTTTAACGTATTTGGTTAATAGTTTTTATTAGCGGGGCAAAGGTAGAGATTATCTTGCAATTATACAACCCTTTGCGACGGTTTTTTCTCTTTTTTCTGTCGGTGCCTGGTCGATTGGGGCAAAACTCAGGCTTTGGTCGACTCGTATTTTTTGTAAAAGAGGGTGAGCAGTACAAAGCCGACCAGGGCGAGCGGTGCCCCGATGAGGGCGGGGTAGCGGTAGTCGAGACCAGCCTCGAGCGGCAGGCCTCCCAGGAAGGCTCCGATGGCATTCCCCAGGTTGAAGGCTACCTGCACGCAGGCGGCACCCAGCAGCTCGCCACCCTTGGCAAAGTGAATGATTGAGATTTGCTGAGGGCTCGACACGGCAAAGAGTCCGGCGGTACACAGGCACATGAGCAGTACGGTGAGCCACCCGATAGAGGCCGTGAAGAAGATGGCCAGCAGGGCCATGAAGAGCAGCAGTTGGGTGTAGGCAGCCACGCGGCCGGGGGTGTAGATGTCCGACAGGCGTCCGCCCAACAGATTGCCTACCACCATGCCGAATCCGGCCAGCACCATCAGCAGGGTGACACTTTCGGTCGGGAAGCCCGAGACCTGGGTGAGCAGCGGGTTGATGTAGCTGTACCAGCAGAACACGCCGCCGTTGCCTAGCATGGTGGCTCCCAGGATGAGCCAGGGGGCCTTGGTCTTCAAGAAACGGAACTGTCCTTTGAATCCCGTGTCGGGCAATTCCTCGACCTGAGGTACCCACTTCCAGATGTAGTAGAGCACGATGAGGCCCCACACACCCACCAGCAGGAAGGTAATCCGCCACGAGAGCAGCGTGCTGAGCGAGGTGCCCAGCGGTACCCCGAAGAGGTTGGCGATGGTCATGCCGGCAATCATAATCGAGACCGCCTCGGAGCCCTTCCCCTTATCGGCCAGCTTCTCGGCCACAATCGACGCTACCCCGAAGTAGGCCCCATGCGGGAGCCCCGAGATGAAACGGGCCATCATCATGGTCCAGTAGTTGGAGGCCAGCGAGGCGAACAGGTTGCCGGCCATCATCACGGCCACCAACCCGAGCAGGATATTTTTCAACGGCAGTTTGCGTGCCAGGGTCAGAAGGGGAGCTCCGGCACATACGCCCAGAGCGTAGGCCGAAATCAGGTGACCGGCCGTAGGAATAGTGATGTGTAGATCGGCGGCTATGTAGGGGAGGATAGCCATCATGACAAACTCGGCGATTCCAAGCCCCAATGTGCCGAACGCCAATGCAATAAGACTCTTTTTCATACGATACCTTAATAACCTATTGAACGCAGGGAGCAACCTGCTCGGGCAGGCCCTCCCTGAAAACCGGGTGCAAAGGACGCAAAATCTTGCGGGTTGTACAAACTTTGTGTCTCTTTTTTTTGCCAGGGGAACAGGCATAAAAAAACCGCTGCCTTTTTGTGCAAAAGGTAGCGGCCTTGCTGGGGATTGCTCCCGAAATTGTTTACTTAACTTCGATCGATTTTCTTACACCGGCATTGTTTTCAACAGGCAGTTTGGGAAGTTCGACCGACAAAACGCCATGTTCGACGTGAGCCGAAATTTTGTTTTTGTCGACATCGTCGGGCAAAATCATGGTCTGCTGGAATTTCGAATAAGAGAATTCGCGACGCAGATAGTGCTCTTTCTTCTTTTCGTCTTTGTTGTCGACTTTCTTCTCCATCGTGATTACGAGGTTGTCGTTCTCATCGACGTGAACTTGGAAATCGTCTTTCGTCATACCCGGAGCAGCCACTTCTACGCAGTAGTCGTTTTCATGTTCGATCACATTGATGGCAGGTGCTGTAGCATTGGCTTTTTCCATCCATTCATTATCAAAGAAATCATTGAAAATGTCGGGCAACCAACCTTGGTTTTTTCTCATGGGTACCATAATTATAATCTCCTATCTTTAAGTTGTTTATTGTCTGTTTTGCTTTCGGCTCTCTTTCGATTACCGAAATCACTTGTCTACTTGCAAAGGGTGTGCCAATGCCGTTTGGCATCCGTTTTACCCCGGATGTGGTGACAAGAGTGCGCCGAAGTGGACAGACTTGCGCCGAAGTGGCCTATTTGTCATCTGGTCTACCTGTCCGAACCCCTTCGATAAGTCCGGCTTGCCCCCGGCGGCTTGTCCGGCGACAGGGGAGGAGGCAGCGGTGTTAAGAAAATTTTCCGCTTCGAGACTTCCAGGCGATTGGCATTTGTCGTATCTTTGTTTTCGACTACATTATATTATATAGAAGATGAAAACCATACGAGAGATATATCGCATAGGGTATGGCCCTTCGAGCAGCCATACGATGGGGCCGCGCAAGGCTTCGGAAATGTTTTTGGAACGTCACCGCGATGCGGCGGCTTTCGAGGTGACACTCTACGGCAGCCTGGCTGCGACGGGCCGGGGCCACTTGACCGATGTGGCTATCCTCGACACGTTGCGCCCCCATGCACCGGTCGAGATTGTGTGGAAGCCCTCGGTGTTTCTGCCCTTTCATCCCAACGGCATGACCTTCCGTTCGAAGAACAGCCAGGGCGAGGTGACCGACGAATGGACGGTCTTCAGCATCGGCGGAGGTGCTTTGGCCGAGGAGGGGAAGGCTCTCGACGAGTCGCCCGAGCTTTATGAGATGAACCACATGACCGAGATCCTCAACTGGTGCGAACGCACGGGGCGCAGCTATTGGGAGTATGTGCAGGAGTGCGAGGATGACGACCTCTGGAACTACCTGACCGAGGTGTGGGCCGTGATGCGCCAGGCCATCGAGCGGGGGCTCGACCAGGAGGGCGTGTTGCCGGGGCCGCTGAACTTGCGGCGCAAGGCTTCGTCGTATTATATCAAGGCCAAAGGGTATAAAGATAGCTTGAAGAGCCGGGGGCTGGTCTTTGCCTATGCCCTGGCGGTGAGCGAAGAGAATGCCTCGGGCGGCCGCATTGTCACGGCGCCCACCTGCGGTTCGTGCGGGGTGGTGCCGGCCGTGCTGTATCATTTGCAGAAGAGCCGCGATTTCAGCGACATGCGCATCCTGCGGGCGTTGGCTACGGCCGGTCTGGTAGGTAATATCGTGAAACAGAATGCCTCGATTTCGGGGGCCGAAGTGGGTTGCCAGGGTGAGGTAGGCGTGGCGTGTGCCATGGCTTCGGCGGCAGCCAGCCAACTGTTCGGGGGCAGCCCGGCACAGATTGAGTATGCCGCCGAGATGGGGCTCGAGCATCACCTGGGCATGACGTGCGACCCCGTGTGCGGTCTGGTGCAGATTCCCTGCATCGAGCGGAATGCCTATGCCGCGGCCCGGGCTCTCGATGCCAATATCTACTCGGCCTTTACCGATGGCAACCACCGGGTATCGTTCGACAAGGTGGTGGCCGTGATGAAGCAGACCGGGCACGACCTGCCGTCGCTCTACAAGGAGACGGGCGAGGGTGGCTTGGCCAAAGACTACGAGCAGATGTAGCGCCGGGGAGCCACGCCCGACCACATTCTCTCTACCCGCTTGAACGGGCATATATGTGGGGCATGGCGATGGCTTGAAGAAAAAAACAGTAGCCTCTTTTTTGCCGGAAGTGAGCAAAAAGGGGGCTATATTTGTTTTTGTTGTGAAGTTGCGTTATCTTTGTAGTTGTTTAAGCAATGATTCGTGTATGAACTTTTCGGAATTAAATATAGAGATGCTCTTTGCTCTGATGAGCGGTAAGTTGTCGGCAGCCATCAATCGGAAGCTGCACCGCAGTTTCCGCAAGTTGTCGATTGATATTACGCCCGAGCAATGGACCGTACTCTACTACTTGTGGTCGCGCGACGGGGTGACCCAGCAAGAGCTGTGTAACGTCACCTTCAAAGACAAGCCGAGCATGACCCGGTTGATTGACAATCTGGAGAAACAACAGCTGGTGGTCCGTTCGCCGGGAGTGAAAGACCGTCGTATCAATCTCATCCATCTCACGGACAAGGGGCGGGAACTCGAAGATGCCACCAAACCGTTGGTAACGGCCATCATGCGTACTGCTCTCGAGGGATTCTCCGACAGCGAGGTCGAGATGGCCGGTGCGATGCTGGCCAAGGTCTTCGGCAATTTGAAAAATTCGTTGAATGACTAACCTCTAAAAAACGATAGTAATGATCCGATATGCAAGAATAGTCGGTGTGGTTCTGTCGCTTTGGCTGGCCACAACCGCATTTTTTACCTTTGCACAGTACCAACCCGATCGCCTGGGCGAAGGGTTCGAATCGAAGACGCTCGTCATGCCCGACGATTACAGCGGTAGGGTGGTGACTACGCTCGTGCGCAGTCTGTCGCCCTGTCGCGACGTGCATCGGGCCGTACTCTACGTGCACGGGTATAACGACTACTTCTTTCAAAAGGAGATGGCCCGAACCTTCAACGACTCGTGTTTCAACTTCTACGCCGTGGACCTGCGCAAGTACGGGCGTTCGCTTCTGCCGGGACAAACTCCTTTCGAGGTGCGCGACCTGCAGGAGTATTTTGCCGATCTCGATACGGCGTTGACGCTTGTCCGGCAGGAGGGCAATACCGAGATTGTGCTGATGGGGCACTCGACCGGGGGGCTCATCACCTCGCTCTATTGCGAGGCGCATCGCGACTCCCTGCCGGTGCAGGGGCTTATCCTCAACAGCCCGTTCCTCGACATGAACATGAGCGGCTTTTACGAAAAGGTGCTGGTACCTCTGGTTTCGGCCTGGGGCGGTTGTTTCAAGAATACGAAAATCAGTCAGGGCAACTCCACCGCCTATGCCGAGAGCCTGTTGAAGCAGTATCACGGCGAGTGGGACTATGACACCAACCTGAAGTTTATGGCTTCGCAGCCGGTCACGGCGGCTTGGGTACGGGCCATACACCGGGGGCACAACCTGGTGCACAAGGGGTTGCACATACCGTGCCCCATCTTGCTGATGTATTCGAGCCAATCGGTGCAGGGCGACGAGTGGACCCCGCAACACCAGTCGGGCGACGCGGTGCTCGATGTGAAAGACATAGCCCGCTACGGGCGTACGCTGGGCCCGCATGTTACCGAGTTTGAGGTGAAAGAGGGGTTGCACGACCTTGTGTTGTCGAAACCGGCCGCACGGGCTTCGGTCTATGCCGAGATATTCCGCTGGCTGCGCAGCAACGGTTTGGAGCGTTGACCAACAGGGAATAAAAACTTATTGTAAAATAGAGCGGCCGGAGGTTTTTGCCCCCGGCCGTTTTCCTTTTCGCCGTGATTAGACGGTTGTTATTTCTTCGATTTCTGTTGCTTTTCCAGTTGCATCACCTGTTTGTCGGCCAGTTCGAGAGTGCGGATATTGAGCTGATACTCTCGGCTGAGGTCGTCGACGCTACGCATCAGGTTGTACAGGTCGCGGGTCTCTTTTACCGCTTCGCGGGTGGTCCGGTCGAGTGCGAGGGTGTAGCGGCTTCCACCCAGATAGGTGAGAGTGATGGCTTTGTCGATGTTGTCGGCGATGAGCGAGGCAACAGCCGAACATTGTCCATCCTTATAGGTGACGATTTCGGTATGTTTGCCGTTGTCGGTAAACCGGTAGTTGTTGGCCCCGTCGTATCCGATAGCCAGGGTTTCGGCCTTGCTCTTGTTGGGGAGGGTAACCCGTATCGAACTATGCTTCAGCGGAGTGTTGCCGTAGTATACGCTGGCCAGTTGCATCTGGCCGTTTTCGGTAACCTGCACCTTCAGTTGGCTGCGGGTAATGGCGGTTTGTTTGGGCAGCTTGTTGTACACGTAGTTGCCCTCGGTCTGATATTTGGCATCCTTCTCGAAGCGGAATTTCTTTTTGGCTGCCTCGAGTTCGGCCTGTCTCACCTTGAGCACACTGTCGATGTAGAGCAGGTTGCGCTCGCTCTCTTTCTGTTTGACCCGGCACATGAGCAACATGCCCTCCCTGATCTGCTTGAAGGCTTTGGGGTATAGCATCTCGATACTGTCGATAGCGTTTCGGGCGCTTTCGTACTGTCCCGCCTCGAAAAGTTTCAGGGCTTTTTCGTATTGCTCGCCGGCTTCGTGGCTGCCGTCGCCGCAGGCCGGGAACAGAAGAATGCAGGAGCATATCCAGAGGTAGAGGTATTTTGTCATATTCTATAGATTTGTGCGTTTATGGGTCATTAGCAGTTTATCGAACTTCGTTGTACATCTTTCACCCCTTTTACGGTCTTGAGCTTCTTGATGAGGCTGTTGAGGCTCGAGGTGTCGTCGACCATGACGGTGATGTGGCCCTGGAAGAGGCCGTCGTTCGAGTCGATCGAGATGTTTCGCATGTAGATATTCTTCTCTTTCGAGATAATCGAGGTAATGTTGGTGACGATACCAATGTCGTCGTTGCCTACGACGCGCAGCACACAGACGTATTTCGAGCCCATCTTTCCCGACCACCGGGCGTTGACCACCCGATAGCGGTAGCGGCTGTAGATGTGGCGGGCATTGGGGCAGTCCTTGCGGTGTATCTTGATGGTCCCCTCGGTCGATACGAACCCGAAGATGTCGTCGCCGAAAATGGGGTTGCAACATTTGGCCAGCTTGTAGTCGATGCCCTTCACGTCGCCGCCGATGATGAGTTCGTCCTCTTTCGAGTCGTCGTGCTCGCTGGGTTGCAGGGTGAACTCTTCGGCCGTGCGGGCCTCGTATGCCTCGTTGTTCTCTTTGTTTTCGATTTCGAGGTAGAGGTCGATGACCCGGTTCACGTCGATGTGTTCGGCGGCCAGCTCGTTGTAGAAGTCGGTCACGGTCTTGTAGCCCATCTTTTTGATGAGTTTCATCATAATGCCGTCTTCCATCTCTATCTTGCGGTTCTTGAACCGGCGCTGCAGCAACTCCTTGCCATATTCGGCATCTTTGTTCTGCTGCTCGTTGAGGGCCTGTTTTATCTTGACGCGGCCTTTTGACGTGGAGGCAATGTTGAGCCAGTCTTGCTTGGGAGTCTGGTTGGGCGAGGTGAGCACCTCGATGGTGTCGCCGCTCTTGAGCTTGTATTTGATGGTCTCTATCTTTCCGTTCACCTTGCCGCCCACACATTTGCAACCCAGACCCGTGTGGATGAGGAAGGCAAAGTCGAGCAGGGTGGCTCCCAGCGGCAGCTTGTAGAGGTCGCCTTTGGGGGTGAACACGAATACCTCCTTGTCGTAGAGGTCCATCTTGAAGTCGCGCATCAGTTCCAGGGCGCCGCCGTGTTCGGCCGCTTCGAGCACCTCGCGCACGTTGTTCATCCAGTCGTCGAGCCCCGATTCGCTCTTGATACCTTTGTATTTCCAGTGGGCTGCCAGTCCGCGCTCGGCAATCTCGTCCATGCGTCGGGTACGTATCTGCACCTCGACCCAGCGTTGCCCGGGTCCCAGCACGGTGATGTGCAGCGACTCGTATCCGTTCGACTTGGGTATCGACAGCCAGTCTTTCATGCGTTTGGGGTTGGGCTGGTACATGTCGGTAACAATCGAGTAGACTTTCCAGCAGTCGGCCTTCTCCTGGTCGAGCGGAGTCTCCAGAATCACCCGGATGGCAAACAGGTCGTAGATGTCTTCGAGGTCGGCCTTCTGTTTCTTCATCTTGTTCCAGATGGAGAAGATCGACTTCGTGCGCCCCTTGATTTCGAAGTTGAGCCCCTCGGCCTCGAGTTTCTGCTTGACCGGCTCGATAAACTCGGTGATGTATTTGTCGCGGTTGCGCTTCGTTTCGTTGAGCTTGTGGGCTATCTGGTCGTAGATTTCGCGGTTGGTATACTTGAGCGAGAGGTCCTCGAGTTCCGATTTGATGGAGTAGAGGCCCAACCGGTGAGCCAGCGGTGCGTAGAGGTACGACGCCTCGCAGGCCACATCGTAGCGATATTTTTCGTTGGGGTGGTGGTTGATCATCTTCATCACGCACAGCCGGTCGGCAATCATGATGATAATCACCCGTATGTCTTCGGCAAAGGAGAGCAACAGCTTGCGGAAGTTCTCGCTCTCGACAGCCGCCTGTTTGGCATAGAGGCTGTTCGACTTGATGAGCCCCCGAATGAGTTGGGCAATGTCGTCGCCGAACTCTTTCCGTACGGCTTCGATAGACAGAAACTCGCTCACTACCAGGTTGAAAAGCAAAGTCGAGATGAGCATGCTGCGCTCCACACCCACCCGGTCGCACAGGATGAGTGCCGTGTTGAGGTTGCGGACGACCGGATTGATGCCCTGCTTGTTGCGCTGGTAATGTCCCGTCTCTACTGCTTCGGTAATGAGTTTACGCATGCGATTGAAGTCGATTATCGACATCGCTGGCTGACTGTTGCGCAGAAGTTGCCGATAAACCGACAGGACATTCTCCCTTTCCTCGGGAGTGAAATAGCTTTTTTCGGGCATAAGGTGTGACTATATCAAAAAAATTATGTCTCAAATATATATTTTTATAGTTAAAAATGCGCTTTTTTTTAGAGCTTTTTGTAGTTTTGGGAACAGAATTAAAATTCATTATTCATTATAGATATGTTTACAACAGAGGATTTAAACTTGTTTACCGAAAAAGGTCTCGACCTGCGGGTAGTCGAGGACCAGTTGGCTTCTTTCAAAAGGGGATTCCCGTTCCTGAAGATTGCCTCTTCGGCATCGGTAGGGAATGGCATTTTGTCGCTCGATGAGCAACAGACGCAATATTACCTGGATCTTTGGGAAGGATACTTGAAAGACAATCACAAAGTGGTGAAGTTTGTTCCCGCATCGGGAGCGGCCAGCCGCATGTTCAAGGATTTGTTCGCTTTTCTGTCGGCCGAATATGCCGAACCGAAAACCGATTTTGAAAAGAAATTTTTCGACTCGATCGAGCATTTTGCCTTCTATGCCGATCTCGATGCCGCCTGTCTGAAAAACGAGGGTATGGGTATTGCCGACCTGGTGGCTGCCGGACGCTACAAGGCTGTCGTGTCGAATCTGCTCGAGGCCAAGGGGCTCAACTATGGCTCGCTGCCCAAGGGGCTGCTCAAGTTCCACCACTATGCCACGACCAATCGCACGGCCATGGAAGAGCATCTCACCGAGGGGGCTCTCTATGCCGCCAGTTCCGATGGCGAGGTGAATATCCACTTTACGGTTTCGCACGAGCATCTGCCTCACTTCAAAGAGCTGGTAGCTTCGAAGAAGGCCGACTACGAGAAACGCTACGGGGTACGCTACAACATCAGTTTCTCGGAGCAGAAACCTTCGACCGATACCATTGCCGTAGACATGAACAACGAGCCGTTCCGCGAAGAGAACGGTAAAATCCTGTTCCGTCCCGGTGGTCACGGTGCCCTTATCGAAAACCTCAACGACATCGATGCCGAGGTGATTTTCGTGAAGAATATCGACAACGTGGTACCCGACCGTCTCAAAGAGCCTACGGTGCGCTACAAGAAGGTGATCGGCGGGGTACTGGTAGCCTTGCAAACCGAAATCAATCGCTACACGGCCATGCTGAAGAGCGGCAAATATACCATCGACGACCTGCGCGAGATGGTGCAGTTCCTGCAACAGAAACTCTTTGTACGAAACGAGGAGACCAAGAATCTCGAGGATGCCGAACTGGCGCTCTATCTGCTGCGCAAGTTCGACCGTCCCATCCGGGTGTGCGGTATGGTGCGCAACTCGGGCGAGCCGGGCGGTGGCCCGTTTGTGGCATACAATCCCGACGGAACTACCTCGTTGCAGATTCTGGAGAGTTCGCAAATCGATATGGCCAACCCCGAAGCCAAGCGGCAATTCGAGGCCGGTACCCACTTCAACCCGGTCGATCTGGTTTGCGCCGTACGCGACGGTCGAGGAGCCAAATACGATTTGCCCCGCTATGTCGACAAGAATACCGGTTTCATTTCGCACAAGTCGAAGAATGGCCGGGAGCTGAAAGCTCTCGAGTTGCCGGGCTTGTGGAATGGCGCCATGAGCGACTGGAACACCGTGTTTGTCGAGGTTCCCGCCGAGACTTTCAACCCGGTGAAGACCGTGAACGACCTGTTGCGTCCTCAACATCAGTAAGGTATGTAACCGGCTTAATAACGAATAGAGGGCGATATGCTGCGGCATATCGCCTTTTTTTTATAACTTTGTCACCGTAAAAGATTACAAGGCGGGGAAATGAAGCCTCGAGGGCTTGTGATTTCCCGCAAGAGTTAGATAGACGAAAAGAAAAATTTAAGGAAAAAAGATATGACATTTGAAGAATTCGGATTGTCGGAAGAGGTCATGCAAGGGCTCGACGCCATGAATTTTCAAGAGGCGACCCCGGTTCAGGAACAGACCATTCCCGTGATATTGCAGAGAAAAGATTTGATAGCTTGCGCCCAGACGGGTACGGGCAAAACGGCTGCCTATATATTGCCGTTGCTGAACTTGCTCACCGAGTTTCCCGGTAGCGGCGACAAGGTGCGTGCGGTGATTGTGGCACCTACGCGTGAGTTGGCCCAGCAGATCGACATGCAGTTCGAGGGCTTCTCCTATTTCTTGCCCATCTCTACGGCTGTGGTTTCGGGCGGCGGCGACGGTTCGTCGTGGGAACAGCAGAAGCGGGGCCTGACCATGGGCGCCGATGTGATTATAGCCACGCCGGGACGGCTCATCTCGCACCTGAATATCTCGAACATCGACTTCTCGGGAGTCGAGTATTTTATCCTCGACGAGGCCGACCGTATGCTCGATATGGGATTCTACGACGATATTATGAAGATAGGCAAGAGCCTGCCGGCCAAGCGGCAGACGATTATGTTCTCGGCTACCATGCCGCCCAAGATTCGCCAGTTGGCCAAGAATATCATGGACAATCCCGTGGAGGTGAACGTGGCTATTTCGAAACCCAACGAAGCCATCGACCAGTCGGCCTATGTCTGCTACGAGAATCAGAAGATGGGTATTATCGACTTCCTCTTCAGAGAGCCTACCGGCACGAAGACCATCATCTTCTCGTCGTCGAAACAGAAGGTCAAGGAGCTGGCTTTTGCCTTGAAACGGAAAAAATACAGAGTGGCCGCCATGCACTCCGACCTGGAGCAACCCGAGCGTGAGGCGGTGATGCTCGATTTCAAAAACAACAAGATCGATATTCTGGTGGCTACCGATGTCATTTCGCGAGGCATCGACATCGACCAGATCGGGTTGGTCATCAACTACGACGTGCCTCACGATCCCGAGGATTATATCCACCGCATCGGTCGTACGGCGCGTGCCAATGCCGACGGTACCGCCATTACCTTCGTGTCGGAGAAGGAGCAGGGCAAATTCAACCGTATCGAGACCTTCCTGGGCTATGAAATTGCCAAGCGCGAGATGCCCGAAGGACTGGGCGACGGGCCGGTATATGCACCCAAGCAGGAGAAGGGTGGCCGTCATGGCCGGGGTGGAAACCGGGGAGGCGAGGGGCGTGGCCGCTCGCGCAATCGCCGTCGGGGCGACAAGGGTACCCCCAAAGACAATGCCGCCAAGAGTGCTGCCCCGAAGGGTGGCAAGTCGGCTCCGGCTTCGGAGAAACCGGTCGGAGAGAAGAACGAAAATGCCGCTCCGCAGAATCAGGGTGGTTCGTCGTCGCGTCGTCGCAATCACCGCCGGCGCAAGCCTCGCTCGGGTAACAATGGCAACGGCGGTAACAACTCGCCGAGTCAGGAGGCATAACAAACCGTGCGTTTATAGACTGTGACTTTAGATTTATTTGAGAATAGTCTGTAAATCAAATGCTTTTTCTTTAGGTACATGAATAGCGAATATATGGCGTTTGTTATACGACAAACGCCATTCGCATTACATGGAGGATTATCGGATAGAGATATGTGTTTTGTAAATTCCTTTTAATCAATTAGTTATGAATCTGTCTAAATTACTGTTTAAGAAAAAGTATAAATATAATCTGTAATAGTGCTATAAACCAGATAATTAAAATCTATATAGCTATAAAATCCTGCGGGCTGGAAACTTTTGTCGCGTGGGGTGTGTTTAGCACATGAAAGGTAAAGTAACCATGGAGATTTCGGAGAAGAAAGCCCGCATTCGGGAGTTGTGGCAACTCTGTTTTCACGACGACGAGCAATTTGTCGACCTCTTGTTCGGCCACTTGTATCGCGATGAAAATGCCCTCTGTTTCGAGGAGCGGGGTGTGTTGACGTCGGCCTTGCAAATGCTCCCTTACCAAATGACCTATGGGTCGTCGGTCGTGGGGGTGAGTTATATTTCGGGGGCGGCTACTCGCCCCGAGTATCGCAACCGGGGATTGATGGGCCGGTTGTTGCGGGAGTCGTTCGAGACGATGCGGTCGCGCTCCATTCCGCTGTCGGCGCTCATCCCGGCCGAGCCGTGGTTGTATGGTTACTATGCTACCAAAGGATATGCCCCGGTATTCTTTCGGCGCGAGAGCCACTTCACGGCCGTGCATCGCTTTGAGGGTGCCGGGTATCGGCGGGTAACACCGTCGCCCGATTGGCTTTACTCCTTTTTCGATGCCCAGATGCGCCGCCGGCCTTGCTGCATGTTGCATGCGCGGAACGACTTTGAGGTGATTTGCGGCGACAACCGTCTCGACGGGGGCGAGGTGATTGCCCTGGCCGATGAGGCGGGCGAGCTCTCGGCATTGGCCTTTGCCGTGCCGCACGACGATGGCACGCGGGTAAAAGAGCTTCTGGCGGTTGATGACCAGGCCCGCGAGGCGGCCTTGCACGAGGTCGAACGCACCTTTCCCGGTCTGCCGGTTACGGTGGTGCTACCCCCCGATAGCGGGGAGGGGATGTTGCAGCGCATGGGCATGATGCGCATAGTCGATGTGTCGGCCATGCTCTTGACCGTAGCGCAGAACCATCCTTCGCTGCAGGTGGTCGTGCGGGTGTCCGACCCGCTGTTGCCTGCGAATAACGGCGTTTATCGAATTGCCGATGGTGCGTGTGGTCGTGTAGAGGCCGATACGTGCGACTTCGATGTCGACGTGGCCGAGTTGGCACTTCTGGTATTTGGCGATTCCCGTCAGGATTCGCTCGTCGATTTCCCGGCCATGCCTCCCTATATGAGTCTCATGCTCGACTGAACCGGTGTGGAGCGGGGCTGCTTTTATCTCTCTTTATAGGGTTGAGGTCAGCCCCTTGATGGGTTTACAAAAAGAAGCGATACCCCACCGAGATGCCTATGTGGCGACTCTCGAAGGCACTCTCTGCGTCGCGAATGGAGTGGGTGAGCCCCCAGGTATAGCGGGCATCGACAAAGAGACCGGAATCAAATTCGTATCCCAGCCCGGCGACCACGCCCAGTTCGGCTCCTGCCGGTTGCTGAAAAGCCTCCACCCCTTTCCACGAATCGGTAGCGGCACACCCGATACTCAGTTGCGGACCGGCCTGAATGTTGATACCGGCTACGGGGAAAAACTTGACCAGAAGCGGAATATCTATGTAGTGGATGCGGTACGAATACCCCTTGTACATCGTGTCGCCTCGCTCGTCGTTGAAGATAAGCGTCTTGTCTTTGTAGCCGTGTGTGGCGTAGAGCAGCTCGAGTTGCAGGTCGAAATAGGTATTGCATGTGTAGGTCGCTACTACTCCCGCTTGACCGCCCACGATATAGCTGGCCTTGTCGTTGAGTACGTTTTTGGGGTATCTCACCGTCGACCAGTTGATACCCGCTTTACCGCCTACACTCCATTGGGCCCGTGCCGGGATGGCGACCAGGCAAAGCAACAACAGTCCGACAACGTATTTGCGACAGAAATTAGAGGGGGTTAGGTAGGGTGTTTTCATGTGGCACATCTTGTTTTGACAGGTAGACAAATATAGTCGATTTCTTTGGTTTGGTAAAATTATTTTCGTTTCTTTACACGGGTGACTTTAATCAGAATCTAAACGCTTATAGCTATGACTACACTGGAATTTATAGTGATCTGTATCCTCATTCCCGGGCTATTGGGCGGAATCTTTGCTCCTATGGTGGTGAAGGGGTGCAAGAGTCTTTATGCCAAGTGGAGCAACTGGCGTAAGCCATCTCGAGAATAAGAGATGGAGAAAATCCGGTATAATCGTAGTCCGGGTGTGTATCGCCGGCATTCGTGACCTTTGTTTTTCGGAATTTGAAATTAAGGGGAAGAAGGTTGGGTAACCCGGAAAAACGGAGCTTTTCATTTGCCTCTACGTTCATTTTCACTACCTTTGCAGCCGATATGCGTGAGCATGGTTTTCAAGAAAGGTAAAAAGATGAAACAGGAAGAGGAAGACAAGATTGTAGGAGATTTGAATTGGGACGGTCTGCACCGTCCGCGCATTTATTATGCCATGGCGACGACCTTTTGCGGGTTGTTCCTGTCGGTGCTCGACGGCTCTATCTGCAACGTGGCGCTGCCTAGCATAGCCCAGCAGCTGCACGTATCGTCGTCCGATTCCATCTGGATCGTCAACTCTTTCCAGCTGATCATTATGATGACCCTGCTTCCCTTCTCGTCGATGGGCGAGCGTTGGGGCTACAAGCAGGTCTATCTGCGTGGAGTCGTGGTCTTCACCATTGGGTCGCTGCTCTGTGCCCTGTCGCACAACCTGCCGCTGCTGGTGGTCTCGCGGGTGTTCCAGGGTTTCGGAGCCTCCATGATTATGAGTGTGAATACCTCGCTCATCAAGCTCATCTATCCCAAACACCGGTTGGGCGAAGGGGTAGGGCTCAACGCTACGGTGGTGGCCATCGCTTCGGTTACCGGGCCTACATTGGCGGCCGCCATCCTGTCGTTCGCTTCGTGGCCGTGGCTCTTTGCCATCAATGTGCCGGTGGGTATAGCTACCTTTATTCTGGGACGTAAATACCTGCCCGACAATGCCGTGCGCCGTCTGGGGCATCGCTTCAACTGGAAGGAGGCTCTGCTCAATGCGGCCACCTTCGGACTCTTCATCGGGTGTGTCGAGGCTTATTCGCACGATGTGCCGGTGCGCTGGGTGTTGTGCGGTGTCGTGCTGTTGGCTGTGGTAGCTACCTTCTATGTGCGCATGCAGCTCGGTGAGCGCTATCCCATGCTTCCCTTCGACCTGCTCAAGATACCCATCTTCTCGATGTCGGTGATGACGAGTATTCTCTCCT
The DNA here is from genome assembly GCA_902471075.1 of uncultured Barnesiella sp. Lineage (GTDB taxonomy): Bacteria > Bacteroidota > Bacteroidia > Bacteroidales > Barnesiellaceae > Barnesiella. The sequence goes on along the minus strand of CABRIW010000006.1, from coordinate 112,941 downwards.
TTACGGCACAGATGATGAGTTTGGTAGCCATGCCCTTCCTGTTGGTCAATACCTTCCACTACGATGCCGTGGGCACCGGGCTGTTGATGACCTCGTGGCCGCTGGTTATTGTCTTTGTGGCGCCGCTGGCAGGTGTGCTCATTGGTAAGATTCACCCCGGAATCCTGGGCGGGGTGGGGTTGATTATCATGAGTATCGGCTGCTTCAGCCTCTCGTTCATTCCTACCGATGCCAATCACTTCGGGATTGTATGGCGGTTGATGCTCTGCGGTATGGGCTTCGGCTTTTTCCAGTCGCCCAACAACCACATGCTGCTCACCTCGGCACCTCCGCAACGTACCGGCAGCGCCAGCGGCATGCTCGCTACCGCCCGACTCACGGGGCAGACCGTCGGGGCCGCCCTGGTCGCTCTGCTTTTCCATATCCATGGCGATACCGCACCGCACGATGCCATGCTTCTGGCCGGTATCCTCACCTTGTGCGGCGCGCTCTCTTCGGCCCTCCGTCTGCGGGTAAGTCTGCCGAAGTAGGGTGGTGGACCTGTGTCTTGTTTCGTGAAGTTTATGTCTGAATTTATGGATTTCTCGAGAGGGGGGACCGTTGTCTTCTTGGGGTATCCATCTGAAAAAGGGGAATAAAAAAAGAGCAAATCAACCTGCGCGATTTGCTCTTTTTCTGCGGAAAGAGAGGGATTCGAACCCTCGGTACCCGTAAGGGTACAACGGTTTTCGAGACCGTCCCGATCGACCACTCCGGCATCTTTCCAATGGTCTGTCGTTTTTGACGGGGGCAAAGGTACGGAAAAGATTCGATACGCAATGAGTTTAACTGTAAAAAAAAGCTAAACGCTGGAATTATTCTTTCTCCTCCCAGTTTTTATAAGGGTTTTGGGCCAGGCAAGAGTTGTAGTAACGCGGGTCGCCGGTCACTTCACGGCCGATGAACGGGGGCAACTGTACCGCTTCCGACTCCGATTGCAATTCGACTTCGGCCACAATCAGCCCCTCGTTGTCGCCCATAAATTCATCGATCTCCCATGTGTGCCCGGCATAGGGGTAGAGGTACCGCCTCTTTTCGATGAGGCCCGACTGGCATAGCGAGTCGAGCATTCGGGCCGCGTCGGCCACGGGGATGGGGTATTCGTACTCTTGCCGGGAGCAGCCGGTGGTGGTACCCTTGACGGTGATGAAGGCCCGGTCGCCGGCGATGCGTATGCGCACGGTGGCCGCCGGGGTTGCCGACAGGTATCCCTGTCTGTAGCAGGTGCAACGGGTGGCTTGGGCGCGATACGAGGTATCGGTTACCCGATATTTGCGTTCGATCTCTATATTCATGAATTAACAAAAATAAATAGTGAACCGAATATAATACATTTATTTGGTTTAAGAGATGGAATAAAGTCGCGGGCATTATTAAACATTGTTAAACCCGTGAACTGTTGGAGATAAAAGCCCGGCGAGCGGCAGTTTTTTTGTACTTTTGTCACCCGGATATTCGAGTGAATCGAATGGTGGTACCGGTTACTTTGTACAGTATTTGAGACTTTTATGGCAAAAAAGATATATGTGGTATTGGCCCTTTGCTTGTTGTGTGTAGGGCTTCCTGTTTCGGTTATGGCACAACAGCCGACGGTGGTGAAGGGAATCGTAAGGGACTCTATAACACATGAACCCATATCCTATGCTTCGGTTTTTTTCGTGGGGAGTGACAAGGGTGTCATGACCGACGACGAGGGTAAGTTTGCCGTAGCCGTGCGCGACAACTTCCTGAATGTGCGTATTGCTACGCTGGGTTACCGCGAGAAGACGGTTTTCGTCAAGAAGGGGGCCGAGAATAATCTGGAGATTGAACTGGTACCGTCGGACTATACGCTGCAGGAGGTGGTGGTAAAGCCCAAGAAGGAGAAGTACAGCAAGAAGAATAACCCCGCGGTAGAGTTTGTCAAGAAGCTGATCGAGCGGCGCGACGTGGGCGACCCCAAGCGTCACGACTTTTTCAATTACGAGAAATACGAGAAGATGACTTTTGCCCTCAACGACTTTTCGGAGGAGCAAAAGAAGAAGTGGCTTTTCAAGAAATTCCAGTTTATATTCGACTATGTAGATACGTCGGAGGTATCGGGCAAGCCTATCCTGACGGTTTCGATCAAGGAGAAGATTGCCGAGAATTACTACCGCCGCAGCCCCGAGACCGAGAAGTCGATTGTGACGGGCATCAAGCGGGCCGGTATCGACGAGATATTCAACGAGGAGAGCGTGCAGATGCTGTGCGACGACCTGTTCCGCGAAATCGATATTTTCAGAAACGACATCACGCTGCTGAACAACCGGTTCGTAAGCCCGTTGTCGAGCATCGGTACCTCGTTCTACAAATACTATCTGCTCGACACCATTCCCGTAGACGGGGTGCGTTGTATCGACCTGGGGTTTGTGCCCTTCAACTCCGAGTCGTTCGGATTCACGGGCCACATCTATGTACCCGAGGGCGACTCGACCTATTTCATCAAGAAGGTGAAGCTGAACGTCCCCCGCGACATCAACCTCAACTATGTGGAGAACATGTACCTCGAGCAGGACTACAAGCAGCTGGACGACGGTACCCGCATCAAGACGAAGGACGATGCTATCATCGAGTTCAAGGTGATGCCGGCCACGCAGGGTCTGTATGCCCGCCGTATGACCACATACGACAAGTTTTCGTTTACGCCGCCCGACGACCTGTCGGTCTACGACTTCGAGGGGCGCGAGCGGGTCGAGATCGATGCACAGGCCAAGCCCGAGGAGTTTTGGGTCGATAACCGCCATGTGCCGGTGAAGAAGAAGGAGGGAGCGGTCGACAAGCTCCTGGACCGCTTGCGCGAGGTGCCTGCCTTCTACTATACCGAGAAGTTTCTGGGTATCTTGATTGGCGGCTATGTAGAGACCAGCGAGGAGAGCAAGTTCGATTTCGGTCCCATGAATACCACCATCAGTGCCAACGAGGTGGAAGGGGCCCGTTTCAGGGTGGGCGGTGTCACTACCGCACAGCTCAATCCGCACTGGTTTGCCCGCGGGTATGTGGCCTATGGTACGAAAGACGAAAAGATGAAATATTCGGGCGAGGTGGAATATTCGTTCAACAAGAAGAAGTTCCACTCGCGGGAGTTCCCCATCCACTCCATCAAGCTGAACCATACCTACGACATCGACCAGTTGGGACAGCAGTACATGTATACCAACAAGGATAATGTGTTCCTCTCGCTCAAGCGCAAGTCGGACAACAAGGCTACCTATCTGCGCAAGACCGAGCTCTCGTACCTGCAGGAGCGCAAGGGCGGTTTTTCGTTCGGGTTGGGTATCCGCAACGAGATACAGCAGATGGCAACCGACCGTATTGCCTTTATCGACGGTTTCGGTAACGAGACAAAAGATTACATGCAGACCTATTTCGATGTGAAGTTGCGGTTTGCTCCCAACGAGAAGTTCTACCAGACCCGCAGCAACCGCTATCCCATCAACCTCGACGCCCCGGTGCTCACCCTTTCGCACAGCTTTGCCTTCAAGAATGTGCTGGGCAGCCGCTACTCCTACAACCGCACCGAGTTCGGTATCCAGAAACGGTTCTGGTTCTCGGCCTTCGGTTACTTCGACGGTATCGTCAAGGCCGGCAAGGTGTGGGACAAGGTGCCTTTCCCCATGCTGTTGCTTCCCAACGCCAACCTCTCGTATACGATTCAGCCCGAGTCGTATGCCTTGATGAATGCCCTCGAGTTTATCAACGACCAGTACGTTTCGTGGGACTTCACCTACAATGCCAACGGTGCCCTGTTCAACCGCATCCCGCTGCTCAAGTACATGAAGCTGCGCGAGGTCTTCTCGTTCCGAGGTCTCTACGGTTCGCTCAGCAAGAAGAACAACCCGCTCTACAATCAAGACCTCTTCGTATTCCCCAAGGGCAGTACCGAGATGGACAAGATGCCCTACATGGAGTGCGGCGTGGGTCTCGACAACATCTTTACCATCTTGCGGGTCGATTACGTGTGGCGGTTGACCTACCGCGACAGTCCCAACGTGAGCAAGAGCGGTGTGCGCATCTCGCTCCACTTCTCGTTCTAACGCCGGGAGCTACCGGGATTTACAGAGGATAATTCCGATTATCTCAAACCTATACCGACAGGGCTGCTTTGCCGTGAGTAAGGCGGCCCTTGTTTGGAATGTTTAATAAGAGTTTTCGTTTAATCGAGATATAATTATTTCTATATCATTGCCTAAGGTTTCTTTGATAAGTAGTTTTTTTAGTGTGAGGAAAAACATATTTGCTTCTTTTTCAAGAAATCGATTTTCAGAATCTGTATCTATAATGTCTGCTGCATCAATAGACAAAATATCACGAGCCATTTGATATGAAGCTCCTATACTTGTAGGAATATCGCAGACTATAAATCTATTCTCCTTGATTTTATAATAGAAAGAAATATCCCTTCCGGAATTCATGGGTTGAGTTGCCTTTTCAAATCCGTATTTATCATAAAAATCTTTGATGTCATGGAAAATATGATTGCCGATATAGTAGGGAACTAAAATGTCAACTTCCTTTTTATAATTCTGTGCAATTTCCAGATCGGATAGACAAGTGATTATTCGTTTAATAAACATATTGAAATACCCTGTTGCTGTTGAGCAGGCTGCTCCAATAACAACTGGAGAGAAGACTTGCGATTCATAATTGATATATTCAATAATATCTTTGTGTAAAAGATGCAATTGAGCTATACTAGAATAGGTAAAACACTTTACTCCTAAAGCTGAAGCTGATAATAGGGATTCATTTTGAGTAATTCCAGAAACTCCGATAAGGTCGTCAAATAAATGCACTTTTTTATGTTGGAGTATTATGGTTCGATTGCTCCCTAAAGCCATAGTGCATAATCCAATCTCGAAAATAACATTATCCCGCATACCTTGAAAGGTTTCGGTTATGCCATTTCTTGTTCTGGAAATAGATTCGTCGGGAGTCGCTAAGATAATAGCGAAGTCAAATGTGGGGATTTTCTTTAATAGGGTGGGGAGCAAAGCAAACTTATTATCCTCGTTTTGACGTGTAAATAAATCAGTCCATAATGTGCATTTACATTTACTGCTTTCCAATTTTCTTGATAGTTGGAGGATGGTAGAATATTGATTCCCGGAAGAGAAAATAACTACGTGTGTATTTGTTCCCATGGTATATTTTATGTAAGATTATGGTTTGGCGGTATTCAGATTATTGAGCTATAAAGTTAAAGAATAGTTGATAATGATATTTGAAATTTGTATAAAAAAATAACGGAGCCCGCGGGTGGCAGACTCCGTTATGTGATGCGTGAGGAGCGATATTATTTGATGATACCGTCGCGGCGCATGAGGGCCTCGATGGTAGGCTCGCTGCCTTTGAAGCGTTTGTAGAGAATCATGGGGTTCTCGGTACCGCCGCGTTTCAGGATGTTGTCGCGGAACGAAGCTGCGGTAGCCGGGTCGAAGATACCGTGGCCCTTGAATACGGCGAAGGCATCGGCATCGAGCACCTCGGACCATTTGTATCCGTAGTATCCGGCAGCATAACCGCCCGAGAAGATGTGGCCGAATTGGGGAGCGATGAGCGTACCCTCAACATCGGGCAACACGAGGGTTTTGGCGATGGCCTGTTTCTCGAAGGCCACAGCGTCGTCTACCGGAGCCTCGATGGTGTGGTAGGCCATGTCGAGGAAGCCGAAGGTGAGCTGACGTACACACAGGTAGGCAGCCAGGTATTGGCTCGACTCCTTGATTTTCTCAACCAGTTCGACCGGCATCTTTTCGCCCGTCTTGTAGTGAACGGCAAAGCTGTCGAGGAACTCTTTCTCGGCGAGGAAGTTCTCGTTGAACTGCGAGGGCAGCTCTACGAAGTCGCGGTATACGTTGGTACCCGAGAGGGTCGAGTAGGTGACGTCGGAGAGCAGGCCGTGCAGGGCGTGGCCGAACTCATGCAGGAAGGTCTCCACCTCGTCGTAGGTGAGCAGGGCGGGAGCATCGGCCGTGGGGCGCGAGAAGTTCATCACGATCGTTACCTGCGGACGGCTGTCGGTTCCGTCTTCCTCTTTCCATTGACCTTTGAATTCGGTCATCCAGGCACCGGCACGTTTGCCGTCGCGGGGGAAGAAGTCGGTGTAGATTACACCCACGTAGTTACCGTCGTTGTCGGTAACCTCGAAGGCCTCGACCTCGGGATGATATACGGGGATTTTGGGATTCTTCGTGAAGTGCAGGCCGTAGAGGCGGGTAGCCAGACCGAATACCCCCTTGATGGTGTTGTTTACCTCGAAGTAGGGGCGCAGCATTTCGTCGTTGAGGTCGTATTTGATGTGTTTGAGTTGCTCGGAGTAGTAGCTGAAGTCCCAGGGCATGAGCGTCATGTTCTGGCCCTCTTTACCGATGGCGAAACCCTGAATCTCTTTCACCTCTTGCAGGGCAGCCGGCTTGTAGGCATCGAGCAGTTGGTTCAGCAGGTTGTACACGTTGGCGCTGTTGCCGGCCATGGTGGTTTGCAGGTTGTATTCGGCATAGTTGGGTTTGCCGAAGAGTTTGGCTATCTCGAGTCGTACCTCGGCGATACGTTTCAGGATGGGGATGTTGTTGTATTCGCCCGATTGGTTGCGCGTGTTGTAGGCGCGATAGAGTTTCTCGCGCAGGTCGCGACGCGACGAATATTTCATAAAGGCGCTGTAACTGGGGTAGGAGAGGTTGACCATGTAACCCTCTTTGCCTTTGCTCTTGGCCAGAGCGGCAGCAGCGTCGCGGGCGCTTTGGGGCAGACCCTCGAGTTCATCCTCGGTGAGCATCATCGAGAAGAGGTTGGTCTCTTTCAATACGTTCTGTCCGAAGTCGAGGGTGAGTTGGCTCAGTTCCGACGAGAGTTTGCGGTACTTCTCGCGGTCTTCGCCTTGCAGTTCGGCACCGCTCAGGGCAAACGACTCGTAGGTCTCCTTGAGCAGCATCTGTTGCTCGGGGGTGAGGTCGAGCTGGTCGCGACGGTCATACACGAACTTGATGCGCTCGAAGAGCTTCTCGTTCAGACTGATATTGTTGCTGTGCTCCGACAGCATGGGTTGTACGCGTTGCGAGATTTCCATCATCTCGTCGTTGCCCTCGGCGCTCAGCACGGCAAAGAATACGTTGGCCACGCGGTTGAGCATGCGGCCGCTGCGGTCGAGTGCCTCGATGGTGTTCTCGAATGTGGGGGTCGAGCGCTGGTTCACGATAGCGTCGATCTCCTTTTGGTTTTCTTCAATGGCTTTTTTGAAAGCCGGTTCGTAGTGCGACAGTTTTATCTTGTCGAACGGAACTGTTTGGTGGGGCGTCTTGTAGGTCCCGAAAAATGGGTTAGCAGCTTGTGCCATGATTGCAAAAACAGTTAAGGCTGATAATAATAAAATTTTTTTCATTACTACTGTGTTAGGTGATACAAATGGTAATTGTAACAAAGTTCACGATTTATAATCATTCTAACTAATCTTCGACCCTTAATAAATATTAAACAAATCGTTTCAAAGGTTTAATTTCGTCCCGAAGGCCATTTTTATATTAGTTTTGCAGTTCATAAATAGTGCCGAATATGAAACGACGTATCGAATTTCTGGTGGGCGTATATGTCTGGTTTTTCATCCTGTTTGTCGTACAAAAGCCCCTTTTCATGCTGTATCATTGGAATCTCTACGGCGACGAGCCTCTGTCGCAGTGGCTGGCGGTGATGTGGCACGGCCGGGGGCTCGACGCCTCGATGGCTGCCTACCTCACGGCACTGCCGGCTCTGCTCACCGCCGTTACCGTCTATTTGCGGGGAGCGTGGTGGAAGCCTGTGTTCAGGGTCTACTTTGTGCTGATAGCCGCAGTGGTCTCGGCCATTACCCTGAGCGATGCGGTGCTGTACAGCTTCTGGGGATTCCGCATCGATGCTACGCCGCTCTTCTATTTGGCCTCGCCGGCCGACGCCGTAGCCAGTATCCCGGTGTGGCAAACGGTAGTGATTCTGCTCCTTATCGTGGTCTATGCCGCGCTGCTCGTGTGGCCACTGTGGCGATGGTCGGGACGGGTGCCCCAATGGGAGAAACCCCGTCGTCCGCATCTTTCGTTTGCCGTCTTGCTGTTGCTCACGGCGTCGTTGTTCATCCCCATACGGGGCGGCTTCACGGTCTCGACCATGAATGTGGGCAAGGCCTATTTCAGCGAGCGTATGGAGTTGAACCATGCCGCCATCAACCCGGTATTCAGTCTGATGTCGTCGCTCTCCAAGTCGGAGGATTTCTCGACACAATACCGTTTCTTCGAACCGGCCGAGGCCGATGCTCTGTTCGCACCATTGCGGGGTGGCGGACCGTCGGTATTCCCGGCCGACTCGGCTCAATGGGTCGAGCCCGGTGCCAACGTGGTGCTGGTGGTGCTCGAGAGTTTCTCGGGAGCAGCCATGGAGAGCCTGGGGGGCCTGTCGGGGGTGATGCCCAATCTCGAGCAGATTGCCTCGGAGGGTATCCTCTTCACTCACTGCTATGCCAACAGTTTCCGTACCGACCGGGGGCTCACCTCGATTTTGAGCGGCTACCCGGCCCAGCCTACGGCCTCGATTATGAAATATCCCGCCAAGTCGCAATCGCTCCCGGCCATCTCCAAGTCGTTGCGGAATGAGGGGTACGACACCCAGTTTATCTATGGCGGCGATGCCGACTTTACCAACATGCGCTCCTACTTCATCTCGATGGGGATAAACCGTATCGTGTGCGACAGCGACTTCCCGCTGAGCCAGCGGCTGAGCAAGTGGGGCGTGCCCGACCATGTGACGTTCGACGAGCTCTATCGGCTCATTGCCGGGCAGCCGGCCGACAAACCCTTTATGAAAATGTTCCTTACCCTCAGCAGCCATGAGCCGTTCGATGTGCCCATGCGCCGCCTCGAGGACAAGTATCTGAACTCGGTTGCCTATACCGACAGTTGCCTCGGTGCGTTTGTGTCGCGCCTCAAGCAGCTCCCCGTGTGGAAGAATACCCTGCTGGTGTTTGTGGCCGACCACGCCTTCCGCTATCCCTACAACGTGCAGAATCACGACATCGACTACCACCACATACCGCTGGTGTGGGCCGGTGGAGCCGTACGCGCGCCGCGGGTGGTCGACGACTACATGTCGCAGATTGATCTGGCGGCTACGCTGCTGGCCCAGTTGCATATCCCTTACGACGACTTTACCTTCAGCAAGAATCTGGCCGACTCCACACGGCAGCGCTTTGCCTACTATACCTTCCCCGACGGGTTCGGATATATCGATCGCGACGGGGCTGCCGTCTACGACTGTGCCGCACAGTCGGTGCTCGTCGAGCGGAACGACAGCAATGCCTTGAGGTTGAAGCGGGGGAAAGCCTATTTGCAGAAACTCTACGACGATCTGGCTTCGCGATAAAACCGACATGAGATGAGAATAAGGCCCACGACAATCGACGATCTGGAACAGGTGATGCCCGTGTTCGAGCAGGCCAAACGGTTCATGCGGCAGCACGGAAACCTCCACCAATGGACGGGTGGCTACCCCTCGCGCGAAATCATCCAGGCCGATATGGAGGCTGCCAGCAGCTTCGTCTGCCTCGACGACGAGGGTACCCTCGTGGGCACCTTCTGTTTCCGCTACGGTGTGGCGCCCGAGCCCACCTATGCCACCATCTACGAAGGGGCCTGGCTCAACGACAAGCCCTACGGCGTGATACACCGCATCGCCTCGGCCGGTCGGGTGGGCGGTATCTTTGCCTCGGCTCTGGATTACTGTTGGGGCCATGTCGACAATATCCGCATCGATACCCATCGCGACAACCGGGTGATGCAGGAGTTGCTCGTGTGCCACGGCTTCAGCCGGTGCGGCATCATCTATCTGGCCAACGGCGACGAGCGCATCGCCTTTCAGCGGGAATTTCTTCGATAGCTTGTAATAAAAAAAGAGAGGGGGCGGAATTTTTTTCGCCCCCTCTCTGTATGGGTGAGACCTGTCGGTTGTGGTTACTTGACGGTCAGTTTGGTCGTGATTTGGTTCTTCTCGCCGGTAATGCGCATGAGGTAGATACCCGGGGCAATACCGTTCAGCGATACGGCCCTCTGTTCGCCGGCCACGACATCGCCAGCATAAAGGTTGAGCACCTGGGCACCATTGAGCGAGTATAGCGCAATGCTCACTTGCTGGTCATCGCCGGGCAGCAATACCCGGCAGCTTTCTGTGGCCGGATTGGGATAGACCATCGGGCGGGTAGGAGCTCCCACCTCTTCGATACCCGAGAGTGCGAGACATTGTACCAAACCGTTATAGGCATCTATTTTACCATAGCCCCACTCATTATTACCCACACCGGCAATATTGCCCGTGTAGCTGTCGGTCTTGGCCGATTGGGCAAATACCTCGCGCACCTGCTCGGGAGTGAGGGTAGGCCGTGCCTGCAACCAGGTCGCCAATATGCCCGTCACTACCGGGGCAGCCATCGATGTCCCTTCCATCGAACCATAGTAATAGTTGGTGTTGTTGGCATTGTATTGTTCTACCACCATGTTATAATATTGGCCGCGGCTGTTGCTGCAAGTCGAACTGTTGAACGACGATATGAGCATGGAGCCGGGAGCGGCGATATCGGGTTTCATGCGGCCGTCGGTCGTGGGGCCGTGGCTCGAGAAGGAGGCCAGCTGGTCGACGTTTTGGTAGGAACGGTTGTATATCGTGCTGTTCTTGTGCTCGATGTAATTGCAGCTGGTGTAGGCTCCCACGGTAATGATGCGGTTGCCGGTGCCTCCAATCTCTCCGATGCTGGTATTGTTGTCGCCGTTGGTAAGTTCGGCAATACCGAAATTGGAGAACTCGGTATATTGCGTGTTGGTCCAGGCATTGATTGTGGTCTCTTCGGTGGCCGATACCTCAAATCCTATATAGTAGGTATCTTCTCTCGGCAGGATACCCACGTCGATGGTGATGTTCCCTTTGTGGTTGTTGGGGTCGGTTGCAGTCGAGATATAAATTTCGCCGTAAACTCCGGTCGGATTGGCAATCCTTTGGCTGGTACTGGTCGCTGTCGAGAAGAACGCCGACGAGTAGATTTCTTGGCGTTGGGCTATATCGTAGACGATGACTCGTGCCGAAATCGTTTTATTGGGGTCACCCCAAATATCGATGGCTGTATTTTGGCTACTCCCCAAATCGACTACTGTTTTCAATGTATTATCGCCGGGTCTCAGCGTCTTCTTTATGTGGAGATTCTCTTCGGCTTCGTTGCCTGCGGCACCTACCAGCAGGCGGCCTTCGCCTTGCAGCGAGTCGCAGATGCGGTCGAAGGTAGAGGTACCGTCGTGCGGTCCGATGTGGTATCCGAGGCTCATGTTGATGACACAGGGTTTCCCTACCGACTCGGCGTAGTCATAGATATATTTGATACCGTCGGTAATGCTTGTGTTGCTGCTGCTGGAGTCGTAGAGGTTGTAGCTGACAAATACCAGGTCGGCATCGGGAGCCACGCCATAGTAACTGTTGCCGTGATAGGCTCCGGCTGCGATACCGGCCACGTGAGTGGCGTGGCAGTCGGCCATATCCTGCTTGGCCGATACGATCGACTCGGAGGTCGTATATTCCCGACCGTAGTAACCCGAGGGAGGCGTACCCGTAGCGTTTTGGTTCCATACCCTCTTCACGCGCAGGTTTTCTCCGGCCGTATCGTAGAAGTTGATGTGGTTGTATTGGAACCCGCCGTCGATGATACCCACCACGACATCTTTACCCGTGTAGGCCTGGGTGAGCCCCGTACCGGCGTGCAGGGCGTCGACATTGGCGAAGGCGGCGCTGCGTACCGTGTTCATGAGTTTATGTACCGGACGTCCGATCTCGATATACTCGACCGACGGCAGTTGCGATACCGCCTCGAGTTTGTTGGCGGGGATGCGTACCGAGAGGATGGTGCCGTACTGGGCATTGACGGTCACACCATTGTCGGCCAGTCCTTCGAGGTCGTTTTCATCGTTAAGGTGGAGGAATGCCGAGACGATGGTCTGGCTGTTCTCTTGGTCTACGGCATAGGTCGATTTTAGTTTGGCGCGTTGCATCGTAGGGGTCGATTCGTAACTGCGCAGAAAATTTTGTGTCGATGGCGACATCTTCTCTTCGGCATTCGCCCCGAACTGACAGGCGAGGGCCAAGAGACAAACTGATAGTAATACTTTTTTCATCGATTTAGTTATTAAAACAATAGATAATTCGTAAAGGTTATCGGGGGCGTACGGGCGACGACGCCTCGATATAGGTAATACCCGGCAGGGCGACAAAGCGGGTAAGGCTCCGCAAGGGTACGGCAAAACTGTACATCGTCTCGTTGTACTTCACGCAATAGCCTCCCAGTAGGGTGAGGGCGTCGGCATCGAATTCGGCATCGGTGTGCAGAAACCCGGTGGCGAGGTATTCGCCGTTCTGGTTGCGCAGCGAGAAGCGTTGGACCAGCAACGTCGAGGGGGTATAGTCGTCGATGGCCTGACCCGATTGTGCGAGGTCGGCTTGCCAGGCTTCCCAAAACATACGGAACGATGCAGATACGGGTAATTCCTGCGGCAGGGTGTAGTCGGTCGTCACGACCGTGTTTTCTGTCTTCGACATATTCTTGTTGGTGTGGCATCCTGCCAGGGCGATGAGCATCATCGCTGTGCATATAAATCTCCACATGGTGATAAATTTTTTATCATTAGGCGGGCAAATATAGAAATTTTTTTCTCTTCCTATTATTTTTACAACAAAAATATTATCACTTGTAAATTTTTATACACAGAATAGTAGCTATTTGGCAGGGCTGATAAGGGAAAAAGAACCAAATTTTACATTTATTGCCGTTTCAGCCGGGAGGCCAGCAGAGCATTCAGCTCCTCTTCCGAAGGGTTATTGGCCACGATGGTGCCGTCGGGGGCGATGAGGACGAAGTGGGGGATGCCCTGAATCACATACGACAGGATGGCGTCGGAGTCCCACCCCTTGGGGTCGCCCAGTTGCGGCCACGTCATCTGGTTTTCGCGCACATAAGTGAGCCAGGCTTCGCGATCGGTATCGAGCGAGATGCTCACTATCGAGAGTTGTCCGTTGCCGTATCGGCTGTACAACTGTTTCAGATAGGGAGTCTGTCGCTGGCAGGGCGGACACCACGAGGCCCAGAAGTCGAGCAGCACATACCGGCCGTGCCCTACGTATTGCGAGAGCGAGGCCATTGTTCCCTCGGGCGTTTGCAGGGTCAGGTCGGTGTAGGGCATGTCGGGGGCCACGTTTTTCAGGCGCGAGAGCATGTGCGACAGCTTCTGGATGGCCGGATTCTTTTTGAACGAGGTGGCGGCATTGGCGATGAGGCTACGTTGCTCGTCGGGCGAGAAGAGAAAACTGTTTTGCAGAAACAGGTAGACCGAGGTCACGTTGTCGGTATTGGCCGCGATGTATTTGCGGGTCAGCCGTTCGAGCCCCTGCTGCTCTTTTTCGAAAGCCTGTTTCAGGGTGTTGAAGGTGCTGTCGGTGAGTTGTCCGGCGAGATAGTCCTTCAGGTAAAGTCGGGTAATCTCCTGTATGTGGCTGTCGAAGGTCTGACGTTGCTCCTCGTAGACTTGCAGCCGGTCGTTGAGCGGAGTGCCCGACAGGTGGGTGACCGAGTCGAATGTCACCTCGATGGTGCCGGGTTCGAGGGCGAGCAGCAGCGGGGGATATTGCGAGGCCCGCTCGTCGCGGGGTACCAGTATGGCAATAGCCGGTTCTGTCTGGTCTCCTTCGAAAGTAAAGGCACCGTTTCGGACTACGGCGCTGTCGATGATTTCGAATTGTTGTCCGGTCAGCTTTTGCAGAAAGAGCGTAGTTCCGTCGGGGAGCAGTTGGGTGTGTCCTTCTATTTCGTATTTCCCGTTGCAGTTGGCCAGGCTTACCCCGATGGCGATATATCCGATCAGTCGTACTAATTTCATGGTCGTTTCATATTTCCGTTTATCTATAAACAGAAGATAATCAACAAGGTTTAGCCGATGGCAGGGATTAACAATTATCTGCCCGGCTCAATCTGTACGGAGTTTCGGGGCAATGGGTTCAGGGGGATAGCGCGTGTGATGCGAAGTCTCTTCGAGCGGGCGTAAGATGTGTTAGCGGAATCGCTTGAACAGGCGGAATATGCGCGACACGAGTCGGAATCCCCACATGGCACTCTCGAGCAGGGTGACGCCGCCGAGCAGGTTGCTGCCGATATACTTGGTAATCGATCGGGCCTGGGTAAAGGGCGAGATAACCTGGCGGTAAGCCTCGTCGACACACTTCCGTTGTTCGGCGATCTCTGTTTTCAGAGCCTGCCGCCGGGCTGCAATCTCTTCGAGCGTGAGCCCTTTGAATGGAGTTTTCGGGGTATCCATGTTATTGAGGAGTTTTGTCGTTATCTAATAATACGCGCGAGATAAATCGCGTGATGGGGGCGAGGATGAGCTGTCGTTTGAAGATGACCACAACGGCAATGAGTACCAGAAACAGCGCGCCGAGCAGGGCATAGCTGCCCACGATGCCCACGAGCGGTTCCAGCAGATAGACCAGGGCAAACGACAGGTATATGCCGGCACCTACGGCCAGAACCAGAATGATGATGAAGAGGACCGACATGCCCAGAATGACCGAAATCTTTTCGGTGGCCGTCAGTTTGGCGTAGTCGATTTGCAGGGTAAGGTATTTTTTACCTTCTTCGAATAGTCGCTTGAATGCGTTGTCGGGAGTATCGGGCATAACAAAGTGGGGGTTAGAGGAGAAACATAGGGGGTAGATACACGATGAGAGTATCAAGACTACCGGTGGTGGTATGCCTTGATATCCTCATCGCGACAGCGGGCGTATCTATTTCACGCCTTTCACTTCTTCGGCAATCTGGTCGACGAGCTGCTCCATCTCTTCTTTTTTCAGGTGGATGCCCTTGTCATGAAGCATTTTGCAGATGCGAGCTCTCGTGTCCGATCCCTTTTCGGGGGCAAACAAGATGCCGGCTACAGCACCCACGGCGGCTCCGCCGAGGAATGCAAACAGTAAATTAAGACCTTTCATAATCTTTATGGTTTTAATGTGACTATACAAAGATAACAAAGTATTTGGATTTTTGTTAGTCTGCGCGCCAAAGATTTTCGCTTGTATGAATTGTTTTACAAAAAAGTATAAAGGATAGAAGCGGGCCGAATCACGAACGGCGAAAGTTCGTATCTTTGCTTGATGCGAAGATAGGAGTCGGTTCGGCATAGCCAAATATCGAAAACTGCGTTTTCCTTTGCCTCTGCTCTCACCTTTCGCTATCTTTCCAGAAGATAGGATGCGGCTCGGCAAAAAAACTCAAACAAGTTTGGCTTTTTTGCTCTCGCCTTTCGCTATCTTTGCATTCACTTTGCCGGGCCGGGCGCGACCTCATGGGGGAACGTATCGGGGGCATGTCGAAAAAGAAACAAAGGAATCAAAAGTTATCTCCGGGAACTATGTCTGAACAGTCAATCTTTATTAAAGGGGCACGCGTCAACAATCTGAAGAATATCGATATAGAGATACCTCGCAACCGCTTTATCGTCATCACGGGCCTGTCGGGCTCGGGCAAGTCGTCGCTGGCATTCGATACGCTCTATGCCGAGGGACAGCGGCGGTATGTCGAGAGTCTCTCGGCCTACGCCCGCCAGTTTCTGGGGCGGATGAGCAAACCCGAGTGTGACTACATCAAGGGCATACCGCCCGCCATCGCTATCGAGCAGAAGGTCAACACCCGCAATCCGCGCTCGACGGTGGGCACCTCGACCGAGATATACGACTACCTGCGGTTGCTCTATGCCCGCATCGGCAAGACCTATTCGCCCATCTCGGGCCAGTTGGTCAAGAAGCATCAGGTCGACGATGTGGTGAACTGTGCCCTCGGTTTCCCCGACGGTACCCGCTTTGCCTTGCTCACCAACCTGACTCTCCCCGAGGGGCGCGACCTGAAAACCCAGTTGCAGATATGGCAGAAGGAGGGCTTCCCGCGCGTCGAGGTCGAGGGCCGATTCGTGGCGATAGAAGATTTGCTGGCCGACGATACGTTGCCCGATGCGTCGAAGGTGCGCCTGGTAATCGACCGCTTGAGCGTGTCGCACGAGAACGATACCGTGAGCCGACTGGCCGACTCGGTCGAGACCGCCTTCTTCGAAGGAGGCGGGGAGTGCGTCGTACAGATGCACACAACCGAGGGGGTGAAAGAGTTCCATTTCTCGAAACGGTTCGAGGCCGACGGCATCACCTTCAACGAGCCGAGCGACCTGATGTTCAACTTCAACAATCCCGTGGGGGCTTGTCCCGAGTGCGAAGGCTTCGGGCGGGTAATCGGTATCGACGAAGATCTGGTGGTGCCCAACAAGACCCTCTCGGTCTACGACGATGCGGTGATGTGCTGGCGGGGCGAGAAGATGAGCGAGTGGAAAAACGACCTCATCCGTCGCGCCGAGTCGTTGCACTTCCCGATACATCGGCCTTACTACAAACTGACCGATCGCGAGAAAGATATTTTGTGGCACGGCTCGGGCGACTTCGAGGGCATCGACGGTTTCTTTGCCATGCTCGAGGCCAACCAGTACAAGATACAATACCGGGTGATGCTCGCCCGCTATCGGGGCAAAACCACCTGTCCGGTGTGCAAGGGCAGCCGGTTGAAACCCGAGGCCGAATATGTGAAGGTGGGTGGCCGGTCTATCACCGAACTGGTGAATCTGCCGGTAGGCGAACTGAAAGCCTTCTTCGACAACCTGCAGCTCGACGAGCACGACACGGCTATTGCCAAGCGACTGCTCACCGAAATTAAGAACCGCATCCGATTCTTGCAGGAGGTGGGGCTCGACTATCTTACCCTCAACCGGTTGTCGTCGACCCTTTCGGGTGGTGAAAGCCAACGCATCAACCTGGCTACCTCGCTGGGCAGCAGTCTGGTGGGCTCGCTCTATATCCTCGACGAGCCCAGCATCGGCCTCCATTCGCGCGACACGCACCTGCTCATCAAGGTGCTCCGCGAGTTGCAGGAGTTGGGCAATACGGTAGTCGTGGTCGAACACGACGAGGAGATTATCCGGTCGGCCGACTACATCATCGACATTGGTCCGTTGGCCGGCCGGTTGGGTGGCGAGGTGGTCTATCAGGGCGACCTTTCGCGTCTGCCCAAGGCGACCCGCAGCTACACCATGCGCTATCTGACGGGCGAGTGCAAGATAGAGGTTCCGGCCGTACGCCGCAAGTGGAACCAGTATATCGAGGTCGAAGGGGCTGCCCAGAACAACCTGAAATCAATCGATGTACGGTTCCCGCTCCATGTGATGACGGTGGTTACCGGCGTGAGCGGCTCGGGCAAGTCGTCGCTCGTGCGCGATGTATTCTATCGCGGACTCTTGCGCTACTATGGCGAGGGGGGCGAGATGCCGGGAACCTATTCCCGTTTCACGGGCGACATGGACCGCATCAAGGCGGTCGAGTTTGTCGACCAGAATCCTATCGGTAAATCTACCCGTTCCAATCCTGCTACCTATTTGAAAGCATTCGACGAGATTCGCAAGCTCTTTGCCGACCAGCAGGGGGCCAAGCAGATGGGCTTTTCGCCGTCGTACTTCTCGTTCAACTCCGAGGGCGGCCGCTGCGAAGAGTGTAAGGGCGAGGGTACCATCACGGTCGAGATGCAGTTCATGGCCGACATCGTGCTGGAGTGCGAGGCTTGCCACGGCAAACGCTACAAACAGGATGTGCTCGAGATTGAGTATCGGGGCAAAAACATAAGCGATGTACTCGACATGACCATCAACCAAGCCATCGAGTTCTTCTCCGAGGTCGACGGCAGTCAGGAGAAACGTATTGTAAAACGGCTGAAACCGTTGCAGGATGTGGGTCTGGGATATATCAAGCTGGGGCAATCGTCGTCGACCCTCTCGGGTGGTGAGAACCAACGGGTCAAGTTGGCCTTCTTCCTCAGTAACGAACGGCAGGAGCCCACGCTCTTCATCTTCGACGAACCCACTACGGGTCTTCATTTCCACGACATCAACACGCTGCTGAAGTCGTTCAACCAACTGATTGAGCGGGGGCACACCGTGGTGATTATCGAGCACAACATGGACGTCATCAAGTGTGCCGACCACATTATCGACCTGGGTCCCGAAGGGGGTAAAGCCGGCGGCTATGTGGTATGTACAGGCACGCCCGAAGAGGTGGCCCGTTGCGAGGCCTCCTATACGGGCAGATTCCTGAAAGAGAAGTTGGAACCTTAGCGGATGCGGTCCATGCTGCGCACCAGCTGCTCGTCTTTGTTGATGGCGCGATAGGCCAGAATGTCGAGCACGAGAGCAACGAACGGCATCGCGAGATAGGCCGACCATGACGTGTGCGTAGCGGCAAGGTCGTGTTGGAAGGTGTACCCGCTCAGAAAGATGATGATGTAGAAGGTCACCATAAAGAAGGCGTTGATCATGCAGACACGCGCCTGGTTGGGACGGTTCCTGTACAGGAAGATAGCTACGAGCGACAGCACGGCAATGACGATACCCAGCACAAATACCCCCCACGTAGGAGTGAATACCGAGGTTTGTGTAACCGTAGCATCGGCCTCGGGTGCAGCCGGTTCGGCCATCACGGTAGATACCCCTTGCGACGTGAAGCTGTAAAGCCCGTCGGGCGTGTCGAACTGAGCGATGGGGCAGAAGAGGAACGTGGCCATCAGGGCGGCGGCCAGCAGCAGGTAAACAGTTTGAATCCGTTGTATCATAATATATTCAGTTTATTGGTATAAAATAGACTGTTCGTATTCACGATATGTCGGTTGTATCGTGGTGATTCTCCGAGCGGTTATCGATAACATGCCAATCCCTTTGGGATACATCGCACGAAGTAAAGGGATATGGCTCCATCTATCGTAGTGCAAATATACGATATTGATTGGTTTGTTGGGTAGATTCTTTTACTTTTTGTATGCGACATGTATTTCTCTCTTGGGTTAGGAAATCGTTATTTTGTTTGGATAGAATGTGTTATGCCATTTGGCGTTGAATGATTGTAGAATAGTAGGGCAATTTTGATTTTGCAGATCGGGCAAAGGTGCTTCAGTTCGTTTTAAGAGAAAGAAAAAAATCGGGAAGATTAGTTCGTGTTTTTTTGTTGTTTCTTGGAAATATTTCTTATATTTGTAGTGAAACAGTTTTAAAGATATACTAAAAGCGAGGGGATATACTTACTATGAAAGCAGTTAACAAATAAAAAACAGAGGGGACGAGAAGAATCGGAACTGCACAACTCAAAGCTTATTGATAAAATTCACAAATATATATTCACCATATAATCATATCTAAACATGAAAACAGTTGAATTAGTAAAAGAGTATTTGAGCTCGGAGGGCTACAGATACAATATCGACGATGATGGCGATATCCACTTCAAGTATCAAGGGACGAATCTTTTCATTACCAACTCGGGTGAAGATGAACAGTTCTTTCGCATTATTATGCCCAATATATATGTCGTGGAGAATAACCGGATGAAAGTGTTGGAGGCTGCAAATATGATTACTCGCGATATGAAAGTAGTCAAAGCTTTCCTGGTCGAAGATCACTTGTGGCTGTCGATAGAGTTGTTTATCGACTCTACGCCTGAGTTTGGCGACTTTTTTGTCCGTTGTATCGAGATTCTCGTTGCCGCTCGTCATAAAATTGCCCAGGAAATATTCGGTTAACACTTTTCCCGTTGAGTTGATTGGGAAGCACTTGTGCTTCCCAATCCCATAATTATATAGAATTTATAAGATATAGAATCCATGCCCGTTTTGCAGAATGCCTCGAATGTAGGCAAGTACACCGTTCAAAATTTGATTAAGGCGAACTATTATACCGAAACCTATCGAGCTGTCGATGAGGATAATAATCCCTATTTTTTGAAATTGTTCGTTCTCAATAATTTACCGGATAAGTTGATGAATCGAGAGTCGGGCATTGTTCGTGAGATAGAGTATTGTAAACAAATGTCCCACCGGAATATCGTAAGCTATATCGATAGCGGGAAGATAGAATTGCAAGAGGGCATTTGTCAATATTATATCACCAAATATTTTGACGGACAAATTTTGTCGGATCTTGTCTCTCAAAAAGGCAAGTTGGACCAGGCGGATGCTGTTGCTATATTCAGAGGTCTATTGAAGGGGCTGGAATATATGCACTCGTTGAGTCCCGTGTTGTGCCACAACGATCTGGATCCGAGCAATGTGATTCTTTTGAATACGGTAAAGAACGAACCCGAGATTATTGACCTGGGACATGTTTCCGAGCGATGCAGCGGTTCTGTCCCCTTCGATGTGGCGAATATTGATATCCTGTACCATGCCAATGAAAATATGGTAGGTATCTATGATGAACAGAGCGATGTCTTTTCGGTTTGTGCAATTTTGTACTACATGCTTTCGGGAAGAGCCCCGTGGGAGATGACGTTCGAGGATAACCAACCTGTGAAGGATCGGTTTTATGCGTTGACTCAATATCGGAAACGGAATCCGTTGGATTTCTCGGAGTTGGACATTTCAGAGAAAATCAAGCAAATATTGAGAGGCGGGCTCGCTCTGAAATATACAGACCGTTTGAACAGTATTGGTGAGATTATTCAGATGCTCGATTCGTCCGATCCGGTTCCGTCCGAGTTGGAACAGAAGTCTTCTTCGAAGTATGAGCCTTCCGACAATAAGGCTCCGGAGCAGGCACAAAGCCCGAATGCGGTTAAATTTGACATTAAGAGGGGCTCAGGACATGGCTTCAAGGATATTGCCGGGATGCAGGAGTTGAAAGATTTGCTGACTCAAAAGGTGATATTCGTAATTAAGAACAAGGATATTGCCGAAGAATACAAACTGGTTCCCCCGAATGGCATGTTGCTATATGGTCCTCCGGGGTGTGGAAAGACATATTTCGCCGAGAAATTTGCCGAAGAGACCGGATTTAACTTCCTCTTGATTAAATCGTCCGATTTGGCAAGTTCTTTCCTTCACGGCTCACAGGAGAAAATAGGTCAGTTATTTAGGCAGGCGGCCGAAAATGCCCCCATCGTTTTGTGCTTTGACGAATTTGATGCCTTGGTCCCTGATCGGTCGGCACCAGGCAGCAGCTATGTTTCGGGCGAAGTAAACGAATTCCTTTCTCAAATGAACAATTGTTCTAAACGGGGAATATTTATTGTAGCTACAAGCAACCGTCCGGACAAGATTGACCCGGCTATTCTGAGAACCGGTCGTATTGATAAACTCGTTTATGTACCATTGCCCGATTTTGAAGCTCGCAAAGAGTTGTTCAAGCTATATTTGAATAATCGTCCGTTGATGGAGGATATAGATTTTGAAAAGTTGGCCAACGATACCGAAGGGTATATAGCCAGCGATATAGCTTATATTGTCAACGATTCGGCCATGACGGCAGCTTTTGCCCGTACCAGAATATCAAACAGTTTGCTCCAGGATGCCGTGCACAATACGCAACCGTCGGTCCGCAAAGAGAGTTTGCAACTGTATCAGGATATTAAGGAGCGTATGGAGGCTACGGGTCGTCGTTCGCTGGTAGGCCGCCCTTCGATAGGTTTTGTGTGATATTTCGGCCATGTGCATGGTCTGTGTGGGGCTGTGGAGGCTTAACAGCCGAGTGGGGAGTTTTCCATGAAAAGCAGACAAAGGACATTCCTTTCATGCTTTTTATAGGGTCGGGAAGGGTTATGCCTGTCGGAGCAGATAAGGCTTGAGCAGCAAACAAGCTAAAACAGACATTCCCGGCACACTATTTGCAGTTAAGTTTGTTATATTGGAGAAAGCTCCTTAAATTTACTACGAATTTAGACTTGAGCAGATGATTACGACCGAAATTGTAAAGCAGCAATACGAGATATATGGACTGTTGGCCGAGCGGCGGTTGAAGGATGCCTTCGGCAAACTGGCCGTTCTGGTGAACGAATTGCAGGATTGGCTGAGCCGCGACAAGCTCAACGAGATGGAGATGTCGTACAAGTATATGATACAGTACATGCTCGACGGGGTGGAAGACCCCGAGCGCAAACGCATCTACGACCACCTGGTGGTGTCGGCCTATACACTCACCGACCGGGTATCCGACGAGTTGGCCGCCGGGGTTTCGCCGTCCCAGTATTACGGTTGGCGCCGTTATGTCAAGGCCAGTCGGGCCGACGAGACTCTGGCCTCGCAGTGCGACCGGTGCGACCAGGCGCTCAACGACCTGTCGCTGGCCTTGCTGCTGAGCGAGCAGGAGCGCGATGCTGCCAAAATCAAATCGCTGAAGCATCGGGTCGAGGATGAGGCCGGTACGCTCTTTATGGATGTGTGGACCAACTATCCGGCTCGTGAGGGGGACGATGCCACCTTGCGCGAGGCGCTCTATGCCAACCGTTTCCCCGACGACCTGGCATCGCTGCTGATTTCGGCCTTGTTGCTGAATCTGCTGCATCGGTTCGACGAGGCGAAACTGTTCCTCCTTCTCGACGGTTATCGGCACACCTCGCCCGAGATACAGCTGCGTTCGCTCTGTGCCGCCCTCATCGTGATGTATATCTATCGCGAGCGGTTGCCGCTCTTCCCGAGTGTGCAGCATTGCATCGACGCC
This sequence comes from uncultured Barnesiella sp., assembly GCA_902471075.1. GTDB lineage: Bacteria > Bacteroidota > Bacteroidia > Bacteroidales > Barnesiellaceae > Barnesiella. The sequence goes on along the minus strand of CABRIW010000006.1, from coordinate 90,277 downwards.
TTGAGCGAGGAGCCTCGTTTCAAGAACGACGTGCGCACGATATTCCTGCAACTGATAAAAACGCAGGAGACCGAGAAGATTACCCGCAAGATGACCGAGGAGCTGCTCCCCGAGATGATGAAGCTGGGGCCGTCGCTCTACAAGAAAATCAAACAGGAGGACTTGATGAACGACATCAATGCGCTCGAGGAGAATCCCGAGTGGCAGGATATGCTCGAAAAGACGGGTATCGCCGACAAGCTGAAAGAGTTGACCGACCTGCAGATGGAGGGGGCCGATGTCTTTATGAGCACCTTCTCGCATTTGAAGAGTTTCCCCTTCTTTCAGTCGATACAAAACTGGTTCATGCCCTTTAATCCGGACCATACGGCTCTCTCGGGGTTGCTCGAGGGGCAGGGGGGTGCGATGTTCAAGAAGATGCTTTCGGCCTCGTCGCTCCTGTGCAACTCCGACAAATATTCGTTCTGCCTCAGTCTGTCGCAGGTACCCGAGTCGCAACGTCAGTTGATGATGGGTCAGTTTGGGGCCGAAAATGCCGCCATGCAGGAGATGGCCAACGAAGAGTTGATGAAGAAGGAGCATAGCCGCGAGAATATCTCGAACCGGTACATTCAGGATTTATATCGTTTTTTCAAACTCTATATCCGCCGGTCGGAGTTTACCGACCCCTTTGCCGGGCACATCAACCTGCTGCATGTCTCTACGCTCGAGTCGTTGTTGAGCGGGCAGGACAGTCTGCGGCTTATCGGCGAGTATTATTTCCGCCGCGGATATTACGACGATGCGCTCGAACTCTTCGAACGGCTCTCGGCTACCTATCACTCCGATGCCGAGATATACCAGAAGATAGGTTTCTGCTACCAGAAGCAGGGCGACTATGCCGAGGCGCTCGAGGCTTTCCTCAAGGCCGAGATTATCGCCCCCGACAACTTCTGGACCATCAGGCGCATAGCCACCTGCTACCGGAATCTGAAGAAGCCCGAGATGGCTCTCTCGTATTATCATCGGGCCGAAAAGATACAGCCCGACAACCTGTCGGTGCAGATGAACATTGGCCATTGCTATGTCGAGCAGAAGGATTATGAGGAGGCCCTGAAGTATTACTTCAAGGTCGACTATCTCGACCCCGACGGAGGGAAGGCCTGGCAGCCCATTGCCTGGTGCTCGTTCCTGATAGGGAAGAAGGAGCAGGCACAACGCTATTATGCAAAGATTCTGGCTGCAAAACCTACGGCTCTCGACTACCTCAACGCCGGGCACGTGGAGTTTTCTCTGGGCCATATCCGGCAGGCTATCGACTACTATCGCCGCAGCATCGAACTCGACGGAGGCGATACAGGCAAGTTTATTGCCAACTTCAAGCAGGATGTCCCCGATCTTGTAGCTTCGGGAATTGCTTCGAGCGATATACCTATCCTGCTTGACCAGTTGATGTACGGTATTACCGATACTCATTAAAGGGGACGTTTGGCAGAAAAGGGCTGGGGCATGCGTAGCAACACTCCTGACAGTTGGAGCTCCTGTGTTTTTTAGGGTAGTCTGTGGATAAGACGGGGACGGTTCGGCATAGTCAAATTGAAAAACCGATTTTTCATTTGTCTCTGCTCTCTCCTTTTACTATCTTTGTTACACGAAGATAGGGGCGGTTCGGGATAAAAAATATCCGAAACAAGTTTCGATATTTTATTCTCCGCTCACCTTTTACTATCTTTGCTCCCTTGTACAGAAGCCAGTAAATGAATATGAAACGAATCGTATGTCTGTTGCTTTTGGGGGCTCTTCTTGGGCCCTTATCGGCATGGGGAGCATCGCTCACCGATTACCGCGAAAAGTTGTACGACCTGTTTATCGAGCAGAAGATCCCGCAGTGGAGCGGAGTGTTGTCGCAGATGAGTGCCGACAAATCGTGCGAGACCCTCGACGGCAGGCACGAAATCTTGTGCGGATATTATGGCCTGGTAGGACATCTGGTCGATAAGAAGCGTAAAACCGAGGCCCAGTCCAATCTGAAAACGGCATTGGACCTGGCCGAGAAATATCAGAAACTATACCCGCATGATGCCCGTTTCAAGGCGTTGTATGCCAATTTGCTGGGGCTCAAGATTGCCTTGTCGCCACTGCGGGCCACTACATTGGCTCCCAATATGTTGTCGTCGGCCCGTGAGGCCTACAAGATGGCACCCGACGATAGTTGGGTCTCCATTCTGTATGGCAATATCCTCTTTTATATGCCCGGTATGTTTGGGGGCGACAAGGCCCAGGGGCTGACCTGCTATCAGCATGCCCGCCAGAGCATGGAGAAGAATCTTTCGGCCAACGCTCATAATTGGCTCTATGTGCAACTGCTGGTGACTATCGGTGTCGTCAACGAGAAGAACGCGCATTACGAGCAGGCATTGGCTATCTATAAAAACATTATGGACAAATATCCCGATTATGCATTTGTGCGCAATGTACTCTATCCTCGTGCGCAGAAAGCTATGCGGGCGAAAAAGTAGGCTATGAACGATTACATGCAGGTGCGGCTCGAGGTAGAGCCGTGTAGCGAGGTGGCTACCGATGTGTTGGCCGCCATGTTGGGCGAGATTGGTTACGAGAGTTTTGTTCCCGACGAGACGGGCGTGACGGCTTTTGTTCCGCAAGGTACCTACGACGAGGCACAGCTCGAAACGGTGCTGGGCCAGTTTCCGCTCGAGGGGGTGAAGGTGACTCGGCAGACGACCTTTGTGCCGGGGCAGGACTGGAACGAAGAGTGGGAAAAACACTATTTCAAACCCATTGTTGTGGGTGACGAGTGCGTGATACACAGCACCTTCCACAAAGATGTACCCCAGGCTCGCTACGATGTGCTCATCGACCCGAAAATGGCATTCGGCACGGGACACCACGAGACCACGACCCTCATGTTGCAGGCCATATTGGCGACCGACTTTACCGGCCGTTCGGTGCTCGACATGGGGTGCGGAACTGCCGTGTTGGCTATCTTGGCCGGCATGAAGGGGGCTTCGCCGGTCGTGGCTGTCGACATCGACGAGTTTGCCACCGAGAATGCCCAGGAGAATGTGCGCCTGAACCGGGTGCCCGACATCGAGGTACGGCTGGGCGGCATCGAAGTGCTGAAGCAAGAGGCGTTCGACTTCATCTTTGCCAACATCAACCGCAACATCCTGTTGGCCGATATGCACGCCTATGTAGAGCGCATGAAGAGTGGATCGCGCCTCTTTATGAGCGGCTTTTATGTCGAAGATATTCCGGCCATACGGTCCGAGGCCGAGCGTTTGGGGCTGCGGTTTGCAGGTCATGCCGAGAAAAACCGGTGGGCCCGGGTCGAATGTGTGAAAGATTGATGAGCGATGATGCGTAAGATTTGGCGTTGGACAAAACGGCTTGTCCTGTTTTTCTTCCTTTCGACCATTATTGTCGTGCTGTTGTACCGGTTTATTCCCGTGTATGTAACTCCGTTGATGGTCATCCGCACGGTCGAGCAGTTGGCCGACGGTAAGAAAGTCGAGTGGCACCATCGGTGGGTTCCCATCGAAAAGATGTCGCGCTACATGCCCATGGCGGTCATTGCCTCGGAAGACAATCGCTACATGACCCATCACGGCTTCGATTTCGAGGAGTTGAAAAAGGTTATCGAGGAGAACAAGCACCGCAAGCGTCCCCGGGGAGCCAGCACCATCACGCAGCAGACGGCCAAGAATGTGTTCCTCTGGCCCGGTCACTCCTATGTGCGCAAGGGGTTGGAAGCCTATTTTACCGTACTCATCGAGCTCTTCTGGGGCAAGGAGCGCATCATGGAAGTTTATCTCAATTCCATAGAGACCGGCAAGGGCATCTATGGGGTAGAGGCGGTGGCCCAGCAACATTTTCACAAGACGGCCGCACGGCTCACCCGGTCGCAGTGTGCGCTTATTGCCGCTACGCTGCCCAATCCACGACGATTCAATTCGGCGGCACCGTCGGGGTATATGTTGCGCCGGCAGGCACAGATTGTGTCGTTGATGGGGAAAATAGCACCTGTCGATTTTACACACTAAAACCGGCTGAAGAAAAGGGGGCGAATCTTAGGGTTGGGTGAGGCTAATATGATTGTGATTGGGTTTGCTCCAACTCTTGTTGCAGCATTTCGATTCTTTTCTGATAATTGTCGATCAGGCTTTGCAGCAATTCAATTTCCTGGAGTTTCGAGTTACAAACGGAGTTGGGTAAATTTTGCATCTTTTTAATATTTTTATAAGTATTAAAGGAGTCGTTGGAAATCGAATCGCTACTCTTTTCCTCGAAAACATATGGGTTAGGACTAATAAAATAGGCCTCCCGACATTCGTCGTTGCTGATGAGTGTGAAGAAGTCGGTGATGGGTAGATTCCAATGATTGGCAATAGTGAGTAATACATTGATATTTAGGTTTCCGCCTCTCACGGCTTTGCCTATGGTATTCTTGTCCAACCCCAGTTCTTTGGCTGCATCTTTGTAGGTGAGCCCTTTCCGATGCAGAAATTTCCGCAGCAGATCTCCAGAATAAACAAGTTTTTTACTCTCTTTCATAATAGAGCAATGTAAACGATTAAATCCTATTCAAACCTATGATGTTAGTTTGTGTTCTACTAATATACAAAAAAAAATCGATAACTGCGTTGTGACGGTGGTTTTTGAAGGGTAATATCGGGGGCAAAACCCGCATCGGAAGGCGGGTTGTCCCAAAGGTGGGAGATATTCATAAAAATTACAGAAAAAATTCTTTATTTCGAACTATTTGTACTACTTTTGTTCTCAGATGTCTGGCATGAGGATTTTGTGCCGGGCCTATTTTGTGAATAATCCAATCCAATAGTTTGGCTTAAACAACTTAACTAATAACAACTATGGCAGAAAGTAAAGAAAAACTGTTTGACCAGTTCCCTCCGGTCTCCACGCAAGAATGGAAAGACAAGGTCATCGCCGACCTGAAAGGGGCTGATTTTGACAAAAAGCTCGTATGGAGGACAAACGAAGGGTTTAACGTAAACCCCATGTATCGTGCCGAAGACATTGCGAATCTGCACACGACCGATTCGCTCCCCGGTGAATATCCTTACGTGCGTGGCACTCGTACCGACAACAACTGGCTGGTACGTCAGGACATCAAAGTGACCGATGTCAAAGAGGCCAACGCCAAGGCCCTGGACATCCTGACGAAGGGTGTCGAGTCGCTGGGCCTTGAGCTCCCGAAAGATTTGATTTCGGTAGAGAATATGGAAACTTTGCTGCATGGTATCGAGTTGGAGAAAGTCGAGTTGAACTTCTCCTCTTGCATGAAAAGCACAGTGAAACTTGCCGAAACGGTAGCCGCCTATTTGAAAAAGAGTGGAGCCGACCTTTCGAAAGTTTCGGGTTCTATCCGATTCAATCCGTTTAAGCGCATGTTGACCAAAGGCCGCGACTTTGCCGACTATGCCGATGAGGCCGTTGCCGTAATCGAAGCCGTGAAAGAGTTACCGCTCTTCAGAGTGCTGGCTGTCGATGCCGTGATGCTGAACAATGCCGGTTCGTTCATTTCGCAGGAGCTGGGTTTCGCCCTGGCTTGGGGTAACGAATGGTTGGCCGCTCTTACCGAGAAAGGTCTCTCGGTCGATGAGGTTGCCAATCGAATCAAATTCAACTTCGGCATCTCGTCCAACTACTTCATGGAGTTGGCCAAGTTCCGTGCCGCCCGCATGTTGTGGGCTCAGATTGTAAAACAATACAATCCCGCTTGCGACTGTGCCTGCAAGATGAAGGCTCACGCTCAGACTTCGGAATTCAACCAAACCGTATTCGATGCTTATGTCAATCTGCTCCGCTCGCAAACCGAGACCATGTCGGCTGCTTTGGCTGGTGTAGATTCGATTACGACCACTCCCTTCGATAAAGCCTACAAGGAGCCCGATGAATTTTCGGAGCGTATCGCCCGCAACCAGCAACTGTTGCTCAAGGAGGAGTCGCATATCAACCGCATTACCGACCCGGGAGCCGGCTCGTACTATGTAGAGACCCTCACCGTGTCGATTGCCGAGCAGGCTTGGAAACTCTTCCTCGAAGTAGAGGAGAAGGGCGGTTTCTACAAAGCCGTGAAAGAGGGCTTTGTTCAAAATCAGGTCAACGCTTCGGCCGAGACCCGTCACACCAATGTGGCTCGCCGCAAAGAGATTCTGTTGGGTACCAACCAATATCCCAACTTCAACGAGGTAGCCGGCGACAAGATTGCCAAAGGCGAGGCTTGTGGCTGCGGTTGCAGCAAACACGAAGGCGAGCACCATTGCGAACCCGAATTCCCGGTACTGAATACCAAACGTGCCGCCAGCGATTTCGAAGCCTTGCGCCTGGCTACCGAGCACTCGGGCAAGCGTCCGTCGGTATTCATGCTTACCATCGGCAACCTGGCCATGCGTCTGGCCCGTTCGCAATTCTCGGCCAACTTCTTTGCTTGTGCCGGATACAAGATTATCGACAACCTCGGTTTCGAAACCGTACAAGCCGGTATCGATGCCGCCCTCGAAGCTAAAGCCGATATAGTGGTACTTTGCTCGAGCGACGACGAATATGCCCAATATGCCCCCGAAGCCTTCAAGCTGCTCGACGGCCGTGCGCTCTTCGTCGTAGCCGGTGCCCCCGCTTGTATGGACGATTTGAAAGCTCAGGGTATTACCGAGTTTATCCACGTACGTTCCAACGTGCTCGATACGTTGAGATCGTTTAACGAGAAACTCTCGATTTAAAAGTCGTACAATTTTGTATCACTCAAAGAAAAACAGAAAACTATGAGACCTAATTTCAAGAACATAGATATTACAAAGGATGCTTTCGCTCACTCGGCAGGGAAAGTAGCCAGCGAGGGTGAAAACTGGATAACCCCGGAACAGATCCCCGTAAAACCCATTTATACCAAAGAAGACCTCGAGGGTCTTGAACACCTCAACTACGTAGCCGGTATTCCGCCCTTCCTGCGTGGCCCGTACAGCGGCATGTATGCGATTCGTCCCTGGACTATCCGTCAGTATGCCGGTTTCTCCACCGCCGAAGAATCCAACGCATTCTATCGTCGTAACCTGGCTTCGGGTCAGAAAGGTCTTTCGGTAGCATTCGACCTCCCTACACACCGCGGATACGATGCCGATCACGAGCGTGTAGTAGGCGACGTAGGTAAAGCCGGTGTTTCCATCTGCTCGCTCGAGGATATGAAGGTGCTCTTCGACGGTATCCCCTTGAACAAGATGTCGGTGTCGATGACCATGAACGGTGCCGTGTTGCCCATTCTGGCCTTCTACATCAACGCCGGTCTGGAGCAGGGTGCCAAACTCGAAGAGATGGCCGGTACCATCCAGAACGATATCCTCAAGGAGTTCATGGTGCGTAACACCTATATCTATCCGCCCGAATTTTCGATGCGAATCATTGCCGATATCTTCGAGTTCACGTCGCAATACATGCCCAAGTTCAACTCGATTTCAATTTCGGGTTACCACATGCAAGAGGCCGGTGCCACGGCCGACATCGAGCTGGCCTACACGTTGGCCGACGGTCTCGAGTACTTGCGTGCCGGTATCAATGCCGGTATGGACATCGACTCGTTTGCACCGCGTTTGTCGTTCTTCTGGGCTATCGGCATGAACTTCTTCATGGAGATTGCCAAGATGCGTGCCGCCCGTATGTTGTGGGCCAAGATTGTAAAACAGTTCAATCCCAAGAACCCCAAATCGCTGGCTCTGCGTACGCACTCGCAAACTTCGGGTTGGTCGCTCACCGAGCAAGACCCCTTCAACAACGTGGGCCGTACCTGTATCGAGGCCATGGGCGCCGCTCTGGGTCACACCCAGTCGTTGCACACCAACGCCCTCGACGAGGCTATCGCATTGCCTACCGACTTCTCGGCCCGTATCGCCCGTAATACTCAGATTTATATTCAGGAAGAGACCTACATTACCAAAGAAATCGACCCGTGGGCCGGGTCGTACTATGTAGAGGCTCTGACCAACGAGCTCGCTCACAAGGCTTGGGAACACATTCAGGAAATCGAGAAGCTGGGCGGTATGGCCAAGGCTATCGAGACCGGTATTCCCAAACTCCGTATCGAGGAGGCTGCCGCTCGTACACAGGCTCGTATCGACTCGGGCAAACAGACTATCGTGGGTGTGAACAAATATCGTCTCGAGAAAGAGGCTCCCATCGACATCCTCGAGGTGGACAACACCGCCGTGCGTAAAGAGCAGATCGAGCGCTTGCAATACCTGAAGTCGCACCGCGACAACGAGGCCGTACAAGCTGCCCTCGATGCCATTACCGAGTGCGTGAAGACCAAACAGGGCAACTTGCTCGACCTGGCCGTGAAAGCCGCCAAGGTGCGCGCTACGTTGGGCGAAATCTCCTACGCTTGCGAAAAAGTGGTAGGTCGTTATAAAGCAGTAATCAGAACTATTTCAGGCGTGTATTCTTCAGAAACCAAAAAAGATGCCGATTTCGTTCGGGCAACGGAATTGTGCGAAAAATTTGCCAAGAAAGAGGGCCGTCAACCGCGTATCATGATTGCGAAGATGGGACAGGATGGTCACGACCGTGGTGCCAAGGTGGTAGCTACGGGATATGCCGACTGTGGCTTCGACGTAGATATGGGCCCGTTGTTCCAGACTCCGGCCGAGGCTGCTCGCCAGGCTGTCGAGAACGACGTGCATGTGCTGGGCGTCTCTTCACTGGCTGCCGGTCACAAGACTTTGATTCCGCAGGTAATCGAGGAGTTGAAGAAACTGGGTCGTGAAGATATTGTAGTCATTGCCGGTGGTGTAATTCCTCCCCAGGATTACGACTTCCTTTACAAGGCCGGTGTGGCAGCTATCTTCGGTCCCGGTACTTCGGTAGCCAAGGCTGCTTGTCAGATTCTCGAAATTCTTCTCGACGAATAATTCTTTTGCAGAAGATATTGTTTCAGGGCAAGGCGCACCCGCAATGGGTGTGCCTTGCTTTTTTATTTGAAAAAATAATATAAAATAATTGTATGTAATTCGAAAAATAACCAAATTTACACCATGGAATAACCGCTTAATTGATATATATGAAAAATCGCATTGCACTGGCAGCCTGCCTTTCGCTCGGCTTAGTCGCTCAGGCCGAGAAACCCCAGTGGGGTACCCCCGACACGATAGCACACTATCCCATAGGACCGGGGGCGGTGTATACCCACATCGAGTTTACTCAGAAACCTATCCAGCTCTTTCAGGTTACACTCGACCTGAACGACGAGTATAATGCCGTGGAGGTATATCCGTCGAACGGGAAGACTCCCGATGCCACGCGTGAGACCACCTCGTCGCAGTGTCGTAGCAATTCGTACGAAGGTCACCGGGCCTTCTTCGGTGTGAACCACGATTTGTTCCATTACAGCGGCCAGACTACGGCGGCGGGAATCAACGTGCGCAATGGCGAAATCATCAGCCATTACGGCGATTACGGACGGTCGGTCCTCTCGATCAACAAGGACAAGGTGGCCGAGGTATTTCCGCCCTGCTACGAGGCCAAGGTCATTTGCCCGGACCAGACCGAAATCAAAATCGACAACGTCAACGAGTCGGCCTACGGGATACAGTCTTATCGGAATTGTGTTCTCTTCAATACATACAGCAGCCTCACCCTCACGACCGAGGGACTCTATGCCAAGTTGGAGCCGCAGGGCGAGTGGATTATCAACGGTGAGCCTACCCCTTGCCGGGTGGCCTCGATAGGCCACACCCCCATACAGCCCGACGGGAAGAGCCATATTCTCTTCATGCGCAACGATGCCGCTACCCAGTTCGAGAGTCGGGTGCAGGTAGGCGATGTGGTGCAGATCGACCAGCGTTTTGTCAATACCACCTTTCCCAATTCGGGACTGTCGGTTCCGCCGGCCCAGCAGGTGCTGCAGGCCTTCCACGGTTGGCCCAGCGTCATCTTGAACGGCGAGCTGCACGACAAGGAGTATAACGACTTCGTGACTCCGGGGCGCGAGTTTCAGGACTATCCCTGCACGCTGGTGGGAATCACCAAAGACGGCAAGAAGCTCTTCATCATCACGGCCGACAAGGGCTCGATGGTTGAGGATGCCTACTATCTGGTAGAGCAGGGGGCTTGGAATGTGGTCAACTTCGACGGTGGCGGTTCGGCCACGATGGTGGTATACGACCAGGTGGTCAATTCGCCCACCGATGGCAAGGAGCGTGCCGTGATGGATTCGTTCCAGGGCATCTCGCTGGCTCCCGACGACCCTGTCTTTTCGTTCCTCTCCTTCTCTAAACCCTCGATAAAGACTCACCCCCTGGGGGTAACACCACTGCGATTGCTGGCTCATAACCGCTACGGTATCGTCATCGACGATGATTGCCACGAGGTCGAGTTTTCGTGCGAGCCCGAGGAGCTGGGCCATGTCAACAGCCGCGGCGAGTTTTGTGCCGGGCCGGTGGCCATGTCGGGGACGATAACGGCCCGCCGGGGCGACTCTACCTGTAAGATGCGGGTGACGATGAGCGGTACCACCGGCGAGCCTCGCCTCTGTATCGACAGCCTCTATATCGACGACCTCCGGGAGTATCCCATCGAACTCGAGGCCGAAGCCAGCGGCGAGACCTATCGGGTGAACCCCGACATCCTGACGTGGAGCGTGACCGGCGACGACTGCTGCCAGGTAGTCGAAGGGGCCGTCAAGGGGGTGAAGAGCGGCCGGGCCATGTTGCGAGGCAGCTACGAAGGTACGACCGTCGAGTTTCCCGTGGTGGGCGAAATCGGGGCGGGCGAAATGGTGCACGAAGATTTTGCCGACGTTGCATCGCTGCAGGTAACCGCCAGCTCGGCCGTGACCCAGATGCGTTTCGATTCGTCTATCCTCCCGGCCGGGTGGAGCGACGGCAATACCCTCGTCTTCGATTTGAATACGGGGCGGGCTCCCAATATCGTGATTGACCACTCGATGCGTTTCTTCGGTTTGCCCGATTCGGTATCGATGCAGATTAAAAACTGGGATTCGATTATCAGCTCCATATCGTGCGAGTTTACCTGTCCGACGGGCTCGTGGATACATACCCTCACTCCCGAGGCCGACAGCGATTCGGTCTATGTAGTGCCGTTGGCCGACAGGGTCGTGACCGATTTTCCCGTCACACTCGACAACCTCAAGATTTATCTCTCGACCCAGCAGAAGGGTACTGACCGGAAAATTTCGTTCCGCGATTTCAAGGCCTATTATCCGCACGAAGCCACCGACGGCATTGTGGCGCCCGTTCGGGAGCCGGGTCTTACGGTGTTCAAGAGTTCGCCCGAGAGCCTCATGATAGAAGGCCTTGCGACATACGAGGGGAGTGCCAGTGTCACCTTGTCGGACATGAACGGGCGTCGGCTGGTTATGCTCGAGACATCGGTTTCGCCGTCGGGTACCTGCGAGGTGTTGCTTCCGACTACACTCTCTCGAGGTGTTTATCTGGTTGGTGTACAGACTGAGACCGGCTTTCGGGTAGCGAAACTGGTGTGGTAAACTCTCGCGACAAACACATCAGGGCAGGCGCTTCGACACAATCGTCGGGGCGCTTGTCTTTTTTATTTAAATTTATTCGTATATTTACTCACTTTTCTAAACCTGATAATATGAAGAAAGTCTTTATCACTTTGTGCGCGAGTGCCTTTTTGGGGATATCCTCGCTTTTTGCCTTACCGGCGAGGTCTATCCCCGAGACCGTAACCCAGCCCGACGGGACGGTAGTTACCGTTCGAGTGGTCGGCGATGAGTTTTATCATTATCAAATGACAGCCGATGGCATTCCGGTCGTTCGGGGTGCCGATGGCTTTTATCGGTATGCCGAACTGACCCCCGACGGTACGGTGGTGGCCGGGCAAGTGATAGCCCGCGATGCTCACCTGCGTACGGCTTCGGACAAGGTCTATCTCGAGCAGTTGGCCACCCGGCAGGTGTCGCAAGGGATGGTTGCCCAACGTCAGTTGAAGCGGCAACAGAAGCTGCGCTCGGTTACCCGCCGGACTACACAGGCAACTACGGGCGACGATGTACATGGTCTGGTGTTGCTGGTCGAGTTTAGCGACCAGAAATTTAATGCGGAAAATACCCTCGAAGACTTCAAGGAGATGATGAACAAAGAGGGGTACAACTATCAAGGGGCCATAGGCAGTGCACGCGATTATTTCATCGCACAGTCGGGCGGACAGTTCCGTCCCACCTTCGACGTGGTAGGCCCCATTACGCTCGACAAGACGATGGCCTACTACGGGGGCAACGACAAGTATACGGGTAACGACAGCCGTCCCGAAGAGATGGTTATCGACGCTTGCCGCAAGGTAGAGTCGACGGTCGATTTCTCCATCTACGACCGCGACAACGACGGTTTTGTCGATTTGGTCTATGTCATTTATGCCGGCTACGGCGAGTCGGCCAACGATAACGCCGGTTCACTCGACGACACCATCTGGCCCCACGCCTGGTATATCTACCAGGGTGCCGGGAAAGAGGTTTCGGTCGATGGCAAACTGCTCGACGCATACGCCTGTTCGGCCGAGTTGCAGGGTAATACCGGGACCTATCGTGATGGCATCGGTTCGTTCTGCCACGAGTACAGTCACACGTTGGGTTTGCCCGACTTCTACGATACCGGCGGTTCCAACTATGGAATGAGCACCTGGAGTCTGATGGATTATGGTTGCTACAACGGTCCCGATATGAACGGCGACGGCCATAGCGACGGTTCTGTCCCCGTAGGCTACACCGCGTATGAACGCGAATTTTGCGGCTGGCTCACCATCGAAGAGCTGACCTCGCCGGCTACCGTTTCGCTCGAAAATCTGGCCGACAGCAAAAAGGCCTACAAGATTGTATCGAGCGACAAGAATCAATACTTCACCCTCGAGAACCGCCAGCAGACGGGGTGGGATACCTACATGGCCTCTTCGGGTCTGATGATTCTGAAGGTCGATTACGACCAGATGATCTGGGACAACAATATCGTGAATTGCGAGCCTACCCGCCAGCGCATGACCATCATGCCGGCCGATAACCATCGCAGCTTCTACGACGAGACGGGCGACCTCTATCCCTACAACAACAATAATTCGTTTACCGACCAGAGTGCGCCTGCCTCAAAAACCAATACCGGCCTGTCGTTGGGTAAGCCGGTAACCAACATTACCCAGGCAAACGGGGTGATTACCTTCGATTTCATGGGCGGCTCGGCCATCGAGGCTCCCGTGACCAACGAGGCTACCGGCATAACCGCCACCGGCTTTACGGCCAACTGGTCGCCAGTCGAGGGGGCTGCCAGTTATACGCTCCATGTCGACCGCCGTCAGCCATCGGCTGGGGGAGAGATTCTGTTGTCGGAAGATTTTGCCAAGTGTACGGTTGCAGGTACGGCCAATCTGGGTGGAACCAATGCCTTCCAGACCGTAGACGGCCAATATTTCCAGACTTCGGGCTGGAGCGGCAAATACCTCTATCCCGAGGTGGGTATGATGAAGATGGGCAACTCGTCGAACGGTGGTGCCCTGTGTACCCCGGCTATCGACTTGTCGTCCAACGGAGGGACGTTTACGGTTCAATTTGCGGCTTCGCGTTACGACAACGATAAGGAGAAGACGGTGATGAAAGTCTATCTCGAGGGCGACGAGGCTCATGCCCAAACCACCGAGATGCTGCCGCTCGACCCCATGAATACCTATACGTTGACCTTTACCGGCGGCACGGCCAGCAGCAAGATCGTGTTCGAGTCGACCGCCGACAGCGGCAAGAAGCGGGCCTATATCGACAATATCGTGGTGTACAGCGGCGAGGTTCAGCCCGAGGCCATGGCCAAACCGGCAGCAGTCGAGTGGCCTATGGAGATAACGGGAATTACCGAGACTTCCTACACGCTTACCGCTCTCGAGCCGGGCTATCTCTATTCGTATAAGGTAAAGGCCGTGACGGCCGAGAACGAAGAGGGGGCTTACTCCAATGTGGTGAAGGTCGATTTGAGTTCGGGTATCTGCGACGTTCTCGAGGTCAACCACCGCATCTATGCTGCCGAGGGCGGTATCGTGATTGAGTGCGAAACCGCTCAACCGGTCGAGATTGTCAACCTGGCCGGTCAGGTGGTTGCGTCGACCGAGGTAAACGGCCGGGCCGTAGTGCCGGTACCGGCAGCCGGGGTTTACATCGTGCGTTGCGGTGCAGCGGCTACCCGCGTGATGGTACGCTGATAAGAATTGTCTCTATATGAAGAAGACCGGGGTCTGTATTCGACGACCTCGGTCTTCTCTTTTTTGTGGTTATGTAGAATTGAGAACTCAGATGCTTGCCTTGCGATTGCTCAGGCGGCTCTTCTCGGCCATGAAACCCATGATATGGCTCTCGACCGAAACCTCGATGGGGCTCGACAGGTAGCTGGGGTCGTTGTTGCCCACGGCGTTGATGAAGTCGCGGACCAGGCACAGGTCGCCGCCGCCGTGACCGTGGCCCACATAGGTCTTGACCTCTTCGACCTTGGCATCCCATACCCGCTTTTTCCCGCTGCGGAAATCGGTCACCGTGAAGGCACTCATGTCGCCCTCGATTTCGCCCCGGGTGGCCATGATTCGGGTACGCCGTCCGCCCTTGGCCATGAAGGCCTCCATCGAGAAGTTGGCCGTGACGCCGTTCTGGAACTCCATGCTGGTCACGTAGTGGTCGCACTGGTCGTTGTCCATCTGGAATACACAGCGTCCGTAGTTGGTGGTGCGCAGCACCTGCCGGATGGCATCGTCTTGCCGGCTGCGCTCCTTGGGCAGGTCGAAGGCGTAGATGTGTTGCCGCTTCTTGATGTAGATATCCAGAGCCGAGTAGGGGCATTCACTTTCGTAGGGACAGTTGTCGATACAGCGTTCGGCAGCCCCTTCGGGCATGTTTTCGCGTTTGAAATAGGTGAGCGAGCCATAGGCGGCAATCGACTTGCAGGGCGAGCCTACCAGCCACCGGATGATGTCGAGGTCGTGGCACGACTTGGCCAGGATAATCGGGGTCGTCTCGCGCGAGTTGTGCCAGTTGCCCCGCACAAACGAGTGAGCCATGTGGGCATACTGTATGGGTTCGAGGTGCTGTATGCTGATGAGTTGCCCGATTTCGCCCGAGTCGATAATCTGTTTCAGGGCAATGAAGTAAGGGGCATAGCGCAGCACGTGGCATACCCCCACGATGGCCTTCTTTTTCAGGGCCAGGTCACGTATGTCGGTGCACTCTTTTTCGGTGGGGGCAATCGGTTTTTCGAGCAGGATGTGGTAGCCCATTTCGAGAGCCTTCATGCAAGGCTCGTAGTGCAGGTTGTCGGGCAGGCTGAGCACGATGGCATCGGCCATCTTGGGGCGGGCGAGGGCCTCTTTCCAATCGGTGAACCTGTTCTCCTGAGGCACGTTGTGGTCTTCGCTCATGTTCTCCAGCCGCAGCCGGTTGATGTCGGCTACACCCACGATTTTCATGCAGTCGGGGTAGCGTTTGGCATAGCCGGCGTATACGTTTCCGCGGTTGCCGGCACCGAGTACGAGAAAGGTCACCGGCCGGTCGACCGTGGCTTTCAAATCTTTTATCTGGGCATCGATATGTTGTACGTTGTCCGATTTTCCGTTGGCCAGAATCGAAGGCGCAAAGGCCGCACCAACGGCAGTAAGTCCCATAAGTTTTAAGAATTCCGAGCGTTTCATGTGTTAGATTTATTTCAAAAGATGCTACAAATATAAAAAAGATAAAAATATGAAACAATATCTTTCTATTATATTTTCGATTTGTGTCTATTTTGTTTCGAATTTTGTACCGTAGTACTCTTTTCTAATTTTTGTTAGCGGTATTGGGGATAAGGAAATGAATCGCTATATTTACTCATCGAAAACAATCCTCTATGGAGCAGAACGATTGGCATGCGATTGTGGCAAAGCCGTGCCGAAAGGAGCCGATGGCTGCGGCAGTGGCCGAGTTGTTGCAGCGGGACCCGAGTCTCGATGCCGTGATGGATATGGCATTGGGGCAGGGGGCCGAAGCCTTTCGGGCGTCGCGATGTGTGGCGTGGGTATATGAGTGGGACCGGGCTCTTTTTGCACCCTACAAGAGGCGGTTTGTATCCGATTTCGACCGCGTGGCTCATCCCGGGGTACGGCGCATATACGGCAGCCTCATGCACCATTTGTTGGAGCGGGGTGAGTATCGCCCCGACTGCAAAGCCGCCGAGCATCTGGCCGAGGTGGTGTGTAGCTGGAGCATAGAGCCCGGTGTAAAGGTGTCGACGCTCGTATGGACGCTCTCTGTTCTCAGGCTGTTGGCCCGGCAAGTCGAGTGGGCCGACGATATGATAGCCCAACTCGTGGCCTTGAACGATCTGGACCGCTCGCCGGGCATGCGGGCCTTGCTGCGTCGGGTACGTACCAATCATTTAAAATAGCTTAAATGTATCCGATTCGCCCCGAGGAGACGGGGTTATGAATTACATTTGTAGGTAGAAAACCTGTGGTGGAAAGGAGATTTTATGATGAGAAAGTTTTTGTTTTTAATGACTGCGGTCTCCCTGTTATTGACGGGTTGCCGGTCGGTATCGATGCTTTCGTTCGATGTATGGCGACCGGCCAAGGTTACCTTCCCGCCGACCATCCAGCGAGTGACGGTCGTAAACAACTCGGCAGAGCCCAATGAAAAGGTAGGAAACAAATATACCGACATGTCGGGGCGCGAATATACGCTGGTCGTTCCGCACGACAGCACCACCTATCGGTTGGCCGAGTGCATAGCCCTCGACTTGGCCGATGCGCACTACTTCCCCGAAATTACGATTTTCTACGACGACTCCATCACCTTGCCCAAAAGCCTCTATCCGCTGTTGTCGGCCGAACAGCTGGCCGTGATACGGGGTGGGGCCGACCATACGGCGGTCGTATCGCTCGACCATACCGACATGGCGGTGAATATGGTGGACCAGACGGTGGCGGATGCCATGGGCGAAACCGTTTTCGTGACCGACCTCTCGGTGGCTACGACGCTGGGGCTGCGGGTCTACTGGCCCGATAAGGCCGAGCCTACTACCCAGATGGTGAGCGATACGGTCTACTGGCAATCGTTTGGCTATACGCCCGACGACGCCCACAGTTCGCTGCCTCAGATGGCCGGTTTCATTCAGGAGGCCATGCACCGCGTCTCCAAACGGGTGCGCGATCTCTTCATCCCGCATGTCGACAACGTAGAGCGGTATATCTACACCTCTACCGAACCGGCCTTGAAAGATGCCTATGACTTCTGGCAGCAGAAGAAATACACCGAGGCGTCGTATCTGTGGGAGTATGTCTACGAGGAGCAGAAGAGCACGACTCACCGGGCCATGGCTGCGGCCAACCTGGCGGTCTATAACGAACTGTTCGACCATTACGACGCCGCTATTGGGTGGGTAGAGAAGGCCATCACGCTTTTTGAAAAGAAGGCGAACGGCGAGACGGCCGATGTGGCCATGCTGAAAGATTACAAGCGGCAACTGCTCGAGCGGAGAAACGACAACTCTACCCTGCAACAGCAGATGTAGTGTATCGGTGAATAGAACAAAATCGGCGGAAGACAGAGTGTGTGAAACTCTTCTCCCGCCGATTTTTTGTGCGTATCGGTGGCTTCGGTTAGCGTTCGAACAGAACCGTTACCGAGCCCGAACCTACGGCAGCTGCCAGCCCGTCCGGGTTGTCTACCCGCCCGATGCGGGTATAGCTGTATGAGGTCGAGAATGTTTTGTAGAACAGCACAACGCACGACGAACCGTAGAGCATGATGTCTCCCGTCTGTATGGTACCCGGCGACGAGGCTTGAGCCGGCAGGCTTTGGTCGAGGTATACATACTTTTCGTTGTTGTTCAGTTCGCTCATCGACAGGTTCATCGGCAGCATGGCGGCGAAGGCCTGGGCCGTAGCGTTATCGGCCAGTGTGGCCGTAAAGGTAGAGTTCCCTATTTTCAATGTCATGGTTCGAGTGTTTTCGGGGCTGTCGCCGTTGTTATCGTTCGGGTCTTCGTTATCACCGGGTGTATTGTCGTCACTGCCTTCCGTCGGGGTATTGATTGTCGTCGTGGGGGCGTCGTTACGGTCGCATGCGGTGAAGGCCGGGCTCGCGGTTGCGGCAAAGAGCAGGGCCAATGTCAAAAACAGCGGTCTCATATCTCTTGCCTGGGAGTATCTTCTTCGGTTTCGATTACATGGATTAACCGGGCCGGAACACCGCCGACAACCGTGTTGGGCGCCACGTCTTTAGTCACGACGGCACCGGCTGCTACAACGGCATTGTCGCCGATGGTGACCCCTTGCAGAATGGTGGCGTTGGCACCCACCCACACGTTACGGCCCAACACGATGGGGGCGGGGTAGGTGGTTTTGCGGTCTTTGGGGGCGAGCCCGTGGTTGAGTGTGGCAAATACGACCCCGTGCCCGATTTGGCAGCCGTCGCCGATGGTTATGCCGCCGTGGTCCTGGAAGTGGCAGCAGTCGTTGATAAAGACCTCTTCGCCCAGGTGTATGTTCTTGCCGAAGTCGGCATAGAGCGGGGGAAATACTCGAACCGTTGCCGGTATGGGCTGACCGGTAAGCAGGGCAAGCAGTTCGCGTATCTCGTCGGGGGTGTGGTACGAGCCGTTCATCTGGCAGGTGATGCGCCGGGCCTCGTCGCTCATCTCGTTCATAAACTGTCCGATCTCGGGGCCGCAAAGCGGTTTGCGTTCGGCCGTATGTTTCAGAAATTCTTCGAGAGTCATGGCTGTCTCCTTATTTTAAGTATTGACGGAAGAATGCTTCGATTTTGTCGAAGGGAATGATGTCGGTGCGGTCGTACAGGTCGACGTGTGAGGCGCCCGGGATAATCAGCAGCTCCTTGTTGTCGCCGGTCAGTCTTTTGAAGGCGTCCTGGCTGAAGTAAAGCGAGTGGGCCTTCTCGCCGTGAATCATGAGCACGGCACTGCGAATCTCGTTGCTGTACGTCAGCAGGGGCGTGTTGATGAACGAGAGGGCCGAGGTGACATTCCAGCCGCCGTTGGAGTTGAGCGAGCGTTTGTGGTATCCCCGCGGAGTTTTGTAATAGGCATAGTAGTCTTTGACAAACTGCGGAGCATCGTCGGGCAGCGGGTCTACCACGCCACCGGCCAAGGCATATGAGCCGTTACGGGCATCTTCGGTGCGCTGGGCATTGAGTTTCTGGCGCAGGGCATAGCGTTGGTCGGCATCCATCGAGTCGAAATAGCCGTTGGCATTGACCCGGCTCATGTCGTACATGGTCGAGGTGACCGTTGCCTTGATGCGGGTATCGATGGCCGCAGCGTTGAGGGCCATGCCGCCCCAGCCGCAAATGCCCAGGATGCCGATGCGCTCGGGGTCCACGTCGTCGCGTATCGACAGGAAGTCGACTGCGGCGCTGAAGTCTTCGGTATTGATGTCGGGCGAAGCCACGTAACGGGGCTCGCCGCTACTCTCGCCCGTATAGGAGGGGTCGAATGCCACGGTGATGAATCCGCGCTCGGCCAGGGTCTGGGCATAGAGGCCGGATGCCTGCTCCTTCACGGCACCGAAGGGGCCCGATATGGCGATGGCCGGCATCTTGTCCTCGGCATTTTTGGGGATATACATATCGGCGGCCAGTGTGATGCCGAACCGGTTTTTGAACTGTACACGCTCGACCGTTACCCGGTCGCTCGGTGCAAACGTCTTGTCGTTCTCTTGTGCTTGAATCGTAGTCATTGCAAACAGAATTAAAAACAGGGTAATGATAAAATTTTTCGTATTCATTTTCTCTCCATGAGTGAAGGGTGGGTTCGAATCCCTTTTCTCGAGTACAAAAATAGAGGGTATTTTCTGCTCGGGTTGTATACGATTTACGGTATTTCATACCTGAATCTTGGTTTCCCGATAGCCTGCTCCCGATTGTCGTCGACAGGGAGTCTCGGCTTTACCCGTTATCACGAGGAGAGCCCTGTTTTTATCCGGTCTGCCGGTCAGTCGAATATGACACCGGGGTTCATCTCGGCCGGTGAGCGCCAGCGGATGCCGTAGTCTTGGAGGAGAATGCGTTGAAGCGTGGGCCAATAGGAGAAGCAGAACCCCATGCCGCGAGGCTCGTCGGCCAGCAGGGCGTGAGCTTTCTCGTCGGCTTCGGCAATGGCCTCTTCATATTCGGCCGTCCATTCTATGGGGTCTTTGCGCAGGTGGCCGTCCTCCTCAATATCGTCGAAGCGTTTCTGGTCGGCCGCCATGATGTTGAGCGCGTAGCGTGTGATTTCGGCATTGAGTGGGTCGATGCCCATCTCCAGGTCTTCGGCCCGGTCGTCGCCGACTCCTTCGATGGCCTCGCGCTCGAGTTCCATCAGCCGCAGGCTGAGGCGCGGGTGGTCGTATAGGGCCATTCGGGCCCGGTGACATACGTTACCGGCCATTACCCGCTTCTCTTCGTCTTCGATAATAGCCGGGATGTATTTGGCAATTTCCCGGCACAAAGCGGCGTTTTTCCAGGAGGGGCCGAAATCCATGATGTACTCTTCGCACAACAGTGCATCGGCACAAACCAGTTCGACGATGGCATCGGCATTGCCGGCATCTTTCCGCAGCACGTCGAGTTGCTGGCGTCGTATCTCTTCTAAATCGGCAATCTGGTAAATCTTGCCATCTATTTCTTGAGCCATGGTTGAAATTATTTAGGGTGTTGGCAAACAGCTTTATATAGATTGGTATATTTATATTTCGCAGTCGTATTGACGGGCAACGGCCTCGTAGCTTGCGATGAGTTCGGGGTCAGCCTGGTCGTCTTTGAGCATGTTCAGATAGGCGATAATCGATAGCCGATGCCCTCGGTTTGCTGCCAGGCAATATTGCGAGAGGGCTGTCTTGTGGAAATTGTCGGCACGTTCGTGGTCACCCTCCTTGCTTACGATTTCCGAGGCTATGTCGCAGATCCATCCCATGTAGTAGCGGCACCACAGCGAGCCGGCCTCGAGGCCCTCCTGCATGTAGTCTATCAGGTTGTCGTCGAAGAAGCTCATGCCGTTTCTGAGGAAGTAGTTCATCAGTACCAACCCGAGAATCTCGTAGCTCTCTTCGGCATCGGAGTGCTCATCGTAATATTTCGACAGCATGTCGGCATACTCGGCCATCCGGGCATCCTTGTCGGGGTCGTCCATATCGGCCAGCCAGTCGTTGAGCAGGTTCTGCCCCTTGATGAGCAATCCCTCCCACGTGTCGTCGGCAATCATCTGCTCGAGCAGTTCGCCGGCCATCTTCTCCTTGTGTCGGAACCCGTAGCGGGCCACAGCATCGAATATGCCCATGTCGGCACCATTCTCGCGGGCTATGGCGGCATAGTGGCATGCCTGCGGAATATTACCCATGTAGGTGGCAGCATTGACCATCGACTGGAGTATGGCCATCAGCAGTCGCTCGGTGCGGTGCTCCAGGTCGAGCATTTGTTCGGCAGCCCATCGCAGATATTGCAGCGCATGGTTCATATCGACACTCCCGTACAAGGGTAGCATGTACATCCGGCCTATGTGGTAGGCGGCCAGGGCACGATATTCGGGCCAGATTTTTTCGTCGTCGACTACCGACTGGTACAGTTGCGAGGAGCGGGTGAGGTATTCGTTGACGGTCATGCCTTTCTCGTGCAGGAAACTCCAATGGTCGGGATTGGCAAACCAGTCGGCGGCATTCAGGGCCGATTGATAGTCGCCGGCTTCGCCCTCCTTCTGCCACTTCAGTACCGTTGCATACTCCTCTTCAAAGTTGGGGGCGGGAGTGTCGTCGTCCGATTGGTCGAGAGCCTCTTTACATCGTTCGTATTGGGTGCGGGCGGTATAGATGAGGTCGGTATAGTCTTCGTCGAGGTCGCGCAGCTTCTGCAATTCGAAGTAGCAGTTCCAAGCCCGTTCGGCCATATCGAGGGCTTCGTGGTAGCGCCCCTCCTGATACAGGGTACCGCTGGCACTCAACGACTTTAATGCTTCTTTCTTCAGTTCGATTTTGTTCATGGCGTGAAGATTTTAGGGGGATGTCGATAATTGGATTGTGGCTGATATAGATTGAAATAAGTCCCTACAATAATATCTTTGTGGCTAAAGATATGGAAAATTTATAGTAATCCCATCGTTTTTATGAAAAAAATATGGAATAACCGGTAAAAACATGACATTTCGTATTCGATGCTCTTCTTGTCTCTTCGAGAAAGGAGGAGGGGAGAGGGGGAGTTTGGGGACTCCTGTTTGTATCAGGCAGACCGATAAAAAAACACCCGGAGAGGATTCCCTCCGGGTGTTTCTGTACATTTTATAAAGCAGGGTATCAGCCTTGGATAGCGGCGATACCGGGCAATACTTTACCTTCGATAGCTTCGAGCAGGGCACCGCCACCAGTCGAAACGTAAGATACCTGGTCGGCCAGACCGAACTTGTTGATACAAGCTACCGAGTCACCACCACCAACGAGCGAGAAGGCACCGTTTTTCGTAGCCTCTACGATAGCGTCGGCAACAGCGCGCGAACCCGAGGTGAAGTTCTCAAATTCGAATACGCCCGTCGGACCGTTCCAGAGGATGGTTTTCGATTTTTTGATTACGTCGGCAAACAGAGCTTCCGATTTGGGACCGATGTCCATACCTTCCCAACCGTCGGGAATTTTGTCTACGTCGCAGAAGTCGGTGTGAGCGTCGTTCGAGAAGTCGTCGGCGATTTTGGCATCGACGGCCAGCACGAGGTTCACGTGGTTGGCTTTGGCTTTTTCAATCAGTTCGAGAGCCAGGTCGAGTTTGTCGTCCTCGCAGATAGAGTTACCGATTTTGCCACCCAGAGCTTTGGTGAAGGTGTAGGTCATACCACCGGCGATGATGAGGTTGTCGACTTTGGTCAACAGGTTTTCGATGATTTCGATTTTCGACGAAACTTTCGAACCACCCATGATGGCAGTGAAGGGACGAACCATCTCTTTCATCACTTTGTTTACGGCAGCTACCTCTTTACCCATCAGATAACCGAACATTTTGTTTTCGGGGGTGAAGTATTCGGCCATCAGAGCCGTGGAGGCGTGAGCACGGTGAGCCGTACCGAAGGCGTCGTTTACATAGACGTCGGCCAGGCTGGCGAGATCTTTGGTAAACTCTTTCTGGCTGGCTTTAATGGCTTTCTTGGCAGCAGCTTTTTCTTCGTCGCTGGCATCTTCGGCCAAGCCTCTGGGTTTGCCCTCTTCTTCGGCGTGGAAGCGGAGGTTCTCGAGCAACAGCACTTCGCCCGGTTTCAAGGCAGCGGCAGCAGCTTTTACCTTGTCGCCTACGCAGTCGTCGACAAATTTAACCTCGGTGCCCAGCAGTTCGCTCAGGTGAGCTACGATGTGACGCAGAGAGAACTTATCTTCGGGACCTTTTTTGGGACGGCCCAGGTGCGAACCGATAATGAGGCTGCCACCATCGGCCAGGATCTTTTTCAACGTAGGCAAAGCCTTTACCATACGAGTGTCGTCGGTGATGTTAAAGTTCTCGTCGAGGGGAACATTAAAATCTACGCGTACAAATGCCTTTTTACCGGCAAAATTGTAATTGTCAATAGTTTGCATATCGTTTAATATTTAGTATGTAACTCGTTTCCGTTTGGCAAATTTAGGTAAAAATCGATTATCTTTTTACTATTAAATGCTATTTTCTTTAAAAATCAGAGTAATCCCTTGCTGTGCAACAGATGTTCCATCTCGTATTGTACTTTCAGGGCCTCTTCACGGGCAGCCTGGGCGAAGGTTTCGTCGCTGGCTGCGTAGATGATTTTGCGCGAAGAGTTAACAAGCAGGCCGCACTCACTGTTCATGCCGTACTTGGCAACCTCTTCGAGACTGCCGCCCTGGGCGCCTACGCCGGGCACCAGCAGAAAGTTGTTGGGGGCAATGCGGCGCACATCCTCAAACAGTTTGCCTTGTGTGGCTCCTACGACAAACATCAGCTGCTCGTCGGAAGCCCAGGTCTGTGCCGTGCGCAGCACCTTCTCGAACAGGCGCTCGCCGTTGGCATCGGTCGTCAGCTGGAAGTCGTGCGACCCTTTGTTCGAGGTGAGGCCGAGCAGAATGACCCACTTGTCGGGGTAGCCGAGGAAGGGCTTCACGCTGTCTTCGCCCATGTAGGGGGCCACGGTCACGGCATCGAGATCGAGGTGGCAGAAGAAACTGCGGGCATAGAGTTCCGAGGTGTTGCCGATGTCGCCCCGTTTGGCGTCGGCGATGATAAACTGGTTGGGGTAGTTCTCGCGCAGGTAGCTGACGGTTTTCTCAAAGGCTGTCCAACCCATCACACCCAGGCTCTCGTAAAAGGCCAGGTTGGGTTTGTAGGCTACGCAGAGGTCGGCCGTGGCGTCGATAATCGCCTTGTTGAAGGCGAAGATGGGGTCTTCGTCCGACTTCAGGTGCTCGGGAATCTTCTGGATGTCGGTATCCAGTCCTACACAGAGGAAAGATTTTTTCCGCTTGATATTCTCGAATAGCTGTTTCTTGTTCATGATATATGCAGATTATAATTCACTCTCTTTCATTCGTTCGGCATTCTCGGCCACGATGAGGTGGTCGATGCAGTCCTGTATGTCGCCGTCCATGAAGGCCGCCAGGTTGTAGATGGTGTAGTTGATGCGGTGGTCGGTGATGCGTCCCTGCGGGTAGTTGTAGGTACGAATCTTGGCCGACCGGTCGCCCGTCGATACCATGGTCTTGCGTCGGCTGGCAATGTCGTCGATATATTTCTGGTGTTCCTTGTCGTAAATAAACGAACGCAACCGCGAGAGGGCCCGCTCTTTGTTCTTGGGCTGGTCGCGTGTTTCGGTACACTCGATGAGTATCTCCTCCGTTTCGCCGGTAATGGGGTTCTTCCAGTTGTAGCGCAGCCGCACGCCCGACTCTACCTTGTTTACGTTCTGACCGCCGGCACCGCTCGAGCGGAAGGTATCCCACTTGATTTCTCCCTCGTTGATCTCTACGTCGAACTCTTCGGCTTCGGGCAGCACGGCTACCGTGGCGGCCGAGGTGTGTACGCGTCCCTGGGTTTCGGTGGCCGGTACCCGTTGCACGCGGTGTACACCCGACTCATACTTGAGGGTGCCGTACACGTTGTCGCCGGTTACGGTGAAGATAATTTCTTTGAAACCGCCCGAGGCTCCCTCGCTGTAACTGCTCACCTCGGTCTTCCACCCCTTGGTTTCGCAATACTTGGTATACATGCGGAAGAGGTCGCCGGCAAAGATGGCAGCCTCGTCGCCGCCCGTTCCGCCACGTATCTCGACGATGGCGTTTTTGCTGTCTTCGGGGTCGGCCGGTACGAGCAGCAGCTTGATCTCCTCCTCGAGTTGCGGCAGCCGGGCCGTGCACGATTCGAGTTCTTCCTTGGCCATCTCGCGCATCTCGGGGTCGGTTTCGCTGTCGAGTATCTGGCGCGATTCGTTTATTCCGTTCAGCAGTTGTTTGTAGCGTTTGGCTGCCTCCGATATTTTTTCGAGTTCCCGGTATTCTTTGGTGAGTTTTACATACCGTTTCATATCGCCTATGACGGCAGGGTCGGTGATGAGAGTCCCTATTTCTTGAAATCGGATAAGCAATCCCTCTAATTTTTCCAGTAGTGAATTTTGTTCGCTCATGAGGTTTATGTTTGCTTTGCGATATTTGCTTTGCGCAAAGATACGAAATTCGCCCGATTTATTTTAACCATGGAGATGGAAAAGATGACTCGGTGCAGGGACCGAGGCTTTGCCTGCCGTCTCGACGCCGGGTCATCTTCATATACAGAGTAGTAGTTTAGGGGTAAAACGTACGGGAGGAAATAATGTTTGTCGAGGCGAAAAACTTAACGCGCTTTAACAAAAGGAATCGCCAGATTCCCCTGCGGGAGTCTGGCGATTGATGGGATAGGGTCGGGGAGCCTTTTGCCGGACCTTGGGCTGCAAGGTGTGGCTCTCTCCTCGACGGTTTCGATTAGAACCAGCGGACGTATGCCAGATCTTGACGATGGGGCAGGTCGGGGTTCTGGGGGAACATACGGAACGAGTAACGGAATACACCCGAGTCGTTGAGCAGGTAGCGCAGCTTGTAGGTTACCTTGGTGCCCTCGGTCTTCACCGGTTTCATTTCGAGTGTCTTGTACGGTTCGGTGTTGCCCTCCTCGACATTGGCGATGACGAGCTCTACACCCAGGCAGTTGCCCAGGCCCTTGTTGTCGAGAACGACCGTCATTTCATACTCTTCGCCTACGTGGGGGTTGTAGAGCAGACCGTCGGGAATCGATACCGAGCAGATTTCGATGTCGTTCCATTTCGATACGAACTCCTCTTTCCAGGCGGCTATCTCTTTGGCCTTGGCGTAGTTGTCGGCCTTGAGCAGGTGAGTGCGTTTGCCCTCTTTCAGGTAGAAGCGGTCGATGTAGTCGTGCAACATGCGCTCCATGGTGAAGTGGGGAGCAATCTTGGCAATCGAGTTCTTGATATATTGAATCCACTCGGGAGAGTAGCCCTTGCTGTTCTTGGCAAAGTAGAGGGGTACGATTTGGTTCTCGAGCATCGAGTAGATGGTAGCGGCATCGAGTTTGTCCTGTTGGCTCTGGTCTTGGAAGGTACGTTTGTCGGTGAGCGCCCAGCCGGCACCCTCTTTGTAACCTTCGTACCACCAACCGTCGAGTACCGAGAAGTTGAGCACACCGTTCATTTCGGCTTTTTCGCCCGACGTACCCGATGCCTCGAGCGGACGGGTAGGCGTGTTCAACCAAATGTCCACACCCGAGATGAGGCGTTTGGCAACCTTCATGTCGTAGTTCTCGAGGAAGATGATCTTGCCCAGGAACTCAGGCATGCGCGAGATTTCGACAATCCGTTTGATGAGGCCCTGGCCGGCACCGTCGGCGGGGTGAGCCTTACCCGAGAAGATGAACTGTACCGGGTAGTTGGGGTTGTTGACAATCTTGGAGAGACGGTCGAGGTCGGTAAAGAGCAGGTGTGCACGCTTGTAGGTGGCGAAACGACGGGCGAAGCCGATGAGCAGGGCGTTGGGGTTGATTTTCTCGAGAACCGAAACGATGCGCGAGGGGTCGCCCTGGTTTTTCAGCCAGGTTTCGCGGAAGTCGTCTTTCACGAATTTCACGAATTTGTTCTTCAACGTCTGACGGATATTCCAGATGATTTCGTCGTCTACGTCGTAGATTTTCTCCCACATCTTGGGGTCGGACTGGTTGTCCATGAAATCGGGACCGAAGGTCTTTACATAGAACTCTTTCCACTCCGAAGCGGCCCAGGTAGGCATGTGTACACCGTTGGTCACGTAGCCTACGTGCAGTTCGTCGGGGCTGTATCCTTTCCAGATGGGTTGGAACATCTTTTGCGATACCTTGCCGTGGAGCCAGCTTACACCGTTCACCTCCTGGCAGGTGTTGCAGGCAAATACACTCATCGAGAACTTTTCGTTGGTGTCGGGGTTTTCGCGACCCATGTTCATCAGGTCTTTCCATTCGATACCCAGTTTGGCGGGGAACTCGCCCATGTACTTGCCGAAGAGCGACTCGTCGAAGTAGTCGTGACCGGCAGGTACCGGCGTGTGTACCGTATAGAGCGACGAAGCACGCACTACCTCGAGGGCTTCGCTGAATTTCAGATGTTCGTTTTGTACATAGTCTACCAACCGTTGTACGTTCAGCAGGGCGGCGTGGCCCTCGTTGCAGTGGTAGAGGTCGGTCTTGATACCCAGTTTGTTCAGCATCAGGATACCGCCGATACCCAGCAGATACTCCTGTTTCATACGGTTTTCCCAGTCACCGCCGTAGAGTTGGTAGGTGATGGAGCGGTCCCACTCGCTGTTCGAGTCGAGGTCGGTATCGAGCAGGTAGAGCTTGATGCGGCCTACATTCACGCGCCAGATGTGGGCGTAGACAATGCGGCCGGGGTAGGGAACCTCGAGTACCATGGGACGGCCGTCTTTCTCGGTCATCTGCTCGATGGGGAGCTGGTTGAAGTTCTGGGCCTCGTAGTTGGCAATCTGCTGACCGTCCATCGAGAGTGTCTGCGTGAAGTAGCCATAGCGGTAGAGGAAACCGACGGCCGTCATATCGACGTTGCTGTCGCTGGCCTCTTTCAGATAGTCGCCGGCCAGAATACCGAGACCGCCCGAATATATTTTCAGAACGTGGCTCAAGCCATATTCCATGCTGAAGTAGGAGATCGACGGTACATCCTTCCGCTTCTCTACCTGAAGATATTTTTCGAAATGACCATACACCTCTTTGATGTCGTGCATGAGCTGTTTGTCCTGGGTAATTTCCTCGAGTCTTTCATACCCGATGCGTTGCAGGAATAGAACGGGGTTCTCGTGAACCGATTTCCACAAATCCTTATCTATCGATTTAAACAAGTTTTTGGCCTCACTATTCCATGACCACCATAGATTTTTTGCTAAGACTGCCAGGCAGTTCAACTCTGCCGGAACTTGCGATTTAACAGTAATATCACGCCAGTTAGGAGTGTTTGTGTTGCTTACTTGTACTTTCATAATAGAATATTGAATTTATTATTAAGTCTTTTCTAAATTGAATTATCCGAATTATCCGAGTTATCCGCAGGCTTTCGCTGGGCTGCTTTTTTCAGCGCAATGTGGAAGGCCTCCGTGTAGTAGGTAATAAAGTTTTTCCATTCGGCTTCGAGCGAAACGGCCGTGGCTGCCTGCGATATTTTCTCGCGTTGCACTTTCCCGCAGTGGCTCAAGGCGAGGATGGCGTCGGCCAGTTCCTCCGAAACCTCTACGAAATTGAAATCGCTGCGGTGCAGCACCTTTACGCCCGATTTCTTCAGCCCCTGTTCCTGGCGGCTGTTGATCCATTGGCCGAATCCCGAGAGGTCGGTCGTGATGGTGGGCACCCCGAAGGCGATACTCTCGAGCGGGGTATAGCCCCACGGCTCGTAGTACGAGGGGAATGCCGTAGCGTCGAGTCCGATAAGCAGGTCGTAGTACGACAGATTTACGATGCCGTCGT
The DNA here is from genome assembly GCA_902471075.1 of uncultured Barnesiella sp. Taxonomy (GTDB): domain Bacteria; phylum Bacteroidota; class Bacteroidia; order Bacteroidales; family Barnesiellaceae; genus Barnesiella. The sequence continues at coordinate 61,272 of CABRIW010000006.1, read as the reverse complement.
CGCCCGTCAGGTACGACGGTATGAAAACAATCTTCAGCCGACTGCCGGCCTGATTGTCGAGATGCAGATAGTGTATCTGGTTTACCACACTGTCCTGGTCGTAGTTGTGCAGCGTGTGGGTGATAAAGGGCTCGGGCAGAGGGGTAGTCTCGTGAGCCTGTCTTTTCAACCGGTCCTGCAGGTCGGCCCGGGGAACATCAATCCACGCCGGCACCAGTACGAAGGCTACGATTTCGCGCTCCAGGTCGGGGCTCTTGGCTATGCGTTCGACCGCATCGACAAAGAGGTCGATGCCCTTGTTTTTGTATTCATAGCGTCCCGAGGTGGCAATCAGGTATGCGTTTTTGTCGGGACGTTCGCCCGTGAGCGCTTCGGTAATGTCGAAGAGCCGTTGGCGGGCAATCTTACGACGCTCCTTGTAGACCTCTTCCGAGGGGACGAAATTCCGTTCGAATCCGTTGGGGGTTACGATGTCGGGTTTGCGGTCCAGCAGTTGGGTACACTCCTTGGCCGTGATTTCGCTCACCGTCGTGAAACAGTCGGCCTCGATAGCCGCTGTTTTCTCCAGCGAGTGCTTCGATACGATATTCAACTGCTCGGCCATTTGGTCGCCATTGTAGCCGGCCAGATAGTCGTACAGCGGTTTGTCGTTACCGGCAATCGAGCGTCCTATCGAGGTGGCGTGTGTGGTAAAGAGAGTAGCCACCTGCGGCAGGGTGTATTTGATATGCAACAGACCCATGCCGGTCATCCACTCGTCGAAGTGGGCCACTACGTTGTATTTCTCTCCGTGGATAAACTTGTAGTAGCTCTCGATAACCAGAGCCGAGGCGTAGGCAAAGGCGCAAGACTCGTCGTAGTCGCCATAGGCCGGCAGCGAGTTTACGCCATAGCGGTTCCACATCTCGCCGTAGAGGTCGTTTTTGTAGGCATAGAGCGGTTTGAAGTCTACCAGAATCACGATGGGGCGGCCCGGTACATTCCAGCGGCCCACCTTTACCTTCATGTTCTGCGGCAGACATGCCTCGCGCTGCCACTCTTTCAAAAGCGTTTTCGAGCGGGTAAAATAGGGTGAGGGTTTATCGCCCCAGACATCGGGGCCTATAAAGATGACTTTATCCTTATATTGTTTTTGCAGAGTCTTTGCTTTGGTCGAAAGTACCGTGTAGATACCGCCTACCTTGTTGCAAACCTCCCAACTAACTTCAAAAATATAATCAGGTACGAGTTGCTTTTCCATTACTGTAAAAATCATTCCCGGTTGTTTCTTGGGGAATGGAGAGTGCAAATTTAGAGAAAATATTTTGTAACACAGCGATAAAAAAAAATTTTTGCAAATTCTTATCACGATGGTTGGTGACCCTTGGAGTAAAAAAACGACGGCTGCCCCGTCTCTCTACAGGAATTGCCCGATTGCGAAAAGTCGTATCTGTTTTGTAAAGGATATAAAAACATGAAGCCGATTTCCCTTGTCCCTTTTTGGATATATAATATTATGTAGTCTGGAGATTTCTGTTTCGTTCGTCAGATGCTTTCATCTTCGAGTTTATTGGCATCGCCTTCAATAAAGCAGAGATTCCCATCAGTCTCTATCACGGGCTTTTTGATTGTTAGATACGATAGCGTGAGGCGTGATAAAATACAGGCCTGAAAACTTTGTTTTCATTTGGTTCTGCGGGTTCCTTTCGCTATCTTTTGATAAGATAGGAGGCGACTCGGCAATAAAAAAATAAGCAAGCTTCTTTTTTGTATTGCACTCACCTTTCACTATCTTTGCTACACGAAGATAGGATGTGGTTCGGCATAGCCAAATGTTGAAAACTTTGTGTTCCATTTGCCTCTGCTCTCTCCTTTCACTATCTTTGTCGTATAAACTTAAAAACAAAGAAGCTATGGCTAACAAAAGAACATTGAAAAAAGAGATTAACTACATCGCCGGTGAATTGCTGGCCGAGTGTCTGTTCAATAAATATTATGTGCCCGGTGTCGACGCCGACAAGCTCGATGAATTGATGGGTAAAATCGTTAGTATTCAAGACGATTTCCTGTGCCGTGTAAGTGCCAATGGCGACAAAGACCCCAAAAAGGTGAAAGTCTATTACAAGAAACTGCGTGCCGACTTCGACAAGGCCATTGACGGTGTATTCGAAGATTTGGCTGCCCTTAACGGCTAATGGGTAAGATGAAGCGGGCCCTGAGTTCCTTCTTGCTGAAGGCGCTGGGGTGGCGGGTGGTGGTTACGCTGCCCGATTATCCCAAGTGTGTCATCTGTGTGGCGCCTCATACGAGCAACTGGGATTTCATCATCGGCAAGCTGGCCTATCTGTCGGTAGGGCGCTTTGCCGGATTCATGATGAAGAAAGAGTGGTTTTTCCCGCCGCTCGGTGCTCTGTTCCGTTCGATGGGCGGGGTGCCCGTGTCGCGCGACAAACGTACCGATATGGTGTCGCAACTGATTGCCATATTCAACGAGCGCGAACGCTTTGCAATTGCCATCACCCCCGAGGCTACCCGCAAGCCCAATGCCGATTGGAAGAAGGGTTTTTACTACATTGCACAAGGGGCGGGTGTCCCCATCGTGCTGGCCTATATCGACTATAAGGAGAAGCGGGTGGGCATCGAGCGCACCTTTACCCCTACGGGTGACGTCGAGGCCGATATGCGGGCCATCAAGTCGTATTACCAGGCGTTCCACGCCCGTAAGCCCGAGAATTTCATAACCGGATTGTAAGTAAATTTTGTATGAGCCGAGCGGGCTGGTTGGGTCTGCTCGGCTTTTTTGTATAAACGCGATTGAGATGGACGAATTGTTGAGGGTCGCTTTGGTGCAGACCGATATTGTGTGGGAGGATAAGGAGCAGAACCGGGCGCGTTGTGCCGCGATGCTGGAGCGGCTCGCCGGTCGTTGCGACCTGGTGGTGCTCCCCGAGATGTTTACCACGGGTTTCTCGATGCGGGCCGAAGAGTTGGCCGAGCCGGTTTCGGGCCCGACGGTCGAGGCTTTGACTTCGTGGGCCCGGCAGTACAATCTGGCTGTGGCGGGCAGCTTCATGGCCCGGGAGGGCGAGGTGTGCTACAACCGCGGATTTTTGGTTACTCCCGACGGTATTCCGCATTACTACGACAAGCGTCACCTCTTCCGTATGGGCGAGGAGGGGCGCCATTTTGCAACTGGTGACCACAAGCTCGTGGTGAATTATCGCGGGTGGAATATTGCCCTGCAGGTGTGCTACGATTTGCGTTTCCCGGTGTGGTGCCGCAATGTGAACAACGAGTACGACCTGATGCTGGTGGTGGCCAACTGGCCGCAGTCGCGGGCCTATGCCTGGCGCAGCCTGCTGGTGGCTCGTGCTATCGAGAATGCCGCCTATGTGTGTGGTGTGAACCGTACCGGCAACGATGCTACCTCGATGGTTTATCGGGGAGACACGATGGCCGTAGGGGTGAAGGGCGAGATTCTGGCCGAGGCCGAACCCTTTGCCGAGCAGGTGCTCGAGGTTGAACTCGACTTGTCGAAGGTGCGCCGGTTTCGGGAAAAGTTCCCCGTGTGGAAGGATGCCGACGATTTTGAATTGCGGTAGTCTTTACCGGAGAGGTTTTTTAGGATATTAAAAAAAAGAAAGTGGCAGCGACCCTCTCGGGCCTCTGCCACGCTTGTTATTGTGTGTAATCTGTAAAAGTCGTATTTATCAGGGCTGGGGTTTGGTTGCAGTCGCCGGTTCGCGCAGGCGGCACTCCCAGATTACCCCTTTGTCGACGGCACCTTCGAAAAACTGCCGGACCACTTCCCGACGGGCAGGAGGCATGAGCCCTCCGTATTTGAGGCACATCTTGCCCTCACTGTCGTAGACCGTGGTGGTATTCTTGTCGAAGGCTCCGGGGGTGGGCATATAGATGGCGTAGTAGAGTGCCCCCTCTTTTTCGTAGAGGGTAATGCGGCATTCGGCTTGCGAAAGAACTTTCTTCCGCTCCTTCAACCATTCGATTTTATCGACAGGATTGTGCTTTGCGGGATTCTTTTCCACTACATACTTACTGCTGGTACAGGAGGAGAGCATCAGCAGGCCGGTGCATAGCAGGGTTATGAAAATTCGTGCCGTTTTCATACTGTTCAGGCTTTATAACGTATCCATTTAATCATCTCTTTGTAGCTGGGTTTCTTGCCGTACATGAGTATACCCACACGGTAGATGCGGCCGGCTACCCAAGCCAGCCCGATAGCCGAACCGTAGAGGATAACCATCGAGAGGGCCAGCTCCCAGGTCGATACTCCGAAGGGGATGCGCACCATCATGACAATGGGCGAGGTGAAGGGTATCATCGAGCACCACATGGCCAGCGGTCCGTCGGGATTCTCGGCACTGAAGATGCCGGCATAGAGGGCAAAGATGATGATGAAGGTGATGGGTACCATGAATTGTTGTGTGTCCGACTCGTTGTCGACGGCCGATCCGATGGCGGCGAAGAGCGAGGCGTAGAGGATATACCCGCCGATGAAGAAGAACACGAAGCTGACGAGCAGTTGGGTGATGTTGACGCTCCCCAGCATCTGCTGTACCTCGGCCATGGCACCCATGTCGCCGCTCAACTGGCTGGCATCGACGCCGTTCATCGTAGTGGTCATGGCGGCCATGTCGCTCATTTGTGCAGGGTCTACACCGCCGCTGAACGAGAAGTAGGCTCCAGCCGAGAGGAATATCCCCACCAGGAAGATAATCCAGATACCCAGCTGGGTGAGTCCTACCAGCCCGATGCTGACGATTTTGCCGATCATCAGTTCAAACGGTTTGACCGACGATACCATCACCTCGACGATACGGTTGGTCTTCTCCTGCATGACGCTCGACATCACCTGCCCGCCGTAGAGCATGAGGAACATGTAGATGACCAGTGTCATAACCATGCCGATAATCGTCACGAACTCGGTCGAGGTCTGGGTTTCGGCTCCATCCTCTTCGAGCCGGATGGTGTCGACCTGGAGATTGATGTTCGACTCGTCGATGATGCGCTTGATGTCGGGGATATTGTACGAGAGAAGTTTCTCGTCCTTGAGGTAATCTTCCATCTGCGAGATGATGTTCAGTTCGCAACTGGAGGTAATCTGTTTTTGCGAGTAGATGGTCATGCCCTGAGGATTGTCGAGCAGGTTGTCCTTGATGATGACATAGGCGTAGGGCATGGTGCTTTCGTCGCCGTCGACCCGCATCTGGTCGGGCGATAAAGTCCCTTGGGTGTATGTGTAGTGATACTCGTCGGTATCGTGATAAATATCCTTGTACAGGCCGGTCTGGTCGATGATGGCGATGAGGCGGGTCTCGTCGCTCGAGAGTTTGGAGAGCCAGATGGGGGCGAAGACGAGGGCCACCATGATGATGGGGGAGAGAATCGTCATCAGGATGAACGATTTCTTTTGAACTCGGGTAAGGTACTCGCGTTCTATGATAAGCGATATTTTACTCATGATGCAGTGTGTTTAGCTAAGCGTTTTGTTTTTCTTCGAGAGCCGATTCGCCAACGGTATCGATAAAGATTTCGTTCATCGTGGGCAGTATCTCTTCAAACCCGGCTATCTGGCATTGTTGCGTGAGCAGCCCGATGAGCTCGTTGTTGCTCATGTGCGGGTCGCGCTTGCGCAGGGTGTAGGCGTGGCCGCGGGCGACATCCCGTGTCTCGGTAATCTCGTAGAGGTCGTTGCTTTGCAGTTCGCCCTGCTGTACCTCGACCTGGAAGAGGTGCTTCTTGTGCTGTTCGCGAATGTCGTTGACCTTGCCTTGCAGCACGGCGTGCGAGCGGTTGATGAGGGTAATCTCGTCGCACAACTCTTCGACCGAGCCCATGTTGTGGGTCGAGAAGATAATCGTGGCACCCTTGTCGCGCATCTCGAGAATCTCGCGTTTGAGCAGGTTGGCATTCACGGGGTCGAATCCGCTGAAGGGCTCGTCGAAGATGAGCAGTTGCGGGTTGTGCATCACCGTGGTGATGAACTGTATCTTCTGTTGCATACCCTTCGAGAGCTCTTCGATTTTTTTCTTCTCCCAACCCTTGATGTCGAATTTTCCCAGCCAATAGTTCATGCTCTCTTTGGCGGCTTGCCGCGACATGCCTTTCAGTTGGGCCAGGTAGAGAATCTGTTCGCCCACCTTCATCTTTTTATAGAGGCCTCGCTCTTCGGGCAGATAGCCTATGTGCTCGACATCCGAGGGGTGCAGCGGGCGGCCGTCGATGAGAACTTCGCCTTCGTCGGGGGCGGTAATCTGGTTGATGATACGAATCAGGGTCGTTTTACCGGCTCCGTTGGGGCCCAGCAGGCCGTAGATGCCGTTGCGGGGGACACGCACGGTGACATCGTCGAGTGCCCGGTGTGAAGCATATTGTTTGACTATGTGATTGGCTTCGAGATAATACATGGTGTTTTGACAATAGGTATATGATTGATGAGACAAAGAAACGTATATTTTTTGAATTGAACAAGTAAAATGATAAAATTTTATTGTTTTTCGATAAAAAAATATTGAATGCCTTTTTTATCTCGGCGATACGATGCGATCGCCTATCTGTTTGGCCAGGGCGGTTCTAACCCGGTTGAGTTCGACGTTCTGCTCCATGAGTTCTACTATCCGTTGGTCATCCTTGTTGCGCGAGGCCTCTTTGATTTGCTCCTGTATCTGCTTGATCGACTGCTCGAGAATGGCATTTTTCAATTCGTAGATGGCCCGGGGGATAAGTTCCCATAGGCGGTCGGCCTCCAGTTCTACCTTCTGGTATTTGGTGTGGACCTTGCTGAGCTGGTACTTCTCGCTCACCAGGTCGACGGCCAGCAGACTGATTTCGGCGTCGGGGTGGGTGGTGAAGTAGCGTTCGAGAAAATTGGTCTCGAAGGTCTGCAACTCATCGTCCATCTCACGGGCGATGCGTGTCTGTGCCTCGGCCTCTTTCCGTTGCTTGTCGGCAATGTCGCCGCTTTCGAGGCGTATCTGTTCGATGGCTTCGTCGACCAGCTTTTGCTCCTTTATCTGCAACTCGGCCCGCAATGCGGCTACCTGTTGCGCCTCGTGTTCCCGTTGTCCGGCCGTCAGTTCTACGATATGCTTGTATAGCGGATTGCTCAGCTCGATGCTGTCGATCGAGAGCTCCTCGACGATGTATTCCCACACCTTTTGCCACGAGCCGTCGGCTGTTTCGAAGAGGTTGCGGTAGCCATAGCGCACCATATAGCGGATAATCTCCCGCTCGTATTTCTCGAGGGGCGATTGCTGGGCCACCCGTTGCGACAGCGAGTGGTCGGCGATGGGTGCAGCTTCGGGAGCTTCGGCCTGCGCAGGCATATCGGCCAGCGAGGGGGGAGGAGGTGTTTCGGCATCGTTGACCGGGGTTGCCGGAGTGGTGCCGGTCGTTTGCGGTGTGCCCGTCGGTGTGCCCGATTGCCTCTCCTGATTGTAGCGCTCGCGCGAGAACTGCTGTTCGGCCCGTTTCTGGCGGCGCTTGTTCAGCTCCGACAGCAGCACCTGCTCGTCGATTTGCAACAGTCGGCTGCACTCCTGCACGTAGACCGAGCGGACAATGGCATCGGGGATGAGCGAGATGCTCTCGACGATATTCGAGATGATGGCAGCCCGCTTGATGGGGTCTTCGCCCGCATCTTCGAGCAGCAGTTGGGTCTTGAAACGAATGAAATCGGTCTCGTGTTCCTTGATATAGCGGGTGAACGACTCGGCACTCTGGCTCTTGGCAAAGGAGTCGGGGTCTTCGCCGTCGGGCAGCAACACCACCTTGATGTTGAGACCCTCCTGCAGCAGCAGGTCGATACCTCGCAACGAGGCTTTGATGCCCGGAGCATCGCCGTCGTAGAGCACCGTGATGTTGTCGGTGAAGCGGTGAATGAGTCGTATCTGTCCGTGGGTAAGTGCCGTACCCGACGAGGCTACGACATTTTCGATACCCGACTGGTGCATCGACAGCACGTCGGTATATCCCTCGACCAGGTAGCAGCGGCGCTCTTTCTCGATGGCCCGCTTGGCCTGGTAGATGCCGTAGAGCTCGTCGCTCTTGTGGTAAATATCCGATTCGGGCGAGTTGAAGTATTTGCTTATCTTCACCCCCGATTTCAGGATGCGCCCGCCAAAGGCGACCACTTTGCCCGACACGCTGTAGACCGGGAACATGACCCGGCCCGAGAAGAGGTCGTAGATGCGGCCGTTCTGCCCTTCGCGGCAGAGCCCCGTTTTGAGCAGGTAGTCAATCTTATAGCCCCGTTTCTGGGCCTCCACGGCCAGGGCGTCGCGCTTTTCGGGCGAATAGCCCAACCCGAACTTGCGGATGATGTCTTCGTTGAAGCCCCGCTCCTTGAAGTAGGCCAGACCTACCGAACGGCCTTCGTCGGTCTCGAGTAGCGACTTGCTGAAGAACTCCTGGGCGAAGGTATTGACGACAAACATGTTTTCGCGCTCGCTTCGTTTCTGACGCTCTTCGTCGGTCAGCTCCTTCTCGTGAACCTCGATGTTGTATTTCTTGGCCAGGTATTTCAGCGCTTCGTAGTAGGAGAGCTGCTCGTGCTCCATGATGAAGTGTATGGCGCTGCCCCCCTTGCCGCAACTGAAACATTTGCAAACCCCCTTCGATGGCGATACGCTGAATGAGGGCGACCGGTCGTCGTGAAACGGGCACAACCCCCAATAGTTGGCTCCGCGCCGGCGCAAGCTGACGAAGTCGGATACGACATCGACGATGTCGGTCGCGGCCATAATTTTATCGATGGTTGCCTGGTCTATCATCTCTTTTCGTTTGGGTGCACGAAGATAGCGATTTCTTGACGATAATGGTTCGTCGAGCTCTTACTTTTTTCAATGCTGCAAAAATAGGTTAGAGTTGGTTGTTTTTGATTCTATTTTGCTAAAATATTGTATTTAAATAATAAATAAAGTTGTATACTCTCGTTTTTGAGTTGATTTTCTTGTCGTCGACTCAGAAAATTCATACATTTGCAATGTGTTTTTCATAGTATTAGATTTAAGGTTAATGAAGATTGGTTGTCGTGAGACAACCTTTCCTTTTTTAAACCCCTCGCAAATTCTTCCATCCGGGGCTTTCCTTCTCTTTTCATACAAGTGTGGCAACTATCTGTTTTCGGGCCGGTAGATTGCATGGTCGGTACGATTTAGTTTGTTCGTTTCAGTTGTAAGCAGGTTTGTTTTATTTGTATTTTTCTGTTAAACAGATTGTTGTGGAAATATCATCTGCTTTGAGATTAAAATTTGCAGGGGTGTAATCATTTTCAAAATGAAATTTTTAATAGATTTTTATTAGAAAAATGACTTTATTTATCAAAATATTATTACATTTGTGTACATATTTTTTGACCCCAAAGTAGTAACTTAAAAAAAGTGGTATGAAAAAATTTACTTTTGTGTTGGCCGCTACGGCCTTGTGTGTAAATGTCGGCTTTGCCCGTACATTTGAACCGATGAATCGCTTGACTCCGGTTAAACAAGTAGCCCTCGAGAAGATTGAAAAGTCCTCGTTGAGCAGAACTTTACCGGGTACTGCTGAAACCAAATTTGATTTTATTAAGGAGAATCAAAAACGTATTGCCAAGAAACCGGCACAAGTTGCTGCTTTGACGGCGCCTGAAGCTCTCCCTGCTACAAATGTAACAGCTTCTTACTTTGTAGCTAACTGGAATGCTGTGTCGGGAGCTAATTATTACGAAGTAGATACATATAGAATATTTACTACGGCTGCCGATTCTGTTGAATATTGTGCTTTGTATGAAGATTTCTATTTCGCAGAGGCAAGTGATGAGTCGATTACCAACTATCTTAATGGTAGTACCTACCGTTCTCAGTGGGTATTGATCGATGGTAAGTTGGGCGATCAGTCTGTTATTCTCCCTGCCGCAGCTGCAGAGGGTTGCGAGTTGGATACTCCCCCGTTGGATTTGACGGCTGGTGGTGAAACCGGGAATATCCATTTCAGTCTCAGTCTAGAGGGTAATACCGGTGATAAGGTTTATATAGGGTATTATTATGATGAAAATGGTGAAAGCAAAGCTTATGCTTTGGGTGACCTGACTTTGGAAGATGGCGGGTTGAAAGGAAGTTATTCGGTTCCAGATCTTCCGTTGACTGAAGAATCGGGACTTTTCTTATATACGATGGCTTCGGAGAATACAGGTGATATAAAGGTTAATGAATTCGTTGTATCACAAACTCTTGCTCCCGGTCTTGAGTTTATGGCTTTCCATGATTATGCCACGACCACGGGTACATCGGTTCAGGTATTTACGATGGAGAGAGATGTAATGTCCGAAGGGGTAACTGATAATTTCTTCTATGGTGTATTTGCCTTGAATGTCAATATGGCCACCGGTCAAGTTACCGATGCTTCCAATATTTCAAATTTGATTGATGTAGATGGCCAAAGCGGTGTAGAAGGTGTACAAGTTAGCAACGACAAGATTTTCGTACACGACAATCTGCACGTTGTTCTTGAGAAACCGGCTACAATTGCCGTCTACAACATGGCCGGTGTATTGGTTATGAGTGTCGAGGGTGTGGAAGGTGAGAACGAAATCGCCTTGCCCGCTGCCGGTGCCTATATTGTAAAAGCCGGTAACACGGTTGCCAAAGTGATGAAATAATCTTATCACAGACTGATAAGACAAGGGGCTGCATCGCAACCGATGCAGCCCCTCTTGTTTTTTGCTTTCTGTTCTTATGAGTCTATGACTTCAGGTCGTCCCCTTTCTTAAAGGGATTCAGAAGCCACGACAGCCAATTGTTGCGAGGCTTTGGCTTTTTCTCCAGAACCTCTTCGACATTGAAGATGATTTGGTCGGTCTCTTCGTCGATTATCGCCCCGCTGTCGGTATCCATATAGGTACACAAATCGACCAGCAGCTCTTTGCATCGTTCCATATCCAGCTTGCTCCTCTTCATGGTCCAAATCAATATGGTGCCCATGTAGTCGGGAAACTGGCCAAAAATCTGCGCTCTCGACTTCACCAGTTCGTTGGTCAATATCCCTACATATTGGGGAGTTACCTTCTTGGGATTTTTTATGTCGCAGCCATTGGTAATGGTGTACCAGTAATCGCTGATGATAGAGCCATGATACATGCGCTTCTTCGACAGGTGCAGGCGCACGCCGGGATAACTCAACCAGGCCACGGGTATCTCTATATGGTCGGCATCAAACTCTTTTCCCATGGTGGCGTAGTAGCCATATTTGTCGGGGCAAATAAATCCGTCTTTATAGGTGCAGAAGAAACGGATTATCTTCTCGGCATACTCGTTATGACTTTTCTCCCACAGGTCGTGTAAAAAGGTATTTAATTTGGCCCTATCAAAGTCCCAGTTCTGCATGAACTCTACAAATCGCGGGTCGGTCAGGTTGGGCTTGACCTGTATACATAAGCATAAAATCGGTGGCTGTTTGCCGGGTTCCTGTTGCCGTATCGCGGGTTTCTGCTCCTGGTTTTGTGGGTCGGCGATTTCCTGTCCCTGGCTCTGCTGATTGGCCAATGCCTTTTGCATGAGGTTGTTGAAGTATTCTTCGGTCTCTTTTTGTGATTTCCATTTCTCTTCGTAGATGTTTTTCTCGGCATTGCCGAAGAGATCGAGCAGGACTTCGCCCGTTTTATCGTCATACATGATGCCGTAGTCGGCTTTCAGGTACTCGCAAAAGTCCCGCAGAAGTTGTTCCACAAAACTCCTGTCAATCTTCCATTGTTTGTGAAAAACAAAGGTGATGACACCCATATATTCCGGTAAGACACGTTTGGGACGTAAGACTTTTTCCACTCCTCCATCTCCGATAATAGCATATGACTTATTGTATATAAGAACAAGATATTTACGCAGTTTCTTCATATACAAGTCTCCTGCCGGAAAACTTAGCTCGGCAATCGGGTCTGATATATCGTTCTTGTCAAAGGGATATTTTATCGGGTCACAACTGTTGTACCGATCGGGACATATAAGCCCGTCGCGATAGTTGACAAAAAATTCTACAATTTGTCGAGCCCGTTCATTGTAGAACGGTCGTTCCAAGGAATCCAGAAATGTATGAAAGTCTTTTAATGAGAAATTCCAATCTTTTTCTTCGAGAAATTTTGTTATTCTCGGATCGGTCAGATTCTCTCTTATCTGTATTCTTATACCGATGTTTTCACAATTTGTCGCTTCCATAGGTGTGTTCTTTTTCAGATTAAGGCTTTACATATTATATCAGTTACAAAGTAGCAAAAAATTATTGAAAGAAACAATCGAGACCCATGCTTTTCTCGGGTGGAACGATTATGTACGTTTATGCGGAAAGAGGCTGCATCCAAGATAGATACAGCCTCTTCCGTTATCTTGTGGAGTAGGGGGATTCCTTAAAACTCCCGGGCACACTCTTGCAGCACCTCCGAGAGAGTGGGGTGTGCATGTACCATCTCTTTCAGTTGGGCTACGGTGGTAGCGCGGTTCATCAGGGCCGAAATCTCCTGTATCAGATCGGCGGCGTGGGCCCCGAAGATATGGCCGCCGATGATGCGGCCGTTTTCGTCGGCAATGAGTTTGCACAGACCGTCGGGCTCGCCCATGCTCACCGCCTTACCGTTGGCCCGGAAGAGCGATTTCTTGGCCGTGAAGGCGATACCTTGTTGTTTGCACTCCTCTTCGGTGAGTCCCACCATGCCGGCTTCGGGGTGGGTAAATACGGCCGAAGGGATGATGTGGAGGTCGATGCCGCTCTCCTGGCCCAGCAGGTGGTCGATGACCTTGCGTCCCTGGAACGAGGCGGCATGGGCCAGCAGACAGCGGCCGTTTGCATCGCCTATGGCATAGACGTCGGGCACGTTGGTCTGCAGGTTGTCGTCGGTCTCGATGCCTTTGGGTGAGTAGTGTATGCCCACGGTGTCGAGTCCCAGCCCTTCGACGCGAGGGGCCCGGCCGGTAGCAATCAATACCGTGTCGGCCTCGACCGTTTGCTCCTGGTTTTTCCAGGTGTAGCGGACGGTCAGCCCCGAGCCGGTCGACTCGATGGTGTTCACACTGGCCTGGTTGAAGAACTCGATGCCCCGCTTGGAGAGAACCTGTTTCAGCCGTTTGCTGATGTCGGTGTCGAAGTTGGGCAGAATCTCTTTAGCAAACTCGAGCATGGTGACTTCGCTGCCGAAGCTGCGGAAGATGGAGGCGAACTCGAGCCCGATGACACCGGCTCCCACGATGCAGAGCCGCGAGGGTATGTGGTCGATGTCGAGCAGTTGGGTCGAGGTGACTACCCCGGGAAGATCACTCCCCGCGATGGGCGGAATCTTGGCCGTAGAGCCGGTGGCGATGAGTATGTGCCGGGCCGTATAGGTCTCGCCCGAGGCGCTCTTCACGGTGTGGGCGTCGAGCAGTTCGGCCCGTTCGGGTATGCAGGTGATGAGTTTGTTTTTCAACAGGAACTCGATGCCGGCGGTGAGTTGGGCCACCACCTCGTTTTTGCGGGCTACGACACGTGCCATATCTACGGTGGGAGCCGTCGCCCCGATACCCATCGCCTCGCAGTGGGCAATGGTGTCGGCCACCTCGGCGCTGCGACAGAAGCATTTGGTGGGGATACACCCCTCTTGCAGACAGGTGCCTCCGACCCGGCGCTCTTCAAACAGGGTGACGCTCAGTCCCTTCTTGGCGGCATACAGGGCCGTTTCGTATCCGCCGGGACCGGCTCCAATGATGATAATATCGCTGTTCATGTGCATGTAAGAAATAAAAAACGGAGAGGGGAAAGCGCAGGGCGCCTTCCCGGTCTCCGTAAAGGTGAGGTTTTAATAATTCAAATCTTTGAAGCGCAAGATGGGGTTCTTGGCTGCGGTCGTCTCGTCGAGCCGGCGTACGGGTGTCACGTGCGGAGCACTCTTCACCATTTCGGGGTCGTCGATGGCTTCGCGGGCCACGGTGCGCATGGCTTCGATAAACTCGTCGAGCGTCTCTTTCGACTCCGTCTCGGTAGGCTCGATCATAATCGACTGATGGAACAGCAGCGGGAAGTAGATGGTAGGCGCATGGTATCCATAGTCGAGCAGACGTTTGGCCACGTCGAGCGTAGTGACGCCGGTCGACTTGTCGAGCAGGCCGTCGAATACGAACTCGTGCTTGCAGATGCCCTCGATGGGGAGGTAGTAGCAATCTTTCAACGACTCTTTCACGTAGTTGGCGTTGAGTGTAGCCAGTTCGCCCACATGTTTGATTTGCTCCTTGCCCAGCGAGAGGATATAGGCGTAGGCCCGCATCATCACCCCGAAGTTGCCGAAGAAACCCGATACGCTGCCCAGGCTGTCGGCACCCCCTTCGACGGCGTAGCGGTCGCCGTGTTTCACCACGTGGGGACGGGGCAGATAGTCGACCAGAGCGGCGGCCACACCTACGGGGCCGCTACCGGGACCACCGCCACCGTGCGGGGTAGAGAAGGTCTTGTGCAGGTTGATGTGCATGATGTCGAAGCCCATGTCGCCGGGACGGCAACGGCCCAGCAGCGGGTTGAGGTTGGCTCCGTCGTAGTAGAGCAGACCTCCGCAACCGTGTATCAGCTTGGCAATCTGGGGAATCTCTTTCTCGAAGATACCCAGCGTGTTGGGGTTGGTCATCATGATACCGGCAATCGTGTCGTCGAGCAGCGGTTCGAGCTGGGCCACGTCGATGGTACCTTCGGGGGTCGAGGGTACCTCGACAATCTCCAGACCGCACACGGCCGCACTGGCCGGGTTGGTGCCGTGGGCACTGTCGGGTACGATGACCTTGGTACGTTTCAGGTCGCCCCGTTTGATGTGGTACTGACGCATGAGCATCAGACCGGTCAGCTCGCCGTGAGCCCCGGCAAAGGGGTTGAGGGTGAACTCGGCCAGACCCGAAATCTCGGCCAATGCCTGGGCCAACTCGTAGTAGAGCCGCAGGGCACCCTGTACCGACTCTTCGCTCTGCCGCGGGTGCAGCGTGGTGAAGGCCGGCATTGCAGCCATCTCTTCGTTTATTTTGGGGTTGTACTTCATGGTGCAGGAGCCCAGCGGATAGAAGCCGGTCTCGACACCGAAGTTCTTGTTCGATACGTTGGTATAGTGGCGCACCACGTCGAGTTCGCTCACTTCGGGCAATTCGGCCGGAGTCTCTCTCCGCAGTGCCTGGGGCAGGTCGGCCAGCGAATAGTTGCCGAAATCGGATTGGGGCAGGGAGTAGCCTACACGTCCCGGTTTTGAAATTTCGAATATCAGTTTGTTGTAATACTTCATGGCTTATCCCTCCTGTTCGATTAGTGAAACCAAATTGTCAATCTCTTCGCGGGTGCGTTTTTCGGTTACGCAGAAGAGTATCGCGTCGTCGGTTCCTTCGACGGGGATACCGGCCAGGAAGCCTTTCTCTTCGAGATGTTTCATCAGCGTCTCCCGGTTCAGGGTGGTGCGTACGGCAAACTCCTTCAGGAAGGGTTTGTCGAAGCAGAGCGAAAATTTGCCCGTAGCCAGCAGCTTGTCGCACAGGTAGTGTGCTCCGGCGTAGGATTTCTCGTTGACCTCCTGCAAACCGCGTTTGCCCATGAGCGCCATGTAGATGGTGACATACAGCGCCATGAGCGACTGGTTGGAGCAGATGTTGCTGTTGGCCTTCTGCCGGCGGATGTGCTGCTCGCGGGCCTGCAGGGTGAGCACGAAGGCCCGTTTGCCGTCGACATCTTTCGTAGCGCCTACGATACGGCCCGGCAGTTTGCGCACCAGGTCGCGCGAGGCGGCCAGATAACCCACGTAGGGACCGCCGAAGTTCAACGGCATGCCCAGCGACTGACCGTCGCCGCAGGCAATATCGGCACCCCATTCGCCGGGCGTCTTCAACACGGCCATGGCCGAGGGGTCGGCGTTGACGATAAAGAGAGTCTTGTGGGCGTGCGTGCTCTCGGCAAAGCCGGTGAAGTCCTCGATGATGCCGTAACGGTTGGGTGTGCTCACGATGACACCGGCCACGTCGTTAGCCTCGAGCATCTGTTCCATGGCGGCCTTGTCGGTAACACCCTCTTTCTCGGGGATATAGTCAAGAGTCACGCCGTGGAAGCGGGCGTAGGTCTCTACGACGGCAATCACCCGTTCGCTCACCGTGCGCGAGATAATCACCTTGTTGCGTTTCTTGGCATGGGCGATGGCCATGAGCATGGCCTCGGCCGTAGCGGTGGCGCCGTCGTACATCGAAGCGTTGCAGCACTCCATGCCGGTGAGCTCGCACATCATGCTTTGGAACTCGAAGATGTATTGCAGGGTTCCCTGCGAAATCTCGGGCTGGTAAGGGGTGTAGGCCGTGAGGTACTCCGAGCGGGCGATGAGCTGCCCGATGACCGAAGGAGTGTAGTGGTCATAGGCTCCGCCGCCGGCAAAGACGGTGAGCGGATGGTTCAGGTTGCCCAGCTCCTTGAAATAGTTACGTACCTCGTCTTCCGACATCGACTTCTTCAGGTTGTAGTCTTTGTCGAAGCGAATGCTTTCGGGGATTTCGGCGTAGAGATCGTCGAGCGACGCGACGCCTATCCGCTCCAGCATTTCGGCAATATCCGATTCGGTATGCGGGAAATATTTGTACATGTACTTGTCCTCCTCCGTCGATTATTCGCAAATAGCTTTGTAGGCTTCGGCGTCCATCAGGTTCTTCAACTCTTCGGGGTCGCTTATCGTTACCTTGCAGATCCAGTTGTTGAAAGCATCTTCGTTCAACAGTTCGGGCTTGTCTTCCAGAACTTCGTTAATCTCTACGACGGTTCCGCTGATGGGCGACAACAGGTCGCTGGCAGCCTTCACACTCTCGACGGCTCCGAACTCTTCGCCCTGGTTCAGCTCATCGTCTACCTCGGGCAGGTCTACGTATACTACGCTACCCAGTTGGTGTTGGGCATAGTCGGTGATGCCGATATAGCCGAATTCGCCTTCAACTTTTAACCACTCGTGTGATTCGGAATAATAAAGTCCGTCCAATACTGTACTCATAATCTTGTTATTTTTAGGTTTGTCAATAAATCATTTTTTATAGTTCTTTTCGTAGAAGCGTTTCTTGACGACCGTTCCCTTGAAGAATTTCTTGCGGATGTGAATCTCTACCTCGGTACCCAGGGCGGCGTAGGCGCTGTCGATAAGGGCCATGCACACGCTCTTGCCGGTAGATATGGAGTTGTAGCCGGTCGTGACGTGGCCTATCACCTTGCCGTCGGCATAGACTTCGTAGCCGCTGCGGGGGATAGCCTTGTCGGCCAGTTCGATGCCCACGATTTTGCGCTTGGCCCCTTCGGCTTTCTGGCGGGCGATGGCCTCTTTGCCGATGAAATCGTCCTTGTCGAGTTTGACAAACATGCCCAGGCCGGCTTCGATGGGGGTGATGTCTTTTTCGAGTTCGTGTCCGTAGAGCGGCAGTCCCACCTCGAAACGCAGCGTGTCGCGGCAGCCCAGTCCGCAGGGCAGTACCTGTTTCGAACCTACCAGCACATCCCACACCTTGTTGATGAAGGCGTGGCTGCCGTAAATCTCGAAACCGTCTTCGCCGGTATAGCCCGTGCGCGAAACGATGATGGTTTCGCCGTCGCACTCAATCTCCTTGCAGGTGTAGAACTGCAGATCCTTTACCTCGAGATGCAGCAGCTCTTCGATGCAGGCTTCGGCCTTGGGACCCTGCACGGCCACTTCGCCGTAGTAGTCCGACTGGTTTTCGATATTCAGGTTGTAGCCGGCGCTGTGCTCGACAATCCACTGGTAATCCTTGGCAATGTTCGAGGCGTTTACCACGAGGAAGAATCGCTCGTCGCCCATTTTGTAGACCAGCAGGTCGTCGACGGTACCGCCGTCGGGGTAGAGCAGCATGCCGTAGAAGATTTTCCCGGGCTCGGCACCCCGTATGTTGTTGGTGAAAATGTAGTTGATGTAGCGCTCGCTGTCGGGGCCGGTGATGAGTATCTCGCCCATGTGCGACACATCGAATATGCCGGCGGCGTGGCGTACGGCATTGTGCTCCTCGATAATCGAGGTGTATTCAATAGGCATGTCAAATCCGCCGAAAGGCATCATCTTGGCACCCAGATCGAGGTGTTTCTGATGCAGGCACGTTTTTAAAATATCTTCCATAGTCAACAGGTGTTTTTTATGATAAAATCTATTTCTGCTCGTTGAATAAAATATGGGTAAAGACCGCCCGGTCGAGCCGGTGTATGTAGTGCTCGATGGGGGTATCGTCGAGCACCCGGTCGAAGGCTTCGCGGGTGAAGGGCACCTCGCGGAAGCGGTCGAGGAACTCGTCGATTTCGCCTATCGGGAAGTAGTCGCCCATAAGGTTCAGCGCCTTGACGATACCGTTTTTGATTTCGATACGGGCCTCTATCTCGCCGGCCGAGCCGTAGCCGCGGCGCACCAGCGTGTAGCGCGGGTTGTTGCCCAGAATCCACTCTTCTTTCAGGTACTCCTTTTCGATTTCGCCGATGCGGGCGATGTCGTCGGGGGTGAGGCACTCCTCGCTGTCGCAGAGCGACGTGCGCATGAAGCGCTTGAACTCCTCGATGTCGATGTCGAGATACTCCTTGAGGTTGGTCACCCGCTTGCGCACCGACTCCACCCCCTTGGTGATGAGTTTCTCGTTGCTGGGGGTAATGGAGAGAACCAGGTCTTCGAGGTTGGTGTCGAAGAGCATGGTGCCGTGTACGATGCTGCGGCCTCCCACGCGGTAGAACGCGTTGCCCGACACCTTCTTGCCGTCGACGGTGATGTCGTTGCGTCCCGAAGCCAGGGCCTGCACGCCCAGTTTGTTCAGGGTGCGGGCGATGAGTTGCAGGTAGCGGTCGAAGGTGAAACTGACGTTGAAGTCGTCGGTGATGTAGGAGAACATGATGTTGCTGAAATCGGCATAGACGCAGCCTCCGCCCGATTTGCGGCGATAGTACTGGATGCCGTGCGAGCGAACGTAGTCCATGTTTATTTCATTCTCCATCAACTGGTTGCGTCCAAAAATAACGGTAGGGTTTACCTGCCACATGAAGAAGCAATCTTCGCCGCTTCGCGTACGGGCTATGTATTCTTCCATAGCCAGGTAGAACGACAGGCGGCGCACTGTTTGGTCCGGCAGGGCGATATATCTCATAGGTATCAGGTCAACAGCGTTTGTACCTTACAAATTTATATATTCTTTTGTAAAGGACGATAATTTGTCTCGAATTTTTCTTGAATTTTCTTGTTGCCCCGGTTTTGATGCTTTCAAATTGTACGGGGCGAGTAGCGATAGCCTTGTGAGAGTGGCGGTTTGGTCCTGTTGGCCCGTGAGTATGGATGGGCGAGTATGCAGAAAGCCCGCTTCTCACGTGAGGTGAGCAAGCGGGCTTTTTATCTTGTTCGGCCGGTTCGGGCCAATCAGCGGTTTACCTGGTTGACGATGTTCCCGGCGATGTATTGCCGTATGTTGTCGGCTGCAATCTGCATCAACCGTTCGCGGGCCTCGAGGGTGGCCCAGGCGATGTGCGGGGTGATGTAGCAGTTGCGGGCGGCGACGAGCGGGTTGTCGGGCCGCGGCGGTTCCTGCGACAGCACGTCGACTCCGGCGGCCTTGATGCGGCCGCTGTTCAGGGCTTCGGCCAGGTCGTGCTCGTTGACCAGCGGACCGCGACCCGTGTTGATGACGATAGCCGTCGGTTTCATGCGGGCGATGGCGTCGGCATTGACGAGGTTGCGGGTCGAGTCGGTGAGGGGGCAGTGCAGCGTGATGACGTCGCTATCGGCCAGCAGGGTTTCCCACGTGACGGGGGTGACGTAGTCGGGCAGGGCTTCGCGGCTCTTGGAGGTCTTGGCCAGCACCTTCATGCCGAATGCGTGGGCGATGCGGGCTACGGCACTGCCAATGTGTCCGAACCCGACGATACCGATGGTCTTGCCGGCCAGTTCGAATACCGGGCTCTTCAGGTAGCAGAAGTCTTTGCAGCGGGCCCAGTCGCCGGCCTTTACGCTCTGCGAGTGGGTAGCCACGTCGCTGGCTATGTTGAGGATATGGGCAAATACCATTTGAGCCACCGAGTCGGTACTGTACGACGGTATGTTGGTGACTACGATACCGCGTTCTTTGGCGGCCTCGATGTCGACGATATTGTATCCCGTCGCCAACACCCCGATGTAGCGCAGCCGGGGCAACTTGTCCAAGGTCGCGGCACTGAGCGGTGTCTTGTTGGTGAGCACGATGTCGGCTTCGGCGGCCCGTTCCACAATCTCGTCGACCGCGGTGCGGTCGTAGACGGTGAAGTGGCCCAACGCTTCAATCTTTTCCCACGACAGGTCGCCGGGGTTCAGTCCGTAGCCGTCGAGCGCCACGATGCGGTGTGCCGGGCGACGCTCTTCGGGAGTCTTTTCGGCAGTACGTTTCAGTTCGTCCCACGAGACTTCGCCCTCCTTTACTTTATATCCTTCGGTTATTTTCCACTCTTTCATACTGTAATCCTTATTTAATCTCTATGGCATTTTTTACCTTCTCGTCGGTGAGGGCAATCTTCAACACCTCTTCGATATTCTTCACGTAGTGGAAGGTGAGCCCTTTCAGGTAAGTATCCTTGATCTCTTCGATGTCTTTGCGGTTCTCCTCCGAGAGGATAATGTCGCGTATGCCGGCCCGTTTGGCAGCCAGAATCTTCTCCTTGATACCGCCCACGGGCAGCACTTTGCCCCGCAGGGTAATCTCGCCCGTCATGGCCAGGTGGTCTTTCACCTTGCGTTGCGTGAAGGTCGAGGCCAGCGATGTGACCATGGTGATACCGGCCGAGGGTCCGTCTTTGGGGATGGCGCCTTCGGGCACGTGGATGTGCACGGCCCACTTGTCGAATACATCTTCGGCGATACCCAGCAGCGAGGCGTGCGACTTGATGTATTGCAGGGCAATGACGGCCGACTCCTTCATCACGTCGCCCAGGTTGCCGGTGAGGGTGAGTTTCTCGCCCTTCGATTTGCTCAGGCTCGACTCGACGAAGAGTATTTCGCCGCCTACCGCCGTCCAGGCCAGCCCGGTTACGACACCGGCGTAGTCGTTGTTTTCGTATTTGTCGCGGTTGTACTCCTGAGCTCCCAGATACTCGTGCAGGTCGTCGAGCGTGAGGGTGTGGTTGTACTCCTTGCCCGAGGCCTTCATGCGGGCGATTTTCCGCATGATGCGGGCTATTTTCTTGTCGAGCTCGCGCACGCCCGATTCGCGGGTGTACTGGTCGACGATGGCAGCCATCACCTTTTTGGGGATGACTACGTCGCCCTCTTTCAACCCGTGGTTCTCGAGTTGCTTGGGTACCAGGTGCCGGCGTCCGATCTCTACCTTCTCCTCGAGTATGTATCCGCTGATGTCGATCAGCTCCATACGGTCGAGCAGGGGTTGCGATATGGTGTTGAGGTTGTTGGCCGTGGCGATGAACAGAATCTTCGACAGGTCGTAATCGATGTCGATGTAGTTGTCGTGGAAGGCGTTGTTCTGTTCGGGGTCGAGTACCTCGAGCAGAGCCGAGGCCGGGTCGCCCTTGAAGTCGTTGCCTATCTTGTCGATTTCGTCGAGCACGAATACCGGGTTGGAGCTCTTCGCCTTGATGAGCCCCTGGATAATACGGCCCGGCATGGCCCCTATGTAGGTGCGCCGGTGACCCCGTATCTCGGCCTCGTCGTGCAGACCGCCCAACGAGATGCGGATATACTTGCGGTTCAGCGCCTCGGCTATGGATTTACCCAGCGAGGTCTTGCCCACACCCGGAGGTCCGTAGAGGCAGATGATGGGCGATTTCATGTCGCCCCGCAGTTTCAGCACGGCCAGATGCTCGATGATGCGCTCTTTCACCTTGTCGAGACCGTAGTGGTCTTTGTCGAGCTGTTTCTGCACGTGGTTCAGGTTGAAGTTGTCTTGCGTGTACTCGTTCCACGGCAGCTCGAGCAGCGTGTCGAGGTAGGTATATTGCACCGAGAAGTCGGGCGATTGCGGGTGCAACCGCTCGAGCTTGCGCATCTCTTTCTCGAAAATCTCGGCCGTCTTGGCGTCCCATTTCTTCTTTTCGGCCCGTTCGCGCAACTCCTGTATGTCCTGGTCCTGCATGTTCCCGCCCAGCTCCTCCTGGATGGTGCGGATCTGCTGTTGCAGGAAGTGTTCCCGTTGTTGCTGGTTCAGGTCTTCGCGGGTCTTGGACTGGATGTCGGCCTTGATTTGCAGCAGTTGAGCCTCCTGGGTGAGCATCTCGTAGAGCTTGAAGAGGCGGGCCTTCATGTTGTCGATACCCAGCAGCTCCTGTTTCTGAGTGGCCGATAGCGGGATATTGGCCCCCAGGAAGTTGATGAGGTAGTGGGCGTTGTCGATATTCCGAATGGCAAAAATCAGCTCCTTGGCCTGCTCGCCGATGTTTTTCAGCAAGTCGAAGGTCAAGTCTTTCATGGCCGAAACCAACGCTTCGAACTCCTTGTCGTCGGGCTCGGGCATGATTTCGTCGAGAAGCGACACATTGGCACGCATGTAGGGGAAGGTCTCGGTCACTTCGTCGATTTTGAAGCGCTTCATTTTTCCCTGCAGAATCACGGTCGTGCTGTCGTCGGGCATCTCCAGTATCTTGATGATTTCGCCGATTACACCCACCTCGTACAGGTCGTCGCGTCCCGGGTCTTCAACGGCAGCATCGCGCTGGCACACCACGCCTATGGGGGTGTGGGTGTTCTGGGCGTCCTTGACCAGTTGCAGCGACTTGGGCCGGCCTACGTTCACCGGGATGGCTACTCCCGGGAACAACACCATGTTGCGCAAGGCGAGAATAGGCAACCCTTTGGTGTCTAACGTCTTGCATTCCGAATCGTTCTGTCCGGATACTTCGGTAAACAGTGGCATAATCGAAGGTGTATTTTCGTCGTTTTCGCAGATCATAAACTTGTTCTTATTCTTAGGTGTTTTGTTTCATATTGACATTTTGGCAGGTCGCCATACTGCCGTTGCAAGCATAGTCTTCCCCTGTCTCTTATTTTACATTATCCTGCAACAGGCGTGCCAAAGTTACGCAAATAAGAGGGCATTGTCGAAATTATTATGTTTTTTTGTTTATTTTGCATGCCCAAAGCGAAGCGATATGGCAAACTCTTTTTTCAAATTCAAGCAATTTACAATCTATCAGGAGCGTGCCGCCATGCGGGTGGGTACCGACGGGGTGCTGCTCGGGGCATGGTGCCGAATCGACGGGGCCAGGCGTATTCTCGACGTGGGCACCGGTACGGGGTTGATAGCCCTCATGGCAGCCCAACGCTCGGCGGCCTGTATCGATGCGGTCGAACTGGATTTCGGGGCGGCCTGCGATGCGGCGCAGAATGCGCTACTGTCACCCTGGAGCGACCGCATCACGGTCTATGAGGCCGATTTCGGCGACTGGTTTGGCCGATACACCCGGCCGCGGTACGACCATATCCTTTCCAATCCGCCCTATTTCGTGCAGTCGTTGCTGCCGCCCGACGGCCGTCGGGAGAGGGCCCGACACACCGGGGCGCTCGACTACGAGACCCTGTTCGAAGGGGCTGCCGCGCTACTGTTGCCGGGTGGTCGTCTGTCGCTTATCTCGCCGGCCGATCTGGAGGAGCACCTCACCTTCGTGGCCCTGTTGTACGGTTTCTATCCGGCCCGGTTCACCTATGTGTCGGGTATAGCGGGACGGTCGCCCAAACGGTTGCTGTCGGAGTGGGGCAGGGAACGCCTGCCTTTGCAGACCCGCGCCCTGGCCATCGAGCGGCGGGGTGCGGGCTATACGGCAGACTATGTGTCGCTTACCTGCGATTTCTATCTGAAAATGTAAAACCCGGAACAAATGCGGTATCCCGGCTGTTATAGTTGTAGTTTGTGTGAATCTATAATTTAAATTACAACTTGCTATGATGGATATTGCAACCATGTATTTCTGGGGTAAAACCAAATATTGGTGGACCCTGATTGTTGTCGGGTTATTGATGATACCCTGTGGCTTCTGGCTCTGGTCGCAGCCTGCACTGGGCTACGAAGTGCTCTCCATGCTGCTGGGCTGGATGCTGATTCTCTTCGGGGTCGTGCAGCTCATCGTTTCGAACAATGTGAAGCGTAAGGTACGCGGCTGGGGCTGGTGGTTGGCCGGCGGCATCATCGACATGCTTGTCGGCTTCATCCTGGTAGGGAACCTCTCGTTCAGCGAGACGGTGCTGCCATTCTTCTTTGCGTTCATCTTTCTGTACAAGGGTATTTCAAACCTGACATCGGCTTTTGCCATGACCTCTACGCATCGCTACTGGTGGGTCTATCTCATCAACGGCGTATTGCTGCTCATCCTCGGATTCCTGTTTCTGTCGATGCCCTTCATGGCTACCTTCTCGATAGTCTTCTTGTGTGCTGCCGCCTTTCTCTATTGGGGCATCACGCTTATCCTTTTCGGCTATTCGTTACGGCCCGGGGCCCAATGACGATTCCGAATCGGCCGCTCTCTCGTCGGGCGCTCTTCTCTGTCGGAGGGGAGCGCTTTTTGTTTAAGTGCGTTAAATCCTTTTGCAAGTGTTTCTTATAAACGGGAAAAGAGTATATTTGTAGAAAATTAAGAGAGCTGTATGCAGTATTTGTCGGCTTTTTAGTTTCTTTTAGTAGACAGAAGATTAAACTATTTTTCGAAAGGAAAGTCTAATAGAAAAAATAAAATCAATCAATAGAGTAATTAAACAAGGAGAAGTGGTTATGAAAACAAGAAGATTTGCCCTGTTGATTATGTTGTCGATGCTTGTGGTGAGCTTTGCCAGGGCAAGCTCGTATGTAATCGAAGACGATATTTATTATAATCCGAATGATAAGAATCCGATTGTAGAACAAAAGTCAAAAGAGAAAGCCGCCGAGGCTGCGGCTCAGGCTGCCGCTGCTCAGCCTGCATCGGATGCGGTAGTGAAGAAGACGCTGGTGATGACCACCGACAACCAACTTTTCGACGTCGACGAGTACAACCGTCGCGGCGATTCGGCTACGGAGGTGACGCTCGACCAGTTGGCTGCCAACCAGCAGGAGAATCATGTCGAGTATAATATTGTCGACGAGAACGGCGACGACGGTTACTACCTGAACGGCTTCAACGGGTCGGCGTCGGACTACGAATATGCGCTGCGTATCCGCCGGTTCCACAACCCCAAATTTGTCGTATCGGTAAGCGATCCCTATTATTCCGACATCTATTTCCTCGACAACAACGACTGGAATGTCTATATTTCGGATAACTATGCGTGGGTAACTCCCACCTGGACGAATCCCTGGTATTGGGATTACATGTGGACTCCCTATTCCTATACCAGTTGGTCGTGGCGCTGGAGCCTGGGCCCGTGGCGGTTTGGCTGGGGCTACGATCCCTACTACTACGGTTGGGGCGGCTACTGGGGCGGTTACTGGGGTTGGAACTCGTGGTACAGTCCCTATTACCACCACCATCACTACTATTCGCCCTATTACCACCATCGTCCCTACTACGGGTGGAATACTCCGGCTCGCCCGCAATATACACCCAACGGACGTCAGCCCAACCGCTATGGCGGCAACGTGGTGTCGTCGGGCAATGGGGTGAATACTACCGGCCGTCGGGCTACGGTAGGTACGGCTTCGACTTCGGCTTCGAGTACCGTAGGCCGTCGGGCTACGACCAGCGTATCCTCTTCGTCGAGCGGCAACAGTTCCGTAAACGGTGTTCGTACCAATCGGGGAACGGTAATCAGCAATAGCTCCAACTCCGGTTCCAATTCGAATCGCGGGTACAGCTTCGGCTCTGCCAATACCTCTCGCCGGGGTACCAGCTCGTCGTCGGGTTCGGTATCGGTGCCGTCGACGACCCAAAGTCGCAGACAGACGACAATCAACACCCGTCCGAGCTCCTCGAGCAACAGCTATAACCGCGGTTACAACAGCGGTACTGTCGGTACGAGCCGTCGGGGTAGCAGTTCGAGCTCAAGCTCTTCGTTCAATCGCAACTCCTCGACTTCGGGACGTTCTTCGTCGAGTTTCTCGAGCGGGTCGTCGAGCCGTCGCTCTTCGGGCAGCTATTCGGCTCCTTCCTCTTCGTCGGGAAGAAGCAGCGGTACCTCTTCGCGGGGTTCCAGCGGAGGAGGCCGTGGCGGTCGCAGATAAGCAAGGTGTGAATAATCAAGTAAGAACAATATGAAAACGATGAAATATGCTTTGGCTGGAGTTGCTCTTTGCAGCAGCTCCATGCTCTTCGGTCAAGGCGTGATCGATGCCTTGAAATACTCCCAGCAAGATATACGAGGTACGGCCCGGTATATGGGTATGGCCGGGGCCTTCGGTGCATTGGGTGGCGATATAACCACCCTGAGTCAGAACCCGGCCGGTATCGGTGTCTATCGCAACTCCGACATTGCCGCCACCATCGACTTTTCGAATCAGGTGAGCACGGTGAATACCGCGGGAAACAGTTTTTCCGACAACAAATTCAAATTCTCGTGCAACAACTTCGGCTTTGTCTGGACCGTGCGTTTCAATCAGGAGGCCCTGAAAAATCTGAACTTCGGCTTTGCCTACAACAAGCAGAAATCGTTTGACCGTTCGTACCGAACCAGCTACACGGGCATAACGGGTGCCAGTTCGCTGTCGGGGTATATCGCCAAGGTGTCCGAAGGATATACTGCCGACGACTTGGGCTATGACGATAACTCGAGCTACAACCCCTATGACAGTAGCCCTTGGTTGAGTGTGTTGGGAGCTAAGTCAAAGTTGATTAATCCCAAGACATCGGATCCAATGGCTCCTTGGAGTAGCATTATAGGCAGCGGCTCGTTGGCCTCGGGCGACCTGTATGTACGCGAAAAAGGCTCGATCGACGAGTACAACTTCAATATCGGCGGTAATATCTACGATGTCTTCTACTGGGGTATCGGAGTTGCGGTTACCGACTTTTCGTATGACATACAGAGCGGATATGGCGAGAACTTTACCGGCGGATACATGCCCGACGATAACGGCTCGGTGAGCGGTACCAATACCAACGGGTGGTATCTCATGCAGAACGCCCTGCACACCAACGGCTCGGGTATCAAGGCCAATCTGGGTGTGATTATGCGGGCAACCAACAACTTCCGGCTGGGATTTGCCTTCCATACCCCCAACTATTACAAGATGACCGATACCTATTCGGCAGCCGTAAAATACAATTATGACCGTAGCGGTACCTCGTATAACGATTTGGCCGAGACGCCCAACGGCAGTTACAGCTACGAATTCGAATCGCCGTGGCGCATGATTGCCAGTGCGGCCTACGTGTTCGGGCAGGGGGGTATCCTGAGTTTCGACTACGAGTATACCTCCAACAACAGCATGTCGTTCGACGACCCCTATACGATCGATATGTTTTACAAGACCAACAACGAAATCTCCGGGATGCTCACCCCCGTGCACACCTTCAAGGTGGGAGGCGAGTATCGCATCACACCGCAGTTCAGCGCCCGGTTGGGCTATGCCTACCAGACGGCACCCGTGAAGTCGGAGTATCGCTCGGGCCACGAGATACCCACAGCCGGTACGCTCACCATATTTACGCTCGACCGGGAGACCAACTACTTCACCGTAGGGTTGGGGTATCGGTTCTCGAATGTCTATATCGATCTCGCCTATGTGCATCGCTATCGTCGCAGCGAACTTTTCCCCTTCTCGCCGCTGCCCTCGGGATCGGATAACCTCTACGACCCTGACGTCATCGATCAGTCGCTGGCGGTTTCGCCTCAAATCTCGACACTTACCGACCATAACAACTCGTTTGCCTTGACGATGGGCGTGAAGTTCTGACCGGTAGAAATACAGCTTTTTGAAAGGACGTTTCGTTTTGAAGCGTCCTTTCATTTTTTTATATAAAAAGAAATCGCTACCTTTGGATAGGGTAGCGGTCGGTTGGGCTCGAGCAGGAAAGTAGCTTTGCTTACAGTGCCGTCTGGCTTGTCGTACGCTACCTTTGCAAATTGTCGAAAATAAGAAAAGCCTTCATGGACAAGCTACCCGCCATAGATACAACGAATAAGGAGTTCCAAGATGCCTTGAGCCTCATTCGCTATACTCATCAGTCGGTATTCCTGACCGGGAAAGCCGGTACGGGAAAGTCGACTTTTCTGAAGTATGTGTGCGAGCATGTGAAGAAGAAACATGTCGTGCTGGCTCCTACGGGAGTGGCTGCCATCAATGTGGGCGGCAGCACCATCCACTCGTTTTTCAAGATGCCGTTCCGGCCCATGCTGCCCGACGATCCCGACTTGAGCCTGACAGGCGGGCGCATCTACGACCTGCTCAAGTACAACAAAAAGCAACGCCAGCTCTTGCGCGAAGTCGAGCTGATTATCATCGACGAGATTTCGATGGTGCGGGCCGATATGATCGATTTCATCGACCGGGTATTGCGTGTCTACTCGGGCAACATGCGCCTGCCGTTCGGGGGCAAGCAGTTGCTGCTGGTAGGCGACGTCTATCAGTTGGAACCGGTGGTGACGGCCGACATGCGCGATATTCTGGGCCGCTTCTATCGCAATGCCTATTTCTTCTCGGCCCGGGTGTTCCACGAGATGGCTCTGGTGCCCATCGAATTGCAGACGGTCTACCGCCAGCAGGACAGCCGCTTTGTCGAGATTCTGGACAAGATACGCAACAACACCGCTACCCGCGAAGAGCTTACGGTACTGAACAGTCGCTATATACCGCAATATGAGTGCGACAAGGAGGATTTCTCGATTACGCTGGCAACCCGTCGCGACCAGGTCGACTATATCAACGAAAACCGGCTGGCCCGTCTGTCGGGCGAGGAGCATACTTTTCACGGTGAAATCAAAGGCGATTTCCCCGAAGGAAGTCTGCCCACGCTGCTCGATTTGGTCCTCAAGAAGGGGGCACAGGTCATGTTTATCAAGAACGACCCCGAGCGCCGGTGGGTGAATGGCACGATAGGCATCGTGTCGGACATTACCCCCGACGAGAAGATCGAGGTCGTGCTCGAGTCGGGCGAACTGTACGAACTGGAGCGTTGCGTGTGGGAGAATATCAAGTATACCTATAACGAGAAAGAGAAGAGCATCGAGGAGAATGTGCTGGGTACTTTCGTGCAGTTTCCCATCCGGCTGGCCTGGGCCATTACGGTGCACAAGAGCCAGGGATTGACCTTCAACAAGGTGGTTGTCGACTTTACCGGCGGCGCCTTTGCCGGTGGGCAGACCTATGTGGCGTTGAGCCGCTGCAAGTCGTTGGAGGGGATTGTCCTGAAGAAGCCTATCATGCACCGCGACATCTTTGTCAACCCCGATATTGTGCGGTTCAGCCGGGAGTTCAACAACCCGGCGCTCATCGAGCAGTCGCTCAAGCTGGCACAGGCCGACCGCCTGTATGCCGATACGGTGAAAGCCTTCGACGAAGGCGACTTCGACCGCATGTTGCAATCGTTTTTCAAGGCCATTCACACCCGGTACGACATTGAGAAGCCGGTAATCCAGCGCTATATCCGCCGCAAGCTGGATGTGATAAACCGGTTGAAGGACCGGAACCGTGAATTGCAACAGGCTTTGGCCGATAAGGATGCGGTGCTGCGCCAGTATGCCCGGGAGTATTATCTGCTGGGAAACGAGTGTATCACCAAGGCCAAAGATGTGCGGGCGGCTTTGGCCAACTTCGACAAGGCTCTGTCGCTCGACCCGACGATGGTCGATGCCTGGGTGCGCAAGGGCATTACGCTCGAGGATAGCGGCGACGAGCACGAGGCCATGGCCTGTTACAACGAGGCCGTGCGGTTGAGCCCGCTCAACTTCAAGGCCCTCTACAACCGGGGCAAGTTGCGCTACAAGCAGGGCGATTACGACTCGGCACTCTCCGATTTTGCCAAGGCCGTGAAGCAGAAACCGGGCCATGCCACGGCTCACGACCGCTTGGGCGACACCTTTATCAAACTCGATATGCCCGACATGGCTGCCCGCCACTGGGCCATAGCCGAGGAGCTGCGTGAGAAACGACAACAAAACAACCAATAATAGCGACCATGATGAACAAAAGACTGAAAAAAGGTTTGAAAATTACCGGCATAACTCTGGCGGTGATTTTGGTATTGATGTTTGTCTTGCCCTTTGCGTTCCAAGACAAAGTGATGAACATCGTAAAGAAGGAGGCCAATGAGATGTTGAATGCCCGGCTCGATTTCGAGTCGCTCCACATCAGCCTCTTTTCGCACTTCCCCAGTGCTTCGATCGAGTTGAACGGTCTCTCCCTCTCGGGAGTGGGCGACTTCGAAGGCGACACGTTGGTTTCGGCCCGTTCTATCGATGTGGCCGTCAATGTGATGAGCCTCTTCGGCGACGAGGGCTTCGACGTGAACTACATCGTGCTCGACCGGCCGGCCGTCAAAGCTGTGAAACTGGCCGACGGGCGGGTGAACTGGGATATCATGAAACCCGATACGGTGGCCGAGGTGGATACGGTCGAGGAGGAGAGCTCGTCGGCATTCCGGTTGAAGTTGAAACACTTCAAGATTATCGATGCTACCCTTGTCTATCTGGACGATTCGACCCAGATGCAGTTCTATACCGACAAACTGAACCTGAAACTCTCGGGCGACATGAGTGCCGACGTAACCGATATAGACAGCAAGCTCTCGTGCGAAAATATCTATTTTGCCATGGGTGGTGCCTCTTATCTGAAGCAGGCCCGGGCCGAGGCCAAACTGACGGTATCGGCTGATTTGAAGAACAGCAAGTTTACCTTGAAGGAAAATTCGTTGAGCCTCAATGCAATTACTCTGAATCTGGATGGTTGGGTGGCCATGCTCGACAACGGCGCCATGGATATGGACCTGAAGATAAACACGCCCGAAATCAACTTCAAAGAGATATTGTCGCTGATACCGGCCATCTATCAAAACAACTTCGACAAGTTGCGCACTACGGGCAACATGTCGCTCACTGCCTTTGCCAAGGGGCGTATGGAGGGTGACAACATGCCGCAGTTCGGCCTTACGCTGGGTGTAAACGACGCTACCTTCAGCTACGAGGGGATGCCCGCTTCAATCAACGGCATACAGATAGCCGCCACTGTGAGCAACCCCGGCGGTGTATTGGACAAGACAGTCATCGACTTGTCGGACTTCCGGCTCAATATGGCCGGCAACCCCTTCCAGGCTACGCTCTATGCCGCTACGCCCATCTCCGATTTGAACTTCAAGGCTACGGCCAAAGGTACGGTACATTTGGGCAAAGTCAAGGATATTTATCCGCTGGGCGACTCGATCAGCCTGAGTGGTATCGTTACCGCCGATTTGCGCCTGGCCGGACGCATGTCGGATATTGAAAAAGAGAACTACGAAAAGATACAGGGCGAAGGTACCTTCTCGATTGCCGACATGGACCTGACCATGAAGGGAATGCCCGCCGTAGCGGTGAAGAAGGCTCAGGCTTCGATTTCGGCTAAGGCCATGTCGCTCTCGCAACTCGATGTGAAGGTAGGGCAGAGCGACCTGCAGGCCCAAGGCTCACTCACCAACTATCTGGCTTATGTATTGAAGGACGAGACGATAAAGGGTACCCTAACGGTTACCTCGTCGCTGCTCGATTTGAACGAACTGATGGGCGAGAGCGAAACGACCGAAGAGCCGACGGCCGAGGCCGATACGACAACCCTCTCGGCCATCGAGGTGCCCAAGAATATCGACATGACCCTGAACGCTTCGTTCAACAAGATTCTGTTCCAGAAGATGGTGCTCGAGCAGGTGAAGGGCAAACTGGTCGTAGCCGACGGGGCCGTGCGCATGACTCCGCTCAGCTTGAAAGCCTTCGGCGGTACGATGGTGGCCAACGGTACCTATTCGACGGCCGAGAATGCGTTGCGTCCTCAAGTCAACTTCGACCTGAATATTCAGAAAGCCTCGTTCGAGAAGACGTTCGACCAGCTCGACATGGTAAAACAGATGGTCCCCATATTTGCCAAAACGGGCGGAACCTATTCGGTTCAATTCGATTTGAAGTCGGCACTCGACAGCCAGATGTCGCCCGACCTGAATAGCTTGACGGCTCAGGGTGTTATCCAGTCGAACGATATACAGTTGCAGAATATCGAGGTGTTCAGCCAGTTGGCAACCTTGCTGAAGAACGACAAGTTGCGCAACATCGAGGCCAAGGATTTGAAAATCTCCTTTGCCATAGCCGACGGTAAGGTGAAGACTTCGCCGTTCGACATCAAGATGGGCAACATCACCATGAACCTTTCGGGTGTTACCGGGCTCGACCAGACCATCGACTACACGGCCAAAATCAATATCCCCGGAGCCGGGGCCTTGAGCAACGTGTCGGCTACCATCGGGGGAACCTTTACGAAGCCTTCGATTAAGCTGAATACCGAGGAGGTGGTGAAGAATGTGGTGACCAGTACGGTTGCCTCGAAGGTACTGGGTGTCGATGCCGAGGATGTGGAGGCCCAGAAGGCCGCCATTCGCAAACAGGCCGAGGAGGTCGGCAACAAACTGATTGCTACGGCCCAGTCCGAGAGCGAGAAACTGGTGGAGAAAGCCTCGAATCCGTTGGCCAAGATCGCCGCTCAGGCTGCCGGCAAGAAGCTGGTCGAGGAGGCCGAGAAGCAGGCCCAGAACTTGAAGGACGAGGCTGAGAAGCTAATCGAGAAACAGTACGGAAGCGGTGAGTGATACGCTTGTCGAACAGAGTTATGGATAAGGAGGCCGTTCCCCGGTGAGGGGGCGGCCTCCTTGTCGTTTGAGTCCGTTTTTTGCACCTTTGGGCGATAGCCTGTTGTTCTATCGGGGGGCAGATTGTTCCAAAATACGGGAGGTTTTTTCGATAACTCGTATCGGTTATTTTCATATCGGATTATTCTTTATCTTGGCGCCTCATTAACGAAAAAGTATGAATACGAGTAGAAGAATTTTCGGGGTGTGTCTGGGTGTAGGCTTACCCTTTTTCTTGTCGGGAGCTACTGTGGCAGAGCCCGATTCGGCATTTCTTTCCGCAGAAACAAGGGCCTGTTACGATAGCTGTCGGGTCGATTCCGTTACGATACCCTCTCTCTCCTGGAGCAGCGATTCGCTTTGCCTCGATATCGCAGCGCCACCACGCAAGCGGCCGTGGCTCTCGGGTATTGAAGTGGTAGGAACCAATGCGCTGTTTCATATCATCACCCGCTATATCATTCATGAGGATTATGCCCAGATTACCTGGTCGTCTATCAAGAACAATTTCGAGACGGGCTTTTTGTGGGATAACGACAAATTCAATACCAATCTCTTTTTCCACCCATATCAGGGCGGATTGTATTTCAACTGTGCACGCTCCAACGGTTTGAACTTCTGGCAATCGGCTCCCTATGCTCTGTTTGGCAGTTCCATCTGGGAACTGTTTCTGGAGTTGCAACCGCCCTCGACCAACGATATTATCTCTACCACCTTGGGGGGTATGGCGTTGGGCGAGGTGAGCTATCGCTTGTCGTCGCTTGCGCTCAACGGACAGGCTCGGGGGTGGAACCGCTTTGCACACGAAGCGGTGGGCTTGATACTCAACCCGGTGCGTGGAGTCAACCGGCTGATGACCGGCGAGGCCTGGCGTGTGGGACCACGATATGTCGACCGTACGGCTACCGTGCCGTTTTATTTTCAGTTCGATGCCGGCTATCGGGTGCTCGACTGTTTCGACGCACAACCCAATCGTAGCCGGCACATCGGTTTCATCGGGTTTAACATGGTCTATAACGACCCGTTCGAGATTGAGGGGAATGAGCCTTTCGAACACTTTACGGCGCGTATGTCGCTGAATCTTTTTTCGCGTCAGCCGGCTATCGGCGAGGCCAATATCTGCGCTTCGATATGGGGTAGGGCGCACGATTACACGAATGGTAACGAACTGTTTGCCGGAATCTTCCAGAATTATAACTACTACGATAGCGAGAGCTTTTCGAGTGAATCGTCACACACGCCGTTTCGTATAGCCGAGACAGTCTCTTATGGCCCCGGTGTGTTGTATCGGGCAAACTTCCAGGGGAATAACAGCCTGCTGTTAAACGGTTTTCTGTCGGGAATCGTATTGGGCGGTTCGCTGAGCGACTATTTCCAGTTTCACGACCGGGACTACAACATGGGCAGCGGGTATAGCGTACGGGTGAACGGGCTTTTCACTTTGAAGCAAAAACTGGGGCTCTATCTGGCTTTTGAGAACTACCACATTTTTACCTGGAAAGGGTACGAACAGAAAGATTATGAGCACATAGACCAGAATTACCTCAATGCGCAGGGCGATGTGGGGAATGCCCGTTTACAGCGATTGAACTTCAGGGCCTCGTTTGCTCTGGCTCCCCAGCTCTCTCTTGCCGCCGAGACTACCTGGTATCGACGTAAGACCCA
Organism: uncultured Barnesiella sp.; assembly: GCA_902471075.1. Taxonomy (GTDB): domain Bacteria; phylum Bacteroidota; class Bacteroidia; order Bacteroidales; family Barnesiellaceae; genus Barnesiella. The sequence continues at coordinate 26,901 of CABRIW010000006.1, read as the reverse complement.
TTATAAATATTTCCCCGACGTGCGTTCCGATACGGTTGAATTTCGTCTGATGCTCTCGTATCATATTTGAGGGCATTGTCGCATCGGGTGAGCAGTCGGGGAAAGATGATGAACCGGTTGTCGTCGGTCAGACGGTAATCAATTCATATTGCATGGTACCTAATCCTATCTTTTCGGCATGCTCGAGGCCGGCCTGCCAGTTGGTATCGGGGTGCATCAGGTGGAACTTGTCGGCACCTTCGAGATGTTCGTGGGGATGCTTCTCAACCAGACGGCTGCCGTCGATGGCCGGAGCGGCAATCACCAGGTCGGCGCAAGCCTTGTCGAGAGCCACGGGGTCGAACGAGGCCAGGATACCCAGGTCGGGCACGATGGCGGCATCGTTGTGGTTCCAGCAATCGCACTCGGGCGATACGTTCATGATGAAGCTGATGTGGAAGTTGGGTTTATCCTTCAAGATGGCTTGGGTATACTCGGCAATCTTGTAGTTGAGCCGTTCCGAGGTATCGCTTTCGCCCATGACGGCCGCATCGTGTTGGCACAAGGCTACGCACTGTCCGCAACCTACGCATTTGTCGTAGTCGATTACGGCCTTGTGGTCGGCATTGAGGTGTATGGCATCGTGGGCACAGTGTTTCACGCATACGTTGCAGCCTTTGCAGTTGTCAATATCGATGCGAGGTTGCGAATTGCAGTGCAGCTCCAGTTTGCCGCCTACGCTGGCACCACCCATACCCAGGTTTTTCAAGGCGCCGCCGAATCCGGCCTGCTCGTGGCCCTTGAAGTGAGTCATCGAGATGACGATGTCGGCATCGGCCAGAGCCGACCCGATTTTAGGAGCTTTGCAATATTCGCCATTCAGGGGTATTTCGCGGTATTCGGTTCCTTTCAGACCATCGGCGATAATCACCTGGCATTGGGCCGAGATGGGGTTATAACCGTTTTCCATGGCGCTTTGCAGATGATCTACCGCATTGGCTCGCCGGCCCGAGTAGAGTGTATTGCAGTCGGTGAGGAAAGGCTTGGCTCCCCACGAACGGAGCAGATTGGCCAGTCGGGCGGCATAGTTGGGCCGCAGATAGGCCAGGTTGCCCGGCTCTCCGAAGTGGATTTTTATAGCTACAAACTGGTCTTTGAAATCGATGGTCTCGATGCCGGCCCGTTTGATTAACCGCTCCATCTTGTCGAGCAGGTTGCTCGAGGGGGTGGTGTGCAGATTGGTGAAAAATACCTTTGACTTTTCCATAACAGTTTGTTTTAGTTGAATGTCGTGTACTGTATAGAAGACCCTCTGATTGGTAGTGGGCCTCCCTCTCTTTTCTGAAACAAATGTACGAAAAAAAATATCGGAATGCAACTGCTATTTATGTTGTGTGTATTAAATAAAATTCATTTATATATAAATAAAATTGAATATTAGTTTTTATTTATGGAAAAGTAATGCTATATTTGTAGCAGAAAATTAACCGATAAAAGTATAACGATGAAACGGAAAAACGTAAAACTGATGATGTGGGCAGCCTTGTTCCCGATGCTCTGCTGGGCAGCCGGGGAGCAACCGGTTTCGCTCAGTACACCTACGGGAGAAATTCAGGGGCGGGTGATGCTGCCCGATGTCGAACGTCCGCCGGTGGTCCTGATTATAGCCGGTTCGGGTCCTACCGATATGGATGGCAACTCGGTGCTGGGTGCCGTTACCCTTAAAAACAATTCGTTGAAACTGCTGGCCGAAGGATTGGCCCGGCAGGGTATCGCTTCGCTGCGTTACGACAAGCGGGGTATCGCCTCGAGTGCCGCAGCCGGTAAGGAGGAGAAAGATTTGCGTTTCGACGACTATGTGGCCGATGCCCGGGGGTGGATAGAGCTGTTGAGCGGGGACGACCGTTTCTCGGGTATCTTTGTCGTGGGGCATAGCGAGGGGTCGCTGATAGGTATGTTGGCCAGTGAAGGAAATGCGAAAGTGAAAGGCTTCGTCTCCGTAGCCGGTGCGGGACATCCGGCCTATGAGCTTATCGAGACCCAGATGAGCAATCAGCCGGCCGAGGTGCGCCAGTTGGTAAAGAGCATCAACGACTCGTTGCGAGCCGGAAAACCCGTGACCGACGTACCGGTGGGTTTGATGGCTCTGTATCGCCCTTCGGTACAGCCTTATCTGATGTCGTGGTATCGGTACGATCCGCGGAAGGTGGTAGCCCGTTTGGAACAGCCTGTGCTGATTGTCCAGGGTGACAAGGATATACAGGTCTCGGTCGAGGATGCCGAGGCATTGAAGGAGGCTCAGCCTCGGGCCGAGTTGCATCTCGTCGAGAATATGAATCATGTATTGAAGCACTGCGAGTCGGTCGATGCCGGTGAGCAGCAAGCCACCTATACCAATCCCGATTTGCCTGTGGTAGAAAATATGTTGAACGTAATCGAAAAATTTATCAAGCCATGAACCAAAACGAAACGAAAAAACGATTGCCGCTGCGTTGTCCGGCGTGCGAAGCTCCGCTGAAGGTTGCCAAAATGGTTTGCGGCCAGTGTGGTACCGAAGTGTCGGGCGTGTTTGACCTGCCGGTTCTGACCCGGCTGACCGAGGAGGAGCAGCGCTTCATGCTCGAGTTTGTAAAAGCGAGCGGCAGTCTCAAGGATATGGCCAAGCAGATGGGGGTGAGCTACCCTACGGTGCGAAACTATTTGGACGATTTGATTGAAAAACTGAATAACCTGGAGAAGTGATGAATGCGATATTTAAGTTTCTGAAGAACCCGTTTTATCGGGTGGCTGGTTACACCTCGTTGGCATGGGGTGTGGGTGGTATAGTCGTTGCGACGGCGATAGCCTTTGTGGGCGGAGTTCATTTTCATGGTCTGCTGCACTACGGCGGCGCACCCAATGGGGCGTGGTGGTGTTTTGTGGTCGAGCATTTGGCTGTTTGGCTGGTACCCTCGGTGCTGATTTACCTTTCGTCCCTGTTTTGCAGCCGTTCGCATGTGCGTCCCGTCGATGTGTTGGGAACTGTCGCCTTTGCCCAACTGCCCTTTGTACTGCTCTCGCTCTTCATGGCACTGCCCCCGATGCACGAGATCGTGAAAATACAGTCGTTGCAGGCGGTCGACCGGCTGCTCTCCGACACGACTTGGCTGCTGGCAGTTGTGTGGCTCGGTGCCGTGAGCCTGTTGCTTACGATATGGGTATTGTACTGGATGTTTAGGGCCACATCGGTCGCCTGTAATCTGAAAGGGCGCAACCTGTGGCTGGCCTTTATCATCGGCATCTTTGGCGGGGATATACTCTGCCGCTATTTGATAGGTCTCTGTTATTGAGTCCGAGTGGAGAGAGCCTTGAAAAAAGCGAAGCGGCTATCGGGGATAAATGCCCGGTAGCCGCTTCGTTCGTATGAGAAAATCGTGTGCTATCCTTTACTGTATGTTTTTGGTCAGACTCTGGAGTTGACTGATGGAGATGTCGCCGGTGAGTTGTATGAGCACGAACTCTTCGCCACCGTCGTCGACCAGCATCACCAGCTCCTTGATTTTTTTCTGGGGTTTGGGGTAGATGTAGATGATTACCGACTCTTCGTCGTCCTTTACCTGCATCAACTCTTCGTAGGGGGCTTTCTTGAAGTAGGCCGAACTGGCTTTGCGAATGCGCTTGATCAGGTTGGCATCCTCTTCACAAGTAAGAATCTGGATGCGGTCGAGGTCGTTGATGACGCTTTTCAGGTCGAGGGCATCGACCTCCAGCTGTCCCGCGGGCATCATGTTCAGCAGCGCTTTGGATACGTTGACATAGGTGACGTTTTTCTCGTTGGAGAATTGGTCGAATATGGAGGTGCTTTGAGCCTGGACCGAGAGCAGCCCGAGAGCCATCCATAGCAGGGTATAGATAAGTCGTTTCATAGTCTATTCGTATTTGAAATGTTTGTTGATGATTCGATTGGTCTTGATAATCTCCTGTTGGGCCTGTTGCCACTGCTGGGTTCCTTTGTTCAGTTTCTGAGAGACGAGCAGCAAGGCTCGTTGAGCCTCGGCGCAGGCATACATCTCTTGGGCGTTAAGTTGGGGCGAGGCCGGTTGTCGGGTGAAATAGAGTGCGGCAGCCGAGGCCAGAACCACGATAGCGGCAATACCGCTTACCCATCGCCAGACAGGAGCGATGCGCATCGCTTTTTTGCGGGCCGGCAGCCGGTCGATAAATGACGACAGCCGCTCTTCCAGCCCCTCGGGGATTTCGACCGTGTGGGGCACGAGTGCGAGGACGATGCGCTTCTCGGCGAGAAATTCCTGTGGAACCTCGTGAGTGGCCAAATAGTCTCTCAACGCTTGTTCGTCGGCCTCCGACAGATTGCCTTCAAAGAAGGAGTCTATTTGTTTTCGTAACTCTTGTGTGGTCATATCGTTTGTGTAAATAGTTCTTTAATCGTTTTTCGGGCCCGCGAGAGCAACACCCGTATGTTGACGTTGCTCAGGCCGGTTTCGCGTTCTATTTCTTCTGTGCTCTTCTCTTCAAAATGCCTCAGCAGTACAACCTGCCGTTGCTGTTCGGGCAACTCGGAGATGATGTGCAGCACTATCTTCATCTCTTCTTTCTGCTCGAGTGCCTGGTCGGGTGGAGGCTCCGGCGAACTCTCGCCAACCAGTCCCGATTCGTCGTCGGTCTGGACGAGCGGAGCCTTCAACTTGTCGAGGCACATGTGCTTCAAGGTGGTGACGGCATAGGCTTCGTCGTTTTCAACCCCCTCGAGAAAATCCTGCTTCTCCCACAGCTTCAGGTAGGTGCTCTGTATCATATCCTCGGCGTCGCACGCATTGCCCATGTAGCGGTAGGCGATGCGGTAGAGCTTTTGGTAGCAGGGCAGGAATCTCGCTTTAAACTCCGGGTGAGTCATATCGGTCGACTATTCTATCGTTTTGTTCAGGAGCTCCGACTTCAGATTCCCCGTGAATCTAACCAGATTGATTTCGTCCTTTTCGAGGTCGATGATGACGACTTCGGTAATCTTCTTCTTATTGCGTTTCATAAGGATTTTCACCACTTCGTCATCGTCATGGGTATCGATGAGCATTTCGTAGGGCTTATAATCCCCCTTCACAATCGTCTTTCGCAGAGTTTGGTAAGTGCTTTCGTCGATGGCAGCTTCGACGACTTCCAGATTCTTGATGCCATCGATTACCCCCTTTTTCTCTGTTTTGCTTATCTTTTCGTGGGTATACTCGGCGTTGGGCAGGTCCTTTACCTGGTCGAACAGTTTGTCTATCTTGTTCCCGGCCAAGACTGTCAAGGCCGAGAGCAGCAAGATGGAGAGTGTAAAGATTCTTGTTTTCATGGCTGGAGGTATTATTTGTTGTTTTCGATAATTTCGTTCAGTTGTTTGGGATCTATTGCGCCTTTGATGCGTATGAGGTTTGCCTCGTCCTCTTCGAGAGAGAGAATGACGATTTCTCTGATCTTGTCTTTCTCCATCTTCATCAGTATGCGGGCTATCTCTCCATCTTCATTCGACGAGATAACCGTCTCGTAGCCTTCGCTCTGGCAATCCTCTATCAGCTTTTTCAGCCGGGTATAGTCGGCAGTCGAAATATCTTCGGCACTGACTATGTTCATCGATTTCACCCCTTTCATTTCGGACGAGAAGGGTTTGATCAAGTTCATGACAAACGGGTTTATGTTGACGGTTTGTGCTTCGGGCAGTCGGGCAATCGAACGTGACAGGTTGTCGATGCAGTTCCCGGCGACAATGGTCGACGAGCTGATGAGCAGAAGCATTGCGGTAAGAAAAATACTGGTTTTCATCTTATTCGTTTTTAGTAGTACCTTTGTTATGACTCCGGTCGATAAGCGCTTTATCTTCGGTTTTCATATAGAGGACGAACAACCCGGTAATATGTTACAAAGAAAATAAAAAAACGAGAGAAAAAGTGTGATTCTTTTCTCTCGTTTTCTATGGGATATTTGTTTTTAAAGGGCTTGTCAAGCCTTTTTGATAATCTCCATACCTTTCAAGATGGCTTTCTCGTTCAACGGAATGAGGTTGTGGTGACGCTCGGGGAGCGATTTCTTAAGTCCCTTCAGCACATTCTCCATGCTAACCATCGGTTTCAGTTTGAGCAAACCGCCCAATACAATCATGTTCAGGGCCTTGGTGTTGTTCATTTCGATGGCAGCCTCCATGGCGTTGATGCGATATACCTCGATGTCGGTACGCGTAGGGGGGTGGTGTATTCCGTAACCGTCGTAGATGAGAATACCGCCCGGTTTTACCTTGTTCTCAAACTTCTCGAGCGAGGGTTGGTTCAGGATGACAGCCACGTCGAACGAGTTCAATACCGGCGAGCTGATGCGCTCGTCGCTGAGGATTACCGTCACGTTGGCCGTACCGCCTCGTTGTTCGGGTCCGTACGAAGGCATCCAGGTAACCTCTTTGCCTTCCATCAGTCCGGAGTAGGCGAGTATCTTACCCATCGAGAGCACGCCTTGTCCGCCGAATCCAGCTATGATAATTTCTTCTTTCATGTCGGTCGTGTTTTTTGATTATACGTTTTTGAGGTCTCCCAGTGGGTATTTGGCAAACATGTGCTCCTCCATCCATTGGTTGGATTTGACGGGAGACATTTTCCAACCCGAGTTACAGGTCGATACGATTTCGACCATCGAGGTACCTTTGCCGGCCATCGAGTTTTCGAAGGCCAGACGGATGGCTTTCTTGGCTTTGCGTATGGCGGCGGGCGTGTGTACGCTCTGGCGGGTTACATAGCAGGTACCGTCGACGCGTTCTACCAGTTCGGCAATGCGCAGGGGGTATCCGTTCAAGGCTACGTTACGGCCATAGGGGCAGGTCGAGGTCTTCATGCCCTCGAGGGTCGTGGGGGCCATCTGACCACCGGTCATACCATATATACCGTTATTGATGAATATGATAGCAATGTTTTCGCCACGGTTGCAGGCGTGGATGGTCTCGGCCGTACCGATGGCAGCCAGGTCGCCGTCGCCCTGGTAGGTGAATACCATCTTCTTGGGGTTGAGCCGTTTTACGGCAGTGGCGATGGCCGGTGCACGACCGTGAGCGGCTTCGATCCAGTCGACGTCGATATAGTTGTAGGCAAATACGGCGCATCCTACGGGTGCTACGCCTATTGTCTCTTCTTCAATACCCATTTCGTCGATGACTTCGGCAATGAGTTTATGTACTACGCCATGGCTACAACCCGGGCAGTAGTGCATGGGATTATCGTTCATGAGCCGAGGTTTCGTGTAAACCAGGTTCTCGGGCTTTATAATTTCGTTGATATCCATAATGCGTATGAGTTATGAACCACCTTCAGGTTCGGGTATTTACATTAGTTTTTCTTTCAGTGCGGCCAGAACTTCGTCGGGCGTGGGAACGATACCTCCCAGACGGCCGAAATGTTCTACCCGTACTTTTCCGTTGACGGCCAGACGAACATCTTCTACCATTTGTCCGGCATTGAGCTCGGCCGAAAGGATGCCTTTTACATGATCGGCCTGGCGGGCGATGGCTTCCGTGGGGAAGGGCCACAGCGTGATGGGTCGCAACAGACCTATCTTGATACCCTCTTCGGCAGCCAGTTCGATGGTCTTCTGGCAGATACGCGACATGGAACCGAAGGCTACAATCAGGAAGTCGGCGTTTTCACAGTTGATCTCTTCGTAGCGTACCTCGTTTTCGGCAATGCTTTTGTAGGTGGCCTGGAAGCGGATGTTGTTCTGCTCCATGATGGCGGGGTCGAGTTCGAGCGAGGTAACTACGTTCCGTTTGCGGTCTTTGGGTTTTCCCAGCGTAGCCCACGGATTTTGCTGGCGTATCTCTTCTTCGGTGCGGCGTTTGCAGAAGGGAGGCAAAACCACCTTTTCCATCATCTGCCCGATAACACCATCGGCCAGCAGAATAGCGGGGTTACGGTATTTGAAGGCCAGGTCGAAACCCAGTGCCACGAAATCGGCCATCTCCTGTACCGATGCGGGAGCCAGCGTAATGAGGTGGTAGTCGCCGTGACCGCCGCCTTTGGTAGCCTGGAAGTAGTCGGCCTGACTCGGCTGGATGGTACCCAGACCCGGGCCTCCTCGCATGACGTTGACAATCAAGCAGGGCAGTTCGGCACCTGCCAGGTAGGAGACACCCTCCTGCATCAAACTCACACCGGGGCTCGACGAGGTCGTCATCACGGCCTTGCCGCAACTGGCACCGCCATACACCATGTTGATGGCTGCCACTTCGCTCTCGGCTTGTAATACAACCATACCGGTCGTTTCCCACGGTTGCTCTTCCATGAGCGTTTCCATCACCTCCGACTGGGGAGTAATGGGGTATCCGAAGTAACCATCGGCTCCATAGCGTATAGCGGCATGGGCTATGGCTTCGTTACCCTTCATCAGTTTTATCTCTTCTTTCATAATTAACGGATTTATCGGAATGAACCGGTTACAATTTTACTTTATATACGGTGATACACCCGTCGGGGCATACGAGCCCGCAACTTGCACACCCGATACATGCGTCGGGATTTTGCATGAAAGCATAATGATAACCTCGATCATTAACTTCGGTAGGCTGTAATGCGAGAACCTGACTGGGACAGGCGACCACGCATAGTTCGCAGCCTTTGCAACGTTCTTTGTTAACGACGACAGCGCCTTTGATTTTAGCCATATGTTATTGTTTTTAGTTTCACAAATATAAAAAATATATTTTTAAATTGATAGCAAAATAGGTAGTTTTTTCTCAAAACTACCTATCTGTATAAAAGGTTGACTTTCAAACTAATGGATTGATACGAAAATCAACTAAAATATAATAAATCGTTATAATTTCTTTGAAATATGTTTTATAACATAGAGTAGATTGTTATATGACTTACGATTTGAAAGTTAGCCTATTTTTATGCCCGAAAATCCCATGAAAGCCATGGCCAACAGTCCGGCGGCTACGAGTGCGATGGGAGTACCCTGCATGGCCTTGGGGATGCTCGAAAGACTCATCTGTTCGCGCATGCCGGCAAAGAGCACGAGGGCCAGCGTGAAACCCAGCGCCGTCGATATGGCATAGACCGTAGACTCGAGCAGGGTCATGTTCTTTTGAATTACAATCAGGGCCACGCCCAATATGGTACAGTTGGTCGTGATGAGCGGCAGGAATACGCCCAGAGCCTGGTAGAGCGCGGGGGCAATCTTCTTGATGATGATTTCGAGCAGCTGCACCAGAGCGGCAATGACCAGAATGAAGACGATGGTCTGCATGTAGTCGAGCCCCAGCGGCATGAGCAGATAGGTTTGCAGCAGGTAGGTGACGATGGTCGACAGCGTCATGACGAAGGTGACGGCCGCACCCATGCCCAGCGCCGAGTCGATGCGTTTGGATACGCCCAGGAAGGGGCAGATACCCAGGAACTGCGAGAGCACGATATTGTTGACGAATATCGCCGTAATGAATATGGATATATAGGTGAGCATGATTATCGGGTTTTAATGGAGTGGATAATGGCAATTAAGAATCCCAGGACGATGAAGGCACCGGGGGCCAGAATGAAGATGAGCGAGCCATACTCCTCGGGATAGATGGGGAGCCCGAAGATGTGGCCCGTACCCAAAAATTCGCGTACGCAACCCAGCAGGGTGAGGGCTACGGTGAAGCCCAGCCCGATACCCAGTCCGTCGAAGAACGATTCGCCCGGTGTATGCTTGGCGGCAAATGCCTCGGCACGACCCAGCAGGATGCAGTTGACCACGATGAGCGGGATGAAGAGTCCCAGCGTGGCATAAAGCTCGGGCAGGTAGGCCTGCATGCAGAGCTGCAGAATGGTCACGAATGTGGCGATGATGACGATGAAGGCGGGGATGCGCACCTTGTCGGGGATAATGCCCTTGACCATCGAGATGACGACGTTGGAGCAGATGAGCACAAACAGGGTAGAGAGTCCCATGCCCAGGCCGCCCATGGCCGAGGTGGTGGTTCCCAGCGTGGGGCACATGCCCAGCAGCAGTACAAAGGTGGGATTCTCTTTGATGAGCCCGTTCAAAAGGATTTTCGTCTTATTCATGGTTGCCTCCTTTCAGCGATTCGGTGTAGGCAGCGTATGCCGTACGCACGGCAGCCAGGAACGCCCGCGAGGTGATGGTGGCGGCGGTGATGGCGTCGATGTCGCCCGAGTCTTTCGTTACGTGAAAATTGCATTCTTCGGGCGATTTCCCGATGATGCTCTGGTTGTTTTTGTCGGTGCGGAACCAGTCGCCCATCTTGGCACCCAGGCCCGGGGTCTCCTGATGTTTCAACACCTGATAGTCTTTGATGGTACCGTCGGCTTCGAACCCTACGATAATGCGAATCTCGCCGCCGTAGCCGGTGTTGTTGCTGCACTCGACGGCAGCCCCTGCGAGCTTGCCGCCCAGTTTGGCGGGATATATGGTGGCGGTGGTTTCGCCGTATTCGTTATGTACGGTGTAGGTCATCTGCTCGTCCAGCGGCGAGTTGTCATAGGTCGGTATCACCTGTTGTATGGCTTTCTCCCGACTGGCTTTGGAGGCCCGGGCTATCGGTTCTTCGGTGAGTTGGTAGGTGTAGCCCAGCAGACCACCGGCAATGGCCGTAATGAGAGTGAGCGACCAAAGCATGTTCCACAATGTAGATTCTTTCTTCTTCATGGTTATGCCCTCCCGAATCGTTTAGGTTTCACATAGTTGTTGATGAGCGGAGTAAACGCGTTCATAATGAGGATAGCGAACGACACCCCCTCGGGGTAGCCGCCCCACTGGCGGATAACGACGGTGAGGACGCCGATACCGATGCCGTAGATGATCATGCCCCGCGAGGTCATGGGCGAGGTCACATAGTCGGTAGCCATGTAGATGGCACCCAGCAGAAGTCCGCCCGAAAGCAGTTGGATGAGGGCAAAGTCGAAGGCATGTTGCCAGGCACCCGAGGCTTGTGCGCTCAACTCTTCGCCCAGACCCAGGGCAAAGCTGAACACGAATACCGTGGCCAGTATCGACACGGGGATGTGCCAGCTGATGATGCGGCGGTAGAGCAAAAAGGCAAATCCGATGAGCAGGGCGATGGCGCCCACTTCGCCCAGACTTCCGCCCTGGTTGCCTATCCACAGGTCCGAGATATTGACCTGGCTTACCCATTGGCTCCCTTCCTCTTTCAGTTTAGAGAGCAGCGTGGCACCGGTCTCGGCATCGGTATAGCTCCAGCGCGAAGCACTCGGCACAGGCCACTGTGTCATGTAGGTGGGGAAGGAGATAAGCAGGAACACCCGGCCGGCCAGTGCGGGGTTGAAGAGGTTGTTGCCCAGTCCGCCGAAAGCCATCTTGGTGATGCCTATCGCCGCAATCGAGCCGATGATGACAATCCAGACCGGCAGGTTGGAGGGCAGGTTGAAACCCAGCAGCAACCCGGTGAGAATGGCCGAGCCGTCGCCGATGGTGGGTTTCACTTTCAGCAGAAATTTTTGTATGAGGTATTCGACGACGACACACGAAAGTATCGACGTGAGGGTGACGATTAAGGCTCCGACTCCAAAGAAATAGAGCGATACAGCGAATGCCGGCAACAGGGCAATGATGACGCTGTACATACACTGCGAGGCCGACAGGCGGCCATGGATGTGAGGAGCGGGTGATACGGTTAGTTCCATTTCGAAAAGCGTAGATTAGGATTGTTTTCTGGATCGTATAATTCGGTTTACGGCATTTTTGCCGACTCGTATATAGTCGAGTATCGGGCGGTTCGACGGGCAACTGTATGAGCAGCAGCCGCACTCGAGGCACGAGGTGATGAGCTCCCGCTCGGCCCGGTCGTACAGATGGTTCTGCGACAGCTTGGCCAGCAGGAAAGGTTCGAGTCCCATGGGGCAGGCCGATACGCATTTGCCACACCGTATGCAGGGCTCTATGGCTCCGCGGTGTGCATGTTTCTCGTCCAGTATCACGATGCCCGAACAGCCTTTGGATATGGGCGAGTCGATGTTCGAAACCGCTTTGCCCATCATGGGGCCGCCCAGTATCACTTTGGCACAGTCGTCGGGCAGGCCGCCGGCCATGTCAATCAGTTCGTGCATCGACATGCCCAGCCGCACCCGGTAGTTGCCCGGCTTGGCTATGTGGTCGCCCGTGACGGTGACCACGCGGTCGACGAGCGGTTTGTTCTTCTGTACCGCCTCGTAGACGGCGAAGGCCGTACCCACGTTCTGCACGATGGCTCCGGTCGACACGGGCAGGGCACCGTTGGCCACCTGCTTGTGCAGGATGGCGTCGATGAGCTGTTTTTCGCCCCCTTGCGGATAGCGGGTACGCAGCGGTACGATGGTGATGCCGGGATAGCGGGTGGCGTGTTGCTGCAGCAGGGCAATGGCATCGGGCTTGTTGTTTTCGATGCCAATATAGGCCTGCTCCACGTTGATGGCCTTCATCAGAATGCGGCAGCCGACGAGAATCTGGTCGGGCGACTCGAGCATGAGGGCGTGGTCGTCGGTCAGGTAGGGTTCGCACTCGGTAGCGTTGACGATGAGCACCGTGGGCTTGAACTCCTTGGGCGGCATCAGCTTGACGTGGGTGGGGAAGGTGGCACCTCCCAGACCCACGATGCCGGCCTCGGCTATCTTTTTGATAATCTCTTGCGAGGTGAGGGTAATCTCCTCCTTCAGTTCGGGCGAGCGGTCGATGCTCTCCTCCCACTCGTCGCCCTCGGTGTCGATGACGATGGTGGTACCATATTGGCCGAAGGCATTGGCCGTCTTGTCTACCTTGGAGACCGTGCCCGATACGGGCGAGTGAATGTTGGCCGAAACGAATCCGCTGGCCTCGGCAATGAGCGTGCCCACCTTTACGGTGTCGCCCTTCTTCACGATGCAGTTGGCCGGTGCGCCTATGTGCTGGTTGAGCATGATGGCAACTTGCCGGGGGACGGCTACCGGTGTCACGGGGCAGTGGGCCGTCAGTTTGTGTTCATTCGGATGTATGCCTCCTATGCGAAATGTCTTTAACATATAGCAGATTCCTTTTCGTTGATTGATACTTTCTCTTTTTCAGCTTTACCAACCACATGTATGGCGTGGGTGGGGCATCCTTCGACGCAGGCCTGGCACGAGAGACAGAGCGTGTCGTCGATGTAGGCCAGATTGTCGGTAACGGCGATGGCTCCGTTGGGGCAGCTCTTGGCGCACTTGCCGCAGCCGATGCAGGCCACCGAGCAGACTTTGCGGGCGATGATGCCCTTGTCGCGGTTGTTGCAGGCTACGTAGACGCGGGGCTCCTGCCGTTTGCGCAACTCGATGATGTTGCGGGGGCAGGCTTTCACGCACGACCCGCAGGCAATACAGATATTGGGGTCGATGATGGGCAACCGGGTGACGGGGTCCATGGTGATGCCCCCGAAGTCGCAAGCGGCGGCACAGTCGCCTTCGCCCAGACAGCCGTAGTTGCAGTTGCTCTCGCCCGAGTAGAGGGCGGCTTCTACCGCACAGCTGTGGGCTCCCTCGTAGTGGCTGGTTCGGGGCCGGTTTTCACACGAGCCGTTGCAGCGCACTACCGCAATGCGGGGTGCCTGTTCCACGGCTTCCATTCCCACGATGGGGGCAATCTTCTGCATGACTGCATTGCCTCCCACGGGACACAGCAGATTGTCGAGCGAGGTTGCTTTGGCACATTGTTCCGCAAAGTTGCGACAGCCGGCAAAGCCGCAGCCGCCGCAGTTGGCTCCCGGGAGCACCGCCTCGATTTCGTCGATACGCGGGTCTTCCTCGACGTGGAATTTGCGGGAGATGACATAAAGCAGGGTCGCACTGACCAATCCGATAATACTTAATATGATGATCGATGTTACCATAAGTTATGAGACAAATGTTTTTTTCAAAAAGAATGTAAACTGTTTTTTCAGCCGGTCGCGATAGCCATAGAGTATGGTGTAGTAAACTATCGGTACTGCCAGCGCACAGAGCCCCGTGACGAGTTCGCTCGCGTGAGCCAGAGTCGTAGCCGCCAATGAGAGGATGATGAGCAGAAGCGGCAACACGGCCGTGAGCCACAAGGATTTGTGGCCGGCCTTGGCGGCGAGGGTTACTACCACCTTGTCGCCAATGTGTACCGGGGTACGGTCTCGTTTTACTTCGATGATTTTCTCTTTCTGGTCGGCTGTCGAGCACACGCCGGCGGCATGGCAACCGGCACAGGCCGACTGCTGCAGGATGCGTACCAGTATGTGCGAGTCGGTCACTCCCGTCACAATACCTTCGTGTTCTATGTCAGGCTCTTTCATGTTTCCTATCCAATCCTCTGTCTTTGTTTTTCACGGGGTCTCTGCCCGGCGGTCGAGCGGGCAGGGCAGCGGCCTCTTTTCCTTGCGGCTACGGTATTTCGTCAGAAATAGGAGTCGTACAGTTTTTTATATCTCTCCTCTTGCTGAATATCGGTAATCCATTTATTCAGACTGTCGAGTAATGTCGAATCGTTTTTTCGGAGCGCCCACGATTGAAATTGGGTGAAACTGATGTCGGTATTACAGTCGAGCTGGGGATAGTCTTTGCTCATTTGCTGGGCGATTGCCTTGTCGCATACGGCAAACTCGATTTCGCCGGTAGCCACCATCATAATGAGCTGTTCGGCTCCGTAGGTCTTCTCTTCCTGGATGTAGATGGTGTCGCCTATCTCGCGGGCCAGGTTGTTGATGCGCAGCCGGGTGGGGGCATCGCTCACAATGTAGAGGGTTTTGCCGGCCAGGTCGAGCTGGTTGCGAATCAGTTTCTTGCCCTCCTCGGCAGGCTTCCGCTGTACCAGCACCTGCTTGTTGAGTTGGAGGGGAACGGTGAAGGCGAGTTCCTCCTTAATCTCCGAGGTGACGGGCAGTTGTCGGGCTATGATGTCGTATTGTCCCGACTCCAGCCCTTCGATGCTTTTGCTCAGATTTACTTCGGGGGTTATCTCTATCGCAAGTCCGCTCCGCTCGCCTACCATGCGGGCCAGTTCATAGTCGAAGCCCGAGAGGCTGTCGCCTTGCAGGTAGTAGGAGAGGGGGGTATAGTCGGTTACGATGCGCAGCACGCCGTCGGTCCGAATCTCCTCGAAGCTGCGGGGGTGGTATCCCGAACTTTTCGTCCGCAGCCATGCCATGACTCCTACCACGATCACCAGCAGGGCTATGTAGATATACAGGTGATGTTTGAGTTTCATAGGCTAATTGGAAAAATCGATAGAGAGTCCCATCTGGAACATTCTCGGGTTCAACGGATAGTGAGGCAGCGAGAAGTAGTTGTTCCCGCCGAACAGTCCCTGGTTTACGTGCGACATCATCACGAAGAAGCGGGTCTGCTTCAGTTTCATGTTGATGTAGGCATTCATAAAGGGATAGTTGCCTACCTCGATTTGGTCTTGCGTGTGGAAGGTGAGGGTTGCCGGCTGGAAGGTTTCGCTCTTGTACTTGGTGTAGTAGCGGCAGTCGACGCCCAGTTGCACATGCAATACCTTGGCAATGCGGAAGAGTATATAAAGATTGCTGTATACACTCAACTCGGGCAGGGGGATAATCGAGGGTTTGCTCGTTTTCTGATAGACAACCTCGTTTTCCCAGTTGAGAATGCCGAGCCTGAAGTTCTGGTCGAGCCTGGCCTGGAACACCTGTATGATGGAGCCCTCCTGCTGGGGCAGGCAATTGTTGTCGAAGTAGATGTAGTTCTGTATGTTCTCGACTCCCACGTTCAGCTTGGTACCCCATCGCTTCACGCTGAGCTCGCCGCCCACGCGCATGCGTCGGGTTTTCCCGAAACTGTTGTTCCACATGAAGTGGTTCGAAGCGTATCGCTTGTAAAAATAGGAGGGCTCTATGTTTTTGAAGAATCCGTAGGCCTGGAGCTGTACGGTGTCTTTCCACAGGCGGAATCGGCTGCGCACGTCGGCCGTCACGTCGATGTCGCCGATGACGGAACCGGCCAGACCAAACTTGCCGTTTACGTTGTAGGTGAGCAGTTCGCCCTTTTGTTTCGACAGCTCGCCGCCTACCCACAACAGATTTTCGCTGTGTTTGCGCGGTATGGCCAGGTCGGGCCGCGGTGTAAGACCTTCGATGACGGTTCCGGCCGAGAGGGTATCGCGCGGCATGGAGTAGTGGCGGTACTCATAGGTGAGGTAAGCAGCCAGCCCCATCTTGGCGTATTTGTTGAAGCCCTCGAGCAGCGATATACCCACCGTGTTTCGCAACGACTGGTAGGTAGTCTCTTCGTTGGTGCCTCCGAGACTCATGTAGGTATTGGCGAAGTAGGTGGTATCTTCGGTAGCCGACTGGTTGACAAACCGATGCTTGTTGGCATTGTATTCGATGGTGTGGATGATGCTGGTAACCGGGACAAAGGTGCGTATGACGGTGGTGTCCTGCTGCTCCTCTTGATAGAAACCGAATTTGTATCGTTGGGTCGCGTAATACTCCTGTCCCCGTATGCGGTTGTAGGCATCACTCAAATTGGTAGGAATGGTACGGGTATCGACGCTCGACTGTCCTCCCTGAACCTCTTCGGGGTTGAGGATGTAGGTATCGTCGGTGATACCGCCATTCTCTTGATTGACAAAGTTGTAGGTGTTGAGGAAGAACTGAATGTCGTACCGGTCGCCCAGATAGCTGCCGAAGATGCTGTATGCCAAATCTTTGGTGGCTTGGTGCTGGTAATGACCTCGCGACAGAATGTAGTTCACGCTACCGCCCAGAGCCAACCGAGGGTTGATGTTGCCCGAGAATACCGCCTTCAGGTCGTCTTGAGCTGTCTGTTTCGAACCGCCGGTGAGGTAGGAGAGTTGGGTGAAGGGGATATGCGTGTTGTAGAATTTCCACGTCGATGCCGTCTGTATCCAGTGGCTGAAGGGGTCTTTGAAGAAAAACTCCGAAGGAATGTTGCGGTCGAAGAATATCTTGGAGAAGGCGGCTCCTCCCAGATTGCCCGTCGTACCGTAGGCGGTCGAGTAGCTCGAGGGAATGTCGGTGCTGTAAAAATTGTGCATGAGCGTATCCATGGGAACATCGTAGCGCAACCCCAACGGTTGGGTGATGCTCCAGGCATAAGGTGCAGGTATGTCTTGTTTTTTCTTGCCCTCCGACGCGAGTACGCAGAAAAACACGAGTAATATGAATAGGCCGACCTTTCTCATGGGGTTGCAAAGATAGTGAAAGGAGAGCGCAATACAAAAAAGAAGCTTGCTTATTTTATTATTGCCGAGCCGCCTCCTATCTTATCAAAAGATAGTGAAAGGAGAGCGGAGAGGCAAATGAAAAACGGAGTTTTTCGATTTGACTCTTCCGTACGGTATCCTTTCATCCGGGAGCTTATGCGTCTGCCGGTTAGTTGCTTTGGTAAAGATAGCGTTTGATGCTGCGTTTAGGAGTCTTTTCAAACTCTTCGTAGTAGATTTTCAACCGGCTTATCTGGCTGTAGGCGGGCAGCTCCTTGTTGAGCGAGGCGATGTCCTCTTCCATCTGGGCTTCGAGGGCATGGCCCGTCAGGTTGGAGCGTTGGGCATTCTCGATGTCGGGGTAGACGAGAGCCACCAGTTTGCCCTCCTGCTCGACGATGAGCGACTCGCACACATAGGGCATGTTGTTCAGGCGGTCTTCAATCTCTTCGGGGTAGATGTTCTGCCCCGAGGGCCCCAGAATCATATTCTTGTTGCGGCCTCTCAAATAGACGAATCCATCGGCATCGATGGTGCAGAGGTCGCCGGTTTTCATCCAACCGTCGGGGGTGAATATGGCTTGGGTGGCCTCTTCGTTTTTGTAATAGCCGAGCATGGTGTTGGCCCCCTTTACCTGCAGTTCGCCCACAATATGCTCGGGGTCGGGCGAGTCGACGCGCCCCTCCATGCGGTCGACAATTCGGCCGCAGGAGCCTATGCGGGTCTCGTCCCAGGGAGCATACGAGATGAGCGGTCCGCACTCGGTCATGCCGTAGCCTACGG
Source organism: uncultured Barnesiella sp. (assembly GCA_902471075.1). Classification (GTDB taxonomy): domain Bacteria; phylum Bacteroidota; class Bacteroidia; order Bacteroidales; family Barnesiellaceae; genus Barnesiella. The sequence continues at coordinate 8,970 of CABRIW010000006.1, read as the reverse complement.
TGAAGGGGAAGCCGATGCGGCGCAGGAATTGCTCAACCTCGCGGTTGAGAGCCGCTCCGCCGATAATCATCTGCACCAGATTCCCGCCAAAGGTTTCGTAGAGGCGGTCGTTGATTTTGGCCAGCAGCTGGCTGTCGAGGAAGGGCACCTTCAGCATCACCTTCATCAAGGGCTTTTCGAGCAAGGGGAATACCTTGGTCTTGATAATCTTCTCGATAATGAGCGGGACGGCAATAATCAGTTTGGGCTTCACGGTGGCAAAGGCATCCATGATAATCTTGGGCGAGGGCACCCGGGTGAGGAAGTGCAGGTGGCATCCTTTGGCAAAGGGGTGTATCATCTCGATGACCATGCCATACATGTGGGCCATGGGCAGCATGCACACGATGCCGTCGCCGGCCTGGAGGAAGGGCAGGTGCTCGAGACAGAACTCGACGTTGGACCACAGGCTGCGGTAGGGGAGCATGACCCCTTTGGAGAAGCCGGTTGAGCCCGAGGTGTAGTTGATGACGGCCAGCTCTTCGGGCGAATCCTCGTAGTAGCTCACCGCCTCGGGGGTGAAGCGCGAGGGGTATTTACGGCCGAAGTATTCGTTCAGCCGGTTGCGGGTATCGATGAGCCGCTCGCTATCCGACTTCAACAGAGAGAAGTCGTTGAGCAGGAGGATACCCCGCAGATCCTTCATCAGGTTCTCGTTCAGGTTTTCCCACACCCCGTCGCCCACAAAGAGCAGTTTGGCTTCGGAGTGGTTGACGATGTGGTGGATGTTGTCGGCCTTGAACTCGTGCAGGATGGGAACGGGCACAGCCCCGTAGGTGATGGTGGCGAAGAAGGCTACGGCCCAGTGTGCCGAGTTCTTGCCGCAGATGGCTACCTTGTCGCCGTGTTCGATACCCGCGCTCTCGAGCAGCAGGTGTATTTTGGCAATTTTGCGGGCAATGTCTTTGTAGTGGTAAGAGACCCCGTCGAAGTCGCTCAAGGCGATGCGTTCCCAGTTCTCTTTAATGGCTCGTTCGATGTATTTATTGAAGCTCTCGTAATTCATAAAATCAGAATTTTTTGGAACATGATTTTACAAAGTTACAAGATTCCGCGAGAAATCCTAATTTCGCGCCCCATTTCGGGGGCGGTTGAAAGTTTATTTAGTTTTTTCTCAGAGAAAAAAGGATATTCAAGCCACCCGAGGGCTCGTTTTTAACCCATATTTCACCTTTATGGAAGAGGACTGCATTTTTGACGATGGCCAGTCCCAGACCGGTGCCGCCGAGTTTGCGGGAGCGTCCTTTGTCCACCCGGTAGAAACGCTCGAAGAGACGGTTCAGATGCTCTTCGGGTACCCCCACGCCGTTGTCGGAGAAAGAGAAGTAGTAATACTTGTCGTCCTCGAGGTAGCAGTCGATGGTGATTCGGGTACCTTGTCCGGCGTATGCGATGGCGTTGTCGGTGAGGTTTCGGAATATCGAGTAGAGCAGCGAGTAGTTGCCGTTCAACGTCATCCTGTCGTGGAGGTTCCGCAGCTCTACGGTCATGTTCCGCTCGGTGAGTGCGGCTTGCGATTCGTTGATGACCTCGGTGATAATCTTCTGCAAATCGGTGTTGTCGGTATCGTAGAGGTCTTTCGACTCGTCGAGACGGTTGAGCATGGAGATGTCGCGCAACAGGTCGGTGAGTCGTTTCGATTGGGCATAGCAACGCTCCATGAACATCTTTTTACGCTCTTCGTCCATCTGGGTAGAGAGGATTGTCTCCATATATCCCCTGATGCTGCTGACCGGGGTCTTCAGTTCGTGGGCGATATTCTGGGTCAACTGCCGTTTCAACCGGCTCTCCTGCTCCTGTTGGGTGATGTCGTTGATGGCGATTTCGAAGGTGTGGTCCTGGAAGATGATGCACTCGACGAGGAAGGTGCGGCTCCCCTTGTCGAGGGTCATTGACTCGGAGATAAACTCTTCGCGTACGTTGGGTTCGTAGAGCTTTTGCGAGATGAAGTCGTTGATTTTTTTCAGATTGTTCTCTTTGAACAGGTAGTCGGCCGGCGACAGGGTATTGTCGGTAATGAGGCTGAGATACTGGATAAAGAGGTTGTTGGCCATGATAATCCGTTTGTCCTTGGAGAAGAAGGCCAGACCCTCTTTGGAGAATTGCAGGTGCTTGAACAGTTTTTCCTGTTCGATCGACAGTTTCTCTTTGGTACGCAACAGATTGTCGTAGATGTGGGTAAGGCTCTGGGTGATGTTGCCGATGTCGTCGACACCCGATTTGATGGTGATGTGTATGGGTTTCTCCTGTTCGGCCTGCTGAGCCAGTTGACTGAGGGCGGCAATCGATTTGCCCAGACTGCGGCAGAAGTAGTAGAGCAGCAGGATGGCAAAGATCGATATGCCTACCATGAAGTAGATAAACTCTTTGTTGGGGTTGAGTATGGAGAGGTTCTCCCGCTCGAAGGGAATCGACGAGCGCACTATCCAGTCGCCGTACCGTCGGGCCGAATAGAAGTAGTTTTTCTTGTGGGTTTGCGAATATCGAATGGCGTAACCCTCTTTTCCCTTCAGGGCCTGTTGTATCTCGGGCCGGGTCAGGTGATTGTCGGCGACCGTGTCGATCTCTTTTCCCGATTGGCTCTCGAGTATCACGTCGCCGCTTTGGGCCGAGATGACGGTTACCCTCAAGTCGCGGCTGGTCATGTTGCGGATAATCGAGTCGATAGAGATATGGTCGATGTCCTGGTTTTTGATTTGGGCGTACAAGAGTCCGTTATAGTCTTGCAAAAGGGCGTTCAACGACTGTTGCCGGTTCTCCTTTTCGAGTTGGTATTCGAAGAGCAGGATGATGGCAATGAAGACGATAAACAGCGACCCGATGGAAAAGAACAGTTTCCGGTCGAAGGTCATGAATTGAGTACGCTTTTCGATAGTCATGGGGTTGAAATCAAGCGGTTTCGAAACAATATCCGTATCCGAGTCGGGTGACAATGTGTTTCCCGTATTCCCCGATTTTTTTCCGCAGGCGGGTGATGTTTACATCGATGGTACGGTCGAGCACATATACCTCGTCGGTCCAGATTTTCGACAGAATCTCTTCGCGCGAAAAGACCTGACCCGGATGGGAGAGCAGAAGCGAGAGAATCTCGAACTCCTTTTTGGTGAGCGGCAGCTCGTTCTGGTCGATGAATGCGCGCTTTTTGGTCGGGTCGATATACAGGTTTTCGAATTGCAGGATTTCGGGTGTCTCTTTCTCGGAGCTGCGGCGAAGCACGGCCTTGACGCGGGCGATAACCTCGCGGATGGAGAAGGGTTTGGATATGTAGTCGTCGGCCCCGATGTTGAAGCCCATCAGTTTGTCGTCTTCGGTGTCCTTGGCCGTGAGGAAGATGATGGGAATGTGTTTTAGCTTCTCGTTCTTGCGCAGCAGCGAGGCCATTTTGAAGCCGTTCATTTCGCCCATCATCACGTCGAGCATCAGCAGGTTATAATCGCTCAGGTTCATTTGCAGAGCCTCTTCGGCCGAGTTGGCCGTGTCGACTTCGTAGCCTTCTACTTCGAGGTTGAATTTCAGAATTTCGCACAAATCCTCTTCGTCGTCTACAACTAAAATCTTGTAATTGGTCATAGTTCTCGGTTTTTTATGATGCTGCAAAATTGAGAAATGGATATTTCAACGGTGTGACAATCGGGCCCTATTTTCAATCCGTGTCCGAATCGTGCTTCTGGAAATCGAGCAACAGGACAAAATCCTTCACATCGTTGCCTTTGCGGTCGCTTCGCATGACGGGATTGAAGTCGTATTGCCGGCCATACTTCTCCTGTATGTACTGGAAGTCGCGTTCGCCCACGAGCAGGTAGCCCGCTTCGGGGTTCTCTTTTTCAAACTCGACTACACGGTCTTGCGTGTAGAAGTTGATGATGAAAAAGTGGAGCATGGGCACCGATACGTAGGAGTATATCTTTCCCTCGGGTACTTCGTCTATGACTTTATCGGCAAAGGGTTTCATCGACTTGGCATTGAGAATGACCGGCAGCGTAGAGGCGTCGAGCATGAGCTGTATGCCGAAGAAGAGCGCCACGACCGAGTAGACATACCGGTTGTTGTAGGTCAGGTAGCGTTTGCTCTTGTAGATGTCGTAAATGAGGAAGATGATGAATATGCCCGAGATGATCGAGACGATGTTCCACGACTCGGCCAGGGCGGTCATGTAGTAACCGAGGTCGTCGGGCAGTATTGCCCGGTAGTGTTCGCCGACTCCGCTCTTGACGAGAATCAGTACAATCAGCAGCAAGGTTCCTACCGAAGCGATGGTTATCGAAAATACCCGCCACACCTTGGGCCTCTGTTTGAGCAGATAGAGCATGTATTCGGCCAGGAAGTAGGCGATGAAGGGATAGATGGGCAGGATGTATACCGACCGTTTGCTCTTGGGTATGCAGTAGAATACAAAGATGATGACGATGGCCAGGAGGCTGAAGAGCCGCATGCGGTCCATGTGGGCGATGTACGCTTTGAATCGTTCCCAGTATGTTTTCACCGTACCGTGCGGACGCTTGTATTTCAGCACAAACAGCGACATGATGACCAGCAACGACCACGGCAGCCAACCGGCCAGGGTGATGTAGAAGTAGTAGATGACGGGCTGTTCGTGCGACTCGTACGACATCTTGCCCAGGAACCGGCCGAAATTCTCCTCCAGTACCAGTTGCAGGAAGGTGTCGCCTCCCTGCTGGTAGGCGGCAAAGTACCACAGCAGGGGCAGGATGCAGGCCAGCAGAGCCAGCGGCAGGACTTTATAGATGGTTCGCCAGAGCGATACCTTTTGGAGCAGCAGGAATACCCCGATGACGGCACACGGCAGAATGATGCCCACCGGGCCTTTGGTGAGGGTGGCTATGCTCATAAAGAGAACGGCCCACACGGGGATGCCCCGCAAGTGGTGTTCCCACCACCGATAGAGTTGCAGCAGGGCCAGCACGATGAAGCAGGTGAGCACCATGTCTACCCGCGAGGCCATGGCCGCCCGGTGTACCTCGAAGCCCGAGAGCAGTAGCAGCGAGGCCAGAAAGGCCAGGTCGTTGCGGCTGCGCTTGGCAAAGAAGAGGAAACACATGGACGACATGACGATTACGGCCAGAGCCGACGGCAGCCGCGAGGTAAACTCGGTCACCTCGCCCGTGGGCAGGGAGAGTGCGGCAATGCACCAGTGGAAGAAGGGGGGCTTGTAGGCTATGTCGCTCCCGTTGTTGACGGGCAATATCCAGTTGTCGTTTTGCAGCATGCTCACGGCCACGATGGCTTCGCGAGGTTCGCCCTTGGTGTGGAAGTTGGTCAACCCCAGGTAGGGCACGATGGTGAGCGAGCTGATAATCAGCAGTAATAAAAACAATGAGAATCGGGAACTCATCTTAGGCATGTTCATAATCGAGCAGTCTTAAAGCGTTTGAGAGTTGGAAGAGTCGAAATTGATTTTTTTGTCGATGATGTATTCGGGGCGGTTCTTGGTCTCGTCGAAGATATTGCCTATATATTCGCCCAGAATACCTATCGTGAACAGTTGTACGCCACCCAGAAATACGATGGTGATGATGGTCGAAGACCACCCGGGCACAATCGACTCTTTGCCCGACAGGTACATGACGAATACCCAGATAGCATAGGCCAGGGCGATGAAAATCGACAGCGTACCCAGCGAAATGGCCAGTTTGAGGGGTTTCTTGGAGAAGCCGAAGATACCGGCCGAGGCGAGGGCAAACATCTTGCGCACCGAGTATTTGGTCTTTCCGGCCGCCCGTTCGTTGCGGTCGTAATAGAAAGGGGTCTGTTTGAAGCCCATCCAACTGAAGAGCCCCCGCAGGTACTTGTGCTTCTCGGGGAATTGCTTGAATGCCTCGAGCACCTTGCGGTCGACGAGTCTGAAGTCGCCGGTATCGACGGGGAAGGTATAGTCCGACAGCGAGTTGAGCATGCGATAGTAGAGCTTGGCCGTGAACTTTTTCATAAAGGTTTCGCCTTCGCGCTTGTTGCGCACAGCATAGACTACATTGCTGCCCTCCCGCAGATGGGTCTCGATCATTTGGGGTATTACCTCGGGCGGGTCTTGCAGGTCGACGTCGATAATGACGGCCACATCGCCCGTACAGTTGTGCAGACCGGCACTTACGGCATTCTGGTGGCCGAAGTTGCGCGAGAACGACAGCACCTTGGTGTGCGGGTCGTTCTGTGCAAAGCCCATCAACAGCTCTTCGGTGCGGTCCTTGCTGCCGTCGTTGATGAAAATAAGCTCATAGTCGTAGGGGGTACTGCCCATGACCTGGGAGAAGCGCCTGTGCGACAAAGGGAGTACCTCCTCTTCGTTATAGCAGGGAATGATGACAGATACTTTCATGGCCTATCTCTCTTATTTTTTAAACGTAATACACTTGTTCAGGGTAAAGTTGCACAGCGTGTATACCACCATACTCACCAGTTGGGCCCAGGTGTCGGCCAGGTGCAACACCTCTACCAGAACAAGCAGCGCTACGAACTGTATGCCGTAACAGATCCCGAAGCTGACGAGAAACAGCACGGCTTCGCGCATAAAGTTACTATTTAATTTCTTAAATACCCACAGTTTGCTCCAAAAGAAACTGTTGATGACGCCGGCTATATAGCCAGCCAGATTGGCAACCGTATATTTGACGTGCAGCAACTCTTGCAATACATAGATGACAATCAGGGTAATGAGCGTGTTGATGACCCCGACGATGCCGAACCGGATGAGCTGCCACAGGGTATTTTTATCGTATTTCTTCAGAGAATCCAACATGGGGAGCGAGGTTATCCTTTTTTAGGAGGGTTGTCGTTTTCGTCTTTCAAGGCGGGCAGTGACCAGTGGAATTTCACCGCCAGCAGTCTGACCGCCACGACCGATATGCCGCAAATCGACTGATTGGTAATGCTGTTGAATCCCATCTTCTGCCCCAGGTAGAACATGATGCCACCCGCCACGCAGGCCAGGGCATAAATATCCTTGCGGAACAGGAGCGGCTCTTCGTTGATGAGTATGTCGCGTATGATGCTGCCCACCGAACCGGTGATTGTACCCATGACGATGGCCACCCAGAAGGGAAAGCCGAACATGAGGGTCTTCTCTACGCCCACCACTACAAACAGGGCCAACCCGATGGTATCGAAGATAAAGAAGGTATTTTCGAGCTTCACCAGGTATTGCTTGAAAATAATTACGAAAACGAGGGCTATGGCGGTGACAGTGAGGTAGCTGCCGTTGATCATCCAGAAGGGGGTGGCATTGAGCAGTACATCGCGGGTGGTACCGCCGCCGATGGCGGTAACCAATCCTACGGCATAGGCGCCGAACCAGTCGAAACGCTTGGCAGCGGCCAGTCTGATGCCGCTGATGGCAAAGGCCAGTGTTCCTACAATCTCCAGTATGGTGGCAAAGGTCGTATTCATAACATTTTCCCTATAAGAATGCAAAGTTACTATTTTTTGTGAGATTCAATGCTTTTTGTCGGCTCTATGTTTTTGTCGCATGAAATAAGTATTGTGAAGAATTTTTATAAGAATAAAAGTGTACCTTTGTCTCCATAAATCGTTTGGAATGAAAAAGCGGCTGCTACTGTTCTTCTCCGTTTGCTTTGCTGGTCTCACACTTCTGGCTTCGTCTCCCAAATACGAGATGCGAGCCGTGTGGCTCACGACAAACTGGGGGCTGGACTGGCCGTCACGCCCGATGCACACGCCGGTCGATGCCCGTCGGCAGCAACAGGAGCTTGTCGAGATACTCGACCGTCTGCAGGCATTGGGTATCAATACTGTCTTTTTCCAGGCACGTATCCGTGGCGAGGTTTTTTATCCCTCGCAGTACGAGCCGTGGGCTGCCGTGTTGAGCGGCGGTCGCAATCCCGGCTACGACCCGTTGGCTCTGATTGTCGACGAGTGTCACAAGCGGGCCATGGAGTGCCACGCGTGGTTGGTCACCTTTCCGGTCGGTTCCAACCGTCAGGTGAAGCGGCAGGGCAGCCGGTCGGTTGTAGCCCGTCACCGGTCGTGGTGCAAGCAGCTTGCGGGCGAATGGTATCTCGACCCGGGGAATCCCGAGGTGCGAGACTATCTGGTCGGGGTGGTCGACGAGATTGTGACGAAATACGATGTCGATGGCATTCACCTCGACTATGTGCGCTACCCCGACGATGCCCGTCGGTTTCCCGATGCCGATTCGTATCGGAAATGGGGGCGGGGGGCCTCCTCGCTGATGAACTGGCGCGAGGACAATATCACGGCTACCGTTTCGGTCATCTACGACAAGGTGAAGCAGTTGAAGCCGTGGGTCAAGGTGAGCAGTTCGCCGCTGGGCCGTTACGCCTCGTTACCGGGATTCCCGGCCTGGTGGAGCTGTCGGGAGGCGGTGCATCAAGACCCTAAACGGTGGTTGCAGGAGGGGAAGCACGATTTTATCGCCCCGATGATGTATTTCAAGGAAGAGAACTATTTCCCGTTTCTGCACGATTGGGCCGAGAGCTGTCCGGCCGGGAGCGTGGCCAGTGGTATCGGCGTCTACCGGCTCGACCGGGAGAATGGAAACTGGAGTCTCGACGAGATAAAACGTCAGATTGAAACGACCCGGCAGGTGGGGGTAGGGCAAGCCTATTTCCGTTACGGCAATCTGCACAGGCACACCGCGTTGGAGCAGTGGCTCACGGCGTGGTTCTACCGCTATCCGGCTTTGACTCCGCGCCCCGTGGGTGCTCCCGTGCAGGCGGTTGCGGTGCCCGAAGGCCTTCGGGTCGAGACGATGGCTGGGAGTACCCGGTTGTCGTGGCAGCCGGTCGATGGGGCATTCACCTATGTAGTCTACGTCACCGACGACTCGTTGCAGGTCGAGGCGGGCGAGCAGATAGCCGTTGTGTTACCCCGCACGGCGAGTGAGTGGATGTTGCCGGGCTCGTATCGTTGCTATGCCGTAGTGGCTCGCGACCGCTA
>CABRIW010000005.1:0-152817 GCA_902471075.1 uncultured Barnesiella sp. | reverse complement strand
CCGTCACGCCGATGGTACTGCGCAAGTGGGAGAGTAGGTAGCCGCCACCTTAAAAGATGAGCCGGAAGGAAGTCAGAAGAAGACAACCCTCCGGCTCTTTTTTTATGCCCTTCTCTGTCATCCCGCACTCCGATGCAGCACCAAGTCATGCCGCCTTCGATGCAATCACCAAGTCATCCCGCATCCCGATGCGGGATCCAGAAATACCCGCTTCGGTCATCCCGTACCTTTTTATAATCGGCTTTTTAGTTTCCTTATCAGCCCCCAATGCGGTCACCAAGTCATCCCGCGCTTTGACGCGGGATCCAGGGATACCGGCAAGTCTACCCGTAAGATTCACTTTTCTGGACCCCGCATCGGGTGCGGGGTGACGCGGTGCGCATCGAGTACGGGGTGACATTCTTTGTCATGCCGCGCTTGGATGCGGCATCCAGGAATACTTGCAAGTTTACTCGTAAGATTCACTTCTCTGGACCCCGCATCGTGTGCGGGGTGACACAGTGCGCATCGAATGCGGGGTGACACGGACGGCTCTTTTGTGGTGGGATACGTGGGCGATTGAACTTTCTGTATAGTTGATAAAATCTATTAAATATATTTATTGTGGTTGTCTTATCCTGAAAATATGTTTACATTTACAAATAAAATGTGAATTACATATTTTGAGTGAATGGATACCATGAGAAAGAGATTTCTGTTTCTGTTGTTATTTGGTTGTGCACTGATGGTATGCTGGGCCAAGGATAGCCGTGTGGTGGTGGGTGCCGAGCGTACGGGCGAGTATTATCCGGCGTTGAAGGGGCAGCGGGTAGCTGTCTTTTCGAATCACACGGGGATGGTGGGTGACCGCCATCTGGTGGATATGCTGGTGGCCGACGGTGTGAATGTGGTGACGATATTTTCGCCGGAGCATGGTTTCCGCGGCGATGCCGATGCAGGTGAACATGTGGCGGGATCGGTCGACCCCAAGACGGGAATAAAAATCAGTTCGCTGTACGATGGCAAGTCGGGTCGGCCGTCGGACGAGTCGATGCACTCGTTTGATGTGCTGCTGGTCGATATTCAGGATGTGGGGCTTCGCTTCTATACCTATTATATTTCGATGGTGAAGTTGATGGATGCTTGTGCCGAGTTTGGCCGCCCGGTGATTGTGCTCGACCGGCCCAATCCGAACGGGCACTATATCGACGGTCCTATCCTCGACATGAAGTACAAGTCGGGGGTGGGGTGGTTGCCTATCCCTGTGGTGCATGGCCTGACGCTGGGCGAGTTGGCTCGCATGGTGAACGGTGAGCATTGGCTGCCCGAGGACCGGGTGTGCGACCTCACGGTGGTTCCTTGCCTGAACTACACGCACCAGACGCACTATGTGCTGCCGGTGCCTCCCTCGCCCAATCTGCCGAATATGCGTGCCGTCTATCTCTATCCCTCGACCTGCTATTTCGAGGCTACGCCGGTGAGTCTGGGGCGTGGTACCGACTGGCCTTTCCAGGTGTATGGTCACCCCAACATGAAGGGGTATGACTTTTCGTTTACGCCGCGCAGCGTACCGGGTGCCAAGAATCCGCCGCAACTGAACAAGAAGTGCTATGGCGTGGACCTGACGGGGCTTACCGACGAGGAGATTTGGGCCAAGGGGCTGAATCTCGAGTATGTGATCGATGCCTATCGCAACCTCAATCTGGGCGACCACTTCTTCCGCTCCTTCTTCGAGAAACTGATAGGTGTGGATTATGTGCGCCGAATGATCGAGGAGGGCAAGTCGGCCGACGAAATCAAGGCCATGTGGCACGACGATGTGGAGAAGTTCAGGGAGCAACGCCGTCCTTATCTGTTGTATGAAGAGTAATAACCGTAAACTTAAATAGCTGAAACACATGACACCCGTAGTTGTCTTAATCACCATTTTCGCTTATTTTATCGTCTTGTTCGGCATTTCGTATGTGGTAGGTCACCGGGCCGACAATCAAGGTTTTTTCGTGGGCAATCGCAAGTCGCCCTGGTATGTGGTGGCCTTTGCCATGATTGGTTCCATGATTTCGGGGGTGACCTTCATCTCGGTGCCCGGTATGGTGGCCGCCAGCGGATTCTCGTATTTGCAGATGGTGCTGGGGTTCATCGTGGGGCAGTTGCTCATCGCCTACGTGCTGGTGCCGCTGTTCTACCGCATGAATCTGGTTTCGATTTATGAGTATCTCGAGAACCGGTTTGGCCTCTCGTCGTATCGCACGGGGGCCTGGTTTTTCTTTATTTCGAAGATGCTGGGCGCCGCCGTACGCCTCTTCCTGGTGTGCGTGGTGTTGCAGATGCTGGTCTTCGAGCCGCTGCATCTGCCCTTTATCCTGAATGTGATTTTCACCGTAGGACTGGTGTGGCTCTACACCTTCAGGGGCGGGGTGAAGTCGCTCATCTGGACCGATACGCTCAAGACCGTGTGCCTCATTGTTTCGGTGATACTCTGCATCTATTATATCGCCAGCGACCTGCACCTCGATCTGGGCGGGTTGTGGCAGACGATACGCGGGTCGGAGATGTCGCAGATGTTCTACTTCGACGATGTGAACGACAAGCGCTATTTCTTCAAGCAGTTTCTGGCCGGTGTCTTCACGATGATTGCCATGAACGGGCTCGACCAGGATATGATGCAGCGCAACCTGAGTTGCAAGAACTCCAGGGATTCGCAGAAAAACATGATTACGAGCGGCATCGCGCAGTTCTTTGTCAATGCCCTCTTCCTGATGCTGGGCGTGCTGCTCTATGTCTATGCAGCTACCGAGGGGATAGCCGTTCCGCAGAAGAGCGACGAACTCTTCCCGCTGATAGCCACGCAAGGCTACTTCCCGTTGATTGTGGGTATTCTGTTTGTCGTGGGTCTCATCTCGTCGGCTTATTCGGCTGCGGGGTCGGCCCTGACGGCGCTTACCACCTCGTTTACGGTCGATATTCTGGGCGTGAAGGGGAAGAGCGAAGAGCAGGTGGTGCACTTGCGTAAACGGGTACATATCGGCATGGCCGTGGTGATGGGTGTGGTTATCTTCATCTTCAACCTGTTGAACAACACGAGTGTCATCGACGCCGTCTATACGTTGGCCAGCTATACCTACGGGCCCATTCTGGGACTCTTTGCCTTCGGTATCTTTGTGAAGGCACAGGTGCGCGACCGTTATATCCCGCTGGTGGCCATCGCCTCGCCGGTGCTCTGCTTCATTCTCGACCGCAATTCGCAGGCCTGGTTCGGCGGTTATTCGTTCAGCTACGAACTGTTGATTATGAATGCCCTGTTTACCTTCATCGGGCTGTTGCTGTTGATTAAGAAACCAGTAAAAGCATAAAGACATGAAAAAGATTGTCGGGGCTCTCGTGGTGGGAGCGCTCTCTCTCGGTACGGCCGTCTGGGGCGGCGAGTGGATACGGGTGAACCAGTTGGGCTATCTGCCCGCTTCGCCCAAAGTGGCCGTCTATATGAGCGACGAGGCCATCGACCTCGAGTCGTATGCGCTGGTCGACGATTGTACCGGCCAGGAGGTGATGCGTTTCGATACCCCTCGGGCCGCGGGCCTGTGGGGCCGGATGCAACGCATGTACCGGCTCGACTTCTCCGCCTGCAACCGGCCCGGCACCTATCGGCTGCGGGCCGGCGATGCCCTCTCGCCCCGGTTTGTCATCGGCAATCGGGTGTACGACGGCACGGCCGACTTCATTCTGCGCTACATGCGGCAGCAACGCTGCGGCTTCAATCCCTTCGAGCGCGACAGCTGTCACACCCACGACGGTTACATTGTCTATCATCCTACCCGTAGCGGCCAGCACATCGACGTGCGGGGCGGCTGGCACGATGCGAGCGACCAGTTGCAGTATGTGACCACCTCGGCCAACGCCACCTATCAGATGATGTTTGCCTACCTGAAGAATCCCGGAGCGTATGGCGATGCCTACGATGCCAACGGGCTGCCCGGGGCCAACGGCATCCCCGACATCGTCGACGAAATCAAGTGGGGGCTCGACTGGCTCAACCGTATGAATCCGTCGAAGGGCGAGATGTATAACCAGATAGCCGACGACCGCGACCACAAAGGGTTCAGACTGCCGTCGCAGGACGAAATCGATTACGGTTGGGGCAAGGGGCTGGGACGCCCCGTCTACTACTGTTCGGGCGAGCCCCAGGTGCGGGGCGAGTTTACCAACGCCACCACCGGCGTGGCCAGTACGGCCGGCAAGTATGCCTCGTGCTTTGCGCTGGGTGCCCGGGTTCTGGCCGACTTCTACCCCGCGATGGCTGACACGCTGCTGGACAAAGCCCGCGACGCCTATCGTCACGGCGTGGAGCATCCCGGCGTGTGCCAGACGGCCTCGGTGGTTTCGCCCTATATTTACGAAGAGTGCAACTGGACCGACGATATGGAACTGGCCGCGGCCCAACTCTACCTCTCGACCGGCGAGCCGCAGTTCCTGAACGAGGCGGTCGAGTATGGCCGATTCGAACCGGTAACCCCCTGGATGGGGGCCGACAGTGCCCGCCACTATCAGTGGTATCCCTTTATCAACCTGGGCCATTATCATCTGGCCGGGGTGGACGACAGCCGCGTGAGCCGCGAGTTTACCCGCAACCTGCGCAGCGGCCTGGAGCGGGTGCGAGAGCGGGCCGAGGGGAATCCTTTCCTCAACGGGGTGCCGGCCATCTGGTGCTCCAACAACCTGACGGTGGCCGTGGCTACCCAGTGCCGGCTCTATCGCGAGTTGACGGGCGACGACCGCTACCGCGAGATGGAGGCGGCTCTCATCGACTGGCTCTTTGGCTGTAACCCCTGGGGCACGAGCATGATTACCGAGTTGCCCTTGTGGGGCGACTATCCCATAGACCCTCACACGCCGCTCATAGCGTTGGGGGCAGGTACGACCGTGGGCGGACTGGTCGACGGGCCGGTCTATGCTTCGATATTCAACAACCTGCGAGGGGTTCGTCTCTCGCGCGAAGACCCTTACGCCCCGTTCCAGTCGGCCGAGATTGTCTATCACGACGACATGCAGGACTATTCGACCAACGAACCCACGATGGACGGTACGTCCAGCCTCAGCTATCTGCTCTCGTCGCTGCAGCAAGAGGGAGCCGAGGCCGCAGGGCCCGACCGCAACGAGTATGCCTGTGGCGGCATTGTGCGCACCGACCGTTCGAAGCGGCAGATCTCGCTCGTCTTTACGGCGGCCGACAAGAACGACGGCGCCCGGCGTATCCTCGAGACCTTGCAGCAGTGCGGCGTGAAAGGCTCGTTCTTCTTCACGGGCGAGTTTTACGAACGATTCCCCCAAACCATCGAGCAACTCATGAAGGCCGGCCACTACGTGGGGGCACACAGCGACGGGCATCTGCTCTACTGTGCCTGGGAGCGCCGCGACTCTACGCTGGTAGACCGGCAGCAGTTCGAGAGCGACATGCAGGCCATCTACGGCCGCATGAGCCGGGCCGGTATCGACCCGTCACAGACGCGCATCTTCGTCCCGCCCTACGAATACTACAACGAGACCATCGCCGCCTGGGCGCGGGGCATGGGGCTGCGCATCGTCAACTTCACCCCCGGAACCTGGACCAATGCCGACTATACCACTCCCGACATGACCAACTATCGCAGCAGCCGGGCCATCTACAACCGGGTGATGGAGGTCGAGAAGCGCGAGGGTCTCAACGGCCATATCCTGCTCTTCCATCTGGGGACCGATGAGCGTCGCACCGACAAGTTCTACGACCGTTATCTCGAGCGGCTCATCCGCACCTTGCAGAAGAGGGGTTACACCTTTGTCGCCTTGCCCGAAGCCGTGGGGGAGTGAGATACCTGATTGTAGGTAAATATGGACCTCTTTCTGCCTGTCGTATTGGATTGTAAGATAAAAAGCCCTACCTTTGCGTCTTTAATAATCGAAAGATTATGAACAGGCTGCTCCGTTCCATAGCGAAATACTTTCTACCTGTATTGTTTATTTCATATATAGGTTGCATTTCGCTGTTTACCCACACGCACGTGGTAAACGGGGTGACCATCGTGCACTCGCACCCCTACAATCCCAAGGCCCATCACGGCCACACCACTACCGAGTTTCAACTCATACACGCTTTGTCGCATCTCACTACGGCCGAGCCGTCGGTGGGGGTGCTGCTTTCGGCTGTGCTGTTTGCCTTTTCGTGCCGGTTGTTCTATCCGGCTACCCGCTTCGTACGCACACTCAGGCAGTGGGAGGCTCACGGGTTGCGTGCTCCGCCCGTTTCGATTCTGTAAAATAAGAGGAAACAGAAGGTTTACTCCTGCTCTTGGCGAGTGGGGGATGGATGAGTCTTAACTATTCAGAATCGAAAAAAATGAAGAAATACATTATTTTATGCGTGATATGCCTGTGGCATATCGGCGTGAGTCGTGCCGAAACGGCAACTCAGAAAACATTGGATATAAACATTGTGGGCCATGTGCTCGACAAGCATATGCGGGAACACCTGCCCTACATCACGATTTCGTTGAAGGGGACCACCGTGGGGACGATGACCGACGGTTCGGGTCACTACTTTCTGAAGAATTTGCCCGAGGGCGATTTCGTGCTCGAGGCCTCGTCGGTAGGTTATGAGACGGGCCGGCGGAAGGTGTCGCTGAAAAAGGGTGTGACGCTGGAGATCGATTTCGAAATCGAGCCGAATGACGTGGCGCTCGACGGTGTGGTGGTTTCGGCCAACCGTAGCGAGACTACGCGGCAACTGGCCCCTACGCTGGTCAATGTGCTGAACATAAAGACCTTCGAGAATACCAACTCCGGCACGTTGGCCCAGGGGCTCAACTTCCAGCCGGGTGTGCGGGTCGAGAACGATTGCCAGAACTGCGGTTTCCAGCAGGTGCGCATCAATGGGCTCGACGGTCCCTACACACAGATACTCATGGACTCGCGACCCATCTTCAGTGCGCTGTCGGGGGTGTATGGTCTGGAGCAGATTCCGGCCAACATGATCGAGCGGGTAGAGGTGATGAGGGGTGGCGGCTCGGCTCTCTTCGGGTCGTCGGCCATTGCGGGTACCATCAACATCATTACCCGAGAGCCGTTGCGCAACAGCGGTTCGCTGGCACACACAATCACCTCGATAGGGGGTAGCGGCAAATTCGAGAACAACACGTCGCTCAATGCCTCGCTCGTAACCGACGACCACAAGGCGGGGCTCTATGTCTTCGGGCAGAACCGGCAGCGCGCCGGTTACGACCACGACGGCGACAGCTTCACCGAGTTGCCCGAGCTGAAGGGGCAGACGCTGGGATTCCGCTCCTACCTGAAGACCAGTAACTACTCCAAGCTCACGCTGGAGTATCACCACATCAACGAGTATCGGCGGGGCGGTAACCTGTTGAACCGTCCGCCCCACGAGGCCGATATAGCCGAGCAGTTGAACCACTCGATCAACGGGGGCGGTCTCAACTACAACCTCTTTACTCCCAACGAGAAACACCGTATCAATCTCTACGCCTCGGCCCAGCATATCGACCGCAACAGCTATTACGGTACGAAGCAGAATCTCGATGCCTATGGCGAGACCAACGACCTGACGGTGGTGGCCGGCGGACAGTATATCTACAGTTTCGACCGCTGTCTCTTCATGCCGGCCGACCTCACTGCCGGTATCGAGTACAACTACGACAAGCTGCGCGACGAGATGAAGGGCTACAACCGCACCACCCGTCAGGAGGTGCATATCGAGAGTGCCTTCCTGCAGAACGAGTGGAAGAACGACCGCTGGAGTTTCCTCGTGGGCGGACGGCTCGACAAGCACAACCTCATCGACCACGTCATCTTCAGCCCCCGGGCCAACGTGCGCTTCAACCCCACGCCCAACATCAACCTGCGGGCCAGCTATTCGTCGGGTTTCCGGGCTCCGCAAACCTACGACGAGGACCTGCACGTGGCTGCCGTAGGGGGCGAGGGGACTATCATCCGGCAGGCGGCCAACCTGAAGGAGGAGAAGTCGCACAGCGTGAGCCTCTCGGCCGACATGTACCGCCGCTTCGGAGCCTTCCAGTGCAACCTGTTGCTCGAGGGGTTCTACACCCGGCTTAACCATGTGTTTGTGCTCGAGGAGGTCGGGTTCGACCAGACCCACAACGCTAAGGTGAAGGAGCGCCGCAACGGCAAGGGGGCCGAGGTGGCCGGTGTGACCGTCGAGGGCAAGGTGGCCTACCTCTCGCTCGTGCAGTTGCAGGCCGGTGTCACCTGGCAGCAGAGCCACTATACCCAGCCCGAGCAGTGGAGCGACGACGAGTCGGTGCCTGCCGAGCGCCGCATCTTCCGCACCCCCGACTGGTATGGCTACTTCACCGCCACCTATACCCCGGTGAAGCCGTTGAACATTGCCCTCTCGGGTACCTACACGGGTTCCATGCTGGTGCAGCACATGAAGGGCTACATAGCCAAAGATGTGGCGGTGACCACCCCCGACTTCTTCGACATGACGGCCAAGGTATCGTATGACTTCTCGCTCTACAAGGCCATCACGCTGCAGGTCAACGCCGGCGTGCAGAATATCTTCAACGCCTACCAGCGCGATTTCGACCAGGGTAAGGAACGCGATTCGGGCTACATCTACGGCCCCTCAATGCCCCGCAGCTACTTTGCCGGCATGAAGCTGATGTTCTGAGGTGATTGCCGGGTAGACTCATCGTTTTCATTCAACAGGCTGTGTCCAGATTTTTCAGGTTGGGCACAGCCTTTTTTAGGCTTGAAAGGCAGGTATTTGGATAGGACCAAAAAGGATGGATAGATTTTCTTAATTTATTTTGCATATTTATAATATTATTCTATCTTTGTGACTGGGTGTATTAAAATAGTTCTCAAACCAAAATATTCCGATAGCGGTTATATACCATAGGAACACAAAAAAGGAATAGGCAACGATGACTATATGAAAAGGGGGTTGCTATTATCCATATTATGCGCATTGGCGATAGGACTGCTTCATGCGCAAGAGGCTCGAGAGACCGCTTTCCCTCGGGCTACCTATCCCGAGTATGTCGTGTTCTTGCCTCAGAGCGAGATTGACTCGGTCTATTATTCTCACAACACCTCGATTATTCCGGTTGTCTTTCGGGTCAACAAGTACAATCTGGTACCCAATCGCCAGCTCGACAGTATCGTGCAGGTGCTGCGCCGGATGCAGGTCGATCCGGCCGTGCGCATAGCCTGTGTGTGGATAGGCGGTAGTGCCTCGCCCGAGGGCCCCAAGGCCTGGAACTACAAGTTGGGCGAATACCGTTCGCAGGCGTTGGCCCGCTATCTGGCCGAGGAGGCCGGGTTTCCTCGCGACCAGATGGAGGTGGTGAATCTGTGGGAAGACTGGTATTCGTTCGAGGTTGCCCTGGAGCACGGGGCACAGATACCTCACAAGGACGAGGTGATGGAAATCTTGCGTACCGAGTCCGACAACGAGCGGCGCAAGCAGAAGATAATGGCACTCGACAAAGGGTATACGTGGCATCGGATTGTTCACGATGTCTTCCCACCCTTCCGCAATGCCCGCATGGTCATTGTCTGTTACGAACAGCCCCGCGACCTGCAGGCCGAGCCCGAGTTGTTGCCGCTCTACGACGGAATACCGGTCCCCCGGCCCGTACAGCCGGCGGCGGTGAATCCCGTGCCGGGAGCAGAACCCCGCAAGTGGCATCTGGCCGTGAAGACCAATCTGCTCTTTCTGGCTGCCGCCACGGCTAATGCCGGGGTAGAGGTGGAGTTGTGGCCTCACGGAACTCTCGATATACCGGTATGGTACTCGCCCTACGACATTACCCCCACGCGCAAATTGCGCTTGCTGGCCACTCAGCCTGAGTTGCGCTGGTGGCCGGGCCGGGTGATGCAGGGCCATTTCATCGGGTTGCACACCCACGTGGTCGGGTTCAATGTAGCAGTCAACGACAAGGGGCGCTACCAAGACCCCAATCATGCACTGTGGGGCATGGGGCTCAGTTATGGTTATGCCCTCTCGTGGGGCAAGCAGAAGCAGTGGGGCATCGAGTTCAATATCGGTGTCGGGTTTGCCGAATATGACTACGATGTGTATCAGAACCGGAAGGACGGGCAATTGTTCCGCTCCGGCTCCGATTTTTACTGGGGAGTAACCCGTGCCGGAATCAATTTGTCGTACAAGTGGGCTTTCCCCCGCAAGAAATAAGGAGGGCAAGAATACTATGAAAAGGAGTCTGTCTTATATGGTAGCGGCATTTGCGTGTATCGTATCGCTCGGGTTCTCGGCCTGCGATGAGACCATACACGAGTATCCCCTCTCAAACGATGTATTGGTGATGGTCGAATTGAATGCCGATCGCATGCCGCCCTTCTATTATAAAAGTGTGACTTACGACGAGGAGGGAAACTGCACCGTGCAGGAGCTCCCATCATTGGCGTCGCAGAGTTATGAACCCGACGAACGCCTGTGTGTGCGCTTTATCGTCGAACTGTACAAGTTGCCCTCGGTCGGAGCTTCGGTCGACAAAGGCAGTCTGGTGGAGCGGCGGGAATTTTCGGTAGACCGGTTGGCTCAGCCCCCGCAGGATACCCTGGCTTTCAATCTGCCGCAAGGTTACTATCGGATATTGTCGTGGGCCGATTATGCCCCCGAAGCCCGAGTAGCCGACTGGCACTTCGATACCCGTCGGTTAAATGCGGTGATGGAGCAGATAGACCACACGCCTGTAGTCAATCACCACAAGAGTGCGGCGGCCGGCAGTTGCGACTTCGCGATAGAGGTCGGGCGGTATGGCGAGGAGATTTCGGTAGCTACACCGGGCAGCACTGTGACGGATACCCCGTCGGGGGCCCCGTTGATACCGGTCTATATGAAGCGACCTTCGGCCCGTTTCTACCTGTGGGCAACCGATTGGAATGAGTATTCGAAAAAACGGAGCCTGTCATCGGTAAATGACTTGCGGGTGCGAATTGTTTACAAACAGTATGTGGGGGTGGGCTATAATGTCGAGAGCGAGACTCTGAATGCCTTTGTGGAGTCGCACACGATGGAGATGATGCCTCCCGGAGAGTCTGGCGGTGGAGAAGCCCTGTTGGCCTATGATTATGTGTTGACCAACGACGGCCGTGAAGACCATGTACTTATCGACCTATTTATTTATGACGAGGAGGGGCAGGAGATCAATCACTATCAGAATATCGACGTGCCGCTCTTTCGCAATCGCGAGACCCTGTTGCGGGGCCCGTTTCTGACCAAAAAGGTGGGTAGTGGCGATATAGGTATCGACGATGAGTTCGACGATGAGTTTGTGGTGGTCATACCCGATTGATTTGAAAGGGAATTGATTTTAATTATAATTGTTCTGCTATGAGAAAGTATCATTATTTGATGGGAATGGTGTTGCTGGGACTGGCAACCAGCTGTTCCGAAGTGATGGAGGAGCCGGGATTGAATCCCAACGGCGATGAGATAACGCTTCGCTTTGAGGCTCCCGAAGCTTTACAGATTACGCGTGCCGTACCGGGGACTAACAGTGGTCAAGGGGGATTGGTGAATGTAGACTGGAGTCAGTATGACTTGCGTTATCAGGTAGCCGTTTACTCCGAAGACGGTTCTACGCTGCTCGCCGAGCCTCAGTTGAAGACGGTCGATACCTACGGACCGGTTACCTTCAACTTCAGACTGACGCCCAACAATACCTACAAGTTTGTAGCCTGGGCCGACTTTGTGCGCCAGGGCGAGACGGCCGACTTGCACTACAACACGGCCGACTTTACCCGCATTGCCATACAGGATGGCCCCGAGGCTCAGTTGAACGACGAGAGCCGCGACGCCTATTTCCTGGCCAAGAATGTAGCCGTGTCGCAAACCTTCGGTGAGACGATGACGCTGAAACGTCCGTTTGCCAAACTGCGGGTAGTGACTACCGACTGGGGCTCGAGCGGTGCCAAGATGCCCGACAACTTCAAGGTTTCGTATCACGATTGCACCCGGTTTGTCGAGCTGAATGCCGTGACGGGCGAAGCCTCGGGCGGTGCCGATGCCGACGCGTCGGTGGTCTATACCGCCACGTTGCAGCAGGATGCCTCGGGCGATAAGTTCTACGAAGGGGGCTACGACGCCACGGCCAACAACCGTACGCTGTTTGTCGACTACCTGATTGCCAATGATGTGCAACAGGCCATTCACTTCAGTGTAGATTGGTTGCAGGGTACGGAGTCGATTCTTACCAAAGACTTTACCACCAACATACCCATACAGCGCAACTACCTGACGACGATTCTGGGTAACCTGCTCACTGTGGGCGGAAGCATGACCATCAATATCGAAGAGGGCTTTGTAAACGAGTGGATCGACGGTGCCGAGTGGTGGCAATCTTCGCCCGTGACTCCGGTACAACCCGTCCTTGAGGAGAGCCGTAACGCCAGCGGTCAGGCCGTGAGAGTCTATCGCATCAGCACCCGCGACGAGTTTGCCTGGTTGCCCGACCATATTACGGAGATGGTTACCGAGACCTATACCGATAACGACGGCAGCGAAAAGCAGAGAGCTACCGTTACGACCATTCTTCTCGAGAACGATATAGACATGAACGGCGTGGACTGGAAACCCATCTACACCACCGGCGAGAACACCTATACGGTCGACGGTCAGGGCCACGTGCTGCGCAACTTCTCCATGAACGGACAGTTTGGTGCCGTGTATGAATACAAGTTGGGCCCCTTCGTGCTGGGTACCTATCATGCCTATACCGGCGTATGGGGTAAATTCGAGGGCGTGATGAAAAACCTGACCTTCGAAAACATCACCATCAACGGGTTGGCCAATAGCGAGGTCGATGTCGATACCGAAGGTAACCCCGTAGACCACAGCGAAGAGTATGCCTATTTTGCCGGTTGTATCGGATATACCGGAGCCAATTACAGTACGACAGTCAATATCGAGAACGTACAGGCCCGCCACGTGCGCATCAAGGCCTCCGACGGTTTGCAGACCCAGAATGTGGGTGGCCTCGTCGGTTGGATTGGTGTAGGCGGTGGCAATACCTGGTTGAAGGATTGCTCGGTCGACGATGTGATGATAACCGGTTATCAGGCCGGTGGTTTGGTAGGTCAAGTGGTTGGTGGCCGCGGTGTGGCATTTACCAATTGCAGCGCCGAGAATGTAATTATGCGCATGCGTGGTTTCGCCAGTTCGGGTATTTCGGGCTTCATTGGTCAGTTCAACGACGGTGCCGGCTCTAAAATCGAGTATTGTTCCTATCCGACAAACGTGCAGTATATCGACGATGCTACCGGTCTCGTAGATGAAAGTTACGAGCCTGCCAGTCCTTACTATGGCTATTGCAGCTATGGCAAGACTACGCCCACGATTGTCGAATGAACGCAAAAAGACCTCGGGTCAAACCCGAGGTTGTGGACCTGTCGAAACTCATATTTTATGGAGATGACCGTATAATCTGAACCCGGTCTATCCTCATTGATTATAAAAAAGCCTCATCATGCTCCATTCCGGGGTAATGATGAGGCCTTTTTTTATGTGGACTCCTTTTTTTTGTAACGCCTGTGAGAGGAGTGCCTGGAGAATACATTTTGATGGATTGACGTTTCTTTTGTTGCATTGACGCATCTTTTTGTTGTATTGACTCCTTTTTTTTGACAGATTGACGCGAAACTAAACTATTATTATGATAATTTCGAGAAAAATGTATCAATAAAAAATAAAATTGAATTTATGAGGGCGAGATTACTTTGGATTTTTATGCTGGTGTTGGGAATGGCACAGGCGCGAGTCGTGACTTTTACTCCGGAATCGGCAGCTGGAATGAACGGCGAGTTTATGATTATGCTTGATGATTTGGTTGTGATGGAGGTATCGAACGGTTCTTGTTCGTCCGATATGCTTACCCTGCGCAACAACGGGGCCACACTCTCTTTCTCGTTGAACGATCCCACTTGGTCGGAGATTATTACGAACATACACATCATCGTGGTAAGCGGCGACCCGGCCAACCGCATCAGCGGGAGCGGATATGTAGCTTTGGGCGAGACCGGTGTATGGACCGGTGAGGCTATGAATGTAACTCTCACAAACAATGCGACGGACTGGGTAGGCATCAGCAAAATCGTGGTGTGTACCAATGGTTCGGAGTGGGGAGATAACGAAGACGGGCCGCTCGGCGATGAGGGAACGTATGTGTTTGACTGCTATGGCACAATCGATGGCACCGATTCGCTGGTGGTCGATACCCAGATAGCCACCTTTATCCAGCACAAAGGCGATGGATCGGACGAGCCGGCCTATACCATACCGTGGCGTGTATATGCCGATAACACGGTGACGATACGCATGAAGGAGGACTATGTGCTGCGAAGCGTGAAAATCAAGTTGGCGAGCGGCTATGGCGACCCCAAGCTCGAATATTCGGAGGAGGCCACCGAATCGTATGTCGACGGGTATAAAACCATTTCGGACCTTCCCCAGAACTTGAAAAGTTTTACCATGACCAACGTGGGCTCGCAAACCCGCTGGCAGCAGATAGAGATTGGTTATGGCAAATGGAATGATGATATAGTGGTTAAGGTGCCGCGGTGGGTCGATTTCGGTACTTTCAACACCGGTAACAGGAATACCCGCTACATTCCCGTGCTTGCGTGGAAAGCCACGACGATTACGGGTGCGAGCATCTCCGAGCCGTTCTCCGTGATTGACTTTACCGCGCCTGTTTCGCTGGGAGAGAACGAGACCTACTCCCTGCCGCTGAGTGTGTTTTCGCAAACGAAAGGTACTTTTGCCGACACCTTGCGCATTACTTTCCCCGATACCGTTTGCAAGGTAGCGGTAAAGGCTGAGGTCGTCGATGGTGTGTTCGGAGCATCCGACGGGGCTTTCCCCGAGAGCCTGGGGTATCTCTACGATGCGAACGACGACGGGCGCATGGAGTATTTCCGTGGGGTATATCCCTATGTGGAGCAATACTCGTACGACGGATCGCTCCTGTCATCGGTCTACACGGGAAATTATCTTTTCTCGCTCGACGATATGGACGGTGACGGCAAGCTCGAAATCGTGTGCAGCCAGAGCAATGATGGAGACAACCCGGGCAGCGTCTCGATTCACGGGCTCGACGGCCGGGTGCGCACCTCCTTCCCCGTAAGTCTGGACGGCGGTACCTACACCGTCATGCTCGATGCCAACAGCGACGGGCGCCCCGACTTCTATTTCGAGGACTACGACAACGACCGTCATCTCATCTATTACCAGCAACCCGACGGCTCGTTCGTGAGCAAGGAGATACGCATACTCGAAGACCCGAGCGAGATCGAAAACGCCATGTTCGGCCAGTATGGCGCCAATGCCACGGTGACGAAGCCGGTCAACTTCAGCGGCGTGTCGCTGGCCAAGAAACCGCCCCTGCGGCAGCAGAAGGGTTCGGTAGCCGCCAGTGAGGTTATTCGCAAGGCCCGCTCGGCCGAGCTCTTCTATGGCAATACCTCGCCCACGGCGGTCGATGTCAATCTCGACGGATACCCCGACCTGCTGAACCTGAACAACGGCAATGCTCTGCTCAGTATCGGCGACGGCACCTATTATTACGGTTCGTTCGAGGGGCAGACTACGGTGAAGGACCTCAACGGCGACGGCATGCCCGATTTCGTCCTCTACGACGAGGATAGCCGCACGGTGACCCTCTTCCTCTACGAGGGGAACAACAGTTTCAAGAAACAAGTTCTGATGCAGAACTTCAACATCACGGGCATCTACACCTTCGACTTTGACCACGATGGCGATGTGGACATTCTGTTGCCATTCGACTATACCGATTCTTCGCAATACGCCTACTTCGTATTCTTCGAGAACCAGGGCAACAACGAGTTCAAGAAGCGGGAACGCTCGTTCGACTACGGCCGTGCGCTGAGCTTTATCGGTGGAGGCGATGTGGACAACGACGGGCTTTTCGAGGTGGTAGCGCGCGAGGAGAAGAACATTTTCCTCGTCGACTGCCAGAAGAATTTTGAGATTGGAGCCGAGTCGGGAGTCATTGCTACGGTACCCGACCCGAAGAGCTATCAGTATGAAGGGGATTACCTGTTTAATTTCGGCGATTTTGACAACGATGGACGAACCGAATGGTGGGGCGGCGTGAACTTCGAGACCGGCTGGTCCCTCGCTACACCCTACAGCGTTCGCGAGTCGGGCCGGTTCGATGCCGACCGGCTCAACACCGCGCCCCAAAAGATGACCGCTCCTTCCTATGTATACGATGCGGCCATCGATATGTTGCGCGTCGAATGGGCGGCAGGCAGCGATGCCGAGAACTCGGCCTGCGACCTGAGCTACGCCTTGCGCATCGGTAGCGAACCGGGCAAGGGCGATGTGTGGTATGCCTACGCCGATGCCGAAGGCCGCCGTCTGCGCCCCGGCCAGGGTAATGCCGGTTACAATACCTATGCCCTCGTCTCTACGGCGGGTTGGGCAAAAGGTACCTATTACCTGGCCGTGCAGGCTGTCGATGCCAACGGGCTGGGCGGAGCCTGGTCGGACGAGGTGACCTTCGACTACTCGGGGCTCTCCGCTTCGTTCCAGGCCTCGGCCAATCAGATGTATGTGACGGACACGCTCACCCTTTTCACCGTGGCCGACTACGATGTCTCCCGCACCTATATCTGGGATCTCGGCGATGGCGGCCGTGAGGTGAGCCGCGAAGGCAACCGCTGGCAGGTGGTATACGACCAGGCCGGCCGCAAGACCGTCAGCCTCTCGGTGACCGATGCCGACGGCCTGATGGCAAACAGCGAAGAGGTATCGTTCGAGGTCTATCCCTTGCGCTGGGTAGCCGACTCCATATCCGATCCCGGAGATTACTGGAGCTATTCGACCTATTCCTCTGCGGGGCGTTATTTCGACATCGACATGAACGGCTCGCTCGATGTGGTGGGTACTGCGGTAATCAATTCGGAACAGTCGCTGACGGGTGTCTTCTCCAACGAAGAGAACAACAACCGTTTCAAGAAGGTGGGGCGTACCTATAACTCCGACCTCAATCCCGATCTGGAACGAATCATACCCATCGACTTCAACATGGACGGTATCCCCGATTTCATGGGGAATACCAACAAGGGCAACCTGTTCATCAACGAGGGCAGTTTCGATTTCACCTATTCTACCGAGACCTATACGGTGCCCCCGAAACAGAGCACATACGATAAAGAGATTACCGAATATGACTTGCACGATATATACAGCCGTTTTGACTTCGACAACGATGGTTATCTCGATATAGCCTATGGCGGATTCCACTATCTTCGGATAGGTATCAACCGGGGCGACAACCTCAGTTTTGACCGGCAAACCCTTCCCGACCCCGATTCCGATGATAATATCATATGGAGCATGGGGCAATGGATCGATTTCAATCGTGACGGGTATATGGATTTCTGGTATCGTGAGGCCGATGATGCTCAGAGGGTTACATGGCGGTTTATTGTCTATCTGAACAATGGCGACGGCACATTCGAGCGGAAACAGGTATATGAGACCCCATATTGGGACTCCGACTTCTCTCCCTTCTTCTTCGACTTGAACAACGATGGCTGGCAGGATATCATATGGAGCGTTATGCCCGACTACGACGGGGGCGTGTTGGAAACGGGCAGCACCCATATCGTATTGGGCGATGCCTCGATGTCCTATGTGGGTAGGGAGGAGATAGTTCTCGACGGATACGCATTCAACGGAGAGTTTTTCTGTTATGGCTGCGGTCACGAAAGCCGACGCCTGTATGACGTCGACAACAACGGCTGGCTCGACCTGCCGGTGATGGTGGCCGACGGTTTCAGAACAAGTGCAAGTGGCTACGTGTCCTTGCAAACGGCCACGGGTCTGCTTTATCTTTACCCCGATTGGGAAACCGTGTTTGAAAAAGGGGCTGAATCTCCTGTCGACGAAATGCCCTTTGCCGACCTGAACGGCGACGGTCTGCCCGATGGAAACGAGATGGTCATGACAACCAAACATACGAACACGGCCCCCGAGGCTCCGAAGAATGTGCGTGCCGTGCAGACCGAAGAGGGGGTGCTGCTGCAGTGGGACGATGCCCGCGATGCCGAGACTCCGGCCGTACACCTGCGCTACAACGTGAGCTTGAAGCGCAAGGGGGCAACGGGAGCGAACAGTTATGTGATTTCGCCCATGAACGGCGGCAGCGATTTGGCGGCGGCCATACCGGGCTATCGCGGCTATCGCACCTGCAACCGCATGGTGGTGCCCACCCGACGGTTTGAGGTGGGGCAGGAGTATGAATTGAAGGTACAGACCATCGACTTGTGGAATGCACACTCGCCCTTCTCCGAGACCTTCACCTTCCGCATGGAGAGTCAGGTGAGCATCGACGCTCCGGCCGAGACTTGCACCGAGCGTGTGGTGACCGTGACCTACCAGGGTACCGAGAGCGGTACACCGCAGTGGTCGGCAGGTGACGGCGGCGAGCTGCTCGAAGCGAATGGCAATTCGGTGGATATGGTGTGGAGCACATCGGGTGTGAAAACCATCACGGTGACCGTGGGAGGCATCACTTCGGAGCGCAGTATCAAGGTGAATGAGGTGCCCGATTTATCGGTAGACTTCCCCGAGGCGATATTGATTAAGGCTACCGCACATTTCAATCTGCCCGATCTCTTTGGCGACCCGAGCAAGCACACCTATCTGCGCGCTTCGTTCTACCGCGGTGGACAAGAGAATTTGCCGACAGGCAGTTACACCCAGGACAGCGACCCGATAGCTTACACCGAGGGCACCTTCGCTTTGGCCCAGAAGTCGGGGTCGACCGAAGCCCGCCTGGTATTGCTGGAGGCCGGACGGTACTGGATGGATGTCTGCTACGACGACCCCGTGTGCGGGGAGATGAGCGAACGGTTCTGGTTCGATGTGGTCGACGTGCAACCCGAGATAGCCATCGTAGGTGTCGATGGCGGCAAGAATGTGGTACAATGGAACGTGGAGGCCGCTCAGGCTTCGGGTGTCGACTTTGAAACGGTGCGCATCTACAAGGAGACCGGCTCGACCAACAACTTCGTGCTGGTAGGCGAGGCTGCCCTGACCGAGGGCCGCTATGTAGACCCGACCTCCGATCCTATGGTGCGCAAGAGCCGCTACACCATCGACATGTCTACCGCCGACGGCATGACCTCGGGACGCAGCCCGGTACACGGCAGCGTGCATATCATGCTGAACCAGGGTATCACGCCCAACAGTGTGAACATCGTGTGGACGGCCTACGAAGGTGGCGTCGTTGACCAATACACCATCTTGCGCGGCTCGTCGCCCGATGCACTCGAGGTGCTGACTACGGCTTCGGGCTACGAAACCAGTTACACCGACCAGGCGAAACCCGACGGCGAGGTCTATTATGCGTTGCAGTATACCAATCTTTACAGCGATGCGTGGGGACAGGGCGCCGTGGGGAAGAACCTCCGTCGTGCCACCCAGGAGCAACCGTCGTTCGAAGGCCGTTCGAATGTGGTGAACGGCAACCAGTCGGTAACGATTTCCATGGCCGAATCGCTGCATGTGATGGTGCTGGAACCCAACGGAACCCTTACTCCCGAGCAGACGACCCTGCATCTGTATGCCGAAGTGCTGCCGGCTACCGCCACCTACAAGCGGGTGAACTGGCAAGTGCTGTCGGGTAGCGATCTGGCCGAGTTGGATGAGTCGGGCGTACTGACCTATACAGGCAATGGCGCTAACGGTACGGTGCGGGTACAGGCTTCGACCATCGATGGCTCCAACCTCCAGGTGGTGAAAGATATACCGGTCAGCGATTTCGGGCAAGGTGGAGATAACGTGCCGGTAAGCAGTATCTACATCAGTGCGCCCTACACGACACTTACTCCCTTGAAAAACAGTGTACAGTTGAGTGCCGAGGTGTATCCCACCCATGCGACCGACCAGAGAATCCGCTGGATGGCAGTAGGTGACTCGCCGGTAATTCTGGTGTCGAACACGGGCCTGGCCGTGGCACAAGGCATGAACGGCGTGGGCACGATACGTGCCGTCGCCTTGGACGGCAGCGAGGCGTATGGCGAGATAACCCTCACGGCCTCGGGCTTCGAGTCGGGGATAGATGACGCAACGACCGGCATACGGGTGTACAGCTACAACCGCACGCTGTTTGTGGAGAATGTGGAGGGGCGCTCGCTCGACCTCTTCGACCTGACGGGCCGTCATGTGAACCATGTGGAAAAGGCCGAGGCTCAGGAGACAATCAGTAGTTTGGATGCCGGCATTTATCTGCTGTACATCGAGGGCGACGGCTGCCGCAGGGTGATGATAAGATAATCGCTCGGAGCTGTCGTGGCATGACGTTGCACGACCGGCCGCTTGCCGATTGAAATTTGAAAAGAGAAATCCTCCTGTTTTTAGTCCTGTAAAACAGTTCGGGCTAAAGGCAGGAGGATTTTTGTGTGAAGAGGGTCTCTGTGTAATCTCGCAGAATCCGTCAGTCGAGAGTAATCAGTTCGTAGGTCTGGGTGCCCAGTCCTATCTGCTCGCCATACTCGAGGGTGTGCATGCCGTGGCGCGAGTCGATGCGCTCGATCAGGTGTACCTTGCCGGGGTCGTTCGAGGCACGCACCAGGTCGGTGCAGGCTTTGTCGAGAGCTACGGGGTCGAGCGATGCCAGTATGCCGATGTCGCCCATCCGGGGCTCTTCGGGCGAAGCGTCGCAGTCGCAGTCGACCGAGAGGTTGTTGGCTACGCTGATGTAGAGAATCTTGTCGCCGCAGTAATCGGCCACCGATTTGGCCGCTTCGGCCATCGACTCCAGGAAATCGTCCTGGGCAGGCAGGTTGCTCCAGGGGTTACTCTTGGTCTTCCCGGCCGAGTGTATCCAGGCTTTTCCGGCCGACGAGGCGATACCTATCGACATGTTTTTGATGGCTCCGCCGAATCCGCCCATGGCATGCCCCTTGAAGTGCGAGAGGATGATGGTGAAGTCGTATTGCGGGTAGTGAGCCCCCACATAGTTCTCCTTCAGGTGTTTGCCTCCCTGCACGGGCAGTGCAACCTCACCCTCGGCATCCATGATGTCGACCGGAGCGATAGCTGTGAAGCCGTGGTCGGCAGCTGCCTTCAGGTGGCTTTCGGTGTCGGCCCGTCCGCCGCCATAGGCGGTATTACACTCGACAATGGTACCGTTTACCTTTTGCACAAGCGGTTGAATGAGTGAAGGTTGCAGGAAGTTGTGCCCGCCCGGTTCGCCGGTCGAGAGTTTTACGGCCACTTTGCCGGTAGCTTCACGTCCCAGGGCTTCGTAGATTTTGACCAGATTCTCCGAAGAGATCTCTTTGAACATGTACACGCGAGCAACCTCTTGCTCTCCCCGGGAGGGCTGTTGCTCCTGATTCTGAGCCTGTGTGCTGCAACTGATGCCGGCCATGACCGGGAGAAATGCCCACAAGGCCATCGAGATGAATTTGGATTGCATAGGCTTATCGATAAATGGTTAGAAGTTCAGATTCACACCGGCCATGACCGTAGCCTTGGGCATGGGGTAGCCGGCATTGATTTCGTAGCGCTGGGCCAGCAGGTTCTCGCCCCGGGCCCACACGTCGAGCCAGCGGTTCACGCGGAACGAGGCGTTGAGGTTCCACAAGACAAACTCCTCGGTCTGGGCGTTGTCGCCTACCGTGGTGTAGAGGTTGTCGATGTATTGCACGCCGGTCGATACGGTCCACCGTTTGTGGGTGTATTGGGCTCCGGCATAGAGCTTGTGTTCGGGAGCTCCCACAACGGGATTCTCCATGTGCAGGTAGCTGTAATTGGCCTCGACCGACCAGTGCGGGTCGATGCGGTAGGCTACCTCGCCCTCCACGCCACAGTTCTCAATCTTGCCGGTATTCTGGTTCAGCATGCCTGTGCCGTTGGGGTTGGGCAGGGTGACGATGAGGTTTTTGCCGTCGATGTAGAAGAGGTTGATGCCGTAGGAGAGGCGATTGTCGAGCAGGTGTTGGGCCCAGGCCAGTTCGTAACTCCACATCGACTCGGGTTTCAGGTCGGGGTTCTGGGGTGGGAACATGTACATCTCGCGCAGGATGGGGTAGCGGAAACCCTTCGAGGCCGAGGCCTTCAGTTCGATGGTACGGGGCAGGTGGAACGAGAGTCCGGCTTGCGGTATCCACTCGGTTCCTACTCGCGAATGGTGGTCTACGCGCACACCGGCATCGAGGGTGAGCCAGCTGCCCATGTCCTGGCGGAAGTCGACGTAACCGGCCAGTTCGTCTTCGTGCTTGTCGACCAGGTCGCTCGTCGTGCCCGCCTTCTCGCCGCTCACAAACTTGTTCCAGGCATGGCCGCCGTAGCGGAACCAGTCGAAGCCCACGGTGATGCGGTTGCCCGGGAAGAACTGCGTGCTCTGGTAGAGCGACAGGCCCATCATGTTGTCGAACGAGAGGAACCGGCTCTCTTGCGGGGTCTCTCCTTTCGAGGGTGTATAACCGTCGTTAATCCAGTGGTTGCCCCAGTTGTAGAAGAAGCTGGCGGCACCCGAGGTTTTCCCGTATTTGTTTTCCACGGCAAAAGAGGTCATGCCGCGGGTGATGCTCTGGTCGCCGTCGAGTAGCGGGGCGCTCACCGGGCCCGGATAGGAGGCGTTGAAGTGGGTCACGTTCACGTCGCCGCGCAGGTTCCAGTTGTCGGTAACCCGATAACCCAGCTTGGCATAGCCGCCATACTGCTCGAAGCCCATATCGAAGCGGTGGCCGTCGGTGCGGTTGTACGAGCCGCTGATGAGGCTTGTGAACCGCCCCTTCCGGATGTGGTTGGTCACCTCGCTCTGCAGGGTGTTGAACGAACCGTATCCCAGATTGACGTTGGTCTTTACCCCCTCTTCGTGCAACTGGCGGGTGACGATGTTGATAACCCCGCCCATGGCGTTCGAACCGTAGAGCACCGAGGCCGGGCCGCGTAGCACCTCCACGCGCTCGGCCAGGAACGACTGGTAGGCGTCGGAGATGGGGTGCCCGAAGATGCCGGCATATTGCGGGTGTCCGTCGATAAGTACCATCATCCGGCCCGAGCCACCGCTCAAGCCACGCAGTGAGATACCACCGGCGGCACCGTTGGATACGCCGTAGCCCATGATGCCTCGTGAGGTGATGAAGAGCCCGGGCACCTGCTGGGTGAGTACCGGCAATACCGAGGGTTGCATGCTTTGCTCGATTTCCTGACGGTCGATGACCGAGACGGTGAGGGGCAGATGCCGCACGTCGGTCTCGTTGCGGGTACCGGTCACGACCACTTCGCCGATGTGAATCGGGTCGGAGGGTTTGCCGGCCATGGCCAGGTAGGTGTTAGACAGCGAGTCGGTTTGTGCCGAAGCTATTCCGGCGAAACATAAAAACAGGGATACAAGTTTTGTCCTCATTCGTTTATATAAATCTTCTTGTTCGTTTTACAAATTGGTTATTCGGGTGAGACCGGCCCGGCGATACCCGGCGCGTTTTCGCAGCGCAGTGCGAGAGGGTACCTCGCGGGGGCTCTCTTCTTCTCTTTTTTCGATTGTTGTTTTTTGGCGGGTTCAGTAGCCGAACCGTTGTGCGGCCCGTTGCATCGACTCGATAATCTTCACGTCGAAGGGGCAGCGCGTTTCGCAGGCACCGCAGGCGATGCACTCCGAGGCATGATGCTCGAGCGCCTTGTAGTGTTCCCGTACGGTCTCGGGAATTTCGCCTTGCGCAACGGTCAGGTTGTAGAACTTGTTCACGGCGGCGATGTCGATTTTCGACGTGCAGGGGGCGCAGTGGCCGCAATACATGCAGTGTCCGCGCCACGAGAAGCGGTCGAGGTGGGTCATCACCGCGGTGTAGTCGCGCTCTTCGGGCGAGGCCTGGCACCAGGCAATGGCAGCAGCCATCTCGTCCTGGGTCTTGCACCCCAGCATGACGGCCGCCACGGCGGGCCGGGTGAGGGCATAGTCGATGGCCTGCACGGGAGTGAAGGCACAGCCGAAAGGCGAGTTCTCCCGGTCGAGCAGGTCGCCGCCGCCGAAGACCTTCATCACGTCGATGGCCACCCCTTCGCGTTCGCACAGGGCATAGAGCTGCTCGCGGGCCGGGTCGATGTTGTGCAGGGCCCCGGCATAGCTCTGCTGGTCGAAGAGTACGTCTACATCTTCGTTGGGCGGGAGCAGGTCGTAGCAAGGGTTAATCGAGAAGAGCAGCACGTCGATGAGCCCCGTCTTTACCGCCATGCCGGCCACGAGGGGATTGTGGCTACTCATGCCTATGTGGCGTATCTTGCCTTCGGCTTTCAGCCGTTGGGCAATCTCGATAATCTCGTGGTCGAAGACCGTGTGAAAATCCTTTTCGGCATCGACGTAGTGAATCATGCCCACATCGACATGGTCGGTGCGTAACTGCTTGAGCAGGGCGTCGAACGACTCGATGGTCTTCTTTGGGTCGCGGGTGCGCAGGTACTGGTCGTTTTCCCAGGTGGTGCACAGGTGCCCCTGAATGACGAAGCGGTCGCGACGGCCCTCCAGCGCCTGCCCGATGTGGTCGCGCAGGTCGGGGTTCGACGAATAGATGTCGACAAAGTTGATGCCCCGGTCGATGGCGAAGTCGAAGTCGGCCTTCACCTCTTGAGCGCTTTTGTTGATAAAGCCCTCACAGCCGAGGGCAATGGCACTTACCCGTATGCCGGTACGTCCTAATGTGCGGTATTCCATAAGCGAGTTTAAAATTCCTTACCTTGTTTCAAATCTTCGACAAAGCGGTCGATTCGGTGCAGCTCCTTGGGGATGTTGATGCTTTGCGGACAGTGGGATACGCATTGCCCGCACCCGATGCAGTGGCTGGCCTGGCGCAACTTGGGTACGCTGCGGTCGTAACCGATGAGGAAAGCGCGGCGCGCTTTGCGGTAATTTTCGTCTTGCGACGAGGCCGGCACGTTGCCCTCGTTGATGCACTTGTTGTAGTGGAGCAGAATAGCCGGTATGTCGAGCCCGTAGGGGCAGGGCATGCAATATTTGCAGTCGTTGCAGGGGATGGTGGGGTAGCGCAGCATCAGTTGGGCCGTCTCCTCGAGAAACTCCAGATCGGCTTCGGTGAGGGTGTCGAGAGGCGAATAAGTGCGCAGGTTGTCCTGCAGGTGCTCCATGTAGGTCATGCCGCTGAGTACGGTGAGCACGTCGGGCTGGGAGCCGGCAAAGCGGAAAGCCCACGAGGCCACGCTCGACTCGGGTGCCTGTTGCTTGAGGGTGGCGGCAATGTGGTCGGGCACATTCGACAAGCGGCCGCCCAGCAGAGGCTCCATGATGACGGCGGGAATATGACGCTTCGTCAACTCGCCGTAGAGATACTCGGCATTGACGTTGTTGCCCGAGGCGTGGCGCCAGTCGACGTAGTTGAGCTGTATCTGCACGAAGTCCCAGTGCACGGTCTCGTGCATGGCCAGCACCTCGTCGAAGACAGGCTGGGTACCGTGGAACGAGAATCCCAGGTTGCGGATGCGGCCGGCCTTGCGCTCCTCGACGAGGTAGTCGAGCATGCCGTTCTCGATGTAACGGGCCCGGAAGGTCTCGATGCCGCCGTTGCCGATGGAGTGGAGCAGGTAGTAGTCGATGGTATCGACCTGCAGATTCTCGAACGACTTGCGATACATGGTGATGGAGTTCTCGCGGGTGTAGTTGGAGAAGTTCGACAACTTGGTGGCCACGAAATATTTGTCGCGCGGGTAGCGCTTGAGGGCGATGCCGGTCGCCTTTTCCGACCCGCCCTGCATGTAGACGGGGGAGGTGTCGAAGTAGTTCACGCCGTGGGCGATGGCATAGTCGACCAGTTCGTTGACCGTCTCCTGGTCGATGGTGCTGCTGGTGCCGTCGGGCGAGGGAATGCTGGGCAACCGCATCATGCCGTAGCCGAGCAGCGATACCCGGTCTTGTGTCTTGGGGTTGGTGCGGTAGGTCATCTGGTCGGTGGGGACTTCGGTGGTGGCCGTGTGGGCTGCCTCCTGCCGGTTTTTACAGCCGGGCAGTACGGCGGCCGAAGCGAGGGCCGTGCCGCCTACCACTTTCAGAAAGTTGCGGCGATTTATATTTTTGTTCGATTTGTTTTCCATTGTCTCCTCGTTTTTTTTGAAGGGTTAGATGATGCGGTGTTGTTTGTGGCCTTCGACATAGATGGCGCTGAAGGGGCGGGCCGGGCAGAGGTTCTCGCAGGTACCGCAGCCGATGCAACGCTCGGTGTTGACGACCGGAATCTTGGGCGAGTCGGCCACGGCGGGGTCCGAGGCTACCATCTGGATGGCACCCACGGGGCAGTGGCGGGCACAGTTGCCGCAGCTCACGCCGTCGGTCAGGGGTATGCAGTTGGCTTTCACCCAGACGGCATGCCCTATCTGTATGCTCGATTTCTCGGCTACGGTGATGGGGCGGATGGCGCCGGTGGGGCACACCTCGGAGCAGCGGGTGCACTCGGGGCGGCAATAGCCGCGCTCATACGACATCTCGGGTTGCATGAAGGTCATCAGGTTGCCCGAGGGGCGCAACACCTGGTTGGGGCAATTGGTGATGCACAGTTGGCAAGCGGTGCAATGCTGGGCCAGATGCGAGGCGCTGAGCGAGCCCGGCGGAGTGATGGGGGTAGCCCGTTTGGGTATCTTCTTCTCTTCGATTACGGCCAGACCGCCGTCGACCTTCATCTCCTGTGCTTTCAGCAGGGCACTTCCGGCCAGTACGCCAGTGAGGGTCAGGAACTCCCGGCGGGAGTTGTTCCCCTTGGCCTCGGGAGCCGGAGCTTTCGTTTCAGCCGTCTTTTCGTTTTTCGGCAGTCGGGTGCGGGGCACGTAGTGAATGGCGTGTTGGGTGCATCGTTCGATGCAATCCATGCACGTCACGCAACGGCTGTAGTCGATGGCGTGATTTTTGGCATCGATGCACGAGGCTTTGCAGTTGCGGGCGCATGACTGGCAACCGTTGCATTTG
Organism: uncultured Barnesiella sp.; assembly: GCA_902471075.1. GTDB lineage: Bacteria > Bacteroidota > Bacteroidia > Bacteroidales > Barnesiellaceae > Barnesiella. The sequence continues at coordinate 125,857 of CABRIW010000005.1, read as the reverse complement.
GTCGTGTCGATAGCAGGACGGAAAAACGAGAACCGCGACAGCAACCCCAGCGTGGTGCCCACCGGGCAGATGGTGTTGCAGTAGGTGCGTCCGTTGCGCCAGGCCAGTACGACGATGACCACCAGGGTGACTGCGGCCACAATGAGCGAGGGGAGGCTCTTGAGCCAGACCTCGGTCGAGTAGAAGGCGTAGCTGTCCATGCGTTCGGCCACGAGGGCGAGCAGGTTGTTGCCCCACCGGTATACCGGGGCAAAGAGGTTGGTGGCTATGCGGCCGTAGGCGCTGTATGGAGCGATGAGGGCGGCCCAGGCGGTGAATCCCGCTACTATGGCGGCGATAAAGATAATCAGCACGCCGTAGCGCAGCCACGAAAGGGCCGGCGAATAGCGGAACCGATGTTTCTTGCGCTTGCCGGCCAGCCACGAAACGATGTCCTGGAATACACCCAGGGGGCAGATGACCGAGCAGTAGATGCGCCCGAAGAGCAGGGTAAGCACCACCAGCAGAAGGATGACGCCCACATTCAACGCCAGCACGGCCGGGAGAAACTGTATCCGGGCCAGCCACCCGAACCACAGGTGCAGCGTGCCCGTGACGTCGAGAAACAGCAAAGTGATGAGGGCGAAGCAGATAGTTGCAGCGACTATTCTGATTTTTCGTAACATAGAAGTTTGTTTTACTATTAAATACTGTGTGTCGTGATGACGATTTCTTGTCTGGAAATCACCTACGAAAATACGCAAAGATTTTCTATTTCGAGGAGCATCGGTCCGGGAAAAACACACTTTTTTGCCTGAATTTTTCTCGTGCCGGGCCGGCGTAAAACCTTTCGGTCGAGCCGGCTACGCTGTCGAGCTTCCTCTTTTTATCTTGCATATCGTGAACTCCACGAGGTGTTCGATGGCAAAGGTAGTGCGGGTATGGTGCATGCGAAATAGACAAATTACAGATAGTTGTACCCGTTTTACAGATTGTCGGTTTGTGGGTAGGGATTATACTTTTTTATCCATCGGTTCGTTTTATATATAGATAAAAATTGAAAATATGAAATCATCTGCAAGTGAAAGTCCTGACTGGCTTGATTGGGCCAAGGAGTTACAATTTATTGCGCAAGCTGGATTGACCTACTCGAAAGACCCGTTTGACTTGGATCGATTCCAGCGAATACGAGATATTTCGGCCGAGATTACAAGTCGTCACACCGGTCTTCCGTATGAGCAGGTGAGGCATCTGTTTTGTAGCGAGGTCGGCTTCCAGACTCCCAAACTGGATACCCGGGCGGCTATATTCAAAGACGGAAAAATTTTGCTGGTCGAGGAGCGAGACGGCTCTTGGTCGCTCCCGGGAGGGTGGGTCGATGTGAATCAAACCCTCAGAACAAATACAGAAAAAGAGGTACTTGAAGAGGCTGGTCTCGAAGTCGAAGTTGTGCGTCTGTTGGCAATGCAAGATCGCAATTTGCACAACCGACCTCCGTATGCTTACAATGTATGTAAGGCCTTTTTCCTTTGCCGGGTAAAACAGGGAGCCTTTCGACCCAATACCGAGACGCTGAGCAGTGGCTATTTTGCGTTGGACGAGTTGCCTCTACTCTCGGAAGACAAGGTTACCCGCGAGCAAATAGCCCTCTGTTTTGAGGCTGCACGAAGCGAGCATTGGGAGGTGCCTTTCGATTAAATAGGGTTTGGGGCAATGGACGCGAAAGAATCGTCTAATCGATTGATATAGATAGCCAATTGCAGTTATAAATTGTAATAGGGGCAAATTTTTTTTTTGATATATATGGTGTCGGAATCCTAATTTTTTGTACCTTTGCACCCCGGATGGAGTATATTGCTCCATGTATCTGATGAAACCAGACATAACCAATCGCATTTACAATTTTCGTAGTGGAGTATTGACAAAACTCGATTCGTTTCACCAATGGGGGATGGCCAATTCCGATTGATTAATAGCTGCCGTCAATACATTCTTTTTTAGTTAATCCTACATTTTTAATTCATAAATTCTTTTTACGAATGAACAAATTCTATTTGTCCATAGCGGTGCTGTGCGCATCGTTATGTGCAGGTGGCGCATGTGCTCAGGAGCCGGTCCGTCGGGTGTTTACACTGGACGAGATAATAAAGAGCTTTCGTTCGCAGTTCAGGGGAGTAAAGGATAAGGCGTTCTTTCTGTTCAGACTTGCTAAAATTTATGCTTAACCTAACGAATCCCTCAGGTTTTTACGTTGATCCGTTCTTTTGTTTTGTTACACCCCTGTGGCTACCTGAAAAAATAAATAGAGCTGAAAATCAAATGATTAACAGCTCTATACAGTACCCGAAGGGGGACTTGAACCCCCACAGCCGCAATGGCCAAAGGATTTTAAGTCCTTCGTGTCTACCATTCCACCATTCGGGCAGCCTTGGAGCGAAAAACGGGACTCGAACCCGCGACCCCAACCTTGGCAAGGTTGTGCTCTACCAACTGAGCTATTTTCGCAAATGCGATTGCAAAGATAAAATGCTTTTTTGGTTCTGCAAAATTACGACTCGAAAATCTGTTTCCCATCGGACACTCCCCGTGTAGTGCGGTGACTCTGACCTGTTGCACAGGCAGGGCATGCCGTACGGGGCGCGCGTGTTAGCGGAAGATGAGCTGTCCGCCGGCGGTACCGTAGGGGGCTATCTGGTAGCTTTGCAAGAAGTAGCGCCCGTCTTTGGCAGCGCCGGTCATGGGTCCGCCGGTCGAGATGTCGTAGGTAGAGCCACACTTGGGGCAACGCAGGCAGAAGTTGTCTTCGTCGAACTCGATGCGGATGTTGGGATTGATTTCGACGGGGCAGCAGAGGTCGTAGACGAAGGGGACGGCGTGCTCGTTGGTCACGAGCATGAGGCCTCCGTAGCCGGTAGCCGAGGAGAGGGAGTAGGGAAATCCGGCGGGGAGTTTCTGGCTGAGGATGAAGCGGCGGTGTATGAAACTGCCGCTTACGCCATACTGGTCCCACATGGCCTGGCTGGCAAATTCGACCCGCACGGCTGCGGCGGGTATGCGGTCGCGGTCGCCTCCGTCGCAGGCAACGGCGGCCAAGGCGAGCAGGAGCAGGAGTAGGTGTTGCAATCGTTTCATTTCAGTATCTCCTCTATCATTTCGGTTTCGGTGTCCGTGAGCGACAGGGCCGTGGTGGCGTGCAGGTTGTCTTTCAGCTGGTCGAGGTTGCGGGCGCCCACGATTACGGTGCTCACCTCGCTTTGGCGCAATACCCAGGCGAGGGCCAGTTGCGAGAGGGTTTGTCCCCGCTGGTCGGCTATCGTTTTCAGCCGGGCCACGCGAGCTATCTTTTCGGGGGTGACATCGGCCGTCTTCAGATACCCTTCGGGGCGGGCGGCACGCGAGTCGGCCGGGATGCCGTGCAGGTATTTGCCGGTGAGTATGCCTTGGGCCAGCGGCGAGAAGGCTACGATGCCTATTCCTTTGGAGGCGCAGAGTTGCAGGTGATGCTCCTCGACGTGGCGGTCGAACATGTTGTAGCGGTCCTGGTAGGCCAGGCAGGGCACGCCGGCGGAGTGCAGGTAGTTGAGGGCATAGAGCAGCTTGTCGATGGGGTATTTCGAGAGCCCGATGTAGAGCGCTTTGCCCTGGCGCACGATGTCGACGAGGGCCTGCATGGTCTCGTCGATGGGGGTAACCCCGTCGTAGCGGTGGCTGTAGAAGAGGTCGACGTAGTCGAGGCCCATGCGATGCAGACTCTGGTCGATGCTGGCCATGAGGTTCTTGCGCGAGCTGTTGCCGCCGTAGGGGCCGGGCCACATGTCGTGACCGGCTTTCGAGGTGATGAACATCTCGTCGCGGTGGGCGGCGAAGCACTGCTTCATCATGCGGCCGAAATTCTCCTCGGCGCTGCCGGCGGGCGGTCCGTAGTTGTTGGCCAGGTCGAAGTGGCAAATGCCGTGGTCGAAGGCATATTTGACCATCTCGAGTTGGGTGGCATACGAGTCGATGTGACCGAAGTTGTGCCAGAATCCGAGCGAGATGACGGGCAGTTGTATGCCGCTGTTTCCGCAACGGCGATAGATCATGCCGTTGGTGTAGCGGTCGGGTTGCGGTTGGTAGTCCATAGGCCTATGAGTTTTGGCGACCGAGAAGCCGGGCTTCGGCCTCCTGGACGCGAGCGAAGTCGAAACTGGCGACCGTCTGCTGCATGAGGGCGGTGATGCGGTCGTTGCACAGGTTGCCCATGCTGCCTTCGTGGGTGTGGACGATGTGCTTGTCGGGGGTGAAGTGCCCGGCTTCGATTTCGAGCCCCACCTGCTTGTAGGCATCGCGGAAGGGGGTGCCGGCCTGTACGCGGCGGTTCACCTCCTCGACACTGAACATGAGGTTGTAGCGCGGGTCGTCGATGATATGGGTGTTGACTTCGATTTGCGACATCATCAGGTTGACCATGTGCAGGCAGTCGTCCAGCTCGTCGAAGGCGGGGAGGAACAACTCCTTGATGATTTGCAGGTCGCGGAAGTAGCCCGAAGGCAAGTTGTTGGCAATGAGTGTAATCTGGTAGGGAAGGGCCTGCAGCTTGTTGCATTTGGCCCGGGTCAGTTCAAATACGTCGGGGTTCTTCTTGTGCGGCATGATGCTCGAGCCGGTGGTAAAGGCGTCGGGCAACTTGATGAAGGCGAAGTTTTGCGAGTTGTAGAGGCAGGCGTCGAAGGCCAGTTTGGCCAGCGTCGCCGCTATCGAGGCGATGGCCGAGGCGACGATGCGCTCGGTCTTGCCGCGCCCCATCTGGGCATATACCACGTTGTAGTCCATCGACTCGAATCCCAGCAGGTCGGTGGTGCGGGTGCGGTCGAGGGGGAACGACGAGCCGTATCCGGCAGCCGACCCCAGCGGGTTGCGGTTGCACACCCGATAGGCGGCTTGCATGACGATGAGGTCGTCGACCAGGCTCTCGGCGTATGCCGCAAACCAGAGGCCGAACGACGAGGGCATGGCCACCTGCAGGTGGGTGTAGCCCGGCATGAGTACCTGTTTGTACCGTTCGCTCTGGTCGATGAGGGTATTGAACAGCGTCTCTACCGCCTCGACCAGCTGTTGCAGCCGGGCCCGGGTGAAGAGCTTGAGGTCGACCAGAACCTGGTCGTTGCGCGAGCGTCCGCTGTGAATCTTCTTGCCCATGTCGCCCAACCGGCGGGTGAGCATCAGCTCGACCTGCGAGTGCACATCCTCGACCCCCTCTTCGATGGTGAATTGTCCCGACTGGGTTTCGGCGTAGATGTGTCGTAACTCGGCGGTCAGCTTCTCCAGCTCGTCGGCCGAGAGGAGCCCGATGGATTGCAGCATGTCGATGTGAGCCAACGAGCCCAGAATGTCGTAAGGAGCCAGATAGAGGTCCATCTCCCGGTCCCGGCCTACGGTGAATCGCTCTACGTCGTGGTCGACCTGTACCGATTTTTCCCAAAGTTTCTGTGCCATTCGAGTTACGTTTTTAGGATTCTGCAAATAAGACGGCGGGGCCGTCTGTCCCTGTGTCTATTATTGTTCGTAGGGGAGCACCACCAGCATGTCGGCCATTTTGTCGACCCCCTCTTGCAAGGGTTTCGACACCATGGGTTTGATGAAGGGGTTGAGGTCGGCCTTGACGGTGACGCGCGACGCGGTTTCGCTCTCGCCGGTGGGTACGAACTGTATCCACAGGTTGAGGGGCAGCGGCGAGTTTTCGGCCTCGAACTTGATGGTCTTGTTGGGCTCCCGGTTTACGATGCGGAAGGTGACCGAGCCGATGGGGCTCACCTCGATCGAGAGGCTGTCGCTGTCGTATCCCGTAATCTTGAGTTTGCTCTGGTTTTCGGGAGCATTCAACACGCTTTGGAAGCGGTCGAGGTTCGAGAGGTCGGAGAGCAGGGCATACACCTTCTCTACGGCGTGGGCAATCCGCACCGTTTTACTTTCGAAACTGCTGGTCATACGGCGGGCGTGTTGTTGGGACCTTGCCAGTTCGAGGGGTCTTTACGCCACTCTTGCAGCGTCTCGAGGTCTTCGGGTTTGATATAGTTGGTCTCGAGAGCCGTCTCGAGCATGGAGTTGTAGTTGCTCAACGTAATCAGCTCTACCTGAGCGGCCTTGAATTTGCGCGTGGCAACGGGGAAGCCGTAGGTGAAGATGGCTACCATACCGATGACTTCGCAACCGGCGTTGCGGATAGCCTCGACAGCCTTCAGACTGCTGCCGCCGGTCGAAATGAGGTCTTCGATAACGACTACCTTTTGGCCGGGAACCAGGTTGCCCTCGATGAGGTTTTCGAGTCCGTGGTCTTTCGGAGCCGAGCGCACATATACATAGGGCAGGCCCAGCGTGTCGGCTACCAGTGCACCTTGAGCAATGGCGCCCGTGGCTACGCCGGCAATGGCATCGGCCGAGCCGAAGTTTTCCATAATAACCCGGCAAAGTTCTACCTTGATGAAACTTCTCACCTCGGGGTAGGAGAGGGTACGGCGGTTATCGGTGTATATGGGTGAATTCCAGCCCGATGCCCATACGAAAGGATTCTCGGGTTGCAGTTTGATGGCTCTGATTTTTAAGAGTTTCTCGGCCAGTAATCGTTCTACCGTTTTCATGACGAATAATATTTAGGATAATCGAAAGACAAAGGTAAGAAAAATAGCAGATAAACGGCCGAATGGAATCTAAAAATATGAAAATATTTACTGCGCGGCAGCCAGGGTGAGGCAACTGATGCGAGGCTCGCCGTGGGCGTGGAGTGCCTGGGCGCAGGCCAAGAGGGTGGCGCCGGTGGTCACCACGTCGTCGACGAGCAGGATGTGGCGGCCGGTCAGGTCGGGAGCCAGCCGGGCGTCGTAGGCCGAGTGGGTGTCGAGCCAGCGGTCGTAGATGCCCTTGCGGGTTTGCGAGCGGGAGTCGCGGGTGTGCTGCAGCCAACGGGTGCAGAGTTCTATGCCGGTGGCGCGTGCCACGCCGCGGGCAATCCATTCGCTCTGGTTGTAGCCCCGGCGGTGCAGTTTGGCGGGATGCAGGGGTACGGGCACCAGCGTGTCGATGCCGTCGAAGAACCGGTGTGGTTGCAACTCGCGGGCAAAGACTTCGCCCAGCACGAGGCCGCACCGTTTGCCGCCGTGGTACTTGATGTGGTGTATCAGTTGCCTCACGTCGCCCGGAGTGGTGAAGAGGAAGAAGGCGGCGCACCGCTCGATGGGCGTCTTGCCCAGGAAGAGCTGGGCCATGGGGCTGAGCGGGTCGAGGTGGTAGCCGGTGCGGGGTAACCGGTGCAGGCAGCCGGTACAGAGCCCCCGCTCGTCGCGGTTCATGGCCCGCAGGCAGACGGGGCAGAGTCGCGGAAAGAAGAGGTCGAGCAGGTCGTCGAGCGGATGGAGCCGTTTCATGGCACAACCTGTTTTAGTGCGTTGAATATCAGGGACGGCTCGAACCCCCGGGAGGCGGCGAAGCGGAAGAGCTTGGCCCGTCGGGCTTCGGGGTCGTCGTCGCGAATCGAGCGCGATTTGGCTTGCAGCAGTTCGAGCAGGCGGTCGTTGTACGGCTCCTCGTCGAGGGTGGCGAGGGCGTGGTCTATGTCGCTGCCGTCGATGCGTTTCTGCTGCAGGGCGTAGCGCATCTTGATGCGGCCCCACCCCGCGAAACGGAATTTGTCCTTGACGAAGGCCACGGCGTAACGCTGCTCGTCGATAAACCGCTCTTGCACGAGCCGGGCGATGATGGTGCGGCTGTCGGCTTCGGTCACGCCCCATCGGGCCAGTTTTTCACGGATGTCGGCCGTGCAGTGTTCGGCCGATGAGCAGAGGGCGGCGGCCCGGTGCAGGGCTTCGGGGGGTGTCAGTATCTTAGCCATGAGCGTGAGGTTTTACGGCCGATGCAAACCGGTCTTTGTCGTAGAGGTCGTGGATGATGCGTATCTGTTCGTAGCCCTGGTGCTCCAGCATGCGGGCGCAGGCGGAGCCCTGGGTCTCGTTGATTTCGAAGTAGAGGCGGCCGCCGGGCGAGAGCAGGGTGAGGCCGTCGCGGGCTATCTTGTCGTAGAAGAGGAGCGGGGTCTCGTCGGGGACAAAGAGGGCCTCGTGCGGTTCGTAGCCCAGCACGTTCTTACTCATGGCCCGGCTTTCGCTCCGGCAGATGTAGGGCGGGTTGCTCACGATGAGGTCGAGCGAACCGGGTGTGAGCTGCGAGAGGTCGTAGTGCAGGATGTCGCGTGGGTAAAAGTCGACCGCCACTTGCTGGAGGTCGGCGTTGCGACGGGCAATCGCAAGGGCCTCGGGCGAGAGTTCCCACGCTTCGACCCGGCATTGGGGCAGCTCCCGGGCCAGGGTGACGGCAATGCAGCCGCTGCCTGTACCCAAGTCGGCGATGCGCAGGGGACGCTCTCCGCATTCGGCGATGATGAGGCGCACCAGCTCCTCGGTTTCGGGGCGGGGAATGAGCGCGCCGGGGGCGATGTAGAAGCGGCGGTCGCAGAACCAGGCATAGCCCAGAATATACTGGATAGGCTCCTGCCGGGCGAGCCGACCGGCTATCTCCTCGATTTTTCGGTGCATATCCTCAGATAAAATCGTATCTTTGCGGAGCAGTATATCGGTTGGGGTATAGCCGCACAGAGCCTCGAAAATCAGCCGGATGAAGCCGTTGATTTCGCCGGGCGGATAGATGCCCTGGAGGGTGTGGCGCAGAAGGTCGATACTCGGTTGCATGTTGACAGTCGTTAGGAACCGAGGCGATACGGACCCGCAAAACCCGCTGCCGATGGCTGCCGTGCCGGGGTGTCGCTGTCTCGGTGTGTGGCAAAGGTAAATAAAAAAGTTCAAGATATGGATAGAGATGTAGATTCTGCTTTCATGCGCCGGTGCCTGCAACTGGCTTCGCTGGGGCGCGGCCATGTGGCTCCCAACCCCATGGTGGGGGCGGTGGTGGTGCACGAGGGGCGCATCATTGGCGAGGGGTATCACCGCTGTTACGGCAAGCCTCATGCCGAGGTGAACGCCATCGCCTCGGTGGCCGACGAGTCGCTGTTGCCCCAGTCGACCCTGTATGTATCGCTCGAGCCCTGCTCGCATTACGGGAAGACACCGCCCTGTGCCGAACTGATTGTGGCCAAACGCATTCCGCGGGTGGTGGTGGGGTGTCTCGACCCCTTCCCGGCCGTATCGGGGCGGGGGATTGCCCGGCTGCGCGAGGCGGGCATCGAGGTGGTTACCGGCGTGCTCGAGGCCGAGTGCCTGGCGTTGAACCGCACCTTTATGACCTTCCAGACCCGCCACCGGCCCTTCGTCACCCTCAAGTGGGCGCAGAGCAGCGACGGGTTCATCGACCGGCTGCGTGAGCCGGGCGAACCGGCGGCCCGTATCTCGGACGATGTTTCGTCCGTGTGGGTACACCGCCTGCGGGCCGAGGCCGATGCTATCCTGGTGGGAACCCGCACGGCCATAGCCGACAACCCTTCGCTCACGACACGGCTCTGGCCCGGACGGTCGCCCCTGCGCATCGTGCTCGACGAGCATGCCCGCGTGCCGGCCGACCGGCAACTCTTTACCGACGGCCTGCCTACGCTTGTGGTGACCGGGGCGGAGACCGACTACCCGGTGCTGCCGCCGTCGGTCGAGGTGGTGCGTCTGCCCTTTGGCGAGGCGTTGATTCCGGCCCTGCTCGACGAGCTTTACCGCCGTCGCCTGCAACATCTTGTAGTCGAGGGTGGGGCAGCTCTGTTACAATCGTTTATCGACTCGGGGCAGTGGGACGAGGCCCGTGTCGAGACCGGCCCCCTCGTGCTGGGGCAGGGTGTGGTCGCTCCGTCGATTGGCCGGCTTCCGCAACGGATGGAGTGGTGCGGCCGGGCCCGAATCGAGTGGTACGAAAATAGGTAAAAAGCAACCGTTCACCCGGCGAATCGTGCGGTTTGTCTAAAATTGTGTGTGCAGCCTTGCCGTTTTTGCTATTTTTGTTTCACGGAAAAGCCTAAGTGGCAAGCCGGGGCATATCCATAAATAATTATAATTATCGGAGTTTGTAGTATGCAAAGAAAAAAATGTTGCTAAATTTGCCGATTGTAACTGCAAACTTGTAACGCATATCAGTTGATGAAGACGCAAAAAATATATTTTTTTCTGTGCATAGCAGCTCTGTTCTTATCTGGCATTTCGTGCAACTCTAACGATGACGAGGATATAACCTATACCATCTCGGAGAGTGTGCGGGTCACCAGTTTCTCTTTGGCCGCCAACGACTCGGTGTTGGCCAATCTCGATACCGTATTCTTCACCATCGACCTGAACGGGGGGCAGATTTTCAATGCCGACTCCCTGCCGGTAGGTACCGACGTGTCGGCCCTGATTGCCAACATTTCGTTCGACAACGTGGCGCGGGCCCGTATTGTGATGGACCACGGAGGTTCGACTCCCAGCGATACCATCGACTACCTGGCCAACCCCACCGACTCGATTGACTTTACCTCGAAGGTGTCGCTGGTGGTAACCGCCCAGAACGGGGTGACCGAGAAGTGGTATTCGCTGAAGGTCAACGTGCACCAGATGGATCCCGACTCGCTCTACTGGAACGCCCCCTTCGGGGTGAAGCCGTTGCCGTGTGGCGAAGGTGCTGCCGTGACGGCACAGAAGACGGTCTACTTTAAGGGTAAGGCCTACTCGTTTATCGAGTCCAACTCGACCTGTACCGTATATGCGACCGACGACCCCTATGCCGGCGAGTGGACCTCGCAGCCGTTGAGTGCCTTTACACCCAATGTGCAGTCGGCTCAGGCGACCGACGACGCCCTCTATCTGTTGGACCAGAGCGGAGTGCTCTATCGCTCGGAAGATGGTGCGAACTGGACCGCGACGGGCCAGAGTTTCTACTCGCTGGTAGGTTCGTGGAAGTCGCGCGTGCTGGGTGTCGCCCTGGACAACGGGGTCTACAAGCACGACTGTTATCCGCGTCCCGAGGGTTTCACGCCCTATCCCGTACCCGAAAACTTCCCCATCACGGGCAGCAGCCAGATGGTTACCTTTGTGTCGGAGTACGACCTGAATACCCCCCAGTCGATTATGATTGGCGGCCGCACGGCCAACAACAGCCTGACGGGTGCCACCTGGGGCTACGACGGTGAAGCGTGGGCACAGCTCGCCGGGTCGATAAAGCCCTGCGAGGGAGCGCTGCTCTTCCCCTATTTCACCTTTACGACCAACCAGTATTGGATTACGACCCAATACACCTCGTGGATTGTCATCGGCGGCCGCACGGCCGACGGGGCATCCAACTCGGTATATGTCTCGGTCAACAACGGCAATACGTGGACCGCAGCCCCCGAATCGCTGGCCATGCCCTCGTACATCAATCCGCGGGCCTTTGCCTCGGTGCTGGTCATCGGGGCCGACTTCAGCGCTTCGCAGAAGGCATCGCCGCTGTGGCGGTTCATGCCCGTGCGCCAGGTAGCCGGCATGGCAACCACGCGGGCCAACGACGATTACAAGATTCCCTACATCTATATCTTTGGTGGAGAAAACAATTCGGGTACCGTCTATAACCAGATATGGCGGGGCGCGATAGGACGCCTGCGGTATCCGCCTATACCTTGATGGACGATGGGGGAGAGTGAACGGTACATATACTTTTCAACGAATTATTCCGTTTTATGTATGTAGGCATGTAAAAATGGCGCGCACATGAAAAGAATAATTCCGATATTAGTGATGTTGATCAGTTGCACGGCCGCCGTGTCGGCACAAGACTACCGCTTCGATGGGGGCTTGGCCGGAGGCGTAAGCTGTTATATGGGCGATGCGAATCAGGTGTCGCCGTGGCACCGGCCGGGAGTGGCGGTGAGCGGGGTCTTCCGCTTTTTGCTCAACTACCGGTGGGCTGTCAAGACCGATTTTTCGGCCATGCAGTTTTCGGGCGATACCCGCGACTTCGACAACCGGTTTCCCAACGGGAGCGACTATTCGTTCGAGAGTTGGCAATACCGGTTGGGCGGACAGATAGAGTTCAACTTTTTCAACTACGGAATGGGTTACTCCTATCTGGGTACCAAGCGCCTGTCGCCCTATTTGCTGGCGGGGGCCGGTGTAGGATACTCGACCGTCGAGGGCGGTTACGTGAGTGTCGACGGCTCGTTGGGCGTGGGGGTGAAATACAAGATAGCCCCGCGATGGAACATAAGTTTGGAGTTTGCCATGCACAAGACGTTGGGCGACAGCTTCGACGGCAAGTCATTGAGCGACCCCTATAATATAAAGAGTAGCGTGCTGAAGAATACCGATTGGTTTTCAACGACGTTGTTTTCGATCACGTATGAATTTGGCCGCAAGAAAGGAATTTGTAACAACGATAATCGTTGAAAAACATGACATACGCAGAGCAGATAAATCGTACTCGTGTGCCTAAGCACATCGCCATTATCATGGACGGCAACGGCCGTTGGGCCAAGGAACGGGGACTGGATCGTTCGGAGGGCCATCGCAAGGGACTCGACGTAGTCCACGAAATTACCGATGCCGCCGCCGAGGTGGGGGTACAGTACCTTACGCTATATGCCTTCTCGACCGAGAACTGGAACCGGCCGCAAGCCGAGGTCGACGCCCTGATGGCGCTGGTGGTCTTCGGTATCGAACGCGAGACCCCCGGCATGATCGAGAAGGGGGTGCGCCTGTCGGTCATCGGCGACATAGACCGTCTGCCGGCCGACGTCAAAGCCCGTCTGTTGAAGTGTATCAGCGACACCTCGGGCGGGAAACGCATCGTCTTGAATCTGGCTCTCAGCTACTCGTCGCGGTGGGAGATTGCTCGTGCCGCCCGCTGCATTGCCCGGGAGGTCGAAGCCGGACGTCTGGCTGTCGACGACATCACCGAGACAACCCTCGACCGCTACATGACCACGGCCGACATGCCCAACCCCGATTTGCTCATCCGTACCGGTGGCGAGATACGCCTCAGCAACTTCCTGCTGTGGCAGTTGTCCTATGCCGAATTTTATTTTACCGACGAGTATTGGCCCGACTTTACCGGCGAGAGCCTCTACAAGGCCATTGTCGAATACCAGTCGCGGGAACGTCGCTTCGGCAAAACGAGTGAACAACTATAAACGAAGAATTAGAATTTGAAAATGCAACATATTATGCCTTTCAGGTATTTGGCCGTCCTTTTGACATTGTCTTTGTGTTCATTGGCGGCAACCGCACAGAATGAAGAGAAGCTCGATACGATATACAACCCCAAAGTTGTCTACTCGGCTATTCCGCAGAAGTACGAAATTGCCGGTATTACCGTGACCGGGGCTCCCAACTACGAGGACTATGTGCTCATCGGCTACTCGGGCCTCGAGGTGGGACAGGTAATCGAAATCCCCGGCAACGCCATTACCGATGCCGCCAAGAAGTTCTGGCGGCAGGGCCTCTTCTCCGACGTGGTCATCAAACTGACAAAGACCTATGGCGACAAGGCGTGGATTGAAATCCAGCTCAAGCAACAGCCGCGTATCTCGCAAATCAACTACCACGGGCTCAAGAAGAGCGAGCGCGAGGACCTGGAGATGCGTCTGGGGCTGGTGAAGGGTAACCAGATAACCCCCAACATTGTCGACCGCGCCACCTCGATTATCAAGAAGCATTTCGAGGAGAAGGGCTTCAAGAATGCCGAAGTGAATATCAAACAGACCGACGACCTCACCCACGAAAACGAGGTGATTGTCGACATCTATATCGACAAGAAGGAGAAAATCAAGGTTCACAAGATATACATCGAGGGCAACCAGGCCCTCTCGGACCGTAAAATCAAGTGGGCCATGAAGAAGACCAACGAGAAGGGTAACCTGCTCCACCTCTTCCGCACCAAGAAATTTGTCGAGGAGAACTACAAAAACGACAAGAACCTCATTATCGAGAAGTACAACGAGCTGGGCTACCGCGATGCAACCATCGTGAGCGACAGCGTGGTACGCTACAACGACAAGACGGTAGACGTATACCTCACCATCGACGAGGGCGACAAATACTACATCCGCAACATCGACTGGGTGGGCAACACCATCTATCCCTCGGACTATCTCTCGGCCGTGCTGGGCATGAAATCGGGCGACGTCTATAACCAGAAGCTGCTCAACAAGCGGACGATGGAGGACGAAGATGCCGTAGCCAACCTCTACATGGACCGCGGTTACCTCTTCTTCCAGCTGGTTCCCATCGAGGGGAATGTACAGAACGACTCGATAGACCTGGAAATCCGGCTCTTCGAAGGTCCGCAGGCCCGTATCAACAAAGTGGTCATCAACGGTAACGACCGCTTGTACGAGCACGTAATCCGCCGGGAGCTGCGTACGAAGCCGGGCGAGCTGTTCAGCAAGTCGGACCTCATGCGTTCGGCTCGTGAAATCGCACAGACCGGACACTTCGACCCCGAAACGATGGATATCAAACCCGAGCCCAACGAAGAGAACGGTACGGTAGACCTTATCTACAACCTCGAGTCGAAGGCCAACGACCAGATTGAATTCTCGGCCGGTTGGGGCCAGACGGGTGTAATTGGTAAACTCAGTCTCAAATTCACCAACTTCTCCATCAAGAACCTGTTGAACCCCAAATCGTTCAAGGGTATTATCCCGCAGGGCGACGGACAGACTTTCACCATCAGTGCGCAGACCAATGCCCGCTATTATCAGCAGTACAGCATCTCGTTCTACGACCCCTGGTTCGGTGGCAAGCGTCCTAACTCGTTCCAGTTCTCGGCCTATTACAGCCGCCAGACCGGTATCGAGAGCTCGTTCCTGAGCAATGCCTACAACAGCATCTACAACAATGCGTTGTATGGCGGTTATTATGGAAGTTACGGCGGCTACTACAACAACTATTACAACGACTACTACCAAAGTGCCTACGAGAACGCACTCGACCCCAGCAAGTCGTTGCAGATGGTGGGCGTATCGTTCGGTTTCGGTAAACGGTTGGAGTGGCCCGACGACTACTTCACCTTCATGGCCGAGCTCGGTTACCAGGCCTACATCCTCAAGAACTGGGAGTACCTCTATTACATGCAGAACGGAACATCGCACAGCTTCACGCTGGGCCTGACCCTGGGACGTAGCTCTATCGACAACCCCATCTACACCCGCCGCGGTTCGCAGTTCACCCTCTCGGCCCAGTTCACGCCGCCCTATTCGCTCTTCTCCAAGACCGACTACAAGAGTCTCTACGAAAGCTCGTCGCGAGCCGACCGCGAGAAACTCTACCGCTGGATCGAGTATTACAAGATTAAGTTCAAGAGCCGCGTCTATACGCCGCTGAACAACTCCGACAAGTATACGCTGGTGCTCATGGGCCGTGCCGACTTCGGTTTGCTGGGCTCGTACAACAAATACAAACAGACCCCCTTCGAGACCTTCTGTGTGGGAGGTGACGGTATGACCGGTTCCTATACCTATGCTACCGAGACCATCGGTTTGAGAGGTTATGACAACAACTCGCTCACGCCTTATTATGACGGTCGTGCCTATACCCGCTTCTCGATGGAGCTGCACTTCCCGTTCCTGTTGCAACCCTCGTCGACCATCTACGGTTTGGCCTTTGTCGAGGGCGGTAATGCCTGGACCCAGCTCGAGAATTTCAACCCCTTCTCGCTGAAACGTTCGGCCGGTGTGGGTGTGCGCATCTTCCTGCCGATGATTGGTCTGATGGGTATCGACTGGGCCTACGGTTTCGACAAGGTACAGGGCGAACGCGGTGGAGGCCACTTCCACTTCATCCTGGGTCAGGAATTTTAATTTGTGAAAAAAGAGATACATTTTGTGTTAAATGCTTTAAAAGGATAGCGCGGTTTACGAGAATCGCGCTATCTTTATTTTTTGGAGACTGTGGTGATTGGTTCGGTCTCTCCCCGAGAACGTAGAATGTATAACTAAAACCCTGTAAGAGATATGAAACGAATAGTCCTTTTGGCGATCGCGGCGATAGCCTTTGCCGCTTCGTCGGTAGCCCAGAAATATGCGTTGATCGATATGGAGTATATCCTCAAGAATATACCTTCGTACGAGATGGCCAACGAGCAGTTGAACCAGGTGTCGCAACGCTGGCAGAAAGAGTGCGACGACAAGGCTGCCGAGGCCAAGACGATGTACAAGAACTATCAGTCCGATCTGGTATTCCTCACCGAAGAGATGAAGGTGAAACGCGAGGAGGAGATTCGCGACAAGGAGACCGAGGTGGTGGAGTTGCGCCGGAAATACTTCGGCCCCGAGGGCGAATTGTTCAAGAAACGCGAGAGCCTGATGAAACCTATCCAGGACGATATTTACAATGCCATCAAGAAAATTTCGGAGGAGAAAGGCTACTCGATGGTCATCGACCGAGCCTCGTCGCCCAACATTATTTTTGCGTCGCCCAAGATAGATATTAGTAATGAAGTGCTCGCAAAGTTAGGATATTCAAAATAATTGCGTACTTTTGCACTGTTATTCGTAACTAACAATAAAAACAAAAATATAGTATGATCAAAAAACTTCTTTTTGCTGCTGTGTGCTTCTGCTCGCTGAGTTTCATGGCACAGGCGCAACAGGCCCTTAAATTCGGTACCGTAAATTCTCAGGAGATTTTCATGCTGATGCCCGAGAAAGCAACTGCCGAGAAGACTCTTCAAGATATTAACAAGAAGTATGAGGATGAATTCATGAAGATTCAGGAAGAGTTTACCAAGAAATATAAAGAGTATATGGCTCTGGGCGATACCATCCCCGAGACGATTCGTGCCCGCCGCATGCAAGAGGTTCAAGATTCGCAGTCGCGTATCGAGAGCTTCCGCGAAATGGCCGCTCAAGATATTCAGAAACAGCAGGAGGCCCTCTTCGCTCCCATTCAGCAAAAGCTGATGGATGCCATTAAGTCGGTAGGTGCCGAAGGCAAGTTTACCTATATCTTCGATCTGGCTTACCCGATTGTTATCTATCAAGGAGCTCCCAGCGAAGATGTAACTCCGTTGGTAAAGGCCAAATTGGGTTTGAAATAATTTTTCCCTCGTCGAGGGACTGTATAAAAGGGTGATAATGTAACTTATCATCCTTTTTCCATATATACGGGAACAAAGATGAATGTAAACAAAGAGCATAAGACAATAGGCCCCATCGGGGTCTTCGACTCGGGTTACGGGGGGCTCACCATACTCGAGCAGGTGCGTCGGGGATTGCCCCAGTACGACTACCTCTATCTGGGCGATAATGCCCGGGCACCATACGGCACACGTTCGTTCGAGATTGTCTATGAGTTTACCAAACAGGCGGTGCTGCACCTCTTCGACCAAGGGTGTTCGCTGGTGATATTGGCCTGTAACACAGCATCGGCCAAGGCCTTGCGCAGCATCCAGCAGAACGACTTGCCCCGCATCGCTCCCGACCGTCGGGTGCTGGGGGTAATACGTCCCACGGTCGAGGCCCTGGCCGAGCTCACCCGCACCGGCCACATCGGGGTATTGGCTACGCCGGGTACCATACAGTCGCGTTCGTACGAAATGGAAATCAAGAAGATGTACCCCGGCTACGAGGTCTACGGCCAGGCTTGTCCCATGTGGGTGCCGCTGGTCGAGAACAACGAGGCGCAAGGGCCCGGGGCCGATTACTTCGTGAAGAAATACATCGACGAGCTGCTGGCCCGGTCGCCTGCCATCGATACGGTGGTGCTGGGGTGCACCCACTATCCGCTGCTGCTCGACAAGATAAGGAGATACCTGCCTTCGTCGGTATCGGTGGTGGTACAGGGGCCGCTGGTGACCGACCGGCTGGCCGACTATCTGAACCGCCACCCCGAAATCGAGACCCTCTGCTCGAAGGGCGGCCGCTGCCGCTATCTTACTACCGAGGCGACCGGCAAATTTTCCGAGGCGGCCACGCTCTTCCTCAACGAGCCGGTAGAGGCCGAACACATTGTATTGGGATAACTGAAAAATATTTTTACGACTATGGCAAAGAAAGAGACTCTGCCGGGTATCCGGCTCAACAAATACATCAGCGACTCGGGCTTCTGCTCCCGCCGGGAGGCCGACAAACTCATTACCGACGAACGGGTCACCATCAACGGCAATCTGGCTACGCTGGGCAGCCGGGTCGAAGAGGGCGACAAGGTGAAAATCGACGGCGAACCGCTGCACTACATCCCCATGGAACAGCGCGAATACAAGTTACGCCGCTACGGGGCCTCGTCGCGGCGTAACAGCTCGTTCGGGGCCGAGGCCGCCGAGGAGCGGTCGACCCACCGTCCCGCCCGCAACCGGGCTGCCGGTGAACGCGAGGATGTGCCTCAAGGTGGGCGTCGTACCCGTCATGCCGCTCCGGCTGCCGCTCATGAGTCGGGTCGCCGCGGTGCACAACCTGCTAAACCTCGGGCCGAACGTGCCGATAAGAAAGGCGCAGGTCGCGGTGCTGCGGCCGACCATGCACGGGGCCGGGGCACGACCCCCAAGAGCCGTCCCGACGAGAAACGCCGCCGGGACTAAATTTGAATTTTGACATGCTGCTGATGAATGGAATCCTGATAGAATATTTCTGTTTATGATTGATAATGGAATTGTCGGCACAGGTTTTTGGGGATGAAGTATTGTACTTGTAGATATAACCTGTTTTACAAATCGCTAAAAATAAGTACTTATTTTTAGCGATTTGTTTGTTTTTCTCTCCCAATTTTTTATCTTTGCAAAAGAACATATCCTTTTTTTTGTCTGTCTATGCAGGAGGAGTGCATTTGGTAATGATGACTGCAAGAAGATCTTCATAGAGGTCGTGTATATTGGTGCTTGGTATAGGCGAACCGTATGCGAATGAAACAAATAATGAAATTATAGATAGATTGCACGATTGGTAGATGTACAAACAATGTTAATATTAGCGATATGGATGTTGTCATAAGTATTTTGATGGTAGTTATACCTGCATATCTGGCATACTCCTTTTTTAACTGGAGAGAAAGAAAGCGTTTGGAAAAATCTTGGAAAGAGAACATACAGAGGCAATCTTTCTTGGAGAAGTACAAGGCGGCAAATCAGAGCAAGGCTCCCGAGAAGGAAAACAAATGGTATGTCGACGAAAAGGGTAATGTCAAGCGGGAGCTGTAATGACTGTTCTGTTGATTGAGCCTCCCTTTTGGAGGAAGAAATAAAATATCGGTTACAGTCCCTCTTTGCATATTCCCTATAAGAATGGACCTTTGATTGGGAAGTGGATGTTGTAAAGAGGAGGTGGAATGAATAAATTGTGTGTTGCGGGTGTAGTACCTCTCTGCAATAGTCGATTATATGTTATTTCATTCTTTGGAATATTGGGAATTTAGAACAATCCCCCTCACGACAAGTTCTCTCGTGAGGGGGATTGTTTTCTGTTATTTTGAGATCTCCTTTTTCCTTTGAGAAGAGTGCATCGTGCTTAGACCAACCATTTTACCAGCAGGTAACCGCCGCCCACCAGCCAGATGAAGAGTCCGAAGGCCAAAATGAACGGTTTGGCTCCTGCCTGCTTGAACTTGTCGATGCTGGTCTCGGCGCCCAGTGCCGTCATGGCCATGGTCAGCATGAAGGTATCGATATATTCGATGGCTCCGTTCAGAGGAATGTCTTTTACGGTCGGGGCACCGAAGAGGTACTGGAGCAAGGAATTCAGGCAGATGATGCCGATGAATCCGAAAGCAAACCAGGGAATGGTAATCTTGCTCTTGGCCACTGTGCCGTCGGCTGATACTTTTTTACGTCCGGCAAGGGCGAAGCTCATGATGACCAATACGGGGGCCAGGAGCATGACACGGATCATCTTGGTGATGGTGGCTGTACCGGCAATGCCCAGCGTATCGGTGGGGTCCATCGCATTACCTGCACCGGCAACGTGGGCCACTTCGTGCAGGGTGCTTCCTGTGTAGATGGCCACCTGGGTATCGGACAGGCTGGAGAGCAGTCCTGAACGGTACATGATGGGGTAGAGGAACATGGCAATGGTTCCGAAGATAACTACGGTAGAGACGGCGATGGCGGTCTTATGGCCTTCGCACTTGATAACCGGTTCGGCACCGAGTACGGCGGCTGCACCACAGATGGCACTGCCGGTAGAGGTAATCAGGGCGGTGTCTTTGTCTATCTTCAGCAGCTTGCCCAGGAAGATGCCCAGGAAAATGGTGCCGCAAACGATGATGCTGTCTACCAGGATGGCCGGGAGACCTACGGCGGCCACATCGGTCAGCGTCAGGCGGAAACCGTAGAGCACGATACCGGCGCGCAGAATCTGTTTCGAGCAGAATTTGATACCCGGAACCCAGGTCTCGGGCAGCCGGTTGCGCAGGCTGTTGGCGTAGAGCATACCCAGTATGATACCCACGATGAGCGGACTGAGCGAGAGATTTTTTATAAACTGGATCTCGGCAATGTAGAAGGCCGAAAACGAGAAGAGTACAATCAAAAGAATACCATGAAGTACGTTTCCTTGTTTTTCGTTAAACATAACTGTAAGAATATTAGAGTGTTTTGTTTCGTATTATTGACTTGGACGGCGCAACGTCCCGTATCGCTCTTGGGTAAAACACATTTACCTGTCGGGTGGTTTCCCGGTTTCGCGGTGCAAAGGTAGGTTTTTATTTCAAAAGTTATGATTTCTTTGTAGTTATAATCTATAACCTGAGGTTATGCCCCGTTCCCTCCCGGTTTAAACGCACCGAGGGGCTGCCTTTGCGGGCAGCCCCTCGGTGTATGGGATGAAGGGTAGGGATTACTCCTCCTCGTACCAGGTCGAGTACATCAGATAGTTTTTGGCGATTTTCTGGTTGATCTCTTTCGACTGCTCGGGATCGACCATCTTGATGAATTTGGCCGGAGTTCCGCCCCAGAGTTCGCCCGGTTTGATGACGGTCTTGCTCAGCACTACCGCACCGGCGGCCACGATGGCGCCTTCGCCCACTACGGCATGGTCGAGCACTACCGAGCCCATGCCAATGAGGGCTCCGTTGTGTATGGTGGCTCCGTGTATGGTCACGTTGTGGCCAATCGATACGTCGTCGCCAATCTCGATAGTCGATTTTTCGTAGAGGGTGTGCAGTACCGCACCGTCTTGAATGTTCACCCGGTTGCCGATGCGTATCGAGTTGACATCGCCCCGCAACACGGCTCCGAACCAGATGCTGCATTCGTTGCCGATGACGGTGTCGCCTATGAGTACGGCATTGTCGGCCAGGAAGCAGTTCTTGCCGACCTTGGGGGTAAAGCCCCGTACAGATTTTATAAGTGCCATATCGAATCTATTTTTTTTAGTTTGTATCCGTTAGATAGATGTAGTCTTGCGGTGCAACCATTGCTGCTCCTCCTCGTTGAGCATGGGGCTGAGGCGGTCGTAAACCATCTCGTGGTAGTTGTTGAGCCATTCAATCTCCTTCTCGGTCATAATCGAGAGGTCGAGCGCCTCGGTGTCGAAGGGGAAGAGGGTGAGGGTCTCGAAGCGGTAGAACATGCCGAACTCGTTCTGGTAGTCGGGAACGGTGAGAATGAGGTTCTCGCAGCGGATGCCATACTCGCCCGTGCGGTAGAGGCCCGGTTCGTTCGAGGTAATCATACCCGGCATGAGCGGGGTGGGATTCTCTTCGAGTCGGATGTTTTGCGGACCTTCGTGCACGTTGAGGAAGTGACCCACGCCGTGACCCGTACCATGCAGGTAGTTGAGGTGGTCGTCCCACAGGAAGTGACGGGCCAGAGCGTCGAGCTGCGAGCCCCGGGTGCCTTGCGGGAAGTGGCAGGTGGCCAGAGCGATGTGTCCCTTCATTACCAGCGTGAAGTCGCGTTTCTGGCGCGGCGAGAGGTTGCTCAGGGCAATGGTGCGGGTGATGTCGGTCGTGCCGTCGAGATATTGGGCACCCGAGTCGATGAGCAGGAATCCGCGGTTGGTAATGGTGGCGTTGCTCTCGGGGGTAGCCGAGTAGTGGACAATGGCACCGTGCTCGTTGAATCCGGCAATGGTGGCGAAGCTCTCGCCCACGTAGAGGTTCTGCTGCGAGCGAAATTCACGCAGTTTTTCGGCTACGGTTATCTCGGTCACCTTGCCGCTGTCGATATTCTGCTCGAGCCAGCGGAAGAAGCGAACCAGAGCTACGCCGTCGCGAATCATCGCCTCGCGGGTACCGGCCAGCTGGGTCTCGTTCTTGATGCTCTTGAGCAGAGCGATGGGCGACTGGCCCGAAACGACCGTGGCGTTGAGCTTGTTCAATAATGTATAGTTGATCTTGTTGGTGTCGACGAATACCTTCTTTTCGACGGGCAGAGAGCCTGCGAAGTCGAATATGCTCTCGTAGGGCATGACCTCGACGGCATTCGCCTTCAGATACTGACATACGGTGTCGCCTATCTTGTCCTGGTCGATGAAGAGGATGCGGCGGTCGTCGTCGATATAGGCATAGCACACTACCACGGGGTTGCACTTCACGTCGTTGCCGCGGATGTTGAAGGCCCAGGCAATCTCGTCGAGGGCGGCCAGCAGCAAGGCTTCGGCTCCGGCCTGGTGTACCTGCTCCATGATGCGGGTCATCTTGTCGGCTACCGATTCGCCGCTATATTTCTCTTCGTGGATGAAGACCT
The DNA here is from genome assembly GCA_902471075.1 of uncultured Barnesiella sp. GTDB lineage: Bacteria > Bacteroidota > Bacteroidia > Bacteroidales > Barnesiellaceae > Barnesiella. Next base: position 103,291 of record CABRIW010000005.1, on the reverse strand, counting down.
CGTTTTTGGGAATCGAGGGGCGTCCCTCCCAGATGGCGTCGAAGGGGGTGAAGTCGGAGACGAAGCGGAGGCCGTGTCTCTCGAAGTTCTGTTTCATCTTGGCCGCCTGCGAGGCGCCGAACAACGTACCGTCGATAGCCACGGTAGCCCCTTGCGGAAGAGTCTTTAAGAGCCATTGTTCGATTGTGGGCGTATCGGGTAACCCCTCTTTGAAGAGCTCGAATCCCGAGCCTTCGAGTTGTTGCGCGGCTTGCAGGAAGTAGCGGGAGTCGGTCCAGAGCCCGGCTTCGTTGGTGGTTACGACAGCGGTTCCGGCCGATCCGTTGAATCCTGAAATCCAGGTGCGTGCAGCCCAGTGGCTGGCATAATACTCGCTTTGGTGCGGATCGGTCCCCGGTATGATAAACGCGGTAATACCGGCTTTGCCCATCTCTTCGCGCAGGGCTTTCAGTCGGGGTAATGTCGATTTGCTCATAATATCTCTTTTTTTATATGTGTGTCTTGTTCCCATCCGGGCGATGTGCCGGCCGTGTCCCTGAACGGATGTTGCAGCGGTCGAGGCCGAAGCCGGTATTGTCGTTACCCGAAAGAAAAAAAATCTCAATGGACTGTAAAGGTAGTCATATTTGAGAAAAAACGAAGATAAAAGCGTGTGAAAATATTGGAACGAAGATGAACGGCCTGCGACACGGCATTGCATAAATTTTATCGATAAGGCGTATTTTAGGGGCCGAAAGTTTTGCTAATCACAAAACAATCTATAATTTTGCACCGCAATTATTCAAAAGGAAATAAATAAACTAATATCTAAATAATTATGATTATAGTTCCAGTAAAAGAAGGCGAAAACATCGAAAAGGCTTTGAAGAAATTCAAACGGAAATTTGAAAAAACAGGTGTAATAAAAGAATTGCGTAACCGTCAGGCATTTGAAAAACCGTCGGTAACGAACCGTAAAAAGATGATGCGGGCTATCTATATCCAGAAGCTCCACCAGAACGAAGAGTAATTTTTTTTATTGCCGGCAGGTATTGGATTTTTCAATAATTTCCCTTATATTCGTAGCGTAAGATAAAAGCTACGAGTTATGCTGGTCGAATCGTTTTTAAGATATATCCGGTATGAGAAGAATCTTTCTACTCATACCGTATTGTCATATAAAAACGATTTGTTTCAGTTTAAAGCGTTCCTTGAAACCCTCGAGCCCGGGTGTGAGCTGCAACAGGTTACCCCCGAGCAGGTGAGGGAGTGGATAGCCTCGCTGGCCGAGGACGGACTTACGGCTCGCAGTATCTCGCGCAAGGTCTCCTCGCTTCGGGCGTTCTATCGTTATCTGGTAAGTCAGTCGGTTGTGGCGGGCAGTCCGGTAAACGATGTACGGGTACCCAAGGTGAGGAAGAAATTGCCGGTCTATTTGCGGCGCGATACCATGGACGAGTTGCTCGACGACGTGTCGTATGGCGATGACCTGGAAGGCGTGCGCAACAAGTTGATCATCGAGATGTTCTATAATACCGGCATCCGTCGGGCCGAGCTGATAGGCTTGAAAGACGAGAATGTGCGCGAAGGAGAGATAAAAGTGACCGGTAAACGCAACAAGCAGCGGTTGGTCCCTTACGGAGCCGAGTTGGCCGAACTGATAGCCGACTACCGTCGGATGCGTAGCGAAGCCGGGTTGGGCGATTCCGAATACTTCTTTATAAGGAAGAGCGGAGAGCCCCTCTATCCGCAACTGGTCTATCGGGTGGTGAAACAAGCCTTGTCGCAGGTGTGCACCCTCGAGAAGAAGAGTCCGCACGTACTGCGTCATACCTTTGCCTCGGTCATGCTCAACAACGGAGCCGGGCTCAACAGTGTCAAGGAACTGCTCGGGCACCATTCATTAGCTTCAACCGAAGTATATACACATATCACGTTTGAAGAACTGAAACAAAGTTATAACCAGGCTTTCCCCAAAAGGAAGCCATAAAAAAAGGAGGTAATATGGAAATCCGTATTCAAGCTATTCATTTCGACGCATCGGAGAAATTGGAGAAATTCATTCAGAAAAAAGTTTCCAAACTCGAACAATATTACGATGGCATCATAGCCGTAGAAGTTTCACTGAAGGTGGTAAAGCCCGAAACCTCGCAAAATAAAGAAGCGGGCATAAAAGTGTTTGTGCCGCGTAACGAGTCTGTATTTTCGAGCAAAGTGGCTGATTCTTTTGAAGAAGCGGTCGATGTTGCGGTCGAAGCTCTCGTCAAGCAACTGGTGAAGTTGAAAGAAAAGATGAGAGAAAAATAAAAAAAAAGCACCGATATTTTTGTAGTTTAAAATTTATGCCTAAATTTGCACCCGTTTCTCACCGACACCAAGTGTGGTAAACGGGTGCAAGATTGTCGGCCGAGGCCGGCGGACAGATCGGGCGAGAAGGGGAGGACAGCGGTCCTTGCCGGAGAAACGAAAAAGGGCAAATACCAGAGTGGCCAAATGGGGCAGACTGTAAATCTGCTGGCTTACGCCTTCGGTGGTTCGAATCCATCTTTGCCCACCAACGAGTTGCGGAAGTAGCTCAGTTGATAGAGCATCAGCCTTCCAAGCTGAGGGTCGCGAGTTTGAGCCTCGTCTTCCGCTCTATAAAAATATTGCCAATGTAGCTCAGGGGTAGAGCACTTCCTTGGTAAGGAAGAGGTCACGGGTTCAAATCCCGTCATCGGCTCCAAGTTATTCAAAAACGCTAATCAATTTTATAAAAATACAAAACTATGGCAAAAGAACAGTTTCAACGTACCAAACCCCACGTGAACATTGGTACTATCGGTCACGTAGACCACGGTAAAACGACCTTGACCGCCGCTATCACTACGGTTCTTGCAAAAAAAGGTCTTTCGGAATTGCGTTCGTTCGACTCGATTGATAACGCTCCTGAAGAGAAAGAACGTGGTATTACTATCAATACTTCGCATGTAGAATATGAAACTGCAAATCGTCACTATGCACACGTTGACTGCCCGGGTCACGCCGACTATGTAAAGAACATGGTAACCGGTGCTGCTCAGATGGACGGTGCTATTATCGTGGTTGCAGCAACTGATGGTCCTATGCCTCAAACTCGCGAGCACATTCTGTTGGCTCGTCAGGTAAACGTTCCCCGTATCGTTGTATTCCTGAACAAATGTGATATGGTAGACGATGAAGAGATGCTCGAACTCGTTGAAATGGAGATGAGAGAGTTGCTCAACGCCTATGAATATGATGGTGACAACACGCCTATTATCCGCGGTTCTGCTCTGGGTGCCTTGAATGGCGAACCCCAATGGGAAGAGAAAGTTCTCGAGCTCATGGACGCTGTAGATACTTGGATTCCCCTGCCTCCGCGTGACGTTGATAAACCCTTCTTGATGCCTGTTGAGGACGTATTCTCGATTACTGGTCGTGGTACTGTTGCTACGGGTCGTATCGAGGCCGGTCGCGTAAAAGTTGGCGACGAGGTACAAATCCTGGGTCTGGGTGCCGACAAGAAATCGGTTGTAACCGGTGTTGAAATGTTCCGTAAGATTCTTGACGAAGGCGAAGCTGGTGACAACGTAGGTCTGTTGCTCCGTGGTATCGACAAGAACGAAATCAAACGTGGTATGGTAATCTGCCACCCGGGACAAGTAAAACCCCACTCGGAATTCAAGGCTCAAGTTTATATCTTGAAGAAAGAAGAAGGTGGTCGTCACACTCCGTTCCACAACCACTACCGTCCTCAATTCTACATCCGTACGCTTGATGTAACGGGCGAAATCACTCTCCCCGAAGGTGTAGAAATGGTAATGCCTGGTGACCACGTAACTATCAACGTGAAACTCATCACGCCGGTTGCTTGCGACAAAGGTCTTCGTTTCGCAATCCGTGAAGGTGGCCGTACGGTAGGTTCGGGTCAAATCACCGAAATCTTGGACTAATTCCTCAGGGAAATAGCTTAGATAAAATAACAAAATCAGCCCTCACGCAGGGCTGATTTTATACGGGTCTAGCTCAGTTGGTAGAGCACTGGTCTCCAAAACCAGGTGTCGGGAGTTCGAGTCTCTCGACCCGTGCAAAACTCAATAGAACAATGAAGAAATTGAAAATACTTGCCGATATCCAGGATTCTTACAATGAACTGGTTCATAAAGTATCTTGGCCAACCAAATCGGAATTGGCAAATAGCGCTGTAGTGGTTATGTTCGCTTCCCTTATTATCGCTATAGTCATATTTGCAATGGATCAATGTATCGACAAAATCATGCACCTTATTTACGGAGGTTTTTAATTAGGGAGGTAAATCAATGTCTGAAGAAAAAAAAGGCTGGTACGTACTGCGTGCCATAAGCGGAAAAGAGAGCAAGGTCAAAGAAGTTCTTGATGCCGAAATCAAGAATACTGATCTTGGCAATTACGTATTTCAGGTCTTGATACCTACCGAAAAAGTCTACACCGTACGTAACGGGAAAAAAGTGGTAAAGGAGAAAAACCTTTACTCGGGTTATGTTTTTGTGGAAGCCATCTTGGTAGGCGAGGTTATTCACCACCTGCGCAACACCACCAACGTCATCGATTTCCTGGGTGGAAAATCCAATCAGCCGGAGCCCCTGCGGCCTTCGGAAGTTAATCGTATGCTGGGGGCGGTAGACGAGATGCAAGAGGTAGGCGATGAGCCTGCTGTTGTTTATCACGTAGGCGAAACGGTAAAAGTAAACTATGGGCCTTTCAACGGTTTTAGTGGAATTATCGAAGAGGTGAACAACGAGAAGAAGAAGCTGAAAGTGATGGTTAAAATCTTCGGTCGCAAGACTCCGTTGGAGTTGGAAAATTCGCAAGTAGAGCGGGAGTAGTACAAGGGGTTACGCGCTTGTATGAAGCCCGGGTATTTTAACAATATCAAAATTAGAAACAATGGCTAAAGAAATTGCTGGACAAATCAAATTACAGATTAAAGGTGGTGCAGCAAACCCCTCTCCTCCCGTAGGTCCCGCTTTGGGTTCTAAGGGTATAAACATCATGGAGTTTTGCAAGCAATTCAATGCCCGTACCCAAGACAAGGCCGGTAAGATTTTGCCGGTGGTAATCACCTATTACAGCGACAAGTCGTTCGACTTTATCGTTAAGACGCCTCCCGTAGCCATTCAGGTGATGGAAGCCGCCAAAGTAAAAGGAGGTTCGCCCGAGCCCAACCGTAAGAAAGTGGGCGAGATTACTTGGGATCAGGTAAAAGCGATTGCCGAGGACAAAATGGTAGACTTGAACTGCTTTACCGTAGAATCGGCCATGCGCATGGTTGCTGGTACAGCTAGAAGTATGGGTATCACCGTAAAAGGGGAATTCCCGGTAAATAACTAATAAACTTCAATTGAAATGGGTAAACTGACAAAAAATCAAAAGTTAGCTTTAGCAAAGATTGAAGCAGGGAAGGCCTACTCACTCAGCGAGGCATCACAGTTGGTAAAGGATATTACTTTTACCAAGTTTGACGCATCGCTCGATATTGATGTACGCTTGGGTGTTGACCCTCGTAAAGCCAATCAAATGGTACGTGGTGTCGTTTCATTGCCTCACGGAACCGGTAAGCAAGTGCGTGTATTGGTGCTCTGTACGCCCGATGCCGAGGCTGCTGCCAAAGAAGCCGGTGCCGACTATGTAGGTCTGGACGAGTATATCGAGAAAATCAAAGGCGGTTGGACCGATATCGACGTAATCATTACGATGCCTGCTATCATGGGTAAAATCGGTGCTCTGGGACGTGTATTGGGCCCCCGTGGTTTGATGCCTAACCCCAAGAGCGGTACGGTAACTCCCGATGTGGCTAAAGCTGTAAAAGAAGTAAAACAAGGTAAGATCGACTTCAAAGTCGACAAGAATGGTATAGTACATGCCTCCATAGGTAAGATTTCGTTTGCTGCCGATCAGATTCGCGACAACGCTCGTGAGTTCATTTCGACTTTGATCAAACTGAAACCGACTGCTGCTAAGGGTGCTTATATCAAGAGTATTTATCTTTCGAGTACAATGAGCCCGGGTATCAAGATTGATCCCAAATCAGTTGACGAGAACTAAAACATGGAATTATGAGAAAGGAAGATAAAGGCACTATTATTGCACAAATAGCAGATACTGTAAAGGAGTACAGCTGCTTCTACCTCGCCGAAACTGCTACGTTGAATGCCGAGAAAACGAGCAACCTGCGTCGCGCTTGTTTCAAGGAAGGTATCAAAATGTTGGTTGTAAAGAACGCTTTGCTGCACAAGGCTCTCGAAGGTCTCGATGCCGACTACTCGCCTCTGTACGGCGCCCTGAAGGGTTCTACAACGATGTTCTTCTCGAATGTTGGTAACGCTCCGGCCAAACTGATCAAGGAGTTCAGAAAAACCTCTGAAGACCTCGTATTGAAAGCCGCCTATGTAGAAGAAGGTTTCTATATCGGTGCCGATCAGTTGGATACGCTGGTTGCCATCAAGAGCAAAAACGAACTTATTGCTGACGTTATCGCCCTCTTGCAGTCTCCTGCCAAGAACGTGGTATCGGCTCTTCAGTCAGGCGGTTCGACTATCCATGGAGTTTTGCAGACTCTATCAGAAAGATAACTTTTTATACACAAACATTATTACGAATAATAACATTTAATTCATACAAAAATGGCAGATTTGAAAGCTTTTGCAGAACAATTAGTTAACTTGACCGTAAAGGAAGTAAACGAACTTGCTCAAATTTTGAAAGACGAATATGGTATTGAACCTGCTGCTGCAGCTGTTGCTGTTGCTGCTGCTCCCGCTGCCGGCGGAGCTGCTGCTGAAGAAAAAACATCGTTCGATGTTGTTCTGAAAGCTGCTGGTGCAAACAAACTGGCTATCGTTAAATTGGTGAAAGAACTCACCGGCCTTGGTTTGAAAGAGGCTAAAGACCTCGTAGATGGTGCTCCTAACAACATCAAAGAAGGTCTTGCTAAAGCTGATGCTGAAGCTCTGAAAAAACAACTCGAAGACGCTGGAGCAGAAGTTGAACTTAAATAATATATCTGGTAATCAGATAGGTTGGTTAAGAATCATCTTAGTCGGTGATTCTTAACCTTTTTGTGTATATATTTTTAATTAAGTTCACTTAATCCATTTTTTAAATGTCTTCTACAATAGGTAAACCACGCGTAAATTTTGCTTCAATCAAAAATCCGCTTCCTTATCCGGATTTTCTTGAAGTTCAGTTGAAGTCGTTTCAAGACTTTTTGCAACTCGACACTCCGCCTGAAAAGAGAAAGAACGAAGGCCTCTTCAAGGTATTTGCCGAGAACTTCCCCATTGCTGATACGCGCAACAACTTTGTCCTCGAATTCCTGGACTATTATATCGACCCGCCCAGATACACCATCGAAGAGTGTCTCGAGAGAGGGTTGACATACAGCGTACCTTTAAAGGCTAAACTGAAACTGTACTGTACCGACCCCGATCACGAGGATTTCGCTACGGTCATTCAAGACGTTTATTTAGGGCCTATCCCCTACATGACGGCTAAGGGTACCTTTGTCATCAACGGTGCCGAGCGGGTAGTCGTATCGCAGTTACACCGTTCGCCGGGTGTCTTCTTCGGACAGAGTACGCATGCCAACGGTACCAAACTTTACTCGGCCCGTATCATTCCCTTCAGAGGATCGTGGATTGAGTTTGCCACCGACATCAACAACGTGATGTATGCCTATATCGACCGGAAGAAAAAATTGCCCGTGACCACGCTGTTGCGTGCCATCGGCTTCGAGACCGACAAGGATATTCTCGAAATCTTCGGCCTGGCAGAAGACCTCAAAGTCTCCAAGACCAACCTGAAGAAAGCCATCGGCCGCCGTCTGGCCGGTAATGTGGTGAAGTCGTGGGTCGAAGACTTTGTCGACGAGGATACGGGCGAGGTAGTTTCCATCGAACGTACCGAAATCGTAATCCCTCGTGAAACCGTCCTGGAAGAGTCGCACATCGCCGACATCCTCGAGTCGGGGGTTCAAAACATCCTTCTCCACAAGGAAGGCGGGAACACCTCGGACTACTCGATTATCTTCAACACCCTCCAGAAAGACTCCAGCAACTCGGAGAAGGAGGCCGTGCTCTATATCTATCGTCAGTTGCGTAACGCCGAGCCGGCCGACGAAGCCAGCGCTCGCGAGGTTATCACCAACCTCTTTTTCTCGGAAAAGCGTTACGACCTGGGCGAAGTAGGACGTTACAGAATAAACAAGAAATTAAACCTCTCCACCTCGCCCGACGTGAAGGTGCTCACCAAAGAGGATATTATCGAAATCATCAAATACCTCATCGAGCTTATCAACTCGAAGACCGATGTCGATGATATCGACCACTTGAGCAACCGTCGCGTGCGCACCGTAGGAGAGCAATTATACAACCAGTTCGGTGTCGGGTTGGCCCGTATGGCCCGTACCATCCGCGAGCGTATGAACGTGCGCGACAACGAGGTATTCACCCCCATCGACCTGATCAACGCCAAGACGATTTCGTCGGTAATCAATACCTTCTTCGGTACCAACGCCCTGTCGCAGTTCATGGACCAGACCAACCCGTTGGCCGAGATTACCCACAAGCGCCGTATGTCGGCCCTGGGCCCCGGCGGTCTGTCGCGTGAGCGTGCCGGTTTCGAGGTGCGCGACGTGCACTATACCCACTATGGCCGTCTGTGTCCTATCGAGACGCCTGAGGGTCCTAACATCGGTCTGATTTCGTCGTTGTGCGTATATGCCAAGATCAACGATCTGGGCTTCATCGAAACTCCGTATCGTAAGGTGAAAGACGGCAAGGTAGATTTGTCGCCCGAAGGCGTTGTCTATCTGACCGCCGAAGTCGAAGAGGGCCAGATTATCGCCCAGGGTAATGCCCCGCTCAACGACGACGGTACCTTTATCCGCAATCGGGTAAAAGCCCGTCTGGGTGCCGACTTCCCCATCGTATCGCCCGACCAGGTGAACCTGATGGACGTGTCGCCTACGCAGATTGCTTCGATTGCCGCTTCGCTCATCCCCTTCCTCGAGCACGACGATGCCAACCGTGCCTTGATGGGATCGAACATGATGCGCCAGGCCGTACCTCTGTTGCGCCCCGAGGCTCCTATCGTAGGAACCGGTATCGAGGGTCAGCTGATACGCGACTCGCGTACTCAGATCATGGCCGAAGGCGAAGGCGTAGTCGAGTTTGTCGACGCTACCGTTATCCGCATCCGCTACGACCGCACCGAAGACGAAGAGTTTGTAAGTTTCGAAGATGCCGTTAAAGAATACAAGTTACCCAAATTCCGCAAGACCAACCAGAGCACCACGATCGACCTGCGTCCTATCTGCCATAAAGGCGACCGTGTGAAAGCCGGCGATATTCTTACCGAGGGTTACTCGACCGAAAACGGCGAGCTGGCTCTGGGCCGCAACCTCAAGGTGGCCTTCATGCCCTGGAAGGGTTACAACTACGAGGATGCCATCGTGCTGAACGAACGTATGGTTCGCGAAGACATCCTCACCTCGGTTCACGTCGACGAGTATTCGCTCGAGGTACGTGAGACCAAACGCGGTATGGAGGAACTCACCTCCGATATTCCCAACGTGAGCGAGGATGCTACCAAAGACCTCGACGAACGCGGTATTATTCGGATTGGTGCACAGGTGAACCCGGGCGATATTATGATTGGTAAGATTACGCCCAAGGGCGAATCGGATCCTTCGCCCGAAGAGAAACTGTTGCGTGCCATCTTCGGCGACAAGGCCGGCGACGTGAAGGATGCTTCGTTGAAAGCTACCCCCTCGCTGAAAGGTGTCGTTATCGGTACCAACCTCTTCTCGCGCGCCATCAAGAAGAAAAAATCGAAACTCAGCGACAAAGCCATCTTGCCCAAACTCGACGAAGAGTATGAAGAGAAGATGAACGGCTTGAAGTCGATTCTTATCGACAAGCTGCTCGTGCTCACGCAAGGCAAGGTGTCGCAGGGTGTGAAAGACTTTATGGGTACCGACATCGTGCCCAAGGGTACGAAGTTTACCCAGGCTGTTCTCAGCAAGATCGACTACACCTCGGTACAGGTGAGCAAGTGGACGACCGATGCCGCCAAGAACGACTTGATTCGGGCCACCATCATCAACTACCTGAAGAAGTACAAGGAGTACGATGCCGAGTTGCGTCGTAAGAAATTCGACATCTCGATCGGCGACGAACTCCCCTCGGGTATCGTACAAATGGCCAAGGTATACATTGCCAAGAAACGTAAGATCAGCGTGGGCGACAAGATGGCCGGTCGTCACGGTAACAAAGGTATCGTGTCGCGTATCGTGCGCCAGGAAGATATGCCGTTCCTGGCCGACGGAACTCCCGTCGACATCGTGCTGAACCCGCTGGGTGTGCCTTCGCGTATGAACTTGGGACAGATTTTCGAAACCGTTCTGGGTTGGGCCGGAGCCGAGCTGGGCGAGAAATTCGCTACGCCTATCTTCGACGGTGCCAGCCTCGACGACCTCAACACCTGGACCGACAAGGCCGGTCTGCCTCGCTACGGTAAGACCTACCTCTACGACGGTGGTACCGGCGAACGCTTCGACCAACCGGCTACGGTAGGTGTCATCTACATGCTGAAGCTGGGCCACATGGTCGAAGACAAGATGCACGCCCGTTCCATCGGTCCGTACTCGCTCATTACGCAACAGCCGTTGGGTGGTAAGGCCCAGTTCGGTGGTCAGCGTTTCGGTGAGATGGAGGTTTGGGCACTCGAAGCCTTCGGTGCCGCTCACGTGCTGCAAGAGATCTTGACTATCAAGTCGGACGACGTGGTAGGACGTTCGAAAGCCTACGAGGCTATCGTCAAAGGCGAGCCCATGCCTACGCCCGGTATCCCCGAGTCGTTGAATGTGCTCTTGCACGAATTGCGCGGCCTCGGTCTTAGCGTCAACTTAGAATAAAATAAAATCCAAACGGCCAGGCCGTCGCCCAGTGTGGCGGCCGGGCCAATAACTCTTTATACATTAAATATTTATGGCTTTTAGAAAAGATAACAAAATAAAGAGTAACTTTTCGAAGATTTCGATCGGTTTGGCTTCGCCCGAGGAGATTCTGGAGAACTCGAGCGGCGAGGTGCTGAAACCCGAAACCATCAACTACCGTACCTACAAACCCGAGCGGGACGGTCTTTTCTGCGAACGTATTTTCGGGCCTGTCAAAGACTACGAGTGCCATTGCGGAAAATACAAACGTATCCGTTACAAGGGTATTGTCTGCGACCGATGCGGTGTCGAGGTGACCGAGAAGAAGGTGCGCCGCGAACGTATGGGTCACATCCAGCTGGTTGTGCCGGTGGCTCACATCTGGTATTTCCGCTCGCTGCCCAACAAGATAGGGTATCTGCTGGGATTGCCCAGCAAAAAGCTCGACGCCGTTATCTACTACGAGCGTTATATCGTAATACAACCGGGTCCTCAAACCGACCTGGCCACTTACGACCTCCTCTCCGAAGAGGAGTATCTGAACATCATGGATTCGCTCCCCCGCGAAAACCAGATGCTCGAAGATACCGACCCCAACAAGTTCATCGCCAAGATGGGTGCCGAGGCCATCTACGACCTGCTGTGCCGTCTCGACCTCGACGAACTCTCTTACGAGCTGCGTCACCGCGCCAGCACCGACGGTTCTCAACAACGCAAGACCGAGGCTTTGAAACGCCTGCAGGTGGTTGAGTCGTTCCGTGCTTCGAAGGGCCGCAACCGTCCCGAGTGGATGATCTTGAAAGTGATTCCCGTGATTCCCCCCGAACTGCGTCCGTTGGTTCCCCTCGATGGTGGACGTTTTGCCACCAGCGACCTCAACGACCTCTATCGCCGGGTTATCATCCGCAACAACCGTCTGAAACGATTGATGGAAATCAAGGCCCCCGAGGTGATTCTGCGTAACGAGAAACGTATGTTGCAGGAGGCTGTTGACTCGCTGCTCGACAACTCGCGCAAATCGAGCGCCGTCAAGACCGAGGCCAACCGTCCGTTGAAATCGCTCTCCGACAGTTTGAAGGGTAAACAGGGTCGTTTCCGTCAGAACCTGCTCGGTAAACGTGTCGACTACTCGGCCCGTTCGGTTATCGTCGTAGGTCCTGAATTGAAGATGCACGAATGCGGTCTGCCCAAAAACATGGCGGCCGAACTTTATAAACCCTTTATCATCCGCAAGCTCATCGAGCGCGGTATCGTCAAGACCGTGAAATCGGCCAAGAAGATCGTGGACCGCAAGGAGCCCGTCGTATGGGATATCCTCGAACACGTGATGAAGGGACACCCCGTGCTGCTGAACCGTGCCCCGACGTTGCACCGTCTGGGTATCCAGGCTTTCCAACCCAAGATGATCGAGGGTAAGGCTATCCAACTGCACCCGCTGGCATGTACGGCATTCAACGCCGACTTCGATGGTGACCAGATGGCCGTGCACTTGCCTCTGGGCAACGAGGCTATCCTCGAGGCCCAACTGCTCATGCTGGGTGCGCACAACATTCTCAACCCCGCCAACGGTGCACCTATCACCGTGCCTTCGCAAGACATGGTTCTGGGTCTGTACTACATTACCAAACTGCGTCCCGGTTCGCTGGGCGAGGGGCTGAAGTTCTACGGTCCCGAAGAGGCCGAGATTGCCTACAACGAAGGCAAGGTATCGTTGCACGCTCCCGTATCGGTGGTGGTGAAAGATATCGACAAAGACGGCAACATCATCGAACACATGGTCGAGAATACTTCGGTAGGCCGTGTGCTGGTGAACCAATACGTACCTCAGGAGATCGGCTATGTAAACGAGATTCTTTCGAAGAAGTCGTTGCGCGACATCATCGGTCGGGTAATCAAGGTTTGCGGTGTGACCCGTTCGGCCCAGTTCCTCGACGACATCAAGAACCTGGGTTACTACATGGCCTTCAAGGGCGGTCTGTCGTTCAACCTGGGCGACGTGCTCGTTCCGCCTGAAAAGGAGACTTTGGTAGCCGAAGGTAATGCCGAGGTTGAGCAGATTATGAACAACTACAACATGGGTTTCATTACCTACAACGAGCGTTACAACCAGATTATCGATACGTGGACACACGTCAACTCGCGTCTGTCCAACATCCTGATGAAACAGCTTTCGGCCGACAACCAGGGATTCAACTCGGTATTCATGATGCTCGACTCGGGAGCCCGTGGTTCGAAAGACCAGATTCGTCAGCTCTCCGGTATGCGTGGTCTGATGGCCAAGCCGCAGAAGTCGGGTGCCGAGGGTGGTCAAATCATCGAGAACCCTATTTTGGCCAACTTCAAGGAGGGGCTGTCGGTGCTGGAGTACTTCATCTCTACGCACGGTGCTCGTAAGGGTCTTGCCGATACCGCCTTGAAAACAGCCGATGCCGGTTACCTGACCCGTCGTCTGGTCGACGTAGCCCACGACGTGATTATCCACGAGGAGGACTGCGGAACCCTGCGTGGTCTGGTTTGTACCGAAATCAAGAACAACGAAGAGGTAGTAGCCTCGCTGGGCGAAAGAATCCTGGGCCGTGTATCGGTTCACGATGTAGTGAACCCCCTCACCAACGAGATTCTGGTTCACGCCGGCGAAGAGATAACCGAGGCTATTGCCCAGAAGATAGAAGAGTCGCCTATCGAGCAAGTCGAGATTCGTTCGGTGCTTACCTGCGAATCGAAGAAAGGCGTCTGCGCCAAGTGCTACGGCCGCAACCTGGCCAACAACCGCATGGTTCAGAAAGGCGAGGCTGTGGGTGTGATTGCCGCACAGTCCATCGGCGAGCCGGGTACACAGCTGACGCTGCGTACATTCCACGTCGGTGGTATCGCTTCGAACATCGCTGCCGTATCGAGTGTGAACTCGCGTTACGACGGTATCCTCGAAATCGAAGAGCTCCGTACCGTAGACAGCGTATCGGATAGCGGCACGAAGGTACAGATTGTCGTAGGTCGTCTGGCCGAAATGCGTATTATCGATCCGCACACCAAGATGGTGCTGATGACGGCCAACATTCCTTATGGTTCGAAGTTGTACTTCAACAACGGCGATACCGTGAAGAAGGGCGACATGATTTGCGAATGGGACCCCTTCAACGCCGTTATCGTTTCGGAGGTTGGCGGTAAAGTCAAATTTGAAGCCGTTGAAGATGGTGTTACCTATCGTGTAGAATCGGACGAACAGTCGGGTTTGAAAGAGAAGATTATCATCGAGTCGAAAGACCGTACCCGTGTACCGTCGGCTCAGATTCTCGATGAGAACGGACAGGTAATCAAGACTTACGCTCTGCCTGTGGGTGCTCACCTGATGATTGAGGACGGCGATACGATCAAGACCGGTGAGGTATTCGTGAAGATACCGCGTGCCGTAGGTAAGGCCGGTGATATCACGGGTGGTCTGCCTCGTGTAACCGAGTTGTTCGAGGCCCGTAACCCGTCCAACCCTGCTGTCGTTTCCGAAATCGACGGCGAGGTTATCTTCGGTAAAGTGAAACGTGGTAACCGTGAAATCTCGGTGGTATCGAAGACCGGCGAGACGAAGAAATACCTGGTACCGCTGTCGAAGCAGATTCTGGTTCAGGAGAACGACTATGTACGTGCCGGTACGCCGCTCTCCGATGGTGCCGTTACTCCGTCCGACATCCTGGCCATCAAGGGCCCCACGGCTGTACAGGAATATATCGTGAACGAGGTTCAGGACGTATACCGCATGCAGGGTGTGAAGATCAACGACAAGCACTTCGAGGTAATCGTTCGCCAGATGATGCGCAAGGTACAGATTCTCGACCCGGGAGATACCCGCTTCCTCGAACAGCAGATTGTCGACAAACGCGACTTCATGGACGAGAACGACCGTATCTGGGGCAAGAAAGTGGTTACCGATCCGGGCGATTCGCAAACACTCAAGGCCGGTCAGATTGTAACGGCCCGCAAGTTGCGCGACGAAAACTCGGCTCTGAAACGCAAAGACCTCAAGCTCATTCAGGTGCGCGATGCCATCCCCGCAACCTCCGAGCAGATTCTGCAAGGTATCACCCGCGCCGCTCTGCAAACGTCGAGTTTCATGTCGGCCGCTTCGTTCCAGGAGACGACCAAGGTGCTCAACGAGGCTGCCATCAACGGCAAGGTCGATACGCTCGAGGGTATGAAGGAGAACGTCATCTGCGGTCACCTCATCCCGGCCGGTACCGGTCAACGCGAGTTCGACAAACTCATCGTAGGTTCCAAAGAGGAATTCGACCGTGTGTTTGCCAACCGCAAGAACGTAACCGACTTCTCCAACTGATAACGAGCTGAACATGATAATATAAAGGGAGCGTCCCAGCACGGGTCGCTCCCTTTGTTTTTATAGGGTTGCCGTTGTTCGCTGCTGCATGACGGGCAGTAGGGCCGAGGGGGCGCTGCCGTGCCGAATCGGGAATGAGATTGTGATAAAGGGGGACATGGGGCATAAAGGCATCGCCCCGTATCGCCTCTTTATAGACCCGTAGACGAAGGACGTGGCAGGGTGGAATACCTCTCACGACAGGGGAGGCTGTCGTGTGTCTGTATGTAAGGTGGTAGAAGTCTGGTTTATGGCGATTACCGGTCGCCCAGCGTGTGGTCGATGTAGAGGTTGCGGTTCGATAGGGTGATGAAGGGTTCGATTTCGTGCGAGACCATCATGATGGTAGTGTCCCGGCTCGAGAGTTCGCGCAGAATCTCGACCATGCGCACCTCGAACTGGCGGTCGATATACGACGAGGGCTCGTCGAGAATCAGCATGGCCGGGTGCGAGATGAGGGCCCGGCCGAACAGCGTGCGTTGCAACTGTCCTCCCGAGAGTACCCCGATAGGTTTCTCGCGCAGGGACGTTATGCCCATGAGGTCGAGCATGTAGTCTATCTCGCGACGTTCTACCGACTTGGGCCGTCTGGAGCCTTTGCCCATCAGACCCGAAGCCACAACCTCCTCTACGGTGATGGGGAACCGGCTGTCGATGCTGTTTTTCTGGGGCAGATACCCGATGTCGAGCGACGGTACCTGGCGCCCCTCTTCAAAGAAGTAGACGGCGCCTCGGGTGGGTTTCTGCAATCCCAGTATGGTGCGCAGCAGCGAGGTTTTGCCCCCGCCGTTCGGCCCCGAGACCAGCAGAAAGTCGCCTCGGAAGATGTCGAGGTTGATGTCTTCGAGCACACTCTTGTCGGCATACGAGAGCCACAGGTTCTCGATGGCTATGATTTTATTCTCCAGCAATGGCATCGGTGATGTTTAAAAGTTCTTCACTCCAGTTGTAGCTGAGCGGGTTGATGGATACCACTTTCGCCCCTATCTCTTGAGCAAACGATTCGGCCTGTTTGGCATCGAACTCCTGTTGGATAAAGATTACCTTCACGTGGTTTTCCTTGGCCACGTCGATAGCCTTTTTCAGGTAGTAGGCCGAGGGCTCCTTGCCGTTGTATTCGAGGCTGAGCTGGTGCAGGTGATAGTCCTTGGCCAGATAGCTGAGCGAAGGGTGATAGATGGCAAACATGGTGCCGCTTGCCGGGGTGAGCTTGCGGGTCATCACCGAGTCTACGTGGTTTATCTCGGCGAGCAGCTCCTCGTAGTTCCGGCGGTATACCTTCTCTCCGCTGGGGTCGAGGCTCACGAAGGCATCGTACATGTTTTTGGCGATGATGCGAGCATTCTTGGGCGAGCTCCAGGTATGAGGGTCGGCATCGTAGTGGTGGTGATGCTCGTCGCCCTCGCTGTGTTCGTGAGTGCCCGAGAGAATGTTGATGCCCTCCGAGTTGTCGAATATCTTCATGTGCGGATTGTTCTGCTCCAGTTTGTCCATCCACGCCAGCTCGAACCCGATGTGGCCTATCTTGAAGTAGGCGATGCTCTTGCCCAGATGCACCAGATGCGAAGGCGAGGGGTCGTATGCCTCGGGATTGCTGCCGGGAGGCACGATGCAGTTGATGTCGAAACGATCGCCGGCGATCTTCTCGGCAAAATACTTTTGGGGTTGTATGGTTACAGTGACAATCTTTTGTTCTTTGTTCCCAGTCGAGCACGATACGGCTATGAGTGCGAGCAGTATACATGCACAATATGTCAAAAATGGATGTTTCTTCATAATAAAACCTTTTGCCTCACGGCACATTTTTGTACAAAAATAGTATAATATCATTAAGATTCCTTCTTTTCTCGGCTATTTAATGTGTTAAATCCGGCTTTTAACATTTTGCCAATCAGCCGGTCGGCTACCGCTGGTCGGTCGCGGGCGGTTCCGGATTCACTCCACACCGTACACTCGATTGTGGATGCGGGTTACCACCGTATCGAATACGCGGTCGAGATCGAGGTTGCCATACGACATGAGGTAGAGCTCCAGCGGATGCCGGTCGGGCGAGTAGGGGGGCTGGGTATAGGGTCTCGTGGAGAGTACGAAGCCCAACCGCTGGTAGAATGCGATACGCCGTCGGCTCAGGTCGTCTTCGGGTTTCTCGACTTCGAGCACGGCGGGTTTCCCGAGCTGTTCCAGCAACGCAGTCATGGCGGCGGCTCCATAGCCGGCACCCCGGCATTGGCTGTCGATGGCGAAGTGCTCCATATAGGTGAAGTCGCTCCACGGCCAATAAGAGATGAACCCGATGGGCTTTCCCGCATCGGATAGCAAGGCGATTTCGAAGTCGTCGTTTTCGCGTAACAGCCGTACGACCTCGTCGAAGTCTCTCCGCTCGTCTGGCGGGAAAGATTCGGTATAGATGCGTTCGATAAAATTCAGCGTGCTGCTGTCGTTGATATGTACTTGTGAAATTTGTATCATAGCAGGTTGTGGTTATATGCGGATACAAATATAATAGATTTAAAGGAATCTTTAAAAAAATAGAACAGCAAAGTTCCCGAAATACGCCTCAATCGTCTTGTAAATAGGCTATGCTAACCAAGTAACGAAATAGAAAAAAGACTGTATTTTTGCCAGTTAAATCCCTTTTGAAAGGGCTGTTTTCATTGGGATAAATACGGAAATAGTTTCAAATTGTAATTTTTTTGACCTCCGGCAATAGGTCAAAAATCTTTAAGAAGTGGTGAGCTCTGCAAAATTAACATCATAGTTAATCGAATCCTGTGAATTTATTACTATCTTTGTGTTCAAAATGATAAAACAGTTGTAAAAAATCGAAAAAGAGAACCATGGGACATCATCAATTAGACGAGTTGGACTATAAAATTTTGAAACTTATCGCGGCGAATGCCCGTATCCCTTTCCTCGAAGTAGCACGGGAGTGCAATGTTTCGGGTGCGGCTATTCATCAGCGGGTTCAAAAATTGACCAACCTGGGAATCCTCAAAGGATCGGAATACATCATCGACTCGAACAAGATAGGATTCGAGACTTGTGCTTATATGGGCTTTTACCTGAAGAATCCGGGCGACTTCGAACACGTGGTGGAGGAGTTGCACAAGATACCCGAGGTGGTCGAGTGCCACTTCACCACCGGGCAGTACGACATGTTTATCAAACTGTTTGCCCGCAACAACCAGCATCTGCTCGAGATTATCCACACCAAGCTGCAACCCATCGGGTTGTCGCGCACCGAGACGTTGATCTCTTTCCACGAGATATTCCGGCGTCAGCTTCCTATCGACGAGGTGGAAGATCTGGATTGAGCGACAGCATGATGACCGAAACCCCATATCCGGGCCTGGTTGCACTTCTTTGAGAGGGGTGAACCGGGCCTCGTTTTTTATGACCGAATGACTATGGAACAAACCGACCGACTGCTCGCTTTTGCCCGGGAGTGTGCCCGAGAGGCGGGGAAGATACAGCTCTCTTATTTTCGGGGAGGGCATTTGAACGTAGAGACCAAATTCAATCTGCACGATGTGGTTACCGTGGCCGATAAGGAGAGCGAACGCTACATGGTGGAGGCTATTGCCAAAACCTACCCCGACCATGCCGTGCTGGGCGAGGAGAGCGGCATGCACGCGGGGCACAGCGATTACCGCTGGGTAATCGACCCGCTCGACGGTACGACCAATTACAGCCAGGGGCTCCCCGTATTTGCCGTTTCGATTGCCCTGCAATATCGGGGCGAAACCTTGTTGGGGGTGGTCTACGCTCCTTATCTCGACGAACTTTACGAGGCTTGCCGGGGGCAGGGGGCTACGCTCAACGGCCGTCCCATACGGGTTTCGGAGAAGAGCGAGATGGCCCGTTCGGTCGTGGCTACCGGTTTTCCCATCGACAAGGACCGCAACCCCGACAACAACCTCGACAACCTCTCCCGCATATTGCCTCGGGTGCGGGGCGTGCGGCGCATGGGGTCGGCGGCTTACGACCTGTGCAGTGTGGCGGCGGGATTCCTCGACGGTTACTGGGAGCTTAATCTGCACGAATGGGATGTCTGTGCCGGAGCCCTCATCGTTGCCGAGGCCGGCGGCGAGGTGCGTTCGTTCCGCAACGACCGCAACGTCTCCATCGTGGCAGGAGCTCCGGCCATGGTGGCGCAACTCTCGGCGCTCCTTTCAAGTGAGCCGTGGAACGGTAGGCTGTGAGAATGACGTGTGTTTTTTTGCCGGGCGAGTAACTATCTTACCGCTATTTTTGTACCTTTGCGGGAGTGTGTCGCCGGGCCCCGTACGGGCTGGCCTTCGGAAGCGGATCACCTCCCCCGGACGACAAGACGACAGCCGCCTCGGAGACACCCAACGAATATAATGATAAGGATATATATTTGTACGAGAAATGAAAGAAGTTGTAGTTAGTGGAATACGCTCCACGGGAAATTTACATTTGGGAAATTATTATGGTGCCCTGCGCAATTTTGTGAAAATGCAGGAAGAGAACAAGTACAACAGCTATTTCTTTATAGCCGACTGGCATGCTCTCACTACGCACCCCGATCCCAAGACGCTGCATGAGAATGTGCGCGACATCCTTTGCGAATATCTGGCTGCGGGGCTCGACCCCGAAAAATCGACTCTGTTTGTGCAGAGCGATGTGCCCGAGATACCGGAGATGTATCTGCTGATGAATATGCACGTGGGTATCGGTGAGCTGATGCGTACGGCTTCGTTCAAGGACAAGGCCCGCAAGCAGCTGGGCATCAAGTCCGATAGCGATGAGGATGTGGAGCACGAGATTATCGGCAACAACACCAACAAGCGGGTGAATGCCGGATTGCTCACATACCCTACGCTGATGGCGGTCGATATTCTCATTCAACACGGTAACTATGTACCGGTAGGCAAAGACCAGGAACAACACCTGGAGCTGACGCGCCGTTTTGCCCGTCGGTTCAACTCGACCTATGGGGTCGAATATTTTGCCGAGCCGCAGAATTTCAACTTCGGCTGCGAGCCTATCAAGGTGCCCGGTCTCGACGGTTCGGGCAAGATGGGTAAGTCGGAGGGCAACTGTGTCTACCTGATCGACGACGAGAAGACGCTGCGCAAGAAAATCATGCGTGCCGTCACCGACGAAGGGCCCAAAGTACCCAATTCGCCCAAGGTAGAGGCGGTTGAGAATCTCTTTACGCTGCTTAAGATTGTCTCTTCGCCCGATACGGTAGCCTACTTCGAAGAGAAATACAACACCTGCGAAATCCGTTACGGCGACCTGAAGAAGCAACTGGCCGAGGATATTCTCAAGGTGACGTTGCCGATTCGGGAGCGTTTCCTCGAAATCCAGAACGACGAGGCTTATCTGGCCCGTGTCGTGAAGATGGGTGCCGAGAAGGCTCGCGAAACCGCCTCGAAGACTCTGCGCGACGTGCGTGAGATTATGGGATTCAAGCCTTTCTAATCCAGATATTCCGTCGCTATGGAACATCATCATCATCACCACCATCACCCGGCCCCCGATTTGCAGAAGCTCAACCGGTCGTTTATCATCGGTATCGTGCTGAATGTGCTTTTCGTCGTGGCCGAGGCGGGAGCCGGTTTCTATTACGATTCGCTGGCTCTGCTCTCCGATGCCGGTCACAACCTGAGCGACGTGGTGAGCCTCGTCCTGGCCCTTTTCGCCTTGCGCCTTTCGCTGGCGAAACCTTCGTTGCAGTATACCTACGGCTACAAGAAGAGTACCGTGCTGGTATCGCTGCTCAATGCGGCTATCCTGTTCGTGGCGGTGGCGGTGATTCTCTACGAGAGTATCGACAAGTTGCGCAACCCGGCACCGCTCGACGGCAGTGCCATTGCCTGGGTGGCTGCAATCGGTATCGTGGTCAATGCCTTTACGGCCTACCTCTTCTTTGCCGACAAGTCGAAAGACCTGAACGTCAAGGGGGCCTACCTGCACATGGCGGCCGATACGCTGGTGTCGGTGGGTGTGTTGATTTCGGGTGTAGTGATTAAATACACGGGTTGGAATATCATCGACCCCATTATCGGTATTGTGGTGGGTCTGGTGATTCTCTACTCCACCTGGCATCTGCTGCAGGAGAGCCTGCGCCTGGCGCTCGACGGCGTGCCCGAGGGTATCGATGTCGAGCGGGTCGAGCAGGTGCTCTCGTCCGACCCCGACGTCATCAACGTGCACCATCTGCACATCTGGGCCATCAGCACCACGCAAACGGCGCTCACGGCTCATGTGGTGGTGTCGGACATCATGCGCATGCACGAAGTGAAACATCGCTTGAAACAGGCTCTGCACGAGCTGGGTATCGACCATGCCACCTTCGAACTTGAGGTTAAGGAGGAGCATTGCGACGGCCATTGCGACTGTTGCGACGGGGATACCGATTGCGACAACGACACGCAACCCTATTTGTAGAGATAGATAAAATCGAAGATACCACCGGTGGGAGGAAATCGGGCTGGCTGAGCCCCTTTTCTCCCGCTTTTTTTGTGCGTGCGATGAGGTTTACAGTTTGTAGACTCCGCCCGGCAATGCCTTGACCACCCCTTTGAACTCCAGCTCGACCAGCACCGACAGCAGTTGCGACAGCGGTTGGTTCAGTTCGACGGTCATGCGGTTTATCTGCCCCTCGCCCCGGGCCTTCAGGTAGTCGACAATCGGTTGCTCTTCGTCGGTAAGGTCGGGAAAGAGCGAGCGTTGCACCGCCTCGCGTCGGGGTACCTGCCAGCACATGGCTTCGACGAGGTCGTCGGCCGAGGTGATGAGGGCCGCCCGGTTGCGGCGGATCAGGTGGTTGCAGCCGGCCGAACTCTCGCGGTGAATGTCGCCGGGCAAGGCAAAGACGTCGCGATGATAGCTCTCGGCAATGCCGGCGGTGATGAGGGCGCCACCCTTTTCGCGCGACTCGACAATGACCACGGCGTCGGCCAATCCCGCCACAATGCGGTTGCGGGCCACGAAAAAGGCCGGGTGCATGGCGTGGTAGCCGGGATACTCGGTGAGCAGTCCGCCGTGGGCAACCATCTCGGCCGCCGTGTTGCGGTGGCTCGAGGGGTAGATGTGGTCGAGCCCGTGAGCCAGCACGGCTACCGTGTCGAGCCCCTGCTTCAGGGCTGCGCGGTGGGCACAGATGTCTATGCCGTAGGCCAGTCCGCTCACGATGATGAGGTGGGGAAAGTTGGCAGCCAGGTCGCGAATCATCGCCTCGCAGAAGCTGCGCCCGTAGTCGGTGGCCCGGCGGGTACCCACCACGCTCACCACCTTGGCGGCATTCAGGTCGGCCGTGCCCCGGTAGTAGAGCAGCGGCGGCGCATCTATGCAGTCGATGAGTCGGTGCGGATAGGCCGGGTCGGTAAAATAGAGCGGGGTGATGTTCCCCTTCTCGATAAACTCCATCTCCTGTCGGGCCGCCTGCAGAGCCGTGCGGCGGGCATCGTCGTGGAGTATTCGCCCCGTGATGCCCGTCATCTGCTGCAGTTGGGCCTCGGGCAGTTCGAAGAACAGAGCCAGGCTGTCGACCGTCTCGTGGATGTGCTGGGCCAGCGACTTGTTCATGCCCTTGATGCGCGAGAGTGCGATGCGGTAGAGAAGCTCTTGTTCCATGGTGGGGGGAGTGATTGGTTGGTCGGTTACTCTTGTGGCAGGAATCGTTCGAAGTAGGGCACAAACTCCTCGCCGCGGGTGATGCGTCCCTGTGTGGTGCACACCGTCTCGACCACCGCCTTGATGCACAGTTCGCCCGACACCTTGTAAATATCCTGATAGAAGACAAACTTGATACCCTCGCGGCGCATGTAGAGTTTGCTCACGAAGCGGTCGCGGCTGCGCAGCGGCATCTTGTAGTTGATTTCGATGCGGTTTACCACCGGGTCGATGCCCCGCTCGCGCATCTCGACGAACGAGATGCCCGCAGCCGCCAGAAACTCGTGGCGGGTGTGCTCGAGATAGTGCTGGTAGTTGGCGTTGTTGACGATGCCTTCCATGTCGCACTCGTAGTCGCGCACCTGCATCTCCAACTCAAAAATATAGGGTAACATAATCTTTCGGTATTTGTTCTTTGCAAACTTACGGAAAAAATGAAGAATTTTCTCTATGTTTGTAAAAAATCAAAGCCATGTGTAGACGGTTGTTTCTCCTGTTTATCTTGTGTGTGGTGGCCGGGATGTCGGCCTGGGCCTGTACCTCGGCAGTCGTTTCGGGGCGGGTGACCCCCGACGGGCGTCCGCTGCTGTGGAAGCATCGCGATGCCTCCGACCTCAACAACCGCATCGTGCGCTTCGATGCCGTCAAGGGCCAGTTCTCTTTCGTAGGGGTGGTCAACGGCACCGACACGCTGGCCCGCGAGGTGTGGACCGGCTACAACAGCGTAGGGTTTGCCGTGATGAACACCGCCTCGTATAACCTCAAAAACGATACCTCGTCGCTGGCCGACCGCGAGGGGGTGGTGATGAAGCGGGCGTTGGCCGTGTGCCGCACGGTCGACGACTTCGCCCGCCTGCTCGACGAGTGGCCCCGGCCCATCGGGGTGGAGGCCAATTTCGGGGCCATCGATGCCGAGGGGGGAGCCGCCTATTTCGAGGTGAACAACCACGAGGTGACCCGCTACGACGTGGCCGACGCTCCCGATGGCTATCTGCTGCGCACCAACTACTCGATGTCGGGCCGTCCCGACGAGGGGTTCGGGTATATCCGCTACGACAATGCCGCCCGACTTTTCGCCCCCGTGGCGGCAAAAAAGGCCATTACCTCCGAGTGGCTCACCGGAGTCTGCTCCCGTTCGTTCTATCATACGTTGCTGGGTCGCGATTTCTCGGGCGACACCTGGGTGGTCGATCAAGATTTCATTCCCCGGCGCAGCACCTCGGCCTCGCTGGTGGTCGAGGGGGTTAAGCCCGGCGAGTCTCCGGCGTTTACGACAATGTGGACCGTGTTGGGCTATCCCCCCTGTTCGGTGGTGCTGCCGGTGTGGCTCGGTTGCAACAGCGGTGTGCCCGCTCTGTTGCAGGCCAGCGGCGACCCATTGCGAGCCCCCTTGTGCGAGTGGTCCAATGCGTTAAAGCGCGAAGCCTTCCCCATCGAGCGTGGCAGCGGGTCGCACTACCTGCACATGGCGCGTCTCTTCCGCCCCGACGGTAGCGGCATGACCCAACAACTGCTCGGCCTCGAGAAGGTGGTCTATGTCCAAAGCCGAGCCTTGCTCGACGAGGCCCGGCGCTCCGGCTCGTGGAACGACCGGCAGGTCGAACGCACGATGACCCGCATCGAGCAACAAGTCTCGGCCTTTTTTCAGAAAGAATTGGATTGCAATAAGTAGATGTGAAACCAAGAGGAGCTTTGTCCTGCCAAAGATTAAGTGCGATAAGTTTCTCAGAATTTACGCGGACCCGTGGCTCTCAGAGGGTTTACTCACCTCGTAAAACCTCGAGAGCTTTCTCGATGACATTATCCTTGCCTTTTAGAAAGTCGTTTACATCCTCTTCGACGACCATATCGGGTTGAATGCCCAACCCGATAAATTCATTTCCTTCGGCATCCAACTCATGTTTCGTGCAGATGCGGCATCCCAACCCGAAACCCAGGTCGATGGATATGGGGTTGCCGGTGCTTCCTCCGGTAGGAGTCCCGATAATCTTTCCTCTACGGGCTCCTCTGAAGGTTACGCAGAAATTCTCGGCAGACGAGAAGGTGGTGGCGTTTACCAGCAACACGACGGGATTCTGATAAATTTCCTTGCCACGGACCGGGGGGATAGGGTTCGGCGTCTGCATGTACCACTCTGGCGGAAAGTTCCAGGAGGCATGAGCCGCGATATACATGGGCGACCTCCACGCTCCTTGCGGAATAGGCTGCTGGCAGAAGTGGCTGATCAGATAATCGGCATGGGACGAATTGCCTCCTCCATTGTCGCGGATGTCGATAATCAAGGCATCCGTCTTCAATATCTCGGGGTATAATTGATTGAACTGAGAACGGTCGAAATCGGAGTTCTGGAAACTGTGTATGGTCAATAAGCCCACATTGCCTTTGAGAATCTGGAAACTCATCTTGGAGTCGTTGTTCTTCAAATCCCATGAGATGTTCCGATTGCTTTCTATCGAGAACTCCTTTCCCCGTTTGTCTCTGAACAGGATGGTACTCTTTTTGGAACCTTTCTCCTTGGTCAACTCAAATGCGTCGAAGGGCCTGTATTTTGTCCATTGCGGGGTAGAGGAAGCCATGTAGGGCTGAATATGCCGGCTGGCATACTCCAATACATTTTCGCCGTCTATCTCCAGAATCTCACAGCCCGTATTCACGCCGGCCTTCTGTAAAACCGAGCTATATACGCTTGTCACAAATACCCGGTCTCCAATCCGTTTGGTTTTCATCGGGAGCGGACGAATCCACTCTTCGGGAGTTTGGGGATTGTTCATCGCGAAGATATAGGTATGGCCATCGTGGAGTCGTGCGCACAAGGCTTGCATCCCTTTCAGGAACTCTTCGTCGGAAATGGTCGCGACCAACGTCGGCATCGAGGTCGAGCACAGACTGTCCCAGTCGAATTTCAACTGATTGTAAAAGGCGAAGTTGTATTTTACCTCTGTGCAGAAGCGGGATAGTATATAGGCTTTTTCAGAAGCATCCAGTTTCGCAATCTCGGTTTGTCCGCTGGCGAGGAAATTACCGGCAAGCAGGCAGATACACAACAGTATAAATATCTTTTTCATGGGGTAAGGTTTCTATTGTTCAAGAGCAGTATTTCGTATAAACCTGCCTTTGTACAAAAATAGGAACTTTTTATAATATATCCTACCGGTGAAGCGAAAAATTCATACAGCTCTCTTGGATTTAGGGTAGTGTCGGTGTATGCAGGGAATGGTACTGCGTTTGATTTTTTTTTACGTAGAACATTCCCGGCACCCCTCTCGAGCGACCCCGGTAATGGAAAACACAAAAGCGCCGAGACCTTGATCGATCTCGGCGCTTTTGCGCGGTGCGGACGGGACTCGAACCCGCGACCCCATGCGTGACAGGCATGTATTCTAACCAGCTGAACTACCGCACCAGTTTCGTTTTGCGAGTGCAAAGATAGAACGCTTTTTTCAATTCTGCAACTCTTCGTTCCAAAAAAAATCGAATTATTTTTTGCTTCTGTGGCCGGGGTTTCGCACGGTTGTATGGAAAAATCTCATTATCAATCGAAAGCGTGGGGCCGATTACAACAGGTGAATGTTGTGCCGGGCACACTCGGCTATTTGCTCTTCGGGCCAGATGCTGGCCTGCACCTCGCCGATATGGGCTTTCTGGAGCAGAAACATCGAGAATCGCGATTGCCCGATACCGCCGCCTATCGAGAGGGGCAGCTCGTCGTTGAGCAGGGCCCGGTGGAAATTGAGTTGAGCCCGCTCGGGGCAGCCGCAGATGTCGAGCTGGCGAAGCAGGGCCTCCTTGTCGACCCGTATCCCCATCGACGAGAGCTCGAAGGAAGTCTCCAACACGGTGTTCCACAGGATAATATCGCCATTCAGGCCCAGATAGCCGTCGCTGTTGGGGGTGGTCCAGTCGTCATAGTCGGGGGCGCGGCCGTCGTGTCGGGTGCCGTCGCTGAGTTGTTGCCCGATGCCGATGAGGAACACCGCCCCGTAACGTCGGGCCGCAGCCGCCTCGCGCTCCTTGGGGGTGAGGTGCGGATATTGTTGCAGCAGGTCCTCGGTGTGGATAAAGGTTATCTCGTCGGGCAGGGTGGGGGTGATGTGGGGGAACTCTTCGTAGATGAGGGCCTCGCACTCCTTGATTACGCGGTAGATGGTGCGCACGGTCTCCTTGAGGTATTCGAGGTTGCGGTCTTCGCGGGTGATGGTCTTCTCCCAGTCCCACTGGTCGACGTAGAGCGAGTGCAGGTTGTCGAGCTCCTCGTGGGTGCGAATAGCGTTCATGTCGGTATAGAGTCCGAAGCCCGGGGCGATGTCGTAGGCCCCCAGCTTCACCCGCTTCCATTTGGCAAGCGAGTGTACCACTTCGGCCCGGCGTCCGTCCATGTCGGCGATGGGGAACGACACGGCGCGTTCGTTGCCGTTGAGGTCGTCGTTCAACCCCGTACCCGAGAGTACAAACAGCGGAGCCGTGACCCGGCGCAGGTTCAGGGCTTTGGCGAGACGCTCCTGAAAAGTATCTTTCAGCATCTTGATGGCCATCTCGGTAGTTTCGGGCAGAAGTTTGAGTTTATAGCGTTGAGGAATGATGAGTGACATTTGGTTTTTTCAGGTTAAAATTTAAATTCAATAAGGACAAAATTTCTGCAAATATATATCAAATTTCTAATAATACAAATATTTATCTATCAATTTGAGAAGATAAACAAGAATATCGTATCTTTTATGAAAAAGAATGTCTATTAGTTTTAAATTTTCGGAACCAACGGGTAAAATAGATTGTTTATAAATATGTCACTAATAAAATTTATCTATTTTTGCACTGGAAAAATAGTACAAACGACCGTAAACAAAGTCGCTCAGCCGATTTCCCGATTTTGTCGAATCGTTTTTTAACCTGAGCCACTCAAGTAAAAATCAGCCTCATGGAGACAACCCGACCGGGCATCGCCCCCGAATCCACACAACCGGCAGCATCCGATTGCCATTTGGTATTCAAACCCATTACTCTCGACTCGCTGCACGAGATAGCGCCCTATCTGACCCGACAAAGCTACCGCACCTGCGACTTCTCGATCGGCGGCATCTATATGTGGGTCGGCTACTTCGGCTACGAGTATGCCATCTGCCGCGACACCCTCTTTATCAAGGGGGGCGAGGAAGACCATCTGCAAAACACCGCCTTTGCCGTGCCGGTGGGGAGTCTCGATCTGAAAGATTCGTTGCCGCTGCTGGGGGCTTATTGCCGTCAACACGGGTTGCCGTTTATCCTCTCGGCCGTGCCCGAACCGGCGGCGCAGTCCATTGCCGAACTCTATGGTTGTCCCATTACCGAACTGCCCGACTGGGGCGACTATCTCTACCGGGCTACCGACCTGGCTACCCTCGTGGGGCACCGCTTCAACAAGAAGCGCAACCGGGTGAACAAGTTCAAGAGCACCTATCCCGATTTCCAATACGAAGCCATCACGCCGCAGAATCTGCCCGAACTGATAGCTTTCTTCGACCGCTACATGCAGGAGTATCACAAAGACAGCGAGCTGTTTGCCTATGAAGAGAGCATGGTGGCTCGAGTGCTGCGTGAGTATGACCGATTGCCGTTCGACGGGGGTGTGCTGCGTGTGGGCGGCGAAATTGCCGCCTTCTCGGTGGGCGAAGTGGTGGGCGATACTCTGGTCGTGCATATTGAGAAAGCCCGTAAGGAGGTGGTGGGTGCCTACGAAGCCATCAACCTCTTTTATTCGGCACAGATGGCCGAGGCTCACCCCGAGGTGCAATATATCAACCGCGAGGACGATGCCGGCGACCCGGGTCTGCGCGAGGCCAAGTTGTCGTACAACCCCGAGACCATCCTGAAAAAGTATAACATTCCGCTCGACGACTATCTGCGTTAAGTTCTGGTCCCTAGGGCTTTCCGGGTTTTTCTTGTCATTCGACTGCTGATGTGGCGTCTCTGTCGTATCGCGTTACGGCATGCAATGCTGAGAAGATGCCGTCTGCGGTACTTTTCCCTTATGCGGCACGGGGCTGGCCTCTGTATCGGGGTGGGGGGAGTACGGTGCGCATTCCCCAAACGGAATACGAACGGCCACAAAAATAGGGGGATAGGTTGCACCTCCATTCAGTTTTTTTACGCCTTGTCACTTGTTTCTGCAGTCGGTTTGCTCTATTTTTGCACTTCAATAGAGAAGCATACACAAAAAACAGAGATATGAAGAAACTGGTATGGGCGACGCTTGCGGCCCTCCTCATTGCCGGAGTGACCCCCGCAGATTGCTACGCCAAACGGAAAAGTAAGAAAGAGAACAAGAAAGAGCAGGTGGCCGATACGACCGCCAAAGAGTCGAAATACGACAAACTCGTCAAGGGAGCCAAGACGCAGAAGGGCATGTTCACCCTGCACCTGACTACCGAAAACAAACTGCTGGTCGAGGTACCCGACTCGCTGATGAACCGCATCTTCCTGCTCTCGAGCCGGGTAGCAGCTACCACCGACCCCAAGCTGTTCGTAGCCGGCGAGATGACTACCGACCCCTTTATGATTCGCTTCAGCAAGAACGAGCAGACGCTCTTCATGCACCTGGTGCAGCATAGCAACATCATCGACAAGGACGACCCCATTGCTGCTTCGTTCGACAAGAACTTCGGCGACCCCATCATCAAGGCCTTCAAAATCGAGGCCAAGAACGGCAAGGACGTGGTGGTGGACATGAGCGACTTCTTCAAGACCAACGAGAAGATTATCAGCCCCATGCCCAGCAATCCCTCTTCCAAGATAAAGACGGGCACCTACACCTCGGCCAACTCCTACATTCTGGGAGCCAAGAGTTTCCCGCAGAACTGCGAGATTCGCTCGGTGCTCAGCTTCACCGGCGACAACATCTGCACCGTGACCATGCACCGCTCGCTGGTACTTCTGCCCGAGCAACCCATGCGTCCCCGTATCTACGACCGTCGGGTGGGTTTCTTCTCGAGTACCAAAAACATCTACACGAGCGACAAGGACCGCATAGACCGCACGCAATACATCCACCGCTGGAGGCTCGAACCGAAGGACGAGGATCGCGAAGCCTACTTCAGAGGCGAGCTGGTTGAGCCCAAGCAGCAGATTGTCTTCTACGTCGACAGTGCCTTCCCCGAGAAGTGGCGCGACATCGTGAAGCAAGGTGTGGAGGACTGGAACACCGCCTTCGAGGCTGCCGGTTTCAAGAATGCCATCGTGGCCCGCGACTATCCCAAGAACGACCCCGACTTCGACCCCGACGACATGCGGTACAGCTGTGTGAAATATGCCGTCACCGATATTGCCAACGCCATGGGCCCGAGCTATGTCGACCCCCGCAGCGGCGAAATCCTCACGGCCGATGTCATCTGGTATCACAACGTCATCTCGCTGGTACACAACTGGCGGTTTGCCCAGACGGGTGCCGTAGACCCGCGGGTGAGACAGGAGACCTTCGACAACGATGTCATGCGCGAATCGCTGCGTTACGTCGCCTCGCACGAGATTGGCCACACGCTGGGCCTCATGCACAACATGGGAGCCAGTTACTCCTTCACCATCGACTCGCTGCGCAGCCCCTCGTTTACTCAAAAGTATGGTACTACGCCCAGTATCATGGACTATGCCCGCAACAACTTCGTGGCCCAGCCCGGCGACTATGAGCGCGGCGTGCGGCTCACCCCGCCCATTTTGGGAGTCTACGACATCTATGCCATCAACTGGGGTTACCGACTGATTGACGGTGCCGCCACTCCGCAAGACGAGGTGGCCACGCTCGACCGCTGGATAGCCGAGAAGAAGGCCGACCCCATGTACACCTTCGGAGCCCAGCAGTACCCCGATACCTACGACCCCACCGACCAGACCGAAGACCTGAGCAACGACCACTTCAAGGCAGGCGAGATGGCCATATCGAATCTCAAGATTATCGTGAAGAATTTCGAGAAATGGCTCTTCGACGAGGGGAAAGACTACCGTACGATACGCGACGAATACTCGGCACTCGTGCAACAGTACAACCGCCACCTGCGCCACGTGGTGCCCTACATCGGCGGTGTGCTCTATACCGAGGTGCGCCAGGGCGACGATACGCTGCCCTATGTCTACCTCGACAAGGCTACCCAGCGGAAGGCTCTGAAATGGGTACTCAACCAGGCCCGTACCTATCGCGACTGGCTCACCCCGGCCGACCTGCTGCAACGCATCGGAGCCAATGTCAACTACGCCAGCTCGATACACCGCACCCTCCCGGCCAGCCTCATCAAACCGGCTACCCTCTTCCGCATCCGTGAGGGTGGAGCCATCGACCCGGTGAAAAACTACACCGTCGAGAGCTATCTCAACGACGTGATTGCCGAGGTCTTCAAGGCCACCTACCAGGGTCGCAAGCTCAACGACGTGGAGCGCGACCTGCAAAGCGAGACCATCGAGCTGCTCATCCAGTACTCCGATTTGCAGGGAACTCCGGTGAAGGTGAATTTGGGGACCCTGACCGACGATGTTGACCTCGAGGGGATTCCCTTTCCCTGCAGCCACGTGATGGCACACCAGGCCGAAGAGCAGTCGTTCACCCGCTTCACGCTGGGGCCCTCGATGTCGGTAGCCGAAATGGCACCCTACATGAGCGGAGCCCTCAAAAAGGTACTCACGCTCTACAAGCAGAAACGGGCCGTCACCACCGATGCTGCCACCCGCGACTTTTACGATTACCAGATTGTCACGATTGAAAAACTGTTTAACAACTAAACAAAGACCCGGCGAAAAGCATTATTTGCATGGCAGGTCTTTGGAGCATAACGCATGAAAGAATTTATCTTAACCCAAGAAGAAACCGAACGCACCGTTCTGGTGGGGTTGATTACCAACACCCAGAACGAGGCGAAAGCTAACGAATACCTCGACGAACTGGCCTTCCTGGCCGAAACCGCCGGTGCCCAGCCTGTGAAGAAGTTTCTGCAACGGCTCGACACCCCCAACTCCCGCACATTCGTCGGTGCGGGCAAGTTGGCCGAAATCAAGAACTACATCGACGAGAACGAGATAGGCATGGTCATCTTCGACGACGACCTCTCGGCCAAGCAGGTGCAGAACATCGAGAAGGAGCTGCAAGTGAAGATTCTCGACCGCACCAGCCTCATTCTCGACATCTTTGCCAAACGGGCCCAGACGGCCAACGCCAAACGGCAGGTCGAGCTGGCGCAATATCAATATCTGCTGCCGCGGCTTACCCGCCTGTGGACGCACCTCGAGCGGCAGCGGGGTGGTATCGGTATGCGTGGTCCCGGTGAGACCCAGATCGAGACCGACCGCCGTATCATCCTCGACAAGATTTCGCACCTGAAAGAGGAGCTGAAAAGCATCGACCGCCAGAAGAGCATCCAGCGCAAAAACCGCGGCAAACTGGTGCGCGTGGCACTGGTGGGCTATACCAACGTGGGCAAGTCGACCCTGATGAACCTGCTGGCCAAGAGCGAGGTCTTTGCCGAGAACAAGCTCTTTGCCACCCTCGACACCACGGTGCGCAAGGTGATTGTCGACAACCTGCCCTTCCTCCTCTCCGATACCGTAGGGTTCATCCGTAAACTGCCCACCCACCTGGTCGACTCGTTCAAGTCGACCCTCGACGAGGTTCGCGAGGCCGACCTGCTGCTCCACGTCGTGGACATTTCGCACCCGGCCTTCGAGGAGCAGATCGAGGTGGTGAACAAGACCCTGCAAGAGGTGTGCGACTCGGCCGACAAGCCCATGATTCTGGTATTCAACAAAATCGATGCCTTCTCCTACGTCGAGAAGGCGGCCGACGACCTCACTCCGCGCACCCGCGAAAACATCTCGCTCGACGAGCTGAAAGAGACCTGGATGGCCAAGATGCACGACAACTGCATCTTCATCTCGGCCCGCAACAAGACCAACATCGACGAGCTGAAGTCGCTGCTCTACCAGCGTGTGAAGGAGATTCACACCACGCGTTTCCCCTACAACGACTTCCTCTTCCAGCACTACGACGAGATTGCCACCGACAACAACGACGACGAAGGCGCCTCCTGACCGGGGCGCCTCTCTGCCTGAATAATTCACCGGGCTACCTCCTCCGGCCTCTTAATCTTTGCCAGTATGACGAATTATCGTAAACTCAATGACTCAGAAATCAGCCGGCTCACAGCCCAGGGTTGCGTGGCCGACGACTGGAGCCAGGTGCTTGTAGCCGAAGGCTTCGTGCCCGAAACCGTTACTCATGTCCGTTTCTCGGGGCAGGTAAGGCTGGGGGTATTTGAAAAAAACTTCGCCTTGCCGGGCGGACTCACCCGACGTGCCGGGCTGCACCACGTCGCCCTGCACAACTGCACGGTGGGCAACAACACCTTCATCGAGGGGGTGGCCAACTACATCGCCAACTATCGCATAGGCGACGACTGCTACATCCAGAACGTGAACCTGCTGCTGACCGAGGGAGAGAGCTCCTTCGGCAACGGCACCGAGGTGTCGGTACTCAACGAGACGGGCGGCCGCGAGGTCCCCATCTACAACCGCCTCTCGGCACAGATGGCCTACCTCATGGCCATGTATCGCCACCGGCCCGACCTCATCGGGCGGTTCCGGCAGCTGGTGGCCGACTATACCGCCACCGTGACGAGCGACTGCGGCACCATAGGCCGCGGCGTGCACATCGTCAACACGGGGACGATACGCAACCTCTGCATCGGCGATGCCTGCCGCATCGACGGCGCCTCGCGCCTCGACAACGGCACCATCAACAGTTGCCCCGAGGCCCCCGTAACCATCGGGGCCAACGTCACCGCACAGGATTTCATCATCAGCTCGGGCGCCTGCGTGAGCGACGGCGCGGTACTGTCGCGTTGCTTCGTGGGGCAAGCCTGCCACCTTTCGCACCTCTTTTCGGCCCACGACTCGCTCTTCTTCAGCAACTGCCAGGGCGAGAACGGCGAGGCCTGTGCCATCTTTGCCGGCCCCTACACGGTGACCATGCACAAGTCGAGCCTGCTCATTGCCGGCATGTTCTCTTTCCTGAACGCCGGCAGCGGGTCGAACCAGAGTAACCACATGTACAAACTGGGGCCCATCCACCAGGGTGTGGTCGAGCGCGGGTCGAAGACCACCAGCGACTCCTACATGCTGTGGCCCGCCAGGATAGGGGCCTTCTCGCTCATCATGGGGCGGCACGTCAACCACCCCGATACCTCGGGTATGCCCTTCTCCTACCTGATCGAGCACGGCAAGCACTCCTACCTCGTGCCGGGGGCTAACCTCAAGAGCGTGGGCACCATTCGCGATGCCCAGAAGTGGCCCAAGCGCGACCGCCGTACCGACCCCGACAAGCTCGACTGCATCAACTTCAACCTGCTCAGCCCCTACACCATACAGAAGATGCTGCAAGGCATCGACACCCTGCAAGGGCTCAAGCAGACCTCGGGCGAAACCTCCGAGAGCTACTCGTTCCAGAGTACCACCATCAGGCACAGTTCGCTCGAGAAGGGGATACACCTCTACATGCTGGCCGTGCACAAGTTCATGGGCAACTCCATCATCAAGCGGCTCGAGGGGGCTCCCTTTGCCGACATGGCCGACCTGCACCGCAGGCTGCAACCTACCGACCCGCTGGGTCTGGGCGAGTGGGTAGACCTGGCGGGGCTTATCCTGCCCAAACAGGCCGTCGAGGACGAAATCGACCGCATCGCCGGAGACAACAGCTACACCCTCGAGCAGGCCGAAGCCGACTTCCGCGACCTGCACCGTCGCTACTACGACATGGAGTGGACCTGGGTGTGCTCGCAGATGAGCCGCTGGTATGGGAAGAGTGTCGACCGGCTCACCCCGCAGGATATTGTCGCCATCGTGCGGCAGTGGAACGAGTCGGTGGTCGAGCTCGACCGCCTGCTCTACGACGACGCCCGCAAGGAGTTCTCGACCATCTCGCGCATCGGCTTCGGGGTCGACGGTTCGGCCAGCCAACGCGACGGCGACTTCGAGCAGGTGCGGGGCCAGTTCGAGAGCGACCCCTTCGTCCAGATGGTCTGCCGCCACATCGAGGAGAAAACCTCCCTCGGCCGCGAGCTCATCGGCCGGCTTGAGCGGTTGATGGATAAGTTCCCCGGATGAGGGGAGTAGCACAATACTGGTATAGGATTGTATTTCGGTTCTGATACCCGCCATCACCCGGCATAACACGGGTTACATGTTGCATCCAGTCAAGGGGCTGTATCGCCGACAGGCGATGCGGCCCCTTGTGGTATCCGTCGGGTTTTGTCGGTCGGGAAGGGGAGGGGGCGGTGATTACGGGTCGGAGAAGTTGAGGGCGCAGAAAAATCACCCGGCCGATTTTCCGTTTCAACCCCCATTTTGGTCGGTTCACCGGCAAGTAGTCGGAGAAATAGGCGGAAGACAGCAACTTTGTAACGATTATAAATTTAGTATCTGTCATATATGTTTTCAAAGATCGTACACTTTTCAATCCGAAGGAAGCTGTTTGTGGCCCTGACCACCCTGTTGCTTCTGGCGGGCGGCATATACTCCATGCTGACGCTGCCTATCGATGCCGTGCCCGACATCACCAACAACCAGGTGCAGATTGTCACCGTGTCGCCTACGCTGGCCCCGCAAGAGGTGGAACAGCTCATTACTTTCCCCATCGAGATAGCCATGAGCAACGTGATGAATGTCGAGGAGATACGCTCGGTATCGCGTTTCGGACTGTCGCTTGTGACGGTGGTTTTCAAGGAGGATGTGCCCACGCTGGATGCCCGCCAGTTGGTCAACGAACAGATTCAGATGGTATCGGGCGAAATCCCGCCGGAACTGGGAACGCCCGAGCTGATGCCTATCACCACCGGTCTGGGCGAGATATACCAGTATGTGCTCAAGGTGGCGCCGGGCTATGAAGACCGCTACAATGCCATGGAGCTGCGCACCATCCAGGATTGGATTGTGAAACGTCAACTTTCGGGTATCCCCGGCATTGTCGAAATCAACAGCTTCGGCGGCTATCTGAAGCAGTACGAAGTGGCTGTCGACCCCGATGCTCTCTATTCGCTCAACACCACGATAGGCGAGGTGTTCGAGGCTTTGAGCCGGAACAACCAGAATACGGGCGGCAGCTATATCGAAAAGATAAACCGTGCCTACTACATACGCTCCGAGGGTATGATCAAAGACCTGCACGACGTGGAGCAGATTGTGGTGACCAACCGGGGCGGTATCCCCATACACATCGGCGATATAGGCCGTGTGCAGTTTGGCGCTCCCAAACGCTTCGGTGCCATGACCAAGGATGGTGAGGGCGAGTGTGTTGGCGGTATCGCCATGATGCTCAAGGGTGCCAATGCCAACGTGGTGACCAAGGAGCTGGAGAAACGGGTGGCGAAGGTGCAGCAGATGTTGCCCGAAGGGGTGTCGGTCGAGCCCTACCTGAACCGCTCGGAGCTGGTGAACCGGAATATTTCGACCGTGATTCGCAACCTGGTCG
Source organism: uncultured Barnesiella sp. (assembly GCA_902471075.1). Taxonomy (GTDB): domain Bacteria; phylum Bacteroidota; class Bacteroidia; order Bacteroidales; family Barnesiellaceae; genus Barnesiella. Next base: position 66,850 of record CABRIW010000005.1, on the reverse strand, counting down.
AGGGTGCCATCATCGTATTTCTGGTGCTGATTATCTTCCTGGGCAATGTACGGGCCGGGTTGATTGTCGCATCGGTTATCCCGCTGGCCATGCTCTTTGCCTTTATCCTGATGCGTATCTTCAACGTCTCGGCTAACCTGATGAGCCTCGGTGCCATCGACTTCGGTATTGTGGTCGATGGGTCCATCGTCATTCTGGAGGGCATCCTGGCCCACCTCTACGGGCGGCAGTTGCGCGGTCGCACGCTGTCGCGTGAAGAGATGAACGACGAGGTCGAGAAGGGGGCCGGCCGTGTAGCCCGCAGTGCTACCTTTGCCGTGCTCATTATCCTGATTGTATTCTTCCCCATACTTACCCTGAGCGGCATCGAGGGCAAATACTTTACGCCGATGGCCAAGACGCTCGTCTTCTGTATTATCGGCGCCCTTATCCTGTCGCTCACCTATGTGCCCATGATGGCGTCGCTCTGTCTGAAACGGACGATGACCGTGAAGCGGACCTTTGCCGACCGTTTCTTCGACTGGTTGAACCGCCTCTATCAACGCACGCTCCGCTTCAGCCAGGCCCATGTGTGGGGCACGGTGGCTGCCGCCTTCGTGGCTCTGGTGCTGTCGTTGCTGCTCTTCACCCGTTTGGGTGCCGAGTTTATCCCTACGCTCGACGAGGGCGATTTCGCCATGCAGATGACCCTCCCGGCCGGTAGTTCGTTGAGCCGGAGCATCGAGGTTTCGCTCGAGGCCGAGAAACGGCTCAAGGAGCGCTTCCCCGAAATTAAGCACGTAGTGGCCAAAATAGGTACGGCCGAGGTGCCTACCGACCCGATGGCCGTCGAGGATGCCGACGTGATGATTGTGATGAAACCCTTCAGTGAATGGACGTCGGCCTCGAGCCGGGCCGAGATGGTGGAGAAGATGAAGCAGTGCCTCGACTCGATCGACGGTGCCGAGTTCAACTTCAGCCAGCCGATTCAGCTGCGCTTCAACGAGCTGATGACCGGTGCCAAGGCCGATATTGCCATCAAGCTCTACGGCGAGGATATGACCGAACTGTACAGCAAGGCGCGCGAGGCGGCCCGCTATGTCGAGCAGGTACCGGGTGCTGCCGATGTGCAGGTAGAGCAGGCCATGGGTCTGCCCCAGTTGCTCATTCACTTCGACCGGGCCAAGATTGCCCGCTACGGCATCGACATCGAAGAGCTGAATACCGTTATCCGCACCGCCTATGCGGGCGAGACGGCCGGGGTTGTCTTCGAGAACGAACGCCGCTTCGACCTCGTGGTTCGCCTGGATAAGAACAAGGTGAGCGACCTGAACATCGACAAGCTCTTTGTCCGCACGAAAGACAACATACAGCTCCCCGTCAGCGAGGTGGCCAGCATCGAATTGGAAAACGGCCCCTTGCAAATCAACCGCGACGCCACCAAGCGACGCGTGGTTATCGGTGTGAATGTGCGCGATGCCGATATTCAGCAGGTGGTGAACCAAATCAGAGAGTCGCTCGACAAGAACGTGAAACTCAAGCCCGGCTACTACTTCGAGTATGGCGGCCAGTTCGAGAACCTGCAAAATGCCATCAGCACCCTCACGGTGGTTATCCCCATCGCCCTGATGCTCATCTTGCTGCTGCTCTTCTTTGCCTTCCACAGCATCACCTATTCGCTGGTCGTATTCTCTACCGTGCCCCTCTCGCTCATCGGCGGTATCGTGGCCCTGTGGCTGCGCGGCCTCCCCTTCAGCATTTCGGCCGGTGTCGGGTTCATTGCCCTCTTCGGTGTGGCGGTGCTGAACGGTATCCTCATGATTAACCACTTCAACGATATACGCAAGCGGAGCCAGTATTCCTTGACGACCAGCCGCATCATTGCCGAGGGCGACGGCCTGTGCGTGTGCAACCGCCTGCAACCCAAACTGACCGACAGCAGCAACACCTGCATCGGGTTGGCCAACCTCTCCAAACGCTATCGCTTGCTCTTCGGGCGCGACATCACTATCGAGGAGAGCGAGAAAAACTTTAAAGTAACTTTGCCGTTGATATGAAGACCTTGATTATAGAAGACGAAAAAGCGGCCCTGCGCAACCTGAAGGCGGCCATGAAAGAGGTCGATGCCGAGTTTGACATCGTGGGCGAGACCGACAGCGTGACCGGCACGCTGGAGTGGTTTGCCGCTCATCCCATGCCCGAGCTGGTATTCATGGATATACACCTGGCCGACGGGTCGGCTTTCGGTATCTTTGAGCATATCGACATCACCTGTCCCATCATCTTTACCACCGCCTACGACGAGTATGCCTTGCAGGCTTTCCGGGTGAACAGCATCGCCTATCTGTTGAAACCCATCGGCAGCGGCGACCTGCAGAAGGCCATCGACAAGCTGAAGATGCTGGGAGGCGCCCCGCAACCGGCTGCCGACCTGCAGGCGGTGATGCGGGCCTTGAAGCGGGAGGAGAGTTACAAAACCCACTTCCTGGTCCCCGTCAAGGGCGATCGCTTCGTGCCCGTGAGCGTGGAGCAAATCAGCTATTTCTACATCGATGGCGGTTCGGTCAAGGCCGTTATGCAGTCGGGCGAGACATTCGACTTTCAGCAAACCCTCGACGAGTTGGCCGAGCAGCTCAACCCCCGCCACTTTTTCAGGGCCAACCGGCAATACATTATTGCCCACAAGGCGGTTACCGGCGTGAGCCTCTGGTTTGGCGGGCGCATGGTGCTGCAACTCACACCCCCCCACGACCGAGAAGGTCATCATCAGCAAGGCCCGTGTGCCGGCATTCAGAGACTGGTTCTAAGCGGCGGTTCCCCGCTTAGTGCATGAATATCGAGATACAGGCTTCGGGGCTGCCGCTTGTCTCGAAAAGAGTCCCTACGAGTCCGCTCGCCTGAGGGGCCGTTTGCCGGATATGAATTCTGAGGAGGTTGACGGCATGGACGATCGAATCCATGTCGTTTTTATATTTCGGCGGTATCGACACGTGTATGATATACGATTCGATGCGGGCGATGCTTTCACCGGCCTCCTCGGTCAGCCGGGCGGGAAGCCCCTCGACAGCTGCCGAATCGGTCGTGGAGTACGACAGGCACTTTATCTCTCCGCCCTTGTTCAAAAGCAGTTTGTGAATTTCGCCGAAGCTGACGGGCGAAGGCCCTTCGCGTTGCATCAACAGACACCAGGCGCGAACGGTGCGGACAATCTCCTGCGATGTCGTGGCACAGCTGCAGGCTACCTCGATTACGGGTTTGGGCGATATGAGCAGTACGCCCGAGGCAAACGGCTGGACATCCATAATCTTCTTCATCGGCTCGCTGCCCGGGGCGGGTGTGTCGGTAGCGATAAAGATATAGAACGGCCGGTTGAGATTGGCGGCTGCCGTGTGTACCGGCGCGGAAACATCGGCCCAACGGACTGTTTTGCAGTCGGCCGAAAAAGCGGTATCGCGAGTGAGCTCCTCGATTACAGGCTCGGAGTCACACACCACATGTATGCCGGCATCGGTCGGGGAGACCATCCCCTCGGCAGGAATCCATGCCGTGCCGCCCAACGAGAGGGGGTTGTCGTCGTGTGCCATGAAAGGCCGGTTGTCCCAATTCTTTTTCATATCGTGTTCCTTTCCGTTATTTTGTTTGCATCTGTTGCGATTGAATGCGTGGGCATGTGCGCCCCGAAAGCCCCTTGTCCCCACCGTTTTTTATTGCGGGCCGTTCTCCTCTTCGGCCGGCAGCTCTTCATCCTCTTCTTTGGGGGCAGGTTTCACTACCCAGGCACTGATTTCGTAGAGGGCATAGAGCGGTATGAACACCACCGAGAGGGTGAAGGGATCGCTCGAGGGGGTGATAAAGGCGGCCAGAATGAGCAGAATGACAATGGCGTGGCGGCGGTAGGTTTTGAAGAATCGCCGTGTGATGAGCCCCATGTTCGAGAGCAGCCAGCAGAGGAGCGGCAACTCGAAGACCACCCCCATGACGAAGTTAAGCGTAAGGAAATTGTTCATGTAAGAGTCGAGCGAAATCTGGTTGGGCACCATTTCGCTCACCTGATACTCGGCCAGGAACCGCAGGGTGAGGGGGAATACCAGAAAATAACCGACGGCGATACCGATGAAGAACATGATGTTCCCCGCCAGGAAAGCCCCCCGGGCATGGCGTTTCTCGCCCGCATAGAGTCCGGGGCTGATGAATGTCCACAGCTCATAGATGATGTAGGGGAAAGCCACCAGCAGGGCCAGCCACATGGAGGTACTCATGTGAATAAAGAACTGCGAGGCCAGTTGTATGTTGATGAGTTTGACCTCGAACTGGTCGTTGCAGAAGTCGGGCAAGATGGTCGTGTGCTGGTTGAGTGCGCAGAGCCACCGGTACAGGATGAAGTCGGAGTGGCAGGGAGCCAGAATAATGCTGTCGAAGATATGGGGCATGAGGGTGAAAAAGACGACAGCCAACACGACGATAGCACCGACCGAGCGCAAGATAACCTTACGCAGGTCTTCGACGTGTTCCCAGAAACTCATCTCTTTCAGTTCGTTATTCATGCAAATACAGCAATTCGGCCTGCAGTGTGAGAACCGCACGGCGACAAAGTTCGATTTTTACCGATGTGCCCGACGGGTAGTAGCAAAGCCGTCGTATTTATTTGTTTCCCTCCTTGGGCAGTCCTTTGGTCTTCTCTTTGCTGTCGGGGGCGGGAGTGGAGTTTATTTCGTCTTCGATTTCGTTCATGCCCTTTTTGAAACTGCGAACGCCTTTGCCCAGACCGTGCATCAGTTCGGGTATCTTTTTACCGCCGAACAGGAGCAGAATCACAATAAAAATAATGATTACCTCGGTTGTTCCCAGGTTTCCAAAAAGCAACAGTATCGCAGCGAGTGTATTCATGTCAGTATCCTTGTTTAGTGTTCACGCAACAAAATAAGAAAGAATATTTGTATAATACAACAAATCTCCATCAAAATATGATTAACGCATCCGTATGGAAATTCGTTCAATCGCAGAGGTAGATTTCGTTGGTGAAAAAATCTATTTCCAGGTACATGAATCATTGTCGAGGTTAAGCTCGGCATAATCCTCTTGCATAGAGGTGGAGGATGTCTGTTTACGATTATTCTCCCGGTTAAAAATGATATTGGTATGTAAAAGTTTGCTTATACTGATAAATTGATTTAACTTTGCAACGATTTTGAAATAAGGAAAATTTTCCGTAATTAAAAACAATAGAAATGAAAGCATTTGTATTTCCCGGACAAGGGGCACAATTCGTAGGTATGGGTAAAGACCTTTACGAGAATAACCCCGTAGCCAAAGAGATGTTCGATAAGGCCAACGAGATATTGGGTTTCAATATCACCGACCTGATGTTTAACGGTACCGACGAGGACCTGCGCCAAACCAAGGTTACTCAGCCGGCCATCTTCCTGCACTCGGTCATTCTGGCCAAGACGATGGGCGACGCCTTCGACCCCGACATGGTTGCCGGTCATTCGCTGGGCGAGTTCTCGGCTCTGGTAGCTGCCGGAGCTCTGTCGTTTGAGGACGGTGTACGTCTGGTTTCGGCTCGTGCTCAGGCCATGCAGAAGGCTTGCGAAGCCCATCCCTCTACCATGGCAGCCATCATTGCCCTGCCGGATGCGAAAGTAGAAGAGATCTGCGCATCGGTAGCTGCCGAAGGCGAAGTTTGTGTGGCCGCCAACTACAACTGCCCGGGACAGATTGTGATTTCGGGAAGCATTGAAGGCATCAACAAGGCTTGCGAACTGATGAAAGCCGCCGGCGCCAAACGTGCCCTCCCGCTGAAAGTGGGCGGTGCTTTCCACTCGCCGCTGATGGAGCCCGCTCGTGCCGAATTGGCCGACGCTATCGCTCACACCAACTTCCACACGCCCAAGTGCCCCGTTTATCAAAACGTAAACGCTCAACCGCAAACCGATCCCGATGAGATCAAGAAGACCCTTATCGCTCAGTTGACGGCCCCCGTACGTTGGACGCAATCGGTTCAAAACATGATTGCTGCCGGTGCCGATACCTTTATCGAGGTAGGTCCCGGTGCCGTACTGCAAGGCTTGGTAAAGAAGATTTCGTCGGAAGTAACCACTTCGGGTGTACAGTAAAAGTAAACGACGTATATCGATATAAACGAGAGGCGATGACCCACGGGGTTGTCGCCTCTTTTGTTATCGGTTGTCGCCTTTTGGAGTAGAATGAAACTCGTTATAAAGTATTGAAAAAAATGGTTGAAAACTTGGTTTTCCATTTGCCTCTGCTCTCACCTTTCACTATCTTTGTTACACGAAGATAGGAGTCGGTTCGGCATAAAAAATATCTGAAACAAGTTTCGATATTTTATTCTGCGCTCACCTTTCACTATCTTTGTACAGCTAAAAAGTAAGATATGAATATCTTCGAAGATTTTCTGGCAACGATTTCAGACACAGAGGTGACAGCCACCTCGGCCACATTCAAGTTGGCGTTGAGTCTGTTGCTGGGCGGTATCGTCGGTTTTGAGCGGAAGCGCAAGGGCCAGGTGGCCGGTGCCCGCACCTTTGCCCTGATTTCGATGGGGGCGACGCTGGCGATGATTGTATCGATTTATATTCCACAAGTTTATTTGGGTTTGAAGAACGGCGACCCCGGCCGGGTGGCTGCGCAGGTGATTACGGGCGTGGGTTTCCTGGGTGCCGGTGCCATAATCCAGACCAAGGGTTCGGTGCGGGGGTTGACTACCGCCGCGGGCATCTGGATGGTGGCCGCTCTGGGTCTGGCCGTGGGGGTAGGGCTCTACTGGGTTGCCGTTATCTCTACGGTGCTTATCCTCTTTACGCTGGTGAGCCTCGAGCAGTACGAGCGGCACGCCAAACTCGATTGGGAGGGGCGCATCATCCACCTGCGTGCCGGCGAGATTGTGGAAGATCTGGAACGCTATAAACAGTTGTTGGAGCAATATAATGTGGCGCTGCACAACGTGCTGGTCGAGTATGACTACGGGGGGCAGAAGACCGACCTGAAGTTTGTCGTACTGGCTCGCTCGACGACCGATTTTGTTTCGCTCTTTGCCCGCATGCGCACGTTCTATCGAACTGAATATATTTCCCTTCAAAACGAAATCTGATTATGGAAGGTTTGGATTCACTCATTACCGATTTGGCTCTTATCCTGATTGTAGCCGGTGTAGTGACTCTACTGTTTAAGAAACTGAAGCAGCCTGTTGTTCTGGGATATATCGTGGCCGGTTTTCTGGTGGGTCCCAATTTCGGATTCTTCCCGACGATTGTCGATGAGGCCGACATCAACCTGTGGGCCGAGCTGGGTATCATTGTACTCTTGTTTTCGCTGGGGTTGGAATTTAGTTTCAAGAAGCTGTTCCAGGTGGGCTCGTCGGCGGTGATTACGGCGCTGGTCGTGGTGGCGGGTATGATGCTCGTGGGCTATGGTGCCGGGCGTTTGCTGAGCTTTACCTACCTCGACAGCGTCTTCCTGGGCGCCATGCTCTCCATGTCGTCCACGACGATTATCATCAAGGCTTTCACCGATTTGAACCTTCGGAAGAAAGCCTTTGCCAATTTGGTATTCGGCGTGCTCATCGTCGAGGATCTGTTTGCCGTGGTGATGATGGTGATTCTCTCGTCGATTGCGGTGAAGAACTCTTTCGAGGGTGCCGCGCTCATTGAGAGTATTGCCAAGCTGCTCTTTTTCCTGATTATCTGGTTTGTCGTGGGGGTTGCCGTGCTGCCGCTCTTCCTGAAGAAGGCCCGTCGGTTCCTGAACGACGAGACCCTGCTGATTGTCTCGATGGGCCTCTGTCTGGGTATGGTGGTACTGGCTACCTACGTGGGCTTTTCGTCGGCACTGGGTGCCTTCGTCATGGGCTCGATTCTGGCGGGGACCAACGAGGCCGAGCGCATCGGCAAGGTGGTGGGCCCGGTCAAAGACCTCTTCGGCGCCATCTTTTTCGTGTCGGTGGGCATGCTTGTGAGTCCCGATGCCTTGAGCCAATATGCCCTGCCCATCTGCCTGCTGTCGCTGGTGGTTATCGTGGGGCAGGTATTCTTCGGCACGGTGGGTATGCTGGCCTCGGGCCAGTCGCTCAAAATCGCGATGCAGTCGGGTTTCAGCTTCTCGCAAATCGGCGAGTTTGCCTTTATCATCGCCTCGCTGGGTATGTCGTTGAATGTGATTGACAAGTTTCTTTACCCCATTGTGGTAGCCGTCTCGGTCATCACCACCTTCCTCACCCCCTACTGCATACGCCTGGCCGACCCGGCCTATGGGTGGGTAGAGCGCCATCTGCCCGAGAAGTGGCTTACGGCCATCGACCGGTACAGCCAGAGCCGAACCGAAATCAAGCCCCACAAGGCGGTGTGGAAAGAGGCGCTTACCCAATACCTGTGGCGGGTAGTGCTCTATTCGGCCATCATCGTGGCCATCATGCTCATCTCGAAGTCGTGGTTCATGCCCCTCATGCTCGATATTCTGCCCGACTGGGGCCGGCTCATCACCGCTGTGGTGACGCTGGTAGCGATGTCTCCCTTCCTGTGGGCTCTCATGGTGAAAGAGGTAAACATGAGCCTTATCAAGAAACTGGGCGAGGGGCGGGCCAACCGGGTACCGCTCACGCTGATGATTGTCTTCCGCATCCTGCTGGCTCTCTTCTTCGTCATCTATTACCTCTCGAGCGTACACTCGCAGCGCACCGGCGTGTTGCTGGGGCTGGGCATATTCATCGTGGTGCTCATCCTGCTGTCGAAGCGCATCCAGAAGCAGTTCATGCGCATCGAGACCGTCTTCATGGACAACCTCAACGAGCGTGAGTTGCGCAAGACCGGCCGCAACACCAGTCTGGTGAGCGACATGCACCTGGCCTATATGGACGTGAATGCCGATTGTCCCTTTGCCGGCCGTCGGCTCATGGACTCGAACCTGCGCAAGGAGTACGGCGTGAACGTGGTGAGCATCCAGCGCGGAACGAAACGCATCAACATACCCAAGGGCGAGACCCGCATCTTCCCCGGCGATACCATCGGGGTAATCGGTACCGACGACCAGATACAGTCGTTGCTTGCCGTAGTCGAGGGCAGCGCCTCGACCGACGACGAGAGCGAAGCCAAGGAGGTGACCTTCACCCATGTGGTGGTGCCCGACGATTCGCCCCTGATCGGGCAGACCAGCTCGTCGCTCAACATCCGCAACCAGAACAACTGCCTCATTGTGGGTATCGAGCGGGCCGACGGAACCTTCCACCAGCCCGACGGACAAATCCGCTTCGAGGCTCACGACGTCATCTGGCTGGCCGGCGAGCCCGACAACATCAAGCAGCTGACGCGCGAAAAGATTATGAACAACACTATACAACACACATAAAGACCTACGATTATGCAGGAAAAGATTATTATTCTCGATTTCGGATCCCAGTACACTCAGCTTATCGCCCGCCGCTTGCGGGAGCTGAATACCTACTGCGAAATCTTGCCCTACAACAAGTTCCCCTATGGCGACGAGGGCATCAAGGGTGTGATTCTTTCGGGCAGTCCCTACTCGGTGAACGACCCCCAGGCACTCTATGTGGATTTGAGCCGTATCCGCGGCGTCTATCCCGTGCTCGGTGTCTGCTACGGAGCGCAGTTCCTGGCCCACACCTCGGGCGGTAAGGTAGAGTCGGCCGATACCCGCGAATACGGGCGCGCCAATCTGGCCTGGCACGACGACAGCGACCCCCTCATGCACGGCATGCGCGAGAACTCTACGGTGTGGATGTCGCACGGCGACTCCATCACGGTCATCCCCCCGTCGTTCAAACTCGTGGCCAGCACTCACGAGGTGAAGACCGCCGCCTTCCACATCGAGGGCGAGCAGACCTGGGGCGTGCAGTTCCACCCCGAGGTGTACCACAGCGAAGACGGTACCCTGTTGCTCACCAACTTCGTGCGCGACATCTGCCATTGCAACATGGACTGGACTCCCGCCTCGTTCATCGAGCACACGGTAGCCCAGTTGCAAGAGAAGCTGGGCAACGATAGGGTGGTGCTGGCCCTCTCGGGCGGTGTCGATTCGACCGTAGCCGCCGTGCTGCTCAACAAGGCTATCGGCAGCCGCCTCACCTGTATCTTTGTCGACAACGGCCTGCTGCGCAAGAACGAGTTCGAGAGCGTGCTCGCCAACTACAAGGATATGGGGCTCAACGTGCTGGGCATCGATGCCAAGGAGTATTTCTACGAACAGCTTAAAGGGGTAACCGACCCCGAGAAGAAGCGCAAGATCATCGGCAAGGGCTTCATCGACATCTTCGACCGCGAGGCCCGCAAGCTCACCGACATCAAGTGGCTGGCTCAAGGCACCATCTACCCCGACGTGATCGAGTCGCTTTCGATTACCGGCATGACCATCAAGTCGCACCACAACGTGGGCGGTCTGCCCGAGAAGATGAACCTGAAGCTGGTAGAGCCCCTGCGTCTGCTCTTCAAGGACGAGGTACGCCGCGTGGGCCGCGAGCTGGGCATCAGCAACAAGCTCATCGGGCGTCACCCCTTCCCCGGTCCCGGTCTGGGTGTGCGCATCCTGGGCGACATCACCCCCGAGAAGGTGCGCATTCTGCAAGATGCCGACCACATCTTCATTCAGGGCCTTATCGACAACGACCTCTACGACAAGGTATGGCAGGCCGGTGTGATACTGTTGCCGGTACAGTCGGTAGGCGTGATGGGCGACGAGCGCACCTACGAGCGTGCCGTAGCCTTGCGTGCCGTGCTCTCGACCGACGGCATGACGGCCGACTGGGCCCGTCTGCCCTACGAGTTCCTGGCCAAGGTGTCGAACGACATCATCAACAAGGTGCGCGGCGTGAACCGCGTAGTCTACGACATCAGCTCCAAACCGCCTTCGACAATCGAGTGGGAGTAAGAGAGGATAGGGTAACCGCTCCCACAATAGATATTACCTGAAATAAAAAACGGGGCCGGCTCCAGCGAGGAGACGGTCCCGTTTCGTTTTATGAAGAAAGATTGATTGCGTTATTTCTTCTTCTCGGTGAGGACGAACCGGAGGGTACCGGCGTTGACCAGATCGTCGTGCGAGATGAAGCGGCCTTTGAGGCGCTTGCCGTTGACCTCGATGTGGTCGACATAGATGGCCTCGGCCGAGGGGCGTTCACACTCGATGACCAGCGTGTCGTGCTTGTAGTAGCGCGGGTCGAGGTGCAGGGTGATGCGGTCGAACGTGGGGGCCGTGAGGGTGTAGCGGGGGATGCCCGGACAGTCGGGGTAGAGGCCCATCATGCTGAATACGGCCCAGGCCGACATGGTACCGGTGTCGTCGTTGCCGGGGATACCGTCGGGCTGGTTCTTGAAGTGCTTTTTCAAGAGCACGTTCACCAGCGAGTCGGTGCGCCACTCCTGACCCTTGACCTGTGCAAAGAGGTAGGGGTAGGTGATGTCGGGCTCGTTGGCGGGGTCGTAGAGGTTCTCGTCGAATACCTTGCGCAGCTTGGCGGCAAATTTCTTGTCGCCCCCCATGAGGCGCTTGAGTCCGTCGATGTCGTGCGGGATGTAGAAGGTGTAGTTCCAGGCGTTACCCTCGTGGAACCCGGGCGAGGGCTCGAAGTTGATGCCCTGCATGGGGTCGAAGGGGGTGTAGAACTTGCCGTCGGGCAGTATGGGTCGCAGCGTGCCGTACTCTTTGCAGTAGTAGCGTTTGTAGCCCAGCGAGCGGTCGGCAAAGAGCTTGGCATCCTCCTTGTGGCCCAGGTCGGCGGCAAAGCGCGATAGGGCAAAGTCGGCCAGATAGTATTCGAGGGCGTGCGATACCGAGTTGTCGAACTGTTCGCGCAGGGGCACATAGCCCAGGGCCAGGTAGTCGTCGTTGTCGGTGCGCAGGATATTCTCGCTGCTCGGGGCGGTGGCCGATTTCACCATGGCCCGGTAGGCCGTTTCGGCGTCGAATCCCTTCAGGCCGCGCAGCCAGGTATCGGCCAGCATGATGGTGGCCGGGTCGCCCGACATGGTGAGGGTCTCGTTGCCGTAGAGCTCCCAGCGGGGCAGCCAGCCGCACTCGTTGTACATGTCGATTAGGGTCTGTGCCATATCGAGCTGCATCTGTGGATAGACGAGGGTGAAGAAGGGGTGCACGTTGCGGAAGGTATCCCACAGCGAGAATACCGTGTAGCGGTTGTGCGGGGTGGTGAGTATCTGCTGGCTCTCCATGGCGGGGTATTGCCCGTTGACATCCTGCAGGATGTTGGGGTGGATGAGCATGTGATAGAGGGCGGTGTAGAAGATGGTCTTCTGTTCGTCGGTGCCCCCCTCGACCTCGACGCTCGAGAGTATGTCGTTCCACTGCCGGCGGGCGTCGTGGGCCACCTGGTCGAACCGGAATCCCTGTTGTTCCCGGTCGAGGTTCTCGCGGGCGTTGGCCGTGCTCACGAACGATACGCCTATCTGCACCTGTATCTGCTCGCCCGGCTGGGTGTTGTAGGTGAAGAATAGACCAATGTCGTCGCCCGACATCTCCTTGGTGTAGCGCGAGTAGATTTTGTATTTGCCGTTATCGGGGTCCCACTCGGCCTCTACGCCGGTCATGGGGCGCTGTTTCTTCCAGTAGCCCGACTGCAGGGGCTTCTTGTCGACCCGAATCACGAAGTAGATGGGGAATACTCCCTGGCGGTTGTAGTAGCAGAAGCCGCCCAGCAGCTTGCTGCCCTCGTACTCGGTGTCGCTCACCTTGCGCACGGTGGCGCCGCTCTCGTTGGTGAGCCCTTCGCCCAGGTTCAGGAGCACGTGGCTCTCGCCGCCGGGGTAGGTGAAGCGGGCAATCGAGCTGCGCATCGTGGCGCTCACCTCGGTGTCGATGCCGTAGCGGGTGAGGCGGTTGGCATAGTAGCCGGGGTGCGCCTCTTCCTGGGTGTATTCACTGCCGTACTGCTTGTAGTCGACACACAGCTCGCCGCTGGTGGGCATGAGCAGCAGGGAGCCCAGGTCGGGGCAGCCCACGCCGCTGAGGTTCACGTGCGAGAAGCCGGTGAAGAAACGGTTGTGATACTCGTAGGGGGTAGACCACCAGCGGGCATCCTTGTCGTAGACGTTGAGGTCGGAGCCCATGACGTTGAAGGGGGTGACCGACATCAGACCGTTGGGGCAGAGGGCCCCGGGGTTGGTGGTGCCGAAGTTGGTGGTGCCGATGAAGGGGTTTATATAAGCGACAGGCTCGCCTGCCCCTGCCGGGGCTGACGAGACTGCCGTTAAGATACCCGCAATGATGAGATTGCGTATGTTCATAATACAGAGTTGTTTTTGGTAAACTCGAGGATTTCCGAAATGTATCCGAAGGCCAGGCCTACTACCGTATCGGCCGCACCGTAGTATACGGCTACGCGGTCGCCGTCGGTGAGGGCTGCGCAGGGGAATACGACGTTGGGCACATCGCCTTGCAGCTCGTAGGGAGCGGCGGGGGCGAGCAGGTAGGGACGCGTGCGGTAGAGCAGTTTCGAGGGGTCGTCCTTGTCGAGGATGGCGGCACCCATCGAGTAGCGGAATCCGTTGCAGGTAGTGATGACACCGTGGTAGAAGAGCAACCACCCCTCGTCGGTGAGGATGGGGATGGGACCGGCACCTACCTTGGTGCATTGCCAGGCACTCTCGGGGAAGGGAGTGGGCGAGAGCACGTGACGGTGTTCGCCCCAGAATTTCATGTCGGGGCTATAGCTGATGTAGATGTCGCCGAAGGGGGTGTGGCCGCTGTCGCTGGGGCGGCTCAGCAGGGCATACTTGCCGTTGATCTTCTGGGGGAAGAGCACGCCGTTGCGGTTGAAGGGCAGCAGGGCGTTTTCGCACTGGAAGAACTCCTTGAAGTCGAAGGTGTAGCCTACGCCGATGGTGGGGCCGTAGTAGCCGTTGCACCAGGTAATCCAGTAGCGGTCTTCGATCCAGGTCACGCGCGGGTCGTATTTGTATTCCGACTCAATCATATCGGTATTGCCCGGTTTGAATTGGATGGGCTCGTGCTCGATGTCCCAGTGGATGCCGTCTTTGCTGAATCCGGCGAAGATGTTCATCTGTACGGCCCGGTTGTCGCAGCGGAATACCCCGGCAAAGCCGTCGCCGAAAGGCACTACGGCACTGTTGAAAATACTGTTCGAGGTGGGGATATGGTACCGGTCGATTACCGGATTTTGCGAATAACGCCACATGACCTCCGAGCATCCTGCCGGACGGTCTTCCCAGGGCATAGCCATTTTGTTGCTCATATTGACTTCTTTTTGTTTTTGATTTTGATAAATTCTTTGGTCGATAAATATCGGCATTTTATTTGACACGGCCATGAGGCGGTGCTATTTCTCTTGCTGTTTTTTCGAATCGTCGTAGGTGAAGGGGATGAAATAGGTAATCAGCAGCGACGGGATGGTGGCCAGCAGCACGTAGATGAAGAACTTCTCGTAGCCCAGCCAGTCGCTGAAGAAACCGCTCATCATACCCGGCAGCATCACGCCCAGATTCATGATGCCCGAGGCAAAGGCGTAGTGCGACATCTGGTGTTTGCCCGGGGCAATCTGCTGCATCATGAAGAGGGTGAGGCCCACGAAACCGAAGCCGTAGCCGAAGTACTCGGTGATGATGCCGGCACCGATTACGTAGAGGTTCTCGGGCTGGAACACCGCCAGCAGCGTGTAGGCCACGAAGGGGAAGTTGAAGACGCAGCAGAGTGTGAAGAGCGTCTTTTTCAACCCCCGGCGCGACACGTAGATGCCGGCCAGCAGCGAGCCCAGCACAAAGGCGGCCGACCCGAACACGCCGTTGAGCGTACCGATTTGGGTGAGCGTAAGCCCCAGTCCGCCGATGTCGCGCGACGAGCGCAGGAAGAGCGGGGCTATCTTCATGATGAAACCCTCGGCAAAGCGGTAGAGTATGATGAAACAGATGTAGTAGATGATGTGCTTCTTGGTGAAGAAGTTTTTGATGACCTCCCACAGCTCGTGCAGAACCTCGGCGCTCGAGCGTTTCGATTGCGAGGGCACCTGCGTGCAGGGCAACATGCGCGAGTGGTAGAGGCCCAGCACCAGCAGCAGCGCCGAGATGATGATGAAGATAATCATCCACGCCTCCTTATAGGCGGGCATGTTCTCCTGTATCGAAGCCCCTTCGACAGCCCCGAAGTGCTCGGCCAGCATGCCGGCCACGGCTACCAGTCCGCCGTTGGCCACCAGTTTGGCAATGTTGTAGAAGGCACCCTGCACCCCGATGTATTTGGCCTGGTCTTCGGGCGAGAGCTCGGCCATGTACACGCCGTCGCAGGCGATGTCGTGCGTGGCACCGCTCAGGGCGATGACGGCCATCGTCGAGATGCTGATGGCAAAGAAATAATCGAACTTCAGCGAGAAGGCTACCACGCCGAAGAGGAGTCCGCTCAGCAACTGGGTGACCACGACGAAGAACTTCTTGGTGCGGTACATCTCCAGAAACGGGCTCCAAAGAAACTTCAAAGTCCACGGCAACATGATGATTGAGGTCCAGAACGCGATTTGTGTATCGGATATTCCTAAGTCTTTGAACATGAACGTCGATACGAGATTGACCGCGATGAACGGCAGTCCCATGGCGAAATAGACTGTGGGAACCCATGCAATGGGATTGGTCGATTTTCCTTTGCTTTTCTTCTCCATTTTTTCCTGTTTATAGATAGCTTTTTACTTGATTACGATTTCGTCGGTGAAGAGCCAGCCGCCGGCAATGCCGTTCGACTGTGCCTGATACCGCACGTAACGGGCCTGTGTGTTGCCTTGCCAGCCGAAGGTCTTGAACTGGAGGGTGTCGATGTCGGGCGAGATGTCGTTGTCGACCGTGGCCAGGGTTTCATACTCCTTGCCGTCGGTCGAGGCCGAGATGGTCACCTGCTTGGGCAGCCATACATACGGACCCTTCAGTTGCAGGAACTCGGCGCTCACCTCCTGGATGGCGGTCTCGCTGCCCAGGTCGATGGTCACGTCGATGTCGCTGTTGAGGAATCCCTGCCAACGGTCGTCGTTGTACATCCAGCCGCCCCGCACGCCATCGACGAGCGTCTGGTCGCCCTGTGCGGCATATTGCTTGCTGTACGGGGTGGCATAGGTCACGCTCTTGTGCAGGGCCAGGTGCTCTACGGGTTGCAGCGACTCGGGTTTGTCGCCCACCTCCTTGTCGAGAGGGAAGGGGTTGTATCCCCGGCTGCGCAGGTAGTTCACGGCATGGAGGGCACGGTCGTGGAAACTCTTCCAGTCTTTCAGTTCGGCCGGTGTCCAACCCACCTCGGCCAGAGCCAGAATGCGGGGGTATATCATGTATTCGGTGTGCTCGGGGGTGGGCATGTACTCGGTCCACACGTTGCCCTGCAAGCCCTTGATGAGGGCAGCCTCCTCGGTCGAGAGCGAGTCGGGGACCGGCTCGAACGAATAGGCCTTCTCGAGGGTGAGGTATCCGCCGATAGCCAGCGGTTGGGTGTTGGGGGCATCCTGATAGGCATCGAGGTAGCAATATTTGCCGGGGGTCATGATGGCAGCGTTGCCGGCCTTGACGGCATGGATGGCACCCTCTTCGCCACGCCACGACATGACGGTGGCGGTGGGGGTAAGGCCGCCCTCGATAATCTCGTCCCAGCCGATGAGCTTACGGCCGTGGTCGTTGAGGAACCGCTCGATGCGGTGTATCATGTAGCTCTGCAGCTCCTCGACCGAAGCCAGGTGCTCGTCGACCATCCGCTTCTTGCAGCGGGGGCAGTTGCGCCAGCCGTTTTTCGAAGCCTCGTCGCCCCCGATGTGGATATACTCCGAGGGGAAGAGGTCCATCACCTCGAGCAGCACGTTCTCGAGGAACTCGAAAGTCTTCTCGTTGCCGATGCAGTAGTCGGCATCGACATAGGGTTTGCCCGAGCAGGAGAGCTCGGGATAGGTGGCCAGCACCTCTTCGGAGTGGCCCGGCATCTCGATTTCGGGGATGACGGTGATGTGGCGCTCGGCGGCATAGGCTACCACCTCGCGGATGTCGTCTTGCGTGTAATATCCGCCCACGGCGCGCGGGTCGTCCTGGTCGCAGAAGGTGCGGCCGCCGGTCCACCAGTCGTTCAGCTTCTCAAAGGGACGCCAGGCGGCAAACGAGGTGAGGCGGGGGTATTTCTTGATTTCGATACGCCAGCCGGCCCCGTCGGTGAGGTGCCAGTGGAGGCGGTTCATCTTGAAGTAGGCCATGGCGTCGAGCTGTTTCTTCACAAACTCCTTGTCGTAGAAGTGGCGCGACACGTCGAGGTGCATGCCCCGGTAGGGGAATCGGGGTGAGTCGGCTATGGTCACGGCGGGGAGGCTCTTGCCGTCGCCGTTGTTCAGCAGCTGGAGCAGGGTCTGTATGCCGTAGAAGATACCCGTCTCGGTGCTGGCCGAGAGGTGTATCCCCTTCTTGCCGATTTCGAGGCGGTAGCCCTCGGTTTCGGGCACGGTGGCCGTGTCGCAGAGGGTCAGCTCGATGCCGTCGTTACCGGTGGCCTCGTCGGCAAATGCAACTTGACCGAGAGCCGTACCCTCGAGGTAGCGGGCCAGGGCCTGTTTGCTCTCGGGCGAGAGCGACGCATAGAACTTTGTCTCGGGCGAGAGAGTGAATGTTCCCCGGTGATACTCGACCGACCGGGGCATGGGAATGATGTCGAGCTCTTTGGGTTGTTGGTTGCAACTGCTTGCCCCCACCAACAGGAGGAGGGCAAACAGTGCGCTATGGAATAGATTGCGTTTGGTCATGTGCGTGCAGGGTGATTAGTTGATGGAAATTTCGTCGACAAAGAGCCAGCCCTTTTCGCCGTGGGCGCCGTGCCAGGCGGGAATCTGGCCGGTGGTCTCGACTACGACCCGTATCTTGGAGGCCGGTACCGAGGGGAACTCGCAGGTGTATTGGCGCACACCGTCGGCATCTTGTTTGGGAGCTACGGGGATGTCGAGTTTGCCTATCTCGGTCATGGGGTTATCGCCGTCGGCGGCATAGACCGTGATTTTCGTGGGCGGGAAGATATACTCGGAGTATTGCACGAGCGAGCCTACCTTCACGCTGCTTACCGACTGGGTGTCGCCCAGGTCGATGGTGGCATCGAGCGGGGTGTCGATGAAGCCCAGCCAGCAACCGTTGCTGTAGTTGAAGTCTCCGTGGATGCCGTCGGTCAATACCGAAGCACCGCCGAACGTATATTTGGGGCTGGGTGCGTCTTTGAGTTCAGCCAGGTGCCCGGTCGCTTTGTTGAACGAGAAGGGGCGCACCAGGGTGCGGGTCTTCACCTGGTCGCGCACGACGATAGCCTTCAAGGTGCAGGTGTCGGCATCGGTGCTGATTTCGATCGGGCCCGTGTAGTGGGTGCTGGCCGTGGTGGGCTCGGTACCGTCGAGGGTGTAGTAGATGGGGGCGTTGCCCTGCGTGCGCAGCGTAGCCTCGATGCAGTTCTTGCTGTCGTTGACGGTATACTCGCCCTCTACCTCGAAGAGGTGTTTGGCGTAGTTGAGTCCCATGGCGTTGTAGATTTCGAGAATGTGGCCGATGTGGTTGAGGAACCGGTCGTAGTCTTTATTCTCCAGTTGGTCCCATTGCACTTCGCTCAGAGCGGCGAGGCGGGGGAGAATCATGTATTCGAGCTGTTCGTTGGTGGGCATGTATTCGGTCCAGACGTTGGCTTGTGTACCCAGAATGTGCCGGGCCTCCTCTTCGGTCAACTCCTCGGACACGGGGTTGAACTTGTAGACCAGGTCTACCGGGTTGTATCCGCCGATGGCGAGCGGCTCGCTTTGGGTGTCGCGCGACTGGTAGTAGTCGAAGTAGAGCGGGTTGGTGGGGGTCATAATCACGTCGTGTCCTTGTTTGGCAGCTTCGATGCCGTTGCTTACACCGCGCCACGACATGATGGTGGCATGGGTCGAGAGTCCGCCCTCCATAATCTCGTCCCAACCGATCATCTCACGGCCGTGGTCGCTGAGGAACTTCTCGACACGCTCGGTCACATAGCCTTGCAGGTAGTGCTCGGCCGTGCCGTGCTCATCGTCTTTGAGACCCAGTTGCTTGATGCGGGCCTGGCAGGCGGGGCACTTCTCCCAACGCAGTTTGGGGCACTCGTCGCCGCCGATATGAATGTATTTCGAGGGGAAAATATCCATCACCTCGAGCAGTACGTTGTCGATAAATTCGAAGGTCTTGTCCTTACCGGCGCAGAGCACATCGTCGCGGATGCCCCACTGTCCCGAAACCTCATACGGGCCACCGGTGCAACCCAACTCGGGGTAGGAGGCCAGGGCGGCCATCATGTGGCCGGGCAGGTCGATTTCGGGGATGATGGTGATACCCAGGTCGGCGGCATACTTCACGATGTCGCGCAGCTCGTCTTGCGTATAGAATCCGCCGTAGGGGGTGTTGTCGTAGTTGTCCCACTCTTTGGCAATCATCGTTTTGCTGCGCATGCTGCCCACCTCGGTCAGGCGGGGGTATTTCTTGATTTCGACGCGCCAGCCCTGGTCGTCGGTGAGGTGCCAGTGCATCGTGTTGAGCTTGTGCACGGCCATGACGTTGAGAATGCGTTTCACCTCGTCGGTCGAGAAGAAGTGGCGGGCTACGTCCAAGTGGAGGCCGCGGTATCCGAATCGCGGAGCGTCGTCGATGGCTGCGCAGGGAACCGACCAGTTGGCATCGGCTGCCAGCGTGTCGCCATAGACGGCGGCCGGGAGCAGCTGTTTGACGGTCTGCAGGGCAAAGCGCACGCCGTTGGGGGTGGCTGCGGCAATTTCGATTTTGCTCTTACCGATATGCAGGTGGTAAGCCTCGTCGGCCAGATCGGGGTTTGCCTTCACCACGATGGCGTTGTTGCGTTCTTCATTGGCAAACTTCAACTCCATGCCGCTGGTCTTTTGGAACTGGTCGGCAAATTGTTTCAGTACGCCGGTTACCTCGTCGCCGCATTCGGGCGAGACATATATCTGTGTACCCTTGTCAAAGGAGAATCGCCCCGGTATCTGTTCGATGTGGTTGGGGTAGGGAATCAGGTCGTAACTGTTTTTTTCGCTCTGGCAGGAGATTAAGGCCAGGACCGCTGCCACGAGTGCGAGATAACGATTGAGTCTTTTCATACGGAATTGTCTATTATGAATGATGATTATTGCTTAAGGATTTATTGCTTTACCGGGGTGTTGCCCATGTCGACGACAATGCGTCCGCCCTTCATGATGTCGCTGTGCATGAAGAAGGGCGACTCGAGCAGGATGTTGTCGAGGCGTATGCTTTGTATGTACTTGTTGGTGCGCGAGTTGTTGTTGGCCACGATTTCGAACTTCTTGCCGTTCGACAGGTTGATGGTGACCTTGTCGAAGATGGGGCGGCCTACCGAGTAGATGGGCGAGCCGGGGCATACCTGGTAGAAGCCCATGGCGTTGAGCACGTACCAGGCCGACATCTGTCCGCAATCCTCGTTACCCGAGAGGCCGTTGGGGTCGTCGAAGTATTGGTTGTAGAGGATGGTGTCGATGAGCTGTTGCGTCTTCCACGACTGGTTCACATAGTTGTAGAGGTGGGCGATGTGGTGGCTGGGTTCGTTGCCGTGGGCATACTGGCCGATGAGGCCCGAGATGTCGGACGACACGAGGTCACCTTCGAGTTTCGAGTCGGCCAGGAAGAGCGAGTCGAGACGGCCGATGAATTGCTCCTGACCGCCCATCAGGGCGATGAGTCCGTCTATATCGTGAGGTACGAACCAGGTCCATTGCCAGGCGGTACCCTCGCAGTAGTCGTCGTTGCGGTGGTCCGACGAGCGGGGGTGGAAGGGCGAGTGCCATTTGCCGTCGAGGTCTTTGCCTCGCATGAATTTGGTCTGGGCATCGTAATAGTTGGCATAGGCTTGGCTGAGACCCTTGTATTTTTCGTAGGTGGTCGTGTCGCCTATGGCTTCGGCCAGTTGGGAAATGCACCAGTCGTTGTAGGCATATTCAAGACCTTTGGCTACCGATTCGTTTTCCTTATCGTAAGGGATATAACCGATTTTGTTTTTATAATATTTCGAGATGGGTACCAGGCCGTTGACCATGCGGCTGGGGGCAATGATACCGGTTGTGTCGTATACCGAGCTTCTGATGCAGGCCTCGAGCAGTTCGTGGCCGTCGATTTTGTTGAATCCTTTCATGTAGGCATCGACAATGACCGGTACGGCGTGGTAGCCGATCATGGTGGCGGTGTAGTTGCCGGCCAGCTCCCACATGGGCAGGATACCTCCCTCGTGATATTTCTCCATGAGCGACATGATCAGCTTGTCGTTCAACTCGGGTTGAGTGATGGTGAGCAGGGGGTGCAATGCTCTGAAGGTATCCCACAACGAGTATACGGTGTAGATTTCTTTTCCCGGTTTGGTTTGATGCACCATCTGGTCGAGTCCGCGGTAGCGGCCGTCGGCATCGGAGAAGAGGCTGGGGTGTATGGCCGTGTGATAGAGCGCGGTATAGAAGATTTGTTTCTGGGTTTCGTTGTCGGTCTCGACTTCGATGGTACCCAGGTAGTCGTTCCATTTCTCTTTGGCCTGTATGGCAATGCTGTCGAAGTCCCAGTGGGGAATTTCGCTCTCGACGTTGCGGCGGGCACCGTCGATGTCGACGGCCGAGATACCCACCTTCACGAGTACCTCTTCGTCTTGGGTCGTGGCAAATTGAAGCAAGGCTTTCTTCTGCTCCAGTTTATACGGCTTGCCGTTGCGCATGATGTCGATTACCGTGTCGACAATCTGGCAGGTGAAGGGTTTCGAGAACTTCATGTAGAAGCCGATGGACTGGTTGTCGGCCCACCCTTTGGTGCGTTTCCAGCCCACGATTTCGGTATCGCTCAGGGTATTGAGCTTCATGTCGAGATTCTGCTGCCCCTGCAGGCTGTAGTCGAGGTCTACGATGAAACCGGCCTGCTGGCTCTCGGGGAAGTGATAGCGGTGCATGGCAGCCCGCTCGGTAGCGGTCAGCTCGGCTTTCACCTGATAGCGGTCGAGCATGACCGAGTAGTATCCCGGGGTAGCCTTCTCGTTGCTGTGCGAGAAGGGCGAGGCGTAGGCCGTCTGTTGGCTTTCGGCCCCCAGGTACTGGTACTCCTGCTTGCCCACGGTAGGCATCAGCAGGATGTCGCCGTAGTCGCCGCACCCGGTACCGCTCAGGTGAGTGTGGGAGAAACCGTTGATTGTGCTGTCGGAATAGTGGTATCCCGAGCAGGCGTCCCACTCATAGATGCGGGTATCGGGACTCGGTTGTATCATTCCGTGAGGAACCACTGCACCGGGAAACGTGTGTCCGTGACCACCCGTCCCGATGAACGGATTCACAAAATCGGAATATTGTAACTGGGTTTCCGATGAATTGGTACAGCTCGAGAAGAGGAGCAGACCCAATCCCAGCCAAAGCGTTGTTTGTTTCATGTCGTTTATTTATAGGCGTTTATATTCTTTCTTGTTTTTCTCCTTATATATTAACTGATTGGATTACCATATTATTTTATGAGTCGAGATATTTTGGTCGCTGTCGCTTACTCGGGCAACAAGTACGCGGGGCATGGTGGCATCGAGTGCAATTTCGAACGAGTGGGCCCGGGGCGTATAGCGTGCTACGACACGGCCGCTCAAGTCGTACAGCGTGAGGCTGGTGATGGTTGCATTGGCCTGTACGTGCAGGCGGTTGTCGCGGGTGTAGAGGCGCATGCCTGCACTTGCGGGTTGCTCGATGGCGGTAGCGGTGCCCGGCTTCTCTACATAGGGAGTACCGCAGGGGAGTATCTCGTACAGCGTGGGCATGTTCTCTTCGTTCCACTCGATTTTCACGGCCATAACCAGTTCCATTTCGTGGGTATCGATGATGGTGCAGAGCGCGTTGAGGTGCCCCATCTTTACCCATTCGCTGCCGTTGTTGACGTAGATGGTGGGGAGCTCGTACCCGTTATCGAACGTAGAGTTGTGGTAAATCTCAATCGACTCGATGTTGAGGTTTTCGATGAAACGGTGCTCGATGTATCCGGCTGCGGTGGGATGGTAGCTGGTCGTGAGGTCACGGTCGGCAAGGGTGGCAATCTGTTTGCCGTTCTGGTCGGCAGTCTGGCTCTCTTTGGAGGCCATCTCGCTCTTGAACTCGGCTACTTGCAGCCAGTAGCTGCCGGTATAGCTGCGTATCACGAAGCGTACGTAGCGGGCCGACTGGCCGTTGGCGTTGCAGGTGAACGAGTAGGTGTCGTCGAGTTGCGCGGCGGTAAACTCGGCTACGGGTGTCCACTGGGTGTTGTCGTTGGAGATTTCGATGGCGACTGTTCCCGAGGGTTGGTCGTTCGCGGTAAAGGTGACCGTAATCTCGTATTGCGGTTGCGAGTTGGGGTAGGTGAGCATGATGTATTGCCCTTCGGCCTGAGCCTCACTGCTCCAGAAGAAGGAGGAGGGGTTGCCGTCGATAACCCGTTCCAGAGCGTAGTTTTGATATTGCGGGATGTTGGTCGATACCGTAGGAGTACCGCTTACTGCGGTGAACTGGAGCGAGCCGCTCAACCGGTCGGCACCCACGGTCAGGCTTTCGTCGCTGGTATTCTTGAGGCGTATGTAGGCAGCGGTCTGTTCGTTGACGGGCAGTTGTACTGCCGTCCACTGCTTGCCGTTCACCGATACCTCTGCCTCGATGCCGGCCGTGAATGCTGTCGCAGGTACGTCGATTTTCTCGAGGTTGCCGAAATAGATGCCTATGTACTCGTCCGGGTCGAGGGTGAGGGCGGCGAGGCCGCTCAGTTCGAACGAGGTATCCTCGGTCGTGAGGTTTGCCCCTTGTACCGTCTCGAGGTTGGTGACGATTTGGATAGTATCTTTAGCGGGCCATTCACCCGGTACGTTGCTGCCGGCCTTCTCGACCAGGTAGTCGACAAACGGACGCAGGTAGCTGTCGCCGGGGGTTACCTCGTAGTGTACTTCGTAGGTCGAGGTACCGTAGCCTTCGAGGGCGCTCACCAGGTAGGCCGAGTCGTTGCTCATGCCTTTGTAGAGCTGTTGCAGGGTGAGGTATTTCTCCCAACCTTCGGCCCGCGACATGGTACCGTCGTTCTCGAGAATATCGAGGGCGGTGAGAGCGAGCGAGCTCAAGGTCTTGAGCTTGGCGTTCCAGCAGTGCAGGTCTTCGTAGATCAGGCGGTAGTCGTTGTATTCGCTGTCTTTCAGGGTCTCGATGTAGTTGCAGGCCTGGTTGAGGTTCCCCAGCTCGGTGCGCAGTTGGGCAGCTTCGGCCGGGAAGGTCGAGCCCCCGAAGTGCGATTTGAAACCGTCGTAGAGGGCAATCATGTCGTCATCTTCGACCAGGGCGTCGGAGAACCGGGCAAAGCATTTGAGGGCTTCGGCCGTTTGACTATCGCCCGGGCGAGCCATGCGGGCAAAGACATCTTCCCAGTTCTGGTGCACGTCGAAGGTGTTGGGGTTCCAGCTGTAATCGGCGGCGCCGAAGAGGGCTACCTTCGAGGCTTGCGCCTGGCTCATGGGGTTGAGGATAAGTCCGTTGAGGGTATTGATGGCCCCCGAGTTCTCGATGGTCCAGTGGGTAGTCATCTCGCGCATGTAGATGCGCTCGTCGTGGTCGTCGTTCACGGGGTTGTTCCACCACATCACGGGGTTGCGGCCCACGCGTCCGGCCATGTCGTCGATGGCCGAGGCCCGGATGTTGGAGAAGCAGTCGTATCCGGTAAAGGCGATGACCACTTCGCTGTCGACGCTCTTCAAGTCGTTGAGGGTATAGGAGCCTCCGTAGTTGAGGGCGTATGCGGTAGGAACGAAGAAGAGGGGGGCGATTTCGTCGTCGGGGTCGTCGGTGACGAAGCGTTCGCGCAGCCGCTTTTGAGTTTCGTCGGCTAGGTAGGCTTGCATGCTGCCGCTGGGGGTATAGTTCATGTCGTCGATGAATACGCCGAAGCCCCGAACGCCGAGGTTGTAAAGGTGCTCAAATTTGGTCATCAGGGCGTCGATGCCTTGGTCCATCAGGCTCTTGTCGTAGAAGTTGATGCCTTGTTGCAGACCGGGGTGTGCCGCCCAGATGAAATCGACGTGGCAGGCTTTGGCGGTCTGGGTCATGGTGCGGAGGTCGTCCTGGGTAATCATGCCGAAGAAGCGTTGTTGCTCGGTGAGCGAGGTGGGGTAGTCGTCGCGCCAGTTGCCCAGGTGGTAGGGGTCCGATTTAGGCCCGTATACAAATACGTTCAGTTTGAACCGTTTGCAAAATTCAAAGAGGCTGAGGCGGCTTTCGACCGAGTAGGGGTGTCCGTAGAAACCCTCTACGATACCGCGATATTGGGTGTGAGAATAGTCTTCGAAAGTAATTTGGCGGATTGAGTTTCCACCGGCTTGCTCGAATATCTGTTCGAGCGTGGCGAAGGCGTAGTATTCCGAACCTTCGCTATTGCCCAGGACGACGATGTCGCCATGGGGAGAGTTGCTGTTGATTTGCAGCAGATAGGGGTCGAACTTGTTGTCGCCCGCATCGAATACGGCGAGGGGCAGGTTGTGTTCGGCTGCATATTGGGCGGCAGCTCCGTTGGAGCCGTTTGTGCCGAGGTAGAGGTTGGTCTCGGTTTGCGAGGCCTTATCGGCGTAAGCGATGGTGTATCCTGCATTTTCGAGCACCTCTTCCATGCGGTTTCGGCTCACATCGCCGATGCTGCTTTCGCAGATTACATGGATGGTGTTGGAGAGTTCTACGGAGTTTTCACCTTCTACGACCTTTTGCGGGGTAGGGTATATGGTATAAGATTGTGCTTGACTGCAAAAAATGGAGCCCGAAAAGAAAAAGGTAAGCAGGATAAATATGTTTTTCATTGCTAAAAGAGTGACTTGTTTTCTATGGCGTATAATCGCTGTCTGTTTTGAAAGTATCAATCGCTTTAAGTTTTGTTTGTCATGGCTTTAAGGATGTTGAAATGGTCGATTCTCAGTCCCGGGATTCCATGAATCGGTTGTGCTTTTTGAAAAGTGCCCCGCACTCGCGAGAGTCGGGTACGGGGCGCCCTGCAAAGTTAAATTATTTTTTGAAACGAACAATCGTGTGATTGCCATTTATCGAAACCTTGGCCAGGTAAATGCCGGCGGGCAGGTTCGAGAGATTGGTAGCCGGTTCGGCTGTTTCGGCAACCACGCTGCCCAGCAGGCTGTAAATCGAGGCAGTTGCGCCTTCGGGCATGTAGAGCATGTTGTTGCTAAAGTAGACGGGCTCGGCAGCTACCTCTTCGATGGCCGAAGCCAGGGTGAAGGTAACATCGACTGTCACATCCTGAGTTCCTACCTGAATCGGGTCGGTAACCTTGGCCAGTTGCTCACCGTCGACTGTAACCGTGCTGATTTCGTAGTCGGTTCCTTTGTTTACCGCATACAGGTTGCTGTATGTTTTCACGGCGGCAGGCGATTGAGCCAGAGCCACGTTGTAGCGTTGCAGCTCGTAAGCGGCATTCTCTTCGGTCGGTGTGTTGTAGGTTACATTCACCGTTTCACGACCGTTGGTCATTTGAACAGCCGAAGCCATGGGGAAGCTGCTGTTGGAGAGCGCACCGTTCTTGCGATAGTAGGCGTCTACATCGCCGGCCAGATTTTCGACCGTCGTGCTTGTAGCCGATTCGGGGCGGTAGTAAGCTACCAGACCTTCGGGAATTTCGTTGAAGCCATACATCGAGGCTTTGATTTCCTCGGGAGTAAGCGTACGGTTCCAGAGTTGAACCTCTTCTACTTTCGAAGCCAGCTGGTTGTATTTCGAGTCACCGATAGCAAAGTCGCAAGCATCGTAGAGCAGAGCCAAACCACCTTGTTCTACCTCTTGCGAGAGAGCCTCTTCGCCGTTTTTGTAAACCTTGAAGGTCTTTCCGTTGTTGCTGGTTACCAGCGAAATGAAGGCAAATTCACCAGGATAGAGCGTGGTAGTTTCCGATACGGCGGGAGCTGTAGCACCGGGGCAACCGGTTGAGCTGCCATCCCAATAACGATACCACACGGCCAGTTTGCCGTTTTGTACACCTACACCATAGGAACCTTCTACATTCCAAGTGATGCTGTTTTGTACGTGACCCATGAATACACCGTTGTAGGCCATAGGCGAAATCCAGGCCGAGAAGGTGTAGTTGCGCGGACGTTGGTCGCTCGATACTTGGTTTTGATCAGTGTTGTGCGACCCCAGAGCTGTATCGCTGAATCGCAACTGAGCCTCTTCGCTTCCGTAGCCGGGAGCCGACATCAACATGGCGTCGCCCGTGGTGGCCAGCTGTTTGAATTCGGCAGAGAAGTTGGCAGCGGCGGTTACCATATAGGTCGAGTAGGGATAAACGTCACCGTTGTTCTTTACCGATACCAGTTCGTACCCGCTGTTGGGGGTAGCGGCGATGGTCAGGATAGTACCCTCGGCAACCTCTGCCCCCGAAGTAAGGGCAGTTTCGCCGTTTTTAATTGAGAGTGTTCCGTTCTCGGGGTTGGTAAAGTTGATGGCATATCTCTGGATGTTCGATTTTACCGTTATCTTCACGTCGTAGTAAGTACCCTCGGCATAGCTGCCATCGTAGGTAGTGACGTTGTCGGTTCCACCAATGAACATCATACGCAGCAGATAGACGGTGCCCTCTTCGGCCGATGCCGGAACCGTGAACGAGGGAAGTGTACCTTCCGATACTTTTGTAGCTCCATCTTCTACGAATACCGTTACGCCGTTGACCTGATCTTCAAAACCACCTTTTCCCGAGTTTCCGCAGAGGATGAGGCGGGTCATCTCTTTCGATTCGTTGGCATCGCAGAAAGTAACGAATTGTCCCCACCACGTGTTGATCTTGATGGTGAGATCTACTTTGCTACCCGGAGCAACCAGTAATTCCTGGTCGATTTTTCCGCCTGGAGTTTTAGGAATAGCTATGTTTGTCAAGTCTTCCAAGGCACCCGAAGTGCTGAACGATACGATATTGCCCACATTGCCTTCTTTGGGGTAGGTAGGTGCATCGTACCCTTCGAGAGGGTTTTGAGCATTTGCCAGGGCTCCGCCCAGCAGAGCCGTAAGCATTAAAAGGTAAAGTTTTTTCATAAATCAAAAAAGCTATTAATGATTAGAGATTAAAAGTGATTTATGTAATTAACTCCACCGCACACCTGGAGCATGCGGTGGAGTTGAATTGCCAATAATTACTCGGCTACTACTTTGAGTGTTCTGATACGTTTGTTGTCTTTCGAAACAGCAACGTAGTAAACACCTTTACCGCCGTTGATCGTAAGCGTGCAGATTTCGCCGGCCATAGCCTCGTGTTTGCGGGTTGTTACCAGGCGACCCTGTGCGTCATATACGTCGATTACATAGTTGCCATCGGCAGCAAATTGCAGGTTCACGTTGTCGATGAAGGGGTTGGGATATACGGTGAGGTTGTTCACCAGGTTGTCCTCAACGCCCGATCCTTCGAGAACTACCACGATGTACTCGTCTTTGGTCTTCGAGTCCGAACCCCAGCCGTTGGTCAATGTGAGCGTTACGCTGTATTTACCGTCTTTGCTGAAGGTGGCCGTAGCGTTGTCTCCATTGTTCACTACCTCGGCATCGGGGATGGTGAAGGCCGACGTAGTCGTGATAGGCATAGTACCCGACATGGCGGGGTTACCCTCTACGTTGATGTTGGCAGGCAGGAGGTTTTCTTCGTTGAGCGAAGTGTTTTCACCGCCCGAACCTCTGATTTCGACATATGCTGCTTTGCTGGTTGTCGAGAGAGTACCTTTGTTTTCGAAGGTCTTGTCGGCATCGTTGTAGTCGTCGCTTTCGAACGTCCAGTAACCTTTCAGGTCGCTGGGAATCTCACGACCGTAGTATCCCTTCATGGCATCTACTACTTCGGTATCGCTCAAGGCTTTGTGCCATATTTGTACATCGTCGATGGTGCCTGTGAATCCAGCATAGTACACGCGCGATCCACCGATGAAGATGGGAGCCTCGGCTACAGCGCCCGTACCACCGTTGAGGTCAGAATAAGTGAGTTTGGGATATTCGGCTTCGCCCGTTTTCTTACCGTTGAAATAGATGCGTTGTTTGCTACCGTCGTAGGAAATCAATACATGCGTCCATTGGTTCTCGCTCAAGCTGTAACCATCGGTCATACAGTTGGGGTTGGGGTTTTCGTGTCTGTTACCGCCTCCACCTACTTGATCTACATAGGTATTACCACCATACATGGTGTAGGAGAGGACATTGGCATCACGCACTTTTTTACCATCAGCGCCATACTTCTCGGGCCATACATCGAGCCAGAATGTTCCCCAGTTGTTGTGCGGCCAGTGAATATCCAGGTCTCTTTGTCCCATGAGTCCCATAGCGTGTTGGGCATAGGTGAACTTCTCGGGCTTGATCCACAAGGCGATGGTGTATTGGTTTTGGTTCATCGGCAAGAACTCGGCAGGGATACGGAAGATATAGGGGTCGTCGATACGAAGACCGCGCGATACGGTACCTTCGCCTTTGTTACCGGTGTAGCTCAGCGTGACTTCTTCGTCGGCACTGGTTACGTTGGTCTTCGAAGCCGTGAAATCTTCAATCGAGGGAATCGATCCTGTGCTCTCGGGAGAGATTTGGATGTAGCCACGATACATGAGTGTGCTCAAATCGAAGTTGGTTATTTTCACATCGTAATAGCCTTCGTCTTGGAGCGTGGTGGTAAATGATTTTCCTCCACTTTGAGAAGCAACAGCGTTACCGCCCGTGGTGGCATTGATAATTTCCCAAACGAAAGGAGCTTCCTGGTTGGGGTCGATGAGCGAGAGGGTGAACTCTTCGCCGGCCTTGATCACGGCTTTGTCGCATACGATACCATCGACCAGCGTCAGATCGGTTGTCATGTAGTTGGTCCAGGTGATGGCGCTCTTGGTTACACCGTCGGGAGCTACGGCGCAAACACCTACGCGGTAGTCGGTCACTTCGGTATTGGCCGATACGGGAGCACTTACTACATAATGGGCCCACGACGAGGTGGTACCGCAGAGGATAGGATCTTCGCCTTGTGCCTGTACATATACTTCGAAGTACCAAGTATCTACATCTTCGTTATAGACGGGGATAGAGGGATCGGCGTCGTTTTTGGTCGATGCGCAGTCCCAGCTGAACTTGAAGTCGAGCGAGTTGTAGGTACGTTTTTTCAGGATATTGTTTTCGGCCGTTGTGATGGTGGGTTGTACCGGAGCAAACGTTTTGGCGGGGATGATAGACATCTCGCCGATGAGGATTTCGTAGTTGGCCGGGGTATTCTCAAACTTGAGGCCGACGAGAGCTACATTACCGTTCATGCCGATTTCAGAGGCTTTGGCCGAAATCTTGGTCCAAGCGCCTTCTTGAGCACCTGTGATATCGCAGTAGTGGAGTTGATCTTCGCTACCTACAAACGACCAGAAGAGTTTCATGTGGGTATCGGTACCGCTTTTCAGTTTGACAACCATCGATACGTCGTCGCTCTCCGATACGTTGAAGTTGGTCTTGAACAAGCGTACGTTCGATACTGCGGTTGCACCGCTGAACTGCATGGACGAACCGGCAAACCAGGCGTCGTCGAAGGTGAAGCCACAGGTGATGGGATCGTTGGGTACGTTCTTGTTGTCGTCGGTGATCCACCAGCGCCAGGTGGGCAGATAGTCTTGTACACCTACGTTGAACCACTTGTGGTCGAACGTTACGACCCCGTGGTCGCGGAAGCTCTTACCGTTACCCAGGCAGAAGCGGGTTACGAAGGGGAGCTCTTGCAGCACGCTTCGTGCCGGCAAAAATTCGGCAATACCGTGGAATTTCATCATGGCAACTTCGCTCGAGCTGGTAATGCCGTTGGCTACGGCCGGACGTTTGGCCGGGTTGCGGTTACCGCCCGAGAATACCTGCTCTTGTTTCTCGAGGTAGCAGGCTTGTACGGCTTCGTCGCCCGAACCGAACTCCGACGAGTTCTGGTAAATCATGTTGGTGGTGTGGTTACCCCAGAATGCGATAGACATTTTGGTGTTTTTCAGCGTCGTCCACGAGCCACGACCCAGCCAGTTACCTTGAATATCGTAGCCGGCATAGAGGGTGTAGGGGTTGGCACCGATGCTTTCGGCATACGAAACCGATGAGCTGGCATAGTTAGACCATTCGTAGTTGAGCATATACATGTCGGTAACCTGCTTGTTGTTTTTCCACAACCAGTTGGCTTTACCAGAGTTGAATACATGGCCCAAGTCCATTGAACCGGTGTTGGTGTTGGTTCCATACCAGTATACGTGGAACTGCCAGCCAATCGACTCGGCATATTCGCGGCATTGTATGAAGAAGTCTTGTAGGGCCGAGGCTTGGGGCACGGGACCCTCGGGGTTGATACCTATACCGTCTACACCGTAGTAGCGCAGGAATTTCACAAATTTCTCAACCCATTTGAATTGTCCGCCCTCTTTTTCAACCAGCATGTTTATGCTGTTGTTCGACTCGGTGTTGTCACCGCCCCAAGAGTCGAAAAACACGAGACCGCCACTGTTGGCTACACCGTTGCGGTGAGTCACGTCGCTGTATGCGCCCGGTACACGCACCCAGGGGAGCGACCAGCCGCCTTGCGAATCGACATAAGACCACATGCTGAAGTTATCGCCGTCGAATACATAGCGGGGCAGCGATTGCCAGTAGGTATCGGAGATACCCATGGGAGTCCACAAACAGAACTTGCGGGCGGTAGTCATGGTAGGATCTACCTGTGTGGCCGAGTTCTCGAAGCGTTGTTTGAGGGGAACGCGCGAGATGTAGAAGTTCTCGTCTTCCGAGAGGGGCGTTCCAGGTTCCCAGTTCCTGAAGTATTCAGAGAACGGTTTGGATTTTCCATCATCGAAAGGCATCACGTAAGAGTCGTGTGTCGGCACGTTTTGGGCATAGCTACCCACCGCGGCGGCACAAGCCAGTACGGACAGAAGTAATTTCGGTGCTTTCATGTTTTTTGTTTTGTTTTTTAGTGAATAAAAAAGATCTCAAAAGTTGGTTTGTATTATAAAGTAGTGTGGAGAGACCTGCACTCCCGGGGGAATGCAGGCTCTCCTGTTTTACAGATTACTGACCGGCGGCTTCGGTTTCCCAGCGGCGGTTGTCGCCCAATCCCGAAGGATCTTCTACGTCCCACCACAGGGTTGTACGCATCAAGTTGCTACCGCCCAAGGCTTCGATACCCGAGGTGTTGACATCCTGGGCAGCGGCGGCATCGGTCATGTTCCAGGGGATACGGCGAATCATACGGCCGTTGCCCAGTGAACCGTCACCGATATCGTTGACGGGGAAGATGCGGGGGTAACCCGTACGACGCAGGTCGTTCCAAGCCTCGAGTCCCATGGGGAACATCGAAAGCCATTTTTGAGTGATAATCTTTTCAAGTTTGGTTCTATCATCATCACTGTTATCGAGGATTACACCCACGGAGATTAACCCTTTCTTGTTGTTGCGGCTGTTGTGCGGATCGACATAGTCGATGGTCGTATCGGCCTCTTTTTGGTTCCAATAGTTTCTGAACTGTTCGTCGGTTTGTACAATATCATAATCGTCGAACATGGCTACAATACCATTCAGGTAGTTGATATTCACGGCTGCCGCACCTCCGATACCCCAACGCAAGGCGGCTTCGGCCTGCAGGAAGTAACGTTCCGAGAGCTTGAAGATAGCCAAGGGGAAGCTGGCGAAGGCGTCCGACACACCCGAGTATTTGGTGTATTGGTTGTTGTCGTCGCGCGGGGTGAGCTGGATACCGGCAGGTACACCCACGATGGCCGAGTTGGCTGTCATCGTCACTTCGCCATCTTCGTTGCGGATATCATCGCTGTTCATTTTGAACAGTTTGTCCATGAAAGGTACATTCAATCGTTTCATGATGTTCTCGAGCGAGGCGTTCATGCGGGTATCGTTCCACAGGGTCGAGATGAAAGCCAGCGGGTGGTTGGTACCGTTGATAGCCATGGTGTTGTATTCGATGCTCTTCTCGATAAGGCCGTCGTTGATAGCGGCTTCGGCTTCGGCCTTGGCTCTGGTGGGATCGACGTTACTCATACGCATGGCCATGCGCAGACGAATCGAGTTGGAGAACTGGCGCCAGGTATCTACGCTACCGCAGATTTTGTCGTATTGAGCCAGAATGGTGTTGATGGTATCCTGATGCTCCTTGGGCGTGTTGTTGAAGTTTTTCAAGATTTCGCCGGCATCTTTGAGGTTGACAAAGAGCGAGTCGTAGATCTGGTCCATGGGCTCGTAGGTAACGGGCGGTTCCTGCACGTCGTTCTTGTAGTCGGTCCAGGGGAAGGGGCCATACACGTCGGACAACTCGAGAGCCGAGAAGCAATACATGATGTTACACATGGCACCGAGCTCTTTCAGGTTGAGTTGTGCAGCCGACCGCATGACGGGCAGGGCGGCCTGTGCTACCAGGAAGAAGCTGGCCTTGGGGCCGTCGCAGTATTGAGCGAAGTAGCGGTAGGTCGAGGGCAGGTTACCGCTGAAGTTCTGGGTACCGGCCATGTAGCCCGAGTAGTTGTCGATATGGATGTTGAACTGCACCTGGTAGATGTGTGCACCGTTCGAGGCGCCCACGTCGTGCATTTTCTGCTGGGCCGTCAGGAACATACCGGCAGCTTGTTCGTAAGTCTCGGCCATGGAGAGGTCGCCCGACCCTACCTCGATGTTGGAGTTCAGGTCGTCGAGCAGGGGGTCGCCGCAGCCTACCAGGGTTACAGCAGCGGCCAGTGCAAATACGGAAGAATATATTGTCTTTTTCATAATGTTACCTTTCATTAGAATGATGCTTTAAGTGAGATACCGAACGAGCGGGTAGTAGGCATGCTGAAGATGTCGACGTTACCCAGGGCATTTTGCGTACTCAACGACGTATCAGGGTCGATGGGGGCGTCGAGATAGAGGAAGAAGAGGTTACGGGCATTGGCCGAAACCGTGAGGTTCTTGCTCTGTCCGAAGAGGTTGCGGAATGTATAGGCCAGCGAGATTTCACGCAGACGGAAATTGGTGGCGTCATATACATAGTTGCGACCTACGGGCGAACCACCACCGATGGTCTGGTAGTATTGGTCAACCGGTACCAGGGTGTTGGTGCCCGGGATATACATGCCGGGTTTGGTTACGGCGCCGTCGGACGAAGTCCAGTAGAGGTTGTTGGCTACGGCGTAGTCGCGGGCATCGGCCGTGCGTTGCGAGGTACCGAAGTAGTCGAGGTAAGCCTCGGTGAACGAAATAACCTTACCGCCTACCTTGCCATCGATGAGGAAGTAGAACGAGAAGTCCTTGTAGTTGAACGTATTGGACCATCCGAGGGTGTGCTTGGCGTTCATGTTGCCCAGATACTCATTGGCTTGTCCGTTGAGTTTGAAGGGAGCACCCGTGTTCGGGTCAACTACGATTTCGCCCGTGATTTCGTCGCGCATGAAGTCAACGGCATAGAGGTCGCCATACGAACCGCCCTCTTCGAATTTGATTTTCAGACCGCTGAGGTTACCCATGTCGATCTCGTGGATATATTTCTGACCGTTCTGCTTGCGGGCTACGGTGAGAATCTTGTTGTCGTTGAAAGCGTAGTTGAAAGTGGTGATCCAGCTGAAGTCGTTGTTGGGTGCAAAGATATACGATGCGGTCAACTCGACACCCTGGTTGCGCACCTTACCACCGTTGATGTAGATTTCTTTACCGGCGGCACCTTCGTATTTCATGAACTGGTTTTTCATGATGGCGTTGTAGTAGGTGGCTTGCAACGAGATGGAGCGGTCGAGCAGGCTGATGTCGAAACCGGCCTCGAACGATTGAGTGGTCTCGGGTTTGGGGTCCTTGAAGTTGATGATAGCACTACTGATGTAGGCACCGGTAGCCGGGTTGCGCGAGGCAGAGGCCAGGAACAGGTTGTTGGGGATAGAGTTACCTACCTCGGAGTAGGAGGCGCGGAGTTTCAACTCGTTGATTTGCTCGGGCAAGGTGAGCAGTTTGTTCATCTGGGCCGAAGCACCTGCCGAATAGTAGGCAAAGTGGGGATCCATGTCTTTGAACTGGGTGAAGGCGCGGTACCAGTCGTCTCGGTAGCTACCCTCGACGGTTACCTTGTCTTGCCAGGTTACCTGGGCCGTGGCAAAGATGGCACGCTCCCAGTTCTTGGTGGTGAGGCCTCCGTAGTTGTCCTTGCTGTTGATATAGATATC
Organism: uncultured Barnesiella sp.; assembly: GCA_902471075.1. Lineage (GTDB taxonomy): Bacteria > Bacteroidota > Bacteroidia > Bacteroidales > Barnesiellaceae > Barnesiella. Next base: position 31,684 of record CABRIW010000005.1, on the reverse strand, counting down.
GGAGAGAACGAACTGGTTGCACGAGAGGTCTTCGGTATTGGGTGCACCCGATTTGGCAATAGGTGTAATCATCCATTGGTCATACGACGAGTTCATCATGCTACCACCGGCGTTTACACCGATGGTGAAATCTTGAATCTGCTTGTTGTAGCTCAACATGAAGTCGCCATAGAAGTCTTGCGACTTGGTGTGGTCGAGGATGAGGCGACCACGGTCGATCATCTCGGCATTACCCCAGGTAGTAGCGTATTGGCGAGATTCGTCGTTGCGCTCGTTGTAGTCGTATTTGATACGGGCCTGCAGGTTGAGGTCGGGGATAATCTGCCAGTTGGCCGTGATGCTACCGAAGGTACGGTTGATTACCTCTTCGCTGGTCATGCGGTTGAGCAACCACCAGGGGTTGTTCAGGTTGATGGCATCGGTGTACCATACTTGTTTCCCGTAGTTCGAGTCGGAGAGAATAGAGGTCTTACCGCTTTCTACGACCGAGATGGGCAGACCGTTGGAACCGGTTTGCGACACGATGTAGCTATAGGGGTTCGAAGTCCAGGTAGCGTTGGTATCGTAGTAGTTCTTGCGGTACCAGTTCATATCGAGGTTACGCGGCGAGGTGTAGAGTTGGTAGATGGGGTTGAAGAAGGTACCACCGGTGGGGCGGTTTTTGGTCTTCTGGTTGATGTAGTTGGCCGAGATGTCAATCTTGAGTTTGTCCTTGAAGAACGAGAAGCTCTGACGCAGGGCGATGTTGTGACGCTCGAACTTGTTGGTCTCGACGATACCGTTGGCCGTCGTATTTCCATACGAGAAATAGGTTTGGGCCACTTTCGTACCACCGCTCAACGAGATGGAGTTGTTGAAGTTGGTACCCATGCGGTAGAAATCGCTGACGTCGTAGGCGTTGCGGGTAAGGTGATAGGGCGAATTGGCCGTGCTGTAATACTCGTCGCCGAGGGTGTTCATGCGTTGGCCCCAGCTGTTAGAGTTCATCGAGAACCCGTTGGCTACCGAACCCGACATCTGTGCACCGTATACGCTTTGTATCTGGGGCAACTTGAGCGGAGTCTCGAAAGTGGTGCTGCTCGATACGTCGATACGCAGCTGACCCTCTTTACCTTTCTTGGTGGTAATCATCAGTACACCGTTCGAAGCGGCACTACCGTACAGGGCGGCCGAGTTGGCACCCTTCAGCACGGTAATCGACTCGATGTCGTCGGGGTTGAGTTGCGAAAGGGCGTCGCTGCTCTCTTTCGAACCGTCGGCCATCATCGTGGCACCACCGCCGTCCATGTCCATCTGACCGTTTACGCTGTTCTGCATGGGCACACCGTCTATAACGATAAGGGGCGAGTTGTTACCCAGCATCGAGGCGTTACCACGCAACAGGATTTTCGAAGCACCACCGGCACCACCCGAGTTGGGCGTGATGACCAGACCGGCGCTCTTGCCTTGCAGCGAGTTGATGAGGTTGGCCTCTTTGGCACGGGTCAGCTCGTCGCCGCCTACGGTTTGGGTCGAGTAGGAAAGCGTCTCTTCCTTACGGGCGATACCCATGGCGGTAACCACTACCTCGTCGAGCAACTTGGTGTTGTCGCGCATGACGATGTCGATTTTATCCTTGCCGTTGATGGGTTGTTTTACGGTTTGGTAACCGATGTAGGAGAACTCCAGTTCGTTGCTCCCGGCCGGAACCTTGATCGAGTAGTTACCGTCGATGTCGGTGGCGGTGGCTACGCTGGTGCCGGCTACTTTTACGGTGAGGCCGATGAGGGTTTCGCCCGAGGCGTCGGTCACGTTACCGGTTACGATTCTCGAGCCGTTGGTGGCTTGAGCGGCAGTGGCAGCACTCTTGTTGACTTTGGCCTGCTCTTGAGCGGCGGCTCTCTTCGAAAGCATGATGTTGGGGTTTTGTATCGAATAGGATACGTCGGTCCCTTTGAACATGATGTCGAGAACTTCGCTGACGGTTTTATTCTTGACGTTTAGGTTTACTTTGCGCTGGGTATCCACTTGTGTATTGAAGACAAACAGACACTTCGCTTCTTTTTCGATCTTTTTCAGAACGTCTTCTACCGGAGTATTCACTTCGGATAGGGAGATGCGAGAATACGCATCGGCACTGGCTTCGAATGCGTAAGCCAGTGCAAAAGCTACGATAAGTGCTTTTAAACTTTTTCTATACATATGTGTGTTTATGGGTATTCAACAAGGATTGTGAATAAAAATGTTTTGGGTGTTTCAGGGTAATAGGTGTGTTATATGTTCATAGGCATGGAGATGTTATTTGTGTTTTGCAGTTATGTAAATGGTATTATGTTCGTTGTTCCATTTGAAATCGAAATCGAAGTCGTGTTGCAGGGCATGCAGAGCATGCTGTACGCCGTTGTAGCGGTAGAATTTACCGGTGTAGCGTTCGTTGCTCTGTACCTCTTTGTCGATGCTGATTTTCACGCCGAAGCATTTTTCGAATCCGTCCATGAGTTCGTCGAACGATTGGTTCTTGAAGTAGTAGATTCCGTCTTTCCACAGTTCCGATTCGAGCGAGCGGATAACCGACTGCTTGAATTCGCCGTCCTTGAATTGGGCGCGGTAGCCCGGTTTGAGGGTCGCGCTCTTGTCGCCCGACGAGATTTTTACCGAACCTTCGATGAGCGATACCATGAAGTCTTTCTCTTCGGAGGTCGAAGTGACGTAGAATTTGGTACCCAATACCTTTATCTTTCCGTTGGGGGTGTTGACGATGAAGGGTCTCCATCGGTTGTGGGCTACCTCGAGATAGGCTTCGCCTTCGATTTCGATGTTGCGTTGCAGCCCCATGAACGACGAGGGGTATTTGATGGTCGACTCGGCATTGAGCCATACTTTGGTACCGTCGGGCAGGAGCAGGGTGTTGCTGTTGCCGGCGGGAACCGTGAGCGAGTAGAGGGGAACGATGCGGTCGCCCAACGTGAAGTAGAAGGCGCCGAAGGCTACCGCCAGCAACAGCGTGACGACTGCGGCAATGCGCAGGAGCTGTATGCGGTAGTGACGGCGGAAATCGTATTGGGTATGCTGTATTGCGTCTGTCGATAATAAAACGGCGTTGTATATGTTGCGTTCCCGGCAAAATTCCTTCAGGTTTTCGGGGGAGGATTGTGCCCACGTCACAACCTCATTGCGCTCTTCTTCGGTAGCGCAATTCCCAAAATATCTATATAATGTTTCTTTTTTCATACATTATATAAACCCGATAAAGAGGTGTATCCCTAGTTGTAAAATGAGATTTTTTTATAAAAAGGGAGGCGAGGCGGTTTATGGATGTTTGGGGAGGGGACGGGTGGCTCCTTCTCTGCTTGAATCTTTGAGGTTCTGATGGTTACAGGTAGTCTTTCAGATTCTTGCGCAGCAGGTTCAGGCTTTTGGAAATGTGGAACTCTACCCCTTTGACCGAAATCCCGAAGTTCTCGGCGATGGTCTTGTAGGGCTTCTGTTCGAGGTATCGTTCGTAGAAGATTTCGCGGGTGCGGTTGGGCAGGGTCTTGATGGTGTCGTTTACAATCTCTTCGATTTCGCTGGTGAAGAGTTCCGAGGGGTCGCACCCTTTGAGCGACGAGATGTTGATCTCGATCTCTCCGATGAGATGGCGGTGCAGTTCGTCGTTTTTCAGCAACAGGTTCTTGCGCTCTTCGAGCACATCGATGCACCGGTTGCGAATGATGGTAAAGATATATCCCTTTATGTTGGTTGTCTGGAAAGTCTCCTTGTCCTTGTTCTCCCAATACTGAATATACGACTCCATGACTACATCTTCGGCATCCTGCATATTCCCGAGGTAGGAGTATGCAAATTGGATAAACCCATTTCTAGAGGTCCTAAAGATGTGGTTGAAATCGTTTTCTTCTTGAGTAATTGGTGTCATTAACTTTGAATTAAATCAAAATCTATACCTCTCCTGAAAGGAATATTAAAGTACACAATTTGCCTGTTCCTCTCTCTTTATAATGATAATCAGACGTATAAGTCCATAAAGCGTGTATCCCATTGAAGAAATTTTCGCGCTAATATAATATTTATGGAATAAAAACGGAAATAGGCAACCCGATTTTTAAAAAAAATGTTGTTCAAGAAGGATTAAGTAGAACAGGAAGAAGCTGGGGACCGGGTAGGTGAGGGTTAGGGTGTGGGGCTGCCTTGAAAGATTGGGGGCTGGCTGTAAATCAAAAAGGGGAGACCTGTCGTCAGGTGCTCCCCCTTTGTATCAGTTATTCACGAATCCTCCCAATGAGGACGGAAGTTGCGGCTCGAACGAGTAGGCTCTGGCAAATTGCCTGATGAAGTCGATGGTCGAGGCCGATGGTTGCTGTTGCATTTTTGTGCTTCTCACTGTCAGGGTGTCTTTTGGAGTAGAGGTTTTTTTCATAGGCCGAAGTGTTGATGTTTTGTATATGATAAACGGCACTGACCTATGGTTTATTATCTGTGGGAAGCTCTTTTTTTATAAGGTGAGAACAATATTGTTTTCTTCGGCCATTTTCCGCAGGTTGAGTATGGCATATCGCATCCGGCCCAGTGCGGTATTGATGCTCACCTGGGTGTGGTCGGCAATCTCTTTGAAGCTCATGTTCTTGTAGTAGCGCATGATGAGTACCTCGCGCTGCGAGTTGGGCAGCGCTTTGATGAGCCGGCGTATGTCGGCCTCGATCTGGTTGTGCACGATGGCGTCTTCGATGGTGCCTTCGCTCAGCTCCTTGCGGTTGAAGATGTCCATGTTCTCGTTGTCCGACACGATGTAGTTGTCCGACTTCTCCTGCCGGAAGAAGTCGATGATGAGGTTGTGGGCGATACGCGAAATCCAGGCCGGGAACTTGCCGTTCTCGGTGTAACGACCCTGTTTGATGGTCATAATGGCCTTGACAAAAGTCTCCTGAAAGATGTCGTTGGCCAACTCTTTGTCTTTGACGATGTAGAAAATATAGTTGAAAGTACGGGCCTGATGACGCTTGAGAAGAACGTCAAAAGCTCCATTATTACCTTCGGCATACAACGCAACCAATTCTTCGTCGGTGCGGTCGAATAAATCGTTCATTACTACCTCTCTTTTTTTTATTCCAGCGTAATGTTTTGTCGATAGGCAATCTTATTTTAGAGTGATTCAATACTTATTATTCGTTGCAAATAAAGATGTTTTTTTTGAAATCGGAAAGTAAAAATAGATTTTTTTTATGCTATCGTTCCATTTTTAACATAGTTGCCGTGAACAAAATCGGTTTGTTAGCATTGCGTTTCTCCTGTCCTCGAGGGCATTAACGGGACGTGTCACGGCTACGAATGTGAAAAGTCCGAGGCTCATGGGCACATTGTCATAAAAAATAATTACATTTGCAACTCATGGAAAACTAAAAAACAAGAAACTGTTATGAAACCGACTCTTTTTGTATTGGCCGCCGGTATGGGTAGCCGGTATGGGGGCTTGAAGCAGCTCGACGGACTGGGCCCCAATGGTGAAACAATCATGGACTATTCGATTTTCGACGCTTTGCGGGGGGGATTCGGCAAAGTGGTTTTTGTCATCCGCAAAGATTTCGAACAAGATTTCAGAGAGAAGATTCTTTCTAAATACGAAGGGCATATCCCGTGCGAACTGGTGTTCCAGTCGATCAACGATCTGCCCGAGGGCTTTACCTGCCCCGAAGGCCGCACCAAACCGTGGGGTACCAACCACGCCGTGCTCATGGGCAAGGATGTGATTAAAGAGCCGTTTGCCGTCATCAATGCCGACGACTTCTACGGCCGCGAGAGCTTCGCCATCCTGGCCGACTATCTGAAAAATCAGGAGGGCAAGCAAAACGACTACTGCATGGTGGGTTACCGGGTAGGCAACACTTTGTCGGAGAGTGGTACCGTGGCTCGCGGTATCTGCGAGACCAATGCCGCCAAACACCTGACTTCGGTGGTTGAGCGTACGCAAATCGAGCGTCGCGACGGCCGGGTCATGTACAAGGAGGACGACGACAGCTGGACGGCTATCGACGACAATACTCCCGTGTCGATGAACATGTGGGGCTTCACACCCGACTATTTCAAATACTCCGAGGAGTATTTCGTTAAATTCCTTCGGGAGAATGCCGGCAATATCAAGGCCGAGTTCTTTATCCCGCTGGTAGTCAACGACCTCATTCAGTCGGGTAAGGCTACGGTTACGGTACTCGACACGCCGTCGAAGTGGTTCGGTGTGACTTACGCCGCCGACCGTCAGTCGGTTGTCGACAAGATTCAGGCACTGGTCGATGCCGGTGAATATCCTGCCAAGCTCTTCTAATCGGGGTGGCTTGACATAAAAGTTTATCAGGGGAGAGAGGTTGTCTCGTGCGAGTGCAACCCCTCTCTCTTTGTCTCTCGGGGGGGGACAAGATGCCGGCCTCCTCGGGATGCCGAATAGAGAATTGGATAGGGGCGTTTGTGGCTGGGGATAAAAAATATCTGAAACGATGTTTCGATATTTTATTCTCCTCTCACCTTTCTGTATCTTTGTTACACGAAGAGAGGATGCGGTTCGGCCAAGCAAATGATGCAAGCATCTTTGCTTGTCACTCACCTTTCACTATCTTTGCACGCTGTTTTTGAAATGGTATTTATGAATGCGATTCCACTATTGCCTTATAAGCAACAAGTCGTTTCGTTGCTGAAACTGGGACTCCCCATTGTCGTGGGGCAGTTGGGCATGATTATATTGGGCCTGGCCGATACGGTGATGATCGGGCACCACAGCACCGAGGAGCTTGCGGCTGCCGCCTTTGTCAACAATGTATTCAATCTGGCTATCATTTTCGCTACGGGTTTCTCGTACGGGCTTACCCCTCTGATCGGGATGTTGCAGGGCTCCGGCAACGTGCAGGGCATCGGGCGGGTTTTCCGCAATGCCCTCGTGGCTCACACGGCGGTGGCGGTGCTGCTCACGGTCATCATGTATGTGGTCTACTGTTTTGTCGATCGGCTGGGACAGCCGGTGGAGTTGTTGCCTTACATACGGCCCTATTTTGTCTTGCAGCTCATCTCGCTCATTTTCGTGATGCTCTTCAACAGTTTCCGGCAGTTCTCCGAGGGGCTCACCGATACACGCACGCCCATGTGGATTTTGCTGGGGGGCAATGCTCTCAATATCATAGGGAACTATCTGCTCATCTACGGTAGCTTCGGTTGCCCCGAATGGGGGCTGTTCGGTGCCGGCGTGAGTACGCTGGTGTCGCGGGTAGTCATGCTGCTGGTCTTTGTGGGGATGGTGTGGTGGATGCCTCGCTACCGGGCCTATCGGGAGGCGATGCGCCATTCGCGCTTCAACCGCAACGACTTCGTGCAACTCAATGCCCTGGGGTGGCCGCTGGCCTTGCAGATGGGTATGGAGACGGCTGCCTTCTCGCTGAGCGCCATCATGGTGGGTTGGCTGGGCAGTGTGCCGTTGGCGGCTCACCAGATTATGATTTCGGTCAGTACGCTGGGCTTTATGATTTATTATGGTATGGGTGCTGCCCTGGCGGTGCGGGTGAGCCACTTTATGGGACAGCGCGATTTCCCCAACCTGCGCCGGGCCGTACATGCCGGGCTGGGCATCATTCTGGTGCTGGCCGTGGCAGCCAGTCTCTTCTTCTACCTGGCTCGGGTGCCTATCGTATACAGTTTCACCGAAGACCCCGCGGTGATGGCTCTTGTGGTGGTGCTCATCTATTCGCTCATCGTCTACCAGTTTGGCGATGCCTTGCAGATTACCTTTGCCAACGCCCTGCGGGGGACGGCCGACGTGAAGCCCATGATGTGGATTGCCTTCGTGGCCTATTTCGTGATAGCCTTGCCGGTAGGATACCTGTGTGGTTTCACGCTCGACGGTGGAGTCGTGGGGGTGTGGGTCGCCTTCCCGGCAGGATTGTTCTCGGCCGGCTTCCTCTTTTGGCTGCGGTTCCGCTACCGCCTGCGTAGATTGATGAAGGAGGGGCAGGTATGAAGCCGGTATCCGACAAAGCCTATCTGCAACAGCTCATCGACGAGGGAGAGCACCAGCAGCAGGATTTCAAGTTCGAAATCTCCGATGCCCGCAAGATAGCCCGCTCGCTGTCGGCCTTTGCCAATACCGACGGTGGCCGGTTGCTCATCGGGGTGAAGGACAACGGCCGCATTGCCGGGGTGCGCTCCGAAGAGGAGATTTACATGATCGAGGCGGCGGCCCGGCTCTACTGCCAGCCGCAGGTCGATATTGCCATGCACACCTATACGGTCGACGGCAAGACGGTGCTCATTGCCGAGATACCCAAGGCTCCGGAGAAACCGATACAGGCCCAGGTGGCTCCCGGCAAATACATGGCCTATGTGCGTATTGCCGACGAGAACATACTGGCTACGGCCGTGCACCTGGCGGTGTGGCGGCAGAAGAACAGCAAACGGGGTGCACTCGTGGAGTATACCGAACGCGAGCAGATGTTGCTCGACTACCTGGCCGAGCATGGCGAGATAACGGTGAGCAAATACAGCCGCCTGGCCCGGCTTTCGTATCGGTCGGCCGTGGAGCATATTGCCCGCTTTGTCCGCTTCGGGTTGCTCGAGGTCTGCTTCGAGCATCACAAGTTTTATTATCGGTTGCGGCAAAGCGAAGAGTGAGGTTGAATAAGCTCGAATGATAACATAAAACGGGGGAGAGTGGTCGCACACCGCTCTCCCCCGCTGTTATAATAACCTTATCTTATTTTACCCTGAATTTCAAACTTTGAGTCTGGCCGTTGGCCCGAATTGTCACGAGGTATATCCCGGGCGTGAGGAAGCGGTCGGGCAGGGGGTAGGTGTAGGTACCCGGCAGTTCGCGGGTGGTGGTGTAGGCGGTGAGTTGGCGTCCGTCGATGGTCCACAGTGCGATGTCGGCTGCCCCGGTGCGCGACAGGCGGTAGTGCAGCACGGGCGACCCTTCGGTCGAGATCCAGGCAAAGCGGCTCTCGGCGACGGGTGCCGTCACGGCCGAGCTCTCCTGCACGGGATAGTAGGCCCGCAGGTCGCGCAGGGGAATGGCTACCTCCGACCGGCTGCCGGCGTTGAGCACCAGACGGATGGCCTGCAGCGTGAGGGGGAAGTCCTCGATGGGATATTCGCCGCCCTCTTGGGCAAAGGCCCAGGTGATGGTCTGGTCGCCGGTGCGGACGGGCACATACTCGGGCTGCCAGTAGTTTTTACCCCCTTGGTGGGTGAAGTCGAAACGGATGTGTTTGATGGCGGCCAGCGCCTCGTCCGAGAGGTTGATTTGCAGCGAAATGGAGTCGGGCAGACTGTACAGCCGGTAGCTCTTGCCCAGTTCTACGTAGGGGTTGCGCCCCGCCTTCTGGTCGAATCGCAGCACGGCTCCGTCGCTCCATCCGGCAGGCAGCCCCTCGTGCGTGAGGGAGAGGGTGTTGGCTACGGTCGATGCGAGGGGATAGTCGGTAAGGTCGGCAAAGTCTTCGTGTACGAGCGTAGCCGGGGTCACCTCTACCGTCACATGCAGGCTCACCGACAGGTCGTCGAGGGTGCCGGTGAGGGTAGTCTCGCCGTTGGCCGTACCTTTGACAATACCCTCGTCTACGCGGCAGCACGAGGGGTTGGTCGAACTCCAGGTGAAAGCTGCCGGGTCGAGCGTATATACCTGGCCGTTGATGTTTCCCTCGAGGTTGATGCGGTAGGGGCGCACACTGTCGATGAGCACCTCGTCGACAGCGATATGAATATCTTCGACCGGTCGGGTCGATACCGGCAGCTCGGCCGTGATACCGTCCTTTTCGGCAATGATTTTACCCGCCATCACCGTTTCGCCGGCATGGAATACGGCCTCGTCGTCGACCCAACCCAGCTCGGCCGGTTCGCAGCGGAAGGTGAAACCTTCGACGTTACGCTCGACAATATCCTTGTATTGGTTTTGAGCCATGAGGGTGAGCGGTGCCAGCGAGATAATGGGCACGTTCAACTGACTTTTCGAGAAGGTATAGTGGGCTACCACGTTGTCTTCGGGGGCATTCGATACCACCAGCACGCCGTCCATGACCGGACGCAGCGAGCCGCGCCCCGGCAGGTTGAGCATGGTGTGGTTCACCACGATGGCCGTGGAGCCCCCGCTGTCGAAGTTGACCACGTTCCAGGCGCCGTGGGCCAGCATCCAGTTGGCTATGTCGATACAGTTGATGCCCACGCTGTTCTCCGAGAGTTCGGTGGCCACGAAGTAGACCGTCTTCCCGTCTTGCGACATGCCGGCCATGGTGCGGCACGAGAGTTCGTATTCGCGGCCGTTTTCAAAGTCGTTGTATTCGCCCTCGTGCAGTTTCCCCTCGAAGGCGATGCTGGGGTAGCCATGGAAGGCCTGCAGGATATTCTCGGGCGGGGTGCCGAACTTGCCGGGTATCAGTTTCTGCGTAATGTCTATTCGGCTGCCGGGGACCACACCGGGCAGGGCATCGCGTTTCGTATTGCGCAGGAAGAGCACGAAATCGCTCTCGGAGGTTTGCAGTGGTGAGTCCGATACTTCGAGCACCTCGCATGCGGTAGGCTCGCCGTTGATTATCCAGTCGCCGAGCGGGCGCAGCCTGATATAACGGCCTTCGGCATCGAGCGTGAGGGCGTTGAGGTTGGTGAAGAGCACGCAGTCGCCGTTGGTATAGCCGACCCCCCAGTTGAACTGGTCGATGGCTACCGACTCGCCGGTAGGCAGCGAGGCCGAGCACTGAGGCACGGGGAAGAATACCGAGGCCGTTTTGTCTTGTGTGATAGCAAAGGTAGAGCGACCGCTGCCCGACGACCAGGAGATGAGGCCGTTGCTGGCGTTGAGCCCGATGCAGATGCCGGCATCATAGCTGAAGAAGTCGTGGTTGAAGGCGGCACACACCTTATGTCCCGGCCGGGTGAGCCGTTTCGACATGTCTTGCACCAGTTCGCGCGAGAGGTCGGGCACGGCGTTGTTCGACTGCACCTGCTCGATGGCATTGTAGGGGTTGGTCATGTCGATGGTGGTAGCCCACAGCGTGAGGGGTACCGATTCGTACCGTATCTTGATGTATTGGATGCCGGGGCCTATTTCGTAGTGTTCCAAGGTATCGGCCACTCCCCAGTCGGGAGCGGCTGCCTGTGAGGCCAGAATACCCATGGCTATCGAGGCAAGGAGGGTAAATCGCTTTCTCATGTGTTTTATATATTAGTAAGACTTCAGTCGTTTGTCAGGCGGCCGACAGAGCCTGTTATCGGATTGTACGGCCGGTACGTCCAGGACTACCGCCCTGTGGGGCAGCACTCTGCACGCATTGACACTAACAAAGATAAATAGCTTTTTTGGAAATCGCTAAATAAATTATTCTAAAATATTGTATCTAAATATTATTTATTGTGCCTTGTGGGAGGCTATATTTTATTATGAGAGCATAAGTGGGGGAGGGTGCGGTATGACGGGGTGTCACCCCGCGCTGCGACGCGGGGTCCAGGAGGAGGGGGTAGAATAGGGAGCCGGCTCGGCATAGATAAATTTTTAAATTCCAAAGTATAAGTGCTCCATTTTGACAGGATACTAATGTTTCGTCGTATGAGTATTCCTGGATACCGCATTGGGGTGCGGTATGACGGGGTGTCACCCCGCGCTGCGACGCGGGGTCCAGGAGGAGGGGGTAGAATAGGGAGCCGGCTCGGCATAGATAAATTTTTAAATTCCAAAGTATAAGTGCTCCATTTTGACAGGATACTAATGTTTCGTCGTATGAGTATTCCTGGATACCGCATTGGGGTGCGGTATGACGGGGTGTCACCCCGCGCTGCGACGCGGGGTCCAGGAGGAGGGTGTAGAATAGGGAGTCGGCCCGACATAGACAAATCGGGGATTTTTATTTGCCTCTGTTTTGTCCTTTCCCTATCTTTGTAGAAGATAGGAGTCGGCTCGGCCAAGTAAATTTTGCAAGCAACTTTGCTTGGCCCTCACCTTTCGCTATCTTTGTAATTGGATTGAGGATTACGATAGTAATGATAAACAATAAACAGATTATGAAGAAACTCATTCTTACACTATGGATATGTTTAGGTTCATTTTCATTTGGATACAGTCAAAGTTCAGATGAAAAAATAGCTGATGCAATGAATAATTCAGACTGGTTTGCATTGGACTCTTTATATCGAACAGAGCCCAGAGATTCAATCAGCGATTTTTTTGAAATATTTTCTCGTTGCCTTATTGGGAATAGGCTGAATCGTCCGGATGTTTCCATTCCTGCTTTTACGGAATTATTCAACACTCAGTCAGAAAATCTTGATTTGGGCAATATGCTCAGTTCGTCTATGATGTTTGCCATGGACTTAAGCAGGATTGGAGATAATGAGGCTGCTGCAAAAATGTTATCTTCAACTCTTGGCTCAATACGCACGCATCTTGATAGTACAGCCATTGTAGGTGTTCAGCAATTTATCGATCAATACGAAGGACTATCCAAATACAATCCATATAAAATCACATTTGAAAATTCGGTTGGAACTGTTCCGTTTGAGATTGTGGCTGTTGGTCCGGAAAAGAATAATTCGGTATTGATGCATCTAAGAGACAGTTACATAAATGGAGTTGAAGCAGATATTACTTTTGACACAGGAGCAGGCGTAAATATTATTACCGAATCATTAGCCCTTGAATATAATTTAATTCCACTTGAAGCATCAAGTACTGTTGGTGGAGTAGGGATACAAAATGGGAACTACGCAATAGCCAAGGAATTGAAAATTGGAGATATGATTGTTACGGATGTTCCTTTTTATGTCATAAACATAACAACCCATAACGAAGAGGCAGACCAATATATTGACTGTTTCGATATTGTGGTCGGTAGCGAACTGATGTTGCAACTCAAAGACCTGACCCTTGATTTTGTCAATCATAAAATTACAGTTCCATCAGTTGCTCCCAAACGGAGCCAAGTGTCTCCAAACATGTGTTTTTCATCCAGCATGAATTTGTTGGGCAAGGGTAGCGTACAAGGTAATAAAATGTTGATGAATATTGATACCGGTGATGCTTCATATGGTTCGTTAGACGAAAGATTCTTTGAGAATAACAAGGAATACATCACTACTCATTGTAAATTGGATACTGTCAGAGGTGCAGGAATTGGAGGTGTACATGTATCGGAGTGTTATCGAATGCAAACCATAGGACTTGAATTGGGAAATAGTCAAGTGTCTGTACCTGAAATGGTTGTTTTGTTGGAAAAGAATACAGACGGTGTATTGTATTCTTATCAATGTAATTTAGGGCTCAGATCGTTGATGCTTTTTGACAAAGTACGATTCAATATGGTCGATTTTGTATTGACGACATTTGAATAGAAACGATAATAATCTATTATGCAGACGAAAGAAAATTATTGTTATCTTCTTTTCGTCTGCATTTCTTTTTGTACTTTTGTATAAACAAGATAGTGATATGAGCGTAATAATTTCTCCGTCGTTGCTGTCGGCCGATTTCGGAAATCTGAACAGCGAGATAGACATGATTAACGAGAGTGCGGCCGATTGGCTGCATATCGACGTGATGGATGGCGTATTTGTGCCGAACATCTCGTTCGGGTTTCCTGTACTGGAGTTTGTGAACCGTCGGTGCAAAAAGCCGCTCGACGTGCATTTGATGATTGTCGAGCCGCAGAAGTTTATCGCCGAGGTCAAGCAGATAGGGGGCGCCATCATGACGGTGCACTACGAGGCTTGCACGCATCTGCACCGGGTGGTGCAACAGATTCATGCGGCGGGCATGAAGGCGGGCGTTTCGCTGAACCCGCACACGCCGGTGTCGCTGCTCGAGGATATTATCGAGGATGTCGACGTGGTGCTGCTCATGTCGGTCAATCCCGGTTTCGGCGGGCAGAAGTTTATCCCCCGTATTCTCGACAAGGTGCGCGACCTGAAGGCGATGATTGCCCGGCGCAATTCGCACGCCCTCATCGAAATCGACGGCGGCGTGAACCTCGAGACGGGGCGGCAGCTGGTCGAGGCCGGTGCCGATGCGTTGGTGGCCGGCAGCTTCGTGTTCCACTCCGAGGCTCCGCTCGATACCATAGCCCGGCTGAAACAGTTGTAACGAAAAAGAAAACTTGAAAGAGGATAAAGCAGAAGCCCTCGCTTGCACATCGGTTGGCAGGCGAGGGCTTCTCTTTATGCAGTTGGTATCGTTATTCCATATAGGCTGTGACGGTCACGGGGTCGGCTCCGACGGTTGCCTCGACGGTAGCGCGTTCGCCCCGGGCGTTTTCATAGACAAAGGTGTAGGTCTGGTCCTTCTTCAACAGGAACTTGAGGGCATCGTTCATGTCCTGCAAGGGACCGGCGGTGCGGCCGCCACCCAGTTGCACGCCGTTGCAGAAGACATCGACGTTGGCCTCGACCCGGTCTTCCGATTGGGTGCTATGCTGTTTGTCCTTGTACATGACGAAGGTCACCACGGTGTGGGTATTCTCCCGGGCAATGGTTTGGGTCTGCTGGCCGTAGAGGTCGATATAGCGTTGCGACACGTCGACAGCATGCACGTCGCGCGACTCCTGATTCCAGACCATCGGGAACCAGTCGCCCGTGGGGCGGAACGATACGGCATAGATGGCGTGGATACGGTCGCCCGGAGTCGACTGTCCGGCATCGGCCATGAACCAGGCTCCGTCGAGGGCAGGGGGGTAATAGTATTCGGTCGAGTACCAGGTGCCGTCGAGCCATACCTCGGTCCAGCTGTGGTTGCCCCGGTTGTCGTGCCAGGCAGCCGTGCCCACGAAGCGGGCCGGGATACCTACCGAGCGCAGGGCGTCGACCAGCAGAATGGAGAGACCCGTACACGAGGCCATGCCCTGGCGCATCGATTCCGACGGGCTCTGATTGGTCTTCTCGCGCAGCGTGTTATACTCGACACCCACTACTTGCGGAATGATGCGGTTGATGGTGTCGAAGGCCGCACGCATATCTTTACAGCCTTTTACCCGAGGGGCAAAGCGCTCGTAGAAATCTTTCCGCCAGGCATCGCGCACCTCGTCGACCGAGGCGTAGGGCAACACTTCGTTGAGGAAAATCGAGTCGGGCAGGGCCTTGGTCCAGGAAAATTCGGCCCGGGCACGGCAGGCGTAGGTCACGTTCTCGCGCAGCAGCGCCAGGTCCATGGTGTCGCGGTCGCCCTGGGGCATCCAGGCCAGCAGATAGGCCATGGCCTCCTGTTCGTCGCGGGGTGTCTCCTCGAGCAGGGTGCGCAGGCTGTCGGCTCGGGGCGAATCGTCGAGCACGGTTTCGAGTTGTCGCTTGCTGTCGGCCGAGATTCCCGACGAGGTGCAGCCTGCAACCGTACAGGCCAGCCCGGCGCACAGCAGCAAAAGTGCATGAGTTTTTTTCATATCGGATGTTTTTTATTGAGTTAATTGATTGAGAATTTCGCGTATCTTGTTTTCGTCGGCGCCTACCGAAGCATATTCGGGGATGCCCTCCACGCCCCCCATCGAGACGGTGGGGTTGCGGTAGGTCATGCGGCTCTCGATGAGGCAGCGGGCACTGAAGTGCACGGCGTCGACTCCCGCCTGAGCCAGAGTCCGCACGTTCGACGGACTCACGCCGCTGCCGGCCATGATGGCTATGCGGCCGTCGGCCTGACGCACCAGCGAGCGCAGGGTGTCGATTCCCTCGCTGACGGTGTTGCGTCCGCCCGAGGTGAGCACCCGGTAGCAGCCGGCGCGCACGAGAGCCTCGAGGGCCTCGGAGGTGTCGCACACCATGTCGAAGGCCCGGTGGAAGGTAAACTGCATCGGGCCGCAACGCTCTACGAGTCGGGCGGTGCGAGCTTCGTCCACACGGCCGTCGGGGGTGAGGATACCCGCCACGGCACAGTCGGCGCCGCATTCGCGCACGAAATCTATCTCGTCGAGCATCAGGTCGAACTCGTCGTCGGTATAGAGGAAGTCACCCCCGCGGGGACGAATCATCACACTCAGTTGCAGGTGGGGTATCTGGCGGGCCCGGTGTATGAGGGCCGCCGAGGGGGTGGTGCCCCCTTCGTAGGGCGAGGCGCACAGTTCTACCCGTGTCACGCCGGTGCGGGCTGCCGCCCGGCAGGCTTCGAGGGAGAAGGCGCAAAGTTCGGTTTCGATCATGGCGATGGTTTTTGTGTGTTTGCTACAAAGATAGCGAAAGGTGAGAGGAGAATAAAATATCGAAACATCGTTTCAGATATTTTTTATTCCGAACCGTATCCTGTCTTATGAAAAGATAGCGAAAGGTGAGTGACAAGCAAAGATGCTTGCATTATTTGCTTGGCCGAACCGCCTCTTTTCTTCTGAAAAGATAGTGAAAGGCGAAGGCAGTGACAAACCGAAAACGCAGTTTTCAGTATTTGGCTATGCCGGGCCGACTCCTGTCTTCTAAATTTTGTTGCCGTGTCGGAGAGGTACGACAAAAGCCGCAGCTACGGGTGTTGTCCCGCCAGTCTACGGCTTTTGTACCGGATGGCAAAAGTATCTTTTTTATTTGGTCTTTTTCGTGCCTTTGTAGATGAGGAAGCCCACGATGAATACACAGATGGCGATGAGTATGTAGAGTATCTCGTGGCTGTAGGTCTGCACCTTCAGGATGAGCTCGTCCTCGGGAATGACGGCGTGGAATCCGTATCCGATGGCGGCCAGCACGATGTTCCAGCACATGGCACCCAGCGTGGTGAAGAGGATAAACTTCGAGAACTTCATGCGGGCCAGACCGGCGGGTATGGAGATGAGCTGACGCACGGCCGGGATGAGTCGGCCGATAAGGGTCGATATGCTGCCGTGCTTGTCGAAGTAGCGTTCGGCCGTCTCTACCTTGCCCTGGTCGAGCAGGCACATGTGGCCCACGCGGCTGTTGGCAAACTTGTAGACGAGCGGACGGCCTATCCAGAGGGCCAGGTAGTAGTTGATGATGGCACCTATATCGGCACCGAGGGTACCGAAGAGGACAACCAGATACATATTCAGTTCGCCATAGGCAGCTTTGTAGGCGGCGGGTATAATCACGACTTCGGAGGGGAAGGGGATAAACGAACTCTCGATCATCATAAGGAAAGTGATGGTCCAATAATTGAGATTATCGAGACACCACTGTATGAAAGATAACGATTCCATATAAAAGGAGTGTATAGAATTAAAATTTTTGAGACTGCAAAAGTAATATAATTCTGCTTAGAAATGAAAATGTTTGTAAAAATGTAACATAAATGTAATATGGTAATATTACTCTATTGCCGGGGCTTGAAAGATGGTGCGATAGATGGCCGCCTTCTCGGGCAAGGGTTTGGGATAGGCTCGCGAGGAGGAGGGCATGCGGTAGATTCTGAGTGTTCGGTCGTGGTAGACGATTTGGTTGTAGCTACCTATCGGGGGCGGAGTGGCTCCGGTGATGGCACAGAGGGTATCGGTGGCCTTCTGTCCGGTGGTGACGATGGTGTGGCAGCGGGGTATCTGGTCGAGCAGACGGGCCAGGTCGAGCGGCTCGACCACCTCGAGCGTGAGGTCCGAGGCGTTGCCGTTCAGTCTGCGGGCCACGGCCACGGTGTCGCTGATGGCGATGCCCTGTTCGCGCAGAAACGATTCGATGGCCTCGCGGCGGAAGCACTTGTGGGCCGTGTCGACAAAGTGGTCCTTGTCGTCGAAGAAGATAAGGCCGAAGATGCGCCACATGTCGTTGGTATAGTTGGGGTAGAAAAACTCCATCGACCAGCGTTTGCGGGGTGGCGGAAAACTGCCCAGCAGCAGGATGCGGGCCTGCGGCGGCAGAAACGGTGCGAGCGGGTGGATTTCGACAGGTGCGGTGTCCATGACGGTAAGTCGGGTTTATAGGAACGAGTCGTCCGAATCCATGTCAGTTTTCCAGAAGGCCTCTTCGGCGGCATCGTATCGGTAGTTGCCGCTCGGCAGCGAGTCGGCGATGAAGTTCTCCTTCTCGAGCAGGTCTGCTTCGTCTTCGAGCAGATAAAATTCGTTGTCGAGTTCGTCGCCTTCGAGCGTGGCCCGATAGCCCTCGGGAACCTCGAAGGTCTCGCCGTCGGCTACCTCGATGAGCTGGCGGTCGTATCCCTGTTGAAACATGATGTCATAGGCATCGAAATCTTCATACTCGTCGTATCCCAATTCATCTCTCAACATCTCGAATTCGGGAGTGAGTGCTAACAAGATTGTATCCATGCGTATAGTCTCTTTTCGTCGGGGGCAAAGTTACTTATTTTTACGATTGCTTCAACAATTTGACCCGCCTGTTGTTTTAATTGAAAATAAAACTTATAAATCCTGAGTGTATATGAAAAAATTGTTCTTTTCTTGTGCCTGCGCCCTGTGCCTCGTGGGGGCTCCGGTATATGCTGCCGATGCTGCCGATGCTGCCGACACGCAGGCGACCGAGGCGGTCGAGCAGAGAGGCCGTCAAGTGCCCTCCGAGGCTTCGGACCGTATCGTATTTCTGTGGGGCGGCAATTCGGCCAACAGCGAGTTGATAGGGATGTTTTACGATACCCGCCAGTTCCACTTCCAAGACCCGCGTGCCCCCCGGTTCCTCTTTGTCGATCGCAAGGGTAAGGTGGCTTTCGGTGTGGGCGGTTATGTGAAGGTGACCGCTTCGTACGACTTCGAAGGTGCCGTACCCAATCGCGACTTCCTCACCTACGATATTCCCGTGCCCGGCAATCCGGCCGAGCGTAATCAGTTCCAGATGGATGCCACCACGTCGCACCTCTTCTTCAAGTTGGTGGGCGACAACTCGGTGCTGGGCAAATACACGGTCTTCATCGACGGTGACTTCCGGGCGGGGCAAAACTACGGCTTCCGTCTCGACCAGGCCTATGTGCAGGCTCGCGGTTTCCTGATAGGTCAGACGTGGAGCACCTTTGTCGATGCCGCTGCGGCACCTCCTACCATCGACTACGAGGGGCCTACCGGCATGACCAGCGTGCGCAACGTGATGATGCGCTACACGCTCAATATGGGTAAACACTGGCAGATGGCCCTGGCGGCCGAGGCTCCGTCGGTCACCTGTACGCTCGACGGCGACTACAACGCCACCATCAGGCAGCGCATGCCCGATATTCCCTTCTATATCCAGTATGGCTGGAACGGCGGGCACGACCACATACGGGCTTCGGGTCTGTTGCGCGGACTCTCTTACCGCGACCTGGTGGCCCAGCGCAACCGTTCGGTATTGGGGTGGGCGGTACAGCTCTCGGGTATCACCCACATTACCCGCAAACTCTCGCTCTATTACCAGGGCGTCTATGGCTATGGCTACGGTGAGTATCTGAACGGATTGAACGACGAGGGCTTCGACCTGATTCCCGACCCCGATACGCAGGGCAAGCTCTATGCTCCCGAGACCCTGGGCTATGTAGCCGGTTTGCAATATGCCTTCTCGCCCAAGTTCTTCATCTCGGCCTCGTACAGCCAGAGCCGGGTGTACAGCAAGCAGGGGGCTCTCTCGCCCGACTCGTATCGCTATGCCCAGTATATCGTGGGTAATGTCTTCTACAACCTCACGAGCGATTGCAGCATAGGCATCGAGTACCTCTATGGCCGTCGTTCCAACCTCAACCGCACGGACGGCGAGGCCAACCGCATCAACACCATGATACGTTATAATTTTTAAGCCAATACGATAGCTTTTTTAGCGAAGCCCGTTCTCTCGTTTTTTTGCGATAGTGGCGAGAGGGCGGGCTTTTGTTGCGCCTTTTTGCGGGTGACTGCGAAAGGTTTTTCTTGTAAAAAATGTTGCAGACCATATAAAAAGTGCTATTTTTGCAAACTGGTTATAACAGACCTTTACCTAATTGAAAAATAGCATGAAATATTTGTATCGGGTGTTTATCGCACTGCTTGTTTGGGGAATCACGTCGTGCTCTTCCTCGAAGAATGTACCCTATATGATCGATGTAGAAAATATTCCGGCCGAGGTATTGAATGCCGCCACTCCGCAACCGTCGCCCATTCTGACGTCGGGCGATATTCTCGACATTTCGGTGATGGCCAAGAACCACGAGGTGGTAATCCCGTTCAACAAACGGTTGAATCAGGGCGAGGCTTACGTACGAGGCAATACGTCGAAGGCTGTGGAATACTATCTGGTCGACCAGAACGGCGATATTGAGTTCCCGGTAATCGGTCGCATCCATGTGGCCGGCAAGACCAAGAGCGAGCTGGAACTGATGATTCAAGAGATGCTCTATCCCAAGTATCTGAGCGAGTTGCCCCAGGTGTCGGTGTGGATACAAAACTTCAACATCTCGGTGTTGGGCGATGTAAACCGTCCGGGCATGTTTACCATCGAGAACGAGCGGGTGAGCATTCTCGATGCGATAGCTCTGGCCGGCGACCTGGCCATTACCGGCCGGCGCGACAATGTGCTGCTGGTGAGAGTCAATGCCGACGGTACCAAGAGCATTGCCCGCATCAATCTGAACGATAAAAATCTAATCTCTTCGCCCTATTTCTATTTGCAGCAGAACGATGTGTTGTATGTGGAGCCCAACAAGTCGAAGGCCAATTCGGCCGTGGTGGTACCGCCTACGACTTCGCTCATATTCAGCGCCACCTCTATTTTGCTGACGATTGCTAACTTGATTATTACGGCCTGGAGTATTTCGAAATAACAACTATGGAAGAAGATAAGCAAAAGAATACAGAGGAGAAAAACTCGGAAGAGTCGTTCGACGTCACGGGTTTTCTGCTGGAGTGCCTTGCGCACTGGAAATGGTTTGTCGCCTGTGTGGTGGTGCTGGCTGCGGTAGCGCTCTTCTACTGCTTCAGGCAGACCCCGCTCTACGAGGTGACCTCGGCCGTCTATATTCAAGACAACAAGAGCGACAACGGCAACGTGTTGCTGGAGAGTCTGGGACTGTCGCCCTACAAGAACAATATCGACAACGAAATCGAGGTGCTCCGCTCGAAAAACCAGATAACCGCCGTAGTCGAAGCGCTGGGGCTGTACAAGTCGTATGCGTGGAAATCGTTCATGCGCACCACGCCGCTCTATGGCAATTCGCCGGTCGAGTTTGTGCTCGATTCGGTCGACCTGCGGGCCATCGAGTCGCCGCTCCAGATCGAGCTCAAGCCGCTGCAAGGGGGTAAGTTCCACCTCGAGGCCAAGACTCACACCCCCGACGGCGACAGGGTGATGCTCTGCGACCGGGCTATCGACGGGTTGCCCTATGAATTGCCGTTTGCCGGGGGGATGGTGCAGTTGCGCTACACGGGCGATACGGTTCCCGTGCTGGAGAAGACGTTGTCGATGACCCTCTCCAACCCGCGAAGCGTGAGCAAGGCGATTGCCTTGAACCTGACGGTGGCCTTTGCTTCGAAAGATGCAACCATCCTCAACGTGATTTACCGCACCCCGGTCGTTCAAGAGGGCAAGGATTTTGTCAGCACGCTGGTCGACTTCTACAACATCGACGCCGCCAACCTGAAGAACCGGGGAAATGAGAAGACGCAGGAGTTTATCGATTCGCGCCTCTCGTCCATCTCGGAGGAGCTGGCTGTTGTCGAGGCGCAAGTCGAGGCCTATCGCAGTCGCAACAACCTGATAGACATCTCGACCGAGGCCCAGCTCTACCTCGAGCAGACCGGCCATGCCGATGGCCAACTGGCCGAGCTGGAGTTGCAAAAGAGTCTGGTCGACTATGTCGAAGAGTTTCTGGCCGTTCCCGAAAACGAGTATATGCCTATCCCGGTGCTGGGTATCGACAATGAAGATTTTGCCGCATTGATAAGCGAATACAACAAGAGCCTGCAGCAGCGCGAGCGGCTGTTGCTCTCTTCGTCGGAGTCGAACCCCGTAGTGGCCGAGCTTACCCGCAGTGTTAAAACCCAGCGGGCTCTGTTGCTCAAGGGTATCGAGAGCATCCGCAAGGGGGTCGAAATCAAGAAACGGGATATTTCGAAACAAGACAGACGAATCGAAGACAAAATCAAGAATGTGCCGGTTTACGAGCGGGAGCTCTCCGACATCATTCGCCAGCAACGCATCAAGGAGAACCTCTATATCTTCCTGCTGGAGAAACGCGAGGAGAACTCCCTGGCCAAGAGCATGGTGGTGCCGGTAGCCCGCATCATCGACGACCCCGACTCGACCAACGAGCCGGTATCGCCCAAGAAGATACTGATATTGTGTGCCGCCGTCCTGTTCGGCCTGCT
This sequence comes from uncultured Barnesiella sp., assembly GCA_902471075.1. Taxonomy (GTDB): domain Bacteria; phylum Bacteroidota; class Bacteroidia; order Bacteroidales; family Barnesiellaceae; genus Barnesiella. The sequence continues at coordinate 9,524 of CABRIW010000005.1, read as the reverse complement.
GATACCGGCCTTTGTCATCTACCTGCGTATGGTCTTCTATCCCGTATTGAAAGACAAGAAGACTCTCGAGCGCCTCACCTCCATACCCATCCTGGCCGAGATTTCGCGCAAGCCCGAGGGCAAGTTCTTCGTGGTCGAGAAGAAGAGTGTGGAGCCTATTGCCGAGCTCTTCCGACTGGTGCGCAACAACCTGCAGTTTGTACTCACCAGCTCCGACAAGAAGGTGCTGGCCGTCACCTCGTCGGTCATGCACGAGGGTAAGACCTTTATCGCATCGAACATGGCCCTGAGCTTTGCTCTTACCGGCAAGCGGGTGCTGCTCATGGGGGTGGATATTCGCCGGCCCCGCCTCTCCGAGAAATTCCACATTCCCAATCGCGAGGGGGTTACCACCTATCTGTCGGGAGTCAATACCGACCTGGCTTCGCTCATTCACCCCTCGGGAGTCGATCCTAACCTCGACCTGCTCATGGCCGGTCCCATACCGCCCAACCCCAACGAGCTGTTGATGAGCAAGCGTTTCGACCAGATGATTGACTATGCCCGTGCCCACTACGATTATGTGATACTCGACACGGCTCCGCTGGGTATGGTTTCCGATACCTTCCTGCTGGCGCGTGCCGTCGACGTGGTGGTGTATGTGGCCCGTGCCAACTATACCAACAAGGCGGCTATCGAGATGCTGAACGGCTGGATTCGCTCCAAACGTATCGCCGTGCCTACCTATCTCATCTTGAACGATGTGAACATGAAGTCGAAAGCCTACTCCTATCGGCAGTATGGCGGTGGCCGGTATGGCTACGGGTATGGCTATGCCAACCAGTCGCGCGAGATGTTGCCGTGGTACAAACGGATATTCAAGAAGAAAGATTAAAGTCCGTTAAGGCTGATAAGATAAAGCGGAGGGGCGGCTCTTGACAAAAGGGCCGCCCCTGCTGTGTCTATTGGTCGGAGAGAATCGATCTCTTCGCCTGTGACAAAACACGAAACCCTCGATGGCCGTTATCGGCACTCTCGAGGGTTTCGCGTATGGTGTTGGGCGCGATGCCGGAGCATCGGGCGGGTGTGTATCAAGCCTTGAAGTGTGCGGCCATTTCGCGGCCCAGAGCCCGGCAGAGCTCTTTGATTTCGGGGGTGAGGCCCTGTTTCATCTCCACGCAGCAGGGCAGAGTCTCCCACTTCATCGACTCACCGAAAGCGGCCAGATGTTTCACGGCGGCACCGGCCCACGAGAAGGAGCCGAAGTAGCCGAACACCCGGTTCTTGATGTCGCGCGTAGCAATCATGCTGGTGAGCATCTCAACCTCGGGATAGAGGCGGTTGGAGTAGGTAGGACTGCCGATGATGAGCCCCCGGTAGCGGAATATGCTCTGGAGAATGAACGAGGGGTCGTCGTGCGATACATTGTGCATCACGATGTTCTTGACGCCGTTTTCGGCCAGTTCGCGGGCAATCACTTCGGCCATCTGTTCGGTGTGGCCATACATGCTGCCATAGGCAATCACTACACCCGGCTCGGCCTCGTAGCGGCTCAGACGGTCGTAGATGTCGATTACCCGGGTCACCTCGTTTTCCCACACGGGGCCGTGGGTCGGGCAGATGGTCTTGATCTGGAGGCAGGCCAGCTTCTTCAGGGCCGTCTGTACGGCCGAGCCGTATTTGCCTACGATGTTGGAGTAGTAGCGCACCATCTCGTCCCAATATTTAGTGGTGTTCAGTTGCGTGTCCTTGATGCCGCCGTCGAGCGTACCGAAGCAGCCGAAGGCGTCGCCCGAGAAGAGCGTCTGGGTCTCGTTGCAATAGGTCATCATGGTCTCGGGCCAGTGTACCATGGGGGTGAGGTAGAAGGTGAACGAGTGTTTGCCCACGGTGAGGGTATCGCCGTTCTTCACGCACAGCGTGTTGTCGTCGATGCCGTAGTAACCCTTCAACATGTCGAGGGTTTTGGCATTGCCCACGATGGTCATGTGGGGATATTTCTGGCGGATAAACTGAATCGAAGCCGAGTGGTCGGGCTCCATGTGGTCGATGACCAGATAGTCGAGCGTGCGGTCTCCGATAATTTCGGCGATGTGGTCCAGCAGTCGGTCGGTAAAGGCGGCATCGGCCGTTTCGACCAGTACATTCTTTTCGTCGGTAATCAGATAGGCGTTGTAGGAAACTCCGTAAGGGAGCGGCCAAAGGTTCTCAAACTTGTGTTTGTTGCGGTCGTTGACTCCTACATAGTGTATTCCTTCTGCGATTTCTGTTATCTTCATAATCCAATTAAATTAACCCGATATGATATAAATTCAAACCTAAAAATCAATCCTTTTGTTTAAAAAGGCCTCAAAAGTAAGAAAAAAAGCGCGAATCTATATGCAAATTAGAATTTATTTTTTTTCTTTGTATAGTTAATCTTAATCGATTGAACAACTAATTACTAACCAAGGTGCGGAATCGTACCTGAAAAACATTGACATTATGAAAAAGTATTTGGCAGAAATGTTGGGTACCATGGTACTCGTATTGATGGGTTGCGGAAGCGCCGTCTTCGCCGGTAACATAGCCGGTATCTGCGGTGCAGGTGTAGGAACATTGGGTGTGGCTATGGCCTTCGGTCTCTCGGTAGTGGCCATGGCCTATACCATCGGCGGAATCTCGGGTTGCCACATCAATCCGGCCATCACGCTGGGCGTGTGGCTGTCGAAACGCATGAGCGGGAAGGATGCCGCCATGTATATGATTTTCCAGGTTATCGGAGCCATTATCGGTTCGGCCATCATCTATGCACTGGTGTCGACGGGCGGCTCGTCGGGAGTAACCATGACGGGAGCCAACAGCTTTGGCGAGGGTGAAATGTTGCAAGCCTTCATTGCCGAGACGGTCTTTACCTTTATCTTCGTGCTAGTCGTGCTGGGTGCGACCGACGAGAAACGGGGAGCCGGCAACTTTGCCGGTCTGGCCATTGGTCTGGCACTGGTACTCATTCACATCGTTTGTATTCCCATCACGGGAACTTCGGTCAATCCGGCCCGCAGTATCGCCCCGGCTCTCTTCGAGGGTGGCGTGGCTCTCTCGCAACTGTGGCTCTTCATCGTGGCACCCTTCTTCGGGGCAGCCATTTCGGCCATCGTTTGGCGTGCACTGACCAACGATTGATAAACAGAATCGTATAGATACAGGAAGAGCGGGGCTCCAGTCAAGGGGCTCTGCTCTTTTTTTTGTGATTGTATAGGGTGACCGATTGTCGTTGGGGTGGGGAGACGGAATTATGGTGGGCGCAGCGTGTGTTGTGAGCGCTTAACAGTCGGGGCGTCGTATAAAAAGCGAGAGACCCTCCCGCACGGGGCGGGAAGGTCTCTCTATTCGGTACGGTAAACTCGTGGGCGAGTTTATTTGTTGACTCTGAATTTGTCGATACCCTCTTTCAGGAATCCTACCGACTGACGGGCGGCTGCGATACCGGCGTTGATGTTGGCCTCGGCCGTCTGGGCACCCATCTTTTTGGGGGTGAAGAATACCCGGTCGCCGAATTTCTCGGCCAGGGCGGCGGCTGTCGACGGAGCCACGTCGGCTACATAGCGGAAGTCGGGACGCTCCTCGAGTACACGGGCCAAATCCTCTTCGTGAATCACCTCCTTGCGGGCGGTGTTGATGAGCACGGCACCTTTGGGCATGAGCGACATCAGGGCGTGGTTGATCGACTGTTTGGTCTCGGCCGTGGCCGGGATGTGCAGCGATACGAACTGGCAGGTGCGGTAGAGCTCCTCGACCGAATCCACGGGTTTCACACCGTCTTTCTCCATCACTTCGTTGGGACAGTAGGGGTCGAAGGCGTAGAGCTCCATGCCGAATCCTTTGGCGATGCGGGCTACATTGCGGCCCACCTGGCCATAGGCGTGGATACCCAGCTTCTTGCCTTTGAGCTCGGTGCCCGAGGTTCCGTTGAAGTGGTTACGAATCATCAGGATGGTCATGCCGAATACCAGCTCGGCTACGGCGTTGGAGTTCTGTCCCGGGGTGTTCATCACACACACGCCCTTGGCGGTGGCGGCATTCAGGTCGATGTTGTCGTATCCGGCACCGGCGCGAACGACGATTTTCAGATTTTTGGCGGCGTCGAGTACCTCGGCGTCGACGATGTCGCTGCGCACAATCAGACCGTCGGCATCTGCGACAGCTTTCAACAGATCGGCTTTGGCGGTGTATTTTTCCAAGAGAGCCATTTCGATACCGGCGGCATCGAGCACCTCTTTAATCCCGTTCACGGCTACGGCGGCAAACGGTTTTTCTGTGGCAACCAATACTTTCATGTCGATATACTCCTATTGATTAGTGGTTCTTTTCAAATTCCTTCATGGCCTCGATGAGCACTTCGACGCTCGACTTGGGCATGGCGTTGTAGATCGAAGCTCTGAAACCGCCTACCGAGCGGTGACCCTTGATACCTACGATGCCTTTGGTGCCGGCAAATTCGATGAAGGCGCCTTCAAGTTCCTTGTACTCCTCTTTCATCACGAAGCATACGTTCATAATCGAGCGGTCTTCGTGGGCGGCGGTGCCTACGAACATCTTGCTCGAGTCGATGGCATCGTAGAGGATAGCGGCTTTTTCGAGGTCGCGGCGTTCCATCTCTTTGATACCGCCCAACTCCTTGTAGTATTTGAGGGTTTGCAGGGCTGCGTAGATGGGCAGACACGGCGGGGTGTTGAACATCGAACCCTTCTTCACGTGGGTGCGGTAGTCGAGCATAGTGGGGATGGCGCGCTCTACATGGCCCAGGGCCGACTCTTTGACGATGACGATGGTCACACCGGCAGGGGCCAGGTTCTTCTGGGCACCGGCGTAGATGACGTCGTATTTCGATACGTCGATGGGACGCGAGAAGATGTCGGACGACATGTCGGCTACCAGAGGCACTTTTACGTCGGGGTCGAAACGCATTTCGGTACCGTAGATGGTGTTGTTCGATGTGAAGTGGAAGTAGTCTGCGTCGTCGGGTACGGTATATCCTTTGGGAATGTATGAGAAGTTAGCGTCTTTCGAAGAAGCTACGACGTCTACTTCGCCGAAGAGCCGGGCTTCTTTGATGGCGTTGACGGCCCACGTACCGGTCTCGAGATAGGCTGCTTTTTTGTTCAGCAGGTTGTAGGGAACCATGCAGAATTGGAGGCTTGCGCCACCGCCCAGGAACAGTACGGAGTATCCTTCGGGAACCTCGAGCAACTCTTTGACCAGAGCTTGAGCCTCTTCGATAACGGCTGTAAACTCCTTGCTGCGGTGCGAAATCTCCATCAGCGACAGGCCTGTACCGGCAAAGTTGAGGACGGCGTCGGCCGTGTTTTTGATGGTGTACTCGCTCAGGATAGAGGGTCCTGCATAGAAATTGTGCTTCTTCATAACGATATTTGTTTAGTGGTTGGTATAAATTTGGTATTGATAGATGCAAAAGTAATACTTTTTTCTTGACAATTTGTTTTGTTTTGAACTTTTTTGTTTGTGCGAAAGCTAAAATTGTATCAATTTGCTAAGTCGGCTTTGCATTCCGAAACTTATTTGTAGCGTCCTTTCCACAGTTCGTTCAGGTGGTCCTTCAGCTTGTTCTCGGCCGGATTGTTCTGCGGCTTCCACCACCCGTTGTCTTTGAGGGCGTCGGGCAGGTATTGCTGGTCGACGAAGTGGCCGGGATAGTCGTGGGCATACTTGTAGTTCTTGCCATAGTCGAGCTCCTTCATCAGTTGGGTTGGGGCGTTGCGCAGGTGCAGGGGCACCGGCAGGTTGCCCGTTTGGCGCACGGTCTCCAGGGCCTGGTTGATGGCCATGTAGGCCGAGTTGCTCTTGGGCGAGCTGGCCAGGTAGATGGTGGTCTCGGCCATGATGATGCGGCTCTCGGGCCACCCGATGTTTTGCACGGCATCGAAGCAGGCGTTGGCCAGCAGCAGGGCGTTGGGGTTGGCCAGCCCGATGTCTTCCGAAGCCGAGATGACCAGCCGTCGGGCAATGAAGGCGGGGTCTTCGCCCCCCTCGACCATGCGGGCCAGCCAGTAGATGGCGCCGTCGGGGTCGCTGCCCCGTATCGATTTGATGAAGGCCGATATGATGTCGTAGTGCATCTCGCCGTTTTTGTCGTAGGCGGCCGGGTTTTGTTGCAGCCGTTCGGTGACGATGGCATCGTCGATGACAATCTTTTCGTCTTCGCCCACGGCCTGCGAAATGAGGTCGATGATGTTCAGCAGCTTGCGGGCATCGCCTCCCGAGTAGCGGAAGAGGGCGTCGGTCTCGCGCACCTCAAACTCGCGTGTCTTTAAATAGGTATCGCAGTGGATGGCCCGGTCGAGCAGCTGTTGCAGGTGCTTCACCTCGAGCGACTTGAGCACATAGACCTGGCAGCGCGAGAGCAGCGGGCGGATGACCTCGAACGAGGGGTTCTCGGTAGTGGCTCCGATGAGGGTCACCGTACCGTACTCGACGGCACCCAGCAGCGAGTCCTGCTGCGATTTGCTGAACCGGTGTATTTCGTCGATGAAGAGGATGGGGCGCACCTTCGAAAAGATGTTGGCCTTGCAGCGGTCGAGCACCTCGCGCACCTCTTTTACGCCCGACTGTACGGCGCTGAGGGTGAAAAACGGGGCCTGCAACTGTTGCGAGATGATGTGGGCCAGGGTGGTTTTGCCTACACCCGGGGGCCCCCACAGGATGAACGACGAGATTTTGCCCGAGTCGATCATGCGGCGCAAGACGGCACCCGGGCCTACCAGGTGTTCCTGCCCGATGTATTCGTCCAAGGTTTTGGGCCTGAGTCGTTCTGCCAAAGGTTGTAACATATTCGCTTCGTTCCGTTGATACAAATATACTTCTTTCGGCCCGTATTTCCAAAGGAAAGTGGCCGAAAGATACACCCGTCACTCCGTTTTGTCGATGGGGTGAAAGCGGGGATGAAAATTGAATGTTTCTTGGCGTGATTCGTGAAAAACTGTTATCTTTACCGCCGTTAATTTAATGAAATGTATCATGCGTAAATTTATTCTTCTTTTGTGTCTGGCGGGGTTGGTTTCGATAGCCCCGGCAGCCGACACGGTCTTTGTCAAGGAGGCCCAGGTGCCTGTGCTGCTCGAGCGGCAGGACAATGTGATGTTCTACCTGCGTATCCCCGCCCGGGAGAGCCGCGTGCTCGACCAGGTGGTACTCGATTTCTCGCGTTGCTCCGACCGGGCCTCGGTGGCTGCGGTGAAGCTCTACTACGGGGGTGTCGAGGCCCGGCAGGACGAGGGGAAGAATCGGTTTGCGCCGGTAGGCTACATATCGAGTTTCAGTGCCGGGAAGACCCTCTCGGCCTATCCCTCCTATTCGGTCAAGTGTGCCGAGGTGACCAACCCCGATAAACGGGTGGTGCTCCAGGCCGACTACGAATTGTACCCGGGTGTCAACTTCTTTTGGGTGAGCCTGCAGATGAAGCCGGGCACCTCGCTTTCGGCAAAAGTCGGGGCCGAGCTGGCCTCGGTCTCGCTCGACGGTAAGAAGGCCTTGTGTCATCGGGTTTCGCCCGACGGCATCGTGCATCGCATGGGTATCGGGGTGCGTCATGCCGGTAACGACGGGGCGGCGGCTTTCCGCATTCCCGGGCTGGTGACGACCAACGAGGGCACGCTGCTCGGTGTCTACGACGTGCGCTACAACAGCAGTGTCGACTTGCAGGAGCATATCGACGTGGGGTTGAGCCGCAGCACCGACGGCGGTAAGACGTGGGAGCCCATGCGCCTGCCGCTCTCGTTTGGCGAGTATGGCGGATTGCCGGCGGCACAGAACGGGGTGGGCGACCCCTCGATTCTGGTCGACACAAAGAACAACACGGTGTGGATTGCCGCCGCCTGGACACACGGCATGGGCAACCAGCGGGCCTGGTGGAGTTCGCAGCGGGGCATGGACCTGGACCACACGGCACAACTCGTGCTCACCAAGAGTACCGACGACGGCAAAACCTGGTCGGAACCCATCAATATCACCTCGCAGGTGAAAGACCCCTCGTGGCGTTTCCTGTTGCAAGGACCGGGGCGGGGCATCACCATGCACGACGGCACGCTGGTATTCCCCATCCAGTTCATCGACTCGACCGATGTCCCCAATGCCGGCATCATGTACAGCCGGGATGCGGGCAAGAGCTGGCATATCCACAACCTGGCCCGCACCAACACCACCGAGGCGCAGGTAGTCGAGATTGAGGAGGGGGTGCTCATGCTCAACATGCGCGACAACCGGGGCGGCAGTCGGGCCGTGGCCATCACCCGCGACCTGGGGCGTACCTGGACCGAACATGAATCGTCGCGCAAGGCGTTGCCCGAGCCGGTGTGCATGGCCAGCCTCATTCGGGTCGAGGCCCAGGACAATGTGCTGGGGCGCGATATTCTGCTCTTCTCCAACCCCAACACGACGAAGGGGCGCAACCACATCACCGTCAAGGCCAGTCTCGACGGCGGGGTAACCTGGCTCCCCGAAAACCAGATTATGCTCGACGAGGAGGATGGCTGGGGTTATACCTGCCTGACGATGATCGACCCCGAAACGGTGGGTATCCTCTACGAGAGCAGTGTGGCTCACATGACTTTCCAGACGTTGAAACTCACCGAACTAATCCGTAAGAAATAGTATAAATTATTGATTATAAACCTATAAATGGAGGTAGACCCACCGAAGGGTTTGCCTCCTTTTTTGTTAAAAGTCTTAAATTTAAGAATAAACATCCGGGGCAGATTAAACTTTTGGGGCAAACCGTAGTCATATAAGCAGAAACGCAATTCGAATTAGCAGACCAATAGATGAATTACTTAACCATTTAACGAAAGGAAAACGATTATGAAAAGAACAGTTGTATCGGTAGCGTTGGTATTGGCTTTGACCATGAGTGCTTTTGCCGGAAATCAAAATAAAAAACAGCCTCGGGAAAAATGTGAGTTCCCCTGCGAACAGATGGTGAAAAACTTGAACCTGAGCGACAAGCAGGTGAAACAGTTGAAAGAGGCCGATGAGACCTTCGATGCCGAGGTGAAAGCGCTTCGCGAGAAAAGCAAGGAGTTCCAAAAGAACAATCGCGAGTCGATGAAGGCTGCCAAGGCTCGCCGCGACTCTACGTTGAAATCGGTATTGACCAAAGACCAGTATATCCAGTATCTGGAGCAGAAAATAAAACGTCTCGAACGTCGTCCCGATGGCCGTTTCGACCGGAACGCTCGTCCCATGAACAAACGCTTCGACGGCAAGCAGATGCGTCAGGGGCGTTGCCCGATGAGTCCGGCCTCCGATGCTCCGGCCATCAATCCCCCGGCTCCTGATGCCGCAGCAAAGTAAACAACCACTTCATACATGATTTATAGGTTTTTTAGGTAGGCTGAAAAAAAATGAGGCTGTCTCAAAATAAAATTTGAGATGGCCTCTTTTGTGTCAGCAAAAAAAATCGGGCAAGCCCTAACTTCGTTCAGTCTGGACTTGCCCATTTCCCTAATTTTTTGTATCTTAGGGAATCAAGTAAAGATATCCCAAAGATAATG
>CABRIW010000004.1:0-167966 GCA_902471075.1 uncultured Barnesiella sp. | reverse complement strand
CCCGGCTGGCATTCAGGCCAGCCGGGGGCTCCTCTGTTTTCAGTCGTTATGGGTTTGGGGGCGCAATCCGCCATCGGGTAGTCCCGGCGGGGTGTATCCCTTTAAGAGGGTCAGATAATCGGCTTCTGCACGAAGAGTTCGTAAGTGACCGTCTTGCCATTGGCCTTTCGCACGGTGTATCGGGTCGTTCCCTTGAGGCCCAGCCCCTTGCGCTGTTCTTCCCAGCTTATCTCTTTCACCGGGCGGCCGTTTATGGCGATGATGGTATCGCCTATCTCCATGCCGGCCTGTTCGGCAATGCCCCCTTTGTAGAGGCCGTTGACAATCCAGCCGTCGCCGATGTCCGTGCGGTCGACGATGGCCATGTGGGTAGTCGACGATTGGGAATAGGTGCCTTTGTCCTGGTTCCGTTTTACCCATACCGAGGCGTTGACGGGGTCTAACACGATGTCGTAGAGCGACCAGATTTCATTGCCGATGATGCCCAGGTAGGGGCGGTCGAACGACAGGGCCCCTTTCTCGTTGAGCGAGCAGTCCATGACCAGATTCTCGAGCGTATCGGCCATGCAGAACCGGGCAGCCCTTATCGTTACCTCTTCCGCGCCGCCGCCCACGCCTCCGGCCTGTGTCGTGAAATAGGCCTTGGGCACCGGGTCGAGGTGAAGCGTCGAGGTCGTTTCGTGGGTAAGCGATACGGTCGAGCCGCTGCCTATGTCCATGCGGAACCAGCCCTCCACCACGTTTGCCGAGTCGATTTGCAGGCAGGCCTTTACGTTGATGCGGTTCTCTTCGAATCGGGCTTCGAGTTTGCGGTAGCCGGCCAGCAAGTCGGCCGGGAGCGGCTCTTTCAAGGGCAAGATGTAGCTCTCGCTGAAGTTGATTATCAACGGGCTTTGCAACAGGTGGGTGTTGCCCAGCAGTCCGTCGATATACCGTCCCAGAATATCGCGCAACCCGATGATGGGGGTTATCTTGTTCTGGTAGTCGAGTTCGCCGCACCGGATCTTGATGGGGTCGATGAAGATGTCGACCCGCTGCGGGTCGCTGTTGCCGGCACCGCCCATGCGGGCCGTACCCTTCCGGCCGAAAGCCTCTTGCAGGTGGTTCAGTTCCAGAAAGTCTTTATCGAGATAGAGGAAATCGGCCCCGGTATCGTAGATAATCGAGGCGTGAACCGTGTCGTTCAAGGTGGCTTGAAGATAGAGGTGGCTGTCGAAGATGAAAGGCAGGGCACCGTCGGGGAGGGCGGCACGGCTTTGGGGAAGAGAGAGTCCTCCCAAAAGGGCGATGAAGCAAAATGTTTTTCGCATAGACAGAAATGAAATGGGGTGTGGTTTGAAATCGGGCAGGGGCGGACGAAGCTCTGGTCGGCTTTTTATCGTGTACCCGGCCCGATTTCCAAAGATTAGTAAATGGTCTTGTTTTCAGACTATTGGAGTTTGAAGGCAATAGGCAGGGTATATCGCACGTTCACCGGCTTGCCGTCCTGCATGCCGGGTTTCCAGTCAGGGAGCGAGCGCATCACGTCGATGGCGGCCTGGTCGAGTTCGGGCGTAACGCCTCGCATGACTTGAACATCGGTTACTTTCCCTTGTTTGTCAATGACGAATTGTAGAATCACTCGACCCTCGGTTCGGCTGTTGATAGCCTTTGGGGGATATTTGAGATTCTTTGCGATGGAATCGAGCAGGGCTTTTGTGCCACCGGGAAACTCGGGCATTATTTCGGCAGCTTCGAGTACGGGGCTTTCTGCTTGGTCGGAGGCAGATGGGGTGGCCGAGTCTACTGTCTCGGTCGTGATTTCGGACTCGCCGGGAGCGGTCGTTTCGGCTTTGGTGTTGGCATTGCAACCGACAAGCAACAGGGCGATGGCGGCTGTTGCGGTGAATAGCAGTTCTTTTTTCATTGCAGTAAAATTTTTAAGGTAAATAAATTGGGGTCAGGATAGTTTGAAGACAATGGGCATAGTGTATTTCACGTTTACCGGCTTGCCGTCCTGCATGCCCGGCTTCCAGTCGGGTAGAGTGCACATCACGTCGATGGCGGCCTGGTCGAGTTCGGGCGTAACGCCTCGCAGTACCTGAATATCGGATATTTTCCCTTGCTTGTCGACTACGAATTGGAGGATAACCCTCCCTTCGATTTGGCGGTCTATGGCCTCCTGTGGGTATTGGAGGTTCCGGGCGATAAACTCGAAAAAGGCTTTACCTCCGCCGGGAAACTCGGGCATTACCTCGGCAGCATCGAGTACGGGCTCTTCTTTTTGGCCGGGAGAAGCGGTCGGGGCAGGGTGAGCCTCTTCGGACGGTGAGGTAACGGGGGTGGTGTCGTTTGTCCTTGTCGGCGACTCCCGGCAACTTTGGCTCCCGACAACGAGTAGGGCAAACAGCGGGATTACCAGCAGATAGCGGTATAGCGACAGGCGTGAAGACTCCGGGTGGTTAATCATGGCGATGCGCTCCTTCAAGAACGAGTGGTTGAAAGGCAGGGTCGACGTGTGCGGCTGCGTGGCACGGGCCAGGTCGAGCAGCAGGTATTGGTACGGTTTCTTCTCGCTCTCGCCGCGCAGGGCAGCCCGGTCGGCCAGGTATTCGAGATTGAGCCGTATCTCTTTCAGCAGCAGCCAGGCAAGCGGGTTAATCCAGCAGAGTGCGGCCACCACCTCGCCCAGCAGAATGTCGAGGGTGTGCATTTGCCGGATGTGCGCCTTCTCGTGTTTGAGAATGGTCGTCCGGGCATCGGGTGTATCGGCCATCGAGGCCGGCAGGAATATCCAGTGGAAGAACGAGCAGGGTTGCATCGGCTCGGGGCAGACGACAATGCGCCAGGCTCCCTCGCGGTACAACCGGCCCCGCCGGCGCAGCCCCACGATGGAGAGCAGCCGTATGACCATGCGCAGTCCCAGCAGCAGGGCTATGCCGCCATAGAGCCAGGCTCCCAGCCGATAGGGGTCGAAGCTGACCGGGGTTTGGGCCGCAGCGGCCGGCGCTATCGACAGCTCGGGCAGTGTGAATTGCAGGGTATGGGGTATGGCGTCGGCCACGGAGGGGAGGCGATAGAGCGGGTAGGTGAGGGTAAACAGCAGGATACCCAGCAGCAGCGCCCGCCTCGTGACCAGGTGGGTATTGCGGGCCGAAAGGGCCTTGTAGGCTATGAAAAGCAGCGAGAGTGCGATGTGCACTTGCAGCAGGTAAAGCAGGAAATCCATCGTGCCGTCTTTTTAGTTGGTTTACTCTTTCTCGTGTTCGATCATGGCGATGATCTGGCGCAGGTCCTCTTCGGAGAGTTTGTTTTCCTGGGCAAAGAAGGTGACCATCTCTTTGTAGGAGTTGGAAAAATAGCTCTTGACGATTCCCGACAGGAACCGCTTTTTATAGTCGTCCTGACTGATGTGGGGCGTATAGAGGTAGGTGTTGCCTATCTTCTCGCTCGCCAGGTAGCCTTTGCGCTCCAGGTTCTTCACGACCGAAGCCACGGTGGTGTAGGGCGGACGCGGTTCGGGCAGTTCTTCCAGAAAATCTTTGATGATGCCCCGTCCCTTTTTCCAGATGACGAGCATCACCTCTTCTTCTTGATGAGTCAGTTTGTCCATAACTCTCTTTTATCTTAACTACGATTACTTCGCAAATCTACGAAATTTTCGTAGAATAACAAACAAAATAATGATTTTTTTATGGCGTGTATGATTAAGTAATTGATTCTATTTAGATTACGTTTTCCTGGGATGCCGGAGAGAAAGGGAATGCCGGATATATTGGGGGTAGAGGGGTGAAGATTGCAGTCCGAACGTCGTGTGTTTGGCCTGCGACGATGAGCCGGTTTCCTGTCATCTGGCAGACAGTATGGCATGAATTGCCGTTCCGAGCCGGGAGAATCGGAACGAGAAGAGTGTCTGCGGCAGCACGGTGAGTATCAGTCGTTGCCCTCTTTCTTGGCCACTCGGGGAATGAGGATGGCCGTATAGAGTTGCAGGGCGGCACCTACGGTGAGCAGCATCACCCAGTCGGGATCGTCGCGAAACATGAAATAGGACGAGGCTACCAGGAAGAGCGACGAGAAGGTCTCGATGTGGAAGAGCCGTTTCAACCTGAAGTTCTTGCCCTTGTAGCGGAAGGTGAGTCGGCAGACGGCCATACCGGCGGCACCGCAGGCATAGAGGTAGGGGACCCACGGCAGTTTGATCATGAACAGAGGCAGAGCTGCCCCGACGATAACAGCGATGGAGGAAACCATAAAGAGCATGTCGCGAGTGTGCTGTTTCATATCGGTAGGGTTTAGTGGGTTTGTTTTTTAGGTTCTACGATGTAAATGTCTTCGCTGGGCTTACTCATATAATACTGTTCGCGGGCAATTTGTTCGATTACGTTTTTATCGGTCCTCAACCGTTCGATTTGCCGGTTGTAATAGTCGGTCGTATCGTTCTGTGCCGCAATCTGTTGCCGCAAGTCGTTGATTTGCCGGTCGTAACGTACCCGCTGGATACAACTGTTTTCGTCGATAAAGAGAATGAAAATGACAAATACGACCAGAAACGCCTTCCCCAGAGAGAAGTGCTTGCGTACGAATTCGAATATTTTCTTTTTATCTATTTTCATCGAAGCGAAATGAGTATCACCCTATTTTCGGGTAAAAGTACGAAAAATTTTTGGTTCGACCAATCGGCTGGGCTATTCCTGTGAGAAAGAATATTTGGCAGGGTCGATACACGCTCCCGGGGCACGGCCTCGGCTCTCGAGTAAGCATATCTTATTTGAAATTAAAAATGTATAATTTATGGGCTCCTTATGCCTTGTTAATCAGTCGGTAACCGTTATTATGGTACACTATTTGCTATTTATGAATCGAACAAAATCCCCGCTTGTCGGGGGATGGAAAGGAGAGAACGATGAAAAAGTTTGCATTTGTTTTGGCGATGTTTCTGCTGGTATGGGCAGGAAGCGCCGCAGCTCAAGAGCGGGAATTGACCAAGGAGGAGAAAAAGGCTCTGCAGGAGCGTATCGACAGTCTGCAACATGCCGATGCCGAGCGGGCCATTTACGAGAAGGCCTTCACGATGGAGGCCGACCAGGTGATTTTCAAGCACGGAGAGACGGCATTCGTGGCTTCGAATACCAACTTTGTTTCGATTGACGGGGACCGTGCCGTGGTACAGACGGCATTCAACATACCCGTCAGCGGCCTTAACGGCCTGGGCGGTGTGACCGTAGAGGGCAGTTTCTCGAACTACGACCTGCGGAAAGACAAGAAGGGGAACCTGTTCCTTTCGCTCAATGTCATGGGGACCGGTATCTCGGCCCGGGTGGATATTACGCTCTACAACGGCAGCAATCAGGCCATTGTCAATATTGTGCCGAATTTCCACTCCAACAACATTACCCTCAAGGGCATTATCCTGCCACTCGACAAGAGCCGTGTGTTCAAGGGGTCTACTCTGTGATGGCGACGGGCGGGGCTGAAGTTGCGGCCCTTGCCTTTCCCCTTCAACGCTTATAATCCATGCCCGCCCCGTAGAAGGAGCGGGCATTTTTTGTGCCTTCCCGGCCATGGCTGCGAAGGGGGAGCGACTGTCGACCGTGCCGGTACCATCGGAAAAAAAGGAAAGGCCCCTGCGATGGCAGGAGCCTTTGCCCGTATGGTTTGCGGCCGGTTGTTTAGAAGCCCGATTCGGAGAAGAGTTTCGACTCGGAAACCTTCACTACCTTGCCGTATTTCTCGAGCGCTTTCACATCGAAATCTTTGGGGTTGCCCACGATGGCCATCACGATGGGTTTGCCCTTGATATTCTCGTTGTAGAAGTTGACGATGTCTTCGAACTGGAGCGTTTCGATTTTCTTCATCTTGTCGATGGCGGGGTCTTGGGTGTAACCCATGCGTTTCCAGGCTTCATATACGGCGCTGGCCGAACGGAAGCCGGGTTTGGCGCTGAGGATAGACTCCTTGATGTTGGTCTTTACGACGTCGAAGTGCTCGGGCATCGAAGGCATGTCGGTGAGCAGATTCATGTAGATGTCGATGGCATCGAGGGTCTTGTCGCCCTGGGTACCTACGAAACCTTGGAAGAGGTAGTTGCGACCAGCTACCGAGGGGGTGGAAATGACACCGTAGGCGCTGTAGGCCATGGCCCGTTTTTCGCGGATTTCGTCCATGACGAGGCTACCGAATCCGCCGCCGAAGTAGTCGGAGAAGGCTTCGATCGAGATGTCGTCCTTCACGTCGAAGGGTTTGCCCTCGATGAAGAAGTAGATCTTGCTTTGAGTAGCCTTGCTGTTGGGCAAGAAGAAGATGGTGTTCTCGGCATATTTCTCGCGGGTGCGCAGTTCGGGCGATGAGGAGGGCATCTCCTCGGCTTTCAGCGGCAGGTTCTTGCTCAACACGTCGTATACCTCGTCGAAGGGAGCGGTACCCGTGTAGTAGATTTCGCACTCGTAGTTGGTAGCGGCCTGGAACTGGGTGGTGAGGTCGGTAATCGAGAGATCCAGCAGGTCGCGGGTAGGAATGCGTTGCAGGTAGTCGGAGCTGTCTTTGTAGAGCACATACGAGGTGAGGGCTCTCTCCAGCGTGCTGATGTCGCTGTTCTCCATCTGGCGCGAACCGAATGCGCTACCGATGAGGCTTTGCAGCTGCTTGTCGTCGAGTTTGGGGAAGAGAATCTGTTTCGAGAGCAACTGGCAGGCTTTCACCAGGTCTTTCTCGTAACCGTTCATCATCACATACATGTAGTTGTCGTCGACGGCATAGGAGCAGTTGACGTTGAGTTCGCCCATGGCCCGCTTGATGGCCAGCGGCTCGATGTCGGGCAGCATACCGGCGTTGTTCATCAGGGCAACGGCATATTCGAGTTTAGGCATGCGGTGAGTACCTATGCCATATTTCAGCGTCATGGTGAAGACGTCGTTCTCGGGGTTGAAGTTGTAGAACAGCTTGCTGCGCGTGTTGATGCGCTTCTGCTGTATCGAGTTGAAGTCGCAATATTTCACCTCGGGCAGCGGGGCGGGAATGCTCTCTACCCACTTGGCATATTCCGACATTTCGCCCTTCTTCGTCTCGATGGGTTTGTAGGCCGGTTTCTTCAGCTTCTTGCCCTTGCTGTCGAGGTTCTTGGCTTCCTGGATATTGAGGGCCAGGTAGTTGTCGGTAAAGTATTTCTTGGCCGTAGCCTTTACCTCGTCGAGGGTAACGGCATTTACGCGGTCTTTGTAGTTGAGCATCTCCGAGGGGTCGGAACCGGTGTTGAAGAGCGAAGCCAGAATGTAGGCTTTCGTCTCGTTCGACTCGAGGCCCAGCTCATATTCGCGAATCATGTTCTGCTTGATGGAGTTGAGGATGGTCTCGTCGAACTCGCCGTTTTGCAACTGTTGCAGCGACGAGAGCAGAATCTTCTCGACGGCCTTGTGGCTGTCCCAGCGGTTCTGGTTGGCGTCGAACGAGGGGATGGCGTTGATCATGACGACACCGGCGTCGCGCATGGCGTTCTGTCCGGCACCTACGCTCATGATGTCACCGTCGAGTTGCAGCTTGTCGAGGATACCGGTCTTCTGCGAGTTGGAGAGCAGTTCGCAGCAGATTTGCAGAGGTATTTCGTCCTTGTCGTTCGAGGGTACACCGTTGTAGATGAGGGCCAGCATGGGGTAGTAGTATATTTTGGCGCTCTTCTCGGTGCGGCCTTTGAACTGGGGTACGGGTTGTTTCTCGCGATGGATTTCGGCCCGGCGGGGGATACGCTCGAACTTCTCGCGAATCAAGGGGATAGCCGTCTTGGTGTCGACGTTACCCACGAGGATAATCGACATGTTTTGCGGGCCGTACCAGGTATTGTAGAACTCGATGAGCTTGCTCAGCTGGGGGTTCTTCAAGTGCTCGGGCAGACCGATGATGGGGCGGGCATAGGGGTGAGAGCCGAAAGCCTGCTCGTTGATGAACTCGCCCAGGCGCGAACCGCGGTTGTCGTTGTACATGTTGTACTCCTCATATACGGCCTCGAGCTCGGTCTGGAATCCGCGGAACACGGGATCGATGAGGCGCTCGGAGTAAACCTCGAGCCACTTCTCGAGTTGCGAAGGGGGGAACGAGTTGTGATACTCGGTCTGGTCGAAGCCCGTGCTGGCGTTCAGCCCTTCGCCGCCCATGTGGTCGATGAGCTGCGAAAACTCGTTGCCGACAGCATACTGGGCAGCTTCGCGGGTGAGTTCGTTGATTTCCAAGTCTATGGCGTCGCGTTTGGCCTGGTCGGTCGTGGCGGCACGCTCATCATACTTGGCGATGATTTTCTCGTAGATAGGTTTCTCTTTTTCCCAATCGAGGGCGTCGATTGTCTGGGTGCCTTTGAACATGACGTGTTCGAGGTAGTGGGCCAGACCGGTATATTGTACCGGGTCGTCGACCGAGCCCACTTTGAAGGCAACCATACCGAATACATCGGGTTTGCTCTTGTCTTCCCAGATGTAAACCGTAGCGCCGTTCCGCAGGGTCATTACACTCAATTGTTGCGCTTTACCGGGGAGCCATAAGAGGCATAGTGCGATAAGGCACAATAGATGTTTGATTTTCATATTGTTAAGTTTTTGTGTGATTAAAATGTCAAAATATTCCTAACCATGTGAGCAAAAGTAGCATAAAATTACTAACTTGTGGACGTTTTTTCGACAAATTTAATTTTTTAATGTCTATAAATTTATTCATATGAGAAAGTTTTTATTTGCCGGAATGGTGGGATTGTTCGCCTCATTATGGCTTAGTGTCAGTGCTCAGGAGCCCACGACCATGTGGCCCTATCTGTTTACCGATTTTACCGAAGCCACGCTCCATTTCCGCTCTGGTGAGACGGGCCAGGCGAAGGTCAATATCCACTTGTTGCATAACGATTTGCACTATTTGAATGGTTCGAAAATATTTACTACCGACAATCAGAACGATGTGGCCCGTATCGTGCTGCCCGACAGTACGGCCTTCGTGCGGTGTGAAAATCTTTACATCGAGGTGTTGGGCGAGACTCCCCAGGCTATTCTGGGCCGCCGTACGACCGGCGACTTCGATCGATTGACGCAGGGGACGGGAGCCTATGGTACGTCGTCGTCGACTTCGGCCGTAGACAATCTGTCGAGTCTGCAGATAGGCGGTCTCACCAATCTTAATTACGACCTCATCCGGGTCGAGCGTGAGAATGGCCAGACGCTGCCGCTCTCGGTACGTTTCTGTTTTGTTATCGACGGTCAGATCTATAACGCCAACAAGCGCACCATCTCGAAACTGTTGCCCGAGGCCGACCAGAAGGAGTTCAACGCCTTCTTGAAAAAGAACAAGGTGAAGTGGAACAAGGAGGAGGGGCTACAGAAGGTACTCGAATACATCTCGCCGCTGCTGGCCAAGTAGAGGTGGGGCCGTATGCCGGGGTGGGGCTCAAGGCTCCGCTCCGATGCAAGCCGGTTCGGGAACAACAAAAAAGCGGAACAGGGGGTGACCCTCGTTCCGCTTCTTGTTTTTTATGGGTAGTAGATTTTATTCAAACTTGCGTTGCCAGAACCACATTTCGTTGAAGGTGAGGCTCACCGAGATTCTGAAATGGTCTTCGCTGATGAGCTTTACCGGCGAGCACTGGCGGTTGATGTATTCGAAGGCTACGTTTACGACCGACTTGTCGGTGGCGAGGGGGAACCCGAAACCGCAGGTGGCTCCAATCTCGTTCAGGTCGTTGTCGCTTATCTTCAGGTAGGAGAGGTTGTAGAACAGACCTGCCCGGTAGTTGATGCGCTGGAAGTAGTTGCCGCCCATGCTTTTGGGACGGAACTCGGCACCCAGAGCTATCTTCAACCGGTTGTTGAATTGCCCCGTCGAGGTTTGCAACTGGCCGGCGTTGAGGTTGGTAAACTTGGCATCGGCCCAGTTCTGGTAGGTGACGTCGGCAGCCACGGTGAGCCGCTTGTCGTAGTTGTAGCTGATACCGCCGCCATAGGTCGAGGCCAGCGAGTAGTGGCTCTTCATGTTGAGGGTATCGGCATCGATAATCGAACTCGAGCTCACGTCGTAGGTACTGGTATAGGCTTTACCCAGCAGGGCTTTGCCGGGCGAGTAGACGGCACCGAGCGTGAGGGTGTGCTTCTTGTCCCACTCGATGGCATATTGTGCACCGAACTGCAGGTGGAAATCGCGCACCTTCAGGTCGGTCTCGAATATACCGGTACTTCCGCTCGGGGGAATTACGGTGTTGGCGTTGGTGAGGTTACCGAAGAGGTAGCTCACGTTGGCCCCGATCGAGAAGCCCTTGAACAGGTTGCCGCTCACACCCACATAGGCTTGCGAGATGTTGCCTTCGCCCGTACGGCTGTCGGTGCCGTTGGAGATAGAGCTGGCAAACGAATAGCCCACGTTGGAGTAGGGGAGCAACCCGATGCTACCGGCCATGTGGCGACCCAAGGGGAACTGCATGGTGATGTAGTCAAGCGATCCGCTTTGCGAGGTTTCACTCAACTGCCCTTCGTGAGTCGTGACGGCCTGGTAGGTAAGACCTATGTCGAAGAGGAAGGTGAGCGAGTCCATACTGGCATAGGAGGCCGGGTTCATCACGTTGATCTGCCGGTTGTTGTGCAGGGCGTAACCTACGCCGCCCATGGCTCGTTGGGCCCCTATGGCATTGTCGCCGAGGATACCGTATCCGAATCGGGAGTAGGGCGAGGTGGTTCCGTTCTGGGCCCATGCGGCGAGCCCGGTAATCAAGCCTAATAAAAGGATTTTATATTTTAGCATTTTCCTGTAATATTCTGTTTAAGCCGGTTAGTACCAAATTTTCGTTCACAAAGATGCGACTTTTTATTTTCGCAGCCAATTTTAAGGCATCTCCCCCTGTTAAAAAAACGAAAAGGTCGGGGTAAACCTCGTTGAGACGGGCCATGTAGCCTTCGATTTCGTAGGCCACACCCAGCGTGGCTCCGGCCCGCATGGCCGTCTCGGTGCTGAAGCCTATCTCGGGAATCTCGCCCGAGTCGCTCACCAGGGGCAGCTTGCCGGTGTGCTCGTGCATGGCGAGCAGCCGCAGCCTGATGCCGGGGGCTATGTTGCCGCCCACAAAGGTGCCGTCGGCAGTAAGCAGGTCGTAGGTGACACAGGTGCCGGCATCGACGATGAGCACCGGCCGTCCGGGACACTCCATCGACGCCCCCACTACGGCGGCAATGCGGTCGAGCCCCAGCGTGTGCGGGGTATGGTAGCCGATGCGTACCGGTATCTGCGACGTGTGGTCGAAGTGTACGAAGCAGTGCACCCGTTGCCGCAAAAGCGACAGGGCCTCGGGGTCGGGTGTGGTTACGGTCGAGAATATGGCTGCGTCGACCGTGTGGGCATCGAGAAACCGGGCCACTTCGTCGGCCCCCCATTTCGGGCAGAAATCGACATTTTGTAATTGTCCTCCCCGAAAAAGTGCCATTTTGGTTACCGAATTTCCTTGATCGATGATAAGATTCACTGCTCAAAATTTTAGACAAAAATACAAAAGAGAATGCGTATACATGCACTTGCCGGGCTTTTTTTTCATAGAATTATACCAACGGGGCGATTTTGTCTATCGCCTGTTGTTTTTTTACACCTCGGTTTGTGTGTGGGGCGAGTGTATGAGCGTGAATAGCGAATTGTTAATAGAATAAACTTTTTGAGTTAAAATTTCGATAAGATTAGCGCGGTTTGGTGATAATACGGCGCTATCGTTTGTCTGTTTAATATTTATTAACTTGTTGCTTTCTCCTATTCGAGGCTCTCTGGAACGAAGAAAAACGGACCATTCTATATAATTGAATCTTAATAAGTTAGTTGTGTTGTGAAAAAATGTATATTTAGAAAATTCGGGAACACCCCAAGCAGATTTGTCAAAAAGAAAGGGTATTAGGGCGATTTTCTTTCAAAATGAATTTTATATTGTCGTTTTTTTTCTATCTTTGCATGCTGTATACTTCGATAAGAGGTATGGCTGAGAGTATTTCTCTCGGGATTATTTAAGGTTTATATTATAATAAGGTTTAAAAGAAGAGGAGTTTTAAGAGTTGTTTAATTGCGTGTAAGTGTAATGTAAAAGTCCGGCCTTGAAAAGCCGGGTGTGTAATGAAAAGTAAAAGAAAGAAGAAGGAATAAATCGTTTATTTAAATTTAATTTCAGTCGTATGAGAAAATTAACTTTGTTATTGTGCGCTCTGTTGGCTGGCATATCTTTGGCGGTAGCTCAAACGAGTATTACCGGTACGGTGTTGTCGGCAGAGAATGACGAGCCGATTATCGGTGCGTCGATCTTGGTAAAGGGCACGAACTCTTCTACCATTACCGATACTAACGGTAAGTTTTCAATCAAAATACCCGAAGGTGCCGGGCGAACCCTGGTGATTACCTACATCGGTATGGAGAAACAAGAAGTGTTTGCCCGCAACGGCATGGTAGTTAAATTAACTTCGACCGATCAGGCTCTCGACGATGTGGTTGTGGTAGGTTACCAGACCATTCGCAAGGAGGCCAAGACCGGTTCAATCGCGACAGTCGAGGGCGACGACCTGGCTTCGATCCCCGAAACCTCTGTCGATAAGATGCTCTCGGGTAAGATGGCCGGTGTGTCGGTTTCGTCGACCAACGGTCAGCCGGGTTCGGTAGCCACGATTCGTGTGCGTGGTACCAGTTCGATCGGTGCCGGTAGCGACCCCTTGTATGTGGTCGACGGTATCCCCGTAGAGAGTGGTGATGTGAGCGGTTTGTCGAACAGCATGAACGCCATCGCCATGATCAACGCCAGCGATATTGCCTCGGTAACCGTGTTGAAAGATGCTGCTGCAGCTTCTATCTACGGTTCGCGTGCTGCCAACGGTGTGATCTTGATTACCACCAAGTCGGGTGAAGCCGGTAAGTCGAAAGTTACCGCCCGTGCCCGCTACGGTATCTCTTCGCTGGCCAACGACAACGATTTCGGTATGGCCAACCTGCAGGAGTATATCCAATATCAGCGCGATGCCCGTCGCAACGCCGGTTACGACGTAGACAACCCCGCATCGGAATACTACTTCCCCGAGTCGCTCGCTGCCAAAGGCGGTACGAACTGGATGAAAGAGTTGACCCGCGACGGTAGTCTGCAAGAGTATGAGCTGATTGCTTCGGGTGGTGCCGGTAAGACTACTTACTACACCTCGTTGTCGTACAACAAGACCGATGGTATCGTTCCCACCGTAGGTTTCGAAAAGATACAGGTTCGTGCCAACCTCGATACCGAGCTCAACAAATGGATTAAAATCGGTACCCGTATCAACGGTGGTTACATGAGAGTTTCGGACGTACAGAACAGTCTGACCAGTGACAACGGTCTGGCTCCCTCGAACCCCTTCTATTCGGGTATGGCTCTGGCCCCGACGATGCCGGCTTACAACGAGGACGGCAGCTACAACTTCGACCTCCCCTTCGTATTCAATGTGAACCCCCTTGCCGCAATCAAAGGCTCGGATAAATATGACAAGCAGTACAAGTTCAACGGTACGGCTTATCTGGAATGGAAACCCATCAAACAGTTGACTTTCCGTACCAACAACTCGGTTGAGTATGCCTATACCAACAGCCGCCAGTACTCGCCGGCATTCATCAACACCGCTTCTTATGGTGCTTCGCTGAATACGGCCGATATACAATATCGCCTGTTGACCACCTCGAACACGATTGCTTATGACGACCGCTTCAACGACGTCCACTCGGTGAATGTCTTGGTTGGTCAAGAGGCCAATACCTATGAATCTTCGTTTAATCAGGCTATATCGTACCATGTAAACGAGCAACGTCCTTACCACTCGGTAGGTGTTTCGGTCGAAGACCAAACGGCCCACGACGGCCTCACCCAAGTGGCTATGGTTTCGTTCTTCGGAGTAGCCGAGTATAGCTACGACGGACGCTACTACATCAAAGGTTCGCTCCGTACCGACGGTAGCTCCAAGTTCGGTCCCGACCGCCGCTGGGGTACCTTCTGGGCCGCCAGTGCATCGTGGAACATCCACAACGAGGCCTTCATGCAAGACATCAAGAATGTACTGAATGTATTGAAACTGCGTTACAGCTACGGTGTGAACGGTAACGACAACATCGCCGCTTATGCTCACTACGGTCTCTACTCCGACATCGTTTACAACGGTATTACCGGTCAGCTCCCCTCGCAGCTGCAGAACCGCAAACTGACTTGGGAAACCAACAAGACCCACAACATCGGTATCGACTTCCGTCTGTTCGACCGCTTGAGCGGATCGGTCGACTGGTATACCCGTCGTACCGAGGATATGTTGATTGCCTCGCCGCTGCCCTATACTACCGGTTTCTCTTCGCAAGCTCAAAACGTAGGTCAAATCCGCAACAGCGGTATCGAGGTACAGTTGGATGCCGACATCTTCAACACCAATGACTTCAAATGGACGGCCGGTGTGAACTTTGCCGCCAACCGCTCGAAGGTACTCGCTTTGGCTCCGGGTCAGGACTTCATCGGAACCTCGCTGCGCTATGTAGTAGGTGAGCAACTCTACACCTACTGGTTGTACGACTACGCCGGTGTGAACCCCCAGAACGGTAACGCTCTGTGGCGTAACGAAGAGGGTCTGTTGACCGAGAACTATGCCGATGCCCGTCGTATCAACGCCGGCTCGCCCGAACCTCTGTGGACCGGTGGTTTCAACACCGAACTCTCCTGGAAAGGTCTCTCGCTGGGTATCCAGCTCGAAGCCCGCTACGGTAACAAGGTATTGAACCAAGACCGTTCTTTGTGGGAGTCTGATGGCGCTTATGGCGACCAAAACGTATGGAAAGGCGCGTTGAACTACTGGAAAAAACCGGGCGACATGAACGTGCTGCCGAAACCGGTTTACAACAACTCGAGCAACAGTATGGCTATCTCGACCCGTTATCTCGAAGACGGCAGCTACCTGCGTATCAAAGACATTACCCTGGCCTACAACTTGCCCTCGAAATGGACCAAAAAAGCGCTCATGAGCGGTGTGCGCATCTATGCCAGCGCATTGAATCTCTATACGTTCCACAACATGAACTACTGGGATCCCGAACACGGTATCTCCGGTGCTACTATCATCAGCTACCCGATGACCCGCTCGATGATCGTAGGTGTGGACATTACTTTCTAACCCTTAAAAAAAGATTGAGACAATGAAAAAAATATTTTTATCGATAGCAGTTTTGGCGCTGGCTCTTACTTCCTGCGATGACTTCTTGACCAAAGAGCCGCCCATGGATCAATCGGACGAACTGGCTCTTTCGACCTTCAATGGTATCGATGGTGCTACTGCCGGTAACTACCGGGCCGTTATCTCGTGGTATGGTGCCACGTTCCCCCTCACCTTCGACGTGATGTGCGGCAATGGTATGGTAGGCCCTGTAAACACGGGTCGTATGCGCCAGGAGCCGGCATGGAACTACTCGTCGACCAGCACGCTGGGTTTGTGGTCCAGTGCCTACAACGCCATTTTGGGTTGTAACAAAGTGTTGACCGCCATCAACGAGGGTAAATTTGACCGTGCGGGTGTGACTGACGAGCAAATCAACAACGTGAAAGCCGAGAACCTCTTCCTGCGTGCCTTGGCCTACTTCGACCTGGTTCGTGTATATGCTCAACCCTATGGTTATATTAAGGAAAAAGGTATCACCGGAACCGAGGCTCTGGGTGTACCTATCGTACTGGAGGATGACCTGTCGGCCCGTCCGGTTCGCAACACGGTAGCCGAGGTTTATGAAAACCTCATTATCCCCGACCTGCAAGAGGCCGAGCGCCTGATGAGCACCTCGTATGTTCGTGCAGGTGTGAAGGATATGGTTGCCACGGTTACTACGCCGGTTATCCAAGCCCTCATGGCTCGTGTATATCTGACTCACGAAGACTGGCAACTGGCCGCCGACTATGCCAACAAGGTAATCCGCAACGGTCGTTTCAGACTCCTCTCGGGTAACAACTACGTTTCGATGTGGGACGGCAGCCTCGATGTAGCTCCCCAATCGGGCAGCGAGGTTATCTTCGAGGTTTACATTTCGCAAAGCGACGGTTCGAGCAGCTCGCTGGGTGACTATCTGACCGCTCCCGAGGTGGCCGGTGGTGCCGGTTATGGCGACGTGCGCGTGTCGAACGACCTGCTCTCGCTCTACGACGAGAACGATGTACGTCTCACCGGTTTGACCAAAACCAATCCTCAGTATCCCGGTTACCGTTGGTCGACCAAGTATCCCGGTAAGAACGGTCTGCTGGCCTACAACAATGTGCCTATCATCCGTATCTCCGAAATGTATCTGACTCGTGCCGAGGCTATCTACCGTGGTGCTACCATCAGCGGTGTAACGGATCTCGACGACCTCAACCAGGTGGCTACCAGCCGTGGTGCCAATGCTTACAGCCAGTTCAATATCGAGAACCTCTTCAACGAGCGTCGTAAAGAGTTCCTCTTCGAAGGTCATGTATACTTCGACATGAAACGTCTGCAACTGTCGTTGACCCGTACCGACTACGACCTCGATCCCACGACGAAGGATATTCCTTTCCCCAGCTACCGTTGGGCATTCCCGATTCCCGAGAACGATATCTTGAACAACAAGAATATGGTTCAAAACCCCGGATATCAGAGCAAATAATTTTTAATAGAGAAGAATTATGAAAATCAATAAATTTATATATGTAGCTGTCGTAGGGGCACTGTTTGCATCGTGTCAATCGGTAGAGACTCCTATGTTCAGCGACAAGGACGCTTTCGTAGCGTTTGACAATGCCTCGACTACTATCGAGGAGAATGCCAATAAAGAGATCCAGATTCCGGTATCGCTGGTGGCTTCGAAGGCCCTCGATGTATCGGTGAATTTCGAAATCGACACCACTGCCTATGCCGGCAAGAATGCCGCCAAGGAGGGTGTGAACTATCGTCTGAAAAATACGTCGACGACCCTGACCTATACCAGCACGGGTGAATTGGTAGGATACATTACGGTTGAACCCATCGACAACTCGAACAACGACGGCGATGTTTGCTTCGATATTCGGTTGTCGTCGCCCAGCGGTTGCAGCCTGGGTGCCAACTACACCACCTCGGTAACGATTGTCGACGATGACCACCCGCTGGCTGCCGCCGGTATCCTGGGTACTTATTCGGTAAGAGGTGAATCGCCTTTCGAAGGTGAAGAGGGTGTCGTATATACCTGGACTTGCGAGGTACAGAAAGATGCCGACTATGTAGACCGTGTATGGTTCACGCAACTTGTTCCGACGGTGAGCGGTGCTACTTACAAATCGGTAATGGGTACCGTAAGCGAAGACTTCAGAACAATTACCATCAACGGTTCGCAGGATATGGGTACATATTCGACTTACACGCTGCAACTCGACTTTAACGGTGCTGGAGCTACTGCCGCACAGGTATCGAACGGTACGATTTCGATCTCTTCGCCTGTCTTGGCTGTCGCATATCAGGATGGATCTAGAATAGGCTATCTGACCGGTGTACGGACCTGTACAATGACCAAAGTTGAATAAACCAATAAAACCATAGAACAATGAAAAAATATATTATAGGATTATTCTCAGCAATCTGCCTCATGGGGGCAGGTTGCACCGAGTTTGAAGATTACGAGCCGGTAGCTATGGGCGATGGCCCGTCGGTGACGGTTGCTCTCGAGAAGACTGCTATCGATGCCTTCAACTTGACGGTAACCCCGGGCGAGGGTGCGGTATACTATGCTTATGTAGTGACCACCGAGGCTATGAGTCTCGAAGCCGACAATCTGTTGCAGGCCAAATATGAAGGCGCCGTATTGCTGAATGCTTCCGAGACTCCCAGTGTAGCCAAGTCGTTTACAGGCCAAGAGATTGGTACAACGTATTATGTGTATGCTGTGGCTTCTAACGATAAAGGCCTTTGTGGCGCTATTGAATCGGCTACGCTCGAGTTGCCCGACGCAGAGGCTCCTCATATTGTAGACAATAGTATGTTATATACCGCTACTAACCAAGGCCGAACAATAACGATTACGTTCAATGAAACGGTTGTTCGTGGTGACGGTGCAATCTCGTATAGCTTGAATACCATCTCGGGCACTTCTTTTGAGCCGTATAAAGAGGGCACTATTGAAAGTGTTGTTATCAATGCCGAGAAGGTGACGATTACTTTGCCCGATGATGCTGAATTTAACGAAACAGAGGGCGTGGTTACTTATGTGTTTATCAAGATGGCCGAGGGTGCATTCGAAGATGCTTCGGGTAACAAGTCGCAAGCTATGCAAGATTTTGATGCCGATATGAGCCCGCTGTTCCCGTGGTGGCAGTATGTTCCCGGTGGTAGCACAGGTGGCGACAGTGACTTTACAGGAACCTTTGGTTTCATGTTTTATCAATATGACTTTGACACTAAACAACCGGGTCAAACGCCCTATGGCTTCGATACCGAGTTTGAATTGAAGTATGAGGACAACCCTGATACGATACTCATCAAGAACTTTTATCTCCAGTCTACGGCATTTATCGCTGGAGGAAACACGCTGGAGGCTGTCGTAGAGGGTAATGACTTCAAGATTGCCGATATGTTGCCTATGGGTATTGTTCCTATGAATGGCGGCATTCAAGGCCTGCTTTGCTTTGCCGGTCTGCCCGAGAGTGAATCCGATGTCTTTGAGTGGGTTAACTTCAAAGAGACCGTTGCTTCTGGCTCTACGGGATATGTAGCCGATCGCTGGTGCGGTTTGTATGTATTCGACTATGCCTATATCGATGATCCTACTAACGAGAACTTTAGCTTGGGATGGATTGACTTGTGGAACTTGGCTGTATTTATGAAAGGCTCTATTCAATCTTCGCCTTCGACTGGAATGAATGCCACAGCTCCTGTATTGAAGAAACTGAATGCCCACCAGGTTGACTGGTCGCAACTGAGACCTTTGACGGGTGCTGAGAAAATGAAAGCTCAGGCTGCTGTTAAACATATGCAAGCAAAGCGTTTCTAACAGAAATCTTTAATCCTATATGAGGCAGGTCGGTACCTAAAAGTACCGACCTGTTTTTGTATACTTTGGCATAGTTATTGTTTGAAAAGAGAAAGGAAAAGAAACATTTTGTATGTTTAAAAACATAGAAATTGTTAAAGTGTTGTGGATTTCGGAGAAAATATCTATTTTTGTCAATCACAAAATGTGTATCTGTAAAACGAAACCAAAAACCGATTATGAAATATAGATTATTAGCTTTCGTAACGCTGCTCTTCTCGTTCTTGGGAGGAAGTTTTGCAGCCGTAGTGTCTGAGAAGACCGCAGTAGAGACCGCAACCTTGTTGCTGAACCAACGAGGCGGTTCTGTGTTTAAGGGTGGTAATGCCACAGTAGAAACCGTGTCGCAAGACGGCACCCCCATGTATTATATCGTGCGTTTTGAGAAAGGCGGCTGGGCATTGATTTCGGCCGAAGATACGGTAGACCCGCTGTTGGGCTACTCTTTCGACAGCCGGTATGTATCGGAAGGCCAGCCCGAATGGGTAAAAGGTTGGTTGAAGGAGTATACCGACCAGATAAAGATTGCTCGTAAGACCCCGGCTTTACAGCGCCATTACCGTTGGGCTGGCGATGTGATAACTCGTGCCACTACAGAGTATATTAATCCGTTGGTGACGGTAAACTGGAATCAGGGCGTGCCTTATAACAGTCTTTGTCCGGCAGTAGAAGGCGGTCCCGGTGGCCGGGCTTATGTGGGTTGTGTGGCTGTAGCCATGGGACAGGCCCTTTCGGTGGTGCGCTATCCTGCGCATGGAGTTGGAATTAAGTCTTATGTATCGTCTGTGGCAGGACCGTTGAGTGTGAATTTCAATAACGAGCCCGACTATGATTGGGACGCTATCCTCTCGGGGGCCAACAATTACGCCGAGGTAGCCCGTCTGCTTTATCACTGTGGCGTACTCATCGACATGGAGTATGGTGCCGACGGTTCGGGGGCCATCACCAACTATATCCCGAATCGTTTTATAGAGTACTACGGATTCCCCGAAACCTGTGTATGCTATAGCCGCGATACCTACAAAGGTGGCGATGCTGCTTGGCACGAGTTGCTGCAAAGTGAATTGCGACGCGGCCGTTGTGTGATCTATGCTGGTAACGAAGGCAACAACGTAGGCCACTGTTTCAACCTCGATGGTTGGGATGGTATTGACAAGTATCATATTAATTGGGGGTGGGGAGGACAAAATAATGGACTCTTTACAATCGATAACTTAGGTGATAATATACAAGGTTCTTATCCCGACAATCACCGGGCCGTGGTAGGCGTGGCTCCTCTGTCGGAGACTCCGTATGACATCCGTTTGAGTACCACGCGTGTGCCAATTGGTACAGCGGCTGATGTTGCCGTAGCAGAGATTACTGTGCTGAGTGATGTTGCTGATGCCGAATATGAATTTGAACTTTCTACTGGACAATCTAATATATTTGGACAACCGATAGCTTCGAGTTACGAGATTCGGGATAACAAACTGTATACATTGAGTGTGGTTTCTAATGCGACTTCTTTCCGTAATTTAATTATAAAGGCTACTAATAAGAATAGTGGTAACTTTTATTCGAAGGAGTTTGTAATGAATCTTACCACCTCGGGCATCGACGAGGTGCTGGCCGAGAACGTGAAACTCTATCCCGTGCCTGCCGACGATGTCCTCACCCTGGAGACTCCCGAGGCCGAGGGCCGGTATGCCATCTACAACGTGGCCGGTATGCAGCTGCTGCGCGGCAACGTGGCCGACTGTGTGACCACAATCGACGTGACCGGCCTCTCGAAAGGCAGCTATATGTTGCAATATTCGACTGCACAAGGCGTGGTGAACAAAGCCTTTATCGTGAAATGAAATAATTGACCATAGTTACCCTAAGGGCCGTACCGGGATTCGGGTGCGGCTCTTTTTTTTGCCGGTCGGCCGTTTGCCGGCGGGCATAATTTTTGCGGGAATATTTGGAGTGCCCTGCAACTATTTATAATTTTGCGACATAGTTTCAGTAGAATGACAACAGACAAGAATAGCGACCGGTGGTTTCTGCGCATTTCGCGCTGGGGGCTCGTGTGCTTTGTGGCTTTCCCCCTGCTGTGGTGTGCCTGCTCGGGCTCGAAAAACGAGGTGGTCGAGGGGTTTGACGACGTCTCGGAGGTGCCTACGCTGCGCACGCTCGGTGTAGAGACGCTCATCTCCGACTCGGGTATTACCCGCTACCGCATCAAGGCCCCCGAGTGGCTCATCTACGAGAATGCCAAGGAGCCCTACTGGTTTTTCCCGAAGGGGTTGTATGTCGAGAAGTTCGACTCGGTATTCGCCACCGAGGCCCTCATCCAGGGCGATACGGCCACCTATTTCAAGAATCAGCAGTTGTGGCGTCTCGACAAGAACGTACGCATCGAAAATACCAAGCAGGAGGTGTTCCTCACCTCGCAGATATTCTGGGACCAGCGCAAGCGCGAAATCTACTCCGACTCGTTTATCCACATCGAGACCCCCGACGAGGTAATCGAGGGCTACGGCTTCAACTCGAACGAGCAGATGACCCGCTACCGCATACGCCGCACGAGCGGCATATTCCCCATCAAGCGCGACACGGTTGCTGCCGATTCGACACGGACCGATAGCGTGAAGCCGCGGCCTGTACCGGCCGTGCGTGCCAAACAAGTGAAGAAATCATGAATTGGGTTGTAATCATTATCATAGCGTTGCTCTTCTCGGCCTTCTTCTCGGGCATGGAGATTGCCTTCGTGTCGTCGAACAAGGTACGGGCCGAGTTGGATATGAAACAGAAGGGGCTGCTGTCGAAGATACTGAGCCTCTTCTATGGCAATGAAGAGCAGTTTATCTCGACCATGCTGGTGGGCAACAACATCGCGCTGGTCATCTACGGTATGGGCATGGCCGCCCTGCTCGAGCCGGTCATCGCGCTGGTGTGGAACCAGGAGGCTTTTGTGGTGCTCATGCAGACCCTTATCTCCACGCTGCTCATTCTGTTTGTGGGCGAGTTCATGCCCAAGACCATCTTTCGGGTCGATCCCAACGCCACGATGCGGTTCTTTGCCCCGCTCGTGTGGCTCATCTATGTGATTTTCTATCCCATCTCCAAATTCACCTCGATGGTTTCGAAAGGGGTGATGCGTATGGCCGGGGTGCGGATAGCCCACCATACCAACACGCTGATGAGTAAGATCGAGCTCGATTCGTTTATCCAGAAGAGTATCGACGAGAGCGACTCGAAGGCTCCCGTAGAGCCCGAGATGAAGATATTCCAGAATGCCCTCGACTTCTCGAACGTGCACCTGCGCGACTGCATGATACCCCGCACCGAGCTCGTGGCGGTCGACATCGACGAGGTGACCGACGAGGAGCTGCTCCACACCTTTGTGAGTACGGGTATCTCGAAGGTGGTGGTCTATCGCGAGAATATCGACAACATACTGGGTTACATACACTCGTCGGAGATGTTCCGCCAGCACGACGATTGGCGCAAGAGCATTCGCCCGGCGGTCTTTGCCCCCGAGAGCATGCTGGCCAACAAGCTGATGCGCAACCTCATGCAGCAGAAGAAGAGCCTGGCCATCGTGGTCGACGAGTTTGGCGGTACGGCCGGACTGGTGACTCTCGAAGACCTGGTAGAGGAGATTTTCGGCGACATCGAGGACGAGCACGACACGCAGAACCTCGTGGCCCGTCGGGTGGGCGAGGACGAGTACGAGTTCTCGGGCCGCATGGAGATCGGGCGCATCAACGAAGAGTTCGGGCTCGACATCCCCGAGTCGGACGACTACCAGACCGTGGCCGGTTACATTCTGTACCACTACCAGACCCTGCCCCGCCTGGGCGAGACGGTAGAGATTAAGAACTATCGGTTTACGATTTTACGTCGCAAGGCTACGAAAATAGAGCTTGTGCGCATGAAAATAGAGAAATAAGATATTTTTTTTAGTTATTCTGTGCCGAGATAAATTCAAATTTTTGTATCTTCGTGCCCTTAGTAAAAGAGGATAAAAAAATAATAAAATATAAAACTAAAATTCATACAAAGTAACAAATGGCTACGTTAAACAAAATCAGAAGTAAAGCAGGTTTGCTCGTGGTAATCATCGGAGTCGCCTTGCTCGCTTTTATCGTAGGGGACTTCCTCAATTCGGGGCATACCTTCTACGCCATGAATCAAAGCAAAGTCGCCGTCGTGAACGGGACCAATATCGGAGTCGAAGAATTTCAGGAGCGCGTAAAGGTTCGTACCGACGAGCTGCAACAGATGTATGCTCAACGCGGAATGTCTTTGCCCGAAGGATATGTATCGCGTATCAACCAGGAGGTTTATGACCAAATGGTAAACGAAATATTGCTCAACGAAGAGCTCGACGAACTGGGTATCGTAGTGAGCAAAGAGGAGTTGGCCGACCTGCTGACCGGCGACAACATCTCGCCGATGGTACGTCAGTATTTCACCAATCCCCAAACCGGTGTGTTCGACCGTCAAGGTCTGCTCAACTTCATGCAGGTGATTCTCGACCCCGAGGCCCACGGCTACACCTCGCCCGAGCAGCTCGCCCAAATCGAGCCCCAGCGTCAAATGTGGCTCCGCCTCGAGAAACAGGTGAAAGAGGATCGCGCCATCCAGAAGTTTGCCAACCTGCTGAACCGCGCCATCATGCCCAACAAGCTCGATCTCGAGAACTCGTATGCAGAGGGTAAGACTTCGGCCAACATCGCCTATGCGCTGGAACCCTATACCACGATTGCCGACTCGACCATCGCCATCAGCGACAGCGAACTCAAGGCCGAGTACAACAAGGTGAAAGAGCTCTACAAGATGCCCGAGCGCCGCGGTATCAAATACATCACGGTAAACATCGTGCCCAGCGAGGCCGATTATGCCAAGGCTAAGGAGAAGGTAGAGATGAACAAGAACGTATTCGCTACGACCAACGACGTGGCTGCCTTCGTGGCCAACAACTCCGACGAGGCTTACGACGATTGCTTCGTAGCCGTTTCGTCCATGCCCGAGAAGATGAAACAGTTCGCCCAGACGGCTGCCGTAGGCGAATCGTCGCCGCTCGAGTTTGAGAACGACACCTATACGATGTATCGTCTTATGGATACCAAGGTGGCCCCCGACTCGATCAAGGTGCGTCTGCTTTCGTTCCAACCCCGTTCGACCCAAATCGACAGCGTGCTCAACGTATTGAACAACGGTGGCAGCTTTGCCGAGCTTTCGCCCAAGTTCAACGGCAACGACGAAATCTGGCTGACCGAGGAGATGGCTGCCAGCGTAGGCCGCCCCTTCATCAGCAAAGTGTTCAGCGAGGCCGGTAACGGCTATTTCAAGGCCGAAAGCCTGGGTGGCGAGCACATTGTTCAAATCTTGTCGCGCACCGCTCCCGTGAAGAAAGCCAAAGTGGCCGCTTACGTACTGGCCGTGAACCCCAGCACCGAGACGCACACGGCTCTCTACAACCAACTGTCGTCGTACAGCGCAACCAACAATACGGCCGAGAAGTTCGACGCCGCTGCCAAAGAGGCCGGCTACACGGTCAACAGCTATGAGTGCAGTGCCGAGGATTACTCGCTGCCCGGTCTCAACGATGCCCGTCAGGCTATCCGCTGGGCCTTCAACGCCGACAAAGGTGCCGTGTCCGAAATCTTTACGCTCGACAATGCGTTTGTCGTAGCTGCTCTCGACCACGTGACCAAAGAGGGTTATGCTCCGCTCGATCAGGTGAAAGACATGCTCTCCATCCAGATTCGTAACGACAAGAAGGCCGAGAAGATGATTGCCGACCTCAAGGCCAAGAACATCACCACGCTGGCCGGTTATGCCGAGGCTATGAAAGCCCAGGTCGACAGCGCCAAGTTCGTGTCGTTCTCGTCGCCCTCGATTGCCGGTGTAGGTTACGAACCGGTATTGAGCGCTCTGGCTCCCACGGCCGAGAACGGTAAGCTCGTAGGTCCCGTGAAAGGTGTAAGAGGCGTGTATGTGTTCACCGTTACCGACAAGACGGTTTCGGAACAACCCTTCGATGCCCAGGCCGAGACCCGCAAGTTGCAGCAGAACTACACCTACCTGATCAACAGCCGGTTGATGGAGGTGCTCCGCGACAAAGCCGACATCGAAAACACGATGATCCGTTTCTTCTAATCGAGACGAATCGTTCGATATAAGACAACACACAGAGTGCGTATATCGTAGCAGAGGGCTCGATACACGCACTCTGTATTTGTATCACACAACCCATCGAGGCGTATGGAAAAAGAACATTTGTTGGGGAAAACCTGGGAGGAGTTGCAGGCCGTGGTGGCCGAGGCGGGAATGCCCCGTTTCGCCGCCAGGCAGATGGCCTCGTGGCTCTACGAAAAGCGGGTGAGCGACCTGTCGGAGATGACCAACCTCTCGCTGCGTCACCGCGAGCAGCTGTCGCAGCGTTACGACGTGGGCCGCTCCGAGCCCATGCAGTCGCAACGGTCGGTCGACGGGACGGTCAAATACCTGTTCCGTGTGGGCGACAACGATTTTGTCGAGACCGTCTACATACCCGACCGCGACCGGGCCACCCTGTGTGTGTCGTCGCAGGTAGGGTGCAAGATGAACTGCAGCTTCTGCATGACCGGCAAGCAGGGGTTCAAGCGCAGCCTTACGGCCACCGAGATTATCAACCAGATACTCTCGGTCGAGCACAGCGACAAGCTCACCAATCTGGTGTTCATGGGTATGGGCGAGCCCTTCGACAACCTCGACGAGGTGATGAAGGCCCTCACGATTCTTACCTCCGAGTGGGGTTTTGCCTGGAGTCCCAAGCGCATCACCGTCTCGACCATCGGTCACCTGACCGGCATACGTCGTTTCCTCGACGAGAGCCACTGCCACCTGGCCGTGAGTCTGCACTCGCCGTACCCCGAGGAGCGTCTGCAGATTATGCCCGTGGAGAAGGCCTTCCACATGAACGACATTCTGGCCCTGCTGCGCCGGTACGACTTCTCGCACCAGCGGCGTCTCTCGTTCGAGTATATCCTCTTCAACGGATTCAACGACGACCTGGTACATGCCGATGCGCTGGCCCGTCTGCTCAAGGGGCTCGACTGCCGGGTGAACCTCATTCGCTTCCACGCCATCCCGGGGGTGAACCTCAAGAGTTCCGATGCCCGGTCGATGGAGGCCTTCCGCGACCGCCTCAACCAGCACGGCGTGACAGCCACCATACGGGCTTCGCGCGGCGAGGATATATTTGCCGCCTGCGGCATGCTCTCGACAGCCGAGAAAGAGCGCAAATAGGGGCCGAGGTGTAAAAGTAGTCCCCGGCAGCGATGTATATCGGGGATTTTTCTTATCTTAGTGGGCCGAAATTTTTTTCTGCGGTCCAGTAAGAAAGTCAAAAAACAGCATATATGGAACACAAGATAAAAGTGGGTATTACCCAGGGAGATATTAACGGGGTAGGGTATGAGGTGATTCTCAAGACCCTCTCCGACCCGCACATCCTCGAGATATGTACACCGGTGGTTTACGGTTCGGCCAAGGTGGCCGCCTATCACCGCAAGGCCCTCGACATACCGGCCGTCAACTTCAACATCGTGGCCGATGCCTCGATGGCCGATGACAACAAGATAAACCTCATTACCTGCGTCGACGACGAGGTGAAGGTAGAGATAGGCAAGGCTACGGCCGTAGGCGGCGAGGCTGCCTATGCTGCCCTCGAACGGGCTGCCGCCGATGTAGAGGCCGGCACGATAGATGTGCTGGTGACGGCACCTATCAACAAGCACGCCATCCACTCCGACAAGTTCGACTTCCCCGGTCATACCGAGTATCTGGAGAAGCGGCTGGGTCGTGGCAGAAAGTCGCTCATGATTCTGCTCAACGAGGTGATGCGGGTGGCTTTGGTCACTACGCATCTGCCTATTTCGCAGGTGCCCGGGGCCATTACCAAAGAGGTCATCCTCGAGAAGCTGCGCATATTCGAGCAGTCGCTCAAGCAGGACTTCTGCGTGGTGAAGCCCCGCATTGCCGTGCTCTCGCTCAACCCCCACGCCGGCGACGACGGTCTGCTGGGCAGCGAAGAGAACGACATCATCAAGCCGGCCATTCAGGAGGCCATCGACAAGGGCATGCTCTGCTTCGGTCCCTATCCGGCCGATGGATTCTTCGGGACGGGCCACTTCAAGCAGTTCGACGGTGTACTGGCCATGTACCACGACCAGGGTCTGGCCCCCTTCAAGGCGTTGGCCATGGAGGACGGCGTGAACTTTACGGCCGGGCTGCCCGTCGTGCGCACTTCGCCCGACCACGGCACGGCCTACGATATTGCCGGGCAGAACAAGGCCGACGAGCAGTCGTTCCGCCACGCCCTCTATCTGGCGCTCGATGTCTATCACAACCGCCAGTTCCACAAGGAGATTTCGGCCGCTCCGCTGCGCAAGCAATACTTCGACAAGAGCGGCGACAAAGAGGTGCTCGACCTGACGGCCGACACCGACAAGGATGAATAATTCAAAAAGAAAAACAACAGATATAATGGGAAAAGTTCTTATTATCGGCGCCGGTGGCGTTGGAACGGTGGTAGCGCACAAGGTGGCGCAGAACCCCGATGTATTTACCGAGATTGTGTTGGCCAGCCGCACGCAATCGAAATGCGATGCGATTGCCAAGGCCATAGGCGACAAACGCATTGTGACCGATCGGGTCGATGCCGACAAGGTAGACGAGCTGGTGGCTCTGTTCAAGAAACACAAGCCCGATATTGTCATCAACGTGGCTCTGCCTTATCAGGACCTCACCATCATGGATGCCTGTCTGCACTGTGGGGTCAACTACCTCGACACGGCCAACTACGAGCCGCTCGACGAAGCCAAGTATGAATACAAGTGGCAATGGGCCTACCGCGAGCGTTTCGAGCAGGCCGGCCTCACTGCCATCCTGGGTTGTGGTTTCGACCCGGGTGTGAGCGGCGTCTATACGGCTTATGCCGCCAAGCACTACTTCAAGGAGATGCACTATCTCGACATCGTCGACTGCAACGCCGGTAACCACGGCAAGGCTTTCGCCACCAACTTCAACCCCGAAATCAACATCCGCGAGGTGACTCAAAAGGGTAAGTATTACGAGAACGGCCAGTGGATTGAGACCGAGCCGCACGAAATTCACCGTCCGCTCACCTATCCCAACATCGGTCCCAAGGAGTCGTACCTCATCTATCACGAAGAGCTGGAGTCGCTGGTGAAAAACTATCCCACCCTCAAGCGGGCCCGCTTCTGGATGACCTTCGGGCAGGAGTACCTCACGCACCTGCGGGTAATCCAGGACATCGGTATGGCCAGCATCGAGCCCATCATGTACAACGGTATGGAGATTGTGCCCATCCAGTTCCTCAAAGCCGTGCTGCCCAACCCGGGCGACCTGGGCAAGAACTACACGGGCGAGACCTCGATCGGTTGCCGCATCCGCGGTATCGACAAGGAGGGCAAGGAGTTGACCTACTACGTCTATAACAACTGCAGCCACCACGCCGCCTATCTCGAGACCGGTGCCCAGGGCGTAAGCTACACCACGGGTGTGCCGGCCATGATCGGTGCCATGATGTTCCTCACCGGCAAGTGGAACATGCCGGGCGTTCACAACGTCGAGGAGTTCGATCCCGATCCCTTCATGGAGCAGCTCAACAAGCAGGGATTGCCCTGGCACGAGGTGTTCAACGGCGACATCGAGCTGTAAACCGTATAGTTGATTGATATTCAGTATCGAGGCCGCTCTGGTATCCGGGGCGGCCTCGATTGCTTTTGTGCGGTTGTCAACCAGGGATATTTGCCGGATATATCCGGTTGATTTTGTTTTTACTCGGAATATTCCTAAACAATCGGGGCGGACAGTCTGTCTCTCCGCCCCGACATCTCATACCTGTTTTTATTTTTCCATTACCTGTTCGGCTTATCCTGTTTTTATCTTACGACAGCTTTTTTCACCTCTCCTCCGGCCTGAACAATATAGACACCTGCCGGCAGGTAAATGGTGCGATCCTTACCCTTGTAAACCAATACACCGCTCATGTTGTAGACATTTACTTCTGCCGTTGTACCCATGATATGCAGCATATTGTCAGACCCGAATACCCGTAGCCTGTCGTTTTCAGGTATTGACAAGTCTGAGGTCGATTTGAAAGCAGCTGTTACCCTTATCTTGAATGCCGGCATGGTGAAGCTACCGTCTGCATTCATGGGCACTTCTACAGTCGGGTCATCGGCCTTGAACACCTGGAGTGAGCCTTCCACATAAGCGTATAGTTCGTCCGGGGCCGGCGTCAGCGTAACCACTTCACCGGCTCTTGCCCACGTCGTGTCAGCCGCTACCGTACCGTTTTCGATTGCGTCGATGGTAACCGGATAGACCGTTTCCACATACAGTGCAAAGCCCGGATAGCTTTCGCTTCCATCTGATGTAAACCGGACAGAGAGCGTATTGCCAGAGGAAAGCAAAGCCGGTTCTATCATTCCCATGCCGTTATAGTTGCCCAAAAGGCTGTTGTTACTGTCATGGATATACAAGTAGTCATATTCGGGTTCCACGTTGTAGTTACCGGTCAGGTAAATGCGGCAATCTTCCTGGGCGGTAATTACCGCAGTAGCATCCACATCATTGGAATAATTTTCGTTCTGGCTACCGTCATCGGAAACTATCAGTGGATCGTTGCCCAAATCAATGGTTTGTGTTCCACTTGTTTCCATTGAGGTGCTTGGATAGGCATATACCGTCAATAAAGTTCCTCTGCTGCGCAAACCTTCCTCATCCACAATATAAAGCGTATAGGTGTAGATACCGTTCTCGGGAATCTGGTCTTGCCACGAAATTTCATTGACGGCAGTCGTATGCACAAGCGTGCCGTCTCTGTAAATTTCGGTATGGTAGTCCGATGCATAATAATCCCACATCAGCACGACATTGTAACCGTTGTCCTCTTTACTGATTGTGTATGCAGCATATTCCAGATAGGGGATAAAGTCGGCAGACAGAATGACATTGGCAGGCGGCATGGTAAAGCTGAAATCCTCATACTCGAATCTCTGTCCGTCATCCGTATTTACATAGAGGCGAAGAGCTTCGTAGCCATAGTCCGGAGATACCGATACCTCCACTTCAGTCCCGGCATTACAGGAGTCGTAGGGTATGGATATATCTCCATGACGGATATCCTCGCTTACCGTAATCGAGAACAATTGGCAATCTACAAGAATCACCGTATCGGAGAGAAGTGTTATGGGCTCCGTCAGCGGATTGCCGAGCGTATCGGTGAATGACACTTCGCTATTGGCCCCCAGCTCTTCGGCTGTTGGCAATGGTATTTGTAAATTCAGGTTACCGTATTTGTCTATCATTTGCAGGCCTGTGGACTCGTGGATGAATAATGCGGCATAGACCCTGTGTTCGGACAGAAGCTCCGGCAAAGTATCGGCAGGCAAATCCTGGCCCCACATCTGCGTATCGTCGGTTATGGCATGTTGCAACAGCCAGGCTACCTCGCCGCTGGCAAACTGTTCTGCTGTGTGCGATTCCATATTTTCAACCATTCCATAATCCTCATCCACTCCCTGGTCTGCACTGCCCTGCAAATAATAGCTGTCGGTAATGAGTCCATCATTATATGAAGTTACTCCGCCTATGGCCCCGAAGTCGTAATCGGCAGAAAGCGATGCCGTGCTGTAACACGAAGAGATGGAGCCGTAATTGAAGCCCACCACTCCGCCTACGTACGAGTCGGACCCGGTGGCATGAACCTTGCCCGTAGCATAGCAATAGTTCACCGTACCGTCGTTTTCTCCGACAACACCACCCAACGAATAATTCTCACCGACAATGGTGCCTGAATAGGAGCAGGCGGTGATGGTACCTGAATTTGTTCCTGTTATGCCACCGACACCATTCTGTCCATGTATATAGCTGCCGGTCACTTCTGTCCGGCTTACGTTGCCATCGGAACCAATGTGCCCGAACAATCCCTGCATATCGGCTGATGGTTGATTGATGTACAGGCCGGTGATGGCATTCCCTTGTCCGTCGAACGTGCCGTTGAACAGTACCGATTCACCTCCCATGGGTGTCCATGCCGTTAAACCGTCGGTCTCTTCCACAAGCTCTCCGTCTGCCGTGAGCACATTTTCATTGATGACGAGGTCGGCTGTAAGTACGGCATTTGCTTCCGGGTTTTGCGGCACGGTCGTCAAGGTGCCGTTGACCAATGCGGCAAACCAGTAAAGTTCCGCTATGTTGCTGATTTGGTAAACATTTCCCAGTTGATTCGGTTCGGTCAAAAAGATGAGGCCACAATAATCGCATTTGTGGTCGCCGTTGTTATCGGCATGTTCACCTACTTGTGACGGTCCCTGGTTATTGTAGGTTGTACTCCCCGGACAATTTCCCGTGGCATATACCGTTTCGTGTGTATTGTCCCATACGGGTAATGAATCCGTCCCCAAGGTCTGGAACCAGACGGGATTTTCATCAGACTGTCCGTTGAGCAGCCAGGTTACCTCGCCGTTGGCAAATTGTTCCGCTGTGCGCGATTCCACATTTATAACCGTTCCCATATTCTCATCCACACCCAGGTCTGCACTGCCCTGCAAATAATAGCTGTCGGTAATGTGACCATCTTCATTGTATGAAGCTACTCCGCCTCTAATATCGGGGTTATCGGCAGAAAGCGATGCCGTGCTGTAACACGAAGAGATGGTGCCATAATTGTCGCCTACCACTCCGCCTACATACGGGTCAACCCCGGTAGCATGCACCTTGCCCGTAGCATAGCAACCGCTCACCGTACCTCTGTTTTCTCCAGCAACGCCACCTAATGGAGAATCATTGCCGATTACGGTGCCTGAATAGGAACAGTTGGTAATGGTGCCGTAATTTATTCCGGTTATGCCACCGACACCATTCTGTCCGTGTATATAGCTTCCGGTTACTTTTGTACGGCTTACGTTGCCATTGTAATCAATGTATCCGAACAATCCCTGCGTATCGGCCGACGATTGATTGATGTACAGGCCGGTGATGGTATTCCCTTGTCCGTCGAATGAGCCCTCGAACGGTATCGATTCACTTCCTATGGGTGTCCATGCCATTAAACCGTCGGTCTCTTCCACAAGTCCTCCATCTGACGTGAGCACATTTTCATTGATGACGATGTCGGCTGTGAGTGCGGCATCCGCTTCCGGGTTTTGCGGCACAGTTGTCAAGGAGCCGTTGACCAATGCGGCAAACCAGTAAAGCTCCGCTACATTGCTGATTTGGTAAACATTTCCCTGCTGGTTCGGTTCGGCAGGGATGATCCAGCCGCAATAATCGCATCGGTGGTCATTGTCAAGGTCGGCATGAGGTTCCAATGATACCATCTGTCCGCAAACAGAACAAACCTTGCCATGGTATTGCTCATCGATTGCTATCCATTTACCTGACGGTACGCAGGGTTCCGGTTCGGTCTGATACCCGCAATGAATACAGACTTTCCGATGTTGATCTGCTCCTTCTACCGGCTCGTAACGATAAGTGCACTCCTCTGTAACCGATTCATCGTCCAATATTCTCTGATGTGTGCCATCATTGTTGGAAACATATTGATAACCAGGCATTAGTGTTACACTGCCCTGCGGACTGTTCGTGAAACTCGATGCACCATCTGTCGTTAACGTATTGACGAGGTTGAAGGTGGTATTGTGGTCCGAACTCCAAGCAAAGCCGCCAGCGGCTGTGTGCTGGTTTTCCAGTGTCAAAGTACCATCCAGTACGGAAAGGTTGATGATTAGGGGTGCGTTTTTGTTTCCTACTGCTTTCAACGCCGTATGATTGCCTGCACATACACGACTTGTACCCGAAGAATAGAGGTTCAGGACAATGGTATCTGTGGACGATGAACTTGAAATGGCTACAGCACCTTCCCATTCTCCGGCCTGTATAGTCAGGTCGCGGAAAGTAATGTCGAAGGTATGTTTCTCACTACTTCCATTGTAGATGCTCAATGCATCTGCACCGGTAGAACCGGTAAGAACATAGGCGCCGGTATAGGGAACCAATTCAGCATTACTCCCCAACTTGTAGCCATTGTGATCAATCTCGATGCGAGTAACATCATCTCCATAAGAGAGTACTATTGGCTCACCGGTCTGTGCCCGCAGTTCCGTGCCCGCCATCAGGAACAGGGTGCATACCATAAGAAATGAGTATTTCATAATAAATTGAATTTATGGTTTGTAATAACAGTTAGTTTTAATTTATTGCTTTTTCCGTCAAACGGAGTTTTAGCGTAAATAAAGGGTCGACATGTTGTATACAGAAAGAATAGACTTTAAATATATCGGTGCGTTTTATGATGTTTTTAAGTGTATTGGTGCGTTTATCCGTTATTTTCGTTATAAAGTAAGTAAAAATATTTTATTTTGTAATTATTTGAAATTATAAAAAAAAGTATAAATTACTGTTTAGCCGATTAAAAACTATTGTTCGGGCTATTTGGGGCGTGTAGGCTATTGGGCACTTTGCCGCCTGTTATTCTTTTGTTGGTAAAGAATTGTGTTTTAATGATTCAAAACTATACGTTCGGTTATTTTTCATTTCTATCCGGTTCAGGGGTGTTCAGTAAATATTCTTAAAAAAATAAAAAAGAAAGAGGTCGTAGGATATTTATATGGGAATATGTGTATATTGTGCACTAACAATTTTGTTAGATGATTTTGTTAAACCGTTTTGTTTGTATGGGAATGAAAACAAAAGATACTGAGGGTGAGATACTACGGGCCGCCGAGCAGGAGTTCATGCTCAAGGGATTCGACGGAGCCAAGACGGCGTCGATAGCCCGGGCGGCCGGGGTGACGCATGCCATGCTCCACTACTATTTCAGAACCAAGGAGCAGCTTTTCGACCGCATTCTCACCGACAAGCTGAGCCTGATGGGGCAGTCGGTTCTTTCCTCTTTTGGCACGCCCGACCTCCCGGTGCTGGAGCGGTTGAAGAGGGGAATAGCCAGCCACTTCGATTTTCTGGTAGAGAACCCCGATTTGCCTCGGTTTGTGGTGAACGAGGTCTTCTCGCGCCCCGAGCGGTATGAAGTGATGCGCGAGAATATCTCGCGCATAGCCGACGGGCTCATGCAGCAACTGCAGCGGGAGATGGACGTGTTGGTCGGGCGGGGCGAGGTCGTGGCCATCGATGTGCGCCATCTGTTGCTCGACATTGTTTGTCTCAACGTCTTCCCCTTTATCGCCTATCCCTTGATCGAACCCGTATTCGGCCCTGTCGCCGCCGACCGAAACCAGTTTTTCGAGATGCGCAAGGCCGAGAATATAGAAGTAATTATGCGTCGAATAAAAAAATAGAACCATGAAGAAACGTGTCGTTGTTTTATGCCTGGGGCTGTGGTGCGGCCTCGTGGGGGCCCAGGCCCAACTTACGCTCGACGATTGCCGGCAGATGGCGCGGGAGCACTATCCCGAGATACGGCAATACGATTTGATACGCCAGACCGAGTCGTACAACCTCTCCAATGCCGCCCGGGCCTGGATTCCGCAGGTGGCTCTCTCGGCCCAGGCTACCTGGCAGACCGATGTGCCCACCTTCCCCGATGTGCTTACCGGCATGCTGGCCCGGCAGGGGCTGGAGATTCCCGGCTTGCAGAAAGACCAGTACAAGGTGGGGCTGGAGCTGAACCAGACTATCTGGGACGGCGGCAAGTCGGCCGCCGACCGCAGTATGGCGCGGGCCGAAGCGGCCGAACAGCGCTCGACGGCCGATGTCGAGATGTATACGCTCGAGGGTCGCATCGACGAACTCTATTTCGGTATCCTGCTGCTCGACGAGCGCATTGCCCAGACCCGCCTCACGCAGGATTTGCTGCGCAGCAACCTGGCCAAGGTCGAGGCGTTGCAGCGCAACGGCGTGGCCATGCAGAGCGATGCCGATGTGCTCGAGGCCGAGCTGCTCACGGTGGGGCAGCAGTTGGGGCAGTTCGAGGCGTCGCGCGAGAGCTATCGCAGCATGCTGGGGCTCTTTATCGGCGAGGCGTTGGGCGACCGTACGTTGTTGCGGCCTGCCGTCGTGGAGCCGCCGATGGGGGGTAACGAGCGGCCCGAACTCTCGCTGTTTGCCGCCAGAATAGACCGGCTTGCAGCTCAGGAGCGGCTGGTGAAGTCGGCCTCGATGCCTCGGTTGGGACTCTTTGCCCAAGGCTATTACGGCTATCCCGGGCTCGACTTCATGCAGGGCATGATGAACGACAACTGGAGCTGGAACGCCCTGCTGGGGGTGAAGCTCTCGTGGAACTTCGGGGCCTACTATACCCAGAAGAACAACCTCGACAAGTTGCGCAACTCACGCCTGCAGGTCGAGGTGCAACGCGACATATTCCTCTTTAATACCCAGTTGCAGACCAC
This sequence comes from uncultured Barnesiella sp., assembly GCA_902471075.1. Lineage (GTDB taxonomy): Bacteria > Bacteroidota > Bacteroidia > Bacteroidales > Barnesiellaceae > Barnesiella. Next base: position 132,552 of record CABRIW010000004.1, on the reverse strand, counting down.
GCAGGAGAACGGCAACGTGGCTCGCTTGCGCCGGGCCCTGGCCGACGACGACCGCATCGTGGCCCTGCGGCGGTCGGTGCGCGAGGCGGCCGAGTCGAAGCTGCGCAACGGGGTAATCGATACCCACGACCTGCTGCTGAAGATTACCGACGAGGCCAACGCCTCGATGGCCCGCAGCATGCGCGAAATCGAACTGCTGAAGACGCTTTACGAATTGAAACATACGATAAACCGATAAATCCTGAACAAGATGAAACAGATTGCAGTTTACAGCGCGTTGGCGCTGCTCCTTGCCTCGTGTGGCAACCGCGACGATTTCGATGCGACAGGAACTTTCGAGGCTACCGAGGTGGTGGTCTCGGCCGAAGTGACGGGACGCATTCTCTACTTCGACGTCGAGGAGGGCGACACCCTCACGGCCGGTCGTCAGGTGGGGGCGATAGATACCGTGCAGTTGTATTTGCAGAAGCTGCAACTCGAGCAGCAGCGGGCTTCGATTCACAGCAACCGGCCCGACATCGCCAAGCAGGCTGCGGCCCTGCGCAGCCAGATAGCCCAGCAGGAGCGGGAGCGCAGCCGGGTCGAAAACCTGTTGAAAGACGGGGCGGCCACGACGAAACAGCTCGACGACATCACCGCTTCGATAGGGGTGTTGAACGGGCAACTGGAGGCTCTGCTCTCCAGTCTCAAAAACAATACTTCGGCCCTCGACGCCAATGCCTCGGCCATCGATCTGCAGATAGCGCAGGTCGAGGACCGTCTGGCCAAGTGCCGCATCGCTTCGCCCATCGACGGCTCGGTGCTGGTGAAGTATGGCGAGGCGGGCGAGCTGGCTGCTGCCGGGCGTCCGCTCATGAAGGTGGCCGACATGAACCGCCTCTATCTGCGGGCCTACTTCACTTCGGACCAACTGGCCCGCCTGAAGGTGGGGCAGGAGGTGACGGTGGTGGCCGACTTCGGCGACGACCAGCAGCGCGAATATCCCGGGCGCATCACCTGGATAGCCTCGGAGAGCGAGTTTACCCCCAAGACCATTCAGACGCGCGACACCCGGGCCAATCTGGTCTATGCCGCGAAGATTGCGGTCGAGAACGACGGCTGGCTGAAAATCGGGCTCTATGGCGAGGTGCGCCTTCCCGAATAATCCATTATCTTAATCTCATATCCTTAATCTCACAGCGATGACTACACCCAATGCCATAGAGATAGCGGGGCTCACCAAGAGGTATGGCACCCTGACGGCCGTCGACCACATCTTCTTCGAGGTGCGGCGGGGCGAGCTGTTCGGTCTCATCGGGCCCGACGGTGCCGGCAAGACTACGCTCTTCCGCCTGCTCACCACGCTGCTCGACCCCGACGAGGGCCGCGCGACGGTCGACGGGCTCGACATCGTGACCCAATACCGCGAGATACGCAAGCGGGTGGGGTATATGCCGGGGCGTTTCTCGCTCTATACCGACCTGTCGGTGGCCGAGAATCTCGAGTTTTTCGCCGCCCTGTTCGGCGTGAAGGTGAAAGAGAATTACGACCTGATAGCCCCCATCTACCGGCAGATCGAGCCTTTCCGCAAACGGCGGGCCGGGAAACTGTCGGGGGGTATGAAGCAGAAGCTGGCCCTCTGCTGTGCCCTCATACACCACCCCTCGGTACTCTTTCTCGACGAGCCTACCACGGGGGTCGACGCCGTGTCGCGCGGGGAGTTCTGGGACATGCTTTTCGACCTGAAGCGACAGGGCATCTCGATTCTGGTCTCTACCCCCTACATGGACGAGGCGTGCCGTTGCGACCGCATTGCCTTGTGCGACAACGGGCATCTGTTGGGTATCGACACCCCGGCCGGTATCGTGGCACAGTTCGACGAGCCGCTCTATGCCCTCTCGGGCAGCGACATGTACGGGCTGCTGCTCGAGGCGCGCCGGGCCGACGGGGTGAAGGAGTGTTATCCCTTCGGGGCAAGCCATCATCTGGTGGTGGCCGAAGGGTTCGATGCCGAAGCCTTCGGGCGGCAGTTGCGGCAGCGGGGTTTCGAGTCGGTGACGGTAGAGCCGGTGCAGGCCGGTATTGAAGATGTATTTATGAAACTGATGCAACGATGAACGACGTAATCATATCGGTACAGGATTTGTGCAAGTGCTTCGGCGACTTTACGGCCGTCGACCACATCACCTTCGAGGTGCGGCGGGGCGAGATTTTCGGCTTTCTGGGAGCCAATGGCGCCGGCAAGACGACCGCCATGCGCATGTTGTGCGGGTTGAGTTACCCCACCTCGGGCAGCGGCCGGGTGGCGGGCTTCGACGTGATGACGCAGGGCGAGCAGATCAAGCGGCACATCGGCTATATGAGCCAGCGCTTTTCGCTCTACGACGACCTCACGGTGCGCGAGAACATACGCCTCTATGCCGGCATCTACGGTTTGGGACGTTACGAGACGTTGCGCCGCACGGTGTCGGTGCTCAACCGGCTGCACTTCAGGAGCGAGGCCGATACGCTGGTGGGTTCGCTGCCGCTGGGGTGGAAGCAGAAGCTGGCCTTCTCGGTGGCTACGCTGCACCGACCCGAGGTGGTTTTTCTCGATGAGCCCACGGGTGGGGTCGACCCGGTGACCCGGCGGCAGTTCTGGGAGATGATTTACGAGGCGGCGGCAGGCGGTACGACGGTATTTGTCACCACGCACTATATGGATGAGGCCGAGTATTGCTCGCGGGTGTCGATTATGGTCGACGGCAAGATAGAAGCCCTGGGTGCGCCGGCCGAGTTGAAGAGAGAGTTTGGGGCCGAGTCGATGGACGAAGTCTTCAGGATTCTGGCCCGAGGAGCAAAACGGAGTGAGTAGTATGAGCGGATTTTTACATTTTGTCAAGAAAGAGACCCTGCATATTCTGCGCGACCGGCGCACGATGCTCATCGTGCTGCTCATGCCGGTGGTGCAGGTGCTTCTCTTCGGGTTTGCCATCTCGACCGAGGTGAACAACATCCCCTTCTTTGCCGTGGCACCCCACCGTACCGAGGCGGTGCGGCAGCAGATCGAGCGCATGAATGCCAACCCCTACTTTTCGTTCAAGGGGTATATCGACCAGAAGCGCATCGACCGGGTGTTGCGCAGCGGGCAGGCGGCTGCCGTGGTAGTCTTTGCCGACGATTACGACCGCCTGGTCGAGGGGGCTGCTGTCGGTGCCATCGACGAGGCGGCGGTGCAGTTTGTCGTCGATGCCTCGAATCCCAACAATGCTGGTACCGACCTCATTTACCTGCAACAGGCTTTCCTGGGCGACGGTTCGGTGGCGGCCGGTTCGGCCCCGGCGGTGCGTATCCTCTACAACCCGCAGATGAAAAGTTCGTACAATTTCGTGCCCGGTATCATGGGGCTTATCTTTATCCTCATTTGTGCCATGATGACTTCGGTCTCGATTGTGCGCGAGAAGGAGAGCGGCACGATGGAGGTGCTCCTGGTGTCGCCGGTGCGGCCTATCTGGATTATCTCGGCCAAGATGATTCCCTACTTTTTGCTGTCGTGTCTGGCGCTGGCGACCATTCTGCTGCTGGCACACTACGTGCTGGGGGTACCCATGTCGGGTTCGATGGTGGGGCTGGTGGGGCTTTCGCTGCTCTATCTGGTGCTCTCGCTGGCGTTGGGACTCTTTATCTCGACCGTCTCGCACACGCAGGTGGTGGCGATACTCGTCTCGGGCATGCTGCTCATGCTGCCGGTCATCATGCTCTCGGGTATGCTCTTCCCGGTCGAGAATATGCCCGGTATCCTGCGGGCACTCTCGTGTGTAATTCCGGCCCGGTGGTACATCGAGGCGGTGCGCAAGCTGATGATCGGCGGGCAGCCGTTTGTGGCCGTGTGGCAGGAGAGCGCCATCCTGCTGGCCATGACGGTGGTGCTGGTGGTTGTGGCTTTGAAGAAGTTTAACGATAAACTCGAATCGTGATGAGAAGGACCTTGCTCGTTTTGTTGGAAAAGGAGTTCCGCCAGTTCATGCGGAATGCCTTCATGCCCAAGATGGTGATTGTGTTCCCCCTGCTGGTGATGCTGGTCATCCCGTGGGTGGCGACGATGGATGTGCGCCACGTGGGGGTGTCGATTGTCGATAACGACCACTCCGAGGCTTCTCGCCGGATTGTCGAGAAGATACGGTCGTCGGACTATTTCAGCCTCAAAAGTGTGACTGAGAGCTACGAGGCGGCCTATGCCTCGCTCGAGGCGAGCGATGCCGACGTGATACTCTCCATTCCCGAACATTTCGAGCGCTCTCTGACCGGGAGTTCGCCCCGGCGCATCGGCATTGATGTGAACGGTACCAATGCGCTGAAGGGAGCTCTGGGCTCGCAATACATGGTGCAGATTGTGCGGCAGGTCCTGGCCGAGTTGCAGCAGGAGCAGCAGCCCGTGGCGGCGACCGACCTCTTTGTCGTGCAGAATCGCTACAATCCCACGCTCAACTATCAGCACTTCATGGTGCCGGCCCTGATGATTATCCTGCTGGTGCTTATCTGCGGCTTCCTGCCCGGCATCAATCTGGTGAGCGAGAAGGAGTTCGGTACCATCGAGCAGATAAATGTCACCCCGGTGAGCCGCTTCCTCTTCACGCTGGCCAAACTCATCCCCTACTGGGTAATCGGTTTCGTGGTGCTCACCCTCGCCATGCTGTTGGCCTGGTGGGTCTATGGTCTCGTTCCGGCCGGCTCCATCGGTTCGGTCTATCTGGCCGCCTTCTTTTTCATCCTCACCATGTCGGGGTTGGGCATCATCATAGCCAACCGCTCGTCGACCATGCAGCAGACCATGTTTGTGATGTTTTTTTTCATCATGATTTTTGTGCTGATGAGCGGACTGCTCACCCCCATCGAGTCGATGCCCTCCTGGGCGCGGGCCATCACCTACCTGTTGCCGCCCCGCTACTTTGTAGAGGTGATGCGGGCCGTCTATCTCAAGGGGGCTTCGATTGTGGAACTGTGGCCGCAGTACCTCGCCCTGGTGGGCTATGCCGGGCTCTTCAACGCCGTGGCGGCCCTCACCTACAAGAAGCAGTCGTGAGGGGAGGTGGGGAGACCGGTTGTTCCAGCGGTATCTCTTTTCTTAGATAATAAACGTATATTAACGCACCTGTGCATCTCTTATGCGCAGGTGCGTTGCTATCTTTGTCATATCCGAAGCGGAAACGGATATTTCGGTATCGGTTTTTGACGGAGGGGAAAAATAGTTATCTTTGTGTAACGAATTAAATAGAAAAGATTATGGCACTGAAACCAGGAGATAAAGCCCCCGAAGTATTGGGCGTGGACCAATCGGGCAAAGAGATACGTTTGAGCGACTTCGCCGGTCGCAAAGTGGTACTGTATTTTTATCCCAAGGACAACACCCCCGGCTGTACGGCCGAGGCGTGCAACCTGCGCGACAACTATGCCGACCTTCAGTCGGCCGGATATGCCGTGGTGGGCGTGAGCAAGGACAGCGAGGCTTCGCATGTGAAGTTTATCGAGAAACAGTCGTTGCCCTTCCCGCTGATTGCCGACACGGAGTTGAAACTGAACGAGGCCTTTGGGGTGTGGCGCGAGAAGAAGATGGCCGGCCGTACCTACATGGGTACCGTGCGCACCACCTTTATCATCGACGAGAATGGCGTGATAGCCGATGTTATCGAGAAGGTAGACACGAAGAATCACGCTGCCCAGATTTTGAAAAAGTAAATAAAAAAATAGGAAGATTATGGAAGAACAACAACAAGCTCAAGCTGCTGCCGGTGCCAAGAAGCGGGTGCCGGTGCCTTCGGAGAAACTGAAGGCTCTGCAGGCGGCCATGGATAAAATCGAGAAGAGTTACGGTCGTGGCGCCATCATGAAACTGGGCGACGACTCGGTCGAAGAGGTGGCCGTGATTCCCACCGGCTCTATTGCGCTGAATGCGGCGCTGGGTGTGGGCGGTTATCCGCGCGGACGTGTCATCGAGATTTACGGTCCCGAGTCGTCGGGTAAAACCACGCTGGCCATCCATGCCATTGCCGAGGCCCAGAAGGCGGGTGGCATTGCCGCCATTATCGATGCCGAGCACGCTTTCGACCGCTTCTATGCCGAGAAGCTGGGTGTAGATGTGGAGAACCTGTGGATTTCGCAGCCCGACAGCGGTGAGCAGGCTCTCGAGATTGCCGACCAGCTGATACGTTCGTCGGCAGTCGATATTGTGGTTATCGACTCGGTAGCGGCTCTGACACCGAAGGCCGAACTCGAGGGCGATATGGGCGACTCGAAGATGGGTCTGCAGGCCCGCCTGATGTCGCAAGCCCTGCGTAAGCTCACGGCTACCATCAGCAAGACCAACACGACCTGTATCTTCATCAACCAGTTGCGCGACAAGATCGGGGTGATGTTTGGCAACCCCGAGACGACGACGGGTGGTAACGCCCTGAAGTTCTACGCCTCGGTGCGCCTCGATATTCGCCGCATCAGTCAGCTGAAGGATGGCGACGAGGTAATCGGTAACCAGACCCGTGTGAAGGTGGTGAAGAACAAGGTGGCGCCTCCCTTCCGCAAAGCCGAGTTCGACATCATGTTCGGCGAGGGTATCTCGCGCTCGGGCGAAATTATCGACCTGGGTGTCGACAAGGGCATCATCAAGAAGAGCGGTTCGTGGTTCAGCTACGGCGATACCAAACTGGGGCAGGGCCGCGATGCCGCCAAGAAGTGCGTAGAGGACAATCCCGAACTGGCCGACGAGCTCGAAGCCGCCATCATGGAGGCGTTGAAGCCGGCCAAGTAGTCAGGGACGAACAGAACGAATAGAAGCGAGGAGCGAGTCGGGGGTATCTCCCGGGCCCGCTCCTCGTTTATGTTAGGGGTCGAATGGTCAGTAGCATTGCATCTCGATCTGGATCTGGCCGAAGTCGCCGCGTTCCAGATCGTGCCGCCTGATGTAGAAGTAGAGGCTGCCGCAGTCGCCGAAGGAGATGTCGACCTCGGGTTCTTCGATGCAGTTGAGTTGCAGCAGCAGTACCCATTCGCGAGCCGACTCGGTGGTATAGCTCTCGGGCTTTTCTCCCCGGGCTCTCGACTCGCACACCTCGGCGATGCCGTTCTGGATGAGTTGGGCATAGCCCAGCATCTGGCCTGCCGATTCGGGGCGGTCGTATCCCCAGCTGTCGAGCCGCTTCTCGATGAGGTCCCAATCGGTATAGGCGTAGGCATTTTCGTCGAATCCCATGAGGCTGTAATAGTCGTCCCAACCGGGAGCCGAGGGCTGGTTGGAGAACCGGAGCCCCATCTCGTAGAGGCGTTGGGTCTCGGCCAGGAGGTCGGGATATTCGGCTGGTGTGAGTTCGGCCGCCGGGGTGGGGGTATAGAGCAGTTTGGCCCCTTTGCTGTTGAACCACGGCTGGTTGATGAGGTCGTAGAAGAGGTAGAACATGCCCTCGTGCGGCAGCCGGTTGTCGGTGTCGTAGGGAGCCAGCTCTTCGCAGTTGATCTGCAAGAGGAAGGGCAGGGCTATCTCGTTGCCGTATTCGTCGGTATAGTGAGGCCATTTCCATTTCGGCGGCAGGGCGGGACGGCCTCCGAATTTGGATTGGCAGGGCGATACCTGTCCCGTTTTGTCGAAGTCGAAGAAGATGCCGTTGCAGGCCAGGGTCTCGAGTTGCTCTCGCAGGGCCCGCTCCTTGTCGCTCCCGGCCGACGGCCGGTTGTCGTTGCGGTGGCGTTTGAAAAGGCGTTGCCAGAAGTTTTTGGTGTCGTCCATGGTGAATGCGGTTTATGTGATGAGACACAAATGCCCGAACTTACACATAGTAGGTTCGGGCATCGTATGAAAGTTAGGTTACGTATCGTGCTGTTATTTCGCCGGAGTTTCCTGGGCGGGAGCTTGCTCGGCCGGAGCTTGTTGAGCAGGGGCGGCGGGAGTTTCGCCGGTGGCCGGAGTTTCAAACCCGGGGAGGGCGGCAGGAGCTTCGGTGTTTACGATATCTTTGATTTCCGAACCGGAAGTGGTTTGGTTATTGTGCGAAACAAATACGGTGGCAATGCTTAAAACCATGATTACTACGGCGAGAGTCCACGTGGCTTTCTCTACGAAGTCGGTTGTTTTGCGAACACCCATAATCTGGTTCGATGATGCGAAATTAGAGGCAAGACCCCCACCTTTTGATTTCTGTACCAATACAATGCCTATCATCAGCACCGAGGCCAGGATGATAAAGACGGTTAATACTACTGACATTTTCTGTTATTCTGTTTTTATGTTAATAATCAATTTTTCCAAAAATCTTATTTGGTCTGCAAAGTAAATATTTTTTTCTGGATATTTCAAACTTAATTTTTTAATTATTTGCAATGCTTTTTCATATCGCCGCTGTTTGATGTAGATTTTGGCCAGACTTTCGGTGAAGAAGGTGTCGTCGGCCGCCGGTTCCGAGGGGGCGGCTTGCGGTTTGTTTTCGTGTTCGGCCGGGCTCTTGCGGGCAGGAGCCGGGGCGGGAGCCGGTTCGCTCTTGTGGGTCGGGGCCGGTTGGGTGTCTTCGACCGGTTGTGCCGGTTGTGCGGCGGGCTGCGGCTCGTCCTGCTGCAACAGCCTCATGTAGTCGGTCTGGGCGATGATGCTGCCCGAGATGAGGCGGTCGAGGCTCTCTTCGGTAGGTAGTTTTCCCCCTTTCTGGTAGGTGCCCAGGAAGAGGTCGATGGCCTGCATGGTGGTATCGGTGCGCGGGGCTTGGGGATAGAGGTCGGCAAACGACTCGTCCTCGATGCCGAGCACACTCTCGAGGTGCTCGCCCGGGCTGGCGTGGAGCAGCGCCTGTTGTATGCGCCGTTCGTCGGGCATGGCGCCGGGGGTGTATTTGAGGTAGAGCAGTTGCGGAATGGCAAAGTAGGGGTAGTCGGCGGCCATTTGGTCGGCGTCGGCCCGGGCGATAGGTTGGTCGCACACGCCATTCAGCAGGTTGCGTATTTGTTCACGGTTGATCATGGCATTACCAGTTGGCTACGGTGGCGTTGAAAATCTGGTCCACCAGTTCGTCGGTGATTTGTTTTATCAGTTCGTCCTGGACATCGGTCAGCATCTGGGTACTCGAGAAATCCTTGTATCCCGAGAAGGTCTGGTTGTCGATGTTGAATTGCGGGTCTTTGGTGTTGGTGAAACGCACCCGCACGGCAATGGTGAGCCGCGTTTGCGAGGCGTAGGCATTCTCGGTTACGGCCTGCGGGGTGAGGTCGTAGTTGGTGATTTCGCCCTCGAGCTGCAGGTCGCCGCCGCTGCTGACAATCTGCAGCCGGGTCTGGCGCGTGTAGGCGTTCTTCAGCGAGTTGGTAAAGAGCTCCTCGAGAGGCGGATAGACCAGCGCCGCCTTGATGGGGAAGTTGGCGATCGAGATGGTCTTGGTGGTATCGTAGTTGATCGAGGCCCCGTTGAACTTGTAGGAGATGCTGCAAGAGGTGAGGGCCACGAGCAGTATGGCGATGAAGCGTTTCATAGGCGTGTGTATATACTATTCCAGATTGTACTCCTTGATTTTGCGGTAGAGGGTGCGCTCCGAGATTTTCAGCTCTTCGGCCGTCTTTTTCCGTTTCCCGTGGTTGCGCATGAGTGCCTTGCGTATAGTCTCGCGCTCGGTATCTTCGAGGGTGGTGGGCTGCTCCTCCACATACTCGGCTTCGTTGGGGATTACCTCGCCCTCGGTCTCGTCGATGGTTTTGCCCTTGGAGGCCGGAACATGCACCGGAACGGCCGTGGTAATGGGCGCGAGAGCCATGGAGCGGGCCACGGTTACCGATTGGGTCGGGGGGGTAAAGTGCGGTTGCCCCTGGGCGGCCTTGGTGAGTTCTTCGACCTTGGCATGCAGGTCGGCCAGCTCCTTCTGCATTTCGAAGAGTGTCTTGTAGAGCATCTTGCGCTCCTTCTCGAAGAAGGTGTGGTCTTGCTCGCCGGGAGTGGCTGCCTGGCGGGCGGGCAGTTTCTCGATGTTGTATTGCGGCAGGTAGCCCTGCAGGGTGGCGCCGTCGACCTCGCGGTTGGTCTCGAAGATGGAGATTTGCTCGGTGATGTTCTTCAGCTGGCGCACGTTGCCCGGCCAGCGGTAGTTGAGCAGCACGTTGCGGGCGTCGTCGGTGAGCTGGATGACCGGCATGCGGTACCGCTCGGCGAAGTCGGTCGAGAACTTGCGGAAGAGCAGCAGGATGTCGTCGGCCCGTTCGCGCAAGGGAGGAATCTCGATGTGTATGGTGCTGAGCCGGTAGTAGAGGTCTTCGCGGAATTTCCCCTCGGACACGGCCTTGACCATGTCGAGGTTGGTGGCAGCCACGATGCGCACGTTGGTCTTCAGCACGGTCGACGAACCCACCTTGAGAAACTCGCCGCTCTCGAGCACACGCAGCAGGCGGGCCTGTGTGGTGAGGGGCAGTTCGCCCACCTCGTCGAGGAAGATGGTGCCGCCGTCGGCCTCCTCGAAGTATCCCTTGCGGGCCGAGAGTGCGCCGGTGAAGGCTCCCTTTTCGTGACCGAAGAGCTCGGAGTCGATGGTGCCTTCGGGTATGGCGCCGCAGTTGACGGCTATGTATTTCCCGTGTTTGCGGGAACTGTTGGCATGGATGATTTGCGGGAAGAACTCTTTGCCGGCACCGCTCTCGCCGGTGATGAGCACGGCCAGGTCGATGGGAGCAATCTGCAGCGCGCGGGTAATGGCCCGTATCAGGCCCGGAGCATTGCCGATGATGCCGAACCGCTGTTTGGTTTGCTGTACGTCTGCGGGAATCATAACTGCTGAATCTTTTTACTGTCGGGATAGCAGCGATGGCAATCTCGCCCCGCCCTCGCTTGTCGGGGGAGCTCAGTCGTCGGCTGTTCCCTCCAAAGATAGTGAACTCTCTTCGTGTAACAAAGATAGTGAAAGGTGAGCGCAGAGGAAAACCGAAAACACAGTTTCCAATTTTGACTGTGCCGAACCGCCATCTATCTTCTACAAAGATACGAAAAGGTGAGCGGAGAATAAAATATAGGGAGCTGTTTTTAGCTATTTTTTATCTCGAGCCGTCTCCGGGCCTCCCCACAGGCAGGGTAAAGGGGGTCGGCATGCCGGCCGATTGCTCTTTAGAGCCGGCTTTTCGGTTTTCTCAACTTGTCGGTTTCGTGCCGCAGGAATGCGCCCAGCTCTTCGGTGGTGCGGTATTGGGCCAAAGTCTCGGGGGGGATGATGTCGCCGAACGAGACGTGTATGGTCTGGTGCTCCTTCTTGAACACCTCGGCCGGCAGCCGCATGGCTCTCAACTTCCAGCTTATTAGCCCCAGCAGATTGTAAAACAGGGAGTTGTGCCCGTGGAAGAAGACGGGAATCACCGGTTTCTTGATTTGCTGGATGAGGCGTATGATGTTGGGCTGCCACTCCCGGTCTTCGATCTTGAGGCTCCACTTGAGCCGCGACACGGCACCGGCGGGGAAGAATCCGAGGGGATGGCCGTTCTTGGCCTGCATCAGGGCCTCGCGTATGCCGTTGAGCGAGACGTAGCGCCGCTCGGGGTTGGAGTAGGGGTCTACGGCAATGAAGTTGTCGGACATGGCCTGGATGTAGTTGAGTATCCAGTTGACCATCACTTTGTAGTCGGGGCGGTGAGCCGCAATCAGTTTGATGATGAGAACCCCGTCGAGAGCCCCGAACGGGTGGTTCGATATGGTGACGAAAGAGCCTTCGGGCAGGTGGTTGAGCACCTCTTCGTTGTCTATCTTGCAGGTGATGTCCAGGTCGTCGATGATGGCGCTGACAAAGTCGACACCTCTCAAATCGCAATGGCGTCCGTAAAGGGCATTGATATCGTCGATTTTACAAATCTTGACTAATCGCTGAAGTATTTTTGCTCCCCTTTCGTTGTTTAACTGGGGAACGATTTCTTGCAAATCGGAGATATCTAATATGCTTCTTTTCATTTTTGAGTTTATGTCGGTTAAATCTTGGTCTCAATCGCGTGGACAAAAATAAATATAATAACGATTGAAATACAAAAAAGTATGCAATATTTTTCATTTGGCCCTCTTCTCAGGTCGAGAGCAGGTAGCTTATGCTCATGTAGATGAGCATGCCTATGATGTCGTTGGTAATGGTGATAAAGGGGCCCGTGGCGATGGCCGGGTCTATCTTGAACCGCTCGAGGGTAAGGGGCACGAGGGTGCCGAATATCGAGGCGAATATCACGACGGCAAAGAGCGACAGCGATACCGATATGGTGGTGGCCATGTTGTCGAGGAAGAACCAGTTGTAGACGAAGACCAGCAGCGAAATCATGCAGGCGTTGATGAGGGCCACGCCCAGCTCCTTGAAGAGCTGTTTGCCGGCTGTCTTCATGTCGAGCTTGCCGTTGGCCAGGCCCTGCACGACGATGGCCGACGACTGGATGCCTACGTTTCCGCCCGTACCACCGATGAGGGGAATGAAGAGAGCCGTGGCGGGGTTGCGGGCGATGTTGGCCTCGAAGTTGCCCAGAATCACCGAGTTGGCCAGTCCGCCGAACATGCCGATGAGCAGCCACGGCAGGCGGGCGGCCGTCTGGGTGAAGACGGTATCGTTCGACTCGACGTCTTGCGAAAGACCCGATGCCAACTGGTATTCACGCTCCGACTGTTCGCGCACCTCGTCCATCACGTCGTCGACGGTAATCTGTCCCACCAGCCGCCCGATGCTGTCGATTACGGGGACGGCCACCAGGTCGTACTTTTCGAAGGTGACGGCCACCTCTTCGATGGGGGTGTCGGTCTTGACCGATACGGGGTCTTTGCGCATGACGTGCTTGATTTTGGAGGCCGACGGGTTGGTAATCATCTTCTTGAGGGGGAAGACGCCTTTGAGCCGGTCGTCGTCGTCGACCACGTAGACGTAGTAGAGTTCGCCCAGCTCCTCGGCCTGGATGCGCATCTGCTTCACGCACTCGGGCATGCTCCAGTTCTCGTTCACGACCACCATCTCGGTACCCATGAGACCGCCGGCGGTATCCTCGTCGTACTTCAACAGGTCTACGATGTCGCCGGCCTGCTCCACGTCGTCGATGTGCGAGAGAATCTCTTCCTGGGCATCCTCGTCCATCTCGCGGATGAGGTCTACGGCGTCGTCGGAGTCCATGTAGTCGATGAACTGCTTGGCAATCACCTCGCTGGGCAGTTGCTTGAGCATCTTCTTGCGGTCGTCCTCGTCGAGCTCGAGCAGTACGTCGGCCGCCTTCTCGCCGTCGAGCAGCATGTATATGTACTCGGCTTCGTCGAGGTTGAGCTGCTGGTACAGCTCGGCAATGTCGGCGGGGTGCAGCTCCTTGAGCAGTTCGCGAGCCTTGTCTTTCTCGTCGTTCTTGATGATTTGCTGGACGTTCTGTATATATTCGGGCGTAAACTTTTCCATGTTTCAGCCTCCTTGGGTTTGAATCCGGAACAGGGTGGAAGGCCGACGGTATTCCGGCAGGTTTTTTATGGAATGATATAACTCTCTAACAGGTTGGTGAGGGCGATGAAGCGCTCGACCGACAGCCGCTCGGGGCGTTCGTCGAAGATGGGGTCGGACAGGACTTCGCACTCTTTCCCGACCAGGCTTCTCAGTGAGTTGCGCATGGTCTTTCGCCGTTGGTTGAAGGCGGTTTTGACAATCTGTTTGAAGAGCCGTTCGTTACACCCCAGTTGTTCGACCTGGTTGCGGGTCATCCTGATGACCGCCGACTTGACTTTGGGCGGTGGATTGAACACGTGCTCGGGAACGGTGAAGAGATATTCTATATCGTACCAGGCCTGCAGCAACACGCTCAGTATCCCGTAGGTCTTGCTGCCGGGAGGGGCGGCCATGCGTTCGGCCACCTCTTTCTGAATCATGCCGCTGCAACAGGGTATGCGGTCTTTATAGTCGAGAATCTTGAAAAATATCTGGCTCGAGATGTTGTAGGGATAGTTGCCGATGACGCAGAAGGGGCCTTCGTAGAGTTGGGCCAGGTCGAGCTTGAGAAAGTCTTTGGCGACAATACGGTCGCGCAGCTCGGGAAAGTGCTCCTGCAGGTATTCGACCGACTCGGGGTCGAGCTCGACCACCGTGAGGTCGTGGCCTTTGTCCAGCAGAAACCGGGTGAGGACTCCCATGCCGGGCCCAACCTCGAGTACGGGCATGCCTTTGTAGTCGGCAAGTGTGTCGGCAATCGCCTCGGCTATGCTCAAGTCGGTGAGAAAATGCTGTCCCAGCGATTTCTTGGGTTTGACCATGTAGCTCATGAAGGTTCCGGTTTCAGTTGTGAGTCAATAAAATATTTACGGCGGAGATTTTTCAGGCCTCCGTCCGCTACAAAGTTGGAGATAAACCTTTATCTTTGCAGCATACAAAGGTATAACAAATTTTTAAAACGGGAAAATTGAAAAGGATAATCCGCGATATTGTAAAATATCTGCTTCCTCTGCTCTGCGGCGTATGGTTGTTCTGGTATGTCTACCAGCAACTCGATGTAGAGACCATACTCCAGATTCTTAAAACCGATGTCAATTATTTTTGGGTTGTCCTCTCGATGGGGGTGGCCGTTTTCAGTCATATAGCCCGGGCGTTGCGCTGGCGGTTGCAGTTGCGCGCCTTGCAGATAACCCCGTCGATGCGGGTCCTCATCAATGCCATCTTCGGCATGTATGCCATGAATCTGCTCTTTCCCCGCCTGGGCGAGGTGTGGCGCTGCGGCTATGTGGCCCAGCGCGAGAAGGCGTCGTTCAGCAAGGTGCTGGGGTCGATGGTGTCGGACCGCCTCTCCGATACGGTGATGGTGGCGTTGCTCACGCTGCTGGTCTTTTTCATGCAGATGAAGCCGTTCCGCCGGTTCCTCGACGAAAATCCGTCGATCGAGGCGGGGGTGACGGGCGTGCTCACGTCGGTGTGGCTCTACGTGGGTTTTGCGGTGTGTATTGTGGCGGTGGTGTGGTTCTTCCGCTCCAACAGCCAGAGCCGGCTGGTGCAGCGCATCAAGGGGCTGATGATCAACGTGTGGGCCGGTTTTGCCTCGATTGTGACCATGCACGGTAAATTTCAATTCATATTCTATACCCTCTTTATTTGGTTCTGCTATTTTATGCAGTTATATTTGTGCATATTTGCTTTCCCCAGTACGTCGCACCTGACGGTGCCCGCCGTGATGCTGCTCTATGTGTTGGGCAGTCTGGGCATGGGGCTTCCCGTGCAGGGGGGTATAGGGCCGTGGCACCTGGCGGTTATCGCGGGGCTCTCGTACTACGGTATCACGGGCAACGAGGCCGGTGCCTTTGCCTTTGTGGCACACGGGTCGCAAATGGTGCTGATTGTGTTGATAGGAATATATGCCTTCGTTTCGATGGCATGCGATAAGAAGAAACCCAAGGGCGAACGGGTTGTGGAAGATATTGTGACGGAGATTCCCGAGTCGGAGCGCCTTTGACAATTTAAGGATCAATAAAATTATTACTATGGACAGCAAAATCACATCTCTTCAGCCGCAGGCTGTGTGGAAACATTTTCAGGCGATTTGTCAGATTCCCCGTCCGTCGGGACACCTCGACAAGATTACCGAGTATATCATGGGTGTAGGTCGTTCGCTGGGTTTGGAGACGATTCACGACAAGGCTGGAAATGTCATCATTCGCAAGCCGGCTACGCCCGGCATGGAGAACCGCAAGCCGGTCATTCTGCAAGGTCACATGGATATGGTGCCTCAGGCCAACAAGTCGGTGAAGCACAACTTCGAGACCGATCCTATTCTCCCCCGTGTCGACGGCGACTGGGTGACGGCGACCGAGACGACGCTGGGCGCCGACAACGGTATCGGCATCTCGTCGATTCTGGCTATTCTCGAGTCGAAAGAGCTCAAGCATGGCCCCCTCGAAGCCCTCTTTACCTACGACGAGGAGACCGGCATGTATGGCGCTATCGGGCTGGAACCGGGCGAACTGCATGGCGAAATTTTGCTGAATACCGACTCGGAGCAGGATGGCGAGCTCTACATGAGCTGTGCCGGCGGTGTGGATGTGAATATCGAGTTCCGCTACAAGGAGGAACCCTATACGCCGGCTCCCAACGAGATAGCCGTGAAGCTGACGCTGGGCGGCCTGCACGGCGGCCACTCGGGTGTGGATATTCACCTGGGCCGCATGAATGCCAACAAGGAGATGTTCCGCTTCCTGAAAGAGGCGGTGTCGGAGTATGAGGCCCGCCTGGCCAGCTACAGCGGCGGTACGCTGCGCAATGCCATACCGCGAGAGGCCGAGGCCGTGGTGACGATTCTGGCCGAGGACAAGGAGGATTTTATGGATGCCGTGAACGACTTTGCCGCTACGCTCAAGCGGGAGTATGGCTTCATCGAAGAGAACCTCTACTTTACGGCCGAGCAGACCGAACTGCCGCATTCGCTCCTGCCCGAGGAGATACAGGACGACCTCATCAACGCCATCGTGGCCTGCCACAACGGCGTGTACCGCATGATACCCGATGCTCCCGACGTGGTGGAGACCTCGTCGAACCTCTCGATTGTGCGTACCTCCGAAGGGTATATCGAGGTGAAGATTCTCGTGCGCAGCTCGAGCGAGAGCATGAAACGGGCTTTGGCTTCGGAGCTGGAGAGCACCTTCTCGCTGGCCGGTGCCCGGGTTGATTTCGACGGTGCTTATCCCGGTTGGGAACCCAACTTCAAGTCGCAGATTCTGAACCTGATGAAACGGCTCTATCCGCAGGTAACCGGGCGTGAGGCTCAAGTGAAGATGATGCACGCCGGTCTCGAGTGCGGCATTATCGGTGCCAACTATCCGGGCCTCGACATGATTTCGTTCGGCCCCACCATCAAGCACCCGCATTCGCCCAACGAGAAGGTGGAAATCTCTACGGTCGAGACCTTCTGGAAACTGTTGGTGGCCGCTCTGGAGAATATCCCGGTGAAGGAGTGAAACGATAATAAATGCTAAAAGCAGTCGATGCGGCCGCTCGCATCGACCGCTTTTTTGTTTTGAAATATAATTGTTGTCAGGTGCGGTCGGGACCCGTGGCAAACGGGGCAAGGTGCAGAACTTGCCGAGGTTGAGCCTGCGGGACAAGGTCGCAAAAAACAGAATGAAATGAGCAGTGAGATAAACGAGACTCAAACCGGCCGCAGCCGGGGTGAAACCCTGCGCCGGTCGTTACGCCGCTTCCTGTGGATTGCGGGAGTGGTACTGGTAGTGGCCTTGGGCGCCTTTGTGTATGTGCGTTACTATTTCGTATTCGGTTCGGGCGTGAAGGCGGGGACTCTCAACTATGTGGTCAAGAAGGGCTATGTGTTCAAGACCTACGAGGGGACCCTCATCATGGAGGGATTCCGCACGGCGGGGCAAGGGGCGCTGCAGTCCAACCAGTTCGTCTTTTCGGTCGATGATGCCAATTTGGCAGATTCGCTCATGCGCATGAGCGGACGGCATGTAGAACTGAAATACAACGAGTATCTGGGTGTATTGCCCTGGCGGGGATACAGCAACTTTATCGTTGAAGAGATTCTGTCGGTGAAATAGCACGGCCGCTACAAGCCGCCGCGAGACAGGGGAGAGACTGGTTGCAGACCCTCTTGATGGGGGTGCGACGGGTCTCTCTCTTTTATTCTTTTATGTCTTCGAAGTCGATATACTCGCCCTCCGAACTGTCGATTTTCTTTTTCCCTTTCTTGGTGCTGGTGTACCAGGTAGTGGAGCGTCCACCCTGCGAGCGGCTGCTCTGTTCCTGCCGGCCGAAGGGGTTGCTCGTGGAGCTTTCTCTCCGCCCGAAGAAGAGGCGGGCAATGAAACGGACCACCAGTTGGATGAGAGCCAAGAGGGGCACAAAGAAGATAATAAAGAGTATAATCAGAAGCAAAAATGCCAAGTGCATAATCGATACATGTTAGGTTTATATCCCAATAGGAACAAAAATCGTTCCGTTTTTGTTTTTATCGTTTGCGGGCTGTCAGCAGCGACAAGACGATATACAGGCCTATGGTGGCGGCAAGACCTGCCAAACCGAAGGAAATGAGGCAGATTGCCGCAACGGCGATGATGAGGTAGCGCAGGTAGTTCTCTTTCCACTTCAGGTTTTTGAACTTGAGCGAGAACATGGGAATCTCCGATACCAGCAGCAACGAGAAGATGATGACCAGCGCCACGATGGCGTAGCCGCATACGGGGCTCTCCATGCGCAGCCCGGCCTGGCAGATGCCTATCCAGAAGAGGGCGTTGGCCGGTACGGGCAACCCGATGAACGAGGTGGTCTGGCGGGTATCGATGTTGAACTTGGCCAGCCGCAGAGCCGAGAATACCGGAATGAGCAGCGCACTCAATGCCCACCACGACTGGTATTCGCTGGCCATGCCGTGGAATGTGCTGTTGTAGGCCATCAAGTGCATCACCATCAAACCCGGTGCCAGGCCGAAACTGATGAGGTCGGCCAGCGAATCGAGCTCTTTACCCAGAGGCGAGTAGGCGTGCAGCAACCGGGCGGTCATGCCGTCGAGAAAATCGAAGAGGGCCGACAGTCCTATGCACAGGGCTACCCAATCGTATTCGCCCTGAAAGGCGAAGATGCAGGCAAAACAGCCCGAGAGCAGATTCAGGCAAGTGATGGTGTTGGGTATGTTCTTGACAATTACGTTCATCGTATCTTATTTTAGGCGGGCTATTTCGGTTAAATCGCCTGTAGTCTTGTCGTTCAGTTTCACCTTGATGTCGCTGTCGAGCGGCAGGTAGAGGTCGACACGCGAGCCGAACTTGATGAAGCCCATGTGCTCGTCTATCTGGCACGAGTCGCCCACCTCGGCATAAGTGACGATGCGGCGAGCTACGGCTCCGGCAATCTGGCGAACCAGCACCTCTTGTCCGTTTTCGGCCTTGATGACGATGGTCGAGCGTTCGTTCTCGGTGCTCGATTTGGGCAGATAGGCCGCCATGAACCGGCCCTGTTGATGACTCACGTGGAGCACTTCGCCGGCTACGGGGAACCAGTTGGCGTGCACATTGAATATGTTCATGAAAATCGAAACCTGCATGCGCTTGTCGTGGAAATACTCGTCCTCGAGTACCTCTTCGAGCACGACTACCACACCGTCGGCCGGAGCCACCACCACATTTTTACGGTCGCCTTTGAACCGACGCTTCGGAGAGCGGAAGAAGTTGACAACCAGCAGGAAAAACACAATCGAGACTACATGCACAAAGATTGCTATCCAGGCGATTTTTACCCACATGTAGATAGGTATGTTCAGAATAAGCAGGACTACAAACAGTAAGAGTAATATGTTTTTACCTTCTCGGTGTATTTTCATTTTCATGTTTACTCGATTTAGATGCAGCGGGCAAAGGTAATAGTTATTTGTGGAAAGACCAAGATAATGATTGTTTTTTGCTGCTTCGGGAATTGAAGAGACCGTATGTCCCTTAACGGCAAAGTGTATCGGTAAGGGTTTTTGAGATTGGGAATACCGGGCCGGTTGTTCGTGTGCTGTTGTTGTCGGGTTTTATGACAGGTTCAGAGTTTCTGATTCCATGTCGTTCATAGACAATCCTTTCCGGGAAATCGTGTAATTCTTAAATTTGCCCGTGGCACGAAGGAAGGTTGCTGCCTTGTTGTTCAGTGCTCCGGGATCGAAATTGTCGGATTTACGTTTTACTTCGATGAAAACCGCGTTGTCGTTCAGTTCGTTTTCGGCAACGATGTCTATCTCGTTTTCTCCCTTGCGGTCCCACCAACTGCCTACGCGGGTATACTCCTTGCTCTCAATGAGCATTTGCTTGAAGTAGCGCTCGAGCATCAGCCCCGAGAAAGTTTCGTAATCCCGGTTGATGATTGTCTTTACGGCGTCGTAATTCTCTATTTCAAGCATATAGTTATACTTGTATATGAAGCGGAACCAGAAAGTAAAGAAGTTATCCTTAATCGTATAGCGAACATTCTTTGTCGAATTTTTTTCAAAAATGGGTTGTCTCTTGGCAATCATCTCATACTCTTTTTCCAACTTGGTGAGATAGCCTCCTATCTCTTTACCGATGACATTCTCGATTTCCGAACGCGAGGTCTTGCCGCGTGCAATGGCAGAGAGGATGGAGAAATAATTGCCATAGTCTTTGCCAAATTCTTCGATGAGGATTGCCTTGCCTTCTCCCAGAAATATGGAGTCGGCCTTGATTATTTGGTTTAGCATTTTTGTTTTGGTTGTAGCTCCTGCATCAATCAGTAATTGAACGTATTTAGCTACACCGCCCGTAAAAGAATAGAGGGCCAATAAGTCTTCTGGCGTATATTGGGGATTATACTCGGCCATGATTTCCTTCAAGACTTTGGTCGTAAAGGGTTTTATCGACATGAATCGTGTTTGGCGATTGTACAGGGGTTCTTTCTTGTCTTTGAATATCTTGGTCATCATCGAGAAGATGGAACCGCATACAATGAGATTGATGCGCGCCCTTGTGTGGTATAAATCCCAAATACGTTGCATGTCGCTGTATATCGACTTGTTGACTCTGAAGAACTCTTGGAACTCGTCGATAAACAGTGTGATGGGGCGTGTGACGGACAGTTTCATCAGATATTCGAAAATTTCGGAAAAATGCTCCACCTTTCCCAGGGTCGGGAGGCCCAACTTGTTTTCTATTTCGAGGAGGTAATCGCCGCATAAATCGCTCTCGGCCTTTCGGGCGACAAAAAAATAGAGTATGGTTTCCTCTTCGTATGCCTTCCATACGAGTGCTGTCTTGCCGATGCGACGGCGCCCCGTTACCACGGTAAACTGAGCATTGCTTTCCGACAATGTCCGTATCTCTTTCAGTGATTGAATTTCTTCTGTCCTGTCAAAAAATCTCATGGCCTGAATGATTAGTTCCGAAACGGCTGTTTCCGAAACGGCTGTTTCTCTATTGCAAATGTAAAGTCCTTTTTCTTAACTGGCAAATTTTGCGGATAAAACTTTTTCTCCTTGTGTTTTTGTATGATTTGATCATTTGCAGCTCACCCGGGGAGGGGCTGCCGATTGCTGTTGCTGCGACGGTTTGGATTCGCTGTGTTCATTTTCTTGGCCATAAGTTTGTATATGTCGATATTTTTTGCTTATATTGCGTAAAGAGAGAGTAACCTGTTTTTGGCAAGCGAAAAACACTATCCGTATGGAGACTGATAAGGGGATTTATGGGGACATCTATGTTTACCGGGAAGAATTGGATTTTATGATGCGGGTCATCCTCGACTCGCCGCAGATGGAGACGGGGGGTAACCTGTTTGGTTACTGGACTGCCGAGGGCGATGCCGTGGTGGCTTATGTCTTGGGACCGGGGCCGAAATCGGTGCGCCGGTTTACCAGTTTCACCCAGGATGCCGACTATCTGCAACGTCACGTCGACCTGCTGTCGCGGGAGCATCGGCTGTCGCACATCGGGGTGTGGCATTCGCATCACGGGCTGGGTCTTTCGCATCCGAGCGGGGGCGACGTGCAGTCGATACACGAGGGCATGTATGCCGACGGTCTGTCGCGTTGCGTGCTGGCCATCGGGGTGTGCGTGCGGCAGAGGGCTTCGGCCAACGCGTTCTCGTTTGTGAATCTGCACCATCGGGTGACGATGGAGCAGCGCCCGTGGCTGGTCGTGCCTGGCGAGGGGCCGGTAAGGGCCCGTTACGATGCGGCCCATCGCGACAGCCTGATTTTCCCGTTTACCTCCGTAGCCGTATATGGCGAGATGAATGCCCGGGGCGCGCAGCAGGCTCCTGCCGCGGGGCAGGTGACTTTCGATCGTGGCTTTTGGCTGAACGACCGGGCGAACCGCCTGCAACTGAAGCAGATTGTGGCTTACATACAGGGGCGTTATGCCGATGCGAAACTGCTGAAGGTCGACGACGAGACCATCGAGGTGCGATTCGAAGTGCCCGGCCGGGCCTCGTGGCGACTGGTATTCGACAAGGATTTCCCGGTGAGGGCCCCTTATGTGGTGCGCTATCAGGAGGGGGAGACCTCGTCGTGGAATCTGGGCGCTTTGGGCCGGCCCGGAGCCGCTCTCTGGAGTCCGCTGTCCGACGGGATAGCACCATCAGTGATTAACCGTTTAAAAGATTTATCGATATGACAAACGAAAGGTACCAAATCGAGTTGGGCGTGTTGCAAAACTCGACCATCAAACCCAAGCAATACCGGTTTATGGATATGAATACATCGCATCCCTATCTGGCGGTAGCCATCCAGACCAACTCCCTGCGGTGTTACGTGGTGAAGATCGACCTCTCGGACAACTACCCGTACAACATCCCGAAGGTATTCATCACCAGCCCTAAACCCCTGTTGACCCGCTCGGGCGGCAGTATGCTTTCGCCCAGCCACAGCATGCACACGCTGGCCGGCGAGAATGGTTGTGTGCGGGTATGCCACTACGGCCATGCCGACTGGGCGCCTAACCGCATTACCCTCTACCAGATTATCATCAAGGTGCGCATCTGGCTCGAGATGTACGAGTGCCACCTGAAGACGGGGCGTACCCTCGACGAGTTCCTGAGGGGGGCTGCTTATTGAACCTGTTGAAAATGAATTGTAAAACCGATAAAAACGAAAAGTTATGGGAATGTTTGACAAAAAGAAAACCGACGATTGTGTAGATTTGGGCGAAGCTCTGGCACAGACCAACAGCGGACGCCGTGAAGTGGAACTGGTAATCGGCGACGACGGCGAACTGGAGGCGATGACTCCGGCCGAGGCCGAACGCAGCGGAAAGGAGAAGGTGGGCACGACCATCGGTACGAAACCCTACTATGCCAACTGACCGGGTATGGAACCGATTGTTTATCTCTATCAGAATCATCTGCAGGAGTTCTGGAACAGCGGGCAGGCCCAGTGCTTCGGGGCTGCCTTCGAGTGGAAGGGCGAGCAGGTGTACCACGTCTACCTCAAATACCCGCAGGTGGCCCCCACGGGCTACTCGATGCCCTGTCTTTTCAGGGTGGTCGACCAGGCGGGGTATGAGCGGGCCGACGACGAGGCTTCTGCCGTCTATCGTGCTTTGCCGGCCGAAGCCCGGCGGGTGCCGGTGGTGATTGTGTGCATCTGGGTCGAGGCCGACAACCGGGTGAAGTCGCGTGCCTTTATCGTCGATGCCGAGCAACAGGTCGAGGCTGCCGTGAAGTATGTGCCCCGCCGCAGCGAGCTCTATACCCGCAGCAAGGGGTTGCTCGAGGTGGGGGCTCTGGAGGGCAAGAAGGTGCTGATTGTGGGGCTCGGGAGCGGCGGCGCTCCTATTGCCGTCGAGCTGGCCAAGGCCGGCGTGGGGCACTTCATCCTCATCGACTTCGACCGCATAGAACTGCACAACATCTCGCGCCACATTTGCGGCGTGAACGAGTTGGGGCGTCTCAAGGTCAACGCCGTGAAAGATGCCATCCTGCTGAAGAACCCCTATGCGCAGGTCGAAACCCTGGCCATCGACATCAACCGGCACCTCGACGAGCTCGAGCGGTGTATCGCCGAGAGCGACCTCACCATCGTGGCTACCGACGAGTATGCCAGCCGTTACAACATCAACGCCCGGTTGGTGAAACTGGGCAAGGTGGGGCTGTTCGGCCGGGCCGTTACCCGGGCCGAAGGGGGTGATATTCTGCGGGTGCGACCGGGCGGACCCTGTTATGCCTGCCTCACGGGAAATCCCATCTATCACCAGAACGACGAGATTACCGATGTGCGACGGGCCCGCGAGCTGGGTGTCATCCCGGCCTACGTATCCGACGAAGATGCCAATGCCATGGTGCAGGTGGGGCTGTCGACCGACATCGCTCCCATCAACAACATGATGGTGAAGCTGGCTCTCAACGAGCTGTCGAGGGGTATCGAGTGCGGCATCTCGTCGCTGCTCGAGGAGCTCACCTACGACTACTACATCTGGGCCAACCGGCGCGACTACCAGTTTGCCAACTGGGCTCCGTTCAACAACAACCCCAAGCGTCACCTCACCATACTGCGCTGGTATGGCGTGAAACTGAAGAAAGACGCCGAGTGCATGGAGTGCAGGCAATAGGAATCCATGGGCAAGCATCGCATCATAACCCTGCGTAACGGCGCACGGGTCGACATGTCGACCGGCGAAATCATTTCGCAAGGCCGTCCCGATTACGTGCACCGTCCCCACCGCTCCTTCTGGGAGCGGGTGGGTGACGGGGTGCGCCGGGTGTTCAGTTTCCTCTGGTCGGTAGTTGCCTTCATCCTGGCGGCCATTGTCTTCGTCTGGCGGGCCATGGGATATATCATCATGTTCGGGGGACTCCTGGGAGTGGTTGTGACATTCATCTCGACGTGGATAAGCGACGGTTTCCTGTCGGCACTGCTGGTCGGATTCATTGCATTTATCGTATGGTCGATTGCCGTGGGGATAGCCAGCAAGCTGGGTATGATCGACGATTAGTCTTGTCGTGCAGAGCAGACGGACAGGCCGGTGCGAACCGGCCGTTTGCGTATAAAAGAGCGGGTTATGTTTGTCTTTGCGGCGGCTTTGCACTATCTTTGCACGACGAAATCGCAAAAATAGAAAACGTATGCGCCAACCTTCTCACAAACGGCCTGTCCGTCGGTTTTCCGACAAAGATGTCAAGCACTACACAGTCGAGCACGACGACACGTTGCTCAACTACCTGTTTACCCTTTTCGGCGACAAGAGCCGTACCACGGTCAAGTCGTATCTGCTCCATCGCCAGGTGGCGGTGAACGATATGCCGGTGACCCAGTTCGACACGGTGCTGCATGCCGGCGACGAGTTGAAAATCAACTTCAAGGCCGGGTTCAGCGTGTTCAAGCACAACCGCCTGCGGCTGGTCTATGAAGACGAGTATATCCTGGTCATCGACAAGGGTTACGGCCTGCTGTCGATGTCGACCGAGGGCATCAAGACCGGCACGGCATACAGCATATTGAGCGACTATGTGAAGTCGCAGAACCCCGAGAACAAACTCTTCATCGTGCACCGGCTCGACCGCGATACCTCGGGCCTGATGATGTTTGCCAAGAGCAAAGGCATACAGGAGCAGATGCAGCACAACTGGCACAACATGGTGCTCGAACGCAAGTATGTGGCCGTGGTCGAGGGCCAGATGGAGCAGCCCGAGGGGATGGTGCGGTCGTATCTGGCTGAGAATTCGGCCTATCAGGTCTACTCGACCGACAATCCCGAGGAGGGGCAGTTGGCCATTACCCGCTACAAGGTGTTGAGCAGCAACAAGCACTTCTCGCTGGTAGAGCTCAACCTGGCTACCGGGCGCAAGAATCAGATACGCGTGCACATGCACGACCTGGGGCACAGCATTGCCGGCGACCGCAAGTATGGCGCCCACGGCAGCCCGTTGGGACGGGTGGCCCTGCATGCCTACAAGTTGCGCTTTGCCCACCCGGTTACCCGCAAGGAGATGAATTTCGAGACCCCCATACCGCCCCGTTTCCTCTCGATTACGGCAGGCTCGGGTGCGCCGGATGCCGAAAAGAAATAGCACCGGCGCAGGTCGAAAAATCGGTAGAGCGGTTGGCTTTTAAACAGTTTCTTATTAACTTTGGCAAAATTTTTCGGGGAGCCCTGTGAACGGGCTCTTTCGGAATGCGATAGGATAGAAGATAAAATTGGTTCATTATGAATATTTCGTATAACTGGCTGAAAGATTATGTAAACTTCGACCTCACTCCCGAGGAACTTTCGGCTGCTCTTACCTCCATCGGCCTCGAAACCGGCGGCATCGAGGAGGTACAGACGATAAAAGG
This sequence comes from uncultured Barnesiella sp., assembly GCA_902471075.1. Taxonomy (GTDB): domain Bacteria; phylum Bacteroidota; class Bacteroidia; order Bacteroidales; family Barnesiellaceae; genus Barnesiella. Next base: position 106,848 of record CABRIW010000004.1, on the reverse strand, counting down.
GGGCCTCAACGGCCTGGTTATCGGCAAAGTGCTCACCTGTGTAGATCACCCCAATTCGGACCACCTGCATATTACGACTGTCGACCTGGGCGAAGCCGAGCCGGCTCAAATCGTGTGCGGCGCCGCCAATGTCGCTGCCGGGCAATATGTGGTAGTGGCCACGCTGGGCACCGTGCTGTATAGCGGCGACGAGAGCTTTACCATCAAGAAATCGAAAATCCGCGGCGTGGAGTCGTTCGGCATGATTTGTGCCGAAGACGAAATCGGTATCGGTACTTCGCACGACGGTATCATCGTGCTGCCCGAGCCGGTGAAACCCGGTACGCCCGCCAAAGAGTATTACAATATCAAGAGCGACTACATTCTCGAAGTCGACATTACCCCCAACCGCATCGATGCCGCTTCGCACTACGGCGTGGCCCGTGACCTGGCTGCCTATCTGACCCAGCGCGGACACGACGGTGGCCTGCATCGTCCGTCGGTAGAGGGCTTTGCCATCGACCGCAAGGATGGCGGCATCGCTGTCGAGGTGGAGAATCACGAGGCCTGTATCCGATACAGCGGCGTGACGGTGCGCAACGTGAAGGTGGCCGAGAGCCCCGACTGGTTGAAGCAACGTCTGTCGGCTATCGGGTTGCGACCCATCAACAACGTGGTCGATATTACCAACTACCTGCTGCACGGCACGGGGCAACCGCTCCACTGTTTCGACCTGAACCGCATCGCCGGCGGCAAGGTGATTGTGAAACCGGCCAAGGAGGGCGACAAGTTCGTTACGCTCGATGAGGTGGAACGCACGTTGACAGACCGCGACCTGATGATATGCAACACCGAGGAACCCATGTGTATCGCCGGTGTGTTCGGCGGTTTGAAGTCGGGCGTGACCGACGAGACGACCGACGTATTCCTCGAATCGGCCTGCTTCAACCCCACGTGGGTGCGCAAGACGGCCCGTCGTCAAGGACTGAATACCGATTCGTCGTTCCGCTTCGAGCGGGGCGTCGATCCCAACGATACCCTCTATGCCCTCAAACGGGCTGCCATGCTGGTGAAAGAGTTGGCCGGCGGCGAAATCTGCGGCGACATTGTCGACATCTATCCTTCGCCCGTAGCGCCTTTCCCCGTGACATTGACTTATGAAAAGATAGATACCCTTATCGGCAAGCATATCCCCGCCGAAACGGTGAAGAGCATCCTGCACAGCCTCGAAATCGAGATTGTGAGCGAGAACGAGCGCGAGCTCTCCCTGCGGGTGCCCACCTATCGGGTGGATGTACAGCGCGATGTCGACGTAATCGAAGACCTGCTGCGTATCTACGGGTACAACCAGGTGGAGATTTCGGACCGCGTACACTCGAGCCTCTCCTACAAGACTCCGGTCGATGAGGCCCACCAGTTGCTGAATCTGGTTTCGGAGCAGTTGACCGGCTGCGGGTTCAACGAGATTATGAACAACTCGCTCACCTGCGGTGCCTACTACGACGACCTGCAATGCTGGCCCCGCACTCACTGCGTGACGCTGCTCAACCCGCTGAGCAACGACCTGAACGTGATGCGTCAAACCCTGTTGTTCGGCGGCTTGGAGAGCATCTCGCACAACATCAACCGTCGTCGGGCCAATCTGCGGTTCTACGAGAACGGCAACTGCTACTACTTCAACCCCGAGGCACACAACGGCGAGAAGATTCTCTCGGGTTACAGCGAGGAGAAACATTTTGCCTTGTGGCTCACTGGAAACCGGGTGGAAGGCAGTTGGGCTCACCCCGATGAGAAGTCGACCGTGTATGAGATGAAGGCTTACGTCGAGAATATCTTTGCCCGCCTGGGCATTGCCGGCGACATCGTGGCCGTGCAAACGAGCGACGAGGTCTACTCGGTGGCCCTCACCTACAGCAACCGCGGCGGCAAGCTGCTCGGCAAGATGGGTCTCGTATCGCACAAGATACTGAAGCGGTTCGACATCGATGCCGATGTGGCCTTTGCCGAACTGAACTGGGATGCCCTGATGAAGATGGCCGCCAAACACGCCGTACTCTTCAGCGACCTGCCCAAGTTCCAGGCCGTGAAGCGCGACCTGGCTCTGCTGGTAGACAACACGGTGGCCTTTGCCGACATCGAGAAGGTGGCTCGCGAGAGCGAACGCAAACTGCTCAAGGAGGTTTACCTCTTCGACGTGTACGAGGGTAAGAATCTGCCCGAGGGCAAGAAGTCGTATGCCGTTACCTTCATGTTGCAAGACGAGAACAAGACCCTCAACGACAAGCAGATCGACGCTATCATGCACAAGATAATCTCCAATCTGCAACAGAAGTTGGAGGCACAGTTGAGATAATTCAATACTAACAAAAAATAAAAGTAAAAGATAAAATTATCCTATGGGAAGAGCTTTTGAATATCGTAAAGCCAGAAAATTGAAGCGTTGGGGCAACATGGCCCGTACGTTCACGAAGATTGGTAAGGAAATCTCTATTGCCGTAAAAGCCGGCGGTCCCGATCCCGATGCCAACCCCCGTCTGCGCGTGCTGATGCAGAATGCCAAAGCCGCCAACATGCCCAAAGAGAATGTAGAACGGGCTATCAAGAAAGCATCGTCGAAAGATGCCGGTGATTATAAAGAGGTTGTTTACGAAGGATACGGTCCTTTCGGTATCGCTATCGTGGTAGAGACTGCTACCGACAATACCACCCGTACCGTAGCCAACGTGCGCAGCTACTTCAACAAGGCCGGCGGTTCGCTGGGCACGACGGGTAGCCTTTCGTTCCTCTTTGACCACAAGTGTGTGTTCCACATCAAACCCAAAGAGGGTGTGTCGCTCGAAGACCTCGAACTCGAAATGATTGACTACGGTGTAGACGAACTGGAGGCCGACGACGAGGAAATCGTACTCTACGGCGAGTTCTCGGAGAACAACAATATCCAGCACCACCTCGAGGAGGCCGGCTATGAAATCATCAGTGCCGAGTTTGAGCGTATCCCCAACGACGTGAAGGAGGTAACTCCCGAACAACGTGCCTCGATCGAGAAGCTCATCGAGCGTTTCGAAGAGGATGAGGATGTGCAGAACGTATTCCACAACATGAAGGAAGACGACGAGGAAGAGTAAAATCTGTACAAGAGTCGTAAACCGATAAACAAAAAGGGAGAGCCCGCACGATGGTGTCGAGTTCTCCCTTTTGTCTTATCCGGGATGAGGCAGCCGGGGCTGGAGGTGGTTACTCCTCGGGGCTGTCGTCGTATTCGTCGACTTCGCAGTCGTCGTCCTGCCCCTTCAACTCACACATCTCGCGGTATTCGTTCCACTCGGGATCCTTCTCGGTATAGATGGTGATAGGCAAGGTCTCGAAGGGGGCGAGAGCCTCGTTGAGCATGCGGCCGAAAGCGGGGATGTTGCGGGTGTAGAATACCCAGGTGCGTTCGCCGTCGCCCGTATAGATGCCGGTGAAGATGGCCAGCTTGTCCTTCTCCATGGCCCGTTTCAGAGCGGTTTGGGCCTCCTCCATGAGTTCGCTGGTCTTTTCGTTGGGCATGCCTTTGCTGTCGGGCTCGTATTTCCAGGTGATTTCGACCCGCTCCTTGAACTTGCCCGATTGGATGAACGGCTCGATTTCGGTACGGCCCGAAACGATAATCATGTGGTCGTTGTTTTCGGCTTCGGTAAGGGCCGAGAACCATACATCTCCTAATTTCATACGCTGGAATTTTTGTCGGTTATGGTTACAAATGTAATTATAAAAGTGAGAATGGAGAAATTTATTGCCGGTTTGTGGGGGAGGTCGATGCAATATTTCTATGCGAAACCCATAAATTTTTACTAATTTTGAGTTTCTAAAATAGAAGGATATGATGTCTGTATTGATTGGTATATTGGCGACGTTGGTTGTAGCGGCCGCGGCGTTTTGGTTCCTGTACAATTCGCGCCGCAAGGGTTGGCAGGAGACTTTGAGTGAGAGAGCCCGCGAAGCGGAGGAGTTGAGGGTGCGCAACGGTGTGCTCGAGGCGCAGGTGAACAGCTGTACGGCCCGGTTGGCCGAGATGCAGACGAAGCTCGACGTGGCCAGCCGGGAGCGGGAGCAACTGAATCGCGAGAAGGGCGACCTGCAGGCACGCAACCAGGTGCTCGTCGAGAACATGGAGGTGCAGAAGCAGGAGGTGCAGCGGGTGCGCCAGGAGATGAGCAACGAGTTCAAGGTGCTGGCCAACGAGATATTGCAGGAGAAGTCGAAGAGCTTCTCGGAGTTGAATCGGGAGCGGCTGGCCGAGGTGCTCAATCCGCTGAAGGAGCGGCTCGAAGGCTTCAAGAAGACGGTCGAAGAGACTTACAGCAGCGAGGCCCGCGAGCGATTTTCGCTGAAGGAGCAGATCAAGGAGCTGGTGCAGCGCAGCGAGACCATAGGCGTAGAGGCCAAGCAACTGACCCAGGCGTTGCGGGGCGACTCGAAGATTCAGGGCGACTGGGGCGAGATGATTCTGGAGAGTATTCTCGAAAAGTCGGGGTTGGAGAAGGACCGCGAGTATTTCATTCAGGAGACGTTGCGCGACGACGAGGGGCACACGATACAGAGTGCCGAGGGCCGCAAGATGCGTCCCGACGTGATTATCCGTTACCCCGGAGGCGACAACCGGCAGATGGTCATCGACTCGAAGGTGTCGCTCACGGCCTATGTCAATTATGTGAATGCCGAGACGCCCGACGAGGCGGCCGCCGCGCTGAAACAGCACTTGGCTTCGGTCAGGAAACATATCGACGAACTCTCGAACAAGAGCTATCAGGACTACGTGGGCAAGGGCGACCATGTGATGATGTTCGTACCCAACGAGGCGGCCTACCTGGCTGCCATGCAGGCCGACCATTCGCTGTGGCAGTATGCCTATGACCGTCGGGTGCTGCTGTTGAGCCCGACCAACCTGATTGCGGCACTGAAGCTGGTGGCCGACTTGTGGCAGCGCGACAAGCAGACACGTCACGCCATCGATATAGCCGAAGAGGCGGGCAAACTGTACGACAAGTTTGTGGGCTTCATCGACGATATGGAGAAGATCGGCAAGGCATTGGGCACGGCCAGTGCCACCTACGGCGAGGCGATGAAGAAGTTGAAGAACGGCACAGGTAACCTGATAGGCCGTGTCGAGAAACTCAAGGGTATGGGCGTGAAGGCCAAGAAGAATCTGCCGGCCACGACCGGCGACGACGAGTCGGTCGATTAGCGGCGGCTTGCGACAACCCGTGTTTGGGGAGGATAACCGTTTATGATTCGAGTGGCATAATGGCCGGGCGGTAACCGGGTGCGACGGTTATCGGCTGGCTGCCGCGCGTTTCTCTTTCAGGTAGAGCTGGTAGCTGTTGATGCTGTTTTGCCAGATGATGTACGAGGCGGGACCTATCGAGGTGATGGGCGAGAGGTAGGTCAGGGCCATCCAGATGGCCAGCACCGTATTCTTCTGACCCAGTCCCTGGGCTCCCGATATTTTGTCGCCATACTTCCCGCCGATTTTGCGGCCCAGGTAGAACTGCCCTACACAAGCCACAAGCGACAGCAGTGCGATGGCAATCTCGAAGGGTACCGCTTCCCAACCTTGTGCGATGATGAAGGTGACCGCTTTGCCCACCACGAGGAAAAGCGATATGGCCCACATGTAGAACGAGAGGGTCTGCCGGTTCTTCAACTCGTTGTGTATGCGGGGCAGGAAGCGTTGCAGCAGCAGGGCGAAGAGCAGCGGCAGGATGAGCAGCGGCAGCACCTTGCTGCAGATGATGAGGAAGGAGTCGGCAAACGAGATGTCGGCATGCGTGCCCATGAAGGCAAAGATGAGAGGCGAAAGCAGTGCTACGGCCAGGTTGCTCACGAGACTGTAGGAGACCAGTGTGGATACGCTGCCGCCCAGCATGCCCGTAATAACGGGAGCGGCGGTAGCCGTGGGGCAGAAGAGGCAGATGAAGGTGCCCTCGGCAATGATGGGGTCCCAGAAATAGAGAGCCCCGAAGACGATGAGTCCGCCCACGACCTGTATGGAGAGAAGACCCCAATGCAGCGGTTTGATGTTCAGCTCTTTAATCGATATTTTGCAATAGGTAATCAACAGCATGGCAAAGATAAGGCAAGGGGCCAGCAGGGTGGCCCAATAGGCTGTGGCTCGTGGAAACAGACAGCCGGCTACGCTACCGGCAATCATGGCCGTGGGCAGCATATAAGTCTTTGCTTTGGGTGACATGGGCAGTACCTCTTTTAGAAATTTTCGCAAAGTAACTCCAAAGCTGCGATAAACGCAATGTTTTTGTTTGAAAAGAGTTTAAAGCCCGGTCAATAAAAGGGGAACGGGTGTAGGCATTCTCGAGATTATGGTGTAAATTTAGGCCAACGGTACATTAGACCCAATCTAAATATAGTGTAGTTATGCGAAAAATGATGTTTTGGGCCCTTGTGTGGGGCTCGATAGGGCTGGCACAATCGGCCGAGTATGCCTATGTGCCCCTGGTACGCGACGGTGCCGAGTGGGGCTATTCCCAGGAACTCTTTGGCAAGAGCTATTACCGCAATCTCATCCAGGGCGACACCGTGGTGAACGGCGAGTCGTACAAGCGGTTTTATACGTTCCAGGGCTGTGAACCTACGGCCGACGAGAACCTGGCCTTTGTGCGCGAGGCCGACAAGAAGGTTTACATCACTTTTAACCAGGAGCTGATGCCGGTCGAGAACCTGTATAGTCACGAGTTCGTGATTTACGACTTCGGGGCCAGGGTGGGCGAGACGGTGGCACACTTCGACTGGATGACCCAAACCCAGATAAACTCGACCATCAGCCGAATCGATACTGTCGAGGTGGGCAATACCTTGCGGCAGCGCTTTTGGGCCGATGGCTCGGTGCTGTGGATCGAAGGGCTGGGAGTGGAAGAGGGCGACTGGCTGCGGCCGGGCTGCTCGGGCGAAACGGGCGGACTCGATACGCACGACCGTCTGGTCTATGCCCAGGCACCCGACGGTACGGTAGAGTATGCCACGGCCGATGCCGCCAACGACCCCTGTTACAGCGGAGTGGACGAAATCGATAACGATAGTTGGCGCATGGCCCGCCAGGGCGACCGGCTCGAGATTACCTGTGCCGAGGGAGAGTTCGAGGTGGTCGAGCTGCTCGACCTTTCGGGACGTGTGCTCTGGTGCGACTATCTCTCGGGCGAGACGCAGGTGTCGATACCGGTGAGCGACTATCCATCGGGCATCTATATCGTGGCTCTTTCGTCGCACGACCGACGGGTAGCTTGTCGCGTGGCATTGTGACAGCAGACCCGGTATGACGGTAAAAGCACGAAGAGCCGCAGCGTCGCTGCGGCTCTTCGTGTATTCATACTACATACTATATATTATATAGGAGAGTCGGGAGAAATTATTCTACCTCTTTGGCCAGGTAGATGAGGGTGGGGAAGTGGTCGCTGTAACCGTTCAGGTAGGCACCGGCGGCGTGGGTGCGCAGAGGATACCCTTTGTATTTGCCCTCTTTCTGTTTGAGGAAGTCGCGGTTGAAGACCTCGGAGCGGATATACTTCAGGGTCGAGCGGTCTTTCCCTACCAGATTGGACGAGATGATAATCTGGTCGAAGAGGTTCCAGGCACCGTTGTAGGCCAGTGTGCCGATACCGCGGTCGTACATCTCCCACATGGTGTTGAAGAATCCGCCGGGTTTCACCTCCTGTTGTTTCTTCTTGGCGCCCAGTACCACCTTGCAGCTGTTGTTGGTGGGGTCGTCGTTGAGGTCGCCCATGATGATGACCTTCGAATCGGGGTCGGCAGCCAGCAGCGAGTCGGCCAGATGTTTGGTGAGAGCGGCAGCGGCCTCGCGTTTGGGGCTCGACTGTTTTTCACCGCCCAGGCGCGAGGGCCAGTGGTTTACGATGAAGTGCACGCGCTCACCGGCCAAGCGGCCCGAAACCACCAGCTGGTCGCGGGTGAGGAGGTTGGGGAACTCTTTGGCGTGGAGGCGGGCACTGCTGCTCGACTCGACCGTAAACTGGTCCTTGTCGTAGATGAGGCCCACGTCGATACCCCGGGCATCGGGCGAGTCGTAGTGCACGATGCCGTAGTTGCGTTGAGCCAGCTTGCCGGTGTGGATGAGGTCTTCGAGTACCTGTTGGTTTTCCACCTCGGATACACCGATGACGGCCGGGCCGTTTTTCAGTTTGAAGGGGCTGGAGTTGTCGGTAGCAAAGTTGCTGATGGCAAAAGCCAGGTTGTTCAGTTTGTTGCGGTATTTCAATCCGCCCCAGCGGTACGAGCCCGAGGGGGTGAACTCCTCGTCGTTTGTGGCCGGGTCGTTGATGGTGTCGAACAGGTTCTCGAGATTATAGAAGGCTACGGCGTATATGGCAAAGTGTTTCTTTTGCGTTTGGGCTTGTGAAACGGCCGAGCCAAACAAGAATACGGCGAGTAGCAACAGTCCTATTTTTTTCATAACGTGTGTGAAATTTTTTGTTTTTGAATTTTCAATTTTGGATTAAACGGGCTGCAAGATAGTTCAATTTGGGAAATATGCGAAATTTTTGGAGATAAATCTCTGCTACAAATGCGAAGAAACCGCGGCGACGGGAGGCGGAAATCCGGCGCGCATGCTTTTGAAATAATTGATAAATAGGCTGTTGCAGAATGAGCATCACGCGCCGGGGAGAGGTGTAACAAACTGTGAGCCGGGGAGGGTGCATAAGATTCCGTTTTGTGTATAGAGTTACGGAAGTCTGGCAGAGTGACAGATTAAGAGGTTGGATTTTAGCCGATTTTATAGCTTGGCTTTCAATTTGTACATAAAAAGGGGAGGCTAAGGGATTACAATTTAACACGATTGTAATAAAATATTCCTTTCTCAGATATTTGTTTAATGAAAAATAATCTTTTAATTTGCAAATTCCTTTCCCTCCCATTTTTTGAAAGCGGGGCGGGATTAGGGCGGATATAAAAACCAAATAATACAGTATATAATTAAACCTTTTGATGTAATGAATCGTAAATTATGGTTATTGATGGCAGTGCTTCTCCTGATACCGATGTGGTTACAGGCTGCGACGGTGAGAGGCGTTGTTGTTGACTATGAAACAAACAAACCTATTGCGAATGTGAAAGTGACGATACGGAAATCGTCGGCAATTACAGATCTGGATGGTAAGTATGAGTTGAAGCGTGTGCGTGAAGGGGCCGTATCGGTTGTCTTTACGGCTGCGGACTACAAGGTTCATTCGGTCGATTATGTAGTGGAAAAGGGAGACAATACCCTGAACATGACGCTCGACGAGAAGCGTGCCGACGCATCGCTCAACCAGCAAGCTCTCGAAGATAATATCTTTGAACTCGACGAGTCGATGTTCGACGAAGAGGGCAGCGCTGCTTCCCAATCGGCTTCGTATCTGTCGGGTGCAGCCGACGATGTCTATCTGCAGGCTGCCAGCTACTCCTACAGCCCCATGCGCTTCAATGTGCGCGGTTACGAGCAACGGGAGTCGTCGACCTATATCAACGGGGTTAATTTCAACGACCTGGAGCGTGGTCGTTTCAACTACTCGAGTCTGGGTGGCTTGAACAACGCCATGCGTAACAAGGATGCCGTGAACGGTCTCGAGATGCCGGGCTATGCCTTCGGTTCGCTGGGTGGAACGACCAACATCAACACCCGCGCCACCAGCTATGCCGCCGGTACCAACGTGAACGCCGCCTATACCAACCGTGCTTACAAACTGCGCGGACAGGCCATCCACTCGACCGGTATCATGGATAACGGCTGGGCCTTCACCGGGTCGGTCGTTTACCGCTGGGCCGACGAGGGCCGCACCGAGGGTACGTTCTACAACTCGTTCGGTTACTTCCTTGCTGCCGAAAAGGTGCTCGACAATCATCGGTTTGCCTTTACAACCTTCGGTGCTCCTACCAAACGGGCTCAATCGGCTGCCGTATCGCAAGAGGTGTATGACTACCGCGGTATCTATTACAACCCCTACTGGGGCTATCAGAACGGTGAGAAGCGCAACTCGCGTATCGTACACAGCTACGACCCCACCGCTATCTTCAACTGGGATTGGAAAATCGACGACCGCAGCAACTTGGCTGCCGGCTTGGGTTTCCACTACAGTATGTACAGCAACTCGGCCATTTCGTTCTACAATGCGCCCGACCCCCGTCCCGACTACTACCGCAACCTGCCCAGCTGGCAATACTATCAGTTGGGTGTAAACGGTCCCGACGATGTATATAACGCCTACTACGGCGAGGTGAACAAAGACCTGGCCAACCAACTGGCCGACCTGTGGCGTGCCGGTGATCCCGACATTACGCAAATCAACTGGGATGCCATGTACAGCGCCAACTACACCAACAACGTGGTGAACCCCAACGGTAGCGCCAAGTACATTTTGGAACGTCGTCACAACGACTTGATGGAGATTCCCTTGAACTTCCTCTATACCAACCAGCTGAACAGCAAGCTGAAACTTACTGCCGGCGTCGAGGCCAAGTATGCCAAGGGCATGCACTACAAGACGGTCGACGACCTGCTGGGCGGTAACCAGTGGATTGACATCGACCAGTTTGCCGAGCGCGACTTTACCGACAACCTCACCATCATACAAAACGATGTGGACAACCCCAACAAGGCTGTGCGCAAGGGCGACGTATTCGGTTACAACTACAACATGCACGTCATCAAGGCTTCGGTATTTGCCCAGAACGACTGGAAGTTACCGCTCTTCGACATCTACTATGCCGCTCGGTTGTCCTACACCTCGTTCCAACGCGAAGGTTTGATGCGTAACGGTCGTGCCGAGGTTATCGGTGCCCAGTCGAAAGGTTTCGGCAAACAGCTCTATTTTGTAGACCCCAGTATCAAGGCTGGCATCGTGTATAAGATCGACGGTCACAACCGCTTGTCGTTCAACGCTCTGGCCGAGTCGCGTGCCCCGCTGGCCGGCTATGCCTATGTGGCTCCCCGTGTGAAGGATACGCAGATACGGGGTCTGAAGTCGGAGAAGGTATTCTCGGGCGACCTCACCTATCAACTGAATACGTCGGTGGTAAAAGGTCGTGTAACGGCATTCTTCACCGAGTTCCGCGACGGAGTGGAGAGTTCGGGTTACTACCACGACGAGTTCCGTACCTATGTAAACCACACCCTTTCGGGCGTGAACAAGCGTCACATGGGTGTCGAGGCCGGCGTGAGCGTGCGGCTCAACAACAGCTTCACCGTGTCGGCTGCCGGTACCTATGCCAGCTACAAATACACCAACAACTGCTGGGGTACGATGAGCGCCGAGAACGGTATGAACCTCTTCACCGAGCAGTTGCCCGTGATTGTCGACGGCCGTGCTCCCTCGACCGACTACACCGAGCGGGTATACACCGAGGGTCTGCATGTGAGCAACGGTCCGCAACTGGCCGCCAGCATCACCATCGACTACTTCCACCCCAAGATGTGGTTTGCCGATGTGACTCTCTCGTACTTCGACAACAACTACCTCGACTTCTCGCCCTCGCGTTTCACCCACATGAACATGTATGGCGGCAAATACCCCAATGAGGTAGGTCTGGAACAATACTACAACGGCTACCGCATCATCGGTATCGACAAGAACGGTCAGACTTCGATGGTATGGGGCTTCGACCAGAACACGGGCAAACCGGTACTGTTGCAAAACGTATCGGGAGGCGACGGTTCGGACATCGTGAAACTCTACAACCAGAAAGAGATGATCGGTTCGCAAGAGAAACTCAAAGGCGGGTTCATGCTCGATGCCTCGATCGGTAAACTCATCTACCTGAACAACCGCAAGCAACAGCTCAACATCAACTTGAGCCTGAACAATATCCTCAACAACACCAGCATGATAACCGGTGGTTACCAACAGGGCCGTGTAAGCCGCGACAACAAGAGCGTGACCAAGGATATTCAATCGGTCGACAAGTTCCCCAACAAATACTATTACGCCTGGGGCTTCAACATGTTCCTCAACGTAGGTTTCAAATTTTAATCAACCCATACAAGAGATATAGATATGAAACAACTGAAATATATCGGAGCCGTACTGCTCGCCCTGACGATGTTTACGGCGTGTGAAAAAGAGTTCGATGCCATACCCGAGGAGATTGCCACCGTGCCCGAGGGCAGTGCCGAGGCTTGGGCTCAGACGGTGACCATCAAAGACCTTATCGAGAACTTTGATACGAAAGAGGGGCTGTTTACGATCGACACGATCGATTCGCCCAACGACATCGTGGTACGCGGCCGCATCATCACCGACGACCGTGCCGGCAACGTCTATAAATATTTTGTGATTCAGAGTCTCGAGGACGACCATACCTGCCTGAAGGTCTCGGTCGACGCCGGCAGCTTGTCGGGCATGCTCCCCATCGGTCAGGTGGTAGCCATCCGCTGCAACGGTCTGGTATTGGGCCGCTATGCCGGTGCTCCCCAACTGGGTGTGCGCGGATACCGCAACGACAACAAGATTCGCGAAGAGCCGGGTCGTATTCCCTACACGCTGGCCATGAAACATATCCAGAAAATCGGCAACCCCGATCCCTCGAAAATCGTAATCGAGGAGATGACCCTGAAACAGATTACCGAGTTGGACAAGTATGGTTACTTCAAGATTGTAAAAATCAAGAATGCCTACTTTACCGGCTATTACTATAATGACCAAACACAGAAACATGAAAAGCTGAATGACGAGGTATATCCCTTCCCCACCGACGGCCAGGGTGTGACGACGGCTTTGGCCAAGTATGCCTTGAATCCCACCTTTGCGCCGGCTACCTACGACAGCAGCAAGAAGTACAACATCGGCTTCCCCCGCTCGCGCGAGATTGCCGACGATAGCGGCAACACCACGAGCATAAGTATCTCGACCAGCGAGTATGCCCGCTTTGCCGACCGTCGTCTCCCGGTATTCGGTTCGGATAACCGCGGCGACATCACGGCCATCGTAGGCTGGTTCCAGGACAATGCAGCCTATGCCGGTTCGTGGCAGTTGACTATCCGCTCGCTCGACAATCCCTTTGCCGACCTCGAAGGATTTGAATTTCCCCAATAATCAGTAAAAAAAACTATAACCTCAAATAAATTTAAATATGAAAAAAATGAGAAAATTTGCATGGATTTTTATGGCAGCCATGACGGTTGCCGGCTTCTCGGCTTGTTCTAATACCGAAGATGATCCTCTGCCCGGTTTGGGTGGTGGCGATGGTGGTGGACCTACTACGACTCCCTCTGTCGTAATTACCGATACCATCTATCAGTTCAACAACATCGAGGCTCAATACACGCCCATCAACGAGCTCTGCCCGGGTTGGACGCACGAGATTGTTTCGCCGGTTGACGACGACCGTACCTGGCAAAGCAAGACCTTTACCAACAACTCGACGGGCGTAACCGAGAAATACATCCAGGCTACGGCTCACGACAGCAGCGACAAGAATGCCGGTAAGACCTATGAGTTGTGGATGATCTCGCCTGCCTTGAATGTGAAAGATGCTGCCAACAAAGTATTCTCGTTCTACAGCGAGGGTGCTTACTGGCAAAGTACTTCGTCGCTCGAGGTATATGTACTGAACGAGCCCAAATCGACCGCTTCGAGCAAAGAGAAACTGAATCCGGTTTTGGCTACTTCGACCAACCCCGGCGGTAACTTCAAAGGCTGGGTGGCTTCGGGTGACATCAGCCTCGAAGGCAAAGGCGACCTCGTTTATATCGGTTTCCGTTATGTAGCACAAGGTGGTAAGAGCAACTCGACCACTTATTGCATCGACGACTTTGCATTCGGCCGTGCCCAAGTAGAACATTTCTTGGGCGAAGAAGCTGGTGAAGATCCCGAACCTACTCCCGATGTAGACTGGTCGAAAGCTATCTCGGTAGCCGACGCTCTGGCTCAGGCCGACCAATCGACTTTCGCAGTGAAAGGTCACATCGTAGGTTGCATCAAGAACAACCCCTCGAAGACTTTCTTCGAATCGTTTGCCGAAGCACAAGCTGCCGGTGACATCGAGTGGGCCGGTGCTTCTACCTTTACCGGTTACAGCCAGGTATTCATCGCCGACAATGCAGATGAAACCGACGGTACGAAATGTATCTTGGTGAAATTGAATGATACCGATGCTGCCAAGGCTTTGAGAAACGAAGCTAAGTTGGAGGGCAATCCCGACAGAATTGGTATGACTATCTATGTTCAAGGTCTCAAGAAAGCCAACTTTGGCCTTCCCGGTATTCGTGAGATTTCTGCTTACAAGGTAGGCGAATAATCGATTGCTTGTAAAACCTGTTGAAGGGAGAGCTGCCGCAAGGTGGCCCTCCCTTCGTTTGTTATGCGAGTGCGGGTTGTGTTGTTTTATCTGAAAATACAGAATAATTTTGGCCCGGGATACAACAGTTTTGCCAAAAAATTAGCAACTTTGAAAAAGGATTCTTTTAGAAAAGAGATTACAAGGATATATCATGAATAAGATTGTAGCGAAAGAACACTTTTCGGAAAAAGTGGTAAAACTGGTGGTAGAGGCTCCCCTCATTGCCCGGGCCCGCAAGGCCGGTCACTTTGTGATTGTGCGGGTAGGCGAGAAGGGCGAACGCATACCGCTCACCATTGCCTCGGCCGATGTCGAGGCCGGCACCATCACGTTGGTGGTACAAGCTGTGGGCAAGTCGTCGGCCAAGCTGTGTGCCCTCAATCCCGGCGACTATATAACCGATGTAGTAGGCCCGTTGGGCAAGGCGACGCATATCGAGCGTTTCGGCACCGTGGTGTGCTGCGGCGGCGGTGTGGGCTGTGCCCCGCTGTTGCCTATCGTCGAGGCCATGAAGGCAGCCGGCAACCGGGTGATTACCGTGCTGGCGGCCCGTACCAAAGAGCTGATTATTCTCGAGGAGCAGATGCGCAAATACTCCGACGAGGTGATTATCATGACCGACGACGGTTCGTATGGTCAGAAGGGTCTGGTGACCCAGGGCGTAGAGGAGGTAATCAAGCGCGAGAAGGTGGACCTGTGTGTGACCATCGGGCCGGCCGTGATGATGAAGTTTGTCTCGCTGCTTACCCAGAAATACAATATTCCCACGGTGGCCTCGCTCAACACCATCATGGTCGACGGTACCGGCATGTGCGGTGCCTGCCGCATCACGGTGGGGGGAAAGACCCGTTTCGTCTGCATCGACGGGCCGGAGTTCGATGCCCATCAGGTCAACTTCGACGAGCTGCTCATGCGGTTGTCGTCGTATAAAGATGTGGAATGAAAGAGAGGAGGGATGTTAAGCGTATGAATAAAGAAGAGTTAGCGGCACAACGTGCCGAACAGTGGAGGGAGGACCTCCGCAAGAGCAAGAAGGCCAAGGAGCGTACCGATATTCCGCGGGTGAAGATGACCGAGCTCGACCCGGCCTACCGTGTAACCAACCGCGAGGAGGTGAATCGGGGCCTCACGCCCGAACAGGCCGTGCTGGAGGCTACCCGTTGCCTCGACTGTGTGGAGCCCCTCTGCATGACGGGGTGCCCGGTGGGTATCAATATCCCGAAGTTTATCAAGAATATAGAGCGGGGCGACTTCCTGTCGGCGGCCCGCACGCTGAAAGAGACGAGTGCCCTGCCGGCCGTGTGTGGTCGTGTGTGTCCTCAGGAGCGGCAGTGCGAATCGAAGTGCTTCTATCTGCAGAAGTTGAAGAAGGAGCCGATAGCCATCGGTTATCTGGAGCGCTTTGCGGCCGATTATGAGCAGGCCTCGGGCGAGGTGGCTCTGCCCGAGATGGAGCCCGACAACGGCATCAAGATTGCCGTGGTAGGTTCGGGTCCCTGCGGGTTGTCGTTTGCCGGCGATATGGCCAAGCGGGGCTATCGGGTGACGGTATTCGAGGCGTTGCACGAGATTGGCGGGGTGTTGAAATACGGTATCCCCGAGTTCCGGTTGCCCAACCGCATTGTCGATGTCGAGATCGATAGTCTGCGCCGCATGGGGGTAGAGTTTGTGACCGACTGCATCGTGGGCAAGACCCTCTCGTATGACGACCTGCACGAGATGGGATTCAAGGGCATCCTGGTGGCCAGTGGTGCCGGACTGCCCCGGTTCATGAATATCCCCGGCGAGAACCTCAACGGGGTGATGTCGAGCAACGAATACCTCACGCGGGTGAATCTGATGGATGCTGCCAACCCCGAGAGCGATACGCCGGTATACAAGGGGCATCGGGTAGCTGTGATAGGCGGTGGCAACACGGCCATGGACTCGGTGCGTACGGCCCGCCGCCTGGGTGCCGACCGGGCGATGATTGTCTATCGCCGCTCCGAAGCCGAGATGCCGGCCCGTCAGGAAGAGGTGCACCATGCCAAGCAGGAGGGGGTAGAGTTCCTCACGCTGCACAACCCCATCGAGTATATAGGTGACGAGCGGGGACGCGTGCGCCAGATGAAACTCCAGAAGATGGAGCTGGGCGAGCCCGATGCGTCGGGGCGCCGTTCGCCGGTACCTGTTCCCGGTGCTATCGAGACGATCGATGTCGACGAGGTGATTGTGAGTGTGGGCGTATCGCCCAACCCGTTGGTGCCCAATGCTATCGACGGACTCGAGGTGACGCCCAAGGGTACGATTGTGGTCAATGCCGATACGTTGCAGTCGTCGATTGCCGACATTTACGCCGGGGGCGACATTGTGCGGGGCGGTGCTACCGTGATTCTGGCCATGGGCGACGGCCGCAGGGCTGCCGCAGCCATGCACGAGGCTTTGCAGAAACAACAAGAGGCATAAGCCCTTGACTGTATAGAAAGAGGGGAGACGCCGACAACGACGTCTCCCCTCTTTTTATAGCTTAGTGTGTGATTAGCCTTAGTTGGCCTCCCAGCCCAGTGCGCTGGCACCCAGTACGGCAGCATCGCTCTCTTTCAGTTCGGAAAGAACGATTTTGACTTTGCCTTTGTAGATGGGAAGCAAGTTGCGCTCCATGGCTTCGCGGATAGGACGCATGATGAGTTCGCCCGATTTGGCCAGACCGCCGAAGAGGACAATCATGCGGGGGCTCGAGAAGGCGATGAAGTCGGCAAAGGCTTCGCCCAGAATCGTACCCGTGTATTCGAAAATCTCTTGCGAGAGCTTGTCGCCCGATACGGCGGCGTCGTACACGTCTTTCGAGGTAATCTCCTGGATAGGCAGTTGTCTCAGCGACGACTCGTCGTTGCGGATTTCGAGAAATTCGCGGGCCGTGCGGGCTACACCCGTAGCCGAAGCGTAAGCCTCGAGGCAGCCGGTGCGGCCGCAACCGCAGAGACGGCCGTTGCCACGACGTACAATCACGTGACCCAGCTCTCCGGCAAAACCGTCGTGACCGTATACCATCTGACCGTTGATAACGATACCGCTACCTACACCGGTTCCGAGGGTAATCATGATGAAGTCCTTCACACCGCGGGCGGCGCCGTAGGTCATCTCGCCGATAGCGGCGGCATTGGCGTCGTTGGTGATGGTTACGGGGATGTTGAATCGCTCGCGCATCATTTGAGCCAGAGGAATTACACCTTTCCAGGGGAGGTTGGGTGCAAACTCGATGTTACCGGTGAAATAGTTGCCGTTGGGGGCGCCTATACCGATACCGGCAATCTGGTCGGTTACGTTTTCTTGAGCCAGAAGGCGCGACAACTCTTCGTACAACGAATTTACATAATCGTTAATCTCGGTATATTTTTGAGTTTTGATAGACCCGGTGGCCAGGATAGAACCGCGGGCATCGACAATCCCGAATACTGTATTGGTACCGCCTATATCGATACCTACAACATATGGTTTACTCATGGTTGTGTGTATATAAAATTATTATTTAGTTGATTTCACGACACAAATATAAGCATAAATTTCAGATACGGTTGCTTTTTTAGACTAAAAGTGATTTAGAAAAAATATGTATTTTTTTAAGAGCCGGAGGACCGCCCGGTGCGGGGCACAGGGGCGCTTAGCGGTAAAGAGATGGCTGACAGGCAGGGCCGAATTGCTATCTCGGCTTAACAAAATTGAATCGTTTTGTTTTGTGTTTGGGAAAAGAGTCTTATCTTTGCAGCCGCAAAACGGCACATATCTGTACAAACTGTGCAGAATTGTGGCTAAATGAAAAATATATGAGTTATAATTTATTGAAAGGAAAAAGAGGCGTAATCTTCGGCGCATTGAACGAGATGTCTATTGCGTGGAAAGTCGCCGAGAAAGCGGTAGAAGAGGGGGCTGTGATTACGCTCTCGAACACACCTATGGCTGTGCGCATGGGCGAGATAACCGCTTTGGGGGAGAAACTGAACTCCGAAATTATTCCGGCCGATGCCACCAACGTAGAGGATCTGGAGAAGGTCTTCGCCCGCTCGATGGAGGTGCTGGGAGGTAAAATCGATTTTGTATTGCACTCGATAGGCATGTCGCCTAACGTGAGAAAGAAACGTCCCTACGACGATTTGGACTACGACATGCTGTCGAAGACGCTGGATATTTCGGCCGTCTCGTTTCACAAGATGATACAGGTGGCCAAGAAGATGGATGCCATCAACGAGTACGGCTCGATTTTGGCTCTGTCGTATGTGGCAGCCCAACGTACGCTTTTCGGCTATAACGACATGGCCGATGCCAAGGCGCTGCTGGAATCGATAGCCCGCAGCTTTGGCTACATCTATGGTCGGGAGAAGCATGTGCGCATCAACACCATTTCGCAGTCGCCTACGATGACGACGGCCGGCAGCGGTGTCAAGGGCATGGAGTCGCTCATGGACTTTGCCAACCGCATGTCGCCCCTGGGCAACGCCGATGCCGACGAGTGTGCCGACTACTGTATCGTGATGTTCTCGGACCTCACCCGCAAGGTGACCATGCAGAACCTCTATCACGACGGCGGATTCTCGAGCATGGGCATGAGCTTGCGTGCCATGACCCAGTACAACAAGAGCTTCGACGAGTATCGCAACGAGAAGGGCGAGATCTGCTATGGATAAAGAATGGTAAATTTGGTTTAGATAAGGAGAGAGGCCATGTCGGGGATACAGACATGGCCTCTCTCTTGCTGTTTAAATAGGAAATTAGAAATCGAATTTGTAGCCCAGCGAAATCATAAATACACTGTTCTTGGCTTTGTCGTCTTCGTAAATCTTGGTGAGGCCCCAGTTGTAGCGGGCGTCGATGGTCATGCCGAAATCGAACTCGTAGCCCAGACCTATGGCGATGGCAAAGTCGAAGGTATTGGCCTTCTCGTCGTAGCCGTATTGCTTGAGGTCGTTGGTCGATACCTCTTCCTTGCCGACCTTGAGTTTGTATTCATCGTCGACACAGAAGCCGAATTGAGGACCTACCTGCACGTTCAATCCCCGCCAGGGATAGATCTTCAGCAGTACCGGGATGTCGATGTAATGCGAGGTGTAGCTCGACTCGATAGTCTGGTTGAGGATGGTGACATCGTCGAAGGCACTGCCCTGCATCGAATAGAGGAACTCGGGTTGGATGGCAAACAGGTTGTTGATGCGGTAGTTGGCAAGGATACCTACATTTACGCCGGCCCGGTATTGGGTACCGTCGCCCGTTATTGAACTCACGTTAAGGCCAACTTTGGGACCCATGGAGAGTTGTGCAAAAGCTCCGCCCACGCACATCACGGCAGCAATAGCCGCCAGCAAAATCTTTTTCATAGCTTTTTACATTTGTTATACCCGGTTCTCCAGAGGGTGTTTTTTTTGATTTCTCGCTGCGGGGAGAACAACGACCGTACTCCCCGGGGAGGGGAGCTTTGCCGACCACATCGAAACGATAACAAATATAGAGATTAAAAAATCGATTCTTGCAACATTTTGTCATATTTTTTTACTCCTTTTTGAAATAGGACATGTTGATAAACATATAAAGGTATAGAAAACAACGTAAAAAATCTTGTTAAGGCATTGTAAATCTATGGAGAATCTGTATTTTTGCATTTGATAATTGCATTTGTAATTACATTTGTAGTTTGAATCGTATAAAATATATGTCTATTCTTAGAGAGAAATCCATAGAGAACATTGATGCTGCAAATTTGTTAATGGTTAATAAGATGTTTATGGCATCTATACATTGTTTTTATTACGCAGTCTTTCAGATGTCAAAATATATATTGGCCAATTATTGTAATATAGGATATGAGGAACAAGAGAAAAACTCAAAAGGAATAGATTCTCATCACTATGTTTCAAGTACTATGGGTAATAGACTTGAGGAGTTAAATAAATTTTACATGGTGGATTATAATAGGTCATATAGTATATTAAAGATGTTGAGAAAAAAAGCCGATTATTCCATGAATATAGTTGATGAGCAAGATGCGCAAAAAGCGCGTAAAGCATCGGAATGTATTATAAACTTACTTACAAAATACAAATAATATGGATATTCGCGATTTTATTATTTCAGAATTAAAATCAATTTCGACAATGATTCCTGAAATTGGAATAAAATATGCATTTGATCAAATTACAAATTTCCATATTGTAGAAGTATATCCAGAGAAAGTGCGATTGAGTCAACAGTATATGGAAATGGAGTATTTGTTATGGAAAAGTTTTCAAACAATATTTCCTAATGAAGATTTGTTAATATCAGAACCTTGTGCCTCAAATAATATGGAATGTATATTATTTGAAAAATCTCCTTCTGTGCATTATGGTAAATATTGTTTATTTACCCCTGTTTTATCTGCTGAATTTAAAATGGGGCATAAAGAGTTTATCAATATAGAGGAAGAATATTCAAATAGAAATGAATCATATAATATAGCAGCTTAATTTATGACAGAAAAAGAAGCCAAATTTAGGTTAGTAGAATATCAGATTGTACAGTCTCATTTTGATATAAAAATTCAAAATGAAGAAGAATATTCGAATTTAGCTATTGAAGTAGAACGTCAAAATGGAATAAATGAGGAACGTAGATTATTCCGATTAGATCTTTTAGTAAGAATTAAAGATGATAATGATAAAATTAACATATCTGTGGAGATATTAGGCCTTTTTGAGTTTGATTCTGATATCAATACTCAATTGAGAGATAATTTTTTTATGATAAATGCTCCTGCCATTTTATTTCCTCATGTACGGGCTTATGTGTCTGCATTAACCGCTTTATCAGGGTTTAAACCTATTATTTTGCCAACTATAAATTTTGCAGTGGCTAAACTGGATAAAACTGAATAATCTTTTTAGGTTTTGAAAGATATATGAATTAAGAAAATCAGAATATGATGGAAAGCCAGTACTATTCAGAATGCTTTAGATTGGTGTTAGAAAAACGAAAAGAGTCGTATTTTTGTTTAGAGTAATGATAATGATATGCCTCTGTTCCCTATTTAAGAGGTATCTGAAAATTTGTTTACTTGTACTTCCAAATTCAATTTTGCCCCAAATTGAATTTGGAAGTATTTCTTTTCTCATAAGTCGTATGACAGCACTATTTTTTAATGCTGATAAAAAGGGGCTTTTGTATCACGATGCCATAAACGGTGAGGGTGCCGTGCTTTTCTTTGCAGCGAACTAAAAAACAAGACCGAATATGGCAAATCATGCGTACAGAACCCTGCCTGCGGGGAAAAACGTCCGGCGCAAACCGAGCGGCGAAATAGAACGGGCCGACTACCCGGTGCTGTTGCAGGCGCAGAAGGCCTGGGAGGAGATCGATCACTTCAGGCTCAAACGGAAACGAAACCGGGACTATACCTATGGCCGGCAGTGGAACGACCGGATAAAACTGCCCGACGGGCGGGTGATGACCGAGGAGGAGTATATCCGCCAGCAGGGCAAGGTGCCGTTGAAGAATAACCTCATTCGCCAGATGGTCAAGTCGGTGCTGGGGCAGTTCCGCAACAACCAGACCCAGCCAGTGTGCGTGGCGCGCGACCGGCAGGAGCAGAGTCTGGGCGAGCTGATGAGTGCCGCCGTGCAGTATGCCTACCAGCACAACCGCTTGCAGGAGCTCGACAGCCGTACTCTCGAGGAGTTCCTCATCTCGGGTATCTGTTTCCAGAAAATCGGTTACGGATACCGCCGGGGAAAGACCGATGTGTGGATTGACGAAATCAACCCCAACCGCATATTCTTTAACGCCATGGAGGATAGTCGGCACTGGGATTGCACGCTCATAGGCGAGCTGCACGACATGACCATTGCCGAGGTCATATCGCGCTTTGCCTTCGGGTCGCGCGAGCGGGCCGTGCAACTGCGCAACATCTACTCCGAGGCCGATACCGAGACGGCACGTCACAACTTCGAGAACCTGACGACGCGGAGTGTCGACCGGCTCGACTTCTACATGCCTTCGGTGCCCGAGATGTGCCGGGTAATCGAGGTGTGGAAGCTCGAGAGCCGCGAGGCTTTGAACTGTCACGATTTTGCTTCGGGCGAGTATTACAGTTTGCCGGCTACCGAGGCAAAGGCGGTCGAGCAGGAGAACGAGGCCCGCAAGCGGACGGCGCGCGAGGCCGGCATCGCCGAAGAGTCGGTGCCCCTGATCGAGACCGAGTGGGGGGTGGAGCAGACGTGGCGTTACCGCTTTTTCTCGCCGTTGGGCGACCTGCTCGACGAGGGCGAGACTCCCTACTGGCACGGCGAGCACCCCTATGTGTTCAAGCTCTACCCGCTGATCGACGGCGAGGTGCATGCCTTTGTCGAGGATGTCATCGACCAGCAGCGGTACATCAACCGCCTCATTACGATGATTGACTTCATCATGGGTTCGAGTGCCAAGGGTGTGTTGCTCTTCCCCGAAGACCAGATACCCGACGGCATGACCATCGAGGATATTGCCGACGAGTGGACCAAGTACAACGGCATCATTCTGTTCCGTCCCCGGCCCGGGTCGCCCATGCCGCAGCAGATTGCGGTCAACGCCACGCAGGTGGGGGCCTATGAGATGCTGTCGTTGCAGATGCGGCTGTTCGAGGATATTTCGGGTGTGCACGGGGCCATGCAGGGAAAGGCTCCGAACTCGGGCACACCGGCCTCGCTCTACTCGCAGCAGGTGCAATACTCGTCGACCAACCTGCTCGACCTCTTCGAGTCGTTCAAGACCTTCCGCGAGGATCGCGACATCAAGATCATGAAGACCATCCAGCAGTTCTACACCGATGCCCGTTACCAGACCATCGCGGGGAGCAGCGCCGGGAAAGATGCCTCGACCTATACTCCCGCCGAGGTGCGCAACACCGAGTTTGACCTCTCGATTGCCGAGACCCTCTCGACTCCGGCCTTGCGTTTGGCTTCGAACGAGTTTCTCATGGAGCTGTTCCGGGGTGGGAAGATTTCGCTCGAGATGCTGCTCGAGAACGGCTCCTTCCCCTTTGCCGACAAGCTGTTGCAGTCGATTCGGCAAAGTCAGCTCGAGCAGGCGCAGGCGGCCAGTCAGGCACAGGCGGCTGCTCTGGCCGCACAGGCCGGGGGGCAGGGAATCCCGGCAGCCAACCCGCCGCAGGGTTGAGCCGTCGCCTCCCTGTACAGAATGATAAAGGCAGCCTTCCGCGATGTTTCCCGGGGGCTGCCTTTGCATTGCTTGTTATCCTAAATATGAGTATTATTGTTTCGACACGTACGATTTCATGTGGGCAATATCGTCGAGGAAGTCCTGCAACTCCTGTTCGTGGTCTTCCTCTTCGGCCAGGATGTGCTTGGCCATATCGCAGGTGGTAAAATCTTTTCCGTCGGTGAGCGAGGCAATGGACTGGTAGCGCAGGATGGCGCACCGCTCGCCGGCTACGTTCTGTTTCAGCAGTTTCACGACATCAGTATCGGTCGGAGCCGTATAGGGGCACTTGGCCAACTCGAACCACTGCTTGGGGTCGAGAACCGGCATTCCTTCGAGTTCGACAATACGGTCGGCCAACAGTCGGGCATGTTCAAACTCTTCCAGGGCATGCGCCTGAAATTCGCGTTGCACGTCGCCCCGCATCGTGCCCTTCACGACCAGGGCACCTACCCAATATTGATAAAAGGCCAGCCACTCTTCCGATAGGGCGGCGTTCAACTCGGCGAGGACCTCTACCACGTCGATTCTTCCACTCAAAATAGCAACACTTTCTTTTGCCATAGGACTTCTGTTTTTTTAGATTAGAAACTGCCCCTATAACAACCTGTGCCGCCGGTTGGTTCGCCCCCGTGAGTTGTCGGGGGAAACAAAAGGAAGCTGCCCTCCTGCAGAAAAGCGAAGCCTGCTTGGCTGACAAAGCACCCGCTTTTTCCGAGGAGGGTCAACTGTTTTTCTTGTTGTCGTTGGGTATTATTGATTATCAAAGGAGCCCCATTACTCACTCCTTGTCCCACGTCATGTCGAGGCGGGTACCGCACTGGTCGCAGAAGTGCTGGTGGCGGTAGACCGTGTTGCCGCATTGCGGGCAGCGATACTCCTGTTTCGACTCCTGCATGCGGCGTTTGAGCACCTGATAGAGTTCGGTATCTTCCCGTTTGATGAGGTCGTAACCCAGTTTTTTCAGCAGCTTGATGGTCTGCATGGCCATCTCGCGGTCGTACAGTTTTTCCGATTCGGGCAGTTGCCCGTAAGGCACCATGTCGGGGGTCTGCTTCAGCGAGTCGTTGCGCTGCGGGCCGTAGGTCCAGCCTTCGGACTTTCGGTTCTCGGCCCAGATTTCGTGGGCATTTTCGGCAATGGCTTCGCGCAGGTCGTTCAAATCGTCGTCCAGCACAACATCGGTAAGGTCGATGGGGTGGGGCGTATAGTCGTTCACGCTGTTGCCGTTGGTTGCTGTTACCAAATAGTATTTGGAGTCGGCCCAGGCGTTCATAAACTGTTCGGTCGGGTAGCTGTCGCCCGGCCTGGGGCTGTTGGGGTCGTAGAGCGTGATGGTGTGTTGCTCCGTGTCGCAGGCAAGTATCACCACCGTGTGGTCGGGTATTTGCCCGACGAAGAGGTCTTCGGCCAACTCGTCGCTCGGTGTTCCCAGCAGTTCGCCTCCGTCGACGACGGCAATCACGTCGCACCCTGCATCGAGGGCGGCGACGATGTCCGACAGGCTGCACTGGTAGCGGCGAGTCACGGTCGAGCCATATCGCTCGAGGTGCCGCCCTATGTGGTAGAGGGGAGTGCCGTCGGGTTTCTGCCATTTGTTGCGTACGGCGTCGGCCAACAGCTCTTTTTCGTCGAAGGTAATCTGGTGGCGGTTGAGGATGTACGTTTCGCACTCGAGGCTGCAATAGTTTTCGTCGCCACACGAAGCGGCCAGGGCCGTCATGGGCAGGAGTTCTATTTCGTCGGTTTCGATGCGGTCGGGCTCGTCGACGGCCTGGGCTATTTTCACGACCTCGCGCAACCGGGGATCTTCGGCCAGGGCCTTGAGCACACGGGCATTCTCGGCCGCCGTGGCTCTCCCGTCCAGATAGGCAGCCAGCAGTTCGGACGATATGTAGTTGTTATCGGTCGCTTCCTTTTTCATACTTCTCAGCTTCGTTAATGGCTATTTTAGTCAGCGCCTCAATAGCCCGTTTCTTGATGTTATATAGATTATCTACCGTCACTTGCAAGGCAAGGGCTACCTCGCGGGGTTCGGCATCGTGCAGTACCAGCTCTCTGATGACATAGACCTGGCGTTTGTTCGTCATCCGGGCCAGCAGATATTCCAGATCCAGTCGCGATACCAGATTGCTCTCCTCGTCGACAGTCTCGTCGACGGGGCTCTTATCTAACAGAGGCTCTTGAGGTTCCATATCTATCATGCAGTCGCGTTTGTGGATAAAGTAGCGTATGGCTACGGTTTTCAGCCACTGGTAGATGGAGCTCCGGCCCTGGAACTGTCTGAGGCGGTAAGCCTCGTTTTCCATGAGGTAGAGATAAAATTCGTTGACAAATTCATCGTAATCGACCGGATAGGAGAATACCAGGCTTATGACCTTCCTGAAAAGCGGTCGGCAATTCTGAAAAAAGAATTGCTGCGTGATGCGTTCGTCCCGGTCGATCAGTGATTGTATCAGTTGGTTATCTGTCATTTCTGTTCGCTTTGAACTGTCTGTGTTTCATAGCCCGGCCCATAGTCCCACGGTATGAAATGTGATCCCTTTCTGGTTTGTCGTTGTATATCGAGGTGGTTCTCGACATTTGCAAAAATAGCGATTTTTATTTCAATGCCCTATATTTTGGCGATAAAAGATAGGGCGGATGTCGCGGCTCGAGGTCGGAATGGAAACAGGGCAAGGGCTGTGTACGAGACCGTGGCCCCGTATACAGCCCTGCTCAAGAAAGAGAAGAAGGCGGGAAACCGTTTGTCGTCGTTCCCGTGATTGTGCCCGTCGGTTCGACTATGTCGCCGCGGGTGTCGAGCCGATGCCAATCTCCGGCTGTCGGCATCCTGTACCTCGAAGAGGGCAGGCGACAGCATGTGATTGTCGGGGCTGTTTGGAATAGAAGAGGGCCCTTGTGTCGCAAATCTATCATCGGGGCATCAGATTTCGTATTCATACGTAAACAGGAGAGGCCGTACCGGGGTTTTCGGTACGGCCTCTCGGGGTTATGGTTATGGATGATTGCTTTTACAGCAGGCTCCAGGCCACGGTCAAACCGGCCATGACGATGGCCACCATGCTCATCAGTTTGATGAGGATGTTCAAGCTCGGGCCCGACGTGTCCTTGAAGGGGTCGCCCACGGTATCGCCCACGACGGTAGCCTTGTGCACGTCGCTGTGCTTGCCGCCGAAGTTTCCCTCCTCGACATATTTCTTGGCATTGTCCCAGGCACCGCCGGCGTTGGCCATGAAGATGGCCAGCACGAAGCCGGCGCTCAGGCCGCCGATGAGCAGACCTACCACGCCCGACACACCGAATATCAATCCCGTCACGATGGGGGCTACGATAGCCAGCAGCGAGGGAACGACCATTTCGCGTTGAGCGCCTTGAGTAGAGATGGCCACGCAGCGTTCGTAGTCGGGTTCGGCCTCGCCGGTGAGGATGCCTTTGATTTCGCGGAACTGACGGCGTACCTCCTCGACCATGTGTGCGGCGGCACGGCCTACGGCATTCATCGTCAAGCCGCAGAAGAGGAAGGCCATCATCGAGCCGATGAACATGCCCGAGAGCACTTTGGGGTTCATCAGGGTAATGTCGTAGTAGCGCATGAAGTCGGTAAACGAGGCTTCGCTGATCATCACCGTGGTACCGTCGGCAAACTCGAGGACGGTCTCGCCGATACGGGTCAGACCGATGCGAATCTCCTCCATGTACGAGGCCAGCAGAGCCAGCCCCGTGAGGGCGGCCGAGCCGATGGCGAAGCCTTTGCCGGTAGCGGCGGTGGTGTTGCCCAGCGAGTCGAGGGCGTCGGTTCTCTTGCGCACCTCTTCGCCCAGACCGCTCATCTCGGCGTTACCGCCGGCGTTGTCGGCAATGGGACCGTAGGCGTCGGTTGCCAGGGTGATGCCCAGCGTCGAGAGCATGCCCACGGCGGCGATGCCGATACCGTAGAGGCCCAGCGTCACGTTGCTCAGGTCGAAGCCCGAGGCAAAGAGGTAGGAGAGGATGATACCGGCAACCACGGCAATGACGGGGATGGCTGTCGAAATCATGCCCAGACCGATACCCGAGATGATGACGGTGGCGGGGCCGGTCTTACCGCTCTCGGAGAGCCGTTGGGTGGGGCGGTACGATTGCGAGGTGTAGTATTCGGTGCTGCGTCCGATGATGATGCCCACCAGCAGACCAACCACTACCGAGCCGCCTATCAGGGCCCAGTTGTGCAGTTGCAGGGCCCACAGAATGACGAAGGTGGCAACCACGATGAGTATGGAGCTGAGGTTGGTACCGAACGAAAGCGACTTCAGCAGGTCTTTCATCTTGGCGTCTTCGCGGGTACGTACCGAGAAGATACCGATGATGGAGAGCAGAATACCCACGGCGGCGATGAGCATGGGGGCGATGACGGCCTTCATCTGCATCTCGGTCTCGCCCGCACCGATAAAGGCTGCGGCACCCAGAGCCGAGGTGGCCAGGATGGAGCCGCAATACGACTCGTAGAGGTCGGCACCCATACCGGCCACGTCGCCCACGTTGTCGCCCACGTTGTCGGCAATGGTAGCCGGGTTGCGGGGGTCGTCTTCGGGGATACCGGCTTCGACCTTGCCCACGAGGTCGGCACCCACGTCGGCGGCTTTGGTGTAGATACCGCCGCCTACACGGGCAAAGAGGGCCTGGGTAGAGGCTCCCATACCGAAGGTAAGCATGGTGGTGGTGATGACACAGAGCTTATGCGCCGGATTCAAGGCTTCGTCGGGAATCACGGCATTGAGCAGCAGATACCAGAACGAGATGTCGAGCAGTCCCAGACCCACTACCACGAGGCCCATGACGGCGCCGCTGCGGAAGGCGATGCGCAAGCCGCTGTTGAGCGAGGTGCGGGCGGCATTGGCCGTACGGGCCGACGCGTAAGTGGCTGTCTTCATGCCCAGATAGCCCGACAGACCCGAGAAGAAACCGCCGGTGAGGAAGGCTACCGGAACCCATTTGTTCTGAACTCCGAACCCGAAGGCCATAATCGAAAACAAAATGACCAGAACCAGGAAAACAAGCCCGACGACCTTGTATTGCTGACGCAAGTAAGACATGGCTCCCTTACGCACGTGGAGCGCAATCTTCTGCATCTGAGGGGTTCCCTCGTCGGTTTTCATCAGCTGCTTATAAAAATACCAAGCAAAGAGTAGAGCCAGTACCGAAGAGATGGGTACAAGCCAGAATAACGCATTTGTCATAGCAAAATATTGAAATTAAGTTAACATTTTATAGAGGTTAAAGGTACGGCTGTTTGTATAAACAGCCAAATCTTTTTCTCTAATTTTTGTTTTTTTAGAGGCTCGACATCCCGGCTCAAAACAATGGGTCCATGCGCTTCTGAGACAAATATTTTTCGGGATATTTCTTGGAATTGTCAATTAAAAAAAATATATTTGTTGACGTTTCCTTTTTATTCTTACCGACTTATGAAAAGCAGTTCGAAGTTTAACTCGTTGGGAGGGTTCCCCGATTTGGAGTCGTTCAAGGACGAATCGGGGAAATATGGCTACCGGGAGAAGCACTCCGGTAAGGTATTTATAGCTCCGCAATTCGACGCCGCCCACTCGTTTCACGAGGGGGTTGCCGTGGCGATGATCGACCACAAGTATGGGTTCATCGACCGGCACGGGCTGGCGGTAGTCAAGTTTGACTACGACTGGGCCCACTCTTTTCATAACGGTCTGGCCCTGGTAGAGCGAAACGGACGATACGGGTACATCAACCAGGAGGGTAAGGAGATAGTCCCTATCGTATATGAGCATATTGCCGATTTTCACGAAGGCCTCGCCCCGGTGAAGCTGCACGACAAATGGGGCTTTATCGACCCCTCGGGCAAGGTGGTGATTCCGCCGCGCTTCGACGACTCGTGGTGTTTCAACGAATCGCTGGCTGCCGTGCGGATGGACGAGAAGTGGGGCTTCATCGACAAGACGGGCCACCTGCTCATACCGCTGCAATACGATTTTGCCTGGAACTTCAAGGAGGATGTCGCCGCCGTGAAACAAAACGGGAAATGGGGCTACATCGACAAGGCCGGGCAGGAGTTTCTGCCCTTCCTCTACGACGAGGCCGACTCCTTCTCCAAAGGGCTCGCCGAGGTGAAACTCGATACGCTGTGGGGTGTCATCGACAAGACGGGTACCTGGCAGAGAAACGAAGAGTGCATCTGAAAACACGCGACGAATAATTTCACCATTCTAATGATTGAAGAGCCTGCCTCCTCCCGTTTGCGGGTCGAGGCAGCTTTTTTTTGTCCCTTGCTGCCCGGCCTTGGTCGGGAAGGGTGTGGGTGAGGGTGTGGGTGTGTTGCATGCGGCGACAGGCGGTAGAAACAGAACGGGGCGGCTCAACGAATCGAGCCGCCCCGCTTTTTATATAGGTTGAACTATATGGGGATTGTTACCGAACCACCTTGATGGCCTGGCTCCCCACTTTTACGATATAGAGTCCGGCACCGGGCAGGTCGTAGACGCCCTCCGATTCACCTGCGGGAACCGACAGAAGCAGAGCGCCCTTGACGTCGTAGAGGTTGACCGGCTCGTTGTCGGGGTTGACAACGTGCAGCTTGCCTTCGCTCACGTAGGCCTTGACACCGTCGAACTTCTCGCTGGTTACCGACGAGGGGAGGAGGTCGATGAATTGCAGGTCGGAGTATCCGCTCTGGTATACAAAGGTACCGTCGCCCAGGTAGGCCGAAGATACGTTATAGGCATAACGCTCGCCGGGGAAGTTGTCGAGGTTGGTGAAGTCCATGTGGGTCTCTTCGGTGAAGAGCGATTGCAAGGGGAGCATCACCTTCTGGTCCTTGTTCATGCTCATCTCTACCTTCAGGTTGTCGAGCATGATGATACCGTTGTCTTCGGTGAAGATGATGAGGTAGCTGTCGGGTTGTCCGCCCGTGAGCGTAATGGTCTCGTGCTTCAAGGTGCCTTTGGGAACCAGGAAGGTTTGCGGCGTACCCTCGATGTTGATGCTATTGTCTTCGCCTACCGTGGCAAAGGCAACGATGGCAAATACATCGGTAGTCGACGAGGCGTGGATGCTCAACCAGTCGACGTCGATCGTTACGGTACCGTCGCCCAGCGAGAAGTCGAGTTTCGGCGAAATCATGTAGCCCATGTCGAAGAAGTCGGGATACATGTTGTCGATACCCAGGGCACCGTCGGCAAAGGCGGTTACACTGATGTACCAGTCGGCCATGCCGGCAAATTCGTCAAAGTAGTAGGGGCTGAACGATTCGAAGGGATCGGTGATGGTCATGTCGCCCCACGGTTCGTAGCTGGGCGGGCAAACGGCATCGGCAAAGTCGGTGTCGATAATCGACAGCTTTTCGTCGGCCAGAGCCGTATGCTCCTTATACAGGAAGGGGGTGTAGCCTTGCGAATAGGGAACCTCTTCCCAGTTGGCGGTGAAGCTGTTCGAAGTGATGTTGGTAGGCTCGAGCGGCAGGGGAGCGGTGAGTTGCGGAACGGCCGGCATGGCATATCCCGACTCTGCCGATACGCCGGCACCCTTCGATTGTACAATGTAGTAGTAGGTGAGCGAGGGGTCGCAGCCGGTTACCGTCATGCAGGTGTCGGTCGTCTCTTCCTGGCGCAGCAGATAATTCGGCTCCATCGTGTAGTTGTCGACCACCAGATTATAGACGCTTACCAGGTAGGAGGTAGCACCCTCGACCGGACGCCAGCGGGCCTTGAACGAGTCGCCCGTATACTCGACACACGACATGAGGTCGGGCGAAACGAGCTCGGACAAGATGGCATACTCTTCGGAGTAGGGCGAAAGCTGGGTGGCGTTCTTGCCGCGAACGGTGAAGAAGTAGGTGGTCTCAACCTCCAGACCCGAAACCTGAAGGCTCGTGGTCGTAGTCTCTTCATCTTTCAGTTTGTAGACTTTTTGGTTGTTCTCATCCTTGTAATAGAGGTCTACGAGATACGAGGTGGCGCCATCCAGAAGTCTTGTCACAAAAATAAGAAAAGAGTTTATTCCTAAATTAAACCTATGGTAAAAAATGGAACCGTTATGACTTTTTTGCTATCGTAATGACAGACCGGGTTGCAGCCGGTATGCCGCGTATTTTTCAATCGTGCCACGATTATCGCCGCAGGGCGACAGATATTTGCGGCAGATATTACCAACCCATAAACAAACAAGCAGGAGATGATTTACAATGTACTTTCTACCGCCATTCCTCTGTTGGGCAGTCTCTTTGCCACGCAAAAGGGGAAACAGCAGGCCAACCAGGCCCTGCAGGCACAGCAACAGCAGTATGAGCAGGAGTTGTCGCAACTGGACAACCTCTTCAACCGCACCTATTACAGCAACATGCTCGACCGGTCGGACGTGAGGGGGCTGCTCAGCGATATGCGCGAGCAGATGGCCACCTCGACCCAGGCTCTGAAAAACAAGGCCAGTGTCACCGGGGCTACTCCCGAGTCGATTACGGCCGCCCAGAAGGCTCAAAACCAGGCCTACGGCAAGGCGGTGAGCCAGGTGGCCAGCTATGCGACCGGCTGGAAGGAGAATGCCCTCAAGAATTACCTCTCGGCCCGCACGGCTCTGGAGGAGTATTACCGACCGGTGAAGTCGAACTACATGGGCAATATCCTCGGCAGTTCCTTCTCGTCGACTTTCAATACGCTGAAGAATTTGTTTAACTAAAAATCCATTTTACAATGAGCAATCGCATAACTGCCAACGGGGAGTCGGCTCCCCAATCGCCCCAGCTCGCCGACTACATGGGCGGGGGGAAGTGTTTCCTGGAGTCGTGTCGGGCTTACCTCGACGACCTGCACCGCGAGGACGACCCCGACGACCGTCGCGGGGAGGCCCGCCGCGAGCTTGCGGCCCTGCGCGAAGTGCTGGAGCTGCTGCGGCAACCCGACCGCGACATCGACTCGGGTATCGCCGCCATCTGGCTTCCCCGCTCGTTCGACGAGAAAGAGCGTCGATACCGCAACTTCCGACTGTGGTCGGACTTCGCGTCGGGGCAATACCGGTCCAAGTCGCGCTGTCCCGCCCTGAGCGAGAAGGCGCTGCTGAAGGCGTTGCAGGCCGGGCACAACGATTTCGAGTGCAAACACCACCTTTTCAATCTGCTGGTATCGGCCGGCTTCCCCCGCAAACTGGCCTGCCTGCTGGCCAAATACCTGGGCCATCGAGTTACAAACTAATTTTATCTGTCGAAGAGTATGAACAAGTTACAAAGCATGCCCTCTGTCGAGGGCAACGGAATATATGGCTGGGACCTTATCAATCCCTATTTACAAGAGTTGTATCGGAATCAGGAGGAGGGGGCCGACGGCGACCTGCCCGCCTATACGGTTCCGTTGCCGGGCGAGAATCGCCCGGCGGGCACGGGTGCCGCACCGTCGCATCAGGTGACCGTCCCGCTTCTGCCCGATTTCCCCGTCAATCCCGACCCCAAGGTCGAGGAGCCGCGCAAGCTGCAGTCGCTCACCGAGGGGTTGAACCTGGCGGGGAAACGCATCTGGAACGACCTGAAATATTCCAAAGGGTATATTCAGGACCTTTTCTCCGACGACAAGAGCGACGCCGCTAAAAGCGCGCTGGAGCACCTGCCCGAGTATGCGGGCAGCACGCCGGAGCAGTTGCAGCAGAAGGCCGATTCGCTGGGCCGTGAGCCCGAGCAGAAACCCGTCGACCGCCCCCGCATCGAGCTGGAGGGGCTCGAGGAGTACCGCCGTTTGCAGGGCGAGGGGTTGCCGCAGGGCGAGATTGCCCGCCAACTCTCCGAGACGGCCCGATGGGGCAACGAAGGGCGGCGCATCATGGAGGAGGCTCGCGCTACCGAAAACGCCTTCCCCGAGACCGAGGGGGCGGCCGTGGCCGGCGAAATCCTCTCCGAAGTGGCCCGCATGGGTATCCCCGTGGCGCTGGGGGCCATCTCGGCGCCGGTGGGAGTGGCCGCCGGGGTGGCCAGTGTGGGGTCGTCGGTGGCCGAGAGCCATGCCCAGGCGCAAATGGAGCTCGACAACTACGAGGAGGAGACGGGCGAACCGCTCTCGGCCGGACAGCGGGCGGCCTATACCGCCATCAGCATGGGGGCCGATTTCCTCTTCGATGCCCTGCTCCAGAGCCGCTACCTCGGCAACCTCTCGAGGGGCGTCAAGCGGCGGGCTTCGCAATATTTCAAGGATGCGCTGCTCAAGAACAAGGAGGCACGGCGCGAGGCGACCAAGCTGATGAACAGCTTGAACTATACCGACTTTGCCCGCACTACGCTCGGGGTCGTCAAGGATGCGGGGGTTGGTGCCGTTTCCGAGGGGGCCAACTCGGCCATCCACGACGTGGGGCGCATGGTCTATGTCAATCCCGAAGATTATCCCACCCTCAGCTCCATTTTGCAGAATGCCGCCGTCGGTATGGCGGCGGGGGCTACGGTCGGGACCGTCGCCGGAGGCTTGGGCCGGGTGGTCAATCGCCGGCGCAATGCCGCCCTGCGCGACCGGCAGGAGATTATCGGCACTCTCCAATACGACGGTTTTACGACCGATGTCGTCGACTACGACCCCGAGACCCGCACCGCTACCGTGATGCACCCGCAGTACGAAAAGCCGGTGAAGGTCCCCGATATCGACATCGACATGATGCGCCCCATCTCTACGGGCGAACTGAAACAGCATGCCCGGGAGGCGCGGGCGCTGCACGAACCCGACCCGCTGGAGACGGTGTTGCGCGACCCTGCTAAAGATCAGGCTTGGCGCGAGATGTCTACCCGAGGGAAATACCACCTTACCAAAGATCTGGCCGACCGCATGGGGCTCGATAATGTCTATATCTATGAGCATCAGTCGGATTTGCCGGAATCTCTTCTCCAAAACAAAAATGAAGTAATAGGCGGATTTTACCGCCATAATGGAATTATCGGTATTGTTTTGGAGAATATTCCTTCGTATGAAATTCTACAACATGTTATGCTGCACGAGGCTGTAGGCCACCGGGGGCTCGATGCTCTTTTCGGTAACTCCTATTTCAAGGATGAATTTTTGATGAAGGTCTATCGCTCCATGCCCAATATTTGGAAAATGCGAGGCAGTTCGTGGGAGGCTCGCAAAACGGATGCCGAAGAGTATTTGGCTGATATGGCATCCATCGATACATACAAATCGACTTGGCAAGAGATTTGTACCGATTTGCGTGATATGCTTCGGATTTTCTGGCCGGGCATGAAATTTTCAGACGGTGAGTTAAGGCGCGTTATTCTCCTGTCTCGTAGGGTTTTACGAGATGATGAATCTATTTCGGCTTGGAACCGAGAGGTCCGGCGACAACTGGGTGAGACGGAATATAACAATCAGTTAGGAACTCCCCTGACCGAGATGGAGCGGGAGCCCTACCGCCTGCTGTGGGAGGAGGACCCCCAGTGGCAGCGCTACAAACGCTTCTACGACGAGGCCTATGGCGAGCAGCAAAAGCGACCCAACACAAACCCACCCGAGCCATCGGCGGGGAACTGAACAGCGAGGGCGGTGCCGGTATCGGCACGGCCCTCGGTTTTGTATCTCTGGTAAGTTGCCAAATATCAAACAGACAGCACCCTATCGGCGGGCTATTTCGGCTTCGATGCGGGTCAGCTTCTCCTCCATCGGGAGGAAGGCATCGAGCCAGAAGATGTGGAACCCCCGTCGCTCCATGCCGCGAAACCAGGTCATCTGCCGCTTGGCAAACTGGTGTATGGCAATCTCGAGGAGCGAGACCATCTGGTCGTAGGTAGTGCGGCCGATGAGGTACTCGGTGATGTATTTATACTCCAGCCCGTAGTAGATAAGGGCCTCGGGGTCGATGCCCCGGTCGAGCAGTCCCTGCACCTCGGCCACCATGCCGGCTTCGAGTCGGTCGTGCAGCCGCTGGGTGATGCGGGCCCGCCGGCTCTCCCGGTCGATATGTACCCCCACGATGAGGGCATGCTCCACCGGGTGGGGAACCAGTTGCGAGGGCTCCTGGCGCGAGTAGTACTCGGCTATCTCGATGGCCCGTATCGCCCGCTTGCAGGTGTCGGTGTCGGTTTGGTTGTGCAGTGTCTTGTACGTCTTGAGTATCGCTTCGAGTTCGGGCAGCGACTTGTCGGCAAGCGACCGGCGCAGCTCGGGGTTCTCGGGCACCGGGGGGAGGGTGTAGCCCTTGAGCACCGCCTCTATGTAGAGGCCGGTTCCCCCGCAGAGGATGGGCGTTTTGCCCCGCGCCACTATCTCGTCGTAGGCCCGATGATAGTCGCGGATGTACTCAAAGAGGTTGTATTTGTAGCCCGGGGGGCAGATGTCTATCAGGTGGTAGGGAATGGTTTTGCCTCCTACGGTATACTCCGCCAGGTCCTTGCCCGTGCCAATATCCATCAAGCGGTATATCTGGCGCGAGTCGGCACTGATGATTTCGGTATCGAGGCGGGCCGCCAGGGCGACGGCCAGCGAGGTTTTGCCCGAAGCGGTGGGGCCCAGTATGGTTATCAAGTCAAGCATCGCAGCAGGTTGAAGAGTGACGTTTTCGTAAAAGTTTTTGGAACCAGAGGTCGATGCGCCCCAGCAGCCGGTCCTCGTTGTGGCGGCTCACATAGAGCCAGATGGGGTCGTCGAATTCGATATTCATTTCTTGCAGGTGGCGCAGGGTAAAGGCGGGTTTGTAGCCCCGGATGGGGTATCGCCGCTTGCCGTTCATGCAGTAGGTGCGGGCGGCATTGACCACCGTGCAGAGTCGGGCGTAGCATTCCCGGAATAGGGGGTGGAGCCGGTGCTCCCGGTTGAGCCGGGCAATCTCTTCGACCGTGTACCAGCGACCGGGGTAGCGGTTCATTTGGGGCATATCGTTATTCGAAAGAAATAAAAGATAGAGCCCTGTCTTTCGTAATTTATTTTCGGAAAATGTGGAATTTAAATGTCGCAAATCAGGATTCTTGATTTGTAGTTCTTCCCGAATAATTTGATAGGCCTTTTGATTTTCTTCTTCTTGACCCATACAACTATTTACATAAAAGCTATGTATAGGAATATCCAATCCAGAACCACTATACCATATTTCTCCTTTTTCTTTTCGGTCAATTAAGAAAATTTTTTCTTGCCCAAACACCATAACACGAATGATACCAGAAAAATTTTCTCTATTATCTTCCCCATTCTTAGCTAACTTCAACCCATTCCCCGACGGATGAATCGCCATCTCCAAGAGCCAGCGGCGAATGGTCTCGAAGAGGATAAGAGCCACGCACAAGGCAGCCGGGAAGAAGAGGTAGAAATAGCGGCCCAGCCGGCTCTGGGTATCGATGCCCCAGAGGAAGAGCGCCCACGCGACCACCGCCACGATAAGTGATCCGAAGAGGAGGATGCGGATGATGTAGTAGGCTTCGAGTCGGGTATAGTCGCCCAGCAGATTGCGCTCCCAGATGCCGCCCCGCTTGATGACGCACTGCTGGCAGAAAGGGGGCTGTATGTTGCGCCTCTCGAACAGATAGATGAGCAACGCCATGAAGGGGGCCTGGAAGAGGACCATCGGGACAAACGGGAGGTGAAGCAGCGACAGGCCGATCCACAGCACGCCGCTCACGGCCAACGCCCAGCCGACTACCCAGCCGATAGTGCCGCACCCCTTGTAGCGTTTGCTGAGAAAAATCGAGACCACAATCCAGACCACCCCCACGGCCATCGAGGCGACTATCGTCGTCCGCGCTTCGAGCAGAGGCGTGAGCACCCACAGCACGACAGCCGGCAGGAGCTGCAGCGAGTAGATGTTGGTCCAGTTTATTTCACGATTCCTCATCACGGGGTAGGCGGGTGTTTATCGGTTCAGCTTGTCGTTGAAGAAGTTGCACACCCGCGTGAACAGGTGCAGCCGGGTGTTGCAGCCGCGGATGTGGTGGTCTTTGTTGGTGTAGATCTGCGAATCGAACTGGATGCCGGCCTCGACCAGAGCGGCCGAATATTGCAACGTATTGAGGTAGTGCACGTTGTCGTCGGCCGTACCCGAGACGATAAGCAGATTGCCCTTGAGGTTGGCGGCGTGGGTGATGGGGGCCGATTGGCGGTAGCCGTCGCCATTCTCCTGCGGGGTGCGCATGAAGCGCTCGGCATAGATGGTGTCGTAGTAACGCCAGTCGGTCACGGGAGCGATGGCCACCCCGGCGCGGTAGATGCCCCCGCCGGTCGACATGGCCATGAGGGTTTCGTATCCGCCGTAGCTCCAGCCGTAGATGCCGATGCGGTTACCGTCGACATAGGGCAGGGAGCTCATGTAGCGGGCCCCGGCCACCTGGTCTTCGGTCTCGTATTTGCCCAGGTGCATGTAGACGGCCGTCTCGTAGGTCCGGCTGCGGCCGCCGGTACCCCGACCGTCGACACAAGCCACGATGAATCCCTGGCTGGCCAGGTAATACTCCCAATCGACTTTCCAGTCGTCGAGTACCGATTGCGAACCGGGGCCGCTGTATTGCGACATCACCACCGGGTAACGCTTCGACGGGTCGAAGTCGAGCGGCTTGAGCATGTAGCCGTTCATCGGTTCGCCCGCCGCATTGGGGCAGGTGAAAAACTCCTTCACCGGCAGTTGGCTCTGGGCCGCAAACGACTTGAGAGCCGCATTGTCCTCGAGGGTGCGCAGCGTCTTGCCGCGGGCATCGCACACCGTCACCACCAGAGGCTCGCTACTGCTGCTGTACCGGTTGATGAAATAGGTGCACGAGGGGTTGAAGACGGCGGTGTTGGTGCCCTTCGAGGTCGAGAGCTTGGTCTCTACCCCCTTGGCATTTATCTTGTAGATGGCCTTGTAGAGCGGGCCCTCCTGATTCGATTCGTAGAAATAGGAGCCGCTGTTGGCGTCGTAGCCGAGGAAGTTCGTCACGTTCCACTCGCCGCGGGTAATCTGGCGGGCCAGCGTGCCGTTGTAGTTGTAGCGGTAGAGGTGCTGGTAGCCGCTGCGGCAACTGGCCAGGACGAAGAAGTCGGGGTAGAAGGCGAGGTTGTCGAGGATGGGCTCGTCGATCCAGGCCTTGTCGGTCTCGCGCAACAGCAGTTTCGACACGCCCGATTTGGGATTGACGGCGTAGATGTCCATCTCGTTCTGGGTGCGGTTGAGGGTGACCACCGCCAGCCGGTCGGGGTCGGGGGTGAACTGGATGCGGGGGATGTAGCTGTCGGCCGAAATCGGCAGCTTCATCTCCTTCAGGGCACGCGTGTCGACGGTGTAGGAGTAGACCGATACCCGCGAGTTGGTCTCGCCCGCTACCGGGTATTTGTAGGTGAAGCTGCCCGGGTAGAAGCGGTATTCGGGGGAGGCGGGGCAGTAGCCCTCGTAGAGTTGGAAGGCATACATGGGCACCTGGCTCTCGTCGAACTTGACAAAGGCCAGCGTCTCGTCGTTGGGCGACCATTGCAGGGTCGAGGTCATGGCAAACTCCTCTTCATAGACCCAGTCGGGCACACCGTTGATAATCTGGTTGCGCTGTCCGTCGCGGGTTACGGCCACCTCGGTGCCGTAGTCGAGTTTCTTGATGTAGATGTTGTTGTCGCGCACGAAGGCCACCATGCGGCCGTTGGGCGAGTAGATGGCCACCTGTTGCTTGCCCCCCTCGGAGAGTGGCTTGAGCAGGTTGCGGCGTATCTCGAAGGTATAGTAGGTAGCCTTGAACGAGCGGCGGTAGATGGGTTCGGAGTCGGCATAGATGAGCAGGTGCTTCTCGTCGGGGCTGAGCGAAAAGCCGTCGAAGCTCTTCAGGTTGCACTCGCGGGCCGTCTTCACGTCGAAGAGGGTGTCGACCTCGTGGCCGGTGCGGTACTCGCACTTGACAATGCGGGTGTTGCCGTTGGTGGCGGCGTAGTAGTGCACCCCGTCGGTCGAGGGGTAGGTCTCGGCCACATCGTGCGGACGGAATTTTTCGGACGTAATATCTTCCAGTGTAAAGGCCTGGGCCCGGAACGAAATCAGTGCGATGGCGCACATGAGGGTAAATG
Organism: uncultured Barnesiella sp.; assembly: GCA_902471075.1. Lineage (GTDB taxonomy): Bacteria > Bacteroidota > Bacteroidia > Bacteroidales > Barnesiellaceae > Barnesiella. The sequence goes on along the minus strand of CABRIW010000004.1, from coordinate 67,369 downwards.
CTATTCTTTTCATTTCGAGAGTGATGATAAATTCGTAACTCCATGGAACGCCCGCAGCTCCTCCGGCAGAACTCCTGCCCGGGTGCCCGGCGGCCGCTCCGTTTATCTATACAAAAGTAGAAAAAATACCACAAAGACAACTATTTCTATATCGATAAACGTACAATCCGGCCAAATTATTTCAGCTTCTATTCCAATTTGGAAGGGAAAAAGAAAACAGATTTCAAAAATTTTATAATTTTGAGATACTGATTTCTGCACAAGGGGAAAAACTGATTCCTGGGAAACAGTAATCGGTTATCAAAGAGTGTTTTATATAAGTAATTGCAAATGAAAATAAAATTGACCAGGAAGAAAAAAATCTCTTCTCTGTTGAAAATCTTCATTGCGGGTTCAAAAGTTCTTGCCGATCAGCGAAATATCCTGCGAGCCGTACTGATGAGGCAGCAAGGCTTATTCGATGTTGTGATAGAGACAAAAACTTTCGAAGATTTTTCTGATTCCCTCATTAAAGGCGGGCAACAGGCACAATATAACAAATATATAGCGACCGAGGCCGATGTGGTTGTATTCATATTCGATGGCCGAGTAGGCGACATTACCAAACACGAATTTGACGTTGCATACAATACCTATTCCCGACAGGGGCAACCATTGATATTTGTTTATTGCAGGAAAGAAGATCCTCATGCGATTAACCCCAAGATTGCGGCGCTGAAAAACGAACTGAACGCACTGCATCAATACTATACCGAGTATGCCGACAACCAGGAGCTGGAGCGGCTTTTCGAAAAAAGCATTGTCGAATATCTGGTAAAGACCCATTTTTTACCTAACAACCGTACCCCTGAAGAGAGGATTGCTTTTGACTTGGCCTGTCAGGAGTTGTCCAATACACTGATAGCCTGTTTGGCAGTTGTTGACGAATTGGGATGTGTCATTCGGGAACTCTCGGTTTGCTGGAACAAATATCTGAAAGATTCCCGGGAGGCCATATCACCTCAACGGGAGCTAACGGCGCGACAATATCTTTTGCAAGGATTGAATCATTATTTGGAAGAAACTCAAAGAATTTCGAAAATTTATCCGCCACAAAACATTTCTATCTCTCCCCGAAATGTCGAGATACTTGCTCCTCAGGTTAAAGGTATTACCGAAATCTCCATGTTGCCGACCATGTATTCTTCTTATTTCGACGATGCCATGAGTCCGTTTCTTTCTATTCAGGACTACCTGGGCGATTCTACGGTTTCGTCTCTCAAAAAAAGAATGATTCATCTGCATCTCGATGGATTCCAGTATTTGGCAAATGGCTTCTTCTATACCTGTCTCGAATACTTGTCGCAACTACCCGAGCCGTATCAAAAGAATCTGAAAGAGATGCAGCTTTTGTGGAAAACCTATCCTAAAGGTGTCAGTATCAACGCTTCGATAGAGGATTATGAACGATTCGCCAAGCGGGAATTTGACGAGTATGAAAAAATTATTATTGAACTCAACGCTGTCTTGGAGGCCCATGATGATGAAATAGAACAACTCAAAATGCAGATAGATAAAGTTCAGAAATCTCAACAGCAACAACTGAAAAATTATTGTCAGTATTGTGGAAGTAAGATTACGGGGAGTGAAAAATATTGCCCTAATTGTGGACAGAAATTATAATCAGATGGTTTTGTCTTTGTCTATTTTGAAAATTATTCTTGCTTTGAGGTGGGCTAAAGTTGATAATTTTTTGATTGTCAATATCTGAAATATGTGGGTTGGGTTGTTGTTAATTGGGTATTTGGGCCGGTGGTGCATCCCGCGCGATTTGGCGGGGCGATATTTCCCCGATTCCCGATAAATTGCTAAGTTTGCAATCCGATACGGGCGAGGGCCGCCGTGGCCGGCAAGCGGCAGGAGGCCGGTGCCGGGAGCATCCCGGCCGAGGTCCGGATCATGGAATATGAATAATTTGAAAAAGAGAGGATTATGATTGAATATATTACCGGCGAGGTGGTAGAGGTGACTCCCGCTACGGCCGTAATCGAGTGCATGGGTATAGGCTATCTGCTCAATATTTCGTTGAACACCTATTCGGGTCTGGCCAAGGGGAAAACGGCGCGGCTCTATGTGTATGAGGCTATCCGCGAAGATGCCTACCAGCTCTACGGTTTCGGCGACCGTCACGAGCGGGAGCTGTTTGTGTCGCTCATCTCGGTTTCGGGGGTAGGGCCCAACACGGCGCGCATGATTCTGTCGTCGCTCAATCCGGCCGAACTGGAGCAGGCCATCGTCTCGGAGAATCTGAATTTGCTGAAATCGGTGAAGGGAATCGGGGCGAAAACGGCACAACGTGTAATTGTTGACTTGAAGGATAAAATAAAACCTACCGACAATCCGTTAGTAATAAGTACGCCCGCAGCCTCCGAGGTTTACGAGGAAGCCGTGGCGGCGTTGGTGATGCTTGGCTTTTCGCAGCCTCAATCGCAAAAGGCGGTGCAGAAACTGTTGCGCGAGACCCCTTCGATGAAGGTCGAGGCGGTCATCAAACAGGCTCTGAAAATGCTCTGATACCGACGCAGTGCCTTTTCTCTTTGAAAGGCGAGCGGGGATTATGTGCAGGAGTATCGAATGAGAAGACGGATAAGGATTGGAACGATAGTGGCTTTGGCTTTGAGCGGATTAGGTGTCTATTCCGCTTTTGCTGCCTTGCAGGTGGCCGAGCCGCAGAATACCACGCGCAACGCCCAGGCGGCGCAGGCGGGGAGTGCCGATCGTCCGGCTTCCGACTCGATAGAGATGCGTTTCCCCGTGGCCAAAACGGTGCCCGAGTCGTACGACGAGATTGGCAAGAAGGCTCCCGTAGACCTGGAGAACCCGTCGAACCTGAAGACCGAGGTGGAGTATGACCCCGAGACCAACTGCTATGTGATTCACACGCGGGTGGCCGGTGTCGATGTCACTACCCCCTTCATGCTCTCGGCCGACGAGTACAACGAGTACACGCTGCGCAAGTCGATGCAGCAGTATTACCGCGAGCGCAATGCCCAGAACTTTGCCGAGAACAGCAAGTCGGAGTTCAACTTCCTCGACATGAACTTTTCGCTCGGGCCCCTCGAGAAGGTCTTCGGCCCCGGCGGCGTGCAGTTGACCACCCAAGGCTCTATCGAGTTGAATATGGGCTTGAAGTACAACAAACTCGACAACCCGGCCCTGCCGATGAGTTCGCGTAAAAAGACCTACTTCGATTTCGACGAAAAGATACAGGCATCGGTCACCGCCAAGGTGGGCGACAAGATGTCGTTCAACATGAACTACAACACCGATGCTACCTTCGACTTCGACTCCAAGAACCTCAAGTTGCAATACGAGGGCAAGGAGGACGAAATCATCAAGAACATCGAAGCCGGTAACGTGAGCATGACTACCGGGTCGTCGCTCATACGAGGCAGCACGGCCCTCTTCGGTATCAAGACCACCATGCAGTTCGGCAAGCTCACCGCCACGGCCCTGATTTCGCAGCAGCAGTCGGAGTCGAAGACGGTCAACGCCAGCGGCGGTGCCCAGACGACCCCCTTCGAGATTCGGGCCGATGCCTACGACGAGAACCGCCACTTCTTCCTGGCCCACTTCTTCCGCGACAACTACGACAAGTTTGCCTCGAAGCTGCCCTACGTATCGTCGGGGGTGAGCATCAACCGCATCGAGGTGTGGATTACCAACAAGCAGGGCAGCTACGAAGAGGCGCGCAATATCGTGGGCTTCATGGATTTGGCCGAGAACAGCCGCATAGGCAACTCGCACTGGATTTCGACGACGGCCCAGCCCAACCCGATGAACAACTCCAACTCGCTCTACTCCGAAATCAAGAACGGTTACCCCGATGCCCGCAACATCAACCTGGTGACCCAGGCGCTGGAGCCCCTCTCGGCCTACGGCATCGAGGGAGGTCAGGACTATGTGAAGATCGAGAGCGCCCGCAAGCTCTCCTCGTCGGAGTATACGTTGAATGCGCAGTTGGGCTACATCTCGCTCAAGAGCAAGCTCAATGCCGACGAGATGCTGGCCGTGGCCTACGAGTATACCTACAACGGGCAGGTCTACCAGGTGGGCGAGTTTTCGGGCGATGTGACCGATACCGACCAGTGCCTCTACCTGAAGATGCTGAAGAGCTCGACCATATCGACCTCGCTGCCCATCTGGGACCTGATGATGAAAAACGTCTATTCGTTGGGTGCCTATCAGGTGCAGAAAGACAAGTTCCGCCTCTATATCAAGTATATGAGCGACTCCACCGGCGTGGCCGTCAACAATATACCCGAGGGCAACATTGCCAACAAGACCCTCTTGCAGGTGATGAACCTCGACCGCCTGGATGCCAACGAAACCGAGTATTCCGACGGTATCTTCGACTACATCGAGGGCTATACCGTACAGTCGTCGAACGGCCGCATCATCTTCCCGGTCATCGAGCCCTTCGGCAGCCACCTGGCCGAACAGATAGGCAACGCGGCCATTGCCGAGAAGTATGTCTATCAGGAGTTGTACGACTCGACCCTCACCGTGGCCCAGCAGGTTTCCGAGAAGAACAAGTTCATCATGACGGGTGAATACAAGGCTTCGTCGGGTGCCGAGATAAGCCTCAACGCCATGAACGTGCCGCGGGGTTCGGTGGTGGTGACCGCCGGCGGTATGACGCTGGTCGAGAACTCCGACTACATTGTCGACTATGCCATGGGTGTCGTTACCATCTTGAACCAGAGCATCATCGAGTCGGGTACCCCCATCAGCGTTTCGCTCGAGAACCAGTCGATGTTCAACATGCAGCGCAAGACCATGTTGGGTCTCGACCTCAACTACGCCTTCTCCAAAGACTTCAACATAGGGGCCACCATCATGCACCTGAGCGAAAAGCCCCTGACCGAGAAGGTGAGCATGGGCGACGAGGTGCTCAACAACACGCTGTGGGGTGTGAACCTGTCGTATAACACCAGCTTCCAGTGGCTTACCAACTGGATGAACAAGATTCCCACCGTCAACGCTACGGCGCCGTCGACTCTGGCCCTCACCGCCGAGTTTGCCCAACTCATTCCCCATCAGTCCAAGACCGGCAGCTCGCAAGGCTCCTCCTATATCGACGACTTCGAGTCGACCCAGACGGGTCTCGACCTCAAGTCGCCCTACTCGTGGACACTGGCTTCGACCCCCTACGATGCCTCGTCCGATGCGCTCTTCCCCGAAGCCCGCTACTCCAACGACGTGCGCTACGGGCAGAACCGCGCCTTGCTGTCGTGGTACTACATCGACCGCATGTTCACGCAGAAGACCTCGAACCTCATACCCGCCCACCTGAAAAACGACTTGGATCAGCTCTCCAACCCCTACGTGCGCGAGGTGAGCGTGCGCGAGATCTTCCCCAACAAGGAGATCAACTACGGCGAATCTACGACGCAGCAGACACTCAACCTCTCGTACTATCCGCAGGAGCGGGGCCCCTACAACCTCGATGCCGACAATATCGACGAGCAGGGCCGGTTGCTCAATCCCGAAAAACGGTGGGGCGGTATCATGCGCAAGATGGACTATGCCGACTTCGAATCGTCCAACATCGAGTATATCCAGTTCTGGCTCATGGATCCCTTCCTCGACGAGAATCAGACCAACCACAAGGGCGGAGACCTCTACTTCAACCTGGGCGAGGTCTCGGAAGATATTCTGAAAGACGGTATGAAGTCGTTCGAAAACGGCTTGCCCATCGACGGCGACACGACCCAAATAGCCACTACGGCGTGGGGTAAGGTCTCCAAGCGTCAGTCGCTCACCTACGCCTTCGACAATACGAGCGGAGCCCGCACCCTGCAGGATGTGGGTCTCGATGGTCTGACCAACGACGAGGAGTACAGCTTTTCGTCGTATAAGGATTATCTGGCCAAGCTCGAGGCCAAATTGTCGCCTGCCATAGTCGAGGAGATGCGGCAAGACCAGTTCTCGCCCTTCAACGACCCCGCCGGCGACAACTACCACTTCTATCGCGGCCACGACTACGACGATGCCCAGACCTCGATTCTGGACCGTTACAAGCACTACAACGGTACCGAGGGCAACTCGCTCTCGACCGAGGATGTGGCCGACTCCTATTACCAGTCGTCCAAGAGTGTGCCCGATGTCGAGGACATCAACCAGGACAACACCCTCAACGAGTACGAACGCTACTACCAATACCGCATCTCGCTCTGTCCCGACAGCCTCGTGGTGGGTAAGAACTACATCACCGACAAGCGCGAGACCACCGTAACCCTCCGCAACGGGCAGGAGGGCAAGGCCGTATGGTACCAGTTCAAGGTGCCCCTCTCTCAACCGCAGAAGAAGGTGGGCTCTATTCAGGATTTCAAGACCATCCGCTTCATCCGTATGTTTATGACCGGTTTCGAGGTCGAGACCCATTTGCGTTTTGCCACCCTCGAACTGGTGCGGGGCGAATGGCGCACCTACGACTATGCCGTGGATAAGGCCACCAACTCGCCGGCCCAGGGCAACCTGGACGTCTCGGTAGTCAATATCGAGGAGAATGCCGGTCAAGAGCCTGTCAACTATGTGTTGCCGCCGGGGGTAACCCGTATCATCGACCCGGGACAGTCGCAGATAACCCAGCTCAACGAGCAGGCCATGTCGTTGAAGGTGACCGACCTGCCTACCGGCGAGGGACGTGCCGTCTACAAAAACAGCGGCATGGACATGCGTACCTACAAGCGGTTACAGATGTTTGTCCACGCCGAGAAACTCATCGACGACAACACCAACCTGCGCGATGGCGACGTGTCGGTATTCCTGCGGTTGGGTTCCGACAACAAATCGAACTATTACGAATACGAGATACCGCTGTCGCTCACCGAGCCCGGTACGTACAGCACCTACAATGCGCAGGACCAGGAGGCAGTTTGGCCCTCGTCCAACATGTTCGACTTCCCGCTTTCGGTCTTCACCGACCTGAAGCTGGAGCGGAATGCCAAGAAACGGCAGGAGAGTTCGGGCGTAACCTATCAGACCCGCTACTCGATTTACGACCCCGACAAGGCACAGAACAAGGTGACCATCGTGGGTAACCCCTCGTTGAGCGACGTGCGCACCATGATGATTGGTGTACGCAACAACTCCAATGCCACCAAGTCGGTTACCATCTGGGTGAACGAAATGCGCCTGACCGACTTCGACCAGTCGGGCGGTTGGGCGGCCAAGGCCAACATGAACCTGGGTCTGTCCGATATTGCCACGCTCAATATTGCCGGCCATGTCGAGACGGCCGGTTTCGGCGGCATAGACCAGAGCCTTACCGAGCGGCGCCTCGACGACTACTACCAGTACAACATCGCCACGATGGTCGAGCTGGGCCGTTTCCTGCCCGACAAGGTCAAGCTCAGAGCCCCCTTGTTCTACTCGCTCACCGAGCAGCGCACCTCGCCCAAGTACAACCCGCTCGACCAGGATATTCTCCTCAAGGATGCCTTGCGCAATGCCGGCAGCCAGCACGAGCGCGACTCGATAAACGATGCCTCTATCGAGCGGTCTACGGTCGAGAGCTTCAGCCTCTCGGGCGTGATGTTCGACATTCGCAGCAAGAACCCCATGCCCTACGACCCGGGTAACTTCTCGCTCAGCTACTCCTATAACCGGCAGTCCAACCAGGACCCCACGACCGAGTTCGAGAATACCTACGACTACCGGGGCAGCTTCACCTACTCCTACACACCGTTTGTGAAACCGTGGGTTCCATTCAAGGGGCTGAAGAGCAAGTCGAAGCACCTCAAGTTCCTGAAGGAGTGGGAGCTCTACTATCTGCCCAGCAACATCGCGTTCAATACCAACATGTCGCGCTACTACTACGAGCAGCAGATTCGCGACGTGAGCGGGTCAGGCGGTATGGCCCTGCCCATCAGCGTGAGCAAGAACTTCCTGTGGGACCGCCAGTTCTCGCTGTCGTGGAACCTCACCAAGTCGCTCAACTTCTCGTTGCAGACCATGACCAACGCCCACATCGAGGAGCCGGTGGGGGCTGTTAACAAAGAGCTTTTCCCCGACGAGTATCGGGCCTGGAAAGATACCGTGATGACCAGCATCAAGAACCTGGGTACGCCGTGGAACTACAACCAGACCTTCAACGCCTCGTATACCGCGCCGTTCAGCAAGATACCGGTGGTCGACTACATGTCGTTCACGGCCAAGTACAACGCTACCTATACCTGGGACCGCGGGGCCCAAGTCTCGAGCGACATCGATTTGGGCAACACTATCAGCAACCAGGGGCAGCTCAGCCTCGACGGCCGCTTCAACTTCGAGCAGCTCTACAACAAGTCGAAATATCTGCAAAAGATAAACCGCCGCTTCTCGTCGAGCAATCGGGGACAGACTGCCAAAAAGAAGGAACGCAAGTTCGAGCGCACCATTCTGCTGCGCGAGGATACTACGGTGACCTTGCGGCACAACCTCAACAACAAGAAGGTGAAGGTGGTGGCCCGCGACGATGCCGGCAAGCGGGTGGCCCTGCGCACCAAGGTCATCGACGCCAACAGCGTGATGATTCTCGACAAGGGTACCCAGCGGCTGAATGTGGTGATTACCCCCGGCAAGGAGAAGCCCAACTTCTGGAAGGAGGCGGCCGAGTATTCGTTGCGGGGGCTGATGATGGTGCGTAACGCCAGCGTGCGCTACCGCAAGACCAACACCACCTCGCTGCCTCTCTTCTCGCCCAACATCGGCGACATATTCGGGCAGTCTAACTCCTACGGCCCCATGTCGCCCGGTCTCGATTTTGCCTTCGGCTTTACCGACGAGAATTATGTCTACCGGGCCAAGGAGCGCGGCTGGCTGCTGTGCGACTCTACCCAGATAAGTCCCGCCGTAATCGGGCGTACCGAAGAGTTCAACATCGAGGTGGCCCTCGAGCCGATACGGGGATTGAAGATCAACCTCACGGGAAACCGCACCGATACCCGCAGCTCGCAGATGCAGTTCATGTATGCCGAGATGCCCACCACCCGGGGCGGAAGCTATACCAAGACCCACATCGCCCTGAAGACCGCTTTCCGCAGCAGCTCGTCGAAAGACGGCTATGCGTCGCAGGCCTTCAACGACTTCCTGCGCAACCGCGAGATTATTGCTTCGCGTCTCGAGGCCCGCTATGCCCAGGGCAACTATCCCAACAAGGGATTTATCGCCTCGACCGGCCTGGCCGGGCAGCCCTACGACGTGGCCAACGGTGGGGTGAACCGCAGTTCGGCCGACGTGATGATACCGGCCTTCCTGGCCGCCTATTCGGGTATGGATGCCAACAAGGTAGGGCTTTCGCCATTCCCCGACATTACGGCCATTCTGCCCAACTGGCGCATCACCTACGACGGCCTCATGCAGATACCTTTGATCAAGAAGCATTTCAAGGCGTTCACCCTGTCGCATACCTACCAGTGTACCTATTCGGTGGGCTCCTACTCGTCGTATCTCAACTGGGTGGAATCGGACGGCGACTTCGGCTTCATTCGCGACGAACTCTCGGGCAACCCCATCCCCTCGTCGCCCTTCGACATTTCGTCGGTGATGATTACCGAGCGTTTTGCTCCCCTTATCGGTCTCTCGGTCACGTTGAAAAACAACATTACCGGCAATATCAAGTACAACGATTCCCGTACCCTTACCCTCAACTCGGCTGCCGGCCAGATTGTAGAGGCCACGACTACCGACTTTACCATCGGGGCCGGGTACAAGATTGCCAACTTCAACACCATCCTGAAGCTGCGGGGGTCGCAAACGGGGGTCAGCAACGACCTTACCATCAACGCCGATTTCTCGTTCCGCAAGAATCAGTCGCTCATCCGCCGTATCGAGCAGAACTTTACCCAGGCTACCAGCGGAACCCGCACCACCATGATTGAGCTCACCGCCAACTACGTGCTGAGCAAGCGCATCACGGTGGGGGCCTACTTCGACCACCAGATCAACACGCCGCTGGTATCCTCGTCGTCTTACCCGATTACCAACAGCAACTACGGTATCTCGGTGCGCCTCTCGCTGGTGAAATAGCGCAGCATAGGCCGCCGGATATGGGGGACCTCTCTTCCCGGGGCTGCCGGGTCAATACAGCCGATGGTCGTGGCCGACGGGGGTAAAGAGTATGTCGGCCGCCCACAGGTGGAAGTCGGGCATCACGTCGCCCGAGAGGAAAATCCGATAATATTTATAGGCAGGACCCGTAATCCGCAGGGACAGTTTACCCGGCACCTTGCCGCTGCTCGAGAGTTGTCCTACGGTGACAAATTCGTTTTCGGCATCGTTGCCGCCCCACAGCGACAGAATTGTTCTCTTCCCCGGCGACGAAACCCGCAACACGAGCTCCCTCCACCGTTGATAGCTCTCGCTCTGGAGCGAAATGGGACGGGAGAGTAGGGCAATCTGCATCGTACTGTTTCTCGTCTCTTTCTGCAGATCGAAGATATACCCCTCTTCGTTCTGCCCCAGCAGATGCGTGGCATCGTACAGATACGAGGTGTAGATCTGGGTCGTGCGGTACATGTACATCGATGGCAGGTGCAGCACCACGGTATACCCGAGTTTGGGCTGGCAGAAGAGCAGCTCTTTCTCGATGGAGTTGTAGGCGATGATACACCCCTGGATGAAATAGGAGAGGGGTGTCGTGTCGTAGGTCGCCTGCAATACGTTGGCGGAGAGCAGGGACTCTTTTACCTTTGTGTTGTCTTCGTATGGCAGTTCGTCGAATGACAGGAGTTGTTGCGTGGTAGCACCCTGCAAGACCGACAGCCCCTTGGGGGTGGCAAACACGATAACCTCTTCGAGCGGGATGATGGGGTATCCCCGTGAAATGGGTTCGCGGCTCAACTGGTGCTGGTTGCTGTAACACACCTCGCCCGAGCCGCTTTGCAGTGCCCAGATACCCTCCTCGGTAAAGAGGTAGAGGGGAAACTCGCCGAACTGGCCCTCCGACAGGGCGGTGGTAATGCTCGCGATGCCGGTGATGGCACCGTTCGACACCGAGTAGGTCTGCTCGGCCGGGAAGACAAACGGGTTCTCATATTTCGATACCCGCAGGATATTCTCCTGCGTATAGACGTCGTTGCTGGGCGAGGGAACAGTCAGGGCACTCGAGCCCGCCGCCGAGTCGACCTCCAGCGGTGTCCCCACGAACGATGCGTCGAGGTAGTCGGCCCGGTTCTCATACTCCGAAGGGGTGAGCTCGATGCGCTTGCGATACCGCCCCGAAGCGCTCTTCACGACAATCTCCATCAGGTAGGCATTGCTGTCGGGGTAGGAGATGAAGGGCGACAGCTGGTTGTAGAAGTAGTCGGTAGTCCCGCTCCACACCACCATGCTCTCGCCCCGCTCGGTCTTGAGGTAGGTACAGATGTAGGCCTCGGCCGCCTCGGCATTGGTCCGTCCCGTAGTCTGCATGATCAGCGGGAAACCCGGGAACATCTTGCGGCTCAGGTTGGCCTGGTGCAGCCGCTTGTTGTGTACGTAGCTCACTTGCGACCCGGTCGAGAGCAGGGTCGTATTGTCGGGCGAGAGCACCTCCTCGTGCACCAGCATGTCGGGGCGTATGTCGCTGTAGAAGTCGTACCATTCGCCCACCTTCAGGCTGCTCCAGTCCTCGATCGAGGTTATTTTGTAGAAGAGCGAGCTTTGCATGTACTGTTTCTTGATTTCGTTCCGGTCCAGGAACGAGATGTCGCCCGTGACGAAAAAGGTGATGTTGCCGTTCTCTTCGGTACGTTCTATCTTGAAGTCCATGCCCTGCAAGGTCTCGCCCGTTTCGAAAATCGTGGCTTCGGGAGTCACGAAGAAGTCGATGCTCGTCACGATGTCCTTCCAGTTCTCGAGGTTCAGGCTGTGGATAAAGTATTTGATGATGAAGTTCTCGGCAATGATCTGCCCCTCGTAGGTACCCGTGCAGACGTTGTTCGAGTTCTTGATGCGAATGCGCAGTTGCGAAGGCTGTATGGGATTGGCCTGCGAGAGCATGACGGGGGTCGACGAGAATATGCGGCTGCCGTCGTAGAGGGTGAGGGCATAGCGGATGAGGATGGGCTGGATGAAATAGCGCCGTTTCCAGGCCCGCTCCTGCAGTTGGAAGAAGGCGTCGTAGTAGGCGCCGTTGTAGAAGTTGGTCTCTTCGGTCTTGAGGTAAGTCGGGTTGACATAGGTCTCGGAAAAGGGATGCTCGGGCACGGTGTAGGCGTCGGTATAGCGGGTGTAGGCCGAGAACGAAATCTCGGGGAAGTCGGGTTTCTCGCCCAGGAAGATATACTCGCCCTCCTTGTAGAGCAGGTAGTAGGTGTGCTCGGCGCAGATGACGATGAGGGTGTTGCCTATCGACTGAACCGACAGCACAGCATTCCCGTCGAGCGAGAAGAGCTCTTTCACGACGGGTGTTATCTTTTCGCTATCCCGGTCGACAATCACCTCGTAATAGAGGGCGTAGTCGTTGGCCGTGATGTGGTGTTCGCCGTCGTAGCAGGTGTGCACGTAGAGCAGGCGGTGGTCCTTCTCTTGAGTACTGTAGAGGCGTTGAGGGGAGCCCACGGGAATCAGGTGGTCCGATTGCTTGCGCAGATTGACCACCGACGAGCAGTCGCCCGGCTGGGCAGTCGCAGGCGAAGCATGGCGGTTCATGCCGTTGAAGATTATTCTCGATTTCATAGGACAGAAAAATTTCCGGTAAAAGTAATCCTGCCCGGCCACAGGCTTGTGGCATGATGATACTCTTTGAAAGAAGGAGGCCCGTCCCGGTTATTGATAAATACCTGATAATAAAAATAGGAAGGGCCTCCTGTTTCCCCCGGTGAGGGGTAGAAGGCGCATTTGCCCAAGCATAACCAATCACTGTTTTGCGCCTGAGTTTGTTCTTGAGTATAACACTCGGGCGGGCAAAAGGTTGCCGACGGGTGAGCCTGACATGCAAAAGAATCGTGGGGCGGGGGCGATATTCTTGCCTTCGCGGCGACCAACATACGGGATAAATGCTTATCTTCGCTCACAAAGGAGATAGGCTTTATGGACAAACTCAATTTTGCTGCGATAGATATTGGCTCCAACGCCGTGCGACTGCTTATCAAGGGAATCGATCCGGATGAGAAAGTAACCGATTTATCCAAGGTCTTTATCGTGCGTGTTCCCCTGCGGTTGGGGCAGGATACCTTTACCAAAGGCCGTATCTCCACCGAGAAGACCGAGAAGCTGCTGCGTCTCATGCACGCCTTCTCGCAGTTGATGCAGGTCTATAACGTAGTCTCTTACCGGGCCTGTGCCACCTCGGCCATGCGCGACTCGTCGAACGGGGCCGAAATCGTGCGCTATATCTCCGAGAAGAGCGGTATCCATATCGAGATTATCGACGGCCTCGAAGAGGCCCGTATCGTCTACGACAGCCACATTGTCGACGAGTTTGAGCAGGAGGGCAATTTTGTCTATGTCGATGTGGGTGGCGGTAGTACCGAGGTGAGCATCATCAGCGACCGTTCGCTGTTGCAGTCGCAGTCGTACAACATTGGTACGGTGCGTATCCTCAACAAGAAGTTGAGCCGCAGCGAACTCTTCCGCATGTATCGCGACCTGAGGCGGGTGAAAGAGGCCTATCCCCGGATCTCCATAATCGGTTCGGGCGGAAACATCAACAAGCTGCATCACCTGGCCAAGATACCGGCCCGCGAACCCCTCACCGTAGAACGGTTGCTCGAGTTGAGAAACGAACTGAACAGCTATCCCATTGTCGAGCGTATCGAACGCTTCGGGCTCAAGCCCGACCGCGCCGACGTCATCGTGCCTGCGGCCGACATCTATCTGCAGATAGCCACACACATCGGCGCGCAGGAGATATGGGTGCCTACCATCGGTATCGTCGACGGTATCATCTATTCGCTCTGCTCCGATTATCTGGAGATGCACAAAAAGTAAAGGTATCCGCTTCCCTCTCCCCCTTGCGTTATTTCTTCTCCCACTTGGGCCGCTGGTCTTTCTTCAGGATAAAGTCGCGAATGAAGAGAGCCGTCTCTTCGCTGCCCAATATCGACGAGTCGATGGAGAGGTCGTACGATGAAGATACGCCCCAACCCTTGTCGGTGTAGAAGTTGTAGTAGGCGGCACGCAGTTTGTTTTTCTTTTCGGCCAGTTCGATGGCCTCTTTGCGCGAGAGTTCTTGCGAACGGCTCAGGATGCGGGCTATGCGGTCCTCGAGGGGTGCGTGTATGAACACGTTGTAGCATCGCGGATACTGCCGCAGGATATAGTCGGCGCACCGTCCTACGATTACGCACGATTGGGTCTCGGCCAGTTTGCGGATTACGTCGGACTGGAATTTGAAGATGTATTCATTCGACAAGCCCCCGTCGCCCCACAGGCCTCCGGCCCCCGTGAGCCAGTTGATCGAGAATGAATTGAGCAGGGCACTCGGGGCCCGTTCGTCGGCCTTCTCGAAATATTCGGTACTGAGTCCGCTCGATTTCGAGGCTTCGTTTATCAATTCCTTGTCGTAGTAGGCGATGCCGAACAGTTCGGCCAGATGTTTGCCGATTTCCCGGCCGCCGCTGCCGAATTGCCGGCCTATGGTGATGATGAGGTTGTTGTTCATGTGGTCGTGTATAGATTCGATTACCCAACAAACTTACATTAAAAAAATAGGAAATCCTATATCCCGATATGTTTTTTTTGCGTGTTTCGCTGCATTTTGTCTCGAGGGGTACGACCCGGTGCGTAAAAGACCGGCATCAGCGACGCCTTTCCCTTTCGGCATGATAGTCAACCAGATGGTCGCAACTGCCCCGGACCAGTTTCCCCTTTCGGGTGTGGGGGTACTGCCGGGCCACGGTGCGGAAGTTGCACAGGGTGTAGTGTATGTCGGCACCCGTTTCGTCGTCGGTTATCAGGTCGGTAGCTTGCTGTACGAGGGCCGCGGCCCGGGCCATGGCTGTGCGGGTATACCGGTCGTTCTCCCAGTCGCGCTTTTCGCACACCTGCCCCCAGTAACAGCTGCCCCGGTAGTATTGGGTCAGGCTCCAGCAGCGGTCGAACGAGTTGCGCAGCCCGATGGCATAGCGCACCATCAGCCGGGCCTTGCGGTTGGGTTCCCGGGTCGCCTTCATGCTCTGCTCCAGCGAGAGCATCTCCCGGGCAAAGGCAAATTTGAAGTCGGTCGGATTCTCGGTCGGGGTAGCCCGTATGGCGAAGGGGTCGTATTTCGATTCGACGTTGAGGTGGTGCTTGTAGGCCTCGCTCACGTCGCTCAGGTAGCCGATGGCCTCGCCGTATCGCATGGCGCGTAGACATTGCGTGCCCGCTATGTCGTTGAGGTAGTCGCTGCCCGTGTAGCCCCGGGCGTTGAGGAAACGGTCGAATGCCGTTTGCGGCCGTTGCACCTGCCGCACGTAGGCGATGGCGGCATCGGCCCCGAGGCTGTCGATCATCTCGAAAAAGTGGTTGCTGTAATCGTATGAGTTGAACTCGCCCGAGTATCGGTATTTGTCCAGCGGCAGAACCTGCTGCACAAACTGGCAATCTCCGTTCTCGTCGGTTATGACAAGTGTCACCTCCTGCTTGCCGACGAGCCCCAGCAGCCGGTTGTCGGCCATGTTGGCCAGTTGCAGAGCCCGGGTCGTTTTGCCGGCCTTGAGCATGCGGGGACACACCTCCGACAGCACGATGCGCCGCATCATGTCGTTCCAGTAGTAAAAACTGGCGCATCGTATCAACTTGTACCCGTGGGTGGTCTCGTCGCGCACCGGCTCGGTCAGGCGGTTTGCGATTTGTTTGTCGAGCCACTCGAGCTGCTTGAACAGCCGCCTCTCGTAAGCCTGGTTGCAGGGTTGTGTGCGGGCATCGAGGTAGATGCGGAATACCGCAATCGACTCGTCGATAAACGGGTTCGACCGGGCCCGCTCGGCCAGTCGCAGTAGCCGACAGGCCTGGCTGGTCTCACCGTCGAGTTCCGACAGAAAGGCGGCGGTGTAGTACCACATGGCCGGCGTTTCCGACTGCTTGTTGCGTGCCATCTTCAGACACAGGGCATGCAGCTTCGCCTTTTCGGCCCGGGTTGCTGCCGTATCGCAGGGATAGAAGGTGTCGGGCACCTCGAGGCTGCGTATGTAGCTCTGCAACGTCCGGGTTATGTAGGGGCTGTTCGGGGCATACTGGCACACGAGCGAGAGGGCGTCGGCGGTCGATACCTTCTCGCTGCTTTGTCCCGTGTAGAAGAGTATCGAGCCCACGTCGCCGGTCCGGGCAAAGTAGGGAAGAGCCTTCTCGGCCTGACCCGCGCGCACCTCGGCCCCCGCGATGTAGGGCTCAATCAGGCGGCGCATCAGGTTGTCGGCCGGCAGTTGCGAAGCCTCCGACTCCCACAGGTCGATGCAGCTCTCGTATCGCCCCAGCGTGAAGAGCGCCCGCACCGCTTGCAGCAGGTAGCGGTCGCGCAACCTGGGTTCCGGGTTCGACAGGGCATGTTCGGCCACCTCTTCGAGCGTCATCCGCGCCCCGATTTTCATCGAGGGGTAGTACCAGCGCGAGTTGCACCTCAGGCGGATGTACTCGTTGGTCTTGGCCAGCAGCAGGAAGTCGAGCAGGGCGGTGTCGCGTTGGGCAATCCACGTGACAAAGGGGTTGTCGTGTCGGGCCTCCCGGTGGGCCTCTACCCGTTCGAGCTCCTCGAGCGGCATCTTGTATACGGCCCGATAAATATCGGCGACGGGAATCTCGGGCGAGGTCAGCCGCTGCCATTCCCGGCAATTCTCCTCGTCCTCCCCGAGGGGCGATTGGGGAGCAGAGTCGGTTTCATGCACTCTATACATATAATACTCTTCCGGGGCATACCAGGGTTCCCAGCAGGCGGTCGCTTCGTGACCGGTAAACAGAGCGGCCAGACTAACGGCCAAGTATCTGATCAATCTCTTCATGGGTGTAGTGTTTGAGTTGTTCATAATCCAGGTGATACAGCAGGTTACCGCTTGCGGGCTGGCCCAAATAGCTTTCGACCAGCTTCTTGACGGCCAATATTTCGGAGGCGGTCGGTCGCTCTCGCCGAACCGACTCACCAGACTGCGCCGCCGTGTCAGCCTCGGCCACAATCGATACGAACTTTTTGCCGTCGAACTTGACACCCCAGCCGAATACCGGGTAGGCATAGTCCAGCGGAATCGGGTACCGTTTCCGGGTCATATAGGGCTTTACGTCGGCAAGGTCCAGAATCGAGTTGCGGGTGTCGTGCGCTTTCAAGGCCCCCGTGTTGTACAGCATCAGTACTCCCCGGTCGGCCGGTGGGGCCGGCTCGCGCAACTGATGCAGCCGTACGGTTATGCTCAGCGCTATCTCCTTTTTCTGCAGCGAGTCTCTGACCGCCTGGCACAGCACGGCGTAGCTCTCGCGGGTCGATGCTGTCCAGTCGCAGTCAAGTTGTATCTCGTTCACCTTTCCGCACTGGTTGTATGAACTCATAGCCAGCAGCCGGTCGACGATGAGGGGGGCGAACTTCCTCTCTTTCCCCGCCATGGCCCGCAGGGCATCGAGGGTGATGTAGGCGACCGGTACAACCTCTACCCCGTCGGGTACCGATGCCTCGAAGCGGGTCGTGGCGATGGGCACGACTTCGGTGCCGCCGGTCTCGTAGTCGGGCTCTACGGCCACATCGAACATGTGCAGGTAGATGCGGTCGATGTCGTGCTCCGTCAGGAAGGCCCGTTCGGTCGAGTCGAGGGCAAAAGTGGTCTTCCAGTAGTAAATCGAGTTGTGTTTCGCAAACTCCGCGGTCGTCTTGTCCTGGTGTGTGCATCCCGCGATAAGCACACTTGTCACGATTAGTACCAGGCCGATGGGTTGTTGTAGTTTCATGTTTCGTTCTTCTCTTTAGGAACAAGGTATTACAAAGGTGGTGAAATGATTTTATCGGTCTGCCTCTTTTTTGCCCGATTGTACGAAATGGTTGCCGGGCTGTATGAAATGCCTGCACTCCCTCCATTTCGTACCCGATTCGCCCTTTGTGCCGGACTTTTCCTTGTAAAGTGAGGCTTTTTCCCCTCTTTCGTCCAACTGTTTTTGTGAAATATTTTGTGGCGACAAAAGTTTTTATTTAATTTGTGTCATTCAAAAGAAGGCAAACTATGAATAACGATTTGAAAAAAATATTAAGCAGCGATACCGATGGCCTGCTCACCTACGAGTACATAGCCAATCACATGGGTACCTGCGACGACGATATGCCTGCTTTGGCCGACAATATCATCCGGGTCGACCTCACCGGCCAGATTACCGTGAGTGCCGCACTCTATCTGCACGCCACCGGCCCCGACAAGTACAAGGAGATTATCGACAAGCTCATAGCCGCTTCGCTCCAGAAGGATCGCGAGCACAAGTACATTGTCGATCTGTTGTCGGGTATCTGGGGTGAGGATTACAAGTCGCACGTCGATGAACTGAATAAGCAGAGCGACAACTTCCGCCGCATCTACAAGCGGGTCTATGCCAACGACGTGATGTAATTGCAATCGCACAATCCTGTTATAAGGTACAAATATTTCCCTCCGGTCTGCTTGTCCTTGTGGAACGATATGCCGCCCTTCTGCCCGTAACGGGGGAGGGGCGGCCTTTTTTTTCAGGAGTAGTCCGTCTCCATCTCTCTATCCCTGTTTTTCACGTTATCACCTCATTTTCTCCCGTTTTTTACCTGTTGTATATCCTCTCTCGAGGGGTGTATATTCACCTTTTGCTCCTTGTGAAAATAGACTGCTCAAAGGGGAATAGGACCTTATGCCTTTGATATTTAGTCTTGTATGAAACGGCGGGCAGAACCCGTTCCTTGTTCCCGTCTGTTGGGGCGCGGGTGGGGTAAGGTTATTTAAAGAGTTATATTTTTATAAAAGTAACTGTTGTTATATTTTGTATAAATATTCGAACTTTAGAAAATATGGCTCTTTGTGATAATATTTTTACAGAAATATAGGTTTATTCCTAATAATTTCATATATTTGCATTAGATGTCTTAATAGTTGTAATGTTCTGTTGGTTTCTTCATGTAATGTGAATTCATAACAAACCTAATAATATATTTACGATGGCAAAGAGAATTACGCTTATTTGTGCTTTCTTCCTGTTTATAGTGGGATTGCGAGCAGAGGTTTTGCTGAACGAGAATTTTGAATCTTGGACGGCAACCAATTTCCCGGCGAATGGCTGGACAGTGATTAACGATACTCAAGAGAATTCAGTGAGCCATTGGACTCTTGAAACCAGTCGATCGGCTCTATCGGGGTCGGTCAGTCTTTTTTGTGACGGCGGATCATGGGACCCTGTTGAACCCGTAAAAGAGGAGTGGGTTATCACCCCGGCGATTACATTGAGTAATACCAACTACAATCTGTCGTTTTTGTGGGAAGGTGCTTCGGCCGCAGCTTTCAAGAACGAATACGACTTGCAGGTGCGCGTGAGCGAAAACGACGGAGAGTCGTGGACGACCATCTTCTCGTTCCTCAACCAGAAGCAGGTCGAGAACAGTGGCGTAGTCTATCCCTGGACGGGATGGGCCGTAAACTCGTCGCTGCTCAGCCTGAAAGCCTATGCCGGCAAGACGATAAAGATTGCCTTTGTGCACTGTCTGCTGGTGAGCGGTTCGGGTAAAGGTAACTGTGCCTGGATCGACGATGTGTTGGTCGAATCGGGTGCTGCTATCGAGGCTCCTATAGCCGAGGTTACCCCCACCTCTTACATATTCCCGGGTACCTATATCGGGGTAGGCAAGTGGTCCGACAGGTTTGCCCTCAGCAACAAGGGTGTGGGCGAACTCACCGTGACGGGCATTTCGGGCCTCGAGGGTACCGACTTCTCTACCGATTTGGTTCCGGCCGATGTCTCGATAAAACCGGGTGTCGAATATGAATTTTATGTACGCTATACTCCCTCTTCGGCCTTGAGTGCCAAGTCGGCTACGATGACGATTCACACCAATGGCGGCGATGTCTCCATCGCTTTGGAGGGAACCAAAATCATCCTCCCCGACGAGTACAATCTCGAGAGCTTCGAGGGCGGTACTTTCCCGCCGTTGGGCTGGACAGCCGACGAGGGTTGGTCTCAGGGCCGTGCCTACGCTACTTCGGGCGACTACTCGGCTTCGTGCAGTTTTGCCGAGAACAACCCTACGCTGGTAACCCCTCGTCTCGACTGTTCCGAAGGTTCGTATGAGTTGCAGTTCAACTATGCCAACGTGTGGGAACCCACGGCCGACGATGCCGCCACCTCCGAGAGCGGATTCGA
This sequence comes from uncultured Barnesiella sp., assembly GCA_902471075.1. GTDB lineage: Bacteria > Bacteroidota > Bacteroidia > Bacteroidales > Barnesiellaceae > Barnesiella. Next base: position 47,095 of record CABRIW010000004.1, on the reverse strand, counting down.
GGTTTACTTCTCCAAAGACGGTAAGAATACCTGGACCCAGATAGCCTCGTGTGACTCCATCAACCGTTGGGAGCACCTGACTGTCGACCTGGGTACTCCGGCTTCGGACAACTGCTACGTCATGTTCAAATATGTGCTCGATGTCGATTTGTCGACCGGCGGCTGGGACAACCTGCCCGAATACTCCACGACATTCCTCGACGACGTAATCTTGCCGCCCTATTACGGTAGCTCTTCGATACCTGGGGCTGCTACGACTCCTTCGCCCGAGAATGGGGCTGTCGATGTCTTCAACGAAGAGCTCGTACTTACCTGGGGCGGCGTACAGTTTGCCCAGAGCTATAAGGTATATGTAGGAAAATCGGCCTCCGACTTCTCGGTAGTCAATGGTGCCGAGGTGACCGAGTGTTCCTATGCCCTCCCCGTACTCGACTATGCTACTACCTATTACTGGAAAGTCGTTGCCTGCAACGAAGCAGGTGAAACGCCTTCGCCCGAGGTATGGAGTTTCACCACGCTGGCCGACCAGACCGTGAGCACCTTCCCCTGGTCCGAAGGTTTCGACGGCGAGACATTCCCGCCGCTGGGCTGGCGCAACATCGGCGAGGGGTATACCGAATGGGATTTGACCAACTACACCACGTACGACGGCAAGGGCTCGGCCTACATTTCGGCCGGCGGTTCCCATCAGCAGGGCATTCTGCAGACGCCTGCCTTTGCATTGCCTGCCGATAAGGACATGCAGATCAGTTTCTATTGGGGCAATGCCGTACCGGCCGGATTGAGCAAATCGGTACAAGGCACGACCACCATCAATAAGGATACGCTCTATTTCGAAATCAAAGTTGATAACGCTTGGCACCAGTTGGCATTCATCTCGGCAGCTCAGGATGAGGGGCAAAGCTGGGAACGCCAACGCATCGTCCTCTCCGATTACCGGGGCAAGACGGTGAACTTCCGCTGGCGTTACAGCACGGTCGACTATATGGGTTCGGGTGCTTCGCTCGACAAGATTCTGCTCGAAGAGGCTCCCTCTGCCGGTAAGGCCGTCATCAACGTATCCTCGTGGGAGGCCGGCGATGTCAACTACAACAAGGCCGTTACCTCCAAAATGCTGAACCTCTTGAACGATGGCGAAAAGACGATGACGATAACCGGTGTATCGTTTGCCAACGCCAACTTCTCTACCTCGCTGCATAAAGACATGGTATTGGAAAGCCGCGAGAGTATCGACTTCAATATCACCTTTGCCGCCGGCACGACCTCGGCCATGGTCGAAGACGAAATGACCATCACTTTCGACGATGCTCCCTCGATTTCGTTCCCCGTATCGGGTAACGCACTGGGCATGTACACCCGCTACTTCAGCTTCGAAGACGACGAGTTCGGCTCTATTGCTCCCAAAGGCTTTACCACGGTCGATGCCGACCACGCCGCTACGGTTTCGCCGGTGATGATCAACTATCCCAACATCGGTACCGCCTATGCCTACATCGTCATCAACCAATTGCCCGAACCCGACGGTGCCGACTGGCGCAACATCTATCCCCGCTCGGGCGACCAACTGTTGGCTACCATGGCTGCCAGCGATGCTTCCGAGGCTGTCGACTGGATTATCAGCGACCAGATGACCGCTCGCGACGATGCACACTTCCGCTTCTATGCCAAGTCGTACGACGGCGACAACACCTATCACCCCTTTGCCGCTCTCACCGTACTGGTAAGTACCACCGACAATGCCGTGTCGAGCTTCTCGCCCGTTTCGGGATTCGAATCGGTACAGGTACCTCACAAGAACAACAGCGACAGCCAAACCTCGTGGACCGAGTTTGATGTCGACCTGAGCCAATATGCAGGACAACCCATCTATGTGGCTGTGCGCAACAATACGCCGGGACAGGGCTTTGTCACCTTCTTCGACGACTTCTATTTCGAGAACTTCGAATATGTAAACAGCGACAACAACGCGCCCTACTTTACTACCGTGCCCGAGACTACCGCTACCGTAGGCAAGACCTGGACCTACAACTATGCCGTAGCCGACCCCGATGGCGATGCCTTGACCGTGACGCTGCAAGGTAAACCCTTCTGGATTAAGCACACCCAGGGTACCAATGGCGGTACGCTGTCGGGTATCCCCGGACAGGCCGAAGAGATTATCATGAAACTTTCGGTTACCGACGGTTCCAAGACTACGGTACAGGAGATTGTTCTCAATATTACCGATGGTTCGGGTATCGACGAGGTAAATGGCAACCGTCTCGAGGTTTATCCCAACCCCGTGGTATCTACGCTCTATTTCGGTAAACCTTGCGACCGCGTAGTCGTTTCCGACATTACGGGCAAACAGGTATTGTCGGCTCAGCAGGTCGAAAGCCTCGACATGTCGGCTTTGGTACCGGGTGTATATCTGGTGACGGTACAAACTGCCGGTGAAAGTAGAACAACCCAAATTGTTAAACAATAATCAAGCCATGTTAACTATGAAGAAACAACTCATTACCCTCGCGCTGCTGATTGGCAGCGCAGGGGTTTTTGCAGCCGAAAATCTTGTGCTGAACGAGAATTTCGAGAGTCAGAATTTCCCGCCGCAAGGATGGACAGTCTCAGGAACCGAACTGCCGGAGAACCTCGAGGCAACCGCCTTTGCACATTGGGATTTGAATTGGAACGAAGTCACAGGGTCACCCATCGCCGGGTCGGGTTGTGCCGAGGTAGTAAGCAATTATGCCGAAGGTGCAGCCGGTATCACGAAAGAGGAGTGGCTCATTACCCCTTCTGTAAATATAGCTCAAGATGCTACGCTGTCGTTTGTTTTCTGGTGCAATGCCTCAGCTTTTCTCCCGTCTGAAAAAACTTACGGTCGTTTTATTATCAAGGTGTCGACCGACGACGGTTCCTCCTGGACCGACCTTTGGAATGTGGCCTCGCAAGAGGATGTAGAAAACTCGGGCTTGCCTTGGCCGTGGGATAGAACAGCCACCGGCAGTGTGGCAAACTGGCAGAAACTGACACCCAGTATAAGTCTGAAGGCTTATGAGGGTAAAAGCGTGAAGGTCGCTTTCTATTTCCAGTCGATTCTGGTCAGAGACTACACCGCCGCCACGTTGGCTGTCGACGATGTGAAGGTAGGGAACCACGAGATTGAGCAGCTTCCGAAGGTCGAGGGCTCTACCTCGTATGCCTTCTCCAACTCCTATATCGGTTACCTGGCTCAGTCCGAGGCCATGACCATCCGCAACGTGGGGTATGGCACCTTGACCATCTCGAGTATCGAGGGGCTCGAAGGTACCGACTTCTCCACGACGCTCGACCCGGCTACGGTAGCACTGAAACGTGGCGAGGAGGTTTCGTATCGCATCAACTACAACCCCACCGTCGAAGGGGCACGCAGCACGGTGATGAAGATTAACACCAATGGCGGAACCCTCTCGGTCGACCTCTCGGGTACCAAGGTGATGCTCGAAGAGGGATATACGCTCGAGAGCTTCGAGGGCGACATCTTCCCGCCGGCCGGTTGGTCGCGCAACGAAGGCTGGCGCACGATCGAGGGTATTGCTACCTCGGGTGTGAAGTCGGTAACCGTGGGTGGCATGACCACCTGCGACATCGTTTCGCCCCGACTCGATCTCTCGGCTGGGAACGGTAAGGTAAAATTCGATTATATCGAAACTACCGGCGAGGAGTATATCGACGACTCGTTCCTCCCCACTACCTATTTTATCTGCTACTACAAGAAGGGGTCCGATACCGATTGGACCGAGTTGTGGTGTTCGCTCGACGACAGCCGTTACAACGAGTGGGTACAGAAGGAAATCGAAATCAAGGACCAGAACGGCAACTTCGTGGTGAGCGACGACGTATATCTGCGCTGGACCTACGAATTTGAAATTGGCGATGGCGGCCTCGACAATATGGTAGTGACCGACATCTACTTCGACAACGTAGTATTGCCCAAGCTCTATGGTGCCGGCGATCTTCCCCTGGCCATCACGACCCCCAGTCCCGTAAACGGAGCTACCGATGTCGATTACGCACGGCTCACCCTTTCGTGGGAGCCCGCTCTCTTTGCCGATGGGTATGAACTCTCGGTGGGGTCCGATAAAGACAATCCCACCTCACTGCTCGACGGTGTCCGTCTCGAAGGCAATTCGTCGGTATCCTATACGATTCCCGAGCTCACCCCCGCGACTACCTATTATTGGAAGATTGTACCCTACAACACCGTGGGCAAGAACGAGGAGGCTACCGTCTGGTCGTTTACCACCATGGCCGACCAGTCGATTCGCAACTTCCCCTACACCCAGGGATTCGAGGAGGGTGCCGTGCCTCCCATGGGTTGGGCCGCCAACCATCAGGGCGATGGCATACAGCAATGGAAATCGAACAATATCGGCCCGTATGCCGGAGAATATTCGGCCTCGGTATGGCACAACTATGCCGGCGAGGAGTCTACGCTCACCACGCCGGTCATTGTCCTCCCCACGACGGGCGACATGGTTGCCTCATTTGCCTGGGGCGGTGCTCTCTGCAACCGGTTGGAAACCGGGTATGAAAACGAGGCTGTCACCGAATTGCCCCTCGACGAGGTCGACGATACCGACGGTACGCTCTATTTCGAAATCCGGGCGGTCGATGACGACTCCTGGACCCCGTTGGCCTATACCCAGGATCGTACCAAGTGGCGTCACAAATATGTATCGCTGGCTTCCTATGCCGGCAAGAGTGTGAACCTGCGCTGGCGTTTTGTCGCTACCGAAAATAACGGTTCGTCTACGGGCGGCTCGCTCGACGAAATCTACGTGGGCGATATTGCCGGCATGCCCACCTTGGCCGTCGACGAATTGTCGCAACCCCGTCTGACGCTCTATCCCAATCCCACGACCGATTATCTCTACTGGAATGGCGGTGCCGCTCATGTACGGGTCTACGACCTGGCCGGTAACTGCGTGCGCGAGGCAACCGATGTCGAGTCGATTGCAATGCACGACCTGGCAGCAGGCGTATACATCGCATCTGTCACGCAAGGCAACACCGTCGTTACGACACGGGTAATGAAGCGTTAAAGTTTATTCCCCCGCAGGGTGGGGGAGAATATACCCAGAGGGCTCCTCGTCGATGGAGCCCTCTTTGTTCCTTTTGCGAACACCGCATGATAACGATATGTAAATACCAAATTTTTATAGAAAAGCAATGAAGAAAAAATTTTTAGCTCTGGTAATGGCCCTCGCCGGTTGGGGCATGGCGGCGATGGCTCAGCAGACCGTCTCGCTCACCTTGCAGGTCACGGCCGTTACAGGCGAAGACATGAGCGGAACCCCCATCTATCTGGAGCGAACCGAGTCTGGTTTGGTCTATAATCGGGTATTGGGAGCGAACGGCGTCTATACCGAGAAAAGTATATATCCAGGCATTCACCGGCTGGTTATCGAGAAAGAGGGATTGAAGACCTACGACAACGCCGCGCTCGACATACAGAGCGATACGGTACTCAAGATTGTGATGGAAGAGCCGGTGCGCACCCCTTACAATCTGCAGGCGGTACTTGCACACGATCCCAAGACCGGTGTCAACGATGCTTCACTGGTGTGGAACGAAGAGACCGACTACTTCTTCGACGATTTTGAAGACTACTCCTCGTTTACTCTCGACCTCACGCCGTGGACCGGTATCGACAAAGACCAGGAGTCGGCTGCCGTGCTTATGCAGGGCGGTTATCCCAACAGTGGCCTGAAACAGTATGCCACGATTGTGGCCCCCGACGAGGCCTACGTTTCGGTATCGTCCGACGGTAGCGACGTCTATCCCCTCTCGTGGTGGTTCTATGCGCCGCAGTTGCGGTCGTACAGCGGCAAGAAGTACATGGGCTTTATCCGCACGGCCAGCGGTACCACCAATAACGATTGGGCCATCACACCCCAGATACACGTAGGGGTAAACAATGTCGTGCGTTTCAAGGCCAAGGCGGCCGATGCGCCTGTCGAGCGTTTCAAGGTGTGGATTTCGACTGCCGGAACCGCCGAGAGCGACTTCATGCCGTTGACACAAGGCAACTACGAATCGGTAGAGTGGAACTCGTGGAGTACGATTGAGTATGACCTCTCGAAATACGAAGGACAAGATGTTTATATAGCCATTCAGTATATTACCCAGGCGGGCTGGATGCTGATGGTCGACGACTTTTTCGTAGGGTCGGCCAAGCTGAATCCCTCGCAGGTAAAGGCTCGGTTGCCCCGGGCAATCCGTCATCGCAATATAGCGGCCGGCGACGATCCGCAGAGCTACACCGTCTATCTCGACGGCGCCGAAGTCGGGTCGGTACAGAACAACTCCTTCTTCTTCGACAACCTGGCTGCCGGTACCCACACCTTTGGTGTGAAGGCGGTCTATCGGGTTTCGGAGTCGTCGGTAGCTACTACTCAGATTGAAGTCCCGGCTGCTTCGGCCTATGCCGATGTCAAGGTACAGGTGGCTGTCAACGGCGGTTCGGCCGAAGGTATTGCCGTGAGCTATCTCTCGGGCAGCTATCAGGTAACCGATACCATACGGTCGGGCCTCTCGCACTTCGCCTCGCTGCAGAAGGGAGAGTATGTAATCGGCATCAACGACGACCGCTACCTGCCGCTCGATACGTTTGTCAACATCGATCGGGATATGACTATCGACCTCTCACTGGTCGAGAAGATAACCGATCCCTACAACCTTTCGGTCGATTTTACCTATCGTGAAGACAGTCATACGACCGATGCCCTTTTCCGTTGGAATCAGGACCTGGGCTGGAGCGACAGCTTCGAGGAGTACGACGACTTTGCCACCCGTTTCGGCGACTGGGTTACCTACGACCAGGACCGCTTGCAGCACTACATGCTCTCGGTCAACGGGCAGAATGTCACCTTCCCGGGATTCGATGCCGGCGAGTCGCCTGTCTTTATCTTCAACCCCGAGGCCACCACGCCCCCGTGCGATGTCGACGGCTACCTCAACACGATGTGGGGCAAGAAGTATGTGATGTTCTTTGGAGCCCAGCGGGCCGCTTCCGACGACTGGCTCATCACTCCCAAACAGAAGATCAACGAGGGGTATCTGCTGCGCTTCTATGCACACGTTTACGGCAATCCGGGCGAAACTACCGGCATCCCCGAGTCGATACGGGTGATGGCTTCCGAGTCGTCGACCGACCCCTCGTCGTTTGTCGAGCTCTACAAGTGTACTTTCGAGGAGGGTGGTTGGTACGAGGTGACGGTCGACCTGCCCGATTTTGTCAACCGCGAAGTCTACCTGGCCGTCAACTATGTCTCTTACGACGGTTGGATGCTCAAGGTCGACAACTTCTATGTAGGTCCTGCGGTCGATACTCCTGCCCCCGAAGTGGGCGAGGCTACCTACAACGTCTACCTCAATGGCGAGACGAAAGCCACGGCGATAACCGACAACTTCTATACTTTCGAGTCGCTCCCCGATGGCACCTACACGGCCGGCGTCAAGGCTATCTACGAGTCGGGCGAGTCGCAAACGATCGAGTATCTTTTCACCACCCAATACAGCGGAGTCGAGGTTGCGAAAACCCCTGCCGCGAAGGTTTACGGCCGCGACGGGGCCATCTGGCTCGAACCGGTATCGGGCGAAGCGTTGTCGGCAACGGTCCATAATGCCGCCGGCCAATTGGTCGCCTCGATACCCGAAATTGCTGAAAATATCCGCATCCCGGTAGCTCCCGGCCTCTATCTGGTATCCATTGCCACCGATAAAGGCCCCGGTACGATAAAAGTACTGGTGAGGTAACTTGTTGAAAATAAACAGATAAAAGGCGTCTCGGTTAGCTGAAAACCGGGACGCCTTTTTTGATAAATATAAATTTCTATTTTTCTATGTTAAGAAATCGTTTAATTTTGTATCTTTGTAGATATTGAAGTACAGGTATAGAAGCCGCTCGGACCGGTCCACACGGCCGATGTTTTTTTATTTGCATACTTTCATGATTCGCACCGACGCGGCTAAACAGGAGTTATATGAATAAGAGTATTTGTTTTATTTTTTTATCGCTAATAATATTCAACATGAGTTGTGCCTCAAACGGCCATAAGGAGACAGTTGTCCTTATGGAGACTACAATGGGAGACATTAAGGTGAAACTGTACGACGATACCCCCGCGCATCGCGACAACTTCGTGAAGCTGGTCAAGGAGGGATATTACGACGGAACACTGTTTCATCGTGTAATCAACGAGTTTATGATACAGGGAGGCGACGGTACCTCCCGAAATGCCCCCGCCGGCAAGATGCTGGGCATGGGCGACCCGGGTTATACCCTCCCGGCCGAGTTTGTCTACCCCAAGTATTTCCACAAACGCGGGGCATTGGCTGCGGCCCGACAGGGCGACCAGGTGAATCCCGAAAAGGCATCGTCGGGCTCGCAGTTCTATATCGTTACCGGCAAAGTGTACAACCCGCAGCAACTCGACCAGATGGAGCGTCAGATGCAGATGCAACAGCAACAGTCGGTATTCCAGGCTTTGGCCGCCAACCATCGCGAGGAGATTATCAAAATGCGCAAGGCTCGCGACATGCAGGGTTTGCAGGCTTTGCAAGATACGCTTGTAGCCCAGATGCAGGAGCAGATCAAGCGTGAGGGCAAGCGCACCTTTACTCAGGCACAGCGCGAGGCCTATACCACGGTGGGCGGTACGCCCCATCTCGATGGTGAGTATACCGTATTCGGCGAGGTAATCGAGGGAATGGACGTGGTCAACAAGATACAGCAGGTCGAGACCGGTGCCGCCGATCGCCCTGTGGCCGATGTCAAAATCATAAAAATGAAAATCGAGGAGTAAGAGCGTGATACCGTTTCGTCGTCACATATTGTCCAATGGTTTGCGCATCATACACCATTACGACGCCTCTACGCGCATGACGGCGTTGAATCTGCTGTACGATGTAGGGTCGAAAGACGAGTCACCCTCGCGCACCGGATTTGCCCATCTGTTCGAGCACCTCATGTTCGGTGGGTCGGTGCATATCCCCGATTTCGATACTCCGCTGCAAAAGGCCGGGGGTGAGAACAATGCCTGGACCAGCAACGATGTGACCAATTACTACACGGTTGCTCCCACACACAATATCGAGACCGCCTTCTGGCTGGAGTCCGACCGCATGCTCAGCCTCGCCTTTTCGCCCGAGTCGCTGGCCGTGCAGAAACAGGTGGTCATCGAGGAGTTCAAGCAGCGGAATCTGAATCAACCCTATGGCGACTCGTACCTGCTGTTCAGACCCATGGCCTATCGGGTGCACCCCTATCGGTGGCCTGTCATCGGCCGTGAGGTCTCGCACATAGCCGAGGCTACGCTCGACGAGGTGAAGCAGTTCTTCTTTGCCCACTATGCCCCCAACAATGCCATCCTGTGCATCTCGGGCAGTCTGCCTTTCGAGCGTGCTGTCGAGTTGTGCGAAAAGTGGTTTGCCCCCATACCCAGCCGACAGATTGCTCCGCGCCATCTGCCGCAGGAGCCGGTGCAGACCCAGCCCCGTCGTCAGACGGTCGAGCGCGATGTGCCGCTCGATGCCATCTTCAAGGCCTATCACATGGTGGCCCGTCGGCACCCCGATTATCAGGCTTGCGATGCCCTTTCCGATGTGCTCTCCTCAGGCCGTTCGTCGCGGCTCTACCGTCGGTTGGTCATGGACGAAAAACTCTTCACCGAGCTCGACGCCTCGGTAACCGGCGACATCGAGCCGGGGCTCTTCCTGGTGAAGGGCAAACTCTCGCCGGGCGTCTCGCTCGAGCAGGGCGAGGCAGCCATCGACGCCGAGTTGCGCCGCATTTGCGACACGCCTGTCGACCAGCGTGAGCTCGACAAGGTGGTCAATCGTTTCGAGTCGAACGACCTGTTTTCCAATTTGCACTATTTGAACAAGGCTACCAACCTGGCCTATTACGAATTGTTGGGCGGAGCCGAAAATATCGATTGTGAAGTCGACCGTTACAAGCGTCTTACTCCACACGATTTACAGCGAGTTGCAAGAGATTTGTTTGTGCCGGAAAACAGTTCGACTTTGTGGTATAAGTCGATACCCTCCGGTGCACCTTTGATAAATGATATAGAGTAGTTATTATGCGATTCAAATTAGTCTTGGCGGTTAAGTCCGAAAGTTTTGGTAATGTTTTGCCGGTAAGCTATCAGTACGAGCTGTCGGCAGCCGTGTATCGGCGCATTCGTGAAAATTTCGATACCTATTTGCGCTGGCTTTCGAGCAACGGGTTTGCCCCGGTCGACGATTGCCGCAACCGGCTCTTTTCGTTTTCCAACCTCTACATCCCGCGCATCCGGGTTGAGAACGACCGGTTGCACATTCTGGTCAAGAAGGTACAGATGTGGATTTCGTTCCTGCCCGTGCGGGGCACTCGCGAGTTTGTCGAGGACCTTTTCTCGGGTATCACCTTTGTGTTGGGCGATCGTCGCAGCCGGGTAGAGCTCGAGGTCGAGGAGATTGTCGACTGCCCTGCACCCGAGTTCGGTATCGAGTCGGAGTACCTGGCCCTGTCGCCCATTGTCTTTATGGTGGCACGGTCCAACCGCAGCATGGAGTACATCGGCCCCGACCATCCCTCCTACACCGAGTGTTTCAAACATTCGATACTGACCAAATACGAAAGAATTTTCGGTCATCCATTCGAGGGCGACACGGAGTTTTCGTTCGAGCTCCTCTCCGAGCCCAAGCGTAAAGGCATCTTTATGATGCGGTTTACCCCCGACGAATCGAAGGTCATCGGCTACATGTACAAGTTCAAGGTCTCGATGGACCCCCTGTTGCACCAAATCATGTACGAGACCGGCATCGGCGAAAAAGTGAATCTGGGTTTCGGGTGCGTCGAAATACTCCGTCGCGAGGCTCCTTCGGCCGGAAAAGAATTGCCGCTCACCGAAAAAGGGGACTCTTCTGTGAAAATAATCTGACTTTTTTGTATGAAATGACAAAAAAATTTTTTTAATTTGTATAGAGAATAAAGATTTTATCCTTCATAAAACTGAATATACTATGACAACAGAGCTTGAAAAACCTGATATGAATGCAGAAGAACTGCACGCAGGTCAAACTATGACTCCCGCCGAGGAGGAACAAAATTCGGCACAGCCGGCTCCGAAACTTTCGAGAGAAGAGATTATCGACGCGTTGCGAAAGTTGATCGAGGGCCCAGTTGAAGAGGTCAAGGAAGAGGTCGATGAATTGAAACAAGCCTATTATAAACAGAAGAAAATCGAAATAGAAGAGGCTCGAAATGCTTTCGTCGCTGCCGGTAACCCCGAGTCGGAGTTTGTACCTGCACCCGATGAACAGGAAGAGACGCTCAAATCTCTGTTGGCCGTATTCCGCGAGAAAAAGGCCGAATATACCGCCTCGCTCGAAAAGCAACGCGAGGAGAATCTGGCCCGCAAGCAGCAGATTTTGGAAGAGATGAAATCTATTACCTCCGATTCGGACAATATCAACAAGCAATATACCCGCTTCCAGGAGTTGCAGCAGGCCTTCAAAGAGCCCTGCGAGCTACCCTCGGCTGCCGTATCGGGCCTGTGGAAGAGTTTCCAGGCTTGCGTCGAGAACTTCTACGACCTGTTGAAGATTAACAAGGAGCTGCGCGATTACGACTTCAAGAAGAACCTCGAGCAGAAAACCGCTCTGTGCGAGGCCGCCGAAGCCTTGCTCACCAACGACGACGTGGTGGCCGCCTTCAAGCAGCTGCAACTGCTCCACGACGAGTGGCGGGGCATCGGCCCCGTGGCCAAGGAGCTGCGCGAGGAGCTGTGGAATCGCTTCAAGGATGCCTCGACCGAGGTGAACAAGCGCTACCAGAGCTTCTTCGAAGCCCGCAAGGAGGTGGAGCGCAAGAACGAAGAGGCCAAGACGGCCCTCTGCGAAGAGATCGAGGCCATCGACATGAATGCCCTCAACTCGTTTGCCCAGTGGGACGAGGCCACCAAGCACGTGCTCGACCTGCAAAGCCGTTGGAAAACCCTGGGCTTCGCTTCGCGCAAGATGAACAACCTGCTGTTCGAGCGTTTCCGCAAGACCTGCGACGAGTTCTTTGCCCGCAAAGCCGAGTATTTCAAGACGGTGAAGGAGAAGATGGCCGCCAACCTCGAGAAGAAGAAAGCCTTGTGCGAAAAGGCCGAGGCTCTCAAGGACAGCACCGACTGGAAGGCTACGACCGACATTTTCGTAGCCCTGCAGAAGGAGTGGAAGACCATTGGCCCCGTAGCCAAGAAACACTCCGATGCCATTTGGAAACGCTTTGTAACCGCCTGCGACTACTTCTTTGCCCAGAAGAACAGCCAGCTGGCCTCGACCCGTCAGGCCGAGCAGGAGAACCTCGAGAAGAAGCGCGACATCATTGCCCGCCTCAAGGCTATCGACGAGTCGGTCGACCCGGCCGAAGCCGAAAAGACCGTGCGCGAACTGATGGCCCAGTGGAGCACCATCGGCTATGTACCCTTCAAGGAGAAAGACAAAATCTATAAAGAGTATCAGGCTCAACTCGACATCCTCTTTGCCCGCCTCAACATGACCGAGACTCGCAACCGCCTGAGCAACTTCTCGGCCTCGGTTCAGCAAATGGCCGACGGCAACCACGACAAGCTCTATCGCGAGCGCGAAAAACTGTTGCGCATGTACGACCAGAAGAAAGCCGAGCTGCAAACCTACGAAAACAACATCGGCTTCTTGAACATCTCGTCGAAGAAGTCGAGCGGCCTCTTGAAGGAGATGGAGCGGAAGATGCAGAAAATCCGCGAAGAGATGCAGCTTATCGAGCAGAAGGTGCAACTTATAGATAAGAATTTGTAGTAAATAAGATGCCAACGCAGGGCGACCCTTCCAAACCGGGTTGCCCTGTTATTTCCCCCGCGGTACCCAAACCGGGTGGGGAGCGCAGGTTTGTCGAATAAAAATAGATCGGAACAAGAGAGAGAAACAATGGCACGAGGCAGGTATGGACATATGATAAAGTCGCTGATTATCATCGGAGATTTCTTTTGTTTGAACATCGCCTATGCCGCCGTGTGCCTGTGGGGTGGGGGCTTCGAAGGGGGCTTTGCCGAGAAGATTATCTGGCTTCTGCTCAATCTCTCGTATTTCCCCGTATTCCTCTTCTTCGGTAAAGTGCACGAGTTGCGTATCCTCCATGTAGACAGGGTGTTGATTAAAGTGTCGCAGTCGGTGTTGAGCCATCTGGCGGCATTTTTGTTGTTGATATTCTTCTTGCAGATCGACGACATCAGCTCGCTGGTGCTGCTGAAGTTCTACCTGCTCCTGTCGGTATTGCTGGCCGTCTGGTGGGTAGGCTCGCGCAAGCTGCTCAAATACTTCCGCCGCAAGGGCTACAACTTCAAGCGGGTAGTCATTGTAGGGGCTGGTGCCATGGGCACGAAGCTGCTCGACGAGCTGCGTTCCGATGCCGGTTACGGCTACAAGTTCATGGGATTCTTCGACGACAACCTTGCCTTGAAGAAGTCGTTGCCCAACTTCCAGGGCGACTGCTCGGCCGTCGAGGCCTTTGCTACGGCCAACAACGTCGACGAAATCTACTGCGCCCTGCCCATGCGGCAGGAGGAGAAGATTACCCGTCTGCTCAAGTTTGCCGAGTCGCACAACATCTCGTTCTTCATGGTGCCCGACGTAGGGCGCTACATCCACCGGCAGCTCGAGTTCCAGCTGGTCGGCAACGTGCCGGTACTCTCGCTCCATCCCGAGCCGTTGCAAAACATCTACTCCCGCATGCTGAAGCGGGCCTTCGATCTGGCCTTCTCCTCGGTCGTGCTGGTATGTTCGCCCGTGATTTTCATCCCCATTGCCATAGCCGTCAAGCTCTCGTCGCCGGGCCCCGTATTCTTCAAGCAGAAGCGCACCGGCTTCCGGGGGAAAGAGTTCAACTGCTACAAGTTCCGCACCATGCGGGTCAATGCCGCCAGCGACGAGGTGCAGGCTACGCGCCACGATCCCCGCAAGACACGGGTGGGCGAGTTCCTGCGCAAGACGAGCCTCGACGAGCTGCCCCAGTTTATCAACGTATTCCTGGGCGATATGTCGGTTGTCGGGCCGCGCCCCCACATGGTCAAGCACACCCACGACTACTCCAAGATTATCGACAAGTACATGTTGCGGCACCTCATCAAGCCGGGCATCACAGGCTGGGCACAGGTGAACGGCTACCGGGGCGAGACCCGCGAACTGTGGCAGATGGAACGTCGTGTCGAGTACGACGTGTGGTATATCGAGCATTGGAACTTCTGGCTCGACATCAAGATTATTTTCCTTACCGTAGTCAATGCTTTCAAGGGCGAGAAGAACGCCTTCTGATGACACCTTCGAAAAAAAACAGCCGGAAACCTATCCTTCGAGACCTGTGTCGTGTGTATCTTTGCACCCCGAAAAAGGGATAGCAAATGAGTACAAAAGTCAAAGGTACGATACTCGGTATCGTTTCGGCAGTAAGCTACGGCACCAATCCGCTGGGAGCCCTCTACCTCTACCGCGAGGGTTTGAACTCCAGTTCGGTACTTTTCTATCGGTTTCTGTTTGCGGTGATTATTCTCGCCGGCATCATGTGGGTGCAGCATCAGTCGTTCAGGCTGTCGCGCAAGGAGCTGAAAACCCTCGCTACACTGGGTATCCTCTTTGCCGTATCGTCGCTCACCTTCTACACCAGTTTCCACTACCTCGATGCCGGCATTGCCGCCACCATTCTCTTCGTCTATCCCATCATGGTGGCTGTAATCATGGCCCTCTTTTTCAAGGAGCGGCTGTCGGGAGTCACTGTCTTCTCCATTCTGTTGGCCCTCTCGGGTATCGCGCTGCTCTATCGGGGCGGCAGCAGTGTAGGGCTCAACACTACGGGGGTGGTGCTGGTGTTGGTTTCGGCCCTCACCTATGCCCTCTATATGGTGGTGGTCAACCGCTCGTCCATCGTCATGTCGTCGATTAAGCTCACCTTCTATGTCCTGCTCGTCTGCATGGCGGCCATCGCCTTGCAAGCCTCGCTCGGCAGCCACACGCCGCTGCAGCCGCTCACCACGCCGCGCATGTGGTTCTTCTCCATCATGCTGGCCCTGGTGCCTACGGTCATTTCGCTGGTCACCATGACGCAGGCCGTTCACGCCATAGGCTCTACACCCACGGCCATCATGGGCGCACTCGAACCCCTCACGGCCGTAGTCGTGGGGGTAACTGTCTTCGGCGAAGCCTTTACGCTGCGGTTGGGTGTGGGTATCTTTATGATTCTGGTAGCCGTGCTGCTCATCATCGCCTCCAAGGCGATACCGGTGCACAAGGTGGCCACCGTCATCGGGCATGCCCTGCGGTCCGTCCCTCTGCACAGGCGTTGAATCCCGGAGAGATTTCTATTCGCATCTGAACGTGTCGTCGAGGTGGAATCCCCGCAACAGGTCGGCGGCAGCCATACGCTTCTTGCCGGCAAGCTGCAACTCCTCGATGCGCACATAACCGTCGGCGCAGGCCACGTCGATGCGGCTCTTGCCGTCGGTGTGTATGCTGCCCGGCTCGAAGTGGTGAGCGGCTGGTACGGGGGTGGTTCGGAATATCTTCACGCTCACCCGGTTGCCGTCGGACGATACCCATTCGCACCAGGCGGCCGGGTAGGGCGACAGACCCCGCACCAGGTTATGAATTTGGATACACGGTTTCGACCAGTCGATATGGCAGGTATCCTTGAAAATCTTGGGGGCAGGGCGCAGCGGCTCGTCGGTCTGGATCGACTCCTGGTCGATGGGTTTCACCGTCCCGGCCAGGATGGCGTCGACCGTCTCGACCACCATGTCGGCCCCCAGCACCATCAGTTTGTCGTGTATGGTACCCACGTTATCCTCGGGCAGGATAGGGATGCGTCTCTGTTGTATGATTTCGCCCGTATCGATTTCGTGTTTCAGGAAGAAGGTGGTGATACCCGTCTCGGTGTCGCCGTTGATGATGGCCCAGTTGAGCGGGGCGGCACCCCGATATTGCGGCAGCAGCGAGGCGTGCAGGTTGAAGGTACCCATCGGCGGCATGTTCCACACCACCTCGGGCAGCATGCGGAAGGCCACGACAATCTGCAGGTCGGCATGCAGGCTGCGCAGTTGCTCGACAAAGGCCTCGTCCTTCAGTCGTTCGGGCTGCAGCACCGGCAACCCTTGGGAGAGGGCATACTCCTTGACCGGCGAAAACTGAATCTTGTGACCGCGCCCGGCCGGTTTGTCGGGCATGGTGATGACGGCTACCACGTTGTACCCGCCTTCGACGAGGCGGCGCAGGCTCTCCACGGCAAAATCGGGAGTGCCCATATAGACGATGCGTAAATCTTTCTTTTCCATTCTGTCTTAGTCTTGTGAGAAGTGTACCAGCACACGGCGGTACGAGTTGAAAATCTTCGATTTCGACACGAATCCTACATACTTTCCGTTCTCGACAACCGGCAGGTTCCAGGCGTTGGTCTGGTCGAAGGTCTTCATCACGCTGTCCATGCTGCTGCCCACCTCGATTTTGGCCGGCGGCATGGTCATGAACTTGCGCACATAGAAGCGCTTGTAGAGTTCGGGGCGGAACATGATGTTGCGGATGTCGTCGAGTATGACGATACCCAGCAGCGTGCCATCCTGGTCGGTAACCGGGAATATGTTGCGGTGCGATTGCGAAATCGCTTTGACCATGTCGCCGAGAGTCATCTCGGGGTGAACCTCGATAAAGTCGGTTTCGATTACGCTGTCCATCTTCAGCAGGGTGAGCACCGCCTTGTCCTTGTGGTGGGTGAGCAGCTCGCCCTTCTTGGCCAGACGCATGGTGTAGATGCTGTGAGGTTCGAATATGCGGATGGTGGCATAAGCCACGGTCGAGGTAATCATCAGCGGCAGGAACAGCTCGTAGCCACCGGTCAGCTCGGTGGTGAGGAAGATGGCCATGAGGGGTGCGTGCATGACGGCCGACATGACCCCGGCCATACCCATCAGGGCAAAGTTCTTGTCCGACAGCTCCATGGGCAGAATGCCCGTGTGGTTGAGCACATAGGCAAAGAAGAAGCCCGCGAAGCAACCCACGTAAAGGCTGGGAGCAAACGTACCACCCACACCGCCTCCGCCGTTGGTGGCGCTGGTGGCCAGTACCTTCACCAGAATGATGAGGGCGAGGAAGAGCATCATCACCCACATGTTGTCGTTTTCGGTGTAGAAGAAGCTACCCTCGGCCAGCTGCTTCAGGTTGTCGTTCAGCAGGCTGGTGATGGAGCCGTAACCCTCGCCGTAGAGCGGCGGCAGCAGGAAGATGGAGAGACTGAGGACGGCCGACCCGAAGAAGAACTTTTTCCACGGCGTGCCTATCTTGCGGAAGATGTCCTCCATGCGGGTCATCACGCGGGTAAAGTAGAGCGAGACGAATCCGCAGAAGACGCCCAGGAAAATCACGTAGGGGATGCGCGCCGCCTGGAAGGTCTCGGTCTGTACGAAGCTGAACTCGGCACTGTAGCCCGTGAAGATGTACGACACCGTCACCGCCGTAATCGACGAGATGAGCAGCGGCAGCACCGAGGTGGTGGTCATGTCGATCATCAGCACCTCGAGGGTAAACAGGATACCGGCGATAGGGGCCTTGAATATGCCGGCAATGGCCGCAGCCGAGCCGCAGCCCACCAGCAGCATGAGCAGCCGCTGGTCCAGTCGGAAGAGGCGCCCGATGTTCGACCCGATGGCCGCGCCGGTGTATACGATAGGGGCCTCGGCTCCTACCGAACCACCGAACCCGATGGTAATCGAACTGGCAATCACCGAGGTGTACATGTTGTGCGGTTTCAGCCGGCTCTTCTTCTGCGAGATGGCATAGAGGATGCGGGTGACACCGTGGCTGATGTCGTCCTTGACGATATAGCGCACATAGAGCCCCGCCAGCAGGATACCGATAATCGGGTAGATGAGGTAGAGGTAGTTGGCGCTGTCGGCGTTGAAGTGCGAGGTGAGCAGGTTCTGGATAAAATGGATGAGAAATTTCAGAATCAGCGCGGCGGCGGCCGTGCAGATACCGATTACAAAACTCAGGAACAACACGAAGTTGTGTTCGTTGATGTGCTTCTCGCGCCACAACAGCAGCCGCAGCATCAGGTCGTGCCGTTTCCCCTCTTTCGGGGTGTCGTCTATTTCAATATCTTCTTCGTCTATCATATATAGTTTCCTTTTACATGTTACATGCCTTTGCCGGTGACCACTGTCCGTATGGTGTAGATAATGATCTTGAGGTCGACCAGCAGCGACATATTTTCCAAATAGAGAATATCATATTTCAGCCGCGCAATCATCTCGTCGATGTTGCGGGCGTAGCCATACTTCACCATGCCCCACGAGGTGATGCCCGGGCGTATCTGGTGCAGCAGCACGTAGTAGGGTACCCGCTCGACAATCTGGCGGATGAAGTATTCGCGTTCGGGGCGTGGCCCCACGAGCGACATGTCGCCCTTCAGCACGTTCCAGAACTGGGGCAGCTCGTCCAGCCGGTATTTGCGCAGCACCCGGCCGATGCGGGTGATACGTTGGTCGTTCTCCTCCGAGAGCAGGGGAGTACCCGACTCGGCATTGGCCTTCATCGTGCGGAATTTATAAATCTTGAAAGGCCGGTGTCGGTACCCGATGCGCTCTTGCTGGTAGAAAACCGGCCCGCTCGAATCGCGTTTGATGAGGATGGCCAGCACCACAAACAGCGGCGAGAGCAGCACCAGAGCCACGGCCGAAACCAGGATGTCGAACATCCGCTTCATGTTCTTCCCCCCCTCCGAGATGGCGCAGTTGCTCATGTCGATGAGGGGAGCCCCGTAGATATTGGTCAGCCTCACCCGCGACGAGATGATGTTGAACTCGTCGGTGCCCAGCTTGATGGGCAGGTTCAGGGGGTAGAGCGTGTTGATGAGCCGGTGCAGCTCCACCAGATTGTCCTCTTCGGGGGCCACGATCAGCTCCTGTATCTTCATCTTCCGGCACAGGCGGGGCAACTCTTCCATGGGGTAGGTACGGTCGGCAATCTCGGGGTCGGCCGTCTCGTCGTTCACCCGGATGAATCCCACGATGCGGTAGCCCAGCGAGAGGCGCGGCTCTTCGAGTTCGCGCATCTGCTTCACCGCCTTGCTGCCGCACCCGATAATAAAGGTGTTGAACTGCCACTTGCCCCGGTGAATGAGGGCGGTAGCGTTGCCCGTAATCGTGGCTCTGACGGCATAGACAAAGACAAACTGCAGCCCGTACAGCAGCAACAGCAGTTCGTAGTTGTCGATGCGGAGGCGTAGCACGTCGTTGATGAGGGCGATGAAAAAGATAAGCAGCGTATTCACCAGCACCGACCCCAGGGTCTGCACCAGTTCCTGGATGCGCGACTTGAAAAACGGCTGGTTGTAGTAGCCCGACAGGTAGTAGACCCCCATCATCAGCAGCGGGAAGATAATCTGCCCCTCGATCACGCGCGACGAGAGCAGATACGCCTTCAGCGACCCGCCGGCTTGGATGCCGGGGAAGTGAAACCGCACGATGTTGAACAGAAACCAGGCCACATTCGAGGCCAGGTAGTCGCCCAACACATAGCGTCTTGTCTGTCGTCTGCCGTTAATCACTCGCGTATAATCTTGATGGAACCGTCCGATTCGAGTTTGATAATGCTCGAGGGCACCGCCTCTTTCGTCTCGTCGCGGCGGGCCTCCACGATGTAGTCGACGGCCGCTTTAATCTCGTCCGATACCTCGGCGAAGTTGTGGGGCGAAGGCTGCCCGCTGATGTTGGCCGACGTCGACACAATCGCCTTTTTGAAGCGGCGGCACAACTCCTTCGAGAAAGCCTCGTGCGTGATGCGTATGGCAATGCTCCCGTCTTCGGCCAGCAGGTTGGGGGCCAGGTTGCGGGCGCCCGGATAGATAATCGTGAGCGGTTTCACCGCCACGTCGAGCAGTTGCCACGCCGTTTCGGGCACCTCGCTCACATAATATTCTACCTTCGGTTCGCTGTCGGTAAGCACGATGAGGGCCTTGCTGTCGGCCCGCTGCTTGATTTCATACACCCGTTTTACCGCTTCGGCATTGGTCGCATCGCAGCCGATGCCCCAAATCGTGTCGGTCGGGTACAAAATCACGCCGCCGCGCTCCATCACTTCGCAAGCCTGCTTGATATCTTCGCTGATTCCCATTGTAAATCCTCTTTTTTTAGTGTTACGATAAAAAACTGTACGTTTGGTTGTGCCGGTTTCGAACACGCGAACAACTCTTTGCGGCCCGGTACACTCCGTTGAAAGAGCCTGTAAATACAGACAAAGTCGAAAGTAGAAGCACAAACCTATTTGCCTTTTCTATCGAGGCTTCTCCTGTTTTCGTGTAACAAAGATAACGATTCGTGCATCGATAACAAAATATTTTTGAAACGGGAGGCATAATTATGTCATGGTTGGCTCGCTCCTGTTGGCTCGCTCCCCGAAAAGTCGTATCTTCGCGGGAAAAACAGAGCGAAATAAAATGGCTGCAACAAAAGCGAATCTTCCGGTCGAGGTCCGGCCCTACCGTTTGGGCCTCGCATTGAGTGGCGGTGGTGCCAAGGGGTTTGCCCATGTGGGCGTGTTGAAGGCGTTGGAAGAGTTGGGTATCCGTCCCGACATCATTTCGGGTACCAGTGCCGGAGCCGTCATTGCCGTGCTCTATGCCGACGGCTATTCGCCCGACGAAATTCTCGATCTCTTCTCGGGCCTTTCGTTCAACGACCTGGCCGAGATTACACTGCCCCGGGCCGGGTTCTTCAAGATAGACCGGTTTAAACACTTCCTGCAGAAGTCGCTGCGCACCGAGTGCATCGAAGACCTTTCCATCCCGGTAGTGGTCACGGCCACCGACCTCGACCACGGCACCTGTGTGGTGTGGCGTTCGGGCTCGATTGCCGAGCGGGTCACCGCTTCGTGCAGTATCCCCATCATATTCCCGCCGGTACTCATCGACGGCACCCACTACGTCGACGGCGGTGTGCTGCGCAATCTGCCCGTCTTCCCCATACGCAACGAGTGCGACACGGTAATCGGCATCAACGTGAGTCCGCTGGTCAACAAGCGCTACAAACAGTCGATTGTCGACATTGCCGCCCGCTCCTACAGCTTCATGTCCAAGAGCAATGTGGTCGAGGATATGAAGATGTGCGACCTCTTTATCGCCATGAAGGAGGCGGCACGCTATGCCGTGTTCGACATCCACGCCCTGCGCGATATTGCCAACGTGGGGTATCAGCAGACCCTCAAGCTCTTTACCGGCAAGCGGGCCTCGCGTATCAACGAACTGAACAAATAAAAAAGATTACCATACGAATATGACCGACGAGAAGATAATTATCTACCAGGTGCTTCCCCGCCTCTTTTCGAACCGCTGTGCCTCGTGTGTGCCCAACGGTACCTATGAACAGAACGGCTCGGGCAAGCTCAACGACTTTACCTCCAAGGTGTTGAACGAAATCAAGAAGCTGGGGGCCAACTACATTTGGTATACCGGTGTCATCGAACATGCCACCAAGACCGACTACTCCCGCTACGGCATCCGCCCCGACAATAAATACGTAGTCAAGGGCGAAGCCGGTTCGCCCTATGCCATCAAGGACTATTACGACATAGACCCCGACCTGGCCGAGAATCCACTCGAGCGCATGCACGAGTTCGAGGCCCTCGTGGCCCGCACCCATGAGGCCGGCCTGAAGGTGGTGCTCGACTTCGTGCCCAACCACGTGGCCCGTCAGTACCACTCCGATGCCGCCCCGCAGGGTGTCGAGGATTTGGGTGCGCACGACAACAAGGAGATGCACTTCTCGCCCTCGAACAACTTCTACTACATACCCCGGCAGGCCTTTACCCCGCAATTCTACATCGGCGAGGGCGACGACCGCTATTTCGAATACCCCGCCAAGGCTACCGGCAACGACTGTTTCGGGGCCTTCCCCAACGAGAACGACTGGTACGAGACCGTGAAACTCAACTACGGGATCGACTACATGGGAGGCCATCGCCTCTGCTTCGACCCCATCCCCGACACCTGGCACAAGATGCTCGACATCCTCCTCTTCTGGTGCGGCAAGGGCATCGATGCCTTCCGTTGCGACATGGCCCACATGGTGCCCGTCGAGTTCTGGGGCTGGGCCATCTCGCGCGTCAAGGAGAGCTACCCCCAGGTGCTCTTTATTGCCGAGATTTACGACCAGGCGCTCTACCGGCTCTATCTCGAGAAGGGCAAGTTCGACTACCTCTACGACAAGGTGGGCCTCTACGACAAGCTGCGGGGCGTGCTCTGCCACCAGGTATCGGCCGCACAGCTCACCTACTGCTGGCAGGCTGTCGACGGGATAGGGGGGCACATGCTCAACTTCCTCGAGAATCACGACGAGCAGCGTTTCGCCTCGCCCTTCTTTGCCGGCGATGCCGACAAGGCCATCCCCGCGCTGGCGGTGGCTACCCTGATGAGCACCGGCCCCATGATGATTTACTTCGGGCAAGAGCTGGGCGAGCGTGGCGACGACGCCGAGGGATTCAGCGGACACGACGGCCGCACCACCATCTTCGACTACTGGAGTGTACCCACCGTGCGGCAGTGGTACGACGGCGGGCGCTGCTCGATAGCCAAACTCACCCCGCAGCAGAAGCGGCTGCGCAACCTCTACAAGACGATTCTCAATATTGGTCGCCACGAAAAGGCCGTGAGTCAGGGCTCGTTCTTCGACCTGATGTATGTCAATGGCGAGAACCCCCGCTTCAACCCGCACCGTCACTACACCTTCTTGCGCAAGTATGGCCGCGAGCTGCTGCTGGTGGCTGTAAACTTCGACACTCACCCGGCCCAGGTGGCCATCAACCTGCCCGAACACGCCTTCGATACGATGAAAATCGTAGCCGGACAGTACGAAGCCACCGAGCTGATAAGCGGCGAGAAGGGGACCAAAACCATCAGTCCCGACACCCCCTTCGACTGCGCGCTGCCCGCTTATGGTGCCGTGGTGTGGAAGATGGAATTAAAAAATTTTTCCCAACGAAATATAGAAAAAATGAAAAAGGACAAGAAAATTTCGAAATAGAAATTGTACCTTTGTCTCAAAATAATAATCTCTGTTTTTACATTCAAAAAATCATGAGTCAAACACCTCCCTTCAAGGTATTTTCGGGAACCAATTCAAGGTATCTCGCTGAGAAAATCTGTAATAGTCTGGGTTGCGAATTAGGCCAAATGAACATTCAGCATTTTGCCGATGGTGAGTTTGCCGTCTCTTTCGAGGAGTCGATTCGGGGCTGCCAGGTATATCTGGTGCAGTCGACCTTCCCCAATTCCGACAACCTGATGGAATTGTTGTTAATGATCGACGCCGCCAAACGCGCTTCGGCCAAATCTATCGTAGCCGTTGTTCCCTACTTCGGTTGGGCTCGTCAGGACCGCAAGGACAAACCCCGTGTTTCCATCGCCGCCAAACTCCTGGCCGACATCTTGAGCGTGGCCGGTATCAACCGCCTCATCACGATGGACCTGCACGCCGATCAGATTCAAGGTTTCTTCGATGTTCCCGTTGACCACCTCTATGCTTCGTCGGTATTCATTCCCTATATCCAGTCGCTGAACCTCAAGGATATGGTGGTAGCTACCCCCGACGTAGGCGGTTCCAAGCGTGCCAGCACCTATGCCAAATACCTGGGTGTGCCTCTGGTACTTTGCCACAAGCAACGCGCCAAAGCCAACGTAGTGGAGAGCATGACCGTGATTGGCGATGTAGAGGGCAAGAATGTAATCCTCGTCGACGATATGGTCGACACCGCCGGCACCATCACCAAGGCTGCCGATCTGATGATGAGCAAAGGCGCCCTCTCGGTTCGTGCCATCGCTTCGCACGCCGTGATGAGCGACCCCGCTACCGAGCGTGTACAGAACTCGTCGATGACCGAGATGATTTTCACCGACAGTATTCCCTACACCAAGCAGTGCGACAAGGTGCACATCATCAGCATCGCCGACCTCTTTGCCGACACCATCCGCCGCGTGTACGAAAACAAATCCATCAGTTCGCAATACCTGCTGTAATACAGCATGCCGTTATAACAGACGAAGGCCGATGCCATCCAGGCACCGGCCTTCGTCGTTTTGTATCTCGGCCCTCCGAACCGTCGTGTGACAGCCGTGTGACCGTCGTGTGGCCGCCGGAAGAGCAGGGGAGGAGCAGGGAGTTCCTTTGGGGCTTGGAATATTTCCGGGTGGCCGAAGGGAAGCGTGGCGTGCTTGCCTGCGGGAGAATCATCGCTTTACCCATAGGGGCCCTTTACTCCCCGGGCTCTTTCTGTCTTGCCCCCGTCGTCCCTATTCCGGTCGGGCATAAAAAAAGCGAGGCGCATCGCGTTTTGCGATACGCCTCGCTGGGTATAGAGGATTAGAGATTTACTCGTTTATTTGACCTCTTCGAAGTCGACGTCGGTCACATCCTTGCCGTTGTTGTTGCCGCCCTGTTGAGCGTTGGCACCCGGTTGAGCCTGTTGAGCACCGGCCTGTTGTTGAGCCTGAGCGTTGTACAGGTCTTGAGCAGCGGCTTGCAGTACACTCTCGAGTTCGCTCGAAGCCGAGTCGATACCGGCAATGTCCTGAGCCTTGTGAGCCTCTTTCAGTTTGTTCAGAGCCGATTCGATGGCGCTTCTCTTGTCGGCCGGAATCTTGTCGCCCATCTCTTTGAGTTGTTTCTCGGTCTGGAAGATGAGGGCATCGGCGTGGTTCAGTTTGTCGATACGCTCTTTTTCCTTGGCATCGTTTTCGGCGTTGGCGGCAGCCTCGTCCTTCATCCGTTTGATTTCGGCGTCGGTCAAGCCGCTCGAAGCCTCGATACGAATGCTTTGCTCTTTGCCCGTGCCTTTATCTTTGGCCGATACATTCAGGATACCGTTGGCATCGATATCGAATGTAACCTCGATTTGAGGCACACCACGCATGGCAGCGGGGATTCCGTCGAGGTGGAACTTACCGATGGTCTTGTTGTCTTTGGCCATAGGACGTTCACCTTGCAGTACGTGGATTTCTACCGAAGGCTGGTTATCGACAGCGGTCGAGAAGATTTCCGACTTGCGGGTAGGAATCGTCGTGTTGGCGTCGATCAGTTTGGTCATCACGCCGCCCAGCGTTTCGATACCCAGCGACAGAGGCGTTACATCGAGCAGCAATACATCTTTTACATCGCCGGTCAATACGGCACCCTGTATGGCGGCACCTACGGCCACTACCTCATCGGGGTTAACACCCTTCGAAGGAGTCTTACCGAAGAATTTCTCTACGATAGCCTGGATGGCAGGAATACGGGTCGAACCACCTACGAGGATTACCTCGTCGATATCCGATGCACTCAAGCCGGCATCCTGCAAAGCCTTGCGGCAGGGCTCGATGGTAGCCTGGATCAAGCGGTCGCACAACTGCTCGAATTTAGCACGGGTCAACGTCTTAACCAGGTGTTTGGGCACACCGTTTACAGGCATGATGTAAGGCAAGTTGATCTCGGTCGAAGTCGAGCTCGACAACTCGATTTTAGCCTTTTCGGCAGCCTCTTTCAACCGTTGCAGAGCCATAGGATCTTCACGCAGGTCTACGCCTTCGTCGTTCTTGAACTCGTCGGCCAGCCAGTCGATGATTACGTGGTCGAAGTCATCACCACCCAGGTGAGTATCACCGTTGGTCGATTTTACTTCGAATACACCGTCGCCCAACTCCAGGATAGAGATATCGAACGTACCACCACCCAGGTCGAATACGGCAATCTTCATATCTTTGTTGGCCTTGTCGAGACCGTAGGCCAAAGCGGCAGCCGTAGGCTCGTTGACGATACGGCGTACGTTCAAACCGGCAATCTCACCGGCCTCCTTCGTAGCCTGACGTTGCGAGTCGTTGAAGTAGGCAGGTACCGTGATGACGGCATCGGTTACCTCTTGACCCAGATAGTCTTCGGCCGTTTTTTTCATTTTTTGCAGAATCATGGCCGAAATCTCTTGCGGAGAGTAGAGACGACCGTCGATGTCGACACGCGGCATGTTGTTGTCGCTGCGGACTACCTTGTAAGGTACACGAGCAATTTCGTTGGTTACCTGGTCGTACGATTCGCCCATGAATCGTTTGATCGAGAATATCGTTCTCGTCGGGTTGGTGATGGCCTGACGTTTGGCGGGCTCGCCCACTTTACGTTCGCCACCGTCTACAAATGCCACAATCGAAGGAGTCGTGCGACGACCTTCACTGTTGGCGATTACTACCGGCTCGGTGCCTTCCATTACGGCTACACACGAGTTGGTTGTTCCTAAGTCAATACCAATAATCTTTCCCATAGTTATATTCTTTTTTATTTGTTATTCAATAGAGTTGATTTATCCGCCGCCCTTGCGAGCGACACTCCATATTATTCAAATGCCATGCCAAAAAACGAGGCTCTCGAAAATGTTGCTTTTGTCAGTCTTTTCCAAAAGCTCTTCGGCCGCCCGTGTCAGTAATGCTGTCGATTTGTCATATCGGCCGGAGGCGGCTGTGGGGCTCTGTGTAGAAAACATCTGCAGGGCTAAAAGGTTGATGGCCCGGCAGCTTATTTTCGCCGATTTATTTCGTTATTAAACCGAAATGACGTAAATTTGCCCATCTTATAATAGGTGTGAAAACAGTAGCCTAAAAAATATAAGTTAACTAAATACTAATTATTATGAACATTTCTCACATTGAACACTTAGGAATCGCTGTGAAAAGTCTCGAAGAAGCTATTCCTTATTACGAAAACATTTTAGGTCTCAAATGTTATTCTATCGAAGAGGTACCCGACCAGAAAGTGAAGACGGCCTTCTTCAAAGTAGGACAGACCAAGATCGAGCTGCTCGAGCCCACAAGCGAAGACAGCACGATTGCCAAGTTCATAGAGAAACGCGGCGAAGGTATCCATCACATGGCTTTCGCTATCGAAGACGGGGTGGCCAATGCGTTGGCCGAAGTCGAAGCCAAGGGCGTGCGCCTTATCGACAAGGCTCCCCGCAAAGGTGCCGAGGGGCTGAACATCGCTTTCCTGCACCCCAAATCGACCTGCAGCGTATTAACCGAACTTTGTGAAGATCCTAATAAATAAAAAAATATGAGCAATCAACTTGTAAAAGTACAGGAGCTGATTGAGCTGCGCGCTCAGGCTCGCTTGGGTGGTGGACAGAAAGCCATCGATAAACAACACGAGAAAGGCAAATACACAGCCCGTGAGCGCATCGCGCAACTCCTCGACGAAGGTAGTTTCGAAGAGTTGGATATGTTTGTTCGACACAGATGTACCAATTTCGGGCAAGAGAAGAAATCGTTTTTGGGCGACGGCGTCGTAACCGGTTACGGTACAATCGAAGGCCGTCTCGTTTATGTATTTGCCCAGGATTTCACCGTATTTGGCGGTTCTTTGTCCGAGACGATGGCCTTGAAAATCTGCAAGGTCATGGATATGGCCATGAAGATGGGTGCGCCCTGTATCGGCCTCAACGACTCGGGAGGTGCCCGCATTCAAGAGGGTATCAACGCGTTGGCCGGTTATGCCGAGATTTTCCAGCGTAACATCATGGCATCGGGTGTGATTCCCCAAATTTCGGCTATTCTCGGGCCTTGCGCCGGTGGTGCCGTATATTCGCCTGCTTTGACCGATTTCACGATTATGGCCAAAGGTATCTCCTACATGTTCCTTACCGGCCCGAAAGTGGTAAAGACCGTAACCGGCGAAGACGTTACCCAGGAGGCTCTCGGCGGTGCCGAAGTTCACTCTGTTAAATCGGGTGTAGCTCACTTTGCTGCCGAAAACGGCGAAGAGGCACTGGCTATTATTCGCAAGCTCATCAGCTATATCCCTCAAAACAACCTCGAAGAGGCTCCCCTCGTTCCCTGCAACGACCCCATCGACCGTCTCGAAGACTCGCTCAACGAGATTATCCCCGATAGCCCCAACCGCCCCTACGATATGTACGAGGTAATCGGTGCCATCATCGACAACGGCGAATTCCTCGAAGTACAACGCGACTACGCCAAGAACATCATCATCGGTTTCGCCCGCTTCAACGGACAGTCGGTAGGTATCGTAGCCAACCAGCCCAAATACCTGGCCGGTGTGCTCGACAGCAACGCTTCGCGCAAGGCCGCTCGTTTCGTTCGCTTCTGCGACGCCTTCAACATTCCTATCGTCAGCCTCGTCGACGTGCCGGGATTCTTGCCGGGTACGGGACAAGAATACAACGGTGTGATTCTGCACGGTGCCAAACTGCTTTACGCCTACGGCGAAGCTACGGTGCCCAAGGTTACCATCACGCTGCGCAAGTCCTATGGCGGTTCGCACATCGTGATGAGTTGTAAACAACTGCGTGGCGACATGAACTACGCTTGGCCTACTGCCGAAATCGCCGTAATGGGTGGTGCCGGTGCCGTAGAGGTGCTCTATGCCAAAGAAGCCAAAGAGGCCGAAGACCCCGCCAAGTTCATGGCCGAGAAAGAAGCCGAGTATACCAAACTGTTTGCCAATCCTTACAATGCAGCCAAGTATGGTTACATCGACGACGTAATCGAGCCTCGCAACACGCGTTTCCGCATCATTCGTGCCTTGCAACAGTTGCAGACCAAGAAATTAACCAATCCGGCTAAAAAGCACGGTAATATTCCTTTGTAATACATTTAAAGTATAAAAACGATGAATAAAAAAATTTTAGGGATATTCCTGTTCGCTGCCTTCATGGTATCGTCGGTATGGGCACAGGGAAGGAAAGGCTTGCGTATCAACGAGGTGCTGGTGACCAACGAAAACAACTATCAGGACGACTACGGCTGTCAGTCGGCCTGGATAGAGATTTTCAATACCACCTTTGGTACCGTCGATGTGCGCAGCTGCTACTTGACCAACGACAAGAACAATCCCAAGAAATATCCTATTCCCAAGGGCGATGTTCTCACCGAGATGCCGCCTCGGCAACATGTGCTTTTCTGGGCCGACGGCAAGCCTAACAGGGGAACATTCCACGTGAATTTTACGCTCGACCCCGACAAAGACAACTGGATTGGTCTCTACGATTCCAACGGTCGTGACCTCATCGACTCGGTGACGGTTCCGGCAGGGATTCCCACCGACCACTCCTATGCCCGCTACGAAGACGGTGTGGGCCATTGGGTAATCAAGGGCGGAAACGAGCAGTCGGGCTATGTAACGCCGAGTACCAACAACATTACGCTCGACAAGAATGTGAAAATCGATATGTTTACCGAGCACGACCCCTTCGGGGTGGGTATGGCAATCATGGCCATGGCTATCGTATTTGCCGGTTTGTTGCTGCTCTACCTGTTGTTCCGTCTTATCGGGCAAATCTCGGTTCTCATCAAGAAGCGCAATGCTATGCGAGTACATGGTATTTCCGATAAAGAAGAGGCCAAGGAGAAAGGCTTCGGCCGCGAGGCGGGCGAGGTATATGCCGCTATCGCCATGGCTCTGTACCAGCATCTCGAAGCCCACGACGTAGAAGACACAATCCTCACCATCAACAAGGTGAAGAGAGCCTACTCGCCTTGGAACTCCAAGATTTATTCGCTGCGTGAAATTCCCTCTAAAAAGTAATCCCCCAAAAAACGATTAAACAAACTTATGAAAGAGTATAAGTATAAAATCAACGGTAACCTCTATAAGGTTTCTGTTGGCGAAATTGAGAAAAACATTGCCCATGTCGAGGTGAACGGTACTACTTACAAAGTACAGATGGAAGAGGCTGCTCCTGTAAAGGTTTCTACGCCCAAGCCCTCGTCGGCTCCGCGTACTGCTACGGGTGAGCCCGTTATAGCCAAACCCACTGTCAACTCGGGTGCCGACGCCGTGAAATCGCCGTTGCCCGGTGTTGTAAACGATATCTTGGTGAAAGTTGGCGATACGGTGAGCGCAGGCCAGGCCGTGCTTATCCTGGAAGCCATGAAGATGGAAAACAACATCAACGCCATCAAGAGCGGTAAAGTGACGGCCATCAAAGTAAATAAAGGTGATTCGGTACTCGAAGGAACCGAACTTATCATAATTGAGTAAGACTATGGGATTTATAGATTTCTTAGGAGATAACTTAGTCCAGTTCTGGGAGTATACCGGCTTTGCCAACTGTACCCTCCCGCACCTGGCTATGATTGTGGTGGGCTTGTTCTTTATCTATTTGGCGATAAAGAAAAATTTCGAGCCCATGTTGCTGGTACCCATCGGTTTCGGTATTCTTATCGGGAATATTCCTTTTAAAATCGATGCCGGTCTCGAGGTTGGTATTTATGAAGAAGGTTCGGTGCTCAATATCCTCTATCAGGGAGTGAGTGCCGGTTGGTATCCCCCGTTGGTATTTTTGGGTATTGGTGCCATGACCGATTTTTCGTCGCTTATCGCCAACCCCAAACTGATGCTGGTGGGTGCTGCTGCCCAGTTCGGTATCTTCGGGGCCTATATGGTCGCCTTGGCTCTCGGGTTTACCCCCGACCAAGCCGGTGCCATTGCCATCATCGGTGGTGCCGACGGTCCTACGGCCATCTTCCTTTCGTCGAAATTGGCTCCTAACCTCATGGGTGCCATAGCTGTTTCGGCTTACTCGTATATGGCACTTGTCCCGGTAATCCAGCCGCCTATCATGCGTTTGATGACCACGAAAAAGGAGCGTGTAATTCGTATGAAACCGGCGCGTGCCGTGTCGCAAAACGAGAAAATCATGTTCCCCATCGTCGGGTTGCTGCTCACCTGCTTCCTGGTTCCGTCGGGCTTGCCCCTGTTGGGTATGCTTTTCTTCGGCAACCTGTTGCGTGAGAGCGGTGTTACCTCGCGTTTGGCCAAGACCGCAAGCGGCCCCTTGTGCGACACGATTACCATTCTGTTGGGTGTAACGGTAGGAGCCTCTACTCAGGCTTCCGAGTTCCTCACCCCCAGCACGCTCGGTATCTTCGCTCTTGGTTTCATGGCTTTCGTCATTGCTTCGGCTTCGGGTGTATTGTTTGTGAAAATTTTCAATCTCGTGTTGCCTAAGAGCAAGAAGATCAACCCGCTTATCGGTAACGCCGGTGTATCGGCCGTGCCCATGTCGGCTCGTATCTCCAACAACATCGGTCTCGAATACGATTCGACCAACTACCTGCTCATGCACGCCATGGGTCCCAACGTAGCCGGTGTCATCGGTTCGGCTGTTGCTGCCGGTGTGCTGCTCGGCTTCCTCTCGTAATCTCTCTGCAGAGTTATGATACTTCGGGCGGTGCGCTTCCTCGCTGGAGGCGCACCGCCCTTGTTTTTCTCCTTTGACCTTTTCATACCCATATGCGGATAGCGAATCGGGAGCTTTCGCGTTTTGAATTTTCGTCCGGGTGCACTACCTTTGTTTTATGGGGGGGAATAGCCTGTCGGCAACCCGAAACCAGAAACAGATATGTCGGTCATGTGGAATTTGTGGCACGGTTGCCACAAAATAAGCGAAGGATGCAGACACTGCTACGTCTATCGGCAGGACAGTCTGTACGACAAAGACAGCCGTGTGGTCTCGCGCACGGCGGCCTTCGACCTGCCGTTGAGGCGCAAGCGGAACGGCGACTACCGCATACCCTCGGGCGAGCAGGTCTATACCTGTTTCACCTCCGACTTCTTTCTTGCCGAGGCCGACCCGTGGCGCGCCGAAGCCTGGGCCATGATACGCCACCGCAGCGACCTGTCGTTCATCATTCCCACCAAGCGCATCGACCGTTTCGGAGTGGCTCTGCCTGCCGACTGGGGCGACGGCTACCCCCAGGTGACCATCGCCTGCACCATCGAAAATCAAGAACAGCTCGAGCACCGTCTCCCCATCTTCAAGGCCTTGCCCATCCGTCATAAACTTATCTTGTGCGAGCCCCTGTTGGGTCCGCTCGATTTCCACGGCTTGCTCGACAGCAGCATCGACGAGGTGTCGGTAGGGGGCGAGTCGGGCAACGAGGCCCGCGTGTGCGACTACGACTGGGTGCTCGACATCCGCCGTCAGTGCGTGGAGCAGGGAATCCCCTTCAATTTTCACCAGACGGGTGCCCGATTGCGCAAAGACGGTCGCATCTACCGCATTCGCCGCGAGTTCCAGCACACGCAGGCACGTCGTGCCGGCATCGACTATGACGGCACGCGTCGATAGGCGAGGGGCCTTCGAGCACAATCAAGTCTGTGTGCGGTATTGGGTAGGCGACAGGCCGGTCTGGTGTTTGAAATATTTCCCGAAAAACGATTGTGTCGAGAAATTGAGCCGATAGGCAATCTCCTGAATACTCATATCGGAGTATTTCAGCAGATTTTTCGCTTCGAGTATCACATAGTTGTCTATCCACTGAGCTGCCGATTTACCCGATAACTTTTTGACCAGGCTCGAGAAATATTTAGGTGTGATGCACAACTGTTCGGCATAGAAGGTAACACTCCGTTCGCTCATATGATATTGTGCGAGCAGGGTGATGAATTTGCCGAAGATAATCTCTTGTCGGTTTTTTTTGCTTTCGGACTCTGCTATCGGTTTGCGTTTCAGAATGGTATCGTATAATTGGTTGATGAGTGCAGTGCTCAACTCCCGGATTGTCGTCTTTTTTTTAGGGCTCTCGGACGAATGGCCGATAAGCTGGATTAGCGAGATGAACTTGCAAAAAATATCGTTCTCTTCTTCGGTCAGTTGCAGGCAAGGCTCGTTTCGTATCTGTGTATATACCGGAATCAGGTCACAGGTGTTGAAATTCGTTTTTTCAAAAAACGAGGTCGAGATGGAAATCCCGTAAAACTTGCACTCTTTCTGTTCTTTCAGTTGTACGATGTTTTGAGGAATATTCAGAATCATGGTGCCGGGTTGTATGTGATATTCGTTCAGGTTGATGTTGACCACCATCTCTCCTTTTTGGCATACCAGAGCTACGAGCGAATTTATGCGACAGGGGTATTTGAGTAGATTGGAATCGGCGTGGTTGTCGCCTATGATGAGCAAATCTTCTTCCAGTCCGGTAGGATTTTTTATTTCAATCAGTTTCAACAGTCGGGCGTGGGTAAAGCTTTCGATTTCTGTCCTATCCATGTCGATGCGATGTTTTGGACAAATATATGGAAATATATTCGAGAATTGGCTGTAAAATTTTATTAAAACCGACTTTTAGAACACTGATAGAGTCAAAGAGAACTCTCTGCTCACGATGCTTGTTTATGAGGCTATCTGTTTTTTAAGCCGGGATACGTGAATTTTCGGTTTGTCGGGACGACCGTTTTTCGGGTGGTTTATGGTCGAAAAAAGAAAATCGGCCGAGCGCTTGGACGCCGGCCGATTTTCTTGGTTTTAATGTATGGAAGAAGCGTTTCTGTCGGGGTTATTCGGTAACGGTGAACGAGCCTTTCAGTCCTTCGGCACTGTTCGGGCCTACCCAGAGGTCGAATTGTCCGGCCTCGACTCTCTTTTGAAGGTCACGACCGTAGAAGGCCAGTTCCGAAATGGGCAGCTCGAAAGTCACGGTTTGGCTTTCGCCAGCTTTGATAAACAGGCGTTGGAAGTCTTTCAGTTCTTTCACCGGGCGGGTAATCGAGCCTACCAGGTCGCGCACATAGAGTTGTGCGACCTCGGTACCGTCGACGCGGCTTGTGTTCTTGATGGTGGCTGTTACGGTGAGTGTATCGCCGGCTTTCGGTTCATGGTTCGAAAGGTTGAGATCGGTATATTCGAAGGTGCTGTATGAGAGACCGTATCCGAATACAAACAGCGGGTCTTTACCCGAATCGAGATAGAACGATGTGTTGCCGAGCGAGGTTTGCGGAGCTTCCAGCGGAATATCTTTGAGCGGAATAATTTGGTTGTGTGCAGGACGGCCCGTGTTGTTGTGGTTGTAGTACATCGGTATCTGTCCCACTTCACGTACGAAGGTTACCGGCAGCTTGCCGCTGGGGTTCTCGCGGCCATAGAGCAGGTCCATGATGGCCAGGCCGCCCATGGTGCCCGGGTGGAAGTTGTAGAGCACGGCGTCGGCGTAGGGAAGGTCGCGCTCGATGGTGAGCGGACGGCCGGCAATAACCACCATCACTACCGGTTTGCCGGTGCTCTTCACGGCTTTCAGCAACTCCGACTGGGCACCTATCAGGTTGATGTTCGACAACGAGTGGGCCTCGCCCGAGAGGATGGCCTCTTCGCCCACGAAGACCACGGCCACGTCGGCCCGGCGTACGGCACTCTTCACCCGTTCGAAGTCGCTCGTATCGGTATCTCTCGAGTAGTCGAGCCCGGGCTCATAGATGTATTTCACCTGGTTGTACTCCTCGGTCTGCAAGGCTCTGAGCGGGGTGACGGTGCGATTCTTGTCACCGTCGAACGACCAGGTGCCCAGTTGGTCGTGGGGAGCATCGGCCATGGGGCCTACGATGGCCAGGGTCTGACCCTCCTTGAGCGGCAGTACGCCGTTGTTTTTCAGCAGAATGGCCGACTCGACAGCGGCGCGGCGGGCCGTTTTCAGGTGCTCGTCGCAGTAGATGGTGCTCGTCTTGCCCGGTTTGGCATAGGGATTCTCAAACAGTCCCAGACGGTATTTGATGCGCAGGATGTTGCGCACAGCGTTGTCGATTACCTCCATCGATACCTTGTTCTCGGCTACCAGTTGGGGCAGGTGTTCGATATAGGTCTGGCTTACCATCTCCATGTCTACGCCGGCATTGGCCGAGATACGGGCCACATCCTTGCGGTCGGCGGCAAATCCGTGCGACATCATCTCGCTCATCGAGCACCAGTCCGATACCACGAAGCCGTCGAACTTCCACTCGTCGCGCAGCACGGTGCGCAGCAGGAAGTCGTTGCCCGAGGCGGGTATTCCGTCGTTGTCGTTGAACGAGGTCATCAGCGTGGCGGCTCCGGCCTCGATTGCTTTTTGGAACGGCTCCAGATAGACGTTGCGCAACAGCGTTTCGGGAATATAGGTCGAGTTGTAGTCGCGTCCGCCCTCGGCAGCACCGTAGCCCACGAAGTGTTTCACGCAGGCGGCAATGGCGTCGCTGTCCGACAGATGCTCGCCCTGGAAACCGCGCACCATGGCGGCACCCAGTTCGCCCGACAGATAGGGGTCTTCGCCCAGGCTCTCGGCTATGCGGCCCCAACGGGCATCGCGCGAGATGTCGAGCATGGGGGCAAAGGTCCAGGTGATGCCCTCTTCACGCGCTTCGGTAGCTGCCATGTGGGTACCTGCCTCGACCACTTGCGGGTCGAACGAGGCCGCCAGACCCAGCGGAATGGGCAATACGGTCTTGTAGCCGTGAATGATGTCGCGCCCGATGATGAGGGGGATACCCAGCCGCGACTCCTCGACGGCCGTCGGGTAGCCACCCTGTCGGTACCGCAATCGGCCGTGGTAGCCCGGGCTTCTCTCGCCCACGGTGTACTGCTGGTAGTAGCCACCGACGGTACGACACAAATCACGAAAAAAGTAATCTTATAAACTTAATATCAATATTTTATGAAAAAGAACTTCTTATTAGTAGCTCTGTTGGCAGGTTCTCTTGGAGCAAACTCTTTTGCTGCCACAGAAATTTATGTGAAAGCCAGTACGGGTAGCGACAGCTACAACGGTGCTTCGTGGGAAACTGCTTTCAAAACCGTAAGCAAAGCAGTAGGTAGTATAAAAGAAAACGAGGAGACGATCATCTACCTCGAGGCCAATACTGTATTCGATACAGGAGGCCAGTTGGATTTGGGTAATAACAAGATTGTTTCGATTATCGGCGACAACACCACCCTGCGTGCTGCCGAGAAAGCCGGTAAGGATGGTGGCGAAGGTGCCCGCATCTTGCGTATTGCCGGTGGTTGCGACGTGAATGTAAAAGGTATCACCTTCCTCAACGGTCGCCAGATCGAATATAACCCCGGTGGTGGTCTTTTCTTCGCCGGTAACACGCTGGTAGTCGACAGCTGTACCTTCATCGACAACGAGTCGGGCTCGGGAGGTTCGGGTATCGCTTCTCGTGGTGTGAATGTAACGGTGCGCAACTCCTATTTCGACGGCAACTACGTGAACAGTGGTTACGGTACGGGTGCTGCCATCGTACAAGCTGGTGTAAACAACGGTGAGGCCGGTACGCTGCTGGTAGAGAACTGTACCTTCTACCGTAACGATCTGAACGGTGTAGGTACGGCTATCTCGACGAAAGATGCCGGTGCCGGATACACCAACGTCAAGGATGTGAAGATTGTCAACTGTACCTTCATCGAGAACACTTCCGACCTGGCCAACCAGGCTGCCATCGACATCTCGGACAACAGCGAAATCCCCGTCAAGATTATAAACAACACCTTCTATGGTAACGACGGTGCTCTGCGTGTAGGCGACATCTACGGCGAAAAGGGCGGCGAAGTTATCTTCATCAACAACCTCGTATTTGCCAATGCTTCGGGTATCTTCGGTGCCGAGGGCTATTCGGTTGCCGACCTCCGTTCGCCCATCATTGGCTACAACAACATCATCGTAGGTGCCGAGCGTGGTGTCAACGAATACATCGACGACGAGTGCTTCAACGACAAGAAAGACTAGTACAACAACCGCGTGGAGACGCTGGCATCGTATCCGCTCTCGATGGTCGCTTTGGCTACCGAACTTTCGACCGACAACTATGTACCTTACCTAGCTTTGACGGCCGAGAACAGCGACGCTGTAAATGCCGGTTACTCTACGGGTACCTATGCCGACCTCATCCCCACGACCGATATTCGTGGCTTGGCTGCCGCCGGTATCCGCGACATTGGTGCCTATGAGTATGGTGCTACCGATGTTTCAGCCATCTCGTCGGTTGTTGCCGATGCTTCCGACTTCGTGATTGCCCGCAGTGGCGACCAGGTTACGGTTGTCAACACCGCCGACCGTCGCTTCACCCTCACCGTAGTCGACATGCTGGGTCGCACCCTCTATACCGCCGAGGCTGCCGGTCAACTCACGGTCGACAAACAGGAGCTGGGTGCTCGTTGCGTCATCTTCGTATTGACCGACGGGGTAAGCAAGAAAGCTGAAAAAGTAATGTTGTAATCTAAAGTGTTTCTCCGGTAGGAGATAGGATTGGTTATAGCGGCCCTGCCTGAATATTCAGGTGGGGCTGCTTTTTGTGTTTAGAGGTGATGGTTGAAGCGGGAGGAGCCTTTGACGATTCACTTCTCGTCGTTGTCGAAATCAATCAGCGGATTATCATTCCACCGGTCGAAATCCGATTGGAACAATTTATCCTGAATGAGACGGTATTTTTCAAATTCGGTTTCGGCATATAATTTAGCTTGTTCGGCCGATACGGTTCCTGCATCGGCCAATATGGGCCTGTCGTCACTATCCAGAAATTTATCTATCCGTACGGCCCAGTCTTCCATCGTCATGGGAATGTGACGTTTGGCTCTGTCTTCAGCCAAATCGAGAAACGCATTGACAATTCTTCCCATCGACTCCAGTTCGTCTTCTTTCAAGTAGTTTTTAGCAACCGCCACATCGGTTTTTACAATTTTTCCATTAGGTGCGTTTTCCCAAGTGGTAAGGCCCATGTGTTCTTTTTCGGCATCGGCTCGTTCTACAATCAACTCTGCAGCCGTGTGCCCGTGAACCGCATAGTGCATCTTGTTTTGTACTTTTTGGAAAAACAAGCGTGTCGTGGGTGCGTTGCGGTTATAGTCGATACTTGTTGCGTAAATATCGGTCAGTTTTTGATAGAAGCGGCGCTCGCTCAATCGAATTTCACGAATCTCGGCAAGCAGATGCTCAAAATAGTCTTCGTTGAGGAATGAGCCGTTCTCCATACGTTTTTTGTCAATAACATATCCTCGTATGGCAAATTGACGAAGAATATATGTGCACCACTGGCGGAATTGCGTTGCCCGTACCGAATTGACTCGGTAGCCGACCGAGATAACGGCATCCAAATTGTAATATTTGGTAGCATACTCTTTTCCATCGGCGGCAGTTCGTCGGAATTTCCGACAAACTGAATCTTCTTGTAACTCACCGCTTTGAAAGATATTCTGCAAATGCTCGGTTATTGTAGAGCGACCTTTGTCGAACAATAGAGCAATGGCGTCCTGGGTCAGCCAAAGGGTCTCGTCTCTATACATCACTTCTATACCGTCTTCCTGGTTTTCCATTTGAAATATGAGAAATTCGGCCGTGCTGTTACGTATCTGGAGTTTTTTGCTCATGACATGTCTTTTTCAAAAGAGGATTTCAGTTGACGTTTGAATACGGTTTGAGCCAATATGACGCTCTCTTGCAAATATATTGTTTTTATCCGATATGTTTGTTTGTGAGAGGTGTGTTTCTCAGAATTTGACAGAAAGAACGGGCAAAGGAGGTTGCCTTCTTTGGAACTGGAAATACTGCGGCATGGCAAAAAAATTCAAGCAAGCTTGTTTTTTCTGCGCTCACCTTTGGTTATCTTTGTTACACGAAGATAGGATGCGGCTCAACAAAAAATCTCAAACAAGTTTGGCTTTTTTGTATTCACCTTTCACTATCTTTTCATAAGATAGGATGCGGTTTGGCATAAAAAATTCAAGCAAGCTTGTTTCTTCTGCGCTCACCTTTCACTATCTTTGCAAGAATGTAAAAGGGTCGAGCCTCGGGATTTTGCATCAGATTCGATACGGTCGGGTAGAGGCTGCCGTTTTACACGATAGAAAAGAAAGGATAATATGCGATTACGTGGTATATGGCTGGGGATAGTTCTGGCTCTCGTTGTCCCCGTGTGCCGTGGCGAAATGATTGCGCCGTTGAAAATACCTTTGTTGATGAGTGCCAATTTCGGGGAGTTGCGCCCCAACCATTTCCATTCGGGTATCGACTTGAAAACCCAGGGCCGCACCGGCTTGCCGGTCTATGCGATGGATGGCGGCTATGTGTCGCGGGTTGTGGTTTCGCCGTGGGGTTTCGGGCGTGCGGTCTATATCAATCACCCGTCGGGATTGACGACCGTCTACGGTCACCTGAAGAGTTTCGCTCCTTTTATCGACGAGATTGTTCGCCGCCTGCAATATGAGCAGGAGGGCTTCTCGATCGACTGCGAATTTGCCGAGGGCGAAATCCCGGTAGGGCAGGGCGACATGATTGGATACAGCGGCAACGCCGGTTCGTCGGGCGGGCCTCACTTGCACCTCGACATACGCGACACGGCTACCCAGGACCCCATGGACCCGCAGGAGTGGCTCTCGCAATACATTACCGACGATGTGGCTCCCGAGGCGCGTCGGGTGGTGGTCTATACGCATGCCGGGGTGATGGAAAATTCGTCCCGCCGGCTCGAGCGCAAGGCTACCAAGAGCAGTGCCGGGGCCTACTCGATAGGCGAACCCATACCGGCCTGGGGCGATGTGTCGTTCGGTATCGAGGCTTACGACCGCATGACCGGCACGGCCAACAAATACGGCGTGCATCAG
This sequence comes from uncultured Barnesiella sp., assembly GCA_902471075.1. Lineage (GTDB taxonomy): Bacteria > Bacteroidota > Bacteroidia > Bacteroidales > Barnesiellaceae > Barnesiella. Next base: position 7,651 of record CABRIW010000004.1, on the reverse strand, counting down.
GTCGACCTCTATGTCGACGACAGCCTCTTCTTCTCGACCTACATCTACCGCTATTCGTTCGACGAGACCCGCTATATCAACAGTTTCACCGAGGACGGGAAAATCATGCGCACCTATGTGGCGCCCGGCAACCGCCTGCGTTCCATCTACAAGCAGGTCGACAATCACGGCATTTTTCATGTCGATGAGGAGCGCGTCTATCCCTGTCGCTATGTGCTCACCGACTACGACGGCAACCAGTCGATGCTGAACTTCTCGCTGGTCGGGCGGCTGCAAGAGCCGGTCGAGCCCCAGAAGTCGGGCATTTACTTCTCCTATGCCGTCGACAATTTGTATAAGAAAGACGATTTCGGTATCTTCGTCCCCGCCGGGGCGTTGTACGAGAACATCGACTTTACGCGGCGCAAGCTCGAGTCGCACCGCTACTACTCCGATACTCACGTCATCGGTCCGGACGACATTTCGTTGCACCGCCCGGCCGAGATTTCGATACGCCTCACCCGCGACCCGCTGGCCGACAAGCGGCAGTACTACCTGGTGCGCATCAAGGGCAGCCGGGTCTACCCGGTAACGGGCGAGTATGCCGACGGCTGGTACAAGGCCAAGATTCGCAACTTCGGCTCCTATGCCGTGGCGGCCGACTCGGTACCGCCCACCATCCAGCCCGTGACGCCCGAGCGTTGGGGCTCGCGGGGCACCGTGGTGCTCAAGGTGGCCGACAATGCCAGCGGCCTCAAGAGCTATCGCGGCGAAATCGACGGCAAGTTTGTCCTCTTCGAACTCGATGGCAAGACCGGCCGCATCGCGTACCGCCTCGAGAGCAACCGGGTGAAGAAGGGTAGCAAGCACACCCTGCGGGTAGTGGCTACCGACATGTGTGGCAACGAGCGGGAATACACCGGCTCATTTGTTTGGTAAATAACAATAACCGATTAGATATGAAAAAATTAGCGATTTTATCTCTTTTGACCGTGGCCGCCTGGCCGCAGGCGTGGGCCTGTACGAGTTTGATAGCCGGTAAGCAGGCTACGGCCGACGGGAGTGTGTTGGTAACCTATTCGGCCGATTCCCATACCCTGTATGGGGCGCTCACCTCGTCGCCGGCCGCCGACTGGCCCAAGGGCTCCATGCGCAAGATTGTCGAGTGGGACACCAACAAACCGCTGGGCGAAATCGAGCAGGTAGAGCATACCTATGCCGTGGTGGGCAACATGAACGAGCATCAGCTCACCATTGTCGAATCGACCTGGGGCGGACGTCCCGAGCTGGTCGATACCACCGGCATCATCGACTATGGTTCGCTCATCCAACTCGGTCTCGAGCGGGCCAAGACCGCCCGCGAGGCCATCAAGGTGATGACCGGCCTTGTCAAGAAATACGGCTACTGCAGCAGCGGCGAGTCCTTCACCATTGCCGACCCCAACGAGGTGTGGGTGATGGACCTCATCGGCAAGGGCCCCGACCGTCGCGGTGCCGTGTGGGTGGCTATCCGCATCCCCGACGACTGCATTGCCGGCCACGCCAACTATCCCCGCATTCACAAGATTCCCCTCGACGACAAGGAGAACTGCCTCTACTCGCCCGATGTCATCTCCTTTGCCCGCGAGATGGGCTACTTCGACGGCCTGAACAAGGATTTCAGCTTTGCCCAGACCTATTACCCCGCCGACTTCGGCGCCTTGCGGGCCTGCGATGCCCGCGTGTGGGCCTTCTTCCGCAAGTACGACACGACCATGGACCAGTACCTCCCCTACATCAACGGCGAGGTCTACAACCCCTTCCCCCTCTACATCAAGCCCTCGCGCAAACTCACCGTGCAGGATATGAAGGAGGCCATGCGCGACCACTTCGAGGGTACCCCCTTCGACATGACGCAGGATGTGGGTGCCGGTCCCTTCAAGGTGCCGTACCGTTTCCGCCCCATGTCGTTCCAGGTCGAGGGTAAATCCTACTGCATGGAGCGGGCCATCGCCACGCAGCAGACCGGCTTCACCCTCGTGGGCCAGATGCGCAACTGGCTGCCCGACGCCGTGGGCGGTGTGCTCTGGTTCGGTGTCGACGATGCCAACACCTGCATCTATGTGCCCATGTACTGCAGCATCACCCGCGTGCCCGAGTGCTTCAGCCCCAGCAACGGCTCGATGTACGACTTCTCCTGGACCTCGGCCTTCTGGGTTCACAACTGGGTAGCCAACATGGCCTATGCCCGCTACGAGCCCATGATCGGCGACATCCGCAAGGTGCAGACCGCCATAGAGGGCTCGCTCAACGCCCGCCAGGCTGCCATCGACAAGGCTGCTGCCGACCTCTACGCCACTTCGCCCGCCGAGACCGTGGCCTTCCTCACCCAGTACAGCTGCGAGGCTGCCGAGGCTTCGACCGCCCGCTGGAAGAAGCTGGGCGAATACCTCATGGTCAAATTTGTCGACGGTAACGTGAAGCGCGAAGAGAACGGACACTTCAAGGACAACGGCTACGGCCTGCCCGATTCGCCCCTCTTCCCCGGCTACTCCCAGGAGTATTACGAAGAGATTGTGCGCCAGACCGGCGACCGTTTCCTCGAGAAGGCTCCGCAGTTCTGAACCCTGTTTTTTCCCCGAATGGTGAAAACGATACGAAACTTTTTCTTAATTTTTGCACCAGTCTCGAGGAAATAACTAAATTTGTCACAGCGAAATAAACAACTGTAAATCGACGAAACAATTAACTATTGAATTCTGAATATATGGGAAACGAAGAATTATTGAAACAAGTAGAGGCCAAAGCTCAGGTATGGCTGGGCGAAGGCTACGACGAAGAGACGAAAGCCGCTGTACGGGCCATGCTCGACAACGAAGATAAGACCGACCTCATCGAGGCCTTCTACAAGGATCTCGAGTTCGGTACGGGCGGCCTGCGCGGTATCATGGGTGCCGGCACCAACCGCATGAACATCTACACCGTGGGGGCCGCTACCCAGGGACTCTCCAACTACCTGAAGAAGGCATTTGCCGACCTGCCCCAGATCAAGGTGGCCATCGGTCACGACTGCCGCAACAACAGCCGCCGCTTTGCCGAGGTGGCTGCCGACGTATTCTCGGCCAACGGCATCAAGGTATACCTCTTCGACGCCCTGCGTCCCACCCCCGAGGTATCGTTCGCCATCCGCGAGCTGGGCTGCCAGAGTGGTGTCATCCTCACCGCCTCGCACAACCCCAAGGAGTACAACGGCTATAAGGCCTACTGGAGCGACGGCGCCCAGATGATTGCCCCCCACGACAAGAACACCATCGACGAGGTGAACAAGATTACCTCCGTCAAGGATGTGAAATTCCAGGGCAACCCTGCTCTCATCGAGATTATCGGCGAGGAGATCGACCGCCGTTACCTCGACCGCATCAAGACCCTCTCGCTCAGCCCCGAGGCCATTGCCCGTCACCACGACATGAAAATCGTCTACACGCCTATCCACGGCACCGGCGTGCGCCTCGTGCCCGCCTCGCTGAAGAACTTCGGCTTCACCAATATCATCCACGTGCCCGAGCAGGATGTGGTCAGCGGCGATTTCCCCACCGTCGTGTCGCCCAACCCCGAAGAGCCCGCCGCCCTCGACATGGCCATCAAGAAAGCCATCGAGACCGATGCCGAGCTCGTCGTGGCCTCCGACCCCGATGCCGACCGCATCGGCATGGCCGTCCGCAACGACAAGGGCGAGTTTGTCCTCATCAACGGCAACCAGATTGTGATGATATTCCTCAACTACCTCATGACCCGCAACAAGGAGCTGGGGCTGCTCAAGGGCAACGAATACATCGTCAAGACCATCGTCACCACCGAAACCATCAAGACCATTGCCGAGCGCAACGGCTTCAAGATGTACGACTGCTACACCGGCTTCAAGTGGATTGCCTCGGTTATCCGCGAGAACGAGGGCAAGGCCCGCTACATCGGCGGCGGTGAGGAGAGCTACGGATTCCTCCCCGAGGATTTCGTGCGCGACAAAGACTCCGTATCGTCCATCTCGCTCATGGCCGAAATTGCCGCCTGGGCCAAGGACAAGGGCATGACCATGTACCAGATGTTGCAGGACATCTACATCAAATACGGCTTCTCCAAAGAGAAAGGCATCTCGGTCGTTCGCAAGGGCAAATCGGGTGCCGAGGAGATTGTGGCCATGATGAAGAGCTTCCGCGCCAACCCCTTGAAAGAGCTCGCCGGTTCGCCGGTCGTATGCGTCAAGGACTACGACTCGCTCGAGGCCCTCAACCCCGTCACCGGCGAAAAGTCGAAACTCGACATGCCCGTCACCTCCAACGTGCTGCAATACTTCACCGCCGACGGCTCCAAAGTCTCCATCCGTCCCTCGGGTACCGAGCCCAAGATCAAGTTCTACATCGAGGTGCGCGGCATCAAGATGGACAGCTATGCCGACTACGACGCCGCCAACGCTGCCGCCGATGCCAAGATCGAGGCCATCAAGAAAGAGCTGGGCATCTAATTCCTTTCGACCCGTCGGGCACCGCGCCTTGCGCGGTAGCCCCTTCGAGATAGAGCGGCCCCGGGAGTCTCGTGCTCCCGGGGCCGTTTGTGTGTTTGCGGGGGTAGGTGCCTTACCCCTCGGGAATCGGGCGGAAGTTCCCCTCCCGTATCACCTCCAGCAGGTAGTCGGCAAAGGCCGTTGCCGCCCGCTTGCGGTAGCACCCCTGCGGCCAGAAGAGGTAGCCCGGCGAGGTGAGCGGCTCGGCACACAAGATAGGCACCCGCACCAGGTCGGGCTCGTCGGCCACCGCCGCCTGCGTCAGTATGGTACCCCACTCGCCGCCCCTGAGCAGGTGCAGAATGGTGTGTACGTCGTTCATCTCTATGCCCACGGTCAGCGACAGCCGGTTTTTCCGGCACAGCTCCTCGATTTTCGTGCGGGTGGCAAAGCCCCGTTCGGGCAGGATGAGGGGCGTGGCCGAGAGCCGTTTCAGCGTTATCGACGATAGCGAGGCCAGCCGGTGCGAGTGGTGCACCACAAAGTAGAGCTCCGACAGAAAGAGCGGCATCGTTTCAAAATCGTTGTACACCTCGCGCGGCTTGAACGACAGCACAAAGTCGAGCGCGTGGCGCTCCAGCTGTTGCAGCAGCTCCTCCGAGGTCCCCTGCATCACCCGCAGCCCGATGTGCGGATAGTCACGCGTAAACCGTTCCAGCGCCGGCAGCATCAGCGAAATCATGCTGTGCGTCACCCCCACGTGCAACTCTCCCGTGCGGATGCCCTTCAGGTCGCGTATCATCTGTTTCCCGTCCTCGGCATCCTGTATCGCCTTGCTGGCATAGGGCAGCAGGGCCAGACCCGCCTCGGTGGGCAGCACCCGCTTGCCCACGCGGTCGAAGAGCAGGATACCCAGCTCCTCCTCCAGTTGTCCTATCTGTTGCGACAGCGTGCTCTGCGAGATATGCAGCATCCGCGCCGCCTCCGAAAAGTTGTGCAGTTCGCAAGCCGCCTTAAAGTAGTTCAGTTGACGCAGTTCCATCTCCTTAATCGGTTTTATCGATAGATGTTATTGAAAAAATCTGTTTTGCAAATATAGACAAATATCCGGCAATGCCTTAGATTTGTTCCAAATTTGTAGAGCACCTCGCTCGGTAGAGACCTGTCGACTGCTCCTCCCGGTCGGGCAATCCGGTCAGCTGCGGCAGCCCCTGCGGCCGTCGTCACCACCACTTCCGCCCGCCGTCACCTTGGATATACCAAACCATAAGAACCATACAGATATGAAAAAAACAGTTTCCATGGCCTGCTTGGCCATACTCCTCCTCACCTCGGCCTGCACGCAAAAGAAGGCGGTGTCGCAGGCACCCGTAGTCGTTCAAGAAGGCGTCCGCTTCTGCGAAAGCACCTATCCCTACGACGGCGGCCTGCTCATCGCCAATTTCGGCACCGAGCAGCTCAACCCCCTCAATACTGAGGGCAAGGGCTACATCCTCCACTACAAGGATGGTGAGACCTCGACCTTCATCCCCGCCGACGGCAACCTCTCGGCCCCCAAGGGCATGTATGTAGGCAAGGGCCATCTCTTCGTGTGCGATGTAAACAAAGTCGTGGTCTATGACCTGGCCCGGCGCGAGGCCCAGCCCCGCATCCTCTCGTTGCCCGAGGGATGTCTCTTTGTCAACGACCTGGCTGCCGTAGGCGATACCCTCTACGCCTCGGTAACCAATGCCGACCAGATTTTCAAGATCGACATCAGCGACATGGCCAATATCGGTGCCCCCGTCGAGTGGCTCACCGTGCCCGGTCCCAACGGACTGCTCGCCGACGGAGAGTCGCTCTACATTGCCTCCTATCCCGCCGACGGCAATACCCGCCCCGAGCACACCATCTATCGCGTGGCCGATGTCGCCGCTCCCGCCCTGGAGAAGGTCATCGATGCCCCGGGACAATACGACGGCATCGCCTTCTCGGCCGACAGCACCGCCCTCTACATCACCAACTGGGCTCCGGCCGGGTTGAGCCGCATCGACCTGAATACCGGAACGGTTACCCCGGTATCGGTCGAGTTGGAACAACCGCTGGTCGGCCCTGCCGACATCTCCGTGGCCGACGGTCGCATCTATATCCCCGACCTGCCCAACAGCCGGGTGGTGGTAGTGGCCGAGTGAAACGGCTCCCTCCGGCCTCCCGGGCTCCCGGACGACAGGCCGGCTCAAAAACAACCCAGGCGAAGGGCAAGCCCTTTGCCTGGGTTGTTCTGTCTCACGGCATACCGCTGTTCCTCGTCATTCCGCACTCACACGTCATACCGCGCTACGACGCGGTGCTTCACGTCATTCCGCACTTGATGCGGAATCCAGGAATACTGGCAAAGGTAATACCCGCCAATGGACCCCGCATCGGGTGCGGGGTGACCCGGTGCGACGCGGTATCCAGGAATACCGGCAAATGGACCCCGCATTGCTGTGCGGGGTGACCCGGTGTGACACGGAATCCAGGAAATACCCGGGCGGGAAATATCGGCAAAGGCAATACCCACAAGAGGCACTTTTCTGGACCCCACATCGCTGTGCGGGGTGACTCACGCACTGGACCCCGCCGTCTCGTCATACCGCACTACGATGCGGTGCTCCACGTCATACCGCGCTACGACGCGGTATCCAGGAATACCGGCAAATGGACCCCGCATCGTGGTGCGGGGTGACCCGGTGCGACGCGGAATCCAGGAATACCCGGGCGGTCATTCCGCACTTGATGCGGAATCCAGAAATACCCGGGCAGGGAATACCGGCAGCGGCACTTGCCCTTTGCGGACTCACGCACTGGACCCCGCATCGTGGTGCGGGGTGACTCTCGCACTGGACCCCGCATCGTAGTGCGGGGTGACCCACACACTGGACCCCGCATCGGGTGCGGGGTGACCCGGTGTGATGCGGTATCCAGAAATACCCTCCCGGTCATTCCGCACTTGATGCGGAATCCAGGAATACCCGCCACTGGACCCCGCATCGCTGTGCGGGGTGACTCTCGCACTGGACCCCGCATCGTAGTGCGGGGTGACTCACGCCACTGGACCCCGCATCGTAGTGCGGGGTGACTCACGCACTGGACCCCGCATCGGGTGCGGGGTGACACGACCCCGACGGTTTACTATTTTTTCAAGGTTGGCAATTCTCCAGTGAGTTCGTAACG
>CABRIW010000003.1:0-203823 GCA_902471075.1 uncultured Barnesiella sp. | reverse complement strand
GTCGGGAAGATTAGCGCACTTACAATCCTGCAATATATTAACTATAAAAATGAGAGACCCATTGGTAGAGTTAAATATGCGCTAATTTAATTCCGCCAACGGGTTTTTTCATATAAATATGTTGAAAGGACAGCGGCCATTTCAGCAACATATTTAAAAGGCGTCCCGGATTTTATTACAGATTTTATAATATCCTCTCTCTTATTTAATGCACTTAATTTTAGGTTATAATTAGACTCTATATCATGTACCCTTTTATCATAATTATCCGCTAATATTTTTATTTTTTTATCATAATCACGTTTAATCTCATCAATATCTGCTTTATACTTTTTTTTCTCTTTTTTGTATTTCAAGTATAGATATAATAGAATTATAATAAATACTACCGATAATGATATAGGCAATACGATTGTATATAATATGCCTTTTGAATATGACATTTTAAAAAGATATATTATTAGTCGAATTCCTGCATAAGAAAAAAAAATAGCTGCATACAAAAATAAGATCATGTGTAACCCGAAAAAGAAACTCGGTATACAGCCCCCATTTATTTTATTATCACCCATTTACTATATTTGTTTCGATAATTTAATAAACAGTCTCTAATTTATAAGTTCAGCAGCCCCTCGGGAATATTCATGTAGAGCCGGCGGTTCTCCTCGTCGATTTCGTTCACAAACTCGTCGACGGCCGGTACCAGCAGCTCGCGCCCGTCGTGGTCTATCTCGAAGAGCACATTCTCGGTCGAGTCGTCGACGGCCACAATCTTGCCCAACTCGCCCAGCTCGCTGTCGACGACGGTAAACCCGATGAAGTAGTCGCTCGGGGCCTCCTCTTCGGCCTCCGTGTCGTAGTAGGATTTGGGGAAGTAGACATCGAGCAGCGAGAAGGCCCGGGCCTCGGTCTCATTGTCGACATCCTCGAGCTTTATCAAGGCCGTAGTGTCGCTCTTGAAGCGATACTCCTCGATGAAAAAGGGGACGAAGATACCGTCGATTTCGCAGACGATATAGGGACAGTCGGTGCGGTCGAACACATCGTCGGTAAAGGTGAAGGAGAGCTCCCCCTTCACCCCGTGCGGTTTGTTGAACCGCCCTATCTTGATCAATTCTTCACGTTCTATCATGATTGTTTCTCTTGTTTTACAGCCGGGTGATGCGCGCCCCTATGGCATTGAGCCGCTTGTCGATGTCCTGATAGCCCCGGTCTATCTGGTCGATGTTGTGGATGCGGCTCGTACCGTCGGCACTCATGGCGGCGATGAGCAGCGCGATACCGGCCCGGATATCGGGCGATACCATGTTGGCAGCCCGCAGCGTATGGGCGTGAGCCTGACCGATGACGGCGGCGCGGTGCGGGTCGCACAGGATAATCTGGGCCCCCATGTCGATGAGCTTGTCGACGAAGAAGAGTCGGCTCTCGAACATCTTCTGGTGGATGAGCACACTGCCCTTCGCCTGGGTAGCCACCACGAGGAATACACTCAGCAGGTCGGGCGTAAGTCCCGGCCACGGTGCATCGGCAAAGGTCATGATCGAGCCGTCGATAAAGGTCTCTATCTCGTACCCGTCGTGCTCGGGGATGTGTATGTCGTCGCCGTTTTGCTCGACGGTAATGCCCAGCCGGCGGAAGCTGTCGGGAATGATGCCCAGGTCGTTGTACGACACGTTTTTGATGGTGATGTCCGACCGGGTCATGGCGGCCATGCCGATGAAACTGCCCACCTCGATCATGTCGGGCAGAATGGTATGTTCGCACCCCTTGAGCGACGATACGCCGTGGATGGTGAGCAGGTTGGAGCCGATACCCTCGATGCGGGCGCCCATGCGGTTGAGCATCTTCGAGAGCTGTTGCAGATAGGGCTCGCAAGCGGCATTGTAGATGGTGGTATCGCCTTCGGCCAGGACGGCAGCCATGAGGATGTTGGCCGTACCCGTCACCGACGCCTCGTCGAGCAGCATGTAGCTGCCGGTAAGTTTGTCGGCCTTGATTTCGTAGCGTTGCGCCTTGGGACAATAGGTAAACGTAGCACCCAGCTTCTGGATACCCAGGAAGTGCGTGTCGAGGCGGCGACGACCTATCTTGTCGCCTCCCGGCTTGGGCAACACGGCGTAGCCGAAGCGGGCAATGAGCGGACCGATAATCATCACCGACCCCCGCAGGGCTGCCCCCTTCTGCAGAAACTCGTCGCTGTCGAGATAGTCGAGATTGATCTTGTCGGCCTTGAAACTGTACGCGTTCAACCCGATACGTTTCACCGTCACGCCCAGGTCGCGCAACAGTTGTATGAGGTTGTTCACATCGAGAATATCGGGGATATTGTATATCTTCACCTCTTCGGGGGTGAGCAACGTAGCACAAAGGACTTCCAATGCCTCATTCTTAGCGCCTTGCGGTATCAACTCTCCATTCAGACGATGCCCGCCTTCAATAATAAAAGATGCCATACTCTTTCTCTATTAAGGTTAATGAGGGAAAGATACAAAAAAAAGCGGTTATTTACCCGCTTTTTTCGAATTATTTTTCGCCTTGTTGTTCCGTTGCGGCTGCACGACAGGCTCCCTCACATCGCGCAGGTGATAGGTAGCAGGGTCGAGGTCGATTACCCCGTGGGTATACTCCCGCAAATCCTTCAATATCTTTTCGTCCTCGACCGAGTCTTTGTTCCACTGGTAGAAGAGTTTCTTCATGTGGTTGGCCAGCATCGAGACGAGGGCATCGCGCTCGGGTCCGGCCGGCATCTCCTCGGCCTTCTTCAACATCCCCTCCATGATTTTGCCGTAGTGACGGTATTTGATGGGGGTGGTGTGGTAAGGTATCGGGTCGGGGTGCGTATGCAGATTCTCTTTCTTGACAATCTCGTAGGGATAGTCGATGTCGAGCTTGAAGTCGGACATGATGGCCAGATGGTCCCACAACTTGTGCTTGAAGTCGTCGATGTCGCGCAGGTGGGGAAAGAGGTTGCCCATGATATTGATAATGGTATTGGCGCAGCGGGTGCGTTCGGCACGATCCTCGATGGTCATGCAGTGGTCGACCATCTGTTGCACGTTGCGCCCATACTCAGGCAGTATCAGTTTCTTTAAGTCCGAGGTATATTGCATAATCTCTCTGTATGATTTTTCTTTTTTACAATTTTACAACACTTTGTTTTTGGGAGTGGTGGCGATGAACTCTTTCAGATAGAAGGGTTCGAAATAGGCCACATCCTCAAACTGTCCTTGCCGGTAAGCCCGCTCGGCAAGTGCCAGCATATCGGTAGCCAGGGGAACGATGTCGTCGACAAAGACGGCGTTCTCGTGGCGGATGACCTCCTTGCACTTGGCGGCTCCGTTGCCCGAGAAGACGACGCGGCGGTCGGCCAGCAGGTCGGCAAACGAGTTTTCGTCGACCACACAGGCCTGCACGGGGCGCACGGCGTTGAGCGCATTGTCGTAGACGGCGGTATAGACCTCCATGCGGCGGGCGTCGATCATGGGACAATATAACACATCTTCGTCGAAACAGTTTTTGAACATGGTGGCACAAGCCAGCAGTTCGAGGGTGTGCACGGCTATGAGAGGCACCTTCAGCCCGAAGCAGAGCCCCTTGGCTTCGGAGACCCCGATGCGCAGCCCGGTGTAGGAACCGGGGCCGCTGCTCACCGCCACGGCATCGACCTTGATCGACTTGTCGCGGGCAAAGGTCATCAACTCTTTTACATAGGCTCCCAGCAACGAAGCGTGCGAGGGGCCGTCGAAGTTCTCGAAATGGCATTGCACCACTCCGTCGGAAGAGAGCGCGGCCGAGCAGACCGACGTAGACGTCTCTATATGTAGAATATTCGGCATAATTTTATCGGTAAACACCTTGCCTTCCTGCCCTTTCCCCGGACAAAAAGGTAAACAAACGTATTACAATCGCGTTAATGAGTGTACAAAAATAGCTCTTTTTTTTCAATAATATTGCTTTTGCATCGGAATTAAGATTAAATTTGCAAAAACATTTACAGACATGATACAATCGATGACCGGTTTCGGCAAGTCCGTGGTGGAACTGCCGCACAAAAAAATAACCGTTGAAATAAAATCGTTGAACAGCAAGCAGCTCGATTTGTCGACCCGCATTCCCCAGCAATACAGAGAACTGGAGATGGAAATCCGCTCGGAGATTGCCCGGCGGCTGGAGCGGGGTAAAGTCGACTTTCTGGTATACAGCGAGTCGATAGGCAAAGACACCTCGGCCCAGATAAACGTGCCGGTGCTGGAGGGTTACTACCAGCAGGTGAAAGAGGCTTCGGAGAAACTGGGTATCGCCATGCCCGAAGACTGTTTCTCGATTTTGCTGCGCCTGCCCGACGCCCTGAGCACCGACAGCCAGGAAATCGACGAAACCGAAATCAACGCGCTGAAGAAGGCGGTCGACGAGGCCATCACCCACCTCGAGGAGTTCCGTATCCAGGAGGGGGCCATGCTGCAACACCTCTTTGAAGAGAAGATTGCCAACATTGCCCAGCTGCTGAAGGAGGTGGAGCCCTACGAGAAGGAGCGCATCGAAAAAATCAAGGGACGCATCATCGACGCCCTGACCAAAATCGACAACTTCGACTACGACAAAAACCGGTTCGAGCAGGAGATGATCTTCTACATCGAGAAACTCGACATCAACGAAGAGAAGCACCGGCTCGACAACCACCTGAAATATTTTCTCGAGACCATGCAGGCCGGCAAGGGCCAGGGCAAGAAGCTGGGCTTCATCAGCCAGGAGATGGGTCGCGAAATCAACACGCTCGGTTCCAAGTCGAACCAGGCTGAAATGCAACGCATCGTCGTGCGCATGAAAGACGAGTTGGAACAGATTAAGGAGCAAGTATTAAACGTAATGTAATGGAAAAGAGAGGCAAACTGATTATATTCTCGGCACCCTCGGGGTCGGGCAAATCGACCATCATACAATCGCTGCTGAACCGCGACCTGAACCTGTCGTTCTCGATTTCGGCCACCAGCCGCGCCCCGCGAGGCACCGAGAAGAACGGTGTCGAATACTACTTCATCTCGCCCGAAGAGTTCAGACAACGCATCGCCAACGGCGAGTTCCTGGAGTATGAAGAGGTATATGCCGGCAAATTCTACGGCACGCTCAAGAGCGAGGTCGAGCGCATACTCGACAGCGGCCGCAACGTCATCTTCGACGTCGACGTGGTGGGCGGGCTCAACATCAAGAAGTATTACGGCGACCAGGCTCTGGCCCTCTTCATCCAGCCGCCCAGCATCGAGGAGCTGGAGAAACGGCTCAAACACCGGGCTACCGATGCCCCCGAGGTGATTGCCAGCCGGGTGGCCAAAGCCGAATACGAACTCTCGTTTGCCCCGCGGTTCGACCACATTATCGTCAACGACATTTTAGAAAAAGCGCAGGAAGAGGCCTACCAGACCATACGGCAATTCCTCGACAAACCCTAAACCCATGCAACCTATCCAGACAGCTTTCTTCTCAGGCACATTCAACCCCGTCCACACGGGGCACCTCATACTGGCCAACTACCTGTGCGAGTTCGAGGGGTTCGACGAGGTGTGGATGTCGGTAACGCCCCAGAACCCCTTGCGGGAAAAGCTGTCGCCCGAGGCCGACCGTCAGCGCCTCGAAATGCTGCGGCTGGCCGTGACCGGCAACCCCAAAATCGTAGCGACCGACATCGAGTTTTCGCTCCCCCTGCCCTCCTACACGATTCGCACGCTCGACCACCTCAGGAGCCTCTACCCCGACCGCGAGTTCACCCTCGTCATCGGGGCCGACAACTGGCTGCTTTTCGACCGGTGGCGCGAGAGCCGGCGCATCGTCGACGAGTATCGGGTGTGCATCTATCCCCGCCGGGGCTACAACATCGACGAGGCGAAGCTCCCCCCTACCGTGCGGTACTGCCGGGCTCCCCTCATCGAGATTTCGTCGACCCAGGTACGGCAGGGAATCGCCGCCGGCAAGAACATGAACTATTTTGTACCCCAGTCGGTATATACATACATTATCAACCACAGACTTTATAAAAACAACGAGTAATGGACGAACGCATTTATTCCAAAAACATAATCGAATTTGTCACCGTAGGTGCCGAATATTGCGCCTTTCTCGAACGTACTCCCGAACTGGAAAAAGATGAATTTATCGATAAAATCATAAAGATACTCCCGCTGCTCTACCTCAAGGCCACGATGCTCTCGCCCGAAGAGCCCGAAGAGGAAGCCTACACCGAGCGGTTCGTGACCGAAAGCATGTACGAGAGTGTGCGTATGAGCATCGAGAGCCTCCTGGGCGAAGACGACAACTACCTGGAGGTGTTTCAGACCGATATGAAATACAGCGAGGAACCGTTGGCGGCCAGCATCTCGGAAGGGCTCGCCGACATCTATCAAGACTTGAAAGACTTTATCTCGGTATATCGCCTGGGCAACGAGCCGCAAATGCTCGAATCGCTCTACATCTGCTACGAGAACTTTGTCTCCTACTGGGGGCAACAGTTGGTCAATGTACTGCGGGCTCTACACAATGTAAGGTATTCGACGCACGACGACGATGACGATGACGACGACACATGCGACTGCGGTCATCATCACCACCACCGGTCATCGGCCGACGACCGCTACACCGATATATTCGGACATCAACAAGGGGACGACGATATTTTCGACAAACTCAACGATGATGTGGATTAACGCTTATGAACAACGAGACATCTGACAAAATAAAAATCAGCAAAGAGATTATTGCGACTTTACCCATCGAATCATTTCCCGGGCGAATCGTCGTGGTCGACCACGAAGCTCAGGTAACCGAGGCTACAGAATGGCTGAGCCACGAAAAGATTATCGGATTCGACACCGAAACCCGACCCACCTTCAAGAAGGGGCAGAGCAACCACGTGGCCCTCATGCAACTCTCGACCCACGACACCTGCTACCTCTTCCGCCTCAACCGCATCGGATTCGCCCAGCCCTTGAAACGGCTGCTCGAAGACGACCACCTGCTCAAGGTGGGTATCTCGCTCAAGGACGACTTCTGCATGCTGGGGCGACTCAACAGCGGGCAGTTCACCCCGCGCAACTTTATCGAGTTGCAGAAGTTTGTCAAGCCCTACGGCATCGAGGACCAGAGTCTGCAAAAAATCTATGCCATCGTCATCGGGAAGAAAATCTCGAAAGGCCAACGCCTCTCCAACTGGGAGGCCGACCACCTGACCGAAAGCCAGCAGCTCTATGCCGCTACCGACGCCTGGAGCTGCATCAAGATTTACGAGACGCTGAAGTCGAAAGATTTCCGATTCCCCCCGACCTCGATGTTGCAACAACCACCTACGACACTATAACAATTACTGCATTACAATGAAACGGTACGACATTATCGCATTGCTCCTGGTTATCTATCTGGCCGTCATGGCCTATTTCGGCCGCGGCATGCTGCTGAGCGGCAACTACTGGGAATACTTCGGCATCATCGGCTTCACGCTCCTCATCATTCTGGCCTTGCGATGGGCCTTGAAACGCCGCGAGAAGATTCGTAACGAACGGCGTCAGAGACAAGATGCCATGGATCGCCGCACCATGCGCAACGACCACCATTCATAAACCTCCTTACTTATCGCTACGGCTATGATAAAAAAAGTTCTTCTTATTCTGTCGGTTATCGCAGCGTTATCGGGCACCGCATCGGCCCAGATTCTGGAAAATACCTGGATTGTCAACCCCCAGATCAGCGGGTTCAACCTGGGCAGTACCCACACCCGGGAGACCGGAAACGAAACTTTCGACCTGGGACTGCAGGTCGAAACGGGTAACTTCATCGTCAACAACCTGCTGTTCTATGTGGGGGTCGGCGGCAACTTTTCGTGGAACAAGGAGTATAGAGACAACAACATAGACCTGAACGTGGGTATCCGATACTATACCCTCACCACCCTCTTCATCGGGGTGAACACGGGATACACCCACGCCTGGTACAAGCCCAAGGATGCTTCGTCGGCCTGCGACGACTATCTCTATGTGGGGGCCGAACTGGGTTATGCCATCTTCGTGAGCCACAACATATCGCTCGACCCGGCTCTCTACTGGAAACACAGCTTCACCGACAAGCTCGACCAGTATGGATTGAAGGTGGGCCTCTCGGTCTATTTCTAAACAGCGAATCGATAAATCAAAAACACATAACACAATGACAGAAAAAATGACTCAACTGATGAAGGACATTCCGGCCGTACGATGGACGGCCCTTGTCCTGCTGGCGAGCGCCATGTTTTTCGGCTATATCTTCATGGATATACTCTCGCCTCTACAGGAATTGTTACAGAACACGAGAGGCTGGTCGCCCGATGCCTACGGCCACTATGCCGGTTCCGAAACCTTCCTGAACGTATTCGTATTCTTCCTGATTTTTGCCGGTATCATCCTCGACAAGATGGGTGTGCGCTTCACCGCCATCCTCTCGGGTGCCGTCATGCTGGTGGGTGCCTCGATTAACTACTACGCCGTGAGCAACGCCTTCATCGGCAGCGGCGCCGAGTCCTTTATGAACCGCTTCATGAACCTGCCACTGGAGTGGTGGAACGTCACCCCGTTCTACGAGGGGATGCCCGCCTCGGCCAAGATGTCGGCCATCGGCTTCATGTTCTTCGGCTGCGGTGTCGAGATGGCAGGCATCACCGTTTCGCGCGGTATCGTCAAATGGTTCAAAGGCAAGGAGATGGCTCTGGCCATGGGTGTAGAGATGGCTATCGCCCGCGTGGGTGTGGCCGTGGTAGTGCTGGGTTCGCCGGTACTGGCCAACAAGTTTGCCCCGGTCGACGTATCGCGCCCCGTACTCGTGGCTGTGATTCTGCTGGCCATCGGCCTCATCTGTTTCATTACCTACGCCTTCATGGACAAGAAACTCGAGCAACAGATGGGCGAAAGCGGCGAAGAGAAAGACGACCCCTTCAAGATTTCGGACCTCAAATATATCTTCTCGAGCAAGGTGTTCTGGCTGGTAGCGCTGTTGTGCGTGCTCTACTATTCGGCCATCTTCCCCTTCCAGAAGTATGCCATCAACATGCTGCAATGCAACCTGGGCTACACGGCCGAGCAGGCCGGCTGGGTGTTCTTCGTCTTCCCGCTGGGAGCCGCAGCCATCACCCCCATCCTGGGCAACTTCCTCGACCACAAAGGCAAAGGTGCCACCATGCTCATCTTCGGTGCCCTGCTCATGATTGCCTGCCATCTGGTATTCGCCCTGGTGTTGCCGTCGCTGAAGGGCACCGTCACCGCCGTGATTGTGGCCTATCTCTCCATCATCCTGCTGGGTATCTCGTTCTCGCTGGTACCGGCCTCGCTGTGGCCCTCGGTGCCCAAGCTGGTCGACAACAAGCTGCTGGGCTCGGCCTACGCCGTTATCTTCTGGATCCAGAACATCGGTCTCTACTCCTTCCCCATGATTATCGGTGCCACGCTGCGCATGTCGAACCCCGGCATCACCGACCCGCTGCAATACAACTACACCGTGCCGATGCTCATCTTTGCCAGCCTGGGAGTCCTGGCTCTCATCTTCGGGTTGTGGCTGAAGGTCGAGGACAAGAAACGGGGATACGGCCTCGAAGAGCCTAACATCCAAAAGTAACATAAAGCCGACTCAATCGGCTTATTCCAAGCCCTATACATGCGGCAGTCGGTACCGATACCGGCTGCCGCATCTTGTTATCGCCCCTGTTTAACTAAAAAATATAGTTATAAAACTACATGGTTTAGTTTTATTAACTATAAAAATTAGTTGAATAACTAAAACTTTTAGTTTATTTGCAAAGAGAAAAACGAAAACCTATGAAAGGACTTACCGCAAAAGAAGAAGAAATCATGAACTACTTCTGGCACAAAGGCCCCCTGTTCGTGAAAGAGTTGCTCGATTTCTACGACGAGCCCAAACCCCACTTCAACACCCTGTCGACCATCGTGCGGGGACTCGAAGAGAAAGGTTATCTGGCCCACAAGGCATTCGGCAAAACCTACCAGTACTACGCCGCCGTGAGCGAAGAGTCGTTCCGTCGGGGGACCCTCCGTCAGGTAGTGCGCAAGTATTTCAGCAGCTCCTATCTGGGCGTGGTCTCGTCGCTCATCGAGGAGGAGGACATCTCGCTGAAGGAGCTGAAAGAGCTTATCGAGAAAGTGGAACGAGGAAGTGAAAAATAAAACCGCCCAGCCATGAGTGCATTTTTTGTCTACATACTCCAGTCGGCCGTCTGCCTGGCGGTACTGTTTCTCTTCTACAGCATTCTGCTGAGCCGGGAGACCTTCTACCGTTACAACCGGGTGGCGCTGCTCTGCCTCATCCCCCTCTCGTTCGTGCTGCCGCTGTGCCATCTTCCGCTGTTTGCCGAGAGCGAAAGTGTGCCCCCCGCTACCGTCGTGATGCTCGACAACTTGTCGGCCTTCAGCTACGTGACCGACGAAGTCGAAGTCACAACCGCCCCGGTGCCCGTGGCCCTCGTGGTAGCGATAGCCCTCTACTGGGCCGGTGTGGTGTTTTTCATCGCCCGCTACATTGTTACCGTCGTGCGCCTGCTGCGGCTCATGAGCAGCGGTCGTCGGGTGACCGACGACGAAGGGAGGCAGATTATCGTCCTGCCCCGGTCGATTGCTCCCTTCAGCTGGTTCGGCCGGATTGTCCTCTCCGAGGAGGACTATGCCGCCCACAGCCGCGAGATACTGCTGCACGAGTCGGCCCACATACGCAAGCGCCACTCCTTCGACCTGCTGGCGGCCGACCTCTGTACCTGGCTGCAATGGTTCAACCCTGCCGCCTGGCTGCTGAAACGCGAGCTGCAAACCGTGCACGAATACGAGGCCGATGCCGAGGTAATCGACCAGGGCATCGATGCCCGGCAATACCAACTGCTGCTCATCAAGCGGTCGGTGGGCTCAAAGTTCTACTGCGTGACCAATCACTTCAATCACAACAAACTTAATAAACGTATTACTATGATGCTCAAAAAGAAATCCAACCGCAAAGCGACCTGGAAGTATCTCTATGTGATACCCGTCGCACTCTGTACCGTCACGGTATTCGCCCGCCCCGAAGTATCGGAACGCCTCGACGAAATCGCATCGACCGACCTGCTGGCCATGCTCGACAAGGACGATTCGCAATCGGCCACCGACCAGAGCCAAATGGTCATCTCCGCTGCCGGCAACTCGGGCCAGACGAGCACCATGAACATCAACATCGACGAGTCGAAAGACTCGAGTCTGGGAAACAAACTGAAAATCAATATCACCGAGAACGGGAAACCGGCCTCGATGGATAGCGCGCTCTGCATCGTAGACGGTAAGAAAGTCTCGCGCGAAGAGGTCGAAAAACTCTCACCCGACCAGATAAAGAGTGTCGTGGTACTCAAAGGGAAAATGGCGGTCGAGAAGTATGGCGACGAAGCCAAAGGTGGAGCCCTGCTCATCAGCACGAAAGAGTCGGACGATACCCAACCGATGAAGATAAACCGCTCGAACAAGGGGGAACAAGGCTCTCAAAAGAGTATTATCATCAACGGCAAAGAGATTTCGGCCGAGGATATGGAGAAGCTCAACCTGTCGGGCCAGGTCGGAAACATCTCGATACTCAACGGCAACGACAACGGAGAGAATACAATCATTATCCATTCGAAAAAATCGTCGCTGAATAATTGGCAGCAACAGGTAAAAGCCCTGTCCGACTCCATTCGTGCAGAGGTGGCCGTCACCAAAGAGGGGAAAGAACTCTCGCCCGAAGCCATGGCCCGCATCGAGGCCCTCTCGGCCCGGATAAGCGCCAATGCCGACTCCATCACCCGAGCCATCGACGAGAAAGGCATCAATGCCCTCTCTACCCTCAACCACCACACCGATTCGGTGGCGGCTTACGTCAAACAGATACCCAATATCATCTATATCGTCGACGGCAAAAAGGTTTCGGAAAAGAAGTTCAACAAGTTAAGCCCCAACGACATTACCAGTATTACAGTACTGAAAGGTGGAGAAGCCAATAAGAAGTATGGGGCTAAAGAGAATGATAGAGTTCTCATCATCAAGACCAAAAAGAAGAAATAAATAAACGATAACCCCGACTGAAAAAGACCAGGGCTGTGCTCGTGAGAACACAGCCCTGATTGTTTCCGTTCCTGTTCCTCCAGACGGCAATGCCCCGCCCTATTGCGGCAGCGTCACCTTGAAGTAGGGATTGTCGACGTGCTGCTCGAATATGATTTGTTTCATGGCCTCGACCCGCTCGGGATACTGTGCGGCCAGGTCGTGGTCTTCGTGAATATCGTCGGCCAGGTTGTAGAGGTGGCACTCGCCCTTCTCGACAAAGAGTTTCCAGTCGCCCTGGCGCACGGCTATCTGGTCGGTCTCGCAGAACTCCCAGTAGAGGAAATCGTGCTGTTTCTGTTTCTTATCCTTACCCAACAAGGTAGGAGCAAAGGTGAGGCCGTCGAAATAGTTGGGCTGCCCCTGGGCATATCGCTTTTCGTAATTCTTCACCCCCGTGAGGTCGCAGAAGGTGGGCAGCAGGTCGTAGAAAGCCAGTTGGTGGTCGTTGACCGATACCGGCACATGGCCCGGCCAACGCACGATGAACGGGATGCGGATGCCCCCCTCGTGGCACGAACGCTTCAACCCCTTCAGCTTGCCGTCGCGGCCGAAGAAGGTAGGGTCGGCCCCACCCTCCTCGTGAGGGCCGTTGTCCGACGAGAAGATGACAATCGTATTTTCGTCCAGTCCCTTCTCCTTGAGCTTGGCCAGAATCTCACCCACATACCGGTCGAGCCGCTCGATCATGGCCGCAAACTGCGCATGAGTGTGAGTCACAGGATTGTAGCGGCTCCAGTAGCTGCCGTTGTATATCCCCTTGTCGCCCAACCGCTCACGGTATTTGTTGAGCAAAGAATCTTCGGGCTGCACCAGCTCGGCATGCGGCAAGGTGTAGGTAAAGAAGCCGAAGAAGGGCTTGTCGTCCGACTGCCGGTCGAGCCAATCGAGAGCCGCCCGGTGAATGAGGTCGGCCGAGTATTGCTTGCGCTGGCCATAACCGGCCCCCCACATGGGATACCGGATATTCTCGTCGAGCGTGACGCGCACCGTAGCCGTATCGCCCAACGCCGGGTTGTAGCGGTTCAAGAAGTTGGGATAGTACAGATGCGCCTGAAACTGGCAGATATAGCCGAAAAACTCGTCGACACCCCGCTTGTCGGGCGTAGAGACCGAACCCTCGTAACCGCCGGCCCACTTGCCGAACATGCCGGTCGTGTAGCCGTTGTCCTTCATCACCTCGGTGAGGATAACATGGTCGGGGTCATACGGGTGCTGCCCCACCACGGCATAGTCGGTATTGATGCCATAACGCACTTCGCCGCTTTCCGCCCAATACTCCTTGTTGCCACGCACCTCGCCGTGGCCCGAGTGCTGCCCCGTCATAATGCTGGCCCGCGACGGAGCACTCACGGGACTGCCCGAATAGGCCTGCGTGAAGCGCATACCCTCCGAAGCCATGCGGTCGAGATTGGGCGTATCGATATACCGTTGTCCGTAACAACCCAAATCGCCATATCCCATATCGTCGCACAGGATAAAAATAATGTTAGGCTTGTCGCTCTTCTGCGCCAATGCCGGAGAAACGGCGGTCAACAAACCACCGCCCAGGAATAAAAGTCTGCTGTATTTCATCTGTTTCCGGTATGTGTGTTTTTATGATGGGATAAAGATAGTGAAAGGCGAGAGGAGAAGCAAGGCCCAATTCTGTTTTTTACATCTCGTCAACACCCTGCGTTGCCCTTCCCGAACAATAAGCCAGCGCCACCAATCATTGAAATGAGCGTGGCCGAAAGTCCCCAAACAGGTATACCGAGAGTTTTCAATAAAAAAATTATCTTTGCGGTGATAGATTGGGAGACGAAACACACTCTCTATACACAAACACAAAAACGGAAAAGAATATGTTCACAATCATTTGCATCACCATATTGGCCTATATGATTATGGGGAAGGATATTAAACGGCTTCTGGCCCGAATAAAAAATGTTGATTGGCACGACAAGATAAACCTCGTATACATCAAGCTGCAGCCCTATGCCCTCAAGGCAGGACGGGTGGCAGCCCGCCCGTTGCTCCAGTTCTACTACGTGATGAAGGACGAGAAGACCTCGACCCTCGACCGGGTACTCATCTATGCCGCCATCATCTACACCATTTCGCCGGTAAGCCTCATCCCCAGTGCCGTGTTCAAGTTCATCGGGGTACTCGACGAAGGGGCCGCCGTGCTCTATGTCTACAAAAAAATAAAGAGCAGAATCACCCCCGAAATCAACGCCCAGGTCGACGAAACCCTCGACCAATGGTTCGGCACCCGCTACGAAATGGTGAGGGAGTAATCCGGAGTCTTACAAGGGGATAGTCCATTTCTGATTATCCCCCACCATGCGGCTATCGACAAAGCCTATCTCACCGATAATACTTGCGATTTATCTTTCCATTGTAAGTCCGATTTATCTTTTCGACAGTTTCGTAGAGGGTCGGAACCTTATATGCTTCCAATTTAGTGCGGATATAACGCGCTATTCTTTTTTTGTCCAACACACAACCCTCCTCCAAAACGAGCAGTAACTTCAAAACATTTCCCAGCACCGGATGTGTGGCCGAGATACACACACAATCCACCACCTCGGGCAACGACAAAGCCACATCTTCCACTTCAGACGGAGCGACCTTAAATCCGCCTATATTGATTACATCGTCACATCTCCCGGTAAGTCGCAACATACCATCCTCATCCAACAGGCCGTTATCGTGAGTATACAATGTTCCATCGCGCAACAACAACCGGGTAGCCTCGGAATCACCTATATATCCCGTCATCAAGGTTTTTCCTTGGCAAGCTACGGCTCCGGTTTCATCGATAAAGATTCGTGAATGTTTCATCGGTCTACCCAAGCAACCGGCAATGCACTTGTCTCCGTTAAAATTATGCGTACAAACGATACCTGTTTCGGTCGAAGCGTAGGTATTGTACAGCCGGGAAGAAGGCAACAACTTGCATAACTGCTCCATATCGGATTGAGCAATAGGAGCTGCCCCTGTTTCGATAAACTCGATTCGCGAGGCACAAGCCTGCAACCGATCGGAACAGAATGCCATCAACATGCGAATACTGGCAGGAACCAAAAAGGTAGCAACCCGAGCAAAAGGAAGTTCAAATGCAGAGAAGAAAAGATTCATATCCTTCATTCCTTGCATGATATATAGTGTTCCACCCGTAAAAAGCACCGGAAAAACTTTCGATAGATTGCCAATGTGATTCAGCGGTCCCGTAATAACGAACAGCAACCCTTCGGAATACCCCTGTGCTTCAACCAGGTTCTCGGTATTGGCAATCACGGCCTCATGGCCAATCATAACCCCCTTGCTCTGACCCGTAGTACCTGTAGTATACAGAACATCGGCCGTGCCCAATGGCATCGCCATGTGTTCAACCTCCCCCTTTATGCTCGCCAGACGCTCCTCGGGAATATCGTTCTCCAACGGGACCGCGACTCCGCCAGCCAGATGCACGGCAAAGTAGGTAACTAAAAAATCTATCGATTGGGATGCCCTAATTACATGCCCCCGCCCCTTTGAGACCATTTCTTGCGACAAAAACACTTTCGCCTTTTTCTGAACACGCGCCCAGAACTCGGCATAAGAAACCGCTACACCCTCGCTAATCACAGCCACCTTCCGAGGGTACTGTTCAACCATACGTTGAAGGCGTTCTTCAATAGTACACATACTACCTACCGATTATTGCTCTTGAAGTCTCTTTTGCACCATCGCGACAATGTGGTCGAGATCTTTCAGATTCTTGGGAGTCGCGTCGCGATGATCCAGTTGGATTCCATAATGCTCAGACAATATCATCAATATGGTTGTAATCCCCAACGAATCGAGCTCTGCAAAAATAAAATCCGAATCGAAATTTACCAACGGGAGCGCATCCTCAAGCAGCGACTTAATCTCTTCTTTCATACAATTAACTGGTTATCTAATAATTATTAAAATTCGAATCTACGAGAATCGGTGATAACTCGACCGTTTCATATCGAACGCGAATATAATCTATCATTTCATATAATCTACCGGATTTGAATAGATACCTATCAAAATATCCAGCAAAGACTCCATATCACATTTATCCTCGTAATTTTTCAACAGATCGAGATGCCTCATAAAAGCCTCTCGCTGCTCCTCGGTATAGCAATCGGTATATTCACTTTTGCCATATCGCAAATCATGGGCAATATAATTGTTGGGGGTAAGTCGATAGGCTCGATGAATGCGCCGATCAATCAGCCCTGCCACTTCACGATTAAAGCCATTCAAGGTACAGTTGTCGTATACAGCCAATTCGTCTTCGGAGACAGGTTCACAAAACTCCAAATGCACCCGACCCTTGGGTTGAGTAAATCCCGTCAGAATACTATTTACATCTTCCCCCGGTTTCTTGATATAACGGCCCATCTTCCGTTTTTCATACAACTCAAGCGTCTTCAAAATATCACATGGCTCCCATTCATAACTGATAGAAACAGGAGCTACATGCAACTCGGCTATCGACTTCACCTTATCGTCGCCTCGACTCAAGCCCAACATCTTGACAATACCCTGGTCGGTCAAATCTTTTCCATCTTTTGTCCGGCCGTTACGTTGAGCAATCCAAACCGATTGTCTCTTTTGCAGAATGGCATGGCGAATATATGAACTCAAGTGAAGCGATGCCTGATAGAACTCCTTCATATTAGTTCCCGGACGTTCTACCCTAAACATCTTGTTCGACTTGCCTATGTCTACAATAAGCTGGCTCTGCATCAGATTGGCGCCAAACGTAATTTCGCTCGTCTCAAAACCATTGTCATACAACACATACTGCATCAGACTGCTATCGAGCACTATATCGCGATGATTGCTGATAAACAAGTATCGTGTATCTCGCGAAAGATGCTCCAATCCGCCATAAGTAAATGCCGTCATTGTACGTCTGATTACCTGAGCATTCATATAAAACATCACCTGCGACTGAAACTCGTCAATCGTATGAATAGTTTTTATTCGCTCCCTTACTTCTGCAATATCGGCTTCGGGAAATACATACGAAGCCAACAACGGGAAAGAAGCGCTATCGGCTATCCGTTGCATAGCGGCCGGTATCTCCTCGTCGCGATAGGGACGAATATCATTATAATCTCTCTCGTCGTTCATATTCTTCATTTATCTTATTTACAATACGACCTTCTCCTACAAGGCATTCGGCGGTTTCAATGGCCGTAAGGGCTACTCCACAAATACCATGCAGGTTAATATTCTGCCCGGTAAGCAACAGATTCCGGACCTTCGTTGCAATAGGCAACTGCGAA
Organism: uncultured Barnesiella sp.; assembly: GCA_902471075.1. Taxonomy (GTDB): domain Bacteria; phylum Bacteroidota; class Bacteroidia; order Bacteroidales; family Barnesiellaceae; genus Barnesiella. The sequence goes on along the minus strand of CABRIW010000003.1, from coordinate 186,410 downwards.
AGCATGATATTACAGCAATCGTGATTATAGCCATACAACGACCCATCCTTAGTCCCATAATAGTCTCGAATCGTAAGAGGAGTCGATGCCAAGCAGAAATCCATATCATCCCGCAAGTGCGGACACACGCGTTCCAACTTGTCGAGAACCTGCTGCATCGTAGCCTCTTTCCACTGTTTATACGCTTGAGGACGATTCCCTGTATACGAATCGGCCCATTGACTCACTGCACTAAACGGCATCGGACAGTTCACGGTCATACGCTCGGCCCATTCTCCCTGACCCGTCGAAGGTGGAGTCAGATACATGAACCCATACGGGAATAGCTCCGGGTCATATTCATCCAACCGCCACATATATCCGTGCTTCTCCAGAAAATAGCGAGGATGATTGACAAAAGGCTGACGGGAACCGTCTTTAAACTTGATATATACCGAGAAGGCCGAATACGAGTTGGGTATCTCTTGCAACCGATCCCGATACGACTTTAAGAATGCGGTTGCCGGCAACAATGTCAAAAGAGTGCACGGATGAATATCCGAAATATACCAATCTGCCGTATATAATCTCCCGCTTTTGGTAGAGACGTGACTGATCAGGCGGTTTTCCACGGCAATCTCAACAACAGGATCGCCCGGATGAACCGCTCCACCCGCATTCTCAATCACTTCGGCCAATGCGTCGGCCATCTGCTGACTCCCATTTTCAAACGTGCTTGAGCCATTGATATACAACACATTGATCAGTGCATGTATATATGCAGGAGTATGACCGGCCACACCACCATACAACGGATTCATATAGGCCAACAACTCGGCGAGATCGGGATCGGTAATGTATTGAGCTATAAATCGATCGACAGGCATCAGGAATTCGGGTGAATGAATCTGAAACATCCGTTGACTGCTCGGACGCAGATAAAACAAATCGACCTCCTCGCTCAAAGCCCACATGGCGTTCATATACCGATGCAGACCTTCGGCCTGATGAGGGAAACAATGTGCCAAATATTGCTCGAAAGCCTCTTTGCCCCGAGGTAACGAGAAGGTCTTTCCCTCGACGCCAAAGGTTACGGCATCGATACAATCGGAGTCGGTATGACGAATGTGCAACTTATCCCCAATACCCAAATACCGGCATATCTTATATAAACTCTGCCCCGGTAAAAAACCGCCTAAAACGTGCATGCCGGTCTCAAAGGAGACTCCTTTACGTCCAAAGCACTGCAGTCCCCCACCGATGGTACTATTCTTCTCCAGGACGGTTACCTTATATCCCTCTTTCGCCAGCAAAGCACCGGTAGTCAATCCGCCCAAACCGCCTCCGATAATCAGTATATTCTTTTCCATAAGCACATTCAACAATTATTCGTCTCCATTATTTGCGTATAGATATAGTCCGACGTCAACAGTTCGCTGCTGGTTATCATCGCTCCTATAATTACACCCAATACACCGTGAGAATTGACATTCTGCCCCGTCATAAATACATTGGGGATACGCGTTTTGTGCGGCACCCGACCGGCAGCACCCAGTGTCAAATCTCGGGCTACCCCATACAGCGATCCACCTTCGGTCCCTGTATAATCTCGATATGTCAATGGCGACGCCACATAAAAAGAGGCTATACAATCGCCTATTCCCGGGAATTGTTTCTCAAGCGAGTCAATCAATAATCGAGCCCGCCTTGTTACAAAAGCATCGTAATCGGCACCTCGTTTGCCGGTATATGTGTGTTCCCATAACTTCAGTTCATCCATGCGCATATAAGTCAATATCAAACCGGCATCGGCATAACGCCGCCCCGGTTCACTGCAAGTGTGCACATACAGATACCCCTTCGGCCAGTTCGATTCGTCATACTCTTCACATCCCCAAGGCGTATCGGAATTATAACCAAAAAAGTTATAATTCATATAAGGTACCGTATGACTTTTAAAACGCAAATATACCGAAAAAGCGCCTGTTGTTTGAGGAATATTACAGATACGATTCCGAAAAACGGGACGAATCAAATGCGTATCGCGTAACATCTCCAACGTGCGCATCGGGTGTGTGGCCGAAATCACATAATCGGCCTTTATAAACTCGCAACCGTTTACCTCTACGCCTGTCGCCTTCTTTTCGTCGCATACGATACGTGTTACTCGACTTTGTGTACGCACCTCGCCTCCATACTTGGCAATCACATCGACCAGCGCCTTGGCCACCCGATCGCTCCCTCCTACTATCCGAAAGGTACTCTGATTATAAAAATCCATGATAAAGGCATGCACGGCAAACGGTGTCCTATCGCGCACGGCAGCATACAAGGGAAGATCTCCCACCAATACCTTCTGCAGCAACGGGTCGTCTATCAAAGATTCGATAACCTCGTTGATCGAGGTCAACTGATACTTCAGATTGATAGCATTGTCGGTAGTTCCATTTTTCAATGTGTGCAATGCCGATGAGGCGGATATACTCTCTACTATATTGTAATATTTTTCCAGATTATCCTTCTGAGCCGGGAAATAGGTTGCCATCTGTTCGATAAAAGGCTCCTTGCCATTGGCAAAATCGAATCGTTCTCCTCCCAATGCAACCGTATGATAACGGGCGGTATCCAAACGCGATAAGGAAATCTTGTCTGCAATCTCCAAATAGCGTAACATTTTATTTAAAATCTGACCTTCGTCGGCACTACCGATAAAGTGCATACCCGTTTCAAACTTCACGCCTCGACGATAAAAGCATTGCAAGCATCCACCTATCTGCACACCTTGCTCCAATACACACACCTCATACCCGTTCTTTGCCAACAAAACGCCTGTCGACAGCCCCCCGAGTCCTCCGCCAACAACAACTACCCTCTTCATACCTCCTTGATTTTGTATTTATTTTTATATGCAATATACGGAGCCTGATACTCCGAGGTCTCCAATTGTGCTCTCATTTCGGCATAATGCTCAACATAAAAACGGTGCATGGAGCTCTTCATAGAGCGGTCGTCGACATCTTTCATGGAATCGGCAGTCACCCTTTTCCCAACCTCCAAGGTTACGGTTCCCTTGCGTAACATGAAATCATGCTTGGGCAACACATCGTACAAGCCATGTATAAACATGGGCAACACATCCACGCCCAATGCTTTGGCCAGCGTAAAGGCTCCTTTATGAAAACGACCTATCTCACCATCAGGGGTTCGTGTACCCTCCGGGAACACCACGATACTATACCCCCGACGAACAAGATCCTGCAAATACGGGAAATTCCGGTCAAACCCATTGGATACTGGCCGGAATTCAGCCGTATGAATTACCAGCCCATAATACGGATTATTCCATACCCAATCGTTGGTCAATATGATTATTTTGGGCGATAACTGCATGATACACATGACATCGAGATGCGATTGATGATTGCAGATAATCACCGCCGGTTTATTAAAAGTCTCACCTTCACGGTTCATCTCCCGGAACTTCACTCCCGGAACCCGCCGAATAACAAAATGAGAGACCCGCTGCAACAGTTTATGATAAAATTGTTCCGCTCCAGCCCAGACCTTCCGCAACGGACGATGAATCAACAACGTATAAGGAACCAATACGAAAAACATGCCACAAAGGAAAAACGAGAAGGAGAAAACCGATGCAGCCAATCGATATAAAGTCACAGGGTATTCCCGCCGTTTACCATGCTTTTCCGTCAACCAACGAAATACCAAGGGTGGTAAATAATAGGCCATCACCACAACCGTAATCATACCGATAATAACCACTTCGGCCAAAGATCGCATGGCTGGATGCTTACTGAAAATCAAGGTCCCGATACCGATAAACATAATAATGGCCGAAAGCGCCACACTACTCTTATAGCGGGCCAAACGCTTGCGTCCTGTCGTATATTCGTACATCAGCCCTTCTGTAATAAATATGGTATAATCGTCGCCCTGACCAAAAATGAATGTTGCCAGAATAATGTTCACAATGTTAAATTGCAAGCCCAATATCTGCATGATGCCCAAAATCCAGATCCAACTGACCGCCAAGGGCAAAAAGGCCAACAAACTCAATTCGATGCTGCCAAAGGAAAGCCACAGGAACAGGAATACCACAAACCCACAGACAAAGCCAATATAATTGAACGAATCGGAAAGCACGACTGCCAAATGGTTGCTCACATCGAACTGCGAAAAGACGAAACAGTCCGACGGAAGAACAGATGCCATATCTGTCTTTATCTGATTGGCCCGTTCCTTATCGACCAAAACAAAATTGACAATCTTGTATCCGTTCTCGTCGTGCATCACAAACTGATGGCCGATAAGGTCCATGAAACTTTGTCGATACGACGAGTTATCCATAACGCTTTGGGGACGATACACCATGGATTCAAACGGAGAAAAGGCATCCGACGAAAAGCCGGACGCATTAGCGGCTCTCTCCAAGTCTTTGATCAAGGTCGGTTTTGAATCCCAGAAATCGGTCCATCGTTTCATTTGTCGCACCGAGAGGCTGTCCGAGAGCATCATTCCGGCAATCCCCACGACCCTATTCACACCCGTCCTGCCTGCAATACTGTCGACCATCTGTTCATTCCGGCTCAATGCAATATCCAATGTCGCCCCCTCTGCAACCGCATACAAGGTAGACAGACTGTCATTCGAGCTCTGCAAGCTCGAAGACAAGAATTTCAAATCCTCTCGCTGCTCAGGCAACATATAATTGATATTTTGCATATTCGAATCGAAAGAGGTACCCGTGCTGAAATATCCCAACAGCAGTGTCAGCCCCACGACACTCCACAAAACGACTCGCTTCATTCTCCGACTCGGCGAAAATCTGAGTCGCTCGAAAAGCCGAGGCTGGCTCGAATGACCTTTCACCTTCTCGGGATTCAGAAAAACAGGCAGGCAGACAAGTACAAACAGAATAGTCCCTACCAACACCAGCGAACCGAACAGACCTAAATCGCGCATGGCCTGGGCATCGAGCAGAACCAAACATAAAAAGGCACTGACCGTCGTAATATTACCCACCAGCAACGGAGGCACCATCTCTTTTAGCGCTTCACGCATATTGGTCTCATGCTTGAGATGATCGATAAAATGCAATGGATAATTAACGGCAATGCCAATAATGACAGAACCTATACCTATTACAATCAACGAGATGCTGTCATGAATCAATGATATAACCCCCAGAGCAAACAACCAACCGGCAAAAACGGAAACTCCAATCCAAAGCAGATTGCCGACCTTGCGGAACGAATAAAATAAAATCAGAAGAATAAGCACGACCGCCAAACCTACGGCCAGATAACTATCCGCCTTAATCTGATTGGCATTGGTTACAGCTATCAAAGGTGCCCCGATAGCCGACATCGACAACGACGGATAAACAGAACGTACATCTAAGATACACGAATCCAACAGGTCTTGTAGCTGCTGGTTATTGCGGGATTCGCTAATGCCAAACGGCGACTCGAGCAATACAATGCCGGCACCATCCTTAAACAGATAACCATCGACCATCTGGTACTCGTTATTTATATTCAGATCGCGCAAACGATTGGCGACACCTATACTCATGTGCAAAGGGTCATATGGCAAACTTTGAGCGACGATGCTCCCCGTCGGCAACATCAGCATCTGTCTGTTCCGAGCCATCTGGTCGTCCAAGTAACGGTCGGCAGCCATAACCGAATCGAGATGCTGATAATCTGCATCGGTCATCATCAGAGGATATACGCTCCAGACCGACCGTAAAATATCCATCATCACCGTTTCATCGACACGGACCTGCAAATTCTGCACCAGCTTACAGGTATCGCGTTCAGCAACAGACTCGCCAAAGGCATCCATCGCCTCCTCCAGAAGCGAGAGATCGTCTGTTCCACGAAATATGACTGCAATCTTATTCTGACCGCCCATATTATTAAAAACTTCCGAATACTTGGCAGTCTGACGATCCAACGGAATAAATGCCGAAATATCTTCATCGTAGTGCATGCGAAGAGCCAAGGCGGCACAACCCAGTAGAACCAGGCAGGTCGATACATATACGGCCTTCCGATGTCCTATCAGTATATCGAATATTTTCAAGAAAAACTTAGTCATACAGCGCTCTTATAAACTTTGAGGGATAACCATACACAACAGCCAGAAGACAAAGAAGGGTATTCAACAAACTGATGCGTACAAAATCGTACACCGGACGGAAATGAGAAACCCGTTGTCCGACCGGCGGATAGTAAACTTTCACATCAATGGGGACAATAGGTATACCCTGCCATGCCGCATAGACCAACGCCTCCAATTCTGCTTCGTATCGAGACGTCAGCCACCACAGTTTCCCCATCTTCTTCAAAGGATACAAACGATAACCGGTCTGTGTATCGGGCAATTTGATTCCCGTTTGCAGTCGGAACCAAAAGTTCGAAAACTTATTGGCAAAGGTATTGGCCGATGGCATATTCTCTTCCGACAAATTACGGCTTCCTACAATCAAACTACCCGGATGCCGGAGCAGAGCCTCTGCAAAACAGGGAATATCGCTGGCAAAATGTTGACCGTCGGCATCGATCGTTATCGCATAATCAAATCCCAGCTCTTGTGCTTTTCGAAACCCGGCTTTCAACGCATATCCTTTTCCCCGGTTAGCACCGCAGTCGACTACCGTCACCTCCATTTGGGACAACAAGGAAGCCGTACTGTCGGTACAGCCATCATTTACTACAATGATGTCGCGCGTATACCGTTGCACATCCGATACCACCTGACAAATGGTACCTGCATTATTGTATGTTGGAATTATCACGCACCACATGATAGGTCATCGACATCTTAGAAAATATCTGTTCTCCACTGCGGAACAGAGCGCTTACCTTACAAGAGTCCTGCTCGCGAGCTTTTAACTGAATATCAACCGTCAATTCAGAAACCTCTTCGGGAGAAATGACCGCCATGTATTTGACATTCTTTATATCGGACAAATACACATCCTCATTTAACTGTAAAGCCAATATCTCCGTTACAATCTGAATTTGGCACACGCCAGGCGTAACAGGCTGCCCCGGGAAGTGTGCCTTGTAAATCTCATGCTCCCGATTCAGACAAATCGTTGCCGTGCAATCTTGTTGCCCGGAATCCATATTCACTATTTTGTAAAAACTATTCTGTAACATCTGCTGTTATGGGCCGTAAACTATATGTGATTTTAAACCGCTTATTCGACAACAAGACCGAGCCGTCGTCTTTTCTCTCCAAGACACGACGCCTGGGCAGTTTCCTGTTCGGATTGAACAGAACCGACATATCCTTGGCTATTACCCTACGAACGTACCATTTATTCAAGACCGGCATCGTATTTTTCAACTTCACGCTATGCTTCTTTCCCGAATATACAGCATCATAGGCCTTGATACCAAACTCGTTGACTACACTCATCGCACCATCGCCGGTGACACTGTCCATACGAATGAGACAGATACCCGACAAATGTCCCCCCTTGGGCAAAGATATATCGATATGGTATTGCTGTACACTCTGTGCCAGCATGGTACCCGAGCACCACAAGAGACAACAGATCAACAGCAATCTCTGCAAGGCTGCACTCATCGCTCTATTTCGTTGAAAAGACAGCATCGTCTATCGCTACATTTTTCTCTATCTTCGTTAATGTAATCCGGGTAGTATCTCCGCTCTTTTCGATGAGTTCGACCCTATTTACCATTTTTATCTTCGGATCGATATATAATTGAATACAGCTAAAGAACTGAGACAAGGCTTTCTGCCTGGGCGTAAGACGTGCCATCCATGCCCCGTCGACCAGATACATGGACACGCTGAAGTCTTCGGTATTGGACAAACTCTTGCCCGTCACACTATTCATCATAATCCGAGCAATCTGCTGAAACAATTTGCTCGACCTTACCGAGATGACATCCGTTTTCGTACTCGATTTCAATATCACAGAATCTCTATTCAAGATAAACGTATAGGTATAAGGCGATATATATTCCCAACGCAGGAATTTACCACCCTTGTAATACATCTTACCCTGGGAAACCATTTCGGTTTTCAACAATGACAGATTCTTGACCTGCTTGAAATCGCAACGCAACGAATTCATCTTACTCGCCGTTGCACATACCTCGTCAATCATTTGCTTGCTTTCGGCCGCACCGACAGCCCGCTGTGCCGACAAGCAGGCCGGAAGGCCGACAAACAATGCCAATAAAAAGATTTGTCTTATTGCTAATTTCATCATTACCTGAGTATTAACAGACATCCGCCAACAATCAATGCACACCCGATCCACCGATGCACCGGAATAGTCTCATGAAAGAACAGTATGGCGAAAAACATGGCTATCACATAACTGAGACTGACCATCGGGTATGCCATACTTAATGGGAAATTCTTCAAAATATACATCCATAGCAGAGAAGCAGCCCCGAAACATAATCCGCAGGCGGCAAACTGCCAGTTACCAAACACCGACCACCAGAACTCCCGGTTCCAGCCGAATGGCAACATTTTCTGCAACGAAAACTTCAGCAGCACCTGCCCCGAAGTCAGCAAAACAGATTGCAGAAGAGAGTAAACCAAAAGTCTCCACATGACATTTATCGTTTTCGTATCACCATGGCAACAGAGTCGACACCCACAGGCACATCCTCGCCTCGCAACCGCAGAATCATGTCGTGCAAGGCCGGAGTAACCTCGTTGTGATACCCGATGAGTGCATAACTGATCTGCCCTTCCTGCATCAACATTTCAACATCTTGCATGCAACGATCCAATACCTGTTGTTCGCCCAATTGCGTATAGGTTATATTATATCCATGGCAATGGGTATGAATGGCCAAGGTACCTGCAATCGTATTGTGCGTGCTTTGCATAAACAGTGTAGGGCTTAACTCTTGCTCTCCATCGCGACAGAGTTGCATCAGGAATTTCTCGCTGTTCTCCAGCATGCCATACGAGGTACCCACGACAATGGCATCGGGGCACTCCATGTTCGCTTCACGCAATGCAGAAAGCGATGTAATCAAGGCTGCTTTTTGCAATTTGCCCAAACGGCGCGCCTCCATGGGTTTAATGAACTCTTTGATTCTGTCCGACATGTCGGGTGTAAAGCGTACCGTCGCCAATACCTCCATCGATACAGGCTCGGGGGCATATTCCGATTTTGCTTCATCTTCACAGCCGACTCTCGAAACAACCAATGACGAATCATTACCTCCAAAGCCAAAACTGTTGCACATCACGTGATTCAACACGACATCGGTTTCGCCCAGACTGGGGGTAATACCTTCGGGCATTTGATTCTTCCATCCCAAGTTGGCCGGGACAAAGCCATCGAGCAAGGCCAGTAAACAGATGACCATCTCGATACCACCCGAGGCCGAAGTCGTATGACCGGTAAAAGACTTTGTACTCGAAACCCGAGGCATGATCTGAGAAAAGAGACGCTTCAAAGCCCTGCTTTCGCTTAAATCGTTATTCGGCGTACCAGTCCCGTGAGCATTGATATAATCGATCTTATCGGGAGCAAGACCGGCCATTGTCAAAGCGTCGGTCATGGCCAGATAAGCCCCCTCGCCATCGGCCGAAGATGCCGTTTGATGAAAAGCATCGCATCGATTGCCATATCCCGACAAGACCGCCAAGGCTTTAGCTCCCCGACGTTGAACCGATGCCGCACTCTCGAGTACCATAAAAGCGGCTCCTTCGCCCAAATTCAATCCTTTACGCGTATCATCAAACGGGCGGCAACGATCGGTATCCAGAATCATCAACGAGTTAAACCCGTTCAGATGGAACAGGCTGAGGGCCTCGCAACCTCCCACGATTACAATCTCGGCTCTACCGGTCTTTATCAGATTGGCTCCCACAATAAAGGCATTGGCAGCCGACGAACAGGCCGTCGAAACAGTAGCCGTACGCTGTTGCGGAATACCGAAATAGTCGGCCATAAACCGTGTGGTAGATCCTGCATCGTGCGAAGATAACAGATTGAGGTTGTCGTCGTGTTCCAACATATCCAGGAAATGGAGTTCCGTACGATCCATTCCGCCCACGGTTGTACCCGATAGCAAGAAAGCCTCATCCAAAGGTACTCCAGCCTGCTTTACTGCCTCTTGAATAGCGACGATTCCCATCAGTGCAGTCCGATTATACGGGGAATCCGAAGAGATGCCAAGCATCGCGAGCAACTCCTCGTCAGAGAGTTTCACTTCGCCACAAGGCAACTCCCGATGCACCGATTGCAATATCCGAATCTCTCCAATACCCGACTGTCCATCCAGCAAAGCCTGCTTTACCTCGGCTTTATTGTTTCCTATCGCCGAGATAATGCCAGCACCCGTTATGTACACTGCATTTTTCATTCAACCTTTCTCTAATAAGAATCATTTCGTACGATGAGCCGCTATATACTCGGCCATCGTATTGATCGATTTAAAAATAGCTTTTCCCTGTGTAGGGTCGCTAAGTTTTATGCCATACTTTTTTTCCATCAACACAATCAGTTCAAGCGCATCAATCGAGTCAAGGCCGAGCCCATCCCCAAAAAGAGGGGCATCGTTGTCTATGTCATCGACCGTAATATCTTCCAAATTTAATGCCTCTATGATTTGTTGCTTCAGACTTTGAATAAGTTCTTCCATAATTATTTTCTTATAATTGATATATTAGCTTCAAATTCATCTGTATTTGCAATTTCAATCCAACCGCCTATCACACTTGTCGTACCCGGTGAGGAAAGCACCTGTTCCATCAAGCGGGTTACCGCCTGAGGTGAATCCTGCGACAAATATAAGGTTTCGCCATGGTATTGATTGCGGATGGCAATCTCGCCCGTCAATATATTGGGTAACGTATAAATGAATGCCGAGGGACTCGGGAAATAATCGTCGGCATGCTGAATAGTCTGCTGATAAAGCCAATCGGCACACAATGAAGCGCTTCGTCCGACAAAGACTACCGCCCGGTCGTCGCACCCCGAAAATCGCGCAACACCTTCGGTTTTGGCCTCAGCCTCCAACAATAGCTCCGATGCGATAAATCCCAATTTACACAACGGATCCATTTTGTAAAATTTCGGATAATCACCGACGCAGGTATGGTACAAATCTTTCAACATCGATATGCCAGCACTTGTCACAGCCAATTGAACCCCATCGACAACAACTTCCCGCGGTGTGATTTTTACCGTATGGGTTATATCGAAACTGGTCCGATGTGCAGCCTGATGTTTCGGAGAGACCTCCTCCCCTTTCTCAAAAATCAGGGCCGCATTACAACCTCCAAAACCGGCCATCATCTTCAGGAATGCCCTGCCATCGGTCTGTCTATGCCGGTTCGAGACATTGATCTTTCGACTTACTCCCAACGCTTCGAACCCTTTCGTGGCAAGGATGGTATGGTCGTCGACAGCCTCCATCGAAATCAAAGTCTCAAGTACCCCCGAAGCCCCCAACGTGTGACCGAAATATCCCTTCAATCCATTCGCCGGAAGAGAGCCCAATCCCATGCGATCAAGGGCTACGGCCTCCATTTCATCATTAAACAAGGTCGCCGTACCATGTAGATTTACGAATGCAAGCTCCGACAACTTTTGCCCGGACAACACCTGCTTTAATGCAGCACAGGCCCCTTCGGCTGTTTTGGACGGGGTCGAGGTATGAAACGCATCGTTCCGAACCGCGCTACACGTTATATGCCAGCTCTCTCGAGCCTCTTCCGAGCCCTCCGCAGCACATCCATATACAATACAGGCGGCAGCTTCACCCAAATTCAAACCGGTACGGTCTTCATCAAAAGGTCTGCAACGGCTGTCCGAAAGGGCCTTCAACGACTGGAATCCGCTCACAATGAAGGGTGACAGCTCATCTGCACCTATTACTACTACATAACGATACAGTCCCGACTCCAACGCTCTAACGGCTTCGACTTGAGCACTCAGCCCAGAGATGCAGGCATTGCATACCACCAAAGGCGTATTGGGATTATGAAACCACCGGGTTATCTGTTTTGCGGTTTCCGTCAACAGCACACGAGAAGGAGGGTATGTCCCTCTCCAACGCTCGTCCAATATGCCGATATTTCCTTTCGTTGTGGAAAGAATAAACAAGACCTCCTTATCGGCAGGTCGAATCGGGATTCTCTGCAACGCACGAGAGGCCGCAAGAATCGCCATCCGCTCAAATTTCGTATACTCCCCTGCAATATTCGACTCGGCACATGCCGCATCAAGGAGATCATCGTCTATCATAGAAGCCACAAAAGGCTCGGGCAGATTCCATTTCCCCGTATAGGTGCAAAGTCTGGTCTGCCCTTCCTTTACGCACTTGTAATTGGCCTGCGTACCCATTGCAAGTGGAGACACTATGTAATCTGACAATTTGACAATCATTCCTCGAGCCATTGTTTTTTCCACTCTTCAAAAAACGGAGGGGCAAACCACATCAATCGGTAATTCATATCGGTAAAAACCTGTACCGAATGCCCCGTGGCAATAAGCGTTCCATCTGCCGAATCGTGAATTTCATAATCAAATACAATCTTTGCGGCATCCGTCGGACAATATGTAATGGTGATAATCGGACGCATCCCATAGATAAGTGGTTTCTTGTATTGAAAATTCAATTCAACAAGAGGAGCGAAATAGCCATTCTTAAATATATCCATATACCCCAAACCGTATTTCTTGCCAAATGCCTCGCGAGCATCCTCGAAATACAGGGGATACGAACCGTGCCAAACCACATCCATCGAATCGACTTCGCTAAAACGGATATTTATATCTATGGTTTCTGTAAGTTTTTTCATTGTATGGCTATTTTCATTTCAGCATTTGCGATAATCTCTTCTCCAACCCGGGTCTCGGCCGAGACCAGGGTCATGCCGAAGACCTCTTCCTGAACATGAATTGTCGTATCGAGCGTCTCGCCCACGGCAGGACAGCGCCATATATGCAGGTTACTTATGGCTCCTATAAAACCTATTTTTACAGGTAACCCACTGATCAGATTGAAATATCCGAGCCTTGCCGCACACGTCTGCGCCATGTTCTCGATCAATCCTGTCGCCAACATCCTGCCCTTCTCCACAAAAATATTGTGAGAAGAGACCAAGAGACTGGTACTTGTTACCACCTCGTCGTAATGAGTCAACCGATCTATCATGATAAAGGGATGACGCTGAGGCAGAATATCCTGAGGGTCTACGTCCAGAAATCGTAAAAGTTGAACCATTGTGTCGGGTATTGTTTAACTATATTCTCCAATTCCGTAGCAAAACTCTGACAGAGCGACTGCTTATCCGTTCCAGACAATCTGCGTACATAGATTTTATAAGACTTGATTCCCGTTTTCATGACAAAAATGGCTAATACGGGAGTGTGCCGCTGCTCGGCCATGGCAAAAGGCCCCATGGGAAATTGGGCGACAGCACCCAAAAACGTGCAGGATATGCTTCGTGGCGACCCAAAGATTCGGTCACCGGGCATACTCACTATGTTTCCCTCTCGCAAGGCTTCATTCAAAACGAATACATGCGACATATCCCGACATACAGGCACCATCTTCACCCCATGTTGTGCAAACATTTGAGCCCGCGACGACATGACGGTTTCGGTCTCTCCTCCAAATACAAGTGCATGCAACACTTTGTGCCGAGGCTTTAACGAATATCCCGCCAACTCGTAGTTTCCGACATGCGAACTCAACTGCAAAAAACTCTCTTCTGCACTTTCCAGTTCGTCGAACAGGTTTTGTCCCTCTACCTCGAAATGGAACCGATGTCCGGCATAGGCTGCAAAACGGTCGACGATAACTTGTCCAAAGCGGAAATGATTGGCATAAACACAGCCAAATGCCTTCAGCGGATTTTTATGAAATCTATGACGATAAAACCGGTAACTCGCTATATATCCTTTATGACGGAACAACATATAGAAAGGGACTATCCAACCCATACACCAATACGGAATCAGTAAGGTTGTATGCCGGAACCACCGTATCAATGTTTTCTGCATCCACGGGGTCCCGTCGGTCGTTCCACTCCAATTTTTATGCTCAAATTCCGACATCTCCGATACCACGAGTCAATCAACCATTGACTCTACGCTCTATATAATCACAGAATTTACTAAATGTATCGACTCCCTGCATCTCTTCCGGCTTAATCTTGAAGCCGAACCGCTTGTCTACGATTACTACAATATCTACAAAATCGAGAGAATCGATGCCCATATCCTCTTTCAGTTTGGCATCGGGCAAAATCTTATCCTCGTCTATCTCCAATTCTTCAATAAGGAAATTACGCACTTCCTCTTCAATCTCTGTTCTTGTCATATAAATCAATTATTTAAGTTTACACACTAAAATGCTATGGCCATGGCCGAGACCATCATAAATATGCTCGACCCGGAGCCCGGCCTTCTCGATACACGACTGCAAATCTTCGGTATTATACATCTTGCTGTTGCCATTAGCCATAGCCGCAAAATACAACGAGGTCATGGTCAAAGCCAATGCCGCCGGTACATATTTCTGCCGATCCCACAGAGTCTCCATAATATATACTCTTGTCTCGGCTGTCATCACTTCTCGGGCCCGGTTCAGAATGCTTACAATCTCGTCCATACCGAAGCAATCCAGGAACTGGCTCATCCAAATAGCATCGACATTCCTGTCCGACGGGAAATGCTGGCTTTCATCCAGAAGGTTTATGCCATAACCGTCAATACGATCGGCTCCCGGGTTGCCCTGAACTTGAGCCTGCATCATCTCGATTTGCTGAGGAAGATCCAAAATGGTAACCCTTACATCTTTGTCATAATCGACACAACGCAATGCCCACCGGCCTGTATTACCTCCCACATCGAACAACCGGCGAGGCCTATAGGTACCGAAGACAATGCTTAGGGCCTCGTCGAACGAGTGTTCGCTATAAAAATGGTCAAAGGCGAACCAAGACTTCTGCACCTCCTTGGGCAAGGACGACAAACCTTCATAGATGGTAGGCCATTGACCGAAATGAGACAGGCCTTCGGGCTTTCCCTGAAGGAAAGAATCTTCCAACCGGAACCACCCTTCGTAATTGACATCTTGGTTAAAATCTATATCGACACGAGTTGCCGGGTCTATCAACAAAAACCATCCTGTCTTGGCCAACTTGTAACAATCCGTATCCATATCGGCCAAAACAAGTCCTATGCCGAGCGATGCTTCCAACAAGCATTTTACGGCATAGTCGCTCAAACCGGTACGATTACATATCTCTTCACGGGTCAACCCGACCTCACTATCACGCAACATCTCCAAGATACCATATTTCAACATAATACGTGACACCTGAAATACAGCCGGGCCCCAAGCTATAAGCTGTGCCCTGAATTGGGCTTCGTGAGCCGAAAGTCGCTCGCTTGTATATGCTTTAGATAAAGTCGGTGAAAGTTTCATTATTGTATTGCATCAAGAAGTCCATCGGCAAGATACCGATATACACTGATTACCCGAGCTCTAAATATAGGGCCCATCAATCCCTTTACTCGTTCAAATTCAAACGTACAAACCTCTTCGCCGGTTGCATTGTCAATCAGGTGCATGGTCCCGTTTATCAAGGCGCCTCCCGATTTGCGGTTGAATATCCATACCACACCGCCGCCATTTCCGACATTCATCAAAGATACATCGACCTTCAGTGTATATTGGGCATACTCCGATTGGCTGGCCATGGTAAGTTTAGTCTTACCGATCTTTTTCTCATTAAAATAGGTGATAAAACTGGCATGTCCCCGGTCCACATCGTCTACAAACTTGTCATACTCGGCCTGGCTTTTATTACCATAGTATATGTCGGCTGTCTGATTTGTCCGATCGATCTTTGTCGTATGGTCATCAATGATGACGTTGGCAACAACTTCTTGTTGGAAAACAGAAACATCACCTTTGACCAATCTCACCGGATTTGCCGCATTCAGGGAAACAACACCCAGAACCAATACCAGCGCAAAAACAATTCTCTTCATAGTCAATTCGTTTTTTTAGTTACACTTTATTCTCTATTCTCTTATAGCCCGAATAACAAGAGCACTGTTCGTCCCTCCAAAGCCGAAGCTATTGCTTAAAATAACATCCAACGGAGTATCGACCGTCTTTACTGCCAAATTCAATTTCTCGGCATATTCATCAGGGTGCTCCAAATTGATATTGGGTGCCACAAAATTATTTCGCATCATGATTATCGAATAGACGATTTCGCTTGCTCCTGCCATCCAACATTCATGCCCGGTCATCGACTTGGTGGAACTGATCAACGCATGAGTACCTTCAAACAATCGGGTCAATGCCTTGGCTTCGTACATGTCGCCCTGCGGGGTCGACGTGGCATGTGCATTGATATAATCGATGTCGTCGGGGGTAACTCCGGCATCCTTCATGGCTCGCGACATGGCTATTTCACAACCTTCGTCGCTCGGCTGTGAAATGCCCGTGCCATTACTGGAGAACCCGTAACCCACGACTTCGCACAAAATATTTGCACCTCGGGCTTTTGCATGCTCGTACTCCTCGAGTACAAGCGCTGCCGCACCGCCACTCGGTATCAATCCATCGCGATCCTTATCGAACGGACGACTTGCCTTGGCAGGCTCATCCATACGGACAGAAAAGGCACGGAGAGCATCAAACGAAGCCATCGAATAATAATTCGTCTCTTGTGCACCACCACACAACACGACATCCTGCAAGCCTTGCTTTATCAGCATGTAACCCATGCCTATCGAATGACTACCACTGGCACATGCCGCACTGATGGTGAAATTGATTCCTCGTAAATGAAAAATCGTACAGAGGTTCATATTCACCGTAGAATTCATCGACTGGAATACCAATCCATATCCCAGCATCTCAGTATCGTGCTTTTCGTCCATAATTTTAGCCGACTCTACCACAGGCTTGGCCGACGAATCATTGCCAAAAATACAACCCACCTCGTTTTGCTGCAGATACTCGCTATCTATCTGTGCCATATCAAACGCCTGACGACTGGCCATGAAAGCATACTCCGCTTCTTCCGACATTCCTGCGCGAATATGACGGTCGAGATCTTTCTTGGTAATCACGGGCTTCGCTACGATTCCCATCAGGCCCGAACGATAGCCGTAGCTCAAACGGTCCTGATCCAGTCCGATTCCCGATTTACCCTGATAAAGCGATTCTTTAACTGTCTCTATATCTGTACCCAGGCACGACCAAATGCCCATGCCGGTTATTACAACTCTTCTTTCCATTTTTATGTGTATAATCCTCCATTGATTGAAATGACATCACCTGTAATGTAGCTTGCTTCATCCGATAAAAGGAAACAGACCAACGAAGCAACCTCTTCAGGCTTTCCAAACCGGCGCATCGGTACCAGATTCTTCAACTGATCTTCCGGAAGATCTTTGGTCATATCGGTCTCTATAAAGCCGGGAGCAACGGCATTAACCGTCACATTACGTACAGCCACTTCCTGAGCCAATGCTTTCGTCGCTCCAATAAGAGCAGCTTTGGCTGCACTGTAATTGGTCTGTCCCGCCATACCTTTCAGCCCCGATAAAGAAGCGATATTCACGATTCTTCCTCCACGCTTGCGCATCATCATTTGAGGTAAAAGCCGCTGTGTGACATAAAAAAAGCCGTTCAGACTGACATCAATTACCCGACGCCAATCCTGCTCGGGCATCATAAACATCATGTTGTCTTTCCGGATGCCCGCGTTGTTTACCAAATAGGCTATGTAATCGTCGGGATGCTGTGCCTCCCATTGATCTATGGCCTTATCTACGTCGGCCTTGTTGCTGACATCAAAAGAGACGAGTTCGGCCGACACACCTTCGGCCTCAACCAGCGATTTTACATGTTCGGCAGACTCTTTGCTCGTCTGATAATTTATAATTACAGGCACTCCCCTTCGGGCCAATTCCAAACATATAGCACGACCTATACCTCGGGATCCGCCTGTCACCAATGCATATTTCATTTATTTCTCTCTTTCTTGTTACAATTCCCTCCCTCAAGAGGATAATTATGCAAGTACAAAGATATACAAAATATATCAAACTTCGTAAAAATATTCTGCGGATAATTGATTCTCCAAAAAGGATATTGAGACCCTTCAAACTGAAAACAGCTCCAGTTGGATGATATTTAATCAATTGAGAAAAATCAAACAAACTTGCTTTTCCACCTCTCTCCTTTCACTATATTTGTAGAATAAGGAGTCGGCTCGACATAGTCAAAGCTGAAAACCACGTTTTCTATTTGCCTCTACTCTCACCTTTCACTATCTTTGTTGCACGAAGATAGGATGCGTCTCAGTATAAAAATCAAGCAAGCTTGTTTTTCTACCTTCGACTTTCGCTATCTTTAGATAAGACAGGATGCGGTTCGGGAGAAAAAATATTCGAAACCAGTTTCTATATTTTATTCTCCTCTCACCTTTCACTATCTTTGCACCATCATTATTCACATTTAATTATTTGTTTTGGCACGAAAGAAGAAAGAGCTCCCCTTGCTGGAGCAGATTGAGATAACCGGTGTGGCTGCCGAAGGAAAGGCTTTGGCACGGGTGAACGACCTGGTGGTGTTTGTACCCTTTGCCGCTCCGGGCGATGTAGTCGATTTACAGGTGACGCGCAAGAAGCACAGCTATGCCGAGGCGCGTATTGTGAAATTTCACAGCTATTCGCCGCTGCGGGTGCAGCCTTTTTGCGAACACTTCGGGGTGTGCGGTGGCTGCAAGTGGCAACATGTGACCTACGACTTCCAGTTGCAGTTCAAGCGGCAGCAGGTCGAGGACAACCTCACCCGCATCGGCAAGATTCCCTTGCCCGAGGTGTTGCCCACGAAGGGGTCGGCCAAGCAGCAGTTCTACCGCAACAAGCTCGAGTTCTCGTTCTCGAATCGGTCGTGGCTCACCTATGAGCAGTTGCAGTCGGCCCAGGAGTTCGACAGCCGCAACGCGTTGGGGTTCCACATACCGGGCATGTTCGACAAGGTGCTCGACATCAAGAAGTGCTGGCTTCAGGACGACATCTCCAACCGCATACGCCTCTCGATACGGCAGTTTGCCATCGACCACAATTATCCCTTCTTCGACCTGCGCGAGCAGACGGGACTCATGCGCAATATCATCGTGCGCACCGCCTCGACGGGCGAAATCATGCTTATCGTCGTCTTCTTCGAGCCCGACCGGGAGCGTATCGAGGCGATGATGCAGCATGTGGCCGACGAGTTTCCCCAGATTACCTCGCTCCTCTATATCGTCAACCAGAAACCCAACGATACCATCACCGACCAGGAGGTGCACCTCTATCGCGGGCGCGACTATATTTGGGAGAGCATGGAGGGGCTGCGCTTCAAGATTGGCCCCAAGTCGTTCTACCAGACCAACTCGGAGCAGGCCTACGAGCTCTACAAGGTGGCTCGCGAGTTTGCCGGCCTCACCGGCGGCGAACTGGTCTACGACCTCTACACCGGCACGGGTACCATTGCCAACTTCGTGGCCCGGCAGTCGCGCAAGGTTATCGGCATCGAGTATGTGCCCGAGGCCATCGAGGATGCCAAGGAGAATGCCCGCATCAACGGCCTCGACAACACGCTGTTCTATGCCGGCGATATGAAAGATATTCTCACCGAGGAGTTTATCGGTGAGCACGGCCGCCCCGATGTCATCATCACCGACCCGCCCCGTGCCGGCATGCACGACGATGTAATCAAGACCATACTCTTTGCCGAGCCGCGTCGCATCGTCTATGTCAGTTGCAATCCCGCCACGCAGGCACGCGACCTGTCGCTGCTCGATGCCAAGTATCGCGTGGCGCGTGTGCAGCCGGTCGACATGTTCCCCCACACCCACCACGTAGAGAATGTGGTGCTGCTGGAGCGTAAGGAGGAGTAGGAGAGTATCGCGAAACAGAATCACGAAAATAGAACAAGCCCCGGAGTCTGGTCTTCAGTACTTCGGGGCTTTGTTTATGGCAGGATCGTTAGTGTCGCTTCTCGTTCTTCTCGTTCTCGCGAATCCACTGCATCACATTGGCTGGCGGTCGCTGGTTGTCGAGCTCACGTTTCATAAAATCCATATAGGGAGCCACATGCTCGAAAAAGCGGTGATACCCGGCACACAGGTAGTTCAGACCCGGCTCGCCGGTAGCGGTGCGGGCAAACCGGTTTTTGGGGCACTCGCCGTGGCAGGCAAACAGGTAGTCGCACGCTTTGCATTGGGCAGGAAGGCCGTCGCGCTTGTTCTGCCCGAAGGCAATTTGCCGCGGACTATTCATCATCTCGATGAGCGACTGGGTGTAGATATTCCCCAACTTGTATTCGGGGAAGACAAAGTGGTCGCAACTGTACACGTCGCCGTTGAACTCCATCACGCCGGCATGGCCGCAAGTCTCGGCCATGGAGCAGATGCCCGGCATCACCCCCGCCCAGTTGGCCAGCGTGGCATCGAACAGTTGCACGAAGTATTCGCCCACGTCGTTGCGCACCCATTCGTCGAAGAGGGTGCAGAGAAATTCGCCCCACTGTTCGGGCGAGACCGAGAAGTCGGTCACCCCGTCGCGCGTCTCCTCGTCGGGAGCAGCCAGATGGCGGCCGTCGGCGTGTGGATTGATGCGCTCGACGATAGGGGTAAACTGGATATACTTGCAGTGAATATCCTTGAAAAAGTGGTAGAAGTCGAGCGGATAATCGGCGTTGAAGTCGTTGACCACAGCCAGGGCATTCCACTCCACCCCGTGCTTGTTGAGCAGGTTGATGCCCTGCATCACCTTTACGAAGGTAGGTCGTCCCTGTTTCGTAAGGCGGTATTCGTCGTGAAACTCCTGCGGGCCGTCGATACTCACCCCCACCAGCCAGTTGTTCTCTTTGAAGAACCGGCACCAACTGTCGGTCAGCAGCGTGCCGTTGGTCTGTATGCTGTTCTCGATGACACGGCCCCGGCCATACTGCGCCTGCAGCTTCACCACCTTTTGGTAGAAGTCGAGCGGGCGCATCAGCGTCTCGCCGCCGTGCCAGGTGAAGAGTATGTGGTCGCTCGCCTGGCTCTCGATATACTCCTTGATAAACTTCTCGAGCAAACTCTCGCTCATGATGTGGCGGGGCGTATCGTGATAGAGTTTAGCCTTTTCGGTATAGTAGCAATAGGTACAAGCCAGGTTGCAAATCGATCCCACCGGCTTGGCCATGATATACATGATCCGGTCGAATGGGGTATAGAGTGTCTTTTCCATAATCGAGTCTTTGTGACGGCTTTTTATTGAGTTGCAAAGATAGTGAAAGGTGAGAGGAGAGACAAACCGAAAACACAGTTTGGCTATACCGAGCCGCCCCCTATCTTCTTCAAAGATAGTGAAAGGTGAGAGGAGAATAAAATATAGAAACTTGTTTCGAATATTTTTTCTCCCGAACCGCATCCTGTCTTATCTAAAGATAGTGAAAGTCGAAGGTAGAAAAACAAGCTTGCTTGATTTTTATACTGAGACGCATCCTATCTTCGTGCAACAAAGATACAAAAAGGTGAGCGCAGAGGTAAAGGGAAACCCACGCTTTTCTGTAGACCATGCACAGAGGTCACTCGCGCAGACGGAACTCGTTGGGAGTGCAGCCCACCACCCGCTTGAACATGCGGCTCATGTGCTGGGGATACTGGAACCCCAGGCTGTATGCAATCTCGCTCATCGACTTCGAGGTAGAGAGCAGCAGCTCCTTGGCCCGGGCTATCAATTTCTTTTGGATATGTTCCGACACGGTTACCCCCGTCTGCTTGCGAATCATATCGCCGAAATAGTTGGGCGAGAGGCACACCTTCTCGGCAAAATATTTCACGGTGGGCAATCCTATCTCCTGCGGGGCCTTGCTGTCGAAATACTCGTCGAGCAACCGCTCGAAGCGCACGATAATATCCTTGTTGGGCAACTCGCGTGTGGTAAACTGCCGTTCGTAGAAACGCATGCAGTAGTCGAGCAACAGCCCTATGTTGGCCGTGATGAGCCGGCGGCTGTGCTTGTCGATGTTGTGCCGCAGTTCGGCATCGATCTTCTGCAGGCAATCCATGATGGTGTCGCGCTCGCTCTCGGAGAGGTGCAGCGCCTCGCGCGTCTCGTACGAGAAGAACGAATACTTCTTGATCTCCTGCCCCAGCATGGTACCCCGAATGAAATCGGGGTGGAAGAGCAGCCCGTGAGCCTTGGGACGAGTGTCTTTGAGCATATCGACCGCAGCCGCCTGACCGGGCGCAAAGCAGACGATGGTACCCTCGCCGTAATCGTAGGGCTGACGGCCGTAGGTAATATCGCCGCATTTCGTCTCTTTCAAGAACAGCGCATATATGCCGTAGTTGATTCTGAGGTGCTCGGGCCATTGGGTAGCTTGCGACAAGTCGATTACCGCCACCATCGGATGCAGAGTCTCCAAGCCGAAAATCTTGTTGTACTTGTCTACACTATCCAGTTTTATCCACTCTTCCATATTGCAAAATTTAATCGTTACGGCAAATATACTATTATAATTCGACATTTCCGTGCCTCGGCCGTCGTATCCATGATTCGGGTACAACTATCCGTAATCGGTATACAAGATTTTGTTCGAGAAGCTCCTAACCACCTTTATATTATAAATATAGAGTTGAGGGAAAAGCAGAGCCGGGAGCGAAAATCCGCGGTTCGGGTAGAAACATCCGTAAATCGTATACAGGAGGTCCCCTACCCGTCGACTAATTTTGTACCAGAAAAAAATCGAAACCATAAAAACAGATAAGGTATGAAAAAAAGAGTAATCTTTGCGCTTGTCGCAATATGGGTATTTAATAATGGTATAACAATTATGGCACAAGAAAACACGAAACAAACGGCTGGCCGCGACCAGCTCGGGGAGTTTGCCCCCAAATTCGCGGAGCTTAACGACGACGTACTCTTCGGCGAGGTCTGGAGCCGCACCGACCGCCTGGGACTGCGCGACCGCAGCCTGGTTACCATCACCTCGCTCATCAGCCAGGGCATTACCGACAGCTCGCTCACGTACCACCTGCAAACGGCCCGGAAGAACGGAATCACCCGCACCGAGATAGCCGAAATCATCACTCACATCAGCTTCTATGCCGGATGGCCGAAGGCCTGGGCCGCTTTCCGTCTGGCCAAAGAGGTATGGGCCGACGATACGACCGGCGAGGATGCCAAGGCCGCATTCCAGAAAGAGATGATTTTCCCCATCGGCGAGCCCAATACGGCCTATGCCCGATACTTCGTCGGGAACAGCTACCTTGCCCCCATCTCGCGCGAACAGGTGATTGTGTCGAACGTCACCTTCGAGCCCGGCTGCCGCAACAACTGGCACATTCACCGGGCCACCAGCGGCGGCGGTCAGATGCTCATCGGCGTAGCCGGCCGCGGTTGGTATCAAGAGGAGGGTAAACCGGCCATAGAGATTCTGCCCGGCACGGTTATCCACATCCCGGCCAACGTCAAACACTGGCACGGAGCAGCCGCCGACAGCTGGTTTGCCCACCTGGCATTCGAAATCCCGGGCGAGTCGGCTTCGAACGAATGGCTCGAGCCCGTCACCGACGACGAATACAACAAACTGAAATGACTTCATTGAGTATACAGACAATCGCCCGGTGCAACCAGTTGTTGTCGGCCCAAACGGCCAACCCGCTGGTGAGTGTCATCCGATTGTCCGAGACAACCGACCGGCCCGACCTCTCCCGATTCGGGTTCTATACCGTATGGCTGAAAGAGGAGGGCGGCTGTTGCCCCTCGACCTTCGGGCAAAGCAAGTGCGACTTCGGCGACGGGATACTCGTATCCCTGCAACCGGGACAACCCATAGCCCGGGAGTTCTGGCGATGCGAATCCGGTAAGGCCGAAGGGAGGCTGCTCTGCTTTCAGGCCTCGGTCATCGACCCGTTGCGGGCTAAAGACGACGCCTGTCGTTACTCCTTTTTCAGATACCAGGTGGATGAGTGCCTGCACCTCTCTCAACGAGAGCAGACCCTTCTGGAACGGGAGATGGACGAAATCGAGGAGGAGCTGAACTGGGGTATCGACGAATACAGCTACACCATTCTGGCCGGGAGAATCAAGTTGCTGCTCGACTACATTACCCGCTTCTACCGCCGGCAGTTTATCTTGCGGCACGATGCCAACCTGCGGCTGGTCGACCGGGCCGACCGGTACGTCGACGACTTCTTCCGGTCGGGCCGGGCCCGCTGCCAACCGTTGCCCACCGCGGCCACCCTGGCCGGAACACTGGGTTGCTCGCCCGACTACTTCAACGACCTGCTGCGCCACGAAACCGGCAAATGTACCGACGACTATGTCAGGTTGAAACAGATTGCCCGGGCCGAACAGCTATTGAAACAGGATACCCGAAGCGTGACCGACGTAGCCCGGGAGGTGGGCTTCCCCACGGGGCAGGCCTTCTGCAACCTGTTCAAGAAACTCAAGGGAGCGACACCCGAAGAGTTCAGACTCTGCCCGGGCCCCGGCCCGTTGAACTTCAACAACTGACTCCACCACGGGAAAGAGGGGGGGGAGCGGCAGGTAACCGGCAACGACCCGACGATGCTCCTCCCCCCTGGCAGGCGCGAACCAATACACATTCCCCCGCCCGAAACTCATTCGAGAAAGGGTCCGCACCGTAACAAAACGGCTTGAAAAACCCGGCTCCAAATCTGTTAAAAAACATGACATATCACACCCCTTCTACCTTTCGGTCCTTCTGCTCGAGACCGGAATACAAATAAAAAATAGATAGCGTTAAAATTTGTAGCGAAATATTTTTGTTGTTTGCGCGAATCCTATATTTTTGCATAATGTTTTATGCCGGTTTACCAATCGGGTCATGAAGCCGGACACGAAAACAATTATATAAATATCATATACTTATTTATCTATGAAAAGAGTTTATACTTTTGGCAACGGTAAAGCAGAAGGCCGTGCCGACATGAAAAACCTGCTGGGTGGCAAAGGCGCCAACTTGGCAGAGATGAATCTCATCGGTGTTCCTGTACCCCCGGGATTCACCATCACCACCGAGGTTTGTACTACATATACTCAACAAGGGCGCGAAGCCGTCGTTAAGGAGATCCAGAACGACGTAGAGCAAGCCATCGCCCACATCGAAAGCCTCACCGGCACGAAGTTCGGCGACGCTACCAACCCGCTGTTGGTATCGGTTCGTTCGGGTGCCCGCGTCTCCATGCCGGGTATGATGGACACCGTGCTCAACCTGGGTATGAACGACGAAGCCGTAGAGGCCATCGCCAAGAAATCGGGCAATCCCCGTTTCGCCTGGGACTCGTACCGTCGTTTCGTACAGATGTATGGCGACGTGGTACTGGGCATGAAACCCAAGACCAAAGAAGACATCGACCCCTTCGAAGAGGTGATGGACAAGGTAAAAGAGGCCAAAGGCATCAAGAGCGATACCGAGTTGCAGGTCGAAGACCTCAAAGAGCTGGTTCGCCTCTTCAAAGCCGCTGTCAAGGAGAACACCGGCAAAGACTTCCCCACCTCGCCCTGGGAGCAACTGTGGGGTGCCATCTGCGCCGTATTCGATAGCTGGATGAACGAACGCGCCATCCTCTACCGCCGCATGAACCAGATACCCGAAGAGTGGGGTACAGCCGTGAACGTACAGGCCATGGTATTCGGCAACATGGGCAACACGTCGGCTACCGGTGTAGCCTTCACCCGCGACGCCGCTACCGGCGAAGACATCTTCAACGGCGAATACCTCATCAACGCACAAGGCGAGGATGTAGTTGCCGGTGTACGCACACCCCAACAAATCACCCTCGAAGGCTCTCGCCGCTGGGCTGCCCTGCAAGGCATCAGCGAAGAGGAGCGTGCCAGCAAATACCCCTCGCTCGAGGAGTCGATGCCCGAGTGCGCCAAAGACCTCATCGAGACCCAACAGAAACTCGAAGACTACTTCAAGGATATGCAAGACCTCGAGTTTACCATCCAGGATGGCAAACTGTGGCTGCTCCAAACCCGTAACGGCAAACGCACCGGTGCCGCCATGGTAAAAATCGCCATGGACATGCTCCGTGCCGGCATCATCGACGAGAAGACCGCTCTGAAACGTATGGAGGCCCAGAAACTCGACGAACTGCTGCACCCCGTATTCGACAAAGACGCCGTAAAACGCGTGAAAGTCGTTGCCAAGGGTCTGCCCGCATCGCCGGGTGCCGCTACCGGCCAAATCGTATTCTTTGCCGACGACGCCGAAGCCTGGGCCGAGAAACGTAAAAAAGTAATCATGGTCCGTATCGAAACCTCGCCCGAAGACCTGCGCGGTATGAACGTGGCTCAAGGTATCCTCACCGCCCGCGGTGGTATGACCTCGCACGCTGCCGTTGTGGCCCGCGGTATGGGTAAATGCTGCGTATCGGGTGCCGGCGAAATCAAGGTCGACTACAAGGCCCGCACCGTAGAGATGGCCGGCAAGGTATACAAAGAGGGCGACTGGATTTCGTTGAACGGTTCGACCGGCGAAGTATACGACGGACAAGTTCCCACCGTCGATGCCGACATGAGCGGCGACTTTGCTGCCATCATGAACCTGGCCGACAAATATACCAAAGTAGACGTTCGCACCAACGCCGATACGCCGCGCGATGCCGCCGTAGCCCGCAAGTTCGGTGCCCGCGGTATCGGTCTGTGCCGTACCGAGCACATGTTCTTCGAAGGCGACCGCATCAAAGCCATGCGCGAAATGATTCTCTCGAAAGATGAAGAAGGCCGTCGCCACGCCCTCGACAAACTGTTGCCCATGCAACGCAGCGACTTCGAAGGCATCTTTGAAGCCATGGACGGTCTGGGCGTAACGATTCGTCTGCTCGATCCCCCCTTGCACGAGTTCGTACCCCATCAACTCGCTACGCAGAAAGAACTGGCCGAAGAGATGGGCATGAGCATCGAAGAGGTAAAACTCGCCTGCGACTCGCTGGCCGAGTTCAACCCCATGCTGGGACACCGTGGCTGCCGTCTGGGTTGCACCTATCCCGAAATCACCGAGATGCAGGCCCGCGCCATCATCGAGGCCGCCCTCAACGTGAAAGCCCGCGGTATCGACGTTCACCCCGAAATCATGGTACCCCTCGTAGGTGTGGTTGAGGAGTTGAGAATGCAGGCCGATGTCATCAACCGCGTAGCTGCTCAAGTATTCGAAGAGCGCGGCGATACGGTAGCCTACAAGGTAGGTACGATGATCGAGGTACCCCGTGCCGCCGTTACGGCCGACCAGATTGCCGAGGTAGCCGACTTCTTCTCGTTCGGTACGAACGACCTCACGCAGATGACCTTCGGTTACTCGCGCGACGATGCCGGCAAGTTCCTCAAGATCTACAAAGAGAAAGGTATCCTCAAAACCGACCCATTCGAAGTTCTCGACCAGAAAGGCGTGGGCCAACTCGTCCGCATGGGTGTAGAGAAAGGCCGTTCGACCAAACCGACCCTCAAGGTAGGTATCTGCGGTGAGCACGGTGGCGAACCCTCGTCGGTTAAGTTCTGCGCCAAACTGGGCATGAACTACGTATCGTGCAGCCCCTACCGCGTGCCCATCGCCCGCGTAGCTGCCGCACAAGCTGCCATCGAGGATTAAGCGATTGCAAATTCTATTCCTTAATAAAAGAGCCATGCCGGTATAGGCATGGCTCTTTCTGTATTCGACAGCCCCGCCCCCGATGTCCTCTGGATACCGCGTCGCAGCGCGGTATGACAAGGATGTCACCCCGCCCCCCCCGATGCGGGGTCCACTGAACAAGGAACAAAGGGTAATTCCCGACAAACTGGATTCCGCGTCGAGTGCGGAATGACACGAGCTACCAACGACACTTGAATGCCACGGCAGGTACAAGAATTTGAAACACCATTGTCACAGAGATTTCACAGAATCGGCAGAGCGGGAGACGGGGGCTTTCGCTACTTTTGCTTGAGTGAAACGGGCGGGGGCATCTGCAACCTCCACCCATAAACGCGACAGATATGACAAGAAGATGGTTCCCCCTGCTCCTGGGGCTGGCGATAGCCACCGTGTGGGCGGCACAGGCTGCCGGGCCCAAGTATGTGTTTTACATCATCGGCGACGGCATGGGCGTGAACGAGGTGAATGCCACCGAACTCTTTTATGGCGAACTGGCCGGCCGGCAAGGGCCGGAGCGGCTGCTCTTCTCGCAATTTCCCCACTCGGCTTTCGTGAATACCGGCTCGGCCAACAGCGGCATTACCGACTCGGCTGCGGCAGGTACGGCTCTGGCTTGCGGAGTGAAGACCCGAAACAAGATGGTGGGGGTCGATGCCGACAGTGTACCGGTATACAGCATAGCCGTGAAGGCTCAACGGCAGGGGGCTGCCGTGGGTATCGTGACCAGCAGCGAGATAGACGATGCCACACCGGGGGCCTTTTATGCCCACCAGGTGAACCGCAACAACCGCTACGAGGTGGGGCTCGACTTGCTGGCGACGGGGTTCGACTTCTACGCCGGCAACCGGTTCAAGCAACCGTCGCTCCCCGGCAAGGAGTCGCTCTACGACCTGCTGCCCAAGCGGGGATATGCGCTGGCTACCGACATAGACGATTACCAACGCAAGGCCCAGAAGGCCGGGAAGATGGTGCTCTTTCCCGAGCAGAACATCACTTATGCCATAGACCGCCGGCCCGGCGACATGCGGCTGGCCGACCTCACCCGCTGCGCCGTGGATTTCCTGTCGCGCAACGAGCGGGGGTTCTTCCTGATGATCGAGGGTGCTCAGATAGATTGGGCGGGACACACGCGCGACGGAGCGACCGACCTGCGCGAGGTGAAGGACCTGGAGGAGTCGGTACAGATTGCCTGCGACTTTTACCGGGCACATCCCGACGAAACCCTTATCGTCGTTACGGCCGACCACGAAACGGGCGGCGTGGTGCTGGGCACGGGCGAATATGCCCTCAACCTGCAGGCACTCCAGTACCAGATGATGAGCGGCTCGGCCTTCACCCGGCAGATTGCCGACTGGCGCCAGGCCGGCAAACCGGTCTCGTGGGAGAGTGTGAAAGCGGCCCTGTCGCAGGCCTTCGGCTTCTGGTCGCACCTCTCCCTTACGACCGAACAGGAGGCTCGCCTCAAACGGGTATACAAGAAGACCTTGCTCAACCCCTCGGACACATTGGTACAGTCGCTCTACGAGGCCAACGAACCGATGACCGAAACGGCGAAACAAATTATCAACGAGATAGCCCGCATCGCCTGGGCCTGCGGCTCGCACACGGCGGGCTATGTGCCCCTCTATGCCATAGGGGTGGGTGCCGAAAAGTTTGGCGGGACCGTCGACAACACCGATATACCTCGAATCATTTCCGATATTTTCGGATATAAATAAACAGCTAATCATCAGTGGGATACAGAAGAAACAGATTCTTTTGTATAAGATTTTTTTAGAAAAACATTGTGAAATTAGGACAAAGGATATAACTTTGTCCCCCGTAATCGGTTTGCCCCGCCCGATTCGGCCGAGGCAATGAAAAGGGAATCGGGTGCAAATCCCGAACAGGCCCGCTGCTGTGAGTTTCGTATGAGATTTCAGACAAACACTGCAATGCCACTAATCCAGACTCGATTGGGAAGGCGTCTGAGAGGGAGACAAGTCAGAAGACCTGCCGATTGCGCAAAAACAGCTGTTGCCGGCTCCGTGGACCGAGCGGCCAGTCGAAAGAAAATTTTTCGAGAAAAAGAGATTTTTTGCTTGAGCAATAGGAATAGGCATTGTGTTGACAGTTCTATTCCGCCATTCAGTATTTAACTAAAAAAGAAAAGATTATGGCAAGAAAAATTCCTTTTAGTGTAGATATAACGGGGAGCTTCGTATACTCCGAGCCCCTCGTCGAAGCCCGCAAACTGTATCACGACGGGGTATGGAGTTCGGCCAAACTGCACGAAATCGAAGATAAAGAGATTTATCGCATTGTCGAGAAGTGCAAAGAGATAGGGCTGAAGTGTGTAACCGACGGCGACTACAAATCGACCAACTACCTCGACTTTTTCCACCACCTCGAGAATATCTCGAAACAGGAACCGGCCCAACCCGAAGAGGTGAAGGAGTCGGTTATCTCGGGCAAAATCGGATTCGACAACGCCTACCCCTCCACGCCGAAGGTGACCCAGCGCTTCACCTACCTGACGGGAATCATCGGGGGCGACATGTATGCCAAGGTGCTGCTCCCCTCGCCTGCTACGCTGCTGGCCGAGCTGCTCCGCCCCGAGAACCGCTACAATACCGGGCGCTACTACCCCGATATGGATCTGCTCGTGCACGACATTGCCCAAACCTACCAGACGGTCATCAGCGAGTTCTACGACATGGGCTGCCGATTCCTGCAACTGAGCGACTATGTCTGGAATCTGGCCGGTAACAGCGACCTCGAGCAGGTGGCCCAGGCCGCACACATCGACCTGCTTTCGCTGGTGGCTACCTCGGCCAAACTCACCGAGGCCTGTCTGGCCCAGAAACCCGACGACATGTGCATCTCGCTGCAGTTCCACGAAAAATGGTGGCGCATAGGCGACAAGGAGAAGACGGCCGAGTTGCTGCTCTCGACCCGGGCCGATGCCATTGCGTTCGACTTTGGCGACCGCGAAAACGAGAACATCGACCTCTCCATGCTCAACTACTGCCAGGGCAAAGAGGTGATTCTGGGATTGATTTCGACCTCGAGCCTGCAACCCATATCGACCAGCAGCATCACGCTGCACATCGAAAATGCAGCTCGTCTGCTCCCGCTCGAGTCGCTCCACCTGAGCAGCCAGGGCGACTTCCGCGACAACGAGGGCAACAGCATCATCACGGAGCAGATGATGTGGAGCAAAATCGTAACGATGAAAAATATTGCGAAGAGCGTTTGGGGCGAATAAATCGTTCGCCTGAACGATTCCCCCCGACCCTGTAAGCCGATAGTCGATGCGGCCACCATGCCCCGGCTATCGGTTTTCTCTTTTCAATCGCTATCTTTTCAGAAGAAAGGAGGCGGCTCGGCCCTGCCAGATGTCGAAAACTTCGTTTTCCATTTGCCACTGCTCTCGCCTTTCACTATCTTTCCAGAAGATAGGAGTCGGTTCGGCATAAAAAATATCTGAAACAAGTTTCGATATTTTATTCTGCGCTCACCTTTCACTATCTTTGCACGCTGAAACATTGGTCAATACTACAAATAAGGTGAACAACGTACACGAAGAACTGAAATCGGTATCGCAATTTCTTACGGAATATGCGACCTGTTTGATGGCATCGGGCGTACATACCTCGCGTATCGTGCGCAACACGGCCCGTATAGCCGAGTCGTTTGGGTTCGAAGCCCACATGACCCTCTTTCACAAAACCATCAGCATGACCTTGCGAAGCAAGGACAACGCCCACGTATACAGCACGGTGAGTACCGCAAAACCGGGGGCTATCAATTTTGAGTTCAACTCCGAGTTGAGCGCTCTCAGTTGGGAAGCCTACGACAACCACCTCCCGCTCGACACGCTGTGGGAGAAGTTCCACGCCATCACAAGCAAACCTCGCATGAACCCGTGGGCGGTGTGGATTCTGGTGGGCTTTGCCAATGCCTCGTTCTGCCGGCTCTTCAACGGCGACTGGATAGCGGTAGCGGCCGTATTCGTGGCTACGCTCGTGGGATTCCGCATCAAACAGATATTGCACTTCAACCACTATTTCGTATTCACCATATCGGCATTTATCGCATCGCTCATCGCCTCGATTACCATGTGGAAGCACTGGGGTACCACCCCCGACATCGCTATCGGTGCCAGTGTGCTCTACCTCATACCGGGCGTGCCCTTGATTAACGGGATTATCGACATTATCGAAGGTCATGTGCTGGCCGGTACCGCCCGCCTCATCAACGCTCTGCTGCTGATTGTCTGCATTGCCTTCGGTATGGGTATTACACTTTTAATGATGGGAGGGAAACTGTTATGATCGACTGGCAAATATTAGGCTCGGTCATTGCCGACGCCATCGGTGCTGCCATTGCAGCCATAGGCTTCGCCGTTATCTCCAACCCGCCCCGCCGGGCCATTCTGTATGCCGCATTACTGGCTGCCGTAGGTCACAGCATCCGGTTCGTACTGCTGAAATATGCAGGCCTCGACCTGGCCTCGGCTTCGTTTGTCGCCGCCTTCTCGATAGGTATGCTCAGCCTGGCTGCCGGATACCGCATCTTCTGCCCGGCCACGGTACTGTACATACCGGCCCTGCTCCCGATGATTCCCGGTATGTATGCCTACCGCACGGTATTCTCGCTCATTCGATTCCTGCAAAGCAGCGGGAACGACAACGAGGCCATACACTACCTGCTCGAGATTTTCAAGAACGGAATCACCACAGCCTCGGTACTCTTCTCGCTGGGTGTTGGTGCCACCATACCCATATTCATATTTTACAAACGGGCCTTCAGCATGACCCGCGCAGCCAACCGCCCGAAGCGGCAAGCCTGACCCGCCCGATACGACACGATACAAATGCCCGCTCCCCCTTCGGTTCACCGCTCGAGGAGTGGGCATTAACATGTTTTATGTAGCGAGAGTCCTGAATAATCGGGATTTTCGCTATCATTGTAACCCATTTTCGGTCATCTCGGAAAAACCCGTATAATGCCAAGCACAACATGAAAAAGAATTTTTCCCTGAAAAGCACCCTGCTGCTGGCTTCGCTTGCCGGCACCAGCCTTATGCAGGCACAACAACAGCCCAACATCGTTCTGTTTCTGGTCGACGATATGGGCTGGCAAGATACATCGGTTCCGTTTTACTCCGAAACGACACCCTTGAACAACCGCTACCGTACCCCCAACATGGAGCGGTTGGCCCACATGGGGGTGAAGTTTACCGAGGCTTACGCCTGCGCTATCTCCTCGCCCACGCGGTGCAGCCTGATGTCGGGCATGAATGCGGCCCGTCACCGGGTGACCAACTGGACCCTGAACTACGACCAGAAGACCGATGCCTCGAGCGACGTGATTCAACT
Source organism: uncultured Barnesiella sp. (assembly GCA_902471075.1). Classification (GTDB taxonomy): domain Bacteria; phylum Bacteroidota; class Bacteroidia; order Bacteroidales; family Barnesiellaceae; genus Barnesiella. The sequence continues at coordinate 153,352 of CABRIW010000003.1, read as the reverse complement.
GCCCGAGTGGAACTACAACGGCATACAACCGGCACACACCACCCAAGCCGCCGACCTGAAAAACTCGACCCGCATCACCTCGTTCCCCCAGATTCTGCACCAGAACGGCTACTACACGATACACTGCGGCAAGGCGCACTTCGGTGCCAAGGGAACATCGGGGGCCAACCCCTCGACCATGGGTTTCGATGTGAATATCGGCGGCGGGGCCAACGGAGCACCGGGCAGCTATCTGGGCACGCGTAACTTCGGGCAGGGCTCGCCCTTCGAAGTGTTGGGGCTGGAGAAATACCACGGGCAGGATATATTCCTCACCGAAGCACTCACGCGCGAAGCCATCGAGGCCCTGAAACAGCCGATAAGCCGGAAGCAACCCTTCTACCTCTACATGTCGCACTATGCCGTGCACTCTCCCTACGACGACGATGCCCGATTCAGCGGCTACTACCGCAACCGCTACGATGCCCAGCTCGATGCGCCGCTCAACGAAAACGAAGCCCGGTATGCCGCACTGGTCGAGGGCATGGACAAGAGCCTGGGCGACCTGCTCGACTTTCTCGAAAGCCAGCCCGAGGTGGCTGCCAATACCATCGTCCTCTTCATGTCGGACAACGGTGGACAGGGGTTGAACAATGCCCGGCAGGGACGCGAGAACCGCGACCAGAACTACCCGGCCCGTGCCGGCAAAGGGTCGGCCTTCATGGGTGGCGTGCGAGAACCGATGATGGTCTACTGGCCCGGCGTGACCAAGGCCGGCAGCGAGTGCGACCAACGGGTAATGATCGAGGACTTCTTCCCCACGATTCTCGAGATGGCCGGTGTGAAGGAGTACTCGACCGTACAGACGACCGACGGCGTGAGCTTTGCCGACGTGTTGCGCAACCCTTCGACCCGTCACGAGCGCAGCATCGTGTGGCACTTCCCCAACCTGTGGGGCGAAACCCAGAATACCGAGGAGGGCTACGGGGCCTACTCGTCGATTCTGAAGGGAGACTATCACCTCATCTACCATTGGGAGACGCAGCAACGCCGCCTCTACAACGTGCGCGAAGATATAGGCGAGCAGCACGACCTGGCGCTCGAGCAACCCGCGACAGCCGAAACCCTGGCCCGGGAACTGACCGACTACCTGAAATCGACCGACGCCCAACGCCCGGTCTACATCGCTACGGGCGAAGCCTGCCCCTACCCCGACGGCTCGAAATAAATCACTTGGTGACATGTGATTACATACGATACAATAGGACATTATGAATCTCATAAAGACAGCATTCTGCCTGATTACTCTCATTTGCAGTTCAATCCCTGTCTGGAGTCAAACAACAGGAAAAATAGTAGATACCGACCGGCAGCCGGTGGAGGGTGCGACCATCGTCATGCAACTGCCCGATTCGACCTACCTGGGTGCAGCCATCTCTGCGGCCGACGGTACATTCAGCCTTGAGCCCATGGCAGACCGTTATCAACTCATTGTCCAGCATCTGTTTTTTCAGCCCCGGGTGGTAAAGGGTCAGGCGCGTGACGCCGGCATCATCGTACTGGAGCCGAAAGAGCATGGCCTGGCCGAAGTGGTCGTCGAGGGAGAACGCCCTTTGGTAACCGTGGAGCAGGGTAAACTGAGTTATGATATTTCGGCCATCTCAAACAAGCATATCGTCAACAATGCTTACGAGGCTATCTGCAAGCTGCCGGGGGTACAGGACCGGAACGGCAAGCTGTCACTGATTGGGGCAAAGGATGTGACGGTGATTCTCAACGGCAAGGCAAGTACCCTGACCCAGGAACAGTTGATTGAAATGTTGAAGAATACCTCCGCTTCGCAGGTACAGACGGCCGAAGTGATATATAACACGCCGCCCGAATATCATGTGCGCGGTGCCGCCATCAACATCGTGACGGCCAAGGCTGCCGACAATACGATCCAGAGCGAACTCTCGGCGACTTACAGCAACCAGTATTTCAGCAGTTACAGCGGCAATGTAAACTTCCTGTTGACGAAGGGCAAGTCGTCGCTGAATGTCTCATACAACCCCGGCTATTCGCACATCATGACCGTGATGGACCTGGCCTCCATGCACCAGTATGACGGGCAGGTATATGACATCACGCAGCGGCAGAAAATCAACACGAAGGGGTGGAAGCATAACATCTATGCCGAGTATGGCTATCAGATAAACGAGGATAATGCGCTGAGTGTGGGGTACAACGGTGCCCTGTCGGGGAACGGCAAGGGGACTATCGATGTGAACGGGAATTTTCAGAACAGCCACAACGACAAGGAGCAGGACAGTTGGCTGCACAATGTCTTTGCCCGCTACTCTTCGGGCTTCGGACTGGACCTCGGCGTGGACTATACGGACTATTCGATGAACGACTACAACCACCTGGAGAGCGAACTGACAGACCATACGCGCCAACTGCTTGACTATACTTCGGACCAGAAGATACGCAAGGTTTCGGTCTATGCCGACCAGAGCCACAGCCTGGCCAACGACTGGACCTTGAAGTACGGTGCCCGATATGACTATACCGACAACCGAAACAGTCAGCTCTTCAATCAGGCGGAAGGAAAGGACGATGTGGACAACTCCTCCTCGCGCCTTTATGAGCAGATAGCCAACTTGTATGCCGGTTTCGACAAGGAGTTTGCAAACGGTTTGTACCTTTCGCTCTCGGCAACCGGCGAGTATTACTCCATCGGGAACTATCACAAATGGTCGCTCTATCCGCAGGCCAGTCTCAGCTATTCACCGTCGGAAAAGCACACCTTCATGCTGGGCGTTTCGTCGGAAAAGGACTACCCCACTTATTGGGACATGCAGACCAGCACCACCTACATGAATGCCTACGAAGAGATTCAGACTATCGAAGGGCTGCGGCCTGCCCAGGTGTATAGCGTGAATGCCAACTACCTCTTCCTGCAGAAGTATATGCTGTCGCTGTTTTATGAACGCATCGACGATTATTTCACGATGGAGATGTATCAGGCGAAAGACCGTCTGGCTCTTGTGTACCGCACGCAAAACTGGAACTACTACCAGTCCTTCGGCATGAGCGCCAACATTCCGTTCAGCATCGGGAGCTGGCTCTCCTCGCAGGTAAATGCTACCGTGGTCAATGACCGCAACCGCTGTGACCACTTCTGGGATATTCCCTTCGACCGGAATAAATGGGCCTGCATGCTGGCCATGCAGAACCACTTCTCGGCAGGTTCCCACCTGGGGTTCGACCTGGATGCGATGTACCGCTCAAGCATGATTTCCGGTATCAGCGATACGAAACCGGTCTTTATGGTCAATGTGGGGGCCCAGTGGAACTTCCTGAAGGATAAAGCCAGTCTGAGCCTGAACTGCTCCGACCTGTTCGATACCATGCGCATGAAGGTGAGAAACCGCTATGCCGGGCAGCACATCGACCTGAATATGGGACAATACAGCCGCACGGTTTCCGTAAAACTGGTGTACCGCTTTGGCGGAAGTATCACCAAGGAAAAGAGAGAGGTGGACTCTTCTCGTTTTGGGCATTAGCGGTATCTATGACAAGCTGGCCCAATACTCGGCACTTGTGTAATTCAATGAAACTTGGTACTTTCGTAAAAAAAGAGATACATGAATATTAAATTCTTACTATCGGCACTGCTCCCCTTTTTAGTTCTGCATATGCAGGCTAAAAATCAGGAGGTTACTTATAAATCTCATACCGCATTTTCAGATATTTCTCAACCCGGTCTTCCACCGGATTGGAGTGTAAACAGTGACAGCCATCGATTTACCGTAGATTCATTACCCACAGGTGAAGGCAAGGCTTTGAAAATTTGTGGAGCCCGCGATTCCATAGCGCCGTCGGTTTTGACATTGACCACACTACCCGTCAACCGTGAAAACGGGGTTACCTTTTCGATGCGAGTAAAGACGCAATCGGCAAACGACTCGCTGCTAATGGCGGTATCGGCCATGGACACCATGGCCATGCAGTGGATCAAAGGCTCTACCGACTGGAAAGATTATACGGTAAGTATTCCATTGGGTAGCAACAGCCAGATAATGATACCGCAGCTCATGTTCCCCGATGCCGGGCCTTATTGGATTTCTGAAACGACGGTGGAAATGACCCAGGAGAGTTATCCGGCTGAAGAGGACCATGAATTTGATGCAGGCTCGGCTATCCACGCGATACCCACGGACAAAAACAGCATTGACAAGCTGGCCTTGCTCGGTAAAATCTGGGGATTCCTGAAATACTATCACCCCATGGTTTGCGACGGTCAATATAATTGGGATTATGAATTGTTCCGATGGTTGCCCGAGGTCTTGAAATCCCGGTCTAAAAAAGAGGTCTGTGAATTGGTATTCGACAAAGTCCGTTCCATGGGGCCGTTGGACAAGGGGAATCATATAAAAACCGATTTTCCGGCTTGTGACTCTTTGTTCTATTCAATCCCTTCATTCCCCTGGATGAATGAAATCGCTCATCTTCATAAACCGTTATACGACTTGTTGGATTCGATAAAGCATGCCGACCGGTCCCAAACCATCCATTACTACAACAAGGGGTTGAACCCCATGAATTCATTCCCGACAGAGGCCAAATATGGCGACAACCTCTATCCCGATGCGGGCTTCCGGTTGCTGGCCCTTTACCGATATTGGAACATAATAGAATATTTCTACCCCTATCGCAAGGATATTACCGACAAGAGTTGGAACCGTGTTTTAACCCGCTTTATCCCCTTGTTTGTCCACGCCGAAAATGCGGAAGAGTATCGCTCCACCATCGATTATCTGGGGACCTGTCTGAAGGATAATCACACCTCGCGCCAGTATTCCGATTCGATACTGCCCGCTGAAGAGAGGAACTACTATTTACCGGTTTTCTGGGATTTTGTAGAGCGGAAACTTACCGTAACCGATGACTTCGAGGGGCAGACCTCGCTGAAAAAGGGCGATGTCGTTTGTCAGATAAACGGTGTGGAGGTAGATGATCTGGTAAAACGATACGCGAGAATAATCAGTGCGTCGAACGAACGGTCGTTGCTGTACGCCGTTTCTCTGGATCTTATTCAGCAACAGGATTCCGTTACTGACCTGAATATAAAACGGGACCATAAAACGCTGAAGGTCTCCATATCGGGGTTAACACCCAAGGAATATTTCCCGCGAAAGGCTAAATCTTTTTCCGACGCGCCTTATTACAAGTGGTTATCAGACAGCATCGGCTATTTCTCGCCCATCGGTCAGTACCGCAGCGACAGCCTGCCGCTTGTCATGGAGAAGTTTAAGGATGCCAAAGCTATCGTGATCGATATGCGGAACTATCCCTGTGATTTATTGCACCATATGGCCGATTACCTTCTGCCGCATCGTGTCGGTTGCACCCGTACGACTTCTGTCGTGCCCGATTTCCCGGGTGTTGTCCGGTGGAACGACATTCAATATTTTGGGAAAGAGAATCCCGACTGTTACTCAGGAAAGGTGGTCGTACTCATCAATGAGAAGACCGTGAGCATGGGCGAAAGTATCGTGGCCATTCTACGCCACTGCCCCAATGCCATTCTGGTCGGCTCACCCACGGCGGGTTCCGACGGCCCCATCTCCACCTTTGTTCTGCCCGGGGCTGTACATGTGAGATTTACCGGCGAGGGATTTTATTTCGCCAACAAGGAGGGTATACAAAACAGGGGTATTTCGCCCGATGTGGATGTAACTCCGAAAGGGGTTGCGTCGGATACCGATGAATTGCTGCTGAAAGCGCTTGACATCATAGAATAATACTCCGGCCCAGGCGGAAACCCGACAGGAAAATTTTTCTTATATTTACAGAATACAGGAGGCGGCTCGGCAAAAAATCTCAAACAAGTTTGGCTTTTCTGCTCTTGCCTTTCACTATATTTACAGAATACAGGAGGCGGCTCGGGATAATCAAACTCGAAATTTTATTTCGGTTTGCCTCTCCGCTCGCCTTTCACTATATTTGTACAAACTAATAACGAAACAAACAACGATATGAAATACATTGGAGCTCATGTAAGTGCCTCGGGTGGCGTGGAGAACGCCCCGGTAAATGCACACGCCATCGGAGCGAAGGCTTTCGCTCTCTTTACCAAGAATCAACGGCAATGGCAGTCGGCACCCTTGTCGGAGAAGAGTATACAACAGTTCCGCGAGAACTGCGCGCAATATGGTTTTGCCCCCGAACATATCCTGCCTCACGACAGTTACCTCATCAACCTGGGACACCCGCAGGCCGAGGGGCTGGAGAAGAGCCGGAAGGCTTTTCTCGACGAGATGCAGCGCTGCGAACAGTTGGGGCTGAAGCTGCTGAACTTCCACCCGGGCAGCCACCTGAAGGAGATTTCGATCGACGAGTGCCTCTCGCGCATCGCCGAGTCGATAAACCTGACGCTCGAAAAGACGCAGGGGGTAACGGCCGTCATCGAGAATACGGCCGGACAGGGCAGCAACGTGGGGTTCCGCTTCGAACATCTGGCTGCCATCATCGACCAGGTGGAGGACAAGAGCCGCGTGGGGGTGTGCATCGACTCGTGCCACGCCTTTGCCGGCGGCTACGACCTGGCTACACCCGAGGGGTATGAGCAGACGTGGAAAGAGTTTGACCGGATAATCGGATTCAACTATCTGCGGGGCATGCACCTGAACGATGCCAAGAAGGGATTGAACTCGCGCGTCGACCGCCACGACAGTCTGGGGGCCGGCGTGCTGGGCATCGGCTTCTTCGAGCGGCTGATGCAGGACCCGCGTTTCGACAACATCCCCCTCATTCTCGAGACGCCCGACGAGAGCCTCTGGCCGCAGGAGATTGCCCGCCTCTACGAACTGGCTGCCGCCCGATAACGTGCAGCCCCCTATCTGATTGTAGAACTACAAAAACGACTTGAACAATGAAAAAGATAGCTAAAAGTCTGACCGACCTGATTGGGAACACTCCGCTGCTGGAGCTCTCGAACTACAACCGCACGCACGGGTTGGAGGCTACGGTCATTGCCAAACTGGAATATTTCAACCCGGCCGGTAGTGTGAAAGACCGGGTAGCCCTCTCGATGATCGACGATGCCGAACGGCGGGGCGTGCTGAAACCGCATGCCACCCTCATCGAACCCACCAGCGGTAACACCGGCGTGGGGCTGGCCTTCGTGGCTGCCGCCCGGGGGTACCACCTCATCCTCACCATGCCCGAGACCATGAGCCTCGAACGTCGCAATCTGCTCAAAGCCCTGGGGGCCGAACTGGTACTCACCCCGGGAGCCGAGGGGATGACGGGTGCCATCAAGAAGGCGCAGGAGCTGAACGAGAGCATCGAGGGCAGCGTGATTCTGCAACAGTTCGAGAACCCTGCCAACCCGGCCGCCCACGTAAAGACGACAGCCGAAGAGATATGGCGCGACACCGACGGCGAGGTGGACATATTCGTGGCAGGTGTAGGTACCGGCGGCACGGTGAGCGGCGTGGGCCGGGGACTGAAGAGCCACAACCCGGCCATCCGCATCGTGGGCGTAGAGCCGGCCGGCTCGCCCGTATTGTCGGGCGGGAAACCCGGACCGCACAAACTGCAGGGCATCGGTGCCGGATTCGTGCCCAAGACCTACGACGCTTCGGTGGTCGACGAGGTTATCGCCGTGGCCGACAACGACGCCATCCGCACCAGCCGCGAGCTCACCGCTACCGAGGGAATGCTGGTGGGTATCTCGTCGGGGGCTGCCGCATGGGCCGCTACCCAACTGGCCCAACGCCCCGAGAACCGGGGCAAGAAGATTGTGGTGCTGCTGCCCGACACGGGCGAACGCTACCTCTCGACCGAACTCTACGACTTCGAGGGTTACAAGCTCTAATCGCACTGAAGGGTCCGGGGCAACCCGGGCCACTCATTACCCATAAGAAACAGAGAGGCCATGGCTCACTCGTTTGCCGAGTATGCCATGGCCTTTTCTTATTTTCCATATTGTTACGCAAGCACCCTGCCCCAGTCTATCGCCCGCTACGGGCAATCATCTCCTGCAAACGGGTGTTGAATACCCCCTCGGCCAAAAGTTGCTCGAGCGAGAGGTGCATGCGGTAACGCCAATAGTAGTGCGGGCACGCGGGGTTGTTGATGCGCTCCTCGTCGGGGTTCTTGCGACGCAGGCGGCCGTCGATCGAGAGCCAGTCCTGCAAGGGCAGAATAGCCAGCATCGAGGGAGCCGAGAGCGTCAGCTCGACCATGCGCTCGCAAATCCAAGGCTCGCAGGTAGCGGGTGCCTGGCCCGGCTCGCCCAGCACCTCGTTGAAGTAGCGCTGCGTGCGCGCGGGATCCTCCTGCCACCACCCTCTGATGCCCGACATGTCGTGGGTCGAGGTGGTACATACCGACCGCACGGGATAGCGGCTCACATCGCCAAACTCGCAGTTCCACTCCTTGGGCATGCGCGGTATCTCGAGCGAGAGAATCTGCAACTGCTTCATCACCTCGGGCACGCAAGCGGGTATCATGCCCAGGTCTTCGCCACAAACCAGCATATCGGTCGAGGCGACGAGTACGGGCAGTTTGCGCAGGGCTTCGGACTTCCAGAAATCGTTGTGCCGCCAGTAGAAGAAATCTTCGTAGAGGCGGTCGAAGCAGGCCTTCTGCTCATCGTCGAGAGCTTGGTAGGCCTGGGTGCGATTGCCCATAATGCGGGGGTGATAGTATCCCGGCTGGTCGGGGTCTTCGAGGAAGAGCACCTCGTCGAGCAGCTTCAGCAGGCCGTCGCGAATCGACACGTTCATCTCGTCGTCGGCCTCCGAGAAGTAGTCGACCACCTTGCGCTGGGTATCCATCATCACATTCAGGTCCCAGCGGCCGTTCCCCTTGTCGACCAGGAAGCGCGTCTTCACCTCGTCGGTATAGGCCCCGAAGATGTCGTGCAACGACTCTTCCCGCACATAGGGAACCGTCTGCCACGAAGCATCGAAGCGGAACCCCTTCTGCGCCAGCTCGTCGGGCGAGAGCGGCATGGCCGCATGGAAGTGGCCCAGCAGACCGTGGACGGCATCGAGCGGAATCTCCCAGATGCGGAAGAAGCCCAGAATGTGGTCGATGCGGTAGGCATCGAAATAGCGCGACATGTGACGCAAGCGGGCTTTCCACCAGGCATAGCCGTCGCGCGCCATCACCTCCCAGTCGTAGGTGGGGAATCCCCAGTTCTGCCCCTCAATCGAAAAGTCGTCGGGGGGAGCTCCCGCCTGGCAATTCATGCGGAAGAGGTCGGGGTTGACCCACGCGTCGACACTGGTGCGGCTGATACCGATGGGAATGTCGCCCTTCAGTACCACCCCGGCCCGGTGGGCATAGTCGCGCACCTCGGAGAGCTGCAGGTGCAGGTGATACTGTATGTAGTAGTAGAGGGCAACCGAGCGGTACCACGGGCTCCACACGGCGCAGTAGTCGGCAATCATCGACTCGTCGTAGCTGGCAAACTCGCCCCAACGGGTGAAGTCGGCCGTCTTGAAACGGTCGCGCAGGCTGCTGAAGGCGGCATAGGGCTGCAACCAGAACTTGTTCTCCCTGAAAAACTGCTTGAACCCCTCGCTCGACAGGGTGTCGTCGCCCAGCTCGTCGAAGAGCAGATTCAGGTACTCCATCTTGGCGCGGTTCACCCGTTCGTAGTCGACATCGGGCTGCATGTTCAGTTCCCGCTGCAAGGCATCGAACTGTGCCTGCCGGGCCTCGTCGCTCAACCGGCCCACCTCCGAGAGGCGCAGATACTGCGGGTGCAGGGCAAAGGTCGAATTGGCGTTATAGGGATAGGAGTCGCACCAACTGCCGGTCAGGGTGGTATCGTTGACCGGGAGCAGCTGGATGAACGATTGCCCTGTGCGCAACGCCCAGTCGACCAGATATTTCAGGTCGAGGAACTCGCCCGTACCGAAACCGTAGTCGGTACGCAACGAAAATACCGGGATGGCCGTACCGGCCCCTTTCCAGGGACGTTCGGGCCCGTTGAAGAGCAACCCCAACACGACGACCGCCGTCGAAGCCGAGTTCTCCGAATCGGTATATACCCTATTCGCACCCGTCTCCCACGCCACGACTTCGCGCTGCTGCGTGCGCACCACCACAAACTTGTATTCAAAGGAGGGGCCCAGTTGAGCCGCATCGAGGGTAAGATGCCATTCGGGAAATTCGGTATCGTCGAGTGCCGGAGCCTGACTCGGCTCCCAGTTGCCCAGAGCCGGCACACTGCCCACCATGAGCAGCTGCTCGTCGGGGCGCAGTTGCGGAGCGAAAATCTTGAACGTCACCGTACCGGCCGCCGGCACCCCGGGTTGCGGCTGGGGATGCTGACGGAAAAAGATGCCCTGGGTAAACGCCGAAGAGTAGAACGGCAGATCGTCGGGGGTGTCGCGCCAGCGGTCGAGCAACCGATACTCGGCGGCCTTCTGCCCCGGCACAAAGCGGTGCGGACGGTTCCACTCCCGGCGCACCGAGTCGCCCGACTTAACCAGATAACGATACTCAAAAGCGGCTATCGTCGCAGGTACATCGATGGTGTAGCTCCACAGGTCGCCGCCGCGGCAATCCATCACCACGGCCCGGCTCTCGTCGCCCGAGCCCAGTTGCTCGGTCGCGCCCGAAAGCATGAGCGACTCGCCCCAGCGAGTGTGGTAATATATCTCAAATGTTATTTTCATGACAATCCTCTTTTTTGTTAAAAATTGGAGTCATAAAGATAGAAAACTTTATACAGAAACCGATACCTGCCGCCCCGCTTTTTCGCGAAAAGTTTTTGATTTAAAATGAATTTTTCCCCTCCCGTTTCAGACAGTGCAGGGGCGAACAGCCATACCGCTTCTTGAAGGCTTGCGAGAAGTGCGACCGGTTCTTGAAGCCGACCCGGTAACAGACATCCTGTGCCGACACGCCCCCTTCGAGGAGCAGCCGCCGGGCCTCCTCGAGCCGCCGCTCCGTAATCCAGCGTTGCGGCGACAGGGTGCTGATTTTGGCAAAATCGCGCTTGAAGGTGGCCAGGCTCCGCCCGGTGTAGGAGGCAAACTCGTCCAGCGTAAGGTCTTCGGTATAGTTGCTCTCCATGAAATCCAGAAGGTCGATTTTCCACGCCTCGTTGAAGTCGAACAAGGTCGGATAGAAACGGTCGTCTATGGCAAGCAGACACATCACGGCCTCGTGCACCTTCAGCCGCAACCACTCGTCGGCAGGCGTTTCACCGCTATCGGTATAGGGCAGAAACGAGTCGAAGAGGCTCTTCAAGGCAACCGTCCGGGGCAGCACATTCACCGTCTTTCCTATCGGGCCGAGGCCATGCAGCCGCTTGCAGGTGGCAGCCACCCGGTTGTAATACTCCTTCAGCTCCTTGCGGGGCAGAGAGAAATTGATACCCCGGTAGGGATGCCCGTCGAGCGGTACCTTGGTGACATTGACGGAGCAGTCGCGACGGACAAACACGAAGTTGTCGGCCATGACCTCGTCGGTCATCTCCCGCCCCTCGATAACCAGCTTGCCGGAGCGCACGAAGATAATGGAGTGGGCCGGCATGCGATGCTCCAGGTGCATGTCGTGGGGAATGCTGCAACTCAACAGGATATTGCCGTAGTTAATCAGATGGTCTATCGCTTCGTTCATGTAGCAAAGATAATACAGAGTTACTTTTCGCACTTCATCTTACGAAATATTTCGGGCATGGCAGCCGGGTTCATCGGTATCATGTCGACCAGGTCGAGCCGCTTGACCATGTGCAGCGTGCCCTGCTTGTAGGTCTGGAAATGGGCGGTACCGATGTGATGGCGATAGGCTTCGGGGCCGGCATATATCTCGAGGATGCGCACCTGGCAGGAGTCGCGCTGCTGAATCATGGGGAATATGGCTATCACGCCCGGCTCTTCGCGAACCGAGGTAGCCCCTACCTCCAACGCTGCCTCGAGATAGGCATCCCGGTATTGGGGATAAATCTCTATCTCGGAGATGCGCACCAGCATGGCGGTATCGGCCGAGGCAACAGAATCACGGTCGGCCGCCGATGCAGCACCCGCCTTGCCCACCGACGGCAGCGCGAAGAGCCGGGCGGCATTGTCGCGCAAGAAGCAATCGGTATAGGCCGACAACTCCCCGTCGGCCTCCAGAGCGGCCTCCAACTGCCGCAGGTTGCGAGTGAGCACCTCGGCCGGCTGGTAGGGATAGTCCGAACCGTACAGGATATGGTCGGGTGTGGTAATGGTGAGCAGAGTGCGGATAACGGCCGGAGAAGCGGCACCGGCCAAATCGTAATAGAGCCGGGAGAGGTTGGCCTCCATATCTACCTCGCCCATCGAGCCGCGAGCCTGCAAGGCCGGCATTATCGCCTTCATGCGGGGAACAGCCAACGGCAGGAACGAGCCGCAATGCGGCACAACCACCTTTACATGGGGGTAACACACCAGCAGATTACGGGCCAGCAGATTCATCAGGGCCCGGGTCGTTTCGGCCGGATACTCATAGGCGGCCAGGGGAAGCCGTCCGATTAACGGCTCGTTTACCGGGACCGGCTTGTGCGGATGAACGAGGATGACGGCTTGCCGGCTATCCAACACCTCCATCAGGGGGTCGAGAGCCTCGTCGCCCAGATATTGTCCCCGACTGTTGGTCGCCAGCTTCACCCCATCGGCCCCCAAGGTATCGAGGGCATAGATGGCCTCGGCCACGGCGGCCTCCACATCGGGCAGAGGGAGGGCGGCACAAAAGCGGAAGCGATCGGGATGGGCCGCTTTCAACCGGGCACCATATTCGTTACAGGCCCTTATCACCTGCCGGCACTCCTCGCTGTCGCCGAAACTGGGTTGCGGAGCCGGCATCGACAGCACCGTGCAGGCAATACCGGCACTATCCATAAACGACAAGTGCGAATCGACATCCCAGGCAGGGAGCGGAAAACCCTCTTCCATCTCGGCATGATGCCGGGCAAGCACAGCCCGATAATCGGGCAAAATGTTGTGGCTATGCACATCGACCACTTGTCGGGCATGGCCTGCAAAACATCCGGTCATAAGGATAAACACAAGATATAACCACCGTTTCATACGCTTATGCCTGACTCTTTTCATATTGTTTACCGGCTTCGGTACACTGCCCTATGACACTGCCCGTACGCAGATACTGATAGGTGGGAAACTCGAACAGTACCGGTTTGAGCCGGTTGTAATCGAGCTTGCCCCGCTCGTCGAGGATACTCTCGTCGGCATAGGTGTGGGCAATGCTGCAGATAAAGTTCTCGAAGCCGTTGCACGCATACACATCTTCGACCCGGCACTCCATGGTCAAGGGCGATTCGTTCACCATGGGCGTTCCCTCCTCGCCTGCCGTCGACTCGAACAGGGCGCTTTTGTCCTGCCTGTGGCCCGACACAATGCCGCAGTAATCGGCTTTCGGCAACCACTCTTCGGTAACGATATTGACCGACAACCGGCCACTCTCCTTAATGCCCCGATTGATGTAGTGCGAGGCGTGCAGACTGACAAGCAGTCTGTCGTGAGCCACAATACCTACATGAGCTACCAGAGTCCATGTGGCCTTCCCCTCTACCCGGGCACCTACCACAACCGCAGGGGTGGGATATAGTGCCATTGCATTTCCGATATTCTTCTTCATAACGATACGAGTTTGTTGTTTTTCTGCTGCAAAACTACAGCAACGGAATCAAAGGCGCGTTAGTTTGCGGCTCATTTACCATTATCGAAAAGCTCAATATCCCTGTTGCCGAGTTATACGACAACCGTCATTCCCCGGACACGGTCGGAATCCTGCACACCTCCAGACCCCACACCCGGAGAAAGGACTTCCCCCGGGAAAAAACAACCGGGGCGGACCCTTTGCAGAATCCGCCCCGGAGCTTTCATTTCTTATTGTAGGTAACCAAAATTATCCGCAACGCGAAGTACCGCACGAAGTACAGATGAGGCATCCCTCCTGGTAGATGAGAGTCTCGTTACCGCAATTCGGACAGGTCTGCCCGCTGGCCTTGGTACCGTTGGGCAGGTATTTCTTCAGAGCGCGTTCTACACCGTTCTTCCAGCTATTGATCGACTGGCTGTCGAGTTCGAGGCTCGATACCAGCTTGAGCACTTGCGGGATGGGCATGCCGTAGCGAAGCACTCCCGAGATGAGTTTGGCGTAGTTCCAATACTCGGGGTTGAACTTGTCGGAGAGGCCCTCGATGGTGGTCTTGTAACCGCGCTTGTTGGAGAACTGGAAGTCGTAACGCTTCGTTCCATCGGGGTTTACGGCCTTCACAATCTTACCCTTCACTACATTCTTGGGACAGAAGATACCGTCGTCGTCATCGGCAAGACCGGTGAAGATCTCGTAAGGCTTGCCATCTTTCAGACCCACGAAGGCAATCCACTTCTCCTTGTTGTTCTGGAAGCGAACCACATCGGCCTCGAGCTCGATGGGGCGTACCAGCGTTTCGGCCTGTGCGGGAACCACGGGTTTCTTCTCTTCCTTCTTGGCCGAGATGAGCACACCCGAGCGAGAGCCGTCGCGGTAGACCGTACAGCCTTTGCAGCCCGAGCGCCAGGCCTCGACATAGAGCTGGCCCACCATCTCTTCGCTCACGTCGGAGGGGAGGTTGATGGTGACGCTTATCGAGTGGTCGACCCACTTCTGGATGCGGCCCTGCATGCGCACCTTCTGCAACCAGTCGATGTCGTTGGCCGTAGCCTTGTAGTAAGGCGAGCGAGCCACCAGGGCATCGACCTCTTCCTGAGAATAGTTCTCTTTCACCTCGATGCCGTTTACCTGCATCCAGGTGATGAATTTATGGTGATAGACCACATACTCTTCAAAGGCGTCGCCCGTCTCGTCGACATAGTCGATATGTACGGCGGGATCGTTGGGGTTCACCTTGCGGCGACGGCGATAAACCGGCATGAATACCGGCTCGATGCCCGAGGTGGTCTGGGTCATCAGACTCGTAGTGCCCGTGGGTGCAATGGTGAGGCAAGCAATGTTGCGACGTCCGTACTTGCACATGTCGGCATAGAGTTCTTCGTCTTCGTGTTTCAACCGTTTGATGAAGGGGTTGTTGGCCTCGCGGTCGGCATCGAAAATCGAGAAGGCGCCGCGTTCCTTGGCCATCGTCACCGACGAACGGTAAGCGGCCAGAGCCAAAGCCCGGTGTACCTTTTCGGAGAAATCGGTAGCCTCTTCGGTTCCGTAGCGGAAACCCATGGCGGCAATCATATCACCCTCGGCCGTGGTGCCCACACCGGTACGGCGGCCTTGCAGGGTGCGTTTCTGTATCTTGTACCACAGGTTGAGCTCGGTGCTCTTCACCTCGTCGGTCTCGGGGTCGGCCTTGATTTTCTCGATAATCTTGTCGATTTTCTCCATCTCGAGGTCGATAATATCGTCCATGATGCGCTGTGCCAGCATCACATGTTTACGGAAGAGGTCGAAGTCGAAATAGGCCTCCGGCGTAAACGGATTGACTACATAGGAGTAGAGGTTGATGGCCAACAGACGGCAGCTGTCGTAAGGGCAGAGGGGAATCTCGCCGCAGGGGTTGGTCGATACGGTCTTGAAGCCCAGGTCGGCATAGCAGTCGGGTACCGACTCTCTGATGATGGTATCCCAGAAGAGCACGCCGGGCTCGGCCGATTTCCAGGCATTGTGCACAATCTTTTTCCAGATGGCCTGAGCATCGACCTCCTTGGTCACCTTCGGATCGGGCGAGTCGATGGGGAACTGTTGAATGTAGGGCTTGCCTTCGATAGCAGCCTCCATAAAGTCGTCGTGAATCTTCACCGATACATTGGCTCCCGTCACACGACCCTCGACCATCTTGGCATCGATGAACGACTCGGAGTCGGGGTGCTTGATCGATACCGAAAGCATCAGGGCACCGCGACGGCCGTCCTGTGCCACCTCGCGGGTAGAGTTGGAGTAACGCTCCATAAAGGGCACCAGACCCGTAGAGGTGAGGGCCGAGTTCTTGACGGGCGAACCTTTGGGGCGGATGTGCGACAGGTCGTGACCCACGCCACCGCGACGTTTCATCAGTTGCACCTGCTCTTCGTCGATTTTGATAATGCCGCCGTACGAGTCGGGGGCGCCATCTAGCCCGATAACAAAACAGTTGGAGAGCGACCCCACCTGATAGTTGTTGCCGATACCACTCATGGGGCTTCCCTGCGGCACGATGTAGCGGAACGATTTCATCAAATCGAACAGCTCTTGCGACGAAAGCGGGTTCGGATACTTTTGCTCGATACGAGCAATTTCATTGGCGATACGCCAGTGCATATCGTCGGGAGTCTTCTCATAGATATTCCCATACGAATCTTTCAGAGCATATTTGTTTACCCACACGCGGGCAGCCAGCTCATCTCCCTTGAAATACTCCAACGACGCCTGATAGGCCTCGTCATAAGTATAAATAGTTGGTTCCACGAGACAAATGTTTTTCTATTACGTTAATTAGTTAATTTTAGACAAAGATTTTTCAGCAGAAAGATTTACGGTGCAAGTTTATAAAAAACATTCTACATACACAAATAATATCATTTTTAAATATCAACAATTTTCAAAGTTTCCCAATTTGAAACAAACCATATTTGATTATCAGATATTTACATTTTCACCCATAACAAAAAGTTTTCCGTTTTTGAAAATCGGGCAGTCCACCGGGAGAAACACAAGGTAAAATTGGCATCACCGCCAGCCATCAATTATTGCC
Source organism: uncultured Barnesiella sp. (assembly GCA_902471075.1). Classification (GTDB taxonomy): domain Bacteria; phylum Bacteroidota; class Bacteroidia; order Bacteroidales; family Barnesiellaceae; genus Barnesiella. The sequence goes on along the minus strand of CABRIW010000003.1, from coordinate 136,653 downwards.
GTTTTCAAGTATTTACGGGATAAATTCAGGAACAATCGGCCCGACTGCCATACCGCTGTTGTCAAATATTTTCATTATCTTTGCTACTACGAACTTATCACTTCAAATCACCATTACCTATGATAAAGAGTTTGAAAGAGAGAAGAACCATACGGCAATATCTCGACAAGGAGATAGACGACCGTCTGCTCAACGAGCTTCTCGAAACGGCATTCCGCGCCCCCACGACGGGCAACATGCAGGTATATAGCGTAGTCGTTACCCGCACCCAGGAGAACAAGGAGCGACTGGCTCCGGCCCACTTCAACCAGCCTACCGTAACCCACGCGCCGGTGGTACTGACCTTCTGCGCCGACTTTAACCGGTTTGTGAAATGGTGCGAACTGAACCACGCCCAACCGGGTTACGACAACTTCCAGTCGTTCGTTACGGCGGCTATCGATGCTCTGCTCGTGGCCCAACAGTTCTGCACGGCTGCCGAGCTCTCGGGGTTGGGCTGCTGCTATCTGGGCACTACCACCTACAACGCTCCCCAGATTGCCGAAGCCCTGCAACTGCCCCGTCTGGTGATCCCCATTACCACCCTCACCGTAGGTTATCCGGCCGACATGCCCGCCCAGGTAGACCGCCTGCCCCTCGAGGCGATTGTCCACCACGAGAGCTATCGCGACTACACGCCCGAGGAGATACGGCGCCTCTATGCCGAAAAAGAGAGTCTGCCCGAGAACCGGCAATTCGTGGCCGAGAACCACAAGGAGACGCTGGCCCAGGTGTTCACCGACGTGCGCTACACGCGCGAGAACAACGAGCTGTTCTCCAAAATCTACCTCGACTTTATTGTCAAGCAGGGCTTCAAAATGCCCGAATAACAGGCGCAGGGTATCCCCATCCACCCTACTCCCACAACGATACAGAAAAGGCCCTGAACGCTGCTGTTCCGGGCCTTTTCTGTTATTCTGTATTCCCCTATTATCCTTGTATGCGTTGCTCAATCTCCTCGAGATCGCTCCGCAGCTTCTTGTCCACCCCTATCTGTTCGGTGATGGTCTTGCAGGCGTGCAGCACGGTAGCGTGGTCTTTCTTGCCCAGCACGTCGCCAATCCCCGCCAGTGAAAGGCTGGTGTATTTCTTGGCCAGATACATGGACATCTGACGGGCCACAACCACCTCTCTCTTGCGCGTACGCTCGAGCAGGCGCGAGGTATCCAGGCCGTAGTAGCCGCATACCGCCTCTTTGATGGTATCGATGGTAATCTGCTTCTGTACCATCTTCACGCTGGCAGCCAGCACCTGATCGGCCATTTCAATGGAAATCTCCTTTTTCAGGACACTCGAACGCACCATGAGCGAAACGATAACCCCCTCGAGGTCGCGCACGTTGTCGGTCACGTTACGGGCGATGTAGTCGATTACCGACTCGTCGATGGTCAAGCCGTCGCGGTGCACCTTGCTCATGAGAATATCGTAGCGCAACTTGTAGTCGGGACGTTCCACCTCGGCCGTCAACCCCCATTTGAAACGGGTCAACAGACGCGAAACCATTCCCACCAGCTCGACCGGCGGACGGTCGCAGGTGAGCACCAGTTGCTTGTTGCTCTGATGCAGATGGTTAAAGATGTGGAAGAAGGTATTCTGGGTCTGGGTTTTCCCGGCAAACTCCTGAATATCGTCCATCAACAGCACATCGATACTCTGGTAGAAGCCGATGAAGTCGTTTACACGGTTGTTGCGCACGGCATCGGTATATTGCACCAGAAAGTCGTGGGCCGAGAGGTAGAGCACCCGTTTGGCCGGCATGTTCTCTTTGATGCGCAAACCTATGGCCTGAATCAAGTGGGTCTTCCCCACCCCCGACTCACCGAAGAGGAACAAGGGGTTGAAGGTATTGCGACCGGGGTTTTCGGCAATCGATTCGGCAGCCGCACGCGCCAGCATGTTGCTTGCCCCCTGATAATAACTTTCAAAAGTGTAAATCGGGTTCAGACGGGGGTCGAGCTCATCGTATACGCGTTGTTTGAAAGGGTCCAAAAGGTCGGGCATCGCCTGCTGCATTTTCTTGACGGCAGTCGACTTGGTCGTAGCAGAGAGGTCGACCGTAGCCTCGGGCTGACGGACAATCTGCACACGATACACCAATTTGACGTTTGCCCCATAGATGCGAGGCAAAACCTTCTTCAGCAGGTTGAGGTAGTGCTCCTCGATCTGCTCTATCACGAAATGTGACGGGACAAGCAAAGTCAACACATTATCGCCATCAACACCCAACGAGGTAATCGGCTTGAACAGGCTTTCGAATGCCTCGGGATTTATGTTGTCTTTGATAATTGTCAGACATTGGCCCCACAACTGAACATGTTGTTCTGAACCCATTTTATGTAAATCTTCTATCAAAAAACTTTTGCGTGTACAAAATTCAAATTATTTTTCCTCAAAAACAAATCGCAAAATATTTGCTTTTTACATTTCGATTACAAACGGTTGATTTCAAAGTTTTTATAAAATATCACCTAACATGACATTTTTTTTACTTTCACAAACTATCATTGCACTATTTGTCAAGCATTTACAAGTAAGCCTATGTTCTTCAACACATTTTCCAATCTTCTCCCAAAAGGAGGAAATCCTCCCCTATAAGGGTAACTTTGGGAGTATTACAAAAAATTTACAACTTCTTTCTTATTTATATCGGTTCTAAATAAGAGAAATCCGTTATCATTCTCAGAACAGCGAGAAGTGCACATATCGCTTGGGATTAAGCCGCAAGTCGATCATGAGCGAATCGACACTGCCCAGCACCCCGTTGGCCCGGTCGTAGAGCCCCCGGTCGTTCAACAGCAGCCCCAGACTGTTGTCGGGCGAAGTCAGCCGCGAGGTAATTTGTTGCAGATTGTAACTGGTCTTCTGCACCGATGCCATGGTCGACTGCAACGGCAGTGCGTTGAGGGTATCGGAGAACTGGTTGATCTGTGCCGTAATGCCCTGTACGTTGTCGAGAATCACGGGGACTTCGTTTTGCATCATGCCCGAGAGCTGTACCGACGAGCGTTCCAGGTTGGCCGTGATGCGGTCGAGCCGTTTCACCGACGAGGCCAGAGCCGGGTCGTTGACCAGCGTCTGTATCCCCGACAAGATGCTGTCGAGCTTGGGCAGCAGCACCACTACCTCGGGCAGCAGTTCGCTCTGGAGGCTCTGCATCAGCCCCGACTTCACCTCGCCCTGCAGCAAGGCACCGTGTTCGTAATATTCGCTCACATGGGGATTCAGGTCGATTACCACCGACGAGGTACCCAACATGTCGGTTTCGAGGTAGACCCGGCTGTCGACCGGAATCTTCAGTTTCTTATCGAGATTCAACAATACCTTGATGGTTTGATTCGTGTCGTAGTCATACACAATCTCCTGCACGAGCCCTACCTTGTAACCGTCGATTGTCACCGGGGCCGACTGGGCCAACCCGCCCACACTGGGAAACTGCACATAATAGTAATTAGAGGGTTTCATCACATTGATGCCCTTCAAATAGTTGATGCCTACATACAAAATCAGGATGCTAATCAGCACCGAAAGGGCAATCTTAGCTTCTTTTCCAAACCACTTTTTCATATTATTCTTTTTAGTTGGGCTATCTTCTTGTTTCTCACTTTACCCGCTTTCCATCACGGAACTGGATGATAAAGGCATCGCGAAACAACGATTTCACCTTTTTATATTGTTGCTGTATACCATTCCGGTCGGTAGACTTCCCATAGGTGTATTTATACATGCCGCCCTCTTTGTAGCACTCGACCGGCGAGAGCCCCTTGAACTCCTTGGAGCCGGCCGGCAACTTACGGGGAAGCGCCATAAACTGTACCTTATAATAGGTAACACCCGAGGCGTCGTCTTGTTCGGACTCACGAGGCTGTGTTTCGCGGGGAGCCGGTTTCTCGACTTCGACCGGCTCGGGAGTCGGTGCCGGAGCCGACGAGGTGGCCGTAGCGGCCGAACCCTTGCGCGAGTTTTGCTTGCGGTCGTAATCCGATTTATACTTGACAAAGGCATTGTAAATGGCCTGGGCCATCTTGGTCTGCCCGCTCTCCGAGGAGAGGAACCGCTCTTGCGTGGGGTTGCAGATGAAGTCGAGCTCAACCAGTACCGCCGGCATGCTGGTCTTGGCCAGCACCCAGAATCCGGCCTGCCGCACCCCGCGGTCCACGCGGTTGGCTACCGACACAAACTCGTGTTGTATGTCCGAGGCAAAGTTGATGCTCTGCTCCATGTGCTTGTACTGCATGAATTCAAAGATGATGTACGACTCGGTCGAGTTGGGGTCGAACCCTTCGTAACGGGTAGAGAAGTCGTTCTCGAGATAGATTACCGAGTTCTCGCGCTTGGCCACCTCGAGGTTCTCTTTGCTGCGGTGCAGACCCAACGTCCAGGTAGAGGCACCAGCCACGGTCTTGCGGTTGGGCGATTTCTTGTCAATCGAGTTGGTGTGTATCGAAATGAAGAGGTCGCCCTCCACCCGGTTGGCCTTGTTGGCCCGCTCCTGCAAGGTGAGGTAGACATCCTTGTCGCGCGTGTAGACCACCTTCACACCCGGCACGTTGTTGGCAACCATGCGCCCCAGCTTCAGGGCTACCCCCAGGTTGATATCCTTCTCCTTGGCCTTATTACCCAGTGCACCGGCATCGCGCCCTCCGTGACCGGCATCGATGACCAGCACGAAGTCTTTGGCCGAAACGACCGAAAGCCCGAGCACAAAAGCAAAAAGGAGGGAAAGCACCCGCGTAAAGCAATATGAATGTTTCATAAACTATTATCTGCTATCATTAATCAAGACCCGGCCCCGCCGGAATCCTGACAAATTGCCAAACAGGAGGCGTATCGTCCGGGCCTGTTTCGCAGTTTCAAATGCAAAGGTATAAATAAAGCTCGAAAAAGATGTCAATTTCAAGGAGATTTATTGCCTTATACTCAAATCGTAAAACTGGATTCGTACCGATGGCATTCTCGAAAGAAAAAAGTATTTTTGCAAAAGCGAGACAAAAAGCGTGTATATGATACGACACCTGAAACAAAACAGCTATGCCATGGCGATATGCCTGCTGACAGCGGCTTTCATCGCCTGCAACGGAAAGGCTTCGGAGGCCCGGAGCTCCGTAACCCGACATCCCATGACCATCGAGCGATTCGATCGCGAACTCCCGGCCTACGTGCAACAAACCGATACTGCTGTGGCTGCCGGCTTCAGGGCGAAATATGCCCCCTTCTTCCCCATCTACTGCCGGCAGATTCTGGGGCTGGGCGATGCTCCCGACTTCCGCGAGGGGCTGAACCTGTTTCTCACCCACGAAGCCATTGCCAAACTCTATGCCGATACCGAGTCGCACTTTGCCAGCGACACCGCCTGGATTGCCGCCCTGCAACAGGGCTTCGACCGGTACAGCGAGCTCTTTCCGCAGGCACCGCGTCCCCGCCTGCTCACCCACGTGTCGGGGCTGAACCAGTCGATTGTTACGGTCGACTCGCTGCTCTCCATCTCGCTCGACTGCTACCTGGGGGCCGACTACCCGCTCTACGAACAGCGCTATTATATATATGAACGGGGGCTGCACGAGAGCAACCGCATCGCCTACGACGCCCTGGAGGTGTGGCTGCGCACCCTCTACCCCTACGAGTCGAAACGCAATGCCCTGCTCGACCGCATGGTCTACGAGGGGAAGATTCTCTATGCCCTCGCCTCGATATTCCCCGAGGCCGACGAATACCGCCTGCTGGGCTACACCGACGAGCAGGCACAGTGGTGCCAAAGCAACGAAGCCGAAATCTGGCATCAGGTGGTGAGCAAGAAGCATCTGTTCAACACCGAGTCGATGCTCATCCACAAATATGTGGAACCGGCCCCCTTCGTGGCCGTGCTGCACCAGGATTCGCCGGGCCGTCTGGGCCGCTGGATCGGCTACCAGATAGTCAAGCGATATGCTCAGGAGAAGAAGAAAAGTGCGGCCGAACTGCTGGCCTCGCCCGACGATGCCGGAGAGATATTGGCCGAATCGAAATACAACGGATAAACTGAAACGATAGCTATGAACCACGTATACGGACTGGTGGGATACCCTCTGGGGCACTCGTTTTCCCGCTCGTTTTTCCAAGCGAAATTCGAGCGTGAAGGGATAGCGGCCACCTATGAAAACTTCGAGATGCCCGACCTCTCGGGACTGCGTCAACTCATTGCCGACCGCCGGGAACTCTGCGGGCTGAATGTAACGATACCCTACAAGACGGAGGTTATCGCTCTGCTCGACGAACTGGACCCGCAGGCCCGCGAAATCGGGGCCGTCAACGTCATACGGATAACCCGGCAACCCGACGGACGCGTATGGCTCAAGGGCTATAACAGCGACATCATCGGGTTCACCCGGTCGATTGCCCCGCTCATCGACGGGGGTATGCAACGGGCCCTCATCCTGGGGACGGGCGGCGCCTCGAAAGCGGTCTACGCCGGACTGAAGTCGCTGCACATCGAGCCTACCTTCGTCTCGAGGCAACGGCGCGGCGACATCATCGCCTACGACGACCTCACCTCCGAACGGATGGCCGACCACCGTATCATCGTCAACACCACGCCGGTGGGCATGTATCCCCACACCGACGAGGCTCCCCGCATCCCCTACGAATGCCTCACCCCCGGGCACCTCTGCTACGACCTCATCTACAACCCCGAGACGACCCGCTTTCTCGAACTGTCGGCCCGTCAGGGGTGCAAGACCAAGAACGGCACCGAGATGCTGCACCTGCAGGCTCTGGCCGCCTGGGATATTTGGAATCGATAACGCCATAAGCCCCTCCACCATGATAGACTTCAGACTAAAAGTTTTTTGCAGCGTAGCCCACAACCTCAGTTTTACCAAAGCCTCGAAAGAGCTGTATGTGAGCCAACCGGCCATCAGCAAGCACATCCAGGAGCTCGAGGCCGAGTACAGCACCCGGCTGTTCGAGCGGATGGGCACACACATTACCCTCACCCCCGAGGGCGAGCTGCTGCTCTCGCACGCCGAGAAGATACTCGCCCACTACAAGCAGCTCGACTTCGAGATGAACCTGCTCACCCAGCGCCTCATGGGCGAACTGCGGCTGGGTGCCAGCACCACCATCGCCCAGTATGTGCTGCCCTCCTATCTGGCTACGTTCAGCCAGAAGTTCAAGCAGATAAAGCTGTCGCTCGTCAACGGGAACACCCGTGCCATCGAGCGGGCCGTCGAGGAGAACCGCATAGACCTGGGACTCATCGAGGGGGTGAGCCGCCAGCCCCACCTGCACTACACCCCGTTCATGCGCGACGAACTGGTGTGCATAGCCAGCACCCGCAGCAAGCTGGCGCGATACGACGAGATTTCGCTCGACCAGTTGCAGCAACTGCCGCTGGTCATTCGCGAGAGCGGCTCGGGCAGCCTCGAGGTCTTTGAAAAGGCGCTGGCGCAGAAGCAACTGAAGCTGTCGCAATTCAACATTGCCATGCAGTTGGGTACGACCGAGGGCATCAAACGGTTTCTCTACAACACCGACAGCGTGGGCATGATGTCGATACAGGCGGTTTCGACCGAGATTGCCGACGGTCGTCTGAAGGTAATCGAGATTGCCGACTTCGCCTGCGAGCGGGAGTTCTGCTTCGTCCAGAATGCCGGCCAGAATGGCGGCCTCGCTTCGGACTTCATGCGCTACATGACCCGCCGATTCTAAACGTGTGCAGTGCTTTTGCACCGCTCTCCTACCCTCTCTGATACACCGAAAAACATACTGCCATGACCCGGAATCCCCTGTCGGCCGCCCGTACTCCATTCATTCGACTGCTGCTCCCGCTGCTAGCGGGTATCGTGGGGCAGGCGCAGCTGCATCTCCCCCTGTGGGGCTGCCTGTTGCCGGGCCTGGGCGGCCTCGTGTTGTGGGGACTGCTGACCAAGCGGGGCACCATCGAGGAGCAATACCGCAAGCGCGAATTTTTCGGGTGGGGACTTTTCCTGATTTTCTTATCGGCAGGAGCCACCCTGCACCACCTGCAACACCGCCCCTACCGGATGCCCGACGGCTTCTATCCCGTAGCCGTCGCCCACATCGACCACGAGGCAGTCGAAAAAGAGGGGGCCTACTACTGCCCCGCCTCGATTACCGGGCTGGTCGATACCCTGGGCCACACGGTAGCCTATCGCGAAAAGGTGGCCCTCTATTTCGAAAAGAGTCTGTCGGCCGGACGGCTCGACTACGGCGACCGGGTAGTCTTTGAATTTCGACTACGCCCCATTGCCGGGGTTGGGAACCCGGGCGACTTCGACCGGGCCGCCTTCATGCACAACCAGGGCATCGCCCGCAGCCAATACCTTGCCGACGGTCGATGGCGGTGCATCGGCCACGAGCCCCGCTCGGGATTGCGGGCCTGGGCAGCCGGGCAGCAAGCCGCACTCGCCCACCGCATCGACACCTGCCACCTCGCGCTCCACAGTGCCCAGTTGCTGAAAGCCCTCCTGCTGGGCGACCGGGCCGATTTCCCGACCGATCTGCGGCAATCGTTCTCGGCCGCGGGACTCTCGCACATACTGGCCGTGAGCGGGCTGCACATGGGGGTCATCGCCTCGCTGGTCTACCTGCTGCTCTTTCCCCTGGCCTGGAGCGAGACGGGCCGCAAGCTGCGCCCCCTGATCACGCTGCTCGTGGTGTGGATTTATGCCTGTGTCACGGGGTTGTCCCCCTCGGCCGTGCGGGCCAGCATCATGGCTTCGTTTCTGCTGACAGCCGAGTTTCTGGAGCGACGCAACAGTTCGCTCAATGCCCTGTTTGCCGCTGCCTTCTTCATGCTGCTCTACGATACCCGCCTCGTGTTCGATGCCGGATTCCAGATGAGTTTCGCCGCAGTCGCCGCCATCCTGCTCTTCTACAACCGGTTAAATATCGGGGGAAGGTCGCCCCACCGCCTCGTGCGCTGGATGAGCTCGTGCACGGCCGTGTCGATAGCCGCACAAGCGGGCGCCCTGCCCATCGCCGTCTACTACTTCCACACCCTGCCCTTGCTTTTTCTGATTGGCAATCTGGTGGTACTGCCGCTCCTGCCCGTCATCTTCGGGCTGGCCCTGCTCATGCTGTTGCTCACCGCCCTGCACCTGCCCTATGTCTGGATAGCGGACGCCACCGACCTGCTGCTGCGATTTATCGAATGGCTGAGTCTTGCCATCGACCGCCTGCCGGGCAGCCACATCGAGGGGGTGTGGCTGGAGCCCCGCTACCTGTGGGGCTACTTTATCGGGGGAATCCTCATCTACCTGACGGTGAAGCGGCGTTCGAAACGACTGCTCGGGCTTACGCTGGGTGCCGCCATTCTCTTTCTGGCGGCCGACCTGGCCAACCATCGCCCCCTGCGCCCCGAGGTGATTGTCTATGAAGACCGACAATCGACCGTGGTGCAGCTGAGCGACCGGGAGCGCTGCTACCTGTTGCGGCCCGACACCCTGCCACCAGCGCAACCACTGCCCGGCGAGCCTTATCGCCAACGAAACGGACACGCAAACCATACCCTGATACAACCGGGAGCCTTGCCGGTCGAGGGGCCCCATTTCCTTATCGACTACCCCTTTGCCCTCTTCCACGGCAAACGGCTGCTCCTGCTCGACAGCACCGGATGGAAGAGCACCGACACCCAGCTGCCGGGCAAACGGCTGTCAATCGACTATGCCATAGTCGACCGGCAATTCGACGGACGGCTGGCCGACGTGACCCGACTTTTCGACATCGGCCAGGTTATCATCGGGGCCAACGTGCATCCGTCGCGTGCCCGCCTGTGGCTGAACGACTGCTACAAACAGGGCATTGCCTGCCACGACGTGCGCACGGAGGGAGCCTGGACATACAGACCCGCACGCTGACCGAAGCCTCCGGCATCTTCGACCCTCAACGCACGTAAACAGATGTTCCCGACCCGGCCTCCCGACAACACAAAAGGGGCCGCGACTCGAGCGAGTCACAGCCCCTTGGTTTATCTGTTCGCCGTGCGATGGAATCGCACCTGATCGATACCTTGGTTTATTTGCTTTCGGCCTTGTCGGCAACAGCCTCCTTTTCAGGTTCGGCATCGGCCTTCTTCTCCTCTACGAAATCGGTGTTGCCCGTCTCGACCAACAGGTTGTACCAGCTGATGAGTTTCTTGATGTCGGTTACATACACTCTCTCGCGATCGAAGTTGGGGAGCACGTCGGCCAGATAGGCACGCAGCGCCTCGGCATCGGCTTTCTTCGTATCGAGCGACACTTTGCCACCGTTTTCTTTCTTCTTGATCGATTCCAATACTTCGCCCAGAGGCACATCGTCTTCGTCGGTAAAGATGGCGATGTCGCCCAGCGAGATGATTTTTTCATGGGCATAGGCAGGCAGACGTTTACCGGTTTGCAAAGATTCGACAATCAGCATATTCTTGGCTTGAGATACCAACTTATACAAACCCGGTTTCCCAGAGATAGATAAAATCGTTTTCAACATAAAAATTGGTGTTTTATATTTAATGACTTAATCAATTTGTCGTGCAAAAATAATATACTTGTCGGGTTTAACCGATTTATCGGGCGAAAATTTTTCTCACCGCGGCTCTTCCAAGAGCGAGAGCACGGCGGCAATGAGCGACTGCCGCCCATCGTTATAGAGAATGTGGGTGGCCCGACGGCAGCGCTCCTCCTCGTCCATCTGCGAGGCCATGCGGCGGCGCACCTCGTCGGCCGTGAGTCCGCTACGCTGCTGCACTCGCTCGATGCGCAACGCTTCGGGAGCGGTTACCAACCACACCTCGTCAACCAGACGGTCGAGCTGCGACTCGTAGAGGATGGCCGACTCGACGAAACAGAGCTCGTCGGGACGACTGTGGCTCCAGCGGTCGAAATCGGCCCGCACGGCAGGGTGCACGATGGCGTTGAGCCGGGCTACCCGGTCGGGGTGACCGAAGGCCCGCGAGGCGAGCAACGGACGGTTCAGGGAACCGTCGGTGTAGACATCGTCGCCAAAAGCTTCGGCTATCTGTCGTTTCAATTCGGGCGAGGTGTTCATCAGGCGCCGGGCCTCCGAATCGGTATCGTACACTCGGTAACCCATCACCCGCAGCAAGTTCGAGACAACCGACTTGCCGCTGCCTATACCGCCTGTAATTCCTATTCGTTTCATATCATATCGTATCGGGGATGGAGACGATAACCGTATCGGACGATACGGTAAAGACCGGTCTCTTCTGTTCCAGAATATAGTCGACACTGTCTTGCGACAGCACGATATTGCGCACAAAATCGGGAGCCTTCAGCACCTTGATGCCCAACTTGCCGGGAGCGGAACGACCAGACAGGTCGGCGTAATCGACACCCAGCAGGAAGCTCTCTTCGCTGACCGAGGCAAACCGGCTAAAGGGCATCATGCACGAGAGCTGTACCGACGAAGGGAAGGTGATGAGTGACCATCCGGCGGGTACACTCTGGGTCACGACAGGTATATCGAGCAGTTTCGAGGTCATCTCTTCGACGGGAATCGTCACCTCGACCTGCTCGGGGATAATACGCAGGTTGGGTATGCGGGCAATGCGCACGGTCGTGCGCAAAGTATCGCTCAGCCGCTTGGCCTCGAACTCGGTGGTGTAGACCTCTTTGAGGTGCTTCAGCAACGAGTTTTCGCCATAGACCATGACCGAGTCGATATTGGCAGTCATGGGCCCGCTCAACACACATTGCGGGGTAGTCGAGGCGTGCCCTTTCACCACCAGCTTCACCCGTTTGCCGGCACTGTGGGTATACTGCACCTTCAGCGTGTCGGGGATAAGCGACAGAATCGTAGTGGTGGGACGCAGCGATTTGCGCATGACGGTCTCGAGTTGCGAGGGCGACAACAGGAACGAGCTGCCCCCCTTGTCGTACTCCTGGAAATTGATGCGTAACGGACTCAATCCTTCGATGGCATAGCCCAGCATCACGGGGCCCTTGTCGCGTATGCGCACCTCGATATGCGAGGGCAAGTCGTTGATAAGGGTGGTCTTCTCGGGCAAGTTTTGCAACTCGACCGGAATCTGGAACGAGTTCTCGACCTCCTCATTCAACCCCTGCATGAACCAGAATACCAGCGACAGCAACACGAAACCCAGAAAAGTGAACAACTCGCGCGTGCGCTCCTGACGAAAGGTAGCGCCTATCTTACGGGCAATCGCTCTGAATCGTGTGGCTATGCGGGCCGAAATCTTCTTTTTCATACTATCACGCAATGGCTATATACAACAAAGATAAAGTTTTTTATCGGGACCGTAGGTCTCTGCCGATAAAAAACTTTATCTTTTTATTTCTCCGTTAGAGAAGCCTATTGCACGAGGCTCTATTATTTGGCCTGTTGAGCACCGCTGTCTTTGGCATCGGCTACCGACGGATATACCGAATCCTTGGCTATGCGCACACGGGTATTCTCGGCAATCTCGATGATGAAGGAGTCGGATTTAACCTCTTTTATTTTTCCGAACAAGCCCCCGGCCGTTACGATTTTATCGCCGGCAGAGAGACCCTCTCGGAATTTGCGAATCTCTTTCTGACGTTTCGTCTGCGGACGAATCATGAAGAAATAGAAGATGGCAATCAAGGCGACCATCATCAGGATGCTCGACATTCCGCTGCTGGCTGCACTTTGTAAAAGAATGGATAGTGTTGTCATAATTTAGCTTTTAATAGTTTTTACATGTGGTCCCCTCGAAAATGAGAGTCCACAAATATATAACAATTTTTTTACTCTTTTGTCAGAACGCCCTCTTTTTTGAGATTATCGGCGATAGCATTGAGCACCCCGTTGACAAACTGGCCGCTCTTGGCCGTGCTGTACGACTTGGCCAGTTCGATATACTCGTTGAGGGTAACCCGCGTAGGGATCGAGGGGAATTTGTAGAACTCGCTCATGGCCACCATCATGATGACTATATCCATGAAGGCAACCCGCTCGATCTCCCAATTGCGGATGAAGTTCTCGATGTAGTTGCGATACTCGTCGCCATGCAGCAGGGTGTTGCGGAAGAGCTCCTTGGCAAACTCGGCATCGTCGTCGTCCTTGAACATGGGCAGCAGGGCCTGCGACTCGCCATTTGCCTCGCTGAACTGCTTGATGGTCTTCAGCACGAAGGTGGTGATGATTTCCAGGTCGTCGTTCCAGTAGAGCGATTTCTGTTCGAGCAGCTCGAGCAGCTCCTCGTCGGTGCAGAACATGGTCTTGACCACCTTTTTCCAGAACTCGCAATCGTTCTCATACGAATCCTCGGGAGCCTCCATATATTCTTTGTAGAGGTCGCTCTTGACAATCCGCTCCGAGAAGTCTCTCAAAAATTCGGGGTCGTTGGTCCAGGTGATGGGTTTCTTCTCGTGATAATCCTTGTAATCGTTGCAATTCCGCAACTGCTCGATAAAGCGGTTGTGGACAAAGCGCATGTTGGGATTCTTCTCCTCGGGAGTTGCCAGGAACTTCATGCGGGCGGCTTCGACCCGGGCAGCCTGCGTATCGGTCAACTCAACCATCAAGGTCAGCAACAGATGATACAGCTCGTAGGATTTTTCGAAACTGAAGAAGAGTTCCTTTTCGGCATCCATCACCGTCTTGTCTTTCGTCAAGAAATAGGAGTAGGCAATCTGTATGACTTTGGAACGGATTAGTATTCTATTGATCATATTTTAATGAACTAATTGTGCGGTTATTTTTTTCGGTCACTCTCTACCTGTCGCCCACCCCACGCCTGCGACAAGGGGAGTGTGCGAGAAAAATCTGCAAGCCGCACTATTCCATTTCGATAGTGCGGCTTGCAAGTATGCCTGGCAGGCTATTATTCGATAGCCGATTTTTCCTTTTCGGGGTTTTTGTAATAGATTTTACCTTCTATATATTCTTGCGTAGCAATAAGAACGGGCTTGGGCAGCTTCTCGTAGTAACGCGAGATCTCAATCTGCTCACGGTTCTCGAATACCTCCTCGAGATTATCGTTGCACGAAGCGAACTCCTGGAGTTTCTTTTCCAGGTCGGCCTTCATTTCAACGGCAATCTGATTGGCTCTTTTGGCAATAATACATACAGTCTCGTAAATGTTTCCCGTGTCGGAAGACAAAGCCACCATATCGCGTGTTACGGTGTTTGTCGGTGCATTTGTTTTCTTGTAATCCATTATTTTAAAGATTAATCTTTTACGTATTTGTTAGCCACCTTAAAAATATTCTCGGCCTCTTTGGTATATTCACCCGAAGGAAAGTCGTTGATAAACGAGTAATACTCGTCGATGACATCGCGGAAACGCTCGGGTTTCTTCTCTTCGATACTCTGCACGGCCTCCTGATATTTCGACTTCAGGATAAGCATCGAGAGGGTCTCCTTATAGCGGGTATAGGGATACTCTTTCAGGGCATTCTGTGCCGTGATGATGGCCGACTGGTAGTTGTTGCCCATGTAGTTGCCCAAGTTGTAATAGAGCTGGGCATTAAGCAACTCTTTGTAAACCAGCTTGTCTTGCAGTTCAAAGATAATATCCTGTGCCTGCTTGGCCCGCTCGCTGTTGGGGAAATAGTCGAGGAAGCGCTGCATCTCGTCGATAGCCTTGTAGGTACCGGTCTGGTCGAGTTTGGCCTCGGGAGAGTCGAGGTAGTAGCCATAGCCGCAGTAAAAGCGGGCCAACTCGGTATACTCGCCCTTGGGATAATTTTTGTAATAGGCCTGGAAATACTCACCCGAGGTGACATAGTCCTTATTCAGATAATAACTGCGAGCCAGCAGATAGAGCGACTCTTCTGCCCTGTCGGTACCCTTGAAGATAGCCACCAGCTCCTCGAGCAAGGTAGCGGCCTGCATGTACTTCTTGCGCTCGAATGCCTTCTTGGCATAGTCATATTTCAGCTCATAATCAGTACTTTTCAGTATCTTGTTATACTCACCGCACGAGACAAGGAGCAAGGCACAAACGATAGAACAGATCAGTTTTCGCATTATTCGTTTCTTTATCAGGTTGCAAAGTTAGAGATTTCGGTCGAATATGGAAAAGAAATAATAGAAATTTAACGGTGACGGCGACAATTAGGGGCTATTTATCGGCTACCTCCCGGTTTGTATCGACCAGCATATTCCCGACCGCACCCGACGCGGACCCTTCTCCTGCCGAAACAGGCAACACCTCTCGATTCGCCGGCAACAAAAGAGAGCCCCTCTTCTTATAAAACGAAGGGGGTGCAATTTTGTTTTTACCCTTGCTTTGTTCTATCTTTGCAATAAATTGCGGAGGTAGGTGAAGCTTCGGTACAGCCGATGCGGAATCGGGCTTGCATGCCCGGGAGAGCCTGTCCCCGACTAAATTGCGACGAATATGATCAAACGACTTACCCGGCCTCGCGAGGGGCGCATGATTGGCGGCGTGTGTGCTGGCTTGGGCGAATACCTGGGGCTGGACCCTACGGTGGTTCGCATCATCTATGTGCTGCTGTCGCTGGGAGCAATAGGCACCCCGGTGGTGATATACATCATCCTCTGTTTGATTATACCCGAATCTTAACGAAACGAATGTCATGGATTTCAAACTTATTTCTCCCTATCGTCCCACCGGCGACCAGCCGGAAGCCATCGACGAACTGAGCCGGGGCGTGCTCGACGGCACTCCCTACCAGACGTTGCTGGGCGTGACGGGCTCGGGAAAGACGTTCACCATGGCCAACGTAATCGAGCGGGTGCAAAAACCTACCCTTATCCTGAGCCACAACAAAACACTGGCGGCCCAGCTCTACAACGAGTTCAAGGGGTTCTTCCCCGAGAATGCCGTCGAGTATTTTGTCTCCTACTACGACTACTACCAGCCCGAGGCCTATATCCCCTCGACCGATACCTATATCGAGAAAGACCTCGCCATCAACGAAGAGATAGACCGCTTGCGGCTCTCCACCACCTCGGCCCTGCTGTCGGGGCGCAAGGATGTGATTGTGGTCTCGTCGGTGTCGTGCCTCTACGGCATCGGCAACCCCGAGGACTTCCACAGCAACGTGGTCGAGGTGAAGGTGGGCGACAACATCGGGCGCAACCGGCTGTTGCGACATCTGGTCGACTCGCTCTACTCGCGCAACGAGGTGGAGCTCAACCGGGGCAACTTCAGGGTGAAGGGCGACACGGTCGACATCTACCTGGCCTACGACGATACCATCGTGCGCATCGAGTTCTGGGGCGAGGAGATTGAGTCGATACGTACCATCGACCCCGCTACGGGCAGCAGCACGGGCACCTTCGATGCCTACAAGATATTCCCGGCCAACCTGTTCGTGACGACCAAAGAGCGCATCGACAAGGCCATCGGCGAGATAGAGATAGACCTGGGCAAACAGGTGGAGTTTTTCAAATCGATCGGGAAGGAGCTCGAGGCCAAGCGGCTTTACGAGCGGGTGACCTACGACGTGGAGATGATTCGCGAGATAGGCCACTGCTCGGGCATCGAGAACTACTCGCGCTACTTCGACGGCCGCGAAGCGGGTACCCGCCCCTTCTGCCTGCTCGACTATTTCCCCAAGGATTTTCTCACCATCATCGACGAGAGCCACGTGACCGTGCCGCAAATCCGGGCCATGTACGGGGGCGACCGTTCGCGCAAGATGAATCTGGTGGAGTACGGGTTCCGCCTGCCGGCTGCCGTGGATAACCGGCCGATGAAGTTCGACGAGTTCGAGAGTCTGGCCCGGCAGATTATCTACGTGAGTGCCACCCCGGCCGACTACGAGCTCGAGAAGAGCGAGGGCGTGGTGGTAGAGCAGGTAATCCGGCCCACCGGTCTGCTCGACCCGGTCATCGAGGTGCGGCCCAGCCTCAACCAGATAGACGACCTGCTCGAGGAGATACAGCAGCGCATCGAGCGCGACGAGCGGGTGCTGGTCACCACCCTGACCAAACGCATGGCCGAGGAGCTGAACAGCTACCTGACCAAACTCGACATCAACTGCAACTACATACACTCCGACGTCGACACCCTCGACCGTATCCGCATTCTCGACGACCTGCGGGCCGGCGTCTACGATGTGCTCATCGGCGTGAACCTGCTGCGCGAGGGGCTCGACCTGCCCGAGGTATCGCTCGTGGCCATACTCGATGCCGATAAGGAGGGATTCCTGCGCTCGCACCGGTCGCTCACCCAGACGGTGGGCCGGGCCGCGCGAAACCTTAACGGACGGGTCATCATGTATGCCGACCGCATCACCGAGAGCATGCAGAAGACCATCGACGAGACCAACCGCCGCCGCGAGAAGCAGTTGGCCTACAACGAGGCTCATCACATCACCCCCAAGGCTATCCAGAAGGCCAAGAGCTCTTCGCTGCTGGGGGCCGGCACCGAAGCCAAACCGCAACAGCCGCAACCGGCCAAGCCGGCGAAAACCTCCAAGCCGAGCCAACCGACCCGGGCATACAGCGACGAGTATCTGGAGCATGTGGATGTGGCGGCCGACCCGATTGTGAAATACATGAATCGCGACCAACTGCAAAAGGCCATCGAGCGCACTCGCCGACAGATGGTCGAGGCGGCCAAGAAGATGGAGTTCATCGAGGCGGCCCAGTATCGCGACGAACTGATAAAACTGGAAGATTTGTTACAACAGACAGCGGCCGACAAGCCTACTGCCTGACCAACCTATACCGCTACGAAAGTGATGAAAGAATACCGATTGCAAGACTGGTTGCCCACAACCCGCAAAGAACTGGAGATGCGGGGCTGGGATTATGTCGACGTGATTCTCTTCTCGGGCGATGCCTATGTCGACCACCCCTCGTTCGGGGCTGCCGTCATCGGGCGCATCCTCGAGGCCGAGGGGCTGCGGGTGGCCATCGTGCCCCAGCCCAACTGGCAGGACGACCTGCGCGACTTCAAGAAGCTGGGCACGCCCCGGCTCTTCTTCGGCATCTCGGCCGGAGCCATGGACTCGATGGTGAACCACTACACGGCCAACAAGCGCCTGCGCAGCGACGATGCCTACACCCCCAACGGGCGGCACGGCATGCGCCCCGACTACCCCACCGTGGTCTACAGCCGCATACTCAAGGAGCTATTCCCCGACACGCCGGTCATCATCGGCGGCATCGAGGCTTCGATGCGACGCCTCACCCACTACGACTACTGGCAGGACAAACTGCTGCCGGGCATTCTGGCCGAGTGTCCCGCCGACCTGCTCATCTACGGCATGGGCGAGCGACCCATCGTCGAGATTGCCCGCCGGCTGCAACAGGGCGAGACCATCGACCGCCTCACCGACATACCGCAGACGGCCACCATACAGCCGGGCGCCAATACCCCCTCGACAGTCGAGGACGAGCACAACATCGTGCTGGCGTCGCACGAGGAGTGCCTGCAACACAAACGCAAGCAGGCCGAGAACTTCCGCCACATCGAGGAGGAGTCGAACAAGTACCACGCCAAGCGGCTGTGGCAGCGCGTGGGCGAACGGGTAATCGTGGTCAATCCGCCCTATCCGCCCATGACCGAGGCCGAAATCGATGCCTCGTTCGACCTGCCCTACACCCGCATGCCTCACCCCCGCTACAAGGGGAAGACGATACCGGCCTACGAGATGATCAAGTTTTCGGTCAACCTGCACCGGGGCTGTTTCGGCGGGTGTGCCTTCTGCACCATCTCGGCCCATCAGGGCAAGTTCATCGCCTCGCGTTCCAAAGAGTCTATTCTCAAGGAGGTGAAGCAGATTACGGCCATGCCCGACTTCAAGGGCTACCTGAGCGACCTGGGCGGCCCCTCGGCCAACATGTACCACATGCACGGCCAGAACCTGGAGCTGTGCCACAAGTGCAAACGCCCCTCGTGCCTGGCGCCCCAGATATGCCCCAACCTCAACGCCGACCACAGCGACCTGCTCGACATCTACCAAGCCGTCGATGCCCTGCCGGGTATCAAGAAGTCGTTCATCGGCAGCGGCGTGCGCTACGACCTGCTGTTGCACCGCCACAAAGACGACGCGCTGAACCGCAGCACCCGCCGCTACACCGAGGAGCTGATTGCCCGCCACGTCTCGGGCCGGCTGAAGGTGGCCCCCGAGCACACCTCGGACCGCGTGCTGGCCATCATGCGCAAGCCGTCGTTCTCGCTTTTCGAGCAGTTCAAGCGCACCTTCGACCGCATAGACCGCGAGCAGGGGCTCAACCAGCAGATTATCCCCTACTTCATCTCGAGCCACCCCGGATGCACCGAGGAGGAGATGGCCGAACTGGCCGCCCTGACCAAGCACATGAATTTCAAGCTGGAGCAGGTACAGGACTTCACCCCTACCCCCATGACCCTCTCGACCGAAATCTACTACACCGGCATACACCCCTACACGGGCGAGAAGGTCTACACCGCCCGCAAGCCCGAGGAGAAACTGAATCAGCGGAAATATTTCTTCTGGTATCTGCCCGAGAAGCGCAACGACATACAGAGTTCGCTCAGGCGCATGCACCGCTACGACCTGCTCGAGAAGCTCTACGGCAACACGCCGTGGCGCAAGCCGGCCCACCTCGTGGGCGAGAACAAGCCGCCCCGGCGACAGAAAGGGAAACCGAACAAAAACAATCTATAAACCTTTATTTATGAACAAACTAAATTGTATGATGATGGCAGGAGCTTTATTGGTAACAGCCTGTCAGCCAGCCGGAAAGACCGGTGACATTATCGGCAAGCAGCCCGTGAAAGTCGAAAACGGCATCCTGACTACCGAGGTGCTCATGGCATTTGGCCGGGTGAGCGACCCTGTGGTTTCGCCCGACAAGAGCAAAATCCTCTTCGGGGTTACCTACGAGGATGTGAAGCAGAACAAGAGCAACCGCGAGCTCTTCGTGATGGACATCGACGGACAGAACAAGAAACAGATTACCTGCACCCCCGAGTCGGAGGGCAACGCCGTGTGGATTAACGGCGGCAAACAGATTGCCTACCTCTCGGGCAAGAGCGGCGACTCGCAACTGTGGATCATGGAGGCCGACGGCAGCAACGCCCGGCAGATAAGCCACCACGAGAAGGGCATCAACGGATTCCTCTTCTCGCCCGACGAGAAACAGATCCTCTTCATCGGCAACGTGAAGTACAGCCAGAAGGCCTCGGACATCTACCCCGACCTCGACAAGGCTACCGGCCGTGTAATCGACGACCTCATGTACAAACACTGGGACGAGTGGGTCGAGGAGATTCCGCACCCCTACATTGCCTCGTTCGACGGCAAGGAGCTTTCGGGCATCGTCGACATCATGGAGGGTGAGCCCTACGAGTCGCCCATGAAACCCTTCGGCGGCATCGAGTCGTTTGCCTGGACTCCCGACAGCAAGGCCGTGGCCTACACCAGCCGCAAGAAGACCGGTCTGGAATACTCCATCTCGACCAACTCCGACATCTACCTCTACGACCTGGCTACCCAGCAGACCCGCAACCTCACCGAGGGCATGATGGGCTACGACACCACGCCGACCTTCTCGCCCGACGGCAAATACCTGGCTTGGGGCAGCATGGAGCGTGACGGCTACGAGTCGGACAAGAACCGCCTCTTCATCATGAACATGGCTACCGGCGAGAAACAAGACCTCACAGCCGACTTCGACTACAGCACCGACGAACTGGCCTGGGCTCCCGACGGACAGTCGCTCTTTATCCGCTCGGCCTACCAGGGCGAGATTCACATCTTCCGCGTGGGCCTCGACAAGAAAATCGAGCAGATTACGACCGGCTACTACGACTACGCCTCGCTGGCTCCCGTGAGCGAGAGCTGCCTCATCGCCATGCGTCACTCGCTGTCGCAACCCGACGAGATTTACAGCGTCAACCCCCAGAGCAAAGAGGTGAAAGAGCTCTCGTTCGAAAACAAGGAGATACTCGACCAGCTCACCATGGGCAAGGTCGAGGAGCGTTGGATTACGACCACCGACAACAAGAAGATGCTCACCTGGATTGTCTATCCGCCCCACTTCGACCCCTCGAAGAAATACCCCGCCATTCTCTACTGCCAGGGTGGTCCGCAGCAACCCGTCAGCCAGTTCTGGTCGTATCGCTGGAACCTGCAACTGATGGCGGCCAACGGCTACATCGTCATCGCCCCCAACCGCCGCGGTCTCTACGGCTTCGGACAGGAGTGGCTCGAACAGATTAGCGGCGATTACGGCGGTCAGAACATGAAGGACTACTTCAGCGCTACCGACGAGATGAAGAAAGAGCCCTATGTCGACGGCGACCACATGGGTGCCGTGGGTGCCAGCTACGGCGGCTTCTCGGTATACTGGCTGGCCGGCCATCACCAGAAACGGTTCAAGGCCTTCATCGCCCACGCCGGTATCTACAACCTCGAGCAACAGTATGTCGAGACCGAAGAGATGTGGTTTGCCAACTGGGATATGGGCGGCGCACCCTGGGACAAGAAGAACGCTACGGCTCAACGCACGTTTGCCACTTCGCCCCACAAATTCGTAGACCAATGGGATACGCCTATCCTCATCACTCACGGCGAATATGACTTCCGCATCCTCGCCTCGCAAGGCATGTCGGCCTTCAATGCCGCCAAACTGCGCGGCGTACCGGCCGAGATGCTCATCTTCCCCGACGAGAACCACTGGATTCTGAAACCGCAGAACGGCGTGCTGTGGCAACGGATCTTCTTCCGCTGGCTCGACCGCTGGCTGAAACCTCAAGCACAAACCGAGAATCCGGAACCGGCAAAATGATCGAGTTTGACAATCTCACCTTTATTTATGACAACAAGCCCTTGATGCAACACTTCACGTGTTGCATCGCCCGGGGCGAGAAAGCGGTGCTTTACGGCCCTTCGGGGCACGGTAAAAGCACCCTTCTTGCTTCGGTACCCGGCTTTGTCTTGCCCGACGAGGGGAGCATCCGCATCGACGGCCGCACACTCGACGCCACCACCGTGCAACAGGTACGGCGGCGCACCGCCTGGCTGCCTCAGGAGTTTACCCTCCCCTACGACACGATACAAGAACTGATCGAAGCCCCCTTCAGGCTGCGGATAAACCAGACTCTGAAGCCTTCGCGCGAAACGATTCTGGAACACTTCGACCGGCTGGGGCTGGAACACGAACTGTACGACAAGCGGTCGATCGAGATTTCGGGCGGCCAGCGGCAACGCATCATGCTCATGATTGCCGCCCTGCTGCAAAAGGATATTGTGCTGCTCGACGAGCCTACCTCGGCCCTCGACCCCGACTCCATCGCCCGGGTCATCGACTACATCCACTCGCTGCACGAGGCCACTGTACTGATGGTTTCGCACGACGCCCGATTCATCGACTCGTTCGACCGTAAAATCTATATCGGAGACTGACCTATGGAAACGATAAACATTGGCTACGGCCACATGGTGCTGGGATTCCTGCTGCTGATTATCCCCACCTACTTTCTCTACCGCTACCGCACCGGCCTGGTGAAAGATACCCTTTGGGCCGCCCTGCGCATGACGGTGCAGCTCTTCTTCATCGGGTTTTACCTCGAGTACCTGTTCCTATGGGACAGCCTGTGGATAAACCTGCTGTGGGTGGTATTGATGATTGTCATCGCCTCGTCGACGGTGCTGAAGCGCACCAAACTGCCGCAAAAGATGCTCTTCATGGCCGTGGCGGTGGCCTTCCTCGTGTCGCTGCTCATCATCGACCTCTACTTTCTGGGGCTGGTGGTTCGGCCCGAAAAGATTTTCACGGCCCGCTACTTCATCCCCATCAGCGGTATGATTCTGGGCAACATGCTATCGGCCAACGTCATAGCTCTCAACTCGTTCTACGGCTCGCTCAACCGCGAGCGGCAACTCTACCTCTACCTGCTGGGCAACGGTGCCACGCCCGGTGAGGCACTCGCCCCCTTCATGCGCGAGGCCCTCATCAAGTCGTTCAACCCCACCATCGCCTCGATGGCGGTCATGGGACTCATCGCCCTGCCCGGCACCATGACGGGTCAGATACTGGGCGGCAGCAGCCCCAGCGTGGCCATCAAATATCAGATTATGCTGATGATTACCATCTTCGCCTCGTCGCTCATATCGGTACTGCTCACGCTGTGGATTTCGCGGCGCAAGACCTTCGACCGTTACGGCATGAAGCGATTCTAAAGCGCCGTATCCTCGCGGTTCCGTTTCAGCCGGGCCTTGAAGGCGTCGGGCTTGTCGTTGAGGATAAGTTCCTCGGGAAACTCGGTGGCGGCCAGGAGCGGATAGAGCCAGTGGTAATCGGCTATCGAGAAGGAGATGTGGGCATCGCTCCCCAGAATGACCGGCTGCCCGTAGCGCTTGCACAGGCGCAGAATCTCGAGGTTGTTGGCCATAGCCTTCTCTTTGTGGCGATAGGGATTGAGCGAACTGTTGTTGATTTCGAGCAACACGCCGTTCTCCTTGGCAGCCAGCACCAGCGGCTCGAAATACAACTCGGCCGTGCCGTCGCCCGGATGGCTGATGATGTCGATATGCGGGTTACAGATAGCCCCCAGCACGGCAGCCGTATTCTGGTCCATGTCGCCCGGCCGGTAACAGAGCGAATGCAACCCGGCTATGCGCAGGTCGAGAAACCGGAAATACTTCTCTTCCAAATCGAGCCGCCCTGCATAATCGACAATATTGATTTCGGCACCCAACAGCAACTCCACGCCATACATCCGGCGAGGCACTACCGGCAGGTTGCGGAAATAGATGTCGGAGCAGGTGCCGGGGATTCCCCCCGTATGTTCGGTAATACCCAATATCTGCAAACCCTTGTCGGCCGCGGCCTGTACCATCTCCTGCAAGGTGCTGAAGGCATGCCCGCTGGCTATCGTGTGCGTATGTACATCGAGAAGAATATTCATAACAAATCCTCTTTAATCGTTCTGCAAAGATACGAGAAATATACCGACTCGTAGATGCAGGGTATCACCTCGTGCCCCTTCTCGTCGATACAGCCGAAGACTCCCGTCTCGCGCCCCGACTCGGTCTTGGTCTTCATCATCACCCGGGCCAGGCCATCCTCGAAATTGTCGATGAACGAATACTTCAAATGCAGGTTGAGAATATAGGGGGTAATCTCTATCTTTTCCTGTTTCTTTTCACCTCCGCCACAGGCCGGCAGAAGCAGCAGACAGGCCACCGAACCAAGCAGAAGTCGGGTCCAAACAGTCGTACGTTTCATAGTCCTCAATTTTTTTATGTTCTACAAAAATAGACAAATTGCCCGAATGAGAGAAGGGTATCGCCCGACAAATTAACGGCCGGCCCGTTTTTCTGTGCGGCTCGATACCATCAGGGGCTGCATCGAACGAATCGACACAGCCCCTGAAGTTTATAGCGGGACAAGGCCGAGAGCCGTCAGACAGACTGCTCGATGGTCCAGACAAAGGCCCGCAAGCCCAACTGGGGGGCCTCCTCGTCCATCTGCCGCAGCCGCTTCAGCAGCGGCTCTACCTTGGCATCGTCGACCATGGTGATGATGGCCGAACACATCGAGGGCCACGCGTGGCTGCCATAGTGGGGCTCGCCGGTCTTGGAACCGCGCCCCCGCATCTGCTCGAAGTAGGAGTATCCCCGGCACGACAGCTTGTCGAGGGTCTCGAGAATCTGGGCATAGTGTGCCTGGTCGAAAGTGATAAATACCGATTTCATATCCGATGGTGTTGTTTTTTAGAGTCCGGCCCCCTATTCCCCTTTTTTGATTGTTGGGAGACAGGGAACCGAACGTAATATTTATGAATTGGAGTTACTGGCCGACAGGCGCTCGTGGTGTTTCCGACGACGGCGTTTCACACCCACCGAAGCGAATACACAGTAGAGCACGGGAATGAGGATAAGGGTGAGGATGGTCGAGACCGTGAGGCCGCCGATTACCGCCGTACCCATGGGTCGCCACATCTCGGAACCCTGACCGGTACCGATGGCCATGGGCACCATACCCAGGATGGTGGTAAGGGTCGTCATGATTACCGGGCGCAGACGGGAGTGACCGCCCTTGACCACGGCCTCGCGGATGCCCATGCCCCGCTCGCGGTTCAGCGAGATGTAGTCGATGAGCACGATACCGTTCTTCACCACGATACCGATAAGCATGATGGCACCGATGAGCGACATCACATTGAGGGTATTGCCCGAGAGCCACAGCGCCAGGAATACACCCGAGAAGGCGAAGGGCAACGAGAACATGATGATGAACGGGTAGGTCAACGACTCGAACTGGGCCGCCATCACGATGAACACGAGTATGACGATGAGGTACATGAGCGTGAACAGGTCGCCGAACGAATCCTGCTGGTCTTCATACGAACCCGAAAGCTGAATCGAGATGCCCGAGGGTATCGACATCTGGTCGATTTTCTTCTGGGCCTCGGCCACCACTTCGCTCATGGCTGCCCCCGAAAGGATAGCCGAAACGGTGTTGATACGCTCGCGGTCCTTACGCTCGATGGTAGGCGGCGAGAACCGCTCGACCACGGTGCCCAGCTCCTTGATGCGCACCCCTTTGCCCTGGGCGTTGTAGACCATGATGTTTTCAATATCCTCGATCGAGGTGCGGTATTCGGGAGCATACATCACCTTGATGTCGTACTCCTCGCCCTCTTCGCGGAACTGCGAGGCGGTGGCACCGTTGATGCGGTTGCGCAGGTAGGTAGCCGCCGTGGTGAGGTTGAGGCCGTTGAGGGCCAGCTTCTCGCGGTCGAAGTCGACCTGATATTCGGGCTGGTAGTCGCCACGACTGATACGCACCTCGCTCACGCCCTTGATTTCGCGCAGCAGGGCCGAGAGTTGGGCCGCTACGCTGTCGGTCTCGGCAAAGGAGTAGCCATAGATTTCGTAGTCGATGGTCGTTTCACCACCCATCACCGACATACCGCCACCCAGGTTCACCTGCGACTTCTTGATTTCGGGGTATCCGGCCAGGTCCTTACGCATGAGGTCGCAAATCTCCGACAGGGTGCGTTTGCGCTTGTCGGGGTCGGTGAGACTGATGTTATAGGTAATGATGTGCGAGCCGTTGTCGGACATCGAGGCGTAGACGTTGTCGGTGCTGGCCTGCCCTACCGTAAAGTTGCACATCACGATTTCGGGGTATTGCTCCATCCACTGTTTGTAGAGGCGCATGGCCACATCTTTCGAGATTTCGGTGCGGGTACCGATGGGCATCTCGACGGTGACCCCGATACGGGCATTGTCCTGGGTGGGCATGAACTCGTTACCTACGAAGCGTACCAGCACGAGGCTGAGTACGAAGAACGACATACAGCCCACGATGACAATGGTGCGGTGGCCTACGGCCCAGTGCAACAGACGGGCGTAACCGTTGTCGAAGGCATCGAGCCCCTTCTCGATAGGCCCGTAGAGCAGCTTGAACATACGCGACTGCTTGGGTTGCAGTTTCAGCAGGCGCGAGCAGAGCATGGGGGTAAGCGAGAGGGCACACACGATAGAGATGACCATGATGATGGTAACCATCCAACCCAACTGCTTGAAGAGTACGCCCGACATGCCCGAAACCAGCGTGAGGGGGAAGAACACGGCGATAAGGGTGAGCGTAGAGGCTACCACCGAAAGGCCCACCTCGTTGGTACCGTGCACGGCCGCCTGCCGGGGAGCGCTGCCCCGTTCGATGTGGTTGGTCACGTTCTCGAGCACCACGATGGCATCGTCGACCACCATACCGATGGCGATGGAGAGCGACGAGAGCGAGATGATGTTGAGCGAGTTGCCCGTGGCCGCCAGGTAGATGAACGAGGCTACCAGCGAGATAGGTATCGTAATCACGATGATGATGGTGGCCCGCCAGCGTCCCAGGAAGAAGAAGACGACTATCGAGACGAAAAGCAGAGCCAGCAACACGGTCTCGAACAGGGTATCGATGGTGTTGCGTATGTTGTCGGAGGTATCGATGATTACCCCCAGTTTCACGTCGCTGGGCAGATTCTTCTGCAAGCGGGGCAAGGCCTTCATCACCTCGTTGGAGATTTCGACCGAGTTGGCACCCGACTGTTTCTGAATCACAATCATGGCCCCTTGCACACCGTTGTTATAGGTCTCCTGGGCACGCTCCTCGACCGAGTCGTGCACCACGGCTACATCGCGCAGGTAGATGGACTTGCCGCCGTAGTTGCCCACGACAATGTCGTTCATCTGCGAGGCGTCGTTGAACTCGCCCTGTACCCGCAGCGAATAGGTGTCGGAACCCACGTCGAAGGTACCGCCGGGCACGTTGCGGTTCTCGGCCCCGATGACCGAGGCGATGGTCTCGATGCTGAGGTTGTAGGCCTCGAGCTTCACGGGGTCGACATAAATCTGTATCTCGCGCTCGGGCGCACCGCTGATCGACACCGAACCTACGCCGCTGATACGGGCCAGCGGGCTGGCCACGTTGTCGTCGAGTATCTTGTAGAGGGCCGGCATGCTCTCGTTGGCCTGCACCGAGAGGATAACGATAGGAATCATGTCGGAGCTGAACTTGAAGATAATGGGGTTCTCCGAATCGTCGGGGAGCTCCGACTTGACCATATCGAGCTTGTCGCGCACATCGTTGGTGAGCACGTCGATGTCTTCGCCATACTCAAATTCGAGGGTGATGAGCGACATGTTCTCTTTCGACTCCGAGGTGATGTGCTTCAGGTCGCTCACGGCGTTGAGGGCATTCTCGAGGGGTCGGGTCACGTTGTTCTCGACATCGGCGGCACTGGCGCCGGGATAGGCCGTCATCACCATAATCATATTGGTCTCGATGTCGGGATAGAGGTCGATAGGCAGTTTGGTGTAGGAAAAGATACCCAGGATAGCCACCGCTACGAAACAGAGCGAGGTCATGATGGGTTTCTTTACCGAACCTTCGTATAGACTCATAGAAATTTTTCTTTAAGGGTGAATGTTTTGGAATTGGACAAAGGGCTGCACGGTTATTCGACCACTTTCACGGGGACGCCGTCCTTCAGGCGCGACTGGCCGGCAATCACCACCTCGGAACCGTTCTCGACGCCCGAGATGAGCTCGTAGCTCGTATCCATGTGGCGGCCCAGCTGCACCTGGTTGAAGGAAACCTTGCCGTCTTTATAGACATAGACAAAGCGGTCGCCCGAACCCGAACGCTTCACGACTGCCTGGTCGGGCACCACCACGCGGGTTACGTTGCCAAAGTCGATATTGACGCGGGCAAACATGCCCGGACGGATGCGGTTGTCGCCATTGGGGATATTGATTTCGGTCACAAAGGTGCGGGTGGCGGGGTCGATGGTGGGGTGAATGAGCGATACCTTGCCCTTGAATACCTCGTCGCCATAGACCTCGACGTTGACATCGACCGGCATGCCCAGCTTCACCTTGGTGAAGTCGCTCTCCGAGATGTTCACCTCGACCTTCACCGGCTGTATCTGCATGACGGTGAGGATGGCACCGGTGGCCAGGTCGCCGTTGTCGTAGTTACGGGCCGTCACCACGCCGTTGGTGGGGCTCACCAGCACGGTGTTCTCGTCGAGATTCTCGTACGAGGTCTTGGCCGTTTCGTACTGGGTGCGCATCTGGTCGACCTGTTGTTGCGAGGCGCCGCCCACGGCAAAGAGCTCTTTCACCCGGTTGTACTCGAGCTCGAGATTGTCGAGCTGCAGTTTCTGCTGGGCCAGGTTGGCACGGTCGAGGTCGACCAGTTTCTGCCCGGCCTTGACGTGGTCGCCCACCTCGACATAGATTTTCTTGATGCGGTTGGGCAGAGACGAACTGATGAGGTTGCGCTTATAGGGTTCGATTGTGGCCGTGTAGGAGACGACCTGAGGGACGGCCTGCTCGGTGACCCGGGCCACCTTGACGAGTTGAACCGTTTCCTCTTCGGCTTGTTCGGTATTCTCCTTCTGTCCCGAACAGGCCACAAACAGCAGGGCCGAACAAGCGGCCAACATGCCAATCAAATGCTCTTTTTTCATATGGTGTTTTTTCTTATATTATTCGATGTCGTGTATTTACTTGGTGCTCTTCTGGTCGGGTTGCCGGTATTGCTCCAGGTCGGTATTGCCCAGGAGCAGCTGCAGGTCGGACTTGGCAGCCAGGAAGTCGTAGATGGCCTGGTTGTACGAGAGGCGCGAATTGGTGAGGGCCAGGTCGGCGTCGTTGAGTTCGATGAAGGTAGCCGACCCGATTTCGAAACTCTTCTGCATGATGGCGTATGCCTTCTCGGCCTGACGGACACCCTCCTTGTTCGAGGCTATCTGCTTGACCGACTTCTGGATATTGTCCATCGACATCTGCACCTGCATCGAGAGGGTGTTCAACAGGTTGTCGCGCTGCAGGCCCAGTTGCAGTACGTTCGACTTGGCCTGCTTGATGCGGAAGTGGCGTGCCCCACCCTGGAAGATGGGCAGCGAAAGCGAAAGCCCTATCGACGAGTAGGGACTCCAGCGGAAGTCGCTGAACATGCCGCCGTCGCTCATCGAAATCCAGTTGTAGTTGGCCGTGGCCGAGAGCGTGGGGAACCACGCCATACGCTGCACGTCGACCGCTTTCTTGAGGTAGGCGGTCTGGAGGTCCAACTGGCGCAGGTCGGTATTCTGCTCGAGCGAAGTGTCGATGTTCATCGTCTCCTCATACATCGAGGCCTCGTAATCTTCGAGCCGGTCGGTGGAGGTAATCTCCAGAGCCATGTCGACTCCCATCAATACCTTCAACTGCAGCTTGCTCAGCTTCACGCTGTTCTCGGTTTGCAGCAGCGTGGGCTCGAGGTTGCGCACCTGCACTTCGGCCCGCAACACGTCGTACTCCGACGCCGTTCCCTGCTCGAACTTGTGCTTGTAGTCCTGGGCATTGAGCACGGCATTGTCGTAGCTCATCTTGATAACCTCGTAGGAGTTCTGGGCCAACAGCAGATTGAAATAGGCCTTCTCTACCTGATTGACCATGCTGAGCCGCGACGAACGGGCCGACTCGACGGCTTGCTCGATATCGGCACTCGAGAGTTGCACACTCTTCCACAACTGCGGGGCAATGATGGGCAGCGAAGCGCTGAGGCCCACCGAATAGGTGTTGTCGGTACCCACCTTCATACCGGTCTCGCCCGACGAAGAGGAGCCGACGCCCAACTGGGGCACCTGGAACTCGGGGTGCAGTTGCCCGATGGTATTGTAAATAGGTGCAAACATGGCGCTCATGTCGAAGGCCTCGGTATCCATGTACATGGTCTGTTTCTCGATGGTGCGACTATACGAGGCCGACCCGTCTATGCGGGGGAAGAGTCCGGCGATGGTCTCTTTCTTGGAGTAGTCTTTCTTCTCAATCTCCATATCGGCCACTTTAATCGTAGGATTCTCGTTAAGGGCGATGCCGATGGCGGTCTTCAAATCGAGGACCAGCGTTTGGGTCGGCTGGGTTTGAGCCGGCAGGATAGCCGGCCAAAGCGACAGAGCCAACAGGGCTGCGACTCGGGACACGAGCTTGTTTCTGTCCATAGTTTCTTCGGTTATTAAAGGTTTCTATTTGTATGCTACTATCTATATCTATACTGCTCTACTGTATCATTTGTTTTCGCGACCGGCAAAAAATTCATCGGTATAGCACACCCCTTCGGGCGTGGCGATACCCCGGATAAAACTCTTGAATATGGTCTCGAAAATTTCGGTAAAGGTGTATTTCGACTTGAATACCTGGTCGGCATTTTTCAGTAACTCGAATTGCAGAGAGAGCAACGTAGCCACAATCTCGAGGTTGCAGTCGCTGCGTATCATCCCCTCGCCTATCCCCTCGCGCAACAGGTCGACGATGGCCCGTTTGTGAATCTCCTTCTCCCGCTCGTAACGGTCGTAGACCTTGGGGTAATAGCGCTCCATGTCTATAAAGTAGGCCGGGCTGGCATTGCGCATGAAACGGAGTATGTCCTCGTGCACGTTCAGCAACAGCTCGATGACATTCTGCCGTTGGGCATAGTAGTTTTTCAGCCGCATGTTGCGGTCGGCCTCGGCCTTCTCAAGACAGGCCAGCAACAGCTCGTTCTTCTCCTTGAAGTTCTCGTACAGCGTACGTTTCGACATGCCCAGCCTTGTGGCAATCATATCCATCGTAACGGCTTTGATTCCATAGTGCAAAAACATGGGGGTGGCTTGCTCGATGATGCGCAGTTGTAGCTCGTTCATTTTTTTGTCTCTACATAATGTCGGACAAATGTATGGAAAACTTTGAAAACCCCGAAAGTTTTCTGAGATATATTACCTCCGCTCTCTGTTAATAATCATAAACAGCACCGCCCCCCCCCTTGTCCCTGCTCAGCTACGATTCGCTCCCGGGACTCACCCCGATTCGGCCGACGAGAACCCTGTGCCCGATCACGAAGTCCGGAAGAGCGGTCGGCTTTAAAACAAGCACGGCCCGATTCTTACGAACCGGACCGCCGCTTGTTCTCTACGGGTATTCCCTATTTGCCCTCGCCGATGGTGGCAATGATGCCCATCTTGGACTCGGCAAAGAATTTGAGAATATAATCGATTTCGGGGCTGGGAGTCACCACCTCCTTGATACGCAGGATGGCGTTCTCGAGACTGGTGCCCGACGAATAGACCTGACGGTAGGCCAGCGCAATATTCTCGATGGTCTCTTCGCTGAAGCCTTGACGCCGCAGGATATAGGCATTGATACCCTTGTACATGATGGGATTGTGCGCCGCCAGGATATAGGGAGGTATATCCTTGCTCGTACGGCAACCGCTCTTGACGAGGGTCCAGCTACCCACACGACAGTTCTCCTTTACAATCACACGACCGGCCAGAATGGCTTTGCTGTGGATGTGGCATTCACCCGCCAGGTCGCAGTCGATACCCAGGATACAATCGTCGTCGACCCGGCAATCGTGACCGATGCGGGTACCCTTCATCATGCAGATGTGATTGCCGATGACGGTTTCGCCCTCGGGATGGGTAGCGCGGTTGATGATGACATACTCGCGAATGGTATTGTCGTCGCCGACAGTCAGTCGAGTGGGCTCACCCTTGTAGTGGAAGTCTTGCGGCTCGGCACCGAGGATAGCTCCCTGAAAGACCCGGTTGTTTTTTCCCATGACCGTTCCCGCCAATACACTGGCGTATGGATATATCACACAGTTGTCACCGATGACAACATCTTTGTCGACATAGGCAAAGGGATGTATGGTTACGTTGTTTCCAATCACCGCTTTGGGATCGACGTATGCTAACGGACTAATCATAGTATCTAAGTTTTACGTTTTTACTTTGTATTTTCCTCGATCTCACGGCCACCGCCCAGAGCATGATAGAGATTGATGACGGCTACCATGCACTGATACGAATCGGATACCTGCGACAACTGGGCGTTGAGCAACGACTGTTGGGCCGTCAATACCTCGAGGTAGGTCGAGGTTCCCAGGGTCATCAACGACATGGTAGACTCGACAGCCTTCTCGAGCGAGGCCACCTGCAAGTCGCGGTTGACCAGTGTCTCTTTGGTCGTCTGTATCTGATAGAGGGCGTTGCTCACCTCTTCGCCGGCATTGAGGATGGCCTGCTGGAAGTTGATGGCGGCAATCTGCTGTTGAGCTTTGGCGGCTTTGAGGTTGGCTATGTTGCTGCCCCGGTTGAAGATGGGCTGAACCAGCGAAGCGGCAGCCGAGAGCAACAGTTTGCCCGGATTGACAATGGCGCTACCGGCCGAGTTGGTCCAACCGGCCGAACCCGAAATCACAATGTTGGGATAGAAGGCCGAGCGGGCGATGTTGGTCGAATAGTAGGCCGCAGCCAGCGAAAGTTCGGCCGAGCGCACGTCGGGACGGTTGGCAAGCAACTGTACGGGTACGCCCACCTGATACATCTCGGGGAGCTTCTGGTCCTGGAATTTACCCCGCTTGATCGATTGCGGAGCCTGATACAACAGGGTCGAGAGGCTGTTTTCGGTCTCGCGGATTTGCTGGCGCAACGTAGGAATCGAGGCGGCAATCATGTAGCTGTTGGCCTCGCTCTGGGCTACGGCAGCCTCGTTGGTCATACCGCCTACCTTCATGGCCCGGATGGTCTCGACGCTCTTCTGCCAGGTTTTGGCGGTCTCTTCGGTAATGGCCAGTTGCTCGTCGAGCATCAGCAACGTATAGTACCCGTTGGCAATGGTGGCGATGATTTGCGTGCGCACGGCCTGCTTGTAAGCCTCGGTCTGCATCAGCATCGCCTTGGCATTGCGTTTGGAGTTGAGCAGGCGGCCGAAGATGTCAATCTCCCAACTGGCCGAGACGGGAGCATTGTAGGTCCAGGTGCCCTTGCTGCTGTCGAAGCTGCTCACGCCGCCTTGCGGAGTGAGGCTGATCGACGGCAGGAATGCCAGTTGTGCGGCGGTGAAGCTGGCCTGAGCAGCCTCGACCTGGAGCATGGCCGACTGCAAGTCGCTGTTCTTCTCCAATCCCGTGCGAATGAGGTCTTGCAGGATGGGGTCGGTGAAGACCTCTTCCCACGGCAGGTCACCGAAGCTGGCCGTATCGGCCGCAAGGGTGTCGGTATCGGAGACCGTATCCCGGAACAAACCCTCGACCATTACATCGTCGGGCCGATGGTATTTATTGTATATGTGGCAACTGTTGAAGGTGGTCGCCATAGTCAAACCACATACAGTATATAAAAGGATTCGTTTCATATATTCTCTGTTTTATATCGCGTTCTATTTTATTTGGAATACTGCTCAATCTCCGAGCGTACCTCCGAGTTGTCCAAATCATCCCATTTGAGCGGTTTGATCTTCTCTTGAATAATCTCGAATACCACAAACAAAGCGGGCACGATGAATATCTGGCAAATCATACCGATGAGCATACCGCCCACAGCGCCGGCACCCAGAGTGCCGTTACCGTTGGCTCCTACTCCCGTGGCAAACATCATAGGCAACAGACCGATGACCATGGCCAACGACGTCATCAGGATAGGACGCAAACGGGCGGCGGCTCCGTCGATGGCGGCATTGATGATAGGCATACCGGTACGACGGCGGTCGAGGGCGAACTCGACGATAAGAATCGCATTCTTGGCCAACAGACCGATAAGCATAATCAAGGCAATCTGCAGGTAGATGTTGTTCTCGACTCCCATGATGAGGGCGAAGATGAAGCTACCGGCCAGACCGAACGGTATCGAAAGGATTACCGACAGAGGCAGCACGTAGCTCTCGTACTGGGCACTCAACAACAGGTAAACGAATACCAGACAGAGCACGAAGATGATGGCCGTGGTACCGCTGCTCGAGCTTTGTTCCTCACGGGTCATACCCGAGAACTCGTAGCCGTAACCTACGGGCAGGGTCTCGGCAGCTACCTCCTCGAGGGCCTTGATGGCCTCACCCGAGCTGTATCCGTCGGCGGGGTTACCGTTGATCTTGATCGAGGTAAACATGTTGAAACGGTTGATGTTATCGGGGCCATAGACCTTACGCAGGGTAATGAAGTTGGTGATGGGCGCCATCTCGGAACCGTTGCGAATCTTGATGTTGTTGAGGCTCTCGGGGCTTACACGGGCACTGGGCTCGGCCTGAATCATCACCCGGTAGAGTTTACCGAACCGGTTGAAGTTCGACGAGTACATACCACCGATGTAGCCCTGCATGGCGGTGAGCACATCGCTCGGGCTGATGCCAGCCTGTTTGCACTTGGCCACGTCGACATCGACCATGTATTGCGGGAACGAGGGGTTGAACGTAGTCGAAGCCATGGCAATCTCGGGACGTTTCATCAACTCGGCCAGGAAGTCTTGGGTCACCTCGTAGAAGCGGTCGAGCGAACCACCGGTCTTATCCTGCAAGTTCAGCTCGAAACCGTTACTGATACTGTAACCCGGAATCATAGGCGGTGCAAAACAGAGCACACGGGCATCTTTTATCTCGGTAGCAAACTTCGAGTAGAGGGCTCCGATGACCGAGTTGGCATCCATACCCTTGCCGGTACGCTCGCTCCAGTCTTTCAGCTTGACAATGAACGAACCGTAGGTATTGCCCTGACCACCGATGAAGCTGAAGCCCACAATCTGCGTACGGCCCTTCACGGCGGGGTGCAACCCGATAATGCTGTCGACCTGCATGAGCACTTGCTCGGTGCGCTCCTGCGAAGTACCCGGCTGCAAGTCGGCCGTAATCATGATGGTACCCGTATCTTCGTTAGGAACAAGTCCCGTAGGAGTAATATTCATCAGCAAGACCAGAACAACGATGGCCACAATCACACCGAGGAAAGAGAGTTTCTTGTGGTGAACGAAGTGTTTTACACCGTTCTTGTATTTGTTCAACAACGTATCGTATGCCGTATTGAATGCAGTGTGGAAACGGTCGATGAAGGTCGATTTCTTATGACCCGCGCCGCTCTTGTCGTGCGGTTTCAGCAAGATGGCACACAGGGCCGGGCTCAACGTCAAGGCGTTGATGGCCGAGAAACCGATGGCGAAGGCCATGGTAAGACCGAACTGACGGTAGAAGGTACCCGATGTACCGGTCATGAAACTAACGGGGATAAACACCGACATCATCACCAGCGTAATCGAGACGATAGCTCCCGAGAGCTCGCGCATGGCATCGATTGAAGCCTTACGCGGCGACTTGTATCCCTGGTCCAGCTTGGCATGGACACCCTCGACGACCACTATCGCATCGTCGACCACTATCGCAATGGCCAATACCAAGGCACAAAGGGTAAGCAGGTTGAGGCTGAAGCCCATCAGATACAGGGCAAAGAAGGTACCGATAAGCGATACCGGGATGGCGATGGCGGGAATCAGCGTCGAACGGAAGTCCTGCAGGAAGATGTATACCACGAAGAACACCAGGATGAAGGCCTCGATAAGGGTCTTGATTACCTCGTGAATCGAAGCGAACAGGAAGTCGTTGGCATTCAGCGTAGTCTCTATCTCCATACCGGCCGGGAGGTCTTTGCGAATATCGTCGAGCAGGTCGGTAATATCGCCGATAATCTCGGTAGCGTTCGAACCTGCCGTCTGGTAAATCATGGAGCTCACGGCGTTGTGACCGTTCTGGAAGTTCTTGAATCCGTAGGTCAAACGGCCCAGCTCGATGTCGGCCACATCTTTCAGATAGAGAATCTGACCGTCGGCATCGGCCCGAATGACCATGTCGCCAAACTCCTCGGGGGTTTGCAGACGGCCCTTGTAGGTGAGCACATACTGGAACGACTGTTTACCCTGGTCGCCGAACTGACCGGGGGCGGCCTCGATATTCTGCTCGGCCAGCACGGCGGCAATATCGGTAGGCATCAATCCATATTGTGCCATCACGTCGGGTTTGAGCCAGATACGCATCGAGTAGTCGGTAGCCATTACGTTGGCATCGCCCACACCCGGGATACGTTGTACCAGAGGGATTACGTTGATTTTGGCGTAGTTCTCGAGGAACTCGAGGCTATACTGGTCGTCGGGGCTGTAAAGCGAGAATACCATCAGCATACTGGTCTGTCGCTTCTGGGTAATCACACCCACCTGCGTTACCTCGGCCGGCAGCAGGTTCAAGGCTTTCGACACCCGGTTCTGCACGTTCACGGCAGCCATATCGGGGTCGGTACCCTGTTTGAAATATACGGTGATGGTGGCCGAACCTGTGTTGGTGGCGGTCGAAGTCATGTACATCATGTCTTCCACACCGTTGATCGACTCCTCCAAGGGAGCGATTACACTGTTCAAGATAGTCTGGGCATTGGCACCCGTATAGGTTGTAGAGACCTGTATCGTAGGCGGTGCAATATCGGGGTATTGCGTGATGGGCAAAAATACAAGTCCGATAAGACCCAGTATGACCATGAAGATGGAAATCACGGTCGACAATACCGGGCGATTGATAAATCTGTCTAACTTCATAATTTCTTCCTATTTTGAAGTTGAGGGTTATTATTTGTTTTGAGCTTGAGCCTGAGCCTGATCTTGGGGCTGAGCTCCGGCTACCTGAATGGTCATACCGTCCTTGAGGGTATTGACACCTTCTACCACGATGCGGTCGCCGGCCTTGAGGCCCGAGAGCACCATGTAGTCTTTGCCGTTGTCGATTGACGAGATGGTGATTTCGGTCGATTTCACCGTAGAGTCGTCGTTGACTACGTAAACAAACTTCTTGTCCTGAATCTCATAGGTAGCTTTCTGGGGCACCAGCAGGGCGCTGTCGCTCTTCATCGGAATCATAATCACACCTGCGCCGCCGCTGCGCAACAGCTTGTGCGGATTGGCAAAGGTGGCACGCATGTTCGACGAACCCGTCTGCGTGTCGATGATACCGCTGATGGTCTCGATTTCGCCCTTCAGGGGATAGATGCTGCCGTCGGAGAGCTTGAGCGATACGGCGGGGAGTTTCGACAGGAAGTTGTCGGCACCGTATTGGGCGGCCAGCTCGAGGATCTGACGCTCGGTCATCGAGAAGTAGACATACATCTCGGCATTGTCCGACACGGTAGTAAGCGGCGTGGCCGACGAAGGCGATACCAGGCTACCTACCCGGAAGGGAATCTCGCCTACCACACCGTCGAGCGGGCTGGTTACACGGGTATACGAGTCGTTGTTGCGGGCATTCACCAACTGCGCCTCGGCCTGTGCCAGTTGAGCCTTGGCCGACGCATAGGAGTTCTCGGCCATCTGCAAATCGTACTCGCTGATGATGTCGCGGCGTTGCAGTTCTCGCTTGTTCTCGGCCGTGAGGCGAGCCGTCTCGGCATTGGCGCGAGCCACCTCGACATTGGTCTCGGCTACCTTCAAGGCAGCCTTGTAAGGTACCGTATCGATTACGAAGAGTACCTGGCCCTTGCGAACCACCGAACCCTCGTCTACTCTCAATTCGGTAATAAAGCCGCTTACATTCGGCCGTATCTCGATATCCCGTTTACCTTTGATGGCGGCAGGATAGTTACTATACCACTCCATTGAATCGGGCTCCACTGTCATCACGGCATACTCGCGAGCCATTCCTCCCGTCTGAGCATTTTTCCCTCCGCAGGAAAACAAAAAAATACAAAGCATCGCACCGGCGATGGGTTGAATAAAATTTTTGGTCAGTTTCATATTCATAAGTAACATAATATAATTGTCGACGTTGGTATTTCAAATCTTACATTAACGGATGTTAATTTTCTTATTATTCATAAACTCTTACTGCTCTTGTAAAATGACTTACAATCCCCATAAACAGGGACTTTTATCTGTTTTTCCAAATGCTACAAAGTTAGGAATAAAGTGTGTATAATAGCTGGAAATAATGAAAAAATAAAATAAATTTAAATCTACATGCTTTACCTCACAATTTATACCTATTTTCCGACTGCAAAGATAAATTCTTCTCCCTGTACGAATTAGTCCCTTATCACCGATATTTAGTCCTATTTTTCCGATTCTGGTACATTCCGAACAAAAATATGGCCTTATCTACCTTATTCGACAACAGGCCGAGGAGTTTTCGACGAATATATCGGAATTTTACACCACACTTCCCCACAGGTCGCCCGGCACACAATCGTGCAAGGGGGGGGAACAGGCGGGGCGACAACCGTGCACGCACAAGGGAAAAACCGGGAAAGAGCGTACCACCGGACGGCCAAAACAAGGGCGGCCGTTCTCCTCGTCCCCGCCCTGCCCTCTCGACCGATCGTGCACACATTCGCGCACAACCCGTCCGTAAGGAAACAGGACTTGAAAGAAGAAAACGGCCGCCCGTCAAGAGGGCGAGAGTATCGCCTTAAATCTCTTTTATCGAAATGGCATATCCTCCACCGGGAGCGACATACTGTTTCAATTTCGATTTCGAAGTAACCTTGATTTTTTTGATTTCATACTTCTGAGGATTCGTCAGGTAGTGGGTCTCTTTCGTATCGCTGTAGACCGTTGCCTCGTATTTCTTCCCCTTCTCCAGGAAATCGAAACTGATTTCGGAGAGACGGGCATTGTAACCGCCTACACTGCCTACAAACCACTCGCCCGTCTTTTTGGCCTTGCGGGCTATGGTTATATATTCGGCCGGCTCGGCTTCGAGATAGACGCTCTTCTCCCACT
Organism: uncultured Barnesiella sp.; assembly: GCA_902471075.1. Lineage (GTDB taxonomy): Bacteria > Bacteroidota > Bacteroidia > Bacteroidales > Barnesiellaceae > Barnesiella. Next base: position 97,676 of record CABRIW010000003.1, on the reverse strand, counting down.
CCATGGCTACATCCTTGATAAACTGGAAGGCATCGGCAAACCGCTCGTAGGTCTCGGGCAGGTCGGCCGCCATCTGCAAGGGGCTGTACATGGTCACATACAGGGCCAGCTGATTGGCGATAGTCGTGTTGGCGTGCGAGTGGTTGTTGGGGTTGTATTTGTTGATATCCATCTCGAAGATACCGGGCGTGTAGTCCATGGGGCCACCGATAAGCCGGGTAAAGGGCAAAATGGCCACGTGGTAGGGCTTGCTGCCGCCGAAGGCCTGATACTCGGTACCCCGTGCCGACTCGTTGCCGATGAGGTTGGGATAGGTACGGCATATACCCGTGGGACGCACGGCCTCGTGAGCATTGACCATGATTTTGTACTGGGCCGCTTTTTCGACGGCATACTGGTAGTGGTTGACCATCCACTGGCTGTAATGATTTTCACCGCGCGGAATGATGTTGCCCACATAGCCGCTCTTCACGGCCGGATAACCGTTGTCGACCATAAACTGGTAAGCCTGGTCGAGATGACGCTCGTAGTTGCGAATCGATGCCGAGGTCTCGTGGTGCATAATCATCTTCACCCCCTTGCTCTTGGCATAGTCGCGTATCTCCTCGAGGTTAAAGTCGGGATAAGGCGTTACGAAATCGAACACATAGTCTTTGGAGTTGCCGAACCAGTCTTCCCAACCGATGTTCCACCCCTCGACCAGCACGGCGTCGAAGCCGTTTTCAGCCGCAAAGTCGATATAGCGTTTCACATTTTTGGTGTTGGCCGAGTGACGACCGTGGGGCTTGGCCTTGGAATAGTCGGTTACCCCCAGTTGTACCGAGGGGAAATCCCACGTATAGGACCAGTCGCCCATGCCGGTAATCATCTCCCACCACACGCCTACATACTTGCAGGGTTTAATCCACGAGGTATCCTCGATTTTGCAGGGGTCGTTCAGGTTGAGCGTGATGCGCGAGGCGAGGATGTCGCGGGCATCGTCGCTGACGATAATCGTACGCCAGGGCGAGTGGCAGGGTGTCTGCATGTAGCCCTTGTCGCCCTGCGAATCGGGGGTAAGCCACGAGGTAAAAATCATGTGCTCGTCGTCGAGATTGAGGTGCATGCAGGCATAATTGATAAGCGCAGCCTCGTGCAGGTTGATGTAGAGTCCGTCGTCGGTCTTGAGCATGAGGGCCGTCTGCACGCCTGTGGGCGAGAAGCTGGTTTGCGAGAGGTTCTCGGTGATGGCACCGGCTTGCAGGCCGCGGATTTCGGAGAGACGCGATACGGTGTAGTCATACTCCTGGGTGTCGTAGTCGCCCGGAATCCAATAGGCCGTGTGGTCGCCGGTCATGGCAAATTGCGTGTGCTCTTCCTTGATGACAAAATAGTTCAGGTTCTTCTGCTGCGGGAACTCGTAGCGAAAACCCAGCCCATCGTCGAAGAGGCGGAAACGCAGCACCATCGTGCGGTCGGTGTTCTTCTGGCGCAGGGTTACGGCCAACTCGTTGTAATGGTTGCGGATAGACGACTCCTCGCCCCACACGGGAGTCCACGTTTCGTCAAACGTGGTAAAGGCCGAGTCGGCTACGACAAAACCAGTCATCAGCGAATAAGGGGTACCCTCACTCTTGTTTTCCAGGTCGTTGAAATCGCGGCGTTGCGATTCACCCTTGAGCTCGATGCCCAAGTGGCTGGGGGCAATCACCGTTTTGCCCTTGTACTGCAACGTGTAGGTAGGACGGCCTTTCTCGACCGAGAAATCCATTTTCAACTGTTTGTTGGGCGACAGCAGGGTTTGTGCCGAAACGGCCATGCTGCAAAGTACAGCCATCGCCCCTATTTTCAAAGCTTTTCGATTCATAATTTATATTTACCTGTATATTTTATTTTGTTCATTAGTCTTTCAACAGCTTGCAGACTGTCACTTGTCCCTGTTCGAAGATTCTCACCAGATAAGTTCCTTGGGTCAGTTGGGCAATATCCAGAGTCGATACTTCACCGTTTAATCTTTGTTGCATCACACACTGGCCGTTTATCGAAAAAATCTCTATTTCACCTTCGTTTGAAGCCAGATGCACATTGATCAGATCTTTGGTCGGATTGGGATAGATATAACTTTGTCCTGCGACCGGAGCCTGCACGCCCGTACTCTCCTTACTGATGCTATAGACCAGCGTCTTGTCGTTGAACCGTATCGTATAATCGCCGGTAGTCTCAACGGTAAATTTGAGGTTAGGCTTGCCGCCTGTGGTCTCGACGGCCGTACCGCTCAAGCCTTCGACTCCACCCCAGTCCATATCGCTCCAGTTATTGGTATTGGCAAATTTCAATTCCCACTCTCCGGCCGGGATATTCACTTCGGTTACTTCCCATTGGTTGTCGGCCACCAGTTCCATGTAACCGGCGCCCAGAGTCCAGTTGTTGTAAGTACCAGCTACATAAATCTCCTTTTGTACCGAGTCGTATGTGCGAACGACAGCATATTGCAGGGTGTGAGGATTAAAGGTAATGTAATAGTTTCCGCTCGTCTCGATGGTAAACTTGATGTTCTTGCAACTCTCGTCGGGGCCCTTCACGGCAGTACCCGTCAGGCCGTTGTTTCCGTCGGGAGCACCCCAATCGGTATCGCTCCAGTTGTCGGTATTGGCAAACTTCATTTCATAGGTACCGGCCTCGAAATAGAGGCGGTCGCTCGTGAGTGTCCCGTCGTCCGAGGGGTCTTTGAGCATGAGGCGCTTGTCTTCGTCGCCATTGAACCAGTTGGTAAAGGTACCGGCAATAAAGTAGGTTCCTATCTTGCTCAAATCGAGCGACTCGGATACATCGACTACTTTCGGTACCCGAATGGTATTGCTGCTTGTCCAGTCGGAGTATTGAGTCTGCTCGCCACCGACAACAGCTACCCTGAAATAGCGGGCCGGACGTTCAAAACTACCTTCGGTTTGGGTGATGCTTACCGACAGCGAATCGGCATTATACTCCGTACAGGAGAATTGCAACAGGGCATAGTCGCCGTTCCGGTATTCAAACCCTTCGCCCTCGTCGTCGTACAAGGCACCTTCGGCCTGACCGTTGTCAAGCGGATTTACATACAGCGTAATGGAGTCGCAAGTGTACTCGGCCGTGCTCTGAATGTCGTGGCCCAGATAAGGCAGAATGGCACCCGAGCGAAGCGCTACGATGGCTTGATAACCGTCGTCCTCGGCTTCGAGTTTCAACTCGTCCCAGTCGCCACCAGGCAAAGTGGGATTGACTGCCCAACGCGGAATAACGAGCAGATCACTGCCCAACAGGAAGGCTTGTTGCTCTGTGCGTAAGCTTTCGTCGGTCACGTCGGCAAAAAACAAAGGACGCATGACAGGCATGCCTGTTTGTGACGATTCGCGGAACAAGGTGTAGAAATAGGGCAACAGATGATAACGACGGTTAACCGCGTTACGAGCAACCTTCTCTATCTTCGCACCAAAAGCCCAGGGCTCTTGTGCGTGTTCCGACGTGTGATTGCGCGAGAAGGGATAATAGGGAGCCAGAGCAAACCAGTGGCCCATCAGGTCGGCATTACCGATACGGCCGTATCCACCTACGTCGGGCCCGCCAAAGGGTTGTCCCGAGAGTCCGAGGTTGAGCAATACGGGAATCGTCAATTTCAAATGTTTCCAGGTGTCGAGGTTGTCACCTGTCCATGTAGCGCAATAGCGTTGTGCACCCAGATGGTTGGCTCGAGAGAGGAGGAAGGGGCGCTTGTCGGGACGACTCTGCGTGAGTCCCTCGTAAGAGGCTTTTGTCATCAACGACCCATACAGATTGTGGTAACGCATGTGAGGCCCGGCAGCCAAATCGCCGCCACCCCGATGCCAATTGGTCGTGAGCATGGTCCACTCGGGAGTATTGAACACACCCGGTTCATTCATGTCGTTCCAAGCACCGTCCATATTGTTTTCCTTGTAGAACTCGCCATAGAGGCCGGCCCACCATTCGCGGGTCTCGGGCCGCGTGAAGTCGGGGAACTTGCACATGCCCGGCCATACTTCACCCTCGTAATCGGTTACCTTGTCTTCGGTTTTCACCCAGTGATCACCCTCCTGACCTTGCTGATAAACGAAATAGCTGTCCTCGATTTTCACTCCCGGGTCGGTAATGTAACCGGCCTTGAAATTTCTACTGTGAAGCGAGTCGTTCATGGCTATTGGATTGGGGACTCCGGTAGCCGAGAAGTAATCGGAATCGTCGTATGTGAAGATACGTTTCCCATCCATATAGTCGATGTCGAACCAGATGACGTCGCACGGGTGGTGACGACGACGCATCTCGCTGGTAATCCACAGAACATCGGCCGGTTTGTACGAAGGGTTATAGCGCGACTGGTGGTAACCGATAGCCCACAGCGGCGGCAGGTTGATGGTTCCCGTCAGTTCGCCCAGGGCCTGCATCATCTCGGCCGGAGAATTGCGCTCGATAACGACCACCCGGAAAGAGGGACCTTCGCTGGTGATTTTCATCGGGTTCGTCAGGTTAATCTCCGAACGCCAACTGTTATCGGCAATGATACCGAAGGTTTTGCCATCGGGACGTACTCCCATAATCCAGGGGTGCGACTGATAGAGGCCCTCTTTGTAATAGCCGTAGTTGTCGTTGTTCCACAGGGGAATATCATAGCCGTTGCGGCGCAAGTTGCCGTTTACAAGCCCCGTTCCGTACAGGTCGACATCGTCGCCGTAGGAAATTTCTACCAGGGTTTTCCCGTTATCGTCGGTCTTGAAAACCGGACGTATCTCCCAGTCGGACGGCACATCGCCCTGCCGGGTCAACTCTTTCTGTATGGCAAACGAGGCCAATGTTTGTGTCGAATCAAAGTCGGCCGGATAGAATACCGCCATTCGATCGCCACTCAAAAATTCTTCTTGAGCATGCACGCCAATGGAGGCACACAGCATCAACGCGAGCAGCAATTTGTACTTCATAAAAAACAATATTTCAAAATAAGCAATCTATAGTCTTTTCATTGCGGAAGAGTCGGCCGGGCAGAGGTGGATACCCCTCCCAGCCCACTCTCGACCTTTCAATATTCCACGACAATCATATCCCAGTATTTCAGGGCCGGGAGGGTCGTGGTTATCTTGCCGCCGGCATATTCATACTCGAGCGGTATGGCCACACCGTCTTTCACATCGGGCGAAGCCACCCATACGGCTTTGGGATTCTGTTTAACGGCAAAGCTCACATTCACGGCTTCCAGCAAATCGGGTTCACCCTGATTGGCATTGGTGTCGCACCAATCGAGGTGCGTGGCATTGCGATAGCTCAACAGGTGTATCACATCGCGGTCGTCGAAGCGTTTGCCCACGGTGGCAATCTGGCCTCTCACGGGGCCCCACTGGTTGAATGCTATATCGCCGGACGCCGAGGTGACATCGATACCGTACCATTCGCCGCCGTCGCGCAACAGGTTCTGGTAGGCGGTGAGGAAATCGTAGTAGTGAATGAGCGCAATCTTCAACTCACCCCGCATCGAGAGGTTGTTGTTGGGGAAATACTCGTTGCAAAGCAGATGCTCGCCCAGTTGCAGAATAGAACCGCCCCAGGCAAAAGCAGCCGCACTACCCATGAGGATACCGGGCGTATTGAAATAGCTGCGCCCCTTGCGTCCGTGCTCGTAATTCATATAAGCGGCCAGGACCGTTTTCTTGCCATTGGACCACTTGTCATTGTTGGTGATGATATCCGAGAAGATGGTATAGCCGCGATCGTCGCTGTGGTCCCACACCTCGGTATAGAGGAAATCGACCGGAGCCTTTGAGATCTGGTTCTCCTGACCATACTGGCCCACGGCATTCATCACGAGCGACTTGTCGGGATTGGCCTCTTTCATGCTCTCGATAAAGTGCTTGAAAGTCTGGTCGAGATAGACCCGGTTGCCATAATAGTCATAGGTTTCGCCCCGGTCGCCCAACTGGTCTATCTGGTAGCCGTCGAAATCGAACACGGCATATACGTCGCTGTTCTGCTTGGTGATGTAGTCGATCCAGGCTTCATTGCCCGAATTGACAATATAGATGCTGCTCTTGAAAGGCGAGCCCAGCTCGTGGCAATCCTTACGCACATGACTGGCATCCTTGAAGAGATACCATTCCTCCTGCACACCATCTTCGGCGGCATCGGCAAGGGCACCGTAGGCCAAGTTGTAGAACAACGACTTCATGCCATACTGATGCGATTTTTCGATATATCCCTCTACCGTCTTCTTGTAGCAATCGCGGTTGATGATGTCGGTCCACACCTCCATCGGAGCCGACGGCGTGCCGGCCAGAGGTTTGTGGTGCTTGTAGTGCCAGTCCTGGAATTGCACATAGTTGATGTGATGGCGATTCAGGTCGGACATGACGTCGGATATATCCTGGTCGGTCATGTTGCCATAGGCCGAGAGGAAACCGTTGCGCGGGAATCGGTCGGGGGTCGACGATACATCGACGGCAATGCTGCCATAGACGGTCTCTACCCCGTCGGCATCCTTGCTGTACAGGTCGACCATATAGCCTTGATAGTCGGTGGCAGGCGGCTGCCAGGTCCAGTTGCAGCTACTCAGCGGAGCCTCCTCGAGGGTGGTTCCCAAATGGCGGTAACGTACCATCACGTTGGAAGCCCCTTGAATGAGCTTGTTGAGCGTGAAATTCACAGCCTCGCCCGGAGCATAGCAGGCTTTATCGGTATTGAGTTGTACCTCCATGTAACCATCGCCATAGGTGATGGGATCGTTCTCTATGTCAAAGCGGTTGCAGGCCGAAATCGACATGAGAACCGAAATGGAAAGGCAGGCTAAAAACAGCTTCTTAATCATATTTTTTGTACTTTATAATTTTACGAATGAGATGGTTTCATTTTCCACGTCGATAGTGATGCGGTAATTCCCGGCTTCGCTTATAATCCATTTGTTGTCGGGCTGGTTACCGATGAAGTAGGATCCGTTTTCCGAGATGGGACAGTTGGCCTGCGGAGCCAGTATGAAATCGCCGCCAAAGCTGTGGTCGATTTCGAGCGGGAACTTCAGTTCGCCTTCCGACAGATAGCCTTCATAGGTGAACACGTTGGGATTGGACGAGCTGCGCTGCATCTCGGTGATGTTGTCCCACGACCAACCGCCGGGGGCAGCCGAGCCCATGATCCATACATGCTCGTATCCTACGTAGCTGCCTATCTCCAAGGTATTGTTACGCAAGTCGAGCGTCACGCTGTACTTGTTGGCAGCCGGTATGTTCCACTGTTTGCTGGCCGTGCCTATGTCGTCGATGAGTTGGACAGTCGTCGTGCCCAGCCCGTTGTTGTCGAGAGGCTGATAACCGGCACAACCCGAGGTCGCGGTCGTGCTCGAGATGAGCATATTGCCAGCCGACAAGGCTCCGTTGTAGGTAAAGATAAAGGAGTCGTCGCTCGACTGCTCGAGTTTGACAGCCGAGGGAGCAGCCTCGCCTACCAGATAGAGGGTCGAGAAGGGCACCTCGCCGTCGAGGTTGGTGAAGCTGACGGTAAGCAGGTCGAGGTTCACATCGATCAGGTAATTGCCGGCCTGTTCGATTACCCACTTGTTGTCGGGATAGTCTTCCTCTTTCTCCCGGTAGTGCATCTTGGTGGGGTCGTCGTTGTCGCGCACGTAGCACGGATACCAGTCGCCCAACTGGGCATTGAACTTAATCTCGCCCTTCTTCAGCATGCCTTGCCAGGTGAAGTGCGCAATGTTGTCGTAGTCGCCCGACATGATGGTGGCCAACTGATTGTCCCAACCGTTGGGGGTAGCGTCGCCGATGATATAGAGGTTGAGCACCCGCCATTTATAGGGAGCGATTCTTACCTCCTTCACAGGCGATACCTGCGTGGGGACGGTGGGGTCTGCAACGGTAGCCGTCACCCGAATTTCGAAATCGGTGTATTGCTCGAGGGGAATGGTGGGGAAATAGTGGAGCAAGGTATCGGTAAGCTCCTTGTTGGTAAAGGAGATTACCCGCGAATCGGTCTTGCCGATGTTGTATTTGATACCGCTTTCGAAATTATTGCCCTTCACATCCATCTCGAAAAAATACGAGATAGCAGCACCCGTACCCTGGTTGGTCCCGCTGGTCCAGGTAATTTGCAGAGCCTCCTGGGCATCGCTGCGCTGGTCGCAACGTACCGAATCGGCCGAGAGATTTATCATCAGGGGCGACTCGCCCTTGTCGAGCACAATCTCCTCCTCACACCCGACCAGACCGATCGAGGCGAGCAATGTCATACCTATTATAGTTTTTGCTTTCATTGTTTTTCAGTCTCTTTGATTAGTAACCCGGATTTTGCGTTAACATCGGATTGGCCTCGATCTCCTGCTGGGGAATCGGGAGCAACAGGTGCTTGGAGCTGGCCGATGTCTTTCCGATCGAATGGAGGAAGTTGAGGGCATAGTTGTCCTTGTAGCGAATCATGTCGAACCAACGGTGACCTTCGAAGGCGAGTTCGATGCGACGCTCGTGGATAATCTTCTCGCGCATCTGGGCTTGAGTAAGCCCCTCGATGGTGCTTCGGTCGGTGAGGCCGGCACGCTTGCGTACCTCGTAGAGCGGATCTTCGGCCTGTACGGTACGACCCAGTTCGTTCAGCGCCTCGGCCTTGAGCAGCAAGATGTCGGCATAACGGGTAACGACCCAGTCGGCATCGCTCGTGTTGTAGTCGGGCGATTGGGCTTTGGTAAGCAGGAACTTGCGTACGTTGTACCCCGTAGTCGAGTAGGACGAGCTGTATTGCTTGCCGTCGAATGTGGGACACCCCATGTAGAAAATGGTCTTGTCCTTACGCAAGTCGCCCTCTTCGTATTGGCTTACAAACTCGGCCGTAGGCTGGTTCCAGCCATAGCAGCCGGCAGCCATGTCGGAGTTGCGGGGCCCCATGAAGGTGCTGGTCCACGAGCATTGGTTCTCGTTGCTCCAGAAGTCGTAGTTGGTCTTGCCATAATACTGTACCTCGAAGATAGACTCCACGCCGTTCTTTTTGGCCGGGTCAAAAATATCGGAGTAGTCGCTGGCCAGCTCGTAACCCATCGAGCCTATCTCGTCGCACATGCGCACTACCTCTTCGTACTTGTCGTTGCTGGGCTCGTAGGTCATATATACCCGGATGAGTTCGGCCATGGCAGCTTCGCGGGTAGCACGGCCCAGGTCGGTGGTGGAGTACTCCGATTTTTTGGGAAGCAGCGAGATGGCATTCTTAAGGTCCGATGTGATGAGTTCGTAAATCTTGCTTACCGGGGCACGCTCTACCAACAGATTGGTCTCGGAGGTTTGCGGAGTGATAATGTAGGGTACGCCGCCGAAAAGCCGTACCAGGATAAAGTAGTAGTGAGCTCTCAGGAAATAGGCTTCGCCCAGACAACGGTTCTTGAGCTTCTGGTCCATATCCATGCCGGGTACATTCTGCAACACGAAGTTGCACCGCAAGATACCGGGCGAAGGGCCGCGCCACAAGTCGAGGGCGGCAAAGTTGTCGGCCGTAGCGATAAAATTGGCCAAGTCGACCGTCTCGATACCGTCGGTACCTCCACCGGCACCCACGACACTGTTGCCGGCCATGATGTCGAGCGTCCAGATACGCATGTTGTAGAGTTTGGCCCATTGCAGGGGCTGGTAGGCCGCATTGACAGCCGCCACGGCATCTTCGGCGGTTTGGAAACCCTCCGACGTATCGACCGAGTCCCAGGGCTCACGATCCAAGAAATCACTGCAAGCGCTCAACAGCATGGCGAGAGCGCCGAAAATCGATATGATATAAGTTGTTCGTTTCATCGGTGGTTATGGATTAAAAGGTTATGTTCAATCCGAACGTAAAGTTACGGGTCACGGGATACACGTTATTGTCGTTGCCCGAACCGCTCACCTCGGGATCGAGACCCGTATAGCGGGTAAGGGTAAAGAGGTTCTGTGCCGATACCGACAGGCGCACCTGCTGCATGGCGGCTTTCTTGGTCAGGCGACTGGGCAGGGTGTAACCCAGCGAAATGTTCTTCAAACGCAGGTAGCTGCCGTCCTCGAGGAAGCGGTCGGATACCCGGTTGTTCTTATTGGGGTCGCCAAAGACGGCACGGGGCATGGTGTTGCTCGTGCCGGGTCCACGCCAGCGGTCGAGCACGGTCGTCATCTGGTTCTGGGCTACACTCATGGCTTCGAGCACCGCGCGGTTGCCATTGTAAATCTTGTTACCGGCTACGCCCTGGAAGAAGATTTCCAGGTCGAATCCCTTGTAGGACAACTGGTTGTTCATGGCAAAAGTCCACGAAGGCGTAGGGCTGCCCAATATGGTACGGTCGTCGTCGTTGATGACACCGTCGTTGTTCAAGTCCTTGAAACGAATATCGCCCGGCTGTGTGCTCGACGTAGGATCGCTGCCCACCGTCTGTATGGCGTGGTTGTCGACCTCCTCCTGCGTCTGGAAGATACCGTCGGTCACATAACCATAGAAGGCGCTGATGGGATAGCCCACCATGTGCACGTTGTTGTCGAAATACATGGGCACGTCGCTGTTCAGGCTAATCAGTTCGTTGTGGTTGTACGACACGTTGGCCGTGGTCGACCAGGTGAAGTCGCCCCCGCGGAAGTTGAACGAAGTCAGGGCCAACTCGACACCGACGTTACGCATCAGGCCGGCGTTGATTTGCGACACGTTCTCGTCGGAGTAACCCGAAGAGATGGGCACCGACATGGGCACCAGCATATCGTTGGTATTCTTGATGTATCCGTCGAGGGTTACCAGCAAACGGCTGTCGAGCATCGAAGCATCGATACCTACGTTGTATTGCTCTACCTCTTCCCAGCGCACGTTGGGATTGGGCATCACCCACGGGGCCAGACCCGATACCTGGTTGCCGTTGAAGTTGTATTGTACGGTTTGCAGTACCGAGGCATAGGCGTAGTTGCCCACACTGGCCTGGTTACCGGTAACACCGTATCCGGCACGTATCTTCAGGTCGCTCAATGCAAAGCTCTTCTGGAACCACTCCTCTTCGCTCATTCGCCAGGCAAGCGACAGCGAAGGGAATACACCCCAACGGTTGGCCCGGCTGAAACGCGAGCTACCGTCGGCACGCATGGTGGCGGTAAACAGGTAACGATTGTCATAGGTATAGTTGATACGGCCCATGAACGACAGGAGCGCCCAGTCGCTGCCGTTACCGGTGAGGGTCGGCTCCAGAATACCGTTGGCCAACTCTTGGGCCGAATCGCTGATGAAGCCTTGTATGCTACCGCTCATAAACTCGTAGGTGTTGGTCTGGGCCGACGAACCTATCATGGCGGTTACGGCATGCTTGTCGTTGAAGGTCTTGTTGAAGGTGAGCAGGTTGTCCCACAACCAGGTAAAGCTCTTGTTGTACTGGCGCGAAGCCTGCGACTCGGGTTGCTCGATAGGCTCCCAGTCGTACTTGGGAGTCCAGCTCTTGCTGTCCCAGAAGAGGGCCTGTATACCGAAAGTGCTCTTAAAGGTGAGCCACTCCCACGGTTTTATCTCGGCATAGATATTACCCAGCAGGTTGTAGCCTTTGGTGGTCGAGGTATTCTCCATCATCTTACCGATGGGGTTGGCAATATCGCCCACATACATGGCCAGGCCCACGGGACCGGCCCAGGAGCCGTCTTCGTTCTTGATAGCCTGGGTAGGCAACGCCTTCATGGTGTTCTGGATGTTGTACTCGCCCTGCGACTTGATGTCGTGGTTGAGCGAAAGGTTGTGCCCCAACTTCAACCACTTGTAGAGTTCGACATCGGAGTTGAACTGAAGCGTAAACCGCTTGTAGTCGGTCGTCTTGATGATACCCTGCTGATCGTAGTAGGTACCCGACACGTAGTAACGGCTCTTTTGCGTACCCCCCGAATAGTTGGCCGAATAGGTCTGCGTGGGAGCATACTGGAAAAGCTCGCCCATCCAGTCGGTGCCCTTGCCCAGCTTGGTGGGGTCGTTGAAGAGGGCATACTGGGGTTGACCTCCGGCACTCATCATCTCGTTGTGCAACGAGGCGAACTGCGTGGCGTTGAGCAACGGCAAGGTGCGTTGCAGCTGGTCGAAACCGTAGGTCACTTTCAAATTCAGGTTGTTGCGTTCCTGCGAGCCTCGCTTGGTGGTGATGATAATCACACCGTAGGCACCGCGCGAACCGTAGATGGCCGTGGCCGAGGCATCCTTGAGGATGTCGACGCTCTCCACGTCGTCCATGTTGATCATGTTCAAAGGCACATCGGTAGGCACACCGTCGATAACCAGAAGAGGGTCGCTGTTGTTGATAGAACCTATACCTCTGATTTTCATACTCACGTTGCTGCCCGGGGCTCCGCTCGAAACCACCTGCAAACCGGGTGCCCTACCCTGCAAGGCGGCACCGAGGCTCGGCGACGGCTGGCGGGCCAAATCTTTGGAGGAGACCTGCGAGATAGCTCCCGTCAAGTCGCTTTTCTTCTGGATACCATATCCAATGACTACAATCTCGTCGAGCATCTCGTTGTTCTCGTGCATGACAATCTGCATTGTGCTCTGTCCGTTCACATCGGCATCCTGAGCCACATAACCTACATAACTGAGGTGCAGTACGGGATTGGCCGAACTGAGATTGAGACTGAAATGTCCGTCTATATCGGTTACGGTTCGGTTCGAGGTTCCTTTCTCCGATACATTGACACCGATAAGCGGCTCCTGGTTGACGTCGAGAACAGTACCCTCGACCTTGCTCTGGGCCCATACGGCGAATGGTAACAGGCATAAGAAGATTACACAGAATGTAATCCTGCCCAAATGGTTGTTTTTCATCTATAATTTTTCTTTAGGGGAAAAGTAAAAAAGAGAGGCTGCCACACTTGCAGAGCAGCCTCTCCATGAAATAATTTATCGAACTGCTATTTTATGAGTCATGCGACCCTTGGAGGTCTCGATAACCAGGATATAGATACCTGAATTGAGACCATCGAAGGGCAAGAGCGTAGCGTCGACCGAAACGACTTTCCGGCCGCTGATGTCATACAATGCCATGGATTGAGCCCGGTCGCAAACGATTCCATAAGACTCTTGTACCCAATCGACCGATTCAATCTCTTCGACTGCCGTCGAGGGACCTTCGTTTTTCTCGACATTGAGTTTCATCGCTTTCAAATCGACTGTCAGCGTATAGTTTCCGGCTTGAGCGGCCTCGACGTAGAACTTGAAGTCGTTGCCGTCGGTCAACTTGGTGATTGTCGACTCACCCTCCTGGAACGGAGTGTTGACAGCCTCGGCACCATAAGCCGTATAGTCGAAGCTGTTGCCGTCGTAGAATTTCAATTCACCCTCGGTCAAATCGCCCGTCCAGGAGTATACACCTTCCTGGTCCTTCATTTCCAGAATGTGGTTGTCTTCGAATGTCCAGCCACCTACGGCATCACCGATGACCCACAACTTTTCGGGATAGGTTTCGGCGATGGTCAGTTTCATGGTGTTTACATCGACCGTCACCTCGTACAAGCCCTCGACCAGAACACCGAACTTCCAGTCCTCGCTGCTGGTAGTGGTATATTTCAGGTCATATTCACCGGGAGCGGCAATCGTCTGCTCAGGCTGAGCCGACACGTACATGCGGTCGTTCCACTTCCGGGTCATCATAAACTTCAAACCTTCGAAAGCCTCGCACTTGCTCAGTTGCAGCGTGCCTTTGTAGATACCCGAATCGAAAGAGGTCTCGGGCAACTCGATGGCACTCTCGATGGCCCAGTGTACATCCGTAGCATCGCCTATCGCATACACGGCTTCGAAGTGTGCGGCAGCCTGGTCGGGCAGCCCGGTACCGTCGATTACCTCGACAACCGGTTTTTCGCCGGTAAGGTCGACTCTGAATTTATAGCGCCCGGCAGCCGATACCTTGAACGACTTGTCGGGAGCCGTGTAGTCGCTGCGGTATTCCAACTCGTGAGAGCCGGTTGTCAAATCCAGATAGGTTTCATTGTCGTTGTCGCCTACAACCGTAGAAGCCATGGCCGGGCCATAGCCAGGAGCAAAGTCATACGTCGTTACAAAGCGCATGCGGCCTTCGGTCAAATCGCCGGTGTATTCATACACACCATCTTCGACCGTTACCATACGAATCACATTATTACTATCCCATTGTGCCGGGGTGGCATCACCTATTACATATAATGAGGTGGGATAATTGCCGGCTGCTACCGTAGCCGAGCATAAGGCCAAAGCCGAGAAAAGTAAGAATCTGCTTTTCATGCTATTTTATGTTTGGTTAATAAATTTGTTTGCACAGAGTACAGGCCCTGTTTTCAGTTTTCCTGCACAAAAATAGGAGGGTTATTTGACCTTGTCAATTCGGTGTAGTAAAAAAGTAGATGTTTAGTAAAATTAAATATCTTATTATCAATATTTTATACAAATATATAATATTCATAAAAGTAGCTATTATAATAGTATTTTTTATCTTTAAATCACCCTGTTTACAAAAATTTTTTTATCTTTGTTTCGTCCATTTTCAGGACAGTCCCATATCGAAGACCAAACAAGAAAAAAACGATACACTCTATTTCCTCATCCATGAACATATCACATCGATCCACCCTACTGTCGATAGGCATCCTGCTCACCCTGCTCCCGGCCTGTTTTCATACGCAAGCAGCAACTCGAAACAGCGAACCGCCCCGGCTCACCGTCGAAGCGACACTCGACTCGCTCGACCGGCTTATCGGTTACCGCTACCGCTTCGGGCAAAAAAAGGTGCGAGAAATACAACAGCTCAAACAGAACCTGCGAAAACAGCTGTCGCCGGCCGAACGATTCCAGGCTCTCGGATACCTGGTCGACGCCTATCGGGCATTCAGCATCGACTCTCAAACGGTATATGTAAAACGACAAATCCATCTGGCCGACCAGGTGAAGAATCGCGACATGCAGGTACAAGCCCGACTCAACATGGTCGAGTGCCTATACAACGCTGGCATGTACAAAGAGGCCGACGAACTGCTGAACCAGATAAAACGCAACTCCCTGCCCCACTATATCATACCTTATTACTACCATTTGAAACGGACTCTCTACGGCCTATTGGCCGACTATGCGCTGGAGCCGGAGATTCGCAACGACTACAACAGGCACCTGAACCTCTATCGCGACTCCATCCTGCAATCCAATCCCACCAACTCGTTTACCTATTATGTGGTCAAGGCCGATGAGCTCACCGCTAAACACAACTACGCCAGTGCATTACAGATATTGCGCGAAGCGCTCTACCGGGGCCAGCTCAACTCGCACGACCGGGGCATCATCTATTACGGCATGGCCGAAGTCTTTGCCCAAACCCAGCAGAGCGACAGCACAAAAATCTACTACGCCCTCTCGGCTCAATGCGACCTGAAAGCCGCCGTGCGGGAATATGTCTCGCTGCACCGGCTGGCCGAACTGCTGTTCAACGAGGGCGACATCGAGCGCGCCTACAACTACATCAAATGTTCGGTCGAGGATGCCCGGGCCTGCAATGCCCGGGTGCGCAGCCTCGAATTCATGCCCGTATTCACCATTATCGAAGAGGTGTATCAGGCACAGATACAGAAACAACGCGAACTCTCGATTACGTTCACCTACATCACCTGCGCCTTCTGCGTAATCCTGCTGATTACCTTCGTGATTCTGTTTTTCCAGAACCACAAGCTCAACAGCGTCAAGGAGAAACTCAACCAGACCAACCAGCACTTGCAGACCGTGAACGACTCGCTCACCGAGAGCAACCACGTCAAGGAGGAGTACCTGAGCCGATACATGGACCAGTGTGCCGTATATATCGACAAGATGGACGAGTACCGCCGTTCGCTCAACAAACTGGCCTCGATGGGCAAGATGGAAGAGCTCTCCAAGAATCTGAAGTCGCAAAACAGCATCAACAACGAACGTAAAATGTTCTATGCCGAGTTCGACCAGTCGTTCCTGAAGCTGTACCCCGACTTTGTCGAGAAATTCAACGAGCTGCTGGTACCCGAGGCCCGCATCACCCCCAAGCCCAATTCGCTCACCCCCGAGCTGCGCATCTATGCGCTGGTGCGCCTGGGCACGACCGACAGCAACCAAATAGCCCGATTCCTGTGCTACTCGGTTTCGACCATCTACAACTACCGGGTAAAGATACGCAACTCGGCCATCGGCTCCCGCGACGACTTCGAAGAGCGGGTCATGCGCCTGTAATGGCCACACCCGACCGAGAGTCGACCCGGACGGTATCTGTCGCCGCCTCCGGGGCAACTCTTCATACCCCGACAACGGCACCCCAACCGCCCCTGTCGCCAGGCCGAAGATGTGAAAAAACGGCCATTTATGTAATCTTTATTGTTAAAGAAACATTTTTCTTAACACATGAGATGAGATATATTTGCTACATTTGCATACGGCTTGCTTACAGTCTAAAAGCTATTTAACTTTTAAGCATACAAATTAAACGAAGAAACTACTTAATACTATATTTATGTCAAACGAATTAAAAGAAGATGCCTTAAAATATCACAGCGAAGGCAAAGCCGGGAAGATCGAAGTCATTCCCACCAAGCCATACAGTACACAGCGCGACCTATCTCTGGCCTATACGCCGGGCGTAGCCGAACCCTGTCTCGAGATAGAGAAGAACCCCGATACGGCGTATGAATATACGGCCAAGGGAAATCTGGTGGCCGTCATCTCCAACGGTACGGCCGTGCTGGGTCTGGGCGACATCGGTGCTCTGGCCGGCAAGCCGGTAATGGAGGGCAAGGGGTTGCTGTTCAAGATATTTGCCGGCATCGACGTGTTCGATATTGAAATCAACGAGAAAGACCCCGACAAGTTTATCGAGGCGGTCAAGGCCATATCGCCCACCTTCGGCGGCATCAACCTCGAGGATATAAAGGCGCCCGAGTGTTTCGAGATTGAAACCCGCCTGAAAGAGGAGCTGAATATCCCCGTCATGCACGACGACCAGCACGGCACGGCCATCATCTCGGGTGCCGGTCTGCTGAACGCCCTCGAGATACAGGGCAAGAAAATCGAAGAGGCCAAGCTCGTGGTAAACGGTGCCGGAGCCGCCGCCATCTCGTGTACCAAACTCTACATGGGGCTGGGTATCAGACGCGAGAATATCGTCATGGTCGACAGCAAGGGAGTTATCCGCTCCGACCGTCCCAACCTGCCCGCCTCGAAGCAACAGTTCGCCACCGACCGCACCGACATCCACACGTTGGAAGAGGCCATGCGGGGTGCCGATATTTTCCTGGGACTCTCGGTGGCCGACGTACTTACCCCCGAGATGGTACAGTCGATGAACGAGCGGCCTATCGTCTTTGCCCTGGCCAACCCCAATCCCGAGATTGCCTACGACAAGGCCATGGCTTCGCGCGACGACCTGATTTTCGCCACCGGCCGGTCGGACTATCCCAACCAGATCAACAACGTGCTGGGATTCCCCTACATCTTCCGCGGTGCCCTCGACGTGCGCGCCACCACCATCAACGAAGAGATGAAGCGGGCCGCCACCTACGCCATTGCCCAGCTCACCAAAGAGCCGGTGCCCGACGTGGTCAACTCGGCCTATGGCATCAAACGACTCACCTTCGGTCCGCAATACATCATCCCCAAAGCCCTCGACCCGCGGTTGCTCACCGCCGTAGCTCCGGCCGTGGCCCGGGCCGCCATGGAGTCGGGTGTGGCCCAGCACCCCATCACCGACTGGGATGCCTACAACGACCGGCTGAAGAAGCTCATGGGCTATGACAACAAGATGCTGCGCGAGTTTACCGAGATGGCCCGCAAGGAGCCCAAACGGGTGGTATTCGCCGAGGCCAACCACGCCAACATGCTGAAGGCTGCCGAAACGGCCATGCGCGACGGCATCTGCCACCCCATCCTGCTGGGCAACGACGAGCTCATCGCCAAGCTGGCCGCCTCGATCGGTGTCGACCTCACGGGCATGCAGATTATCAACCTGCGCCACCCCGACGAGGAGGATCGCCGCTGCCGCTATGCCCACATGCTCACCGAGAAGCGTCAACGCGAGGGCATGACCTACCCCGAGGCTCACGAGAAGATGTTCGACCGCAACTACTTCGGCATGATGATGGTCGAGGCCGGCGAGGCCGATGCCTTCATCACCGGCACCTACTCGAAGTATGCCGAGACCATACAGATAGCCAAGGATGTGATAGGCATACGCCCGGGCTACAAGCACTTCGGCGCCATGCACATCATGAATACCAAACGGGGCACCTACTTCATTGCCGACACCCTCATCAACCGCAAGCCTACCACCGATACGCTGGTCGACATTGCCAAGCTCGCCTACGACTCGGTGCGCTTCTTTGCGCAAGACCCCGTCATTGCCATGGTCTCCTACTCCAACTTCGGGTCGGACAACCTGGGCAGCCCGCAACGGATACACGAGGCTATCGAGATTCTGCACGAACAGTACCCCGACATGCTTATCGACGGCGAGATGCAGATGAACTTCGCCCTCAACAACAAGCTGCGCGACAAGACCTACCCCTTCAACAAACTCAAGGGGCGCGAGGTAAACACCATCGTATTCCCCAACCTGAGCTCGGCCAACTCGGCCTACAAACTGATGCTCGAGATGGGGGTAGCCGAGTCGATAGGCCCGATTCAGATGGGATTGAACAAGCCTATCCACTTTACCGACATCGCCAGCTCTACGCGCGACATCGTCAACCTCACCACGGTAGCGGTGCTCGATGCCATCGTACAGGAGCGTCAGAACAAGAACAAACGGTAAGCGAGGAGACAGACCATGTATATCGCACTATTCAGCCCTACGGGCGGTACCCGCAAGGCTGCCGAAATCATAGGGCGGGCCATAGACCCGCAGGCCGTCGAGATAGACCTCTCGAAAGCCCAAGCCGAAGGGCTGCCCCTCGAGTTGGGACGTGACGAGGTGCTGCTGGCAGCGGTGCCCGTATTCGGCGGACGGGTTCCCGCCATTGCCCTCGAACGGCTGAAAGGAATCACGGGGCACGACACCCCGGCGATTCCCGTGGTCGTGTATGGCAACCGCGACTACGACGATGCCCTGCTCGAACTGAAGTCGGCGCTGGAGTCGCACGGCTTCCGCCCGATTGCCGGCATCGCCTGCATTGCCGAGCACTCCATCATGCACGTCTACGCCACCGGTCGCCCCGATGCCGCCGACGAGCAGGTGCTGAAACAGTTTGCCTCACAGATAGTCGACAAGCTCAAGCTGGTGAAGGGTGGTATCCCCGCCCCCATCGAGGTAAAGGGCAACCCCGACTACAAGCCCTACAACGGCGTGCCCCTCAAGCCGCACGCCACCCGGGCCTGCAACCGGTGCGGCACCTGTGCCGCCTTGTGCCCGGTGGGTGCCATCCCCCTCGACAATCCGCAGAAGACCGATACCGAGAAGTGCATCTCGTGCATGAGGTGCATAGCGGTGTGTCCGCACCAGGCCCGCAAAGTGAGCAAGCTGAAAGTGGCCCTCTCCATACAAATGCTGAAAAAGGCCTGCGAAGGGCGCAAAGAGCCCGAACTGTTTATTTAAAAGAGAATATAGCCTCCGACAGGAAGCGACGCGCATCGGCACACGCCCCCTCACACGATAAAGAGGGGATTGTCGGGCGTCGAATGACGGGGCGAAAAATGAAAACCTTCGGCCGAAAAGGCCTCCAACTCCTGGGGAGTCGTGAGTCTGTTTTTCAAGATAAAACGGGTCATGGCTCCCCTCATCATTTTGGCATAGACCACAATGGTCTTGAGGGTGTCGCCCTTGCTCACCTTGAACTCGGGAGTAACCACCCGCACCTCGCGGTTGAGGCGCGCCCAGTCGAGCGACTGTTGTATTTCGCGGCTGGCCAGATTGACCAGTATCCCGCCGGCGGCCTGCACATCGGCAATGAGCCGGTCGGTAATGCGGGGGCGCCAGTAGGCATCCAGGGGGCAACCCATCGAGGGGAGCTCTACGGTATACTCCATGCGGTAGGGCTTGATGCCGTCGAGGGCACGGGTGAGCCCGTAGCAGGCCGAGGCAATGCGCAAGTGGTCCTGAGCATAGGAGAAGTCGGCCGCCGAGAAATCGGCTGGCGACAGGTAACGGAAGACAATGCCCGTATAGGCCAGCAGCGAAGGCACCGCAGGCGTCTCGGGCGAGA
Organism: uncultured Barnesiella sp.; assembly: GCA_902471075.1. Taxonomy (GTDB): domain Bacteria; phylum Bacteroidota; class Bacteroidia; order Bacteroidales; family Barnesiellaceae; genus Barnesiella. The sequence continues at coordinate 77,535 of CABRIW010000003.1, read as the reverse complement.
GGAAGGCGTTGTACCGTTCCCAGGTCTGCAGGGCCAGCGAGCGGCTCACACCCAGCATCGCGGCCAGTTCGTCGACCGAGTAACCCACCATCTCCCGCGCTATCCGGGCAGCTTCATCTGCAAAGAGGGGCTCCGTCACGGCAGGCACCTCGATCTTACTCTTCCCGGTCATGGTCTTGGCCGGAGACAACAATACCAACATAGGCTCGGCTATTTTCAGTTGAATCGTTTTTGCAACTCGTCGTGCGAAATGACGACAAAGACCGTCTTCCCCGCAGGGGTATAGGCCGGAGTCTTGAGCGAAAGCAGGTCGTCGACCATCGTCGACATCTCCTCTTTCGAGAGCGTCTGCCCCACCGGCACGGCGGCAGCCTCGGCCAACGTCCAGGCGATGCGCTGCTGCAGCGAGGTTTTGGCGTCGTGCTCCTTCTCCGAGGCGGTCGCAATCATCTGCCCTATCAGGTCGCAGGCATCGACCCCTTCTATCCCGGCGGGTACGGCATTGACCGAATAGCTGTTCTGCCCCATATCGGCCAGGTCGAACCCCAGGGCCGTCAAGTCGTCCCAAATCTCCCGCAGGACGGCAGCCTGCGAAACGGTGAGCTGCATCATCTCGGGGAAGAGGATGCGTTGCGAGGCCATCTCGCGCGACGAGATGCCCGCCATGAAACGCTCGAACAGAATCACGCCGTGAGCCCGATGCTGGTCGACAATCATCAGACCGTCGGCCGTGGGCACGGCAATATAGCGGCCTTTCAACTGTAACACGGGACGCCCGCTTTGGTTCAGTTTCGACTCAAATTCGGGGAAGATGCCGCTCGCCTGAGGGGCTTTAGGCTCTTCGTCGGAGAGACGCGACACGTAACCGCCCGAGAAGTCGACCTTCGAAGGCACCACCTCATCGGTATCGGGAGTCAGACTCTCCCCTCCGCCGGCGCTGTTGAAACTGCTGTACAGCTGCTGCCAGTCGTATTGGGGCCGCTTGGCCGACGTGCCTCCCCCACCCGATCGGAAGGGGTTGTACGACTTGTCGACCTGCACCGTGGGAGGTACCACATGGGCTCCCGGTTTCGAGGTGGGAATCTCGGGGGCATCCTCCATGTCGAAGTCGATGGTGGGTGTCGCACTGTATTTGCCCAACGCCTCCTTGACCGAAGCCGAAAGAATCTGCCAGATAGGCTGCTCGTTCTCGAACTTGATTTCCGACTTCGTGGGATGAATGTTCACGTCGATGGTTTCGGGCTCGACCGTGAGGTTGATGAAGTAGTTGGGCATCTCGCCTACCGGTACCAGATTTTCGTAGCAGATGGTCACCGCCTTATGGAAATAGGGGTGACGCATGTAACGCCCGTTGACGAAAAAGTATTGCAGGGCTCCCCGCTTGCGGGCCGACTCGGGCCGGCCTACATAGCCCGAGATCTTGACCAGCGAAGTCGAGGTATCGAGCGAGAGCAACTGTTGGTTGAGGCTCTTCCCGAAGAGGGCCACGATGCGCTGGCGCAGATTGGAGGCCGGCAGGTCGAAGAGTTCGGTATCGTTGTGCGTGAGCGTAAAGGCCACCTGGGTGTTGATGAGGGCCATGCGCTCAAACTCGCCCAGGATATTGCTCAACTCCACCTGATTCGCCTTGAGGAACTTGCGGCGGGCCGGCACGTTGAAAAAGATATTCTTCACGGCAAAGTTGCTGCCCACGGGCGTGGAGACGGACTCCTGCCCCTCGCACTGCGAGGCGGCCATGCGCACGCAGGTGCCCACCTCGTCCTCGCTGCGGCGGGTGCGCAACTCGACCTGGGCAATGGCGGCAATCGAGGCCAACGCCTCGCCGCGGAACCCCATGGTGTGCAGGGTAAAGAGGTCTTCGGCCTTGCGTATCTTGGAGGTCGAGTGCCGCTCGAAGGCGAGCCGGGCATCGGTGGGCGACATGCCCTTGCCGTTGTCGATTACCTGGATAAGGGTGCGGCCGGCATCCTTCAGCACGATTTGAATCGCAGTGGCTCCGGCATCGACCGCATTCTCGACCAGCTCCTTGATGACCGAAGCCGGCCGTTGTATCACCTCGCCCGCAGCTATCTGATTGGCTACGGAGTCGGGCAACAAATGTATAATATCACTCATAAAACCTCCTCTTGCTAATGTCTGAACCGGTGCTTCTTCTCCTTCTCCTCGACCACCTCGACCTTCACATCGGGCTTGCGGAAGATGTCGTCGGGGCTCGTGGGCCGTAACTCGTCGTACCACTTGTAGGCGGGCAGATAGAGCTGGTCGGGCTTCACCTGTTCCATAGGCGTCATGCTGCCCTGCGGCTGCGGCCAGATGATAATCTTCTCCATCTGCTGATTCTTCAGATACATGGTGAGGAATCCGCTCTCGGCCTTGTTGAGGCCCGTGAGGGTAGAGTCTCGCTCCTGCGGGTAGAATATGGTCTGGGCGTTGCCGCTCACATCGACCTGGCGCAACTGCCCCTGGTCGAAACGGGCCATCAGGGTCTTGCCCGACACCTGGTCGAAGAAGACCGAATCCTTATGCTGGGTGGCAAAAGCGGCGGCCGGGATATAGGCCCAGTCGATCGCACTGTCGTTCATGTGTATGCGTATGGTGTCGCCCGTTATCTGGTAGTTTTCGTTCCAGATGATGGGCAGTTTGTACATGTGCAGCAACGAGTCGGCCGAGGTGAACTCCATCGAGTCGCACACCCCTTGGGCATCGACCCGGAAGAACCGCACGCCGTGATAGGCCTGCAGCAAACGGGTGGAGTCGGGCAAAACGAGATGCGACTTGAGGGTATCGGCATGCAGGTAGAGGGTGTCGCCCCGCGAGAACTCGAGCACCCGGGCCGAGTCGGTGGCAAACGAATATTCGGTGCGCTCGTTGTAGAAGCCGTACTGCCCCTCCATGATGATGGAGCGGACCGAATCGTTGAGCACCATGTTGCCGAAGACTTCGCCGAATCCCGAGCGGCGGTCGTAGTAGATGGTATCGCCCGTGAGGCTCTGCCCCTTCGAGGTGACCAGCGACCGCTTCAGCAGCATGGACTTGTCGGTCTCGGTATTGTACCAGCCGGCAGTCGAGTAGATGATGTTGCTGTCCGACACGATGGTCGAGGGTCCCACGATGTCGGCTATCTTGGTTTGGGTGTTGTACTCGAGGGTATCGGAGTAAAGGGTATACTTCTCGTTGACCAGCTGCACGTCGAAGTTGAAGACCGACTGCTTCGTGTCGGGCGAGTATTGCCCGTAGACCGACGAGAGCTCGTTTTGCGAGTCGACCAGCTTGCCCCCGTCGAAATAGTACCCGATGTTGGGTATCATCTCGTAGTTGAGGCTATCGGTAAAGAGGGTTACGTCGCGGTTCTCCATGCGCACATTCTCGCGCAGGCGGGCTATCTGCTCGTTGCCGTTGTAATAGAGCACGTCGCCATAGATAAAGAGGGTATCGCCCTGCTCCATGTGCACATTGCCGAAGGCATCGAGCGAGTTGTCCTTTTCATAAAAATAGGCACTGTCGCAATACATGTACATGCTGTCTTTGCGAAAGACCACATTGCCCCGCAACACCCGGTAGTCGGCACTCTGCTCCTTGTCGAAGGTGAGTTCGTCGCTGTTGAGCAGATAGACCTTGTTGGGGTCGTCGCGCGGCGGCAAAGGCCGTTGCGGCGTAGTCGCAGCGGCCCACATACCAACAGCAAGCAGGCATAAAACGCCCGCCAGCGTTTTATGCCTCTTACCACTGTTATCTATATTTCTCTTCCTTTCGTGCCCCATAGGCGCTTAATTCTTAATCCAACCGTCGTATTTAAATTCGCAGTTCCGCCAGCCCTCCTTGATGCGGATATAGGTGTCGCTCTGCTTCTTGGCCAGCCACTCGTTCAGGATATCGGTTTTCTTCTTCTCCTCCACGATGGCCTTGAGGGTCTGGTAGTCGTCCGACATGTTGGCCTTGTGTCCCTCGATGCGGCTCTTCAGCTTCACGATAGCCACCACCTCCTTGTTCTTACGCTCGTCGGTCATCACAAAGGGTTTCGAGATGTCGCCCACCTGCATGTCGGCCACTACCTTGGCCACATCCTGGGGAAGCTGCCCCATCTCGAACTTGGGGTTACCGGTCTGCGGGTTCACCATCAGACCCTTGTTGTTGCGGGTATCCTTGTCTTGCGAAACATATTGGGTAATCTCGTCGAACGAGAACTTCTTGTTATCTACCAAATCGGTGCGGAGGGTGTCGAGGCGTTGCAGGGCGTCGTTGATGTCCTTTTCGGATACATGCGGACGCAGCAGGATGTGGCGCACATTGATGCGGTCGCCCCGTTTCTCGATGAGCTGAATGATGTGGTAACCGTACTCGGTCTCGACAATCTTCGACACCTTCTTCGGGTCGTTCAGGTTGAATGCCACATTGGCAAACTCGGGCACGAGGTTGCTTTTGCTCACAAAGCCCATCTCGCCGCCCATCATGGCCGTACCCCGGTCTTCGGAGTAGAGCACGGCCAAGGTCGAGAAGTCGCGTTCGCCACGGTTCACCTGGTCGCTGAAGTCGCGCAACCGGGCCTTCACGTTGTCAATCTCCTGCTGGGGCACCTTGGGGTTGAGGGTGATGATCTGCACCTCGACCTGCATGGGGATATAGGGGATACTGTCGGAGGGCAGCTGGTTGTAGAACTTACGCACCTCGGCGGGGGTAATCTTCACATCTTTTACCAGCGTGCGCTGTACCTCCTGTACCGTACCCTGGTCGCGAATGATATTGGCCAGTTCTTCGCGAATCTCGGTCACGGGTTTCTTGAAGTACTCTTCCATCTTCTCTTTCGAACCGATGTTGGCAATGAGGTAGTTGATACGGGCCTCGACCTGCTGGAATACGGTAGCGTCGGGTACCGTAATCGTGTCGAGTTTGGCCTGGTGCAGGAAGAGTTTCTGCACGGCGAGCTGCTCGGGTATCACACAATAGGGATCGCCGTCGATACGCTGCCCGTCGTACTGCATCTGCCGGTACTGCTCCTCGACCTCCGACTTGTAGATGGCCTCGTCGCCTACGACCCATACAACCTCGTCGATGACGTTGTCGTCGTCATCGGCAAAAACCGGCAGAGACACAGCTACTGCCAATACGAAAAACAAAAGCCAATCAGTAAGTTTACGCATAATTCAAAAATCTTATTTTATACTATCGTTCTGCAGAGATTGCTCCCGCGGATATAACCATTTTATTTCGCCCGATTTCTCGGCGTCGTTGTAGAGATTCTCTTCCAGCTCCCGGTTGAAGTCGAGCCGGTTGCTGTTGGCGAGAATTTCCTGAATTTGAGTTTTGGCAAAATCGTAGGGCATCACTTCGCCCGGAGCCTTATACTCGGTAATGTTGAGCAGATACCAGTAGCCGTTCTTGTTGAACTCGAGCTTGCGGTGTGTCTTCAAGAAGGTTTCGGGGTCGCCGAACTCGTAGGGGATATTGCTCACAATCTCTTCGAAGGGGACCCAACGGTCGTAGAAGTAGTCGTAGATAACGACGTTTTTCAAGGCATACTTCTCGATCTTCTCCACCCCGTCGGACTTGGGCGAGCAGTACCACTTTTTCAACTGCCCGATGTTGGGGGCACTCTCGGGAACCTTCAAATAGAGCCCCTTGAGAATGGCCTCGCGCAGACGGAACATGTTGGAGTTCTGTTCGTAATAATCGAGCATCTTCTGCTCGTCGATCTCCTTGCCGGCCCGCTCGCTCAACAACCGCTTGCGATACTCGAAGATGACCAGATCGCGACGATACCGCTCTACCAGTTCGTCGATACGCTCCAGGTCGGGCACATTCCTGCGGGCCACCTCGTACAACAGCTCGTCGGTAATCCAGCGGTGCATGTAATGCTCGACAAACTCGGCACTATCGGCGGGCGAAAGCCCCTCGGGCATGGCTTCGGCAACTTCGTGGCGCGACAAGGTGGCATCGCCCACCTGCACCAGCGAATCTTCATCGCTCCGTAACCCACTTCGGCACGCCGTGAAAAGGCATGCCGAAAGGATTGCTGCAAATAGTGTTGTCGAAACTTTATACATGTTGCCGCCTGCCGTGGTTAATTATCTGCTAAAATACGACTAAATAACCACTTGCTATTGCTCGTTAACGGTTTTTAGAACATCTTCATTTATTTCTACCGGATATTTCTTGTTGAGGTTCTCGACCCATACCTTCTCGAGGTAGTTCTGATAGTCGGCCGTCACCTGACCGCGCACGTCGGTATAAGCCTCGGGGTACTTCTTCAACAGCTTGCCCGATACGAAAGCTACCGGCAGCTTCTCGTCGGCCTTGGCCGGAGCACCCTTGAATACCAGTTGGTCTACCCAGGCATTCTCGCCCTCGACAAAGAGACCGCGTTCAACCTTCACCCGGGTGAGCGAGTCGGTGTTGAACTCGCGGGTGAGCACTACGATTACCGAGTCGGCATCGAGTTTCTTCAACTGTTTCTTGATGGCGGTGGCGGTGGTATCGTCGCTGCATTGGATAAGGAATCCCTTGTAATGGGGTTTGTCCCATTTATACTTTTTCTTGTTTTTCTTGAAGAATTTCTGCAGGCCTTCGGTATCTTGCGAAGCCTTCTCCCACACCTCGCGGTTGCTCACTTCGAAGAGCAGCATGCCGTCGCGATACTCGTTCATCAGGTTGCGGAAGTCGGGGTATTTCTCCTCGAGGCGGCTCTTCTCGTAATCGAGAATCTCGCGGTCTACCATGAAACCGATCATGGCCGAGATGTAGTCCGATACGTTGCGAGTCACGTCGCGCCCTTTGGGCAGGAACTTGGCAAAGTCGGCTACGGTATAGGCGTGGCCCTGGAACGAGAAGAGCTGGCTCTGGTCGTTGTGGATGGCTGCGATGTAAGACGAATCGACCTTACCCATCTCCTGGGCCAGCTTCATCAGTTTCTCTTGCTGAGCCTCGGCCAGTGCGAAATTGTATTCGGTCTTCAGTTTGGCCACCATGGCGTTGCGGGCCATGCTGCCCCGCTCGTCGCGGGTCATCATGCGGGCAATCTCCGAACGCATCTGCTCAAAGGGTTTGATACCCCGCTTGTCGAGCAGCTTGATGATGTGCCAGCCATAGGGCGAGAGCACGGGCTCGGAGATGTCACCTTTGTTCTTGAGGGCAAAACCGGCATCTTCAAACTCCTTGACAAACTGGCCGCTGCTTACCCAGGGCAACTCACCGCCGCGTACGGCCGTGCCTTTGTCCTCCGAGCGTTCCTTGGCCAGCGTGGCAAAGTCGGCCCCGGCCTTCAGCTCGGCATAGATGGCGCGAATCTCGTCCTCTTTCTGCTTCTTCACCTCGTCGGAGACGTTGCGGGGAACCAGCACCATGATGTGTGCGAAGAGGAACTCACCGGGGTTGGGACGGCGGCTGTGCACCTTGATGATGTGATAGCCAAACTGTGTCTCGACCACGTCCGACACCTCGCCCGGCTTCAGGGCAAATGCGGCTTTTTCGAACGGATAGACCGTGCGGCCGCCGCTGATAAAGCCCAAATAGCCTTTGTTCTGGCGTGACCCGTCCTCGCTGTATTTCTCGGCCAGAGCGCCGAAGTCCTGACCGGCCCGGATACAGCTCAGTATCGAGTCGGCTTTCTGCCGTGCGGCAGCCCGCTCCTCGGGGGTGCGGGCATTGAGGCCGATGAGTATGTGGCTCACCTCTACATCCTCTTTCATGCGGTCGTAAGCCTCGCGGGCCAATTTTTCGTCGACCGACGAATCGATGAGATAGGGTTTGGCCAACTCGTCGCGATACCCGGCCAGCTCTTTCTTGAAAGCGGCTGTCGTGTCGATGCCCAGGGCCTCGGCTTCGGCCACCTTGAGCTTATAGTTCTTAAATAGCGTAACGTATTCGTCGAGCGATTTCTGGTCGATTTGCTGCTGGCTGTTCTTGTTGTAGATATACTCGAACTCCGATTTGTGAATATCCTTGTTGTTTACTCTCATAATGACCGGGTCTACATCGGCAGCCAAGACCCAGGCCCAGGAATTACCGGCAAGCAAAGCCGCTACAAGCCATTTGTTTTTCATTGTGTTATGCGTTATGTTTTTATCGAGACCCTTGCGGGCTCAAGTTATCAAAAAAATAATACACTATTTTAACGCTGCAACGATAGAAAAATTATATGGCAACCGCTAAAATAGTGTATCATTTTTTCGCAAAAATCTATTTTGCCCCGTTATCCCCGGCTGTAATTGGGAGCCTCGCTGGTGATGGTCACGTCGTGGGGGTGACTTTCGGCTACACCGGCGTTGGTGATACGGGTAAATTTAGCGTTGTGCAGGGCTTCGATGTCTTTGGCACCGCAATAGCCCATACCGGCACGCAGACCGCCTACCATCTGGTAAACCACTTCGTAGAGCGAACCTTTGAAGGGGACACGGGCGGCGATACCCTCGGGTACCAGTTTCTTGGTGTCGGTCTCGTTGGCCTGGAAGTAGCGGTCTTTCGATCCCTTCTCCATGGCTTCGAGCGAGCCCATGCCGCGGTACGACTTGTACTTACGGCCGTTGAAGATGATGGTTTCGCCCGGCGACTCTTCTACACCGGCCAGCATGCCACCCAGCATCACCGAGTAGGCACCGGCAGCCAGCGCCTTGACAATATCGCCCGAGTAGCGGATACCACCGTCGGCAATCAAGGGAACACCCGTACCTTTCAGGGCTTTGGCCACGTCGTATACGGCCGACAGTTGGGGCACACCCACACCGGCAATAACGCGGGTCGTACAGATGGAGCCCGGACCGATACCGACCTTCACGCCGTCGGCTCCGGCATCGACCAGATAACGGGCGGCCTCGCCGGTGGCGATATTGCCTACTACGACATCGATGTCGGGATATTTGGCCTTAATATCTTTCAACACACCAATCACGCCTTTGGAGTGGCCATGTGCCGTATCGATAACGATGGCATCGGCACCGGCTTCGACCAGGGCGTCGACACGGGTCATCGAGTCGACCGTAACACCTACGCCGGCAGCTACGCGCAGACGGCCCAGCTTGTCCTTGCAGGCAAACGGTTTGTCCTTGGCTTTGGTAATATCCTTGTAGGTTACCAGCCCTACGAGGTGCCCCTCCTTGTCAACTACGGGCAACTTCTCGATCTTGTACTTCTGGAGGATGTCGGCAGCCTGTTGCAAGTCGGTCGACTGCGAGGTCGTAACCAGGTTGTCTTTGGTCATCACCTCGTCGACCAGACGGTCGAGGTCGCGCTCGAAACGCAAGTCGCGGTTGGTTACGATACCTACCAGTATCTTGTTCTCGTCGACTACGGGGATACCGCCGATGTGGTATTCGCTCATCATCGCCAGAGCCTCGCGTACCGTAGAGCCGCAACGGATGGTCACGGGGTCGTAAATCATACCGTTTTCGGCACGTTTCACGGCGTGTACCTGCCGGGCCTGGGCCTCGATGCTCATGTTTTTATGAATCACGCCAATACCGCCTTCGCGGGCGATAGCGATTGCCAACTGTGCTTCGGTAACGGTATCCATGGCCGCCGAAACTAAAGGAATATTTAACCGGATATTTCGTGAAAACTGCGTCGAGAGCTCGACTTCACGAGGGAGGACTTCGGAGTAAGCGGGGATTAACAGTACATCGTCAAAGGTTAATCCGTCCATCACCACTTTTTCTGCAACAAATGACATAATGAAGTTCATTAGAATTTTATTGCATGCAAAGATAAGAATTTTTCGCAAGCTATTATAGAGCTTCGACGGATTTTTTTTATTATTTATCGTTCGCCGCAAGGGGGGGGGCCGAACGGAGTGCCTCCCCCACCGGCCGACTCGGGCGGGACCGGCACCGAAACAGAAAGGGGCGGCCCGTGCTGTCGAGTCGCCCCTTCGTATTCTCAATACAGGTTATATCAATTTCCCATCTCGGAGAGGAACTTGATACGAATCAACCGTATCTCCTCCTCGCTGTATTCCATGCCGAACTCTTCGATGGCATCCTCGAGGCTGTCGCTCTCGCTCTCCTTGAAGTAGTTGAAGATGTCGTCGATGTGCTCGTCGTCCATAATCTCGCGCAGGAAGTAGTCGATGTTTATCTTCGTACCCGAGTAGACGATGGCCTCGATTTCGTCGAGCAGCTCGCTGAAATCGAGCCCCTTCGACTCGGCCAGTTCGTCGAGGGCAATCTTGCGGTCGATGGCCTGGATAATCGAGACTTTCAGCTTCGACTTGTTGGCTACGGTGCGCACGCGCAGGTCTTCGGGACGCTCGATCTCGTTCTCCTCGACATGAGCCTTGATGACCTTGATGAACTCCTCGCCGTATCGTTTGGCTTTGCCGGCACCCACACCCGGGATATTCTGCAACTCCTCGAGGGTGATGGGATAGGTCGTGGCCATAGCTTCGAGCGACGGGTCCTGGAAGATGACGTAGGGCGGCAATTCGAGCCGCTTGGCAATCTTCTTACGCAGGTCTTTGAGGATGGCGTACAGCTCGGGGTCTACCGCACAGGCGGCACCGCCCTTCATGGGCACCTCTTCCTCCATCTCTTCGAAATCGACATCCTTCACAATCTTGAATGATACCGGATTCTTCAGGAATGCGTGGCCGGCCTTGGTCACCTTCAACAATCCATAGTTTTCAATATCCTTACTGATATAGCCGGCTATCAATGCCTGACGGATTACGGCGTTCCACGTACGCTCGTCTTCGCCCTGTCCGCTGCCGAAAACCTCCAGGGCTTCGTGCTGATACGAGAGCACCTGGCTGGTCTCTTTGCCCAGCAGGACATCGATAACATATTCGGTTTTAAATTTTTCTTTCAGTGCAATGATAGTTTCAAGAACCGCACAAAGTTGATCTTTTGCTTCCACTTGTTTTTTAGGATTTAGGCAATTATCACAATTTCCACAATTGTCTTCTTCATACTCCTCGCCGAAGTAGTGCAGCAGAATCTTGCGGCGGCAGAGCGACGACTCGGCATAGGCTGCCGTCTCCAGCAGCAACTGTTTGCCTATCTCTTGCTCGGCCAGGGGTTTGCCCTGCATGAACTTCTCGAGTTTCTGTAAGTCTTTGTTGATATAAAATGTTATACATTGGCCTTCACCTCCGTCACGACCGGCACGTCCCGTCTCCTGATAGTAACCCTCGAGGCTCTTGGGTATGTCGTAGTGTATGACATAGCGCACATCGGGCTTGTCGATGCCCATGCCAAAGGCTATCGTGGCGACGATTACGTCGATCTTTTCCAACAGGAATGCGTCCTGGTTTTGCGTACGGGTAGCCGAGTCCATACCGGCATGGTAGGGCAACGCCCGTATCCCGTTCACCTGCAGGAGTTCGGCCAGCTCTTCCACCTTCTTGCGGCTCAGGCAATAGATGATGCCCGACTTCCCTTCCTGCGACTTGATGTATTTGATAATATCCTTGTCGATATTCGCCGTCTTGGGGCGCACCTCGTAGTAGAGGTTGGGCCGGTTGAACGACGACTTGAAGACCGTGGCATCGAGCATGCCCAGGTTCTTCTGGATATCGTGCTGTACCTTGGGGGTGGCGGTCGCCGTGAGGGCGATAACGGGCCTAACCCCTATCTCGTTGATAATGGGTCGTATGCGGCGATACTCGGGACGGAAGTCGTGCCCCCACTCCGAGATACAGTGCGCCTCGTCGACGGCATAGAACGAGATGTTTACCTGACGCAAAAAGTCGATATTCTCTTCCTTGGTAAGCGACTCGGGTGCGACATACAGCAATTTGGTTTTCCCCGACAATATATCACTCTTTACCTGATCGATTGCCGCTTTGTTGAGCGAGGAGTTTATAAAGTGAGCTACACCGTCTTCGGCACTGAAGTTGCGCATGGCATCGACCTGGTTTTTCATCAATGCAATCAAAGGCGAAATCACGACGGCCGTCCCGTCGAGAATCAGAGACGGTAGTTGATAACAAAGCGACTTACCTCCTCCGGTAGGCATCAATACAAAGGTGTCTTTCCCGGCGAGTAAATTTTTAATGATCGCTTCCTGATTTCCTTTGAAGGTATCGAATCCGAAATGCTTTTTCAGTTCCTCGGTCAAATTTACTTCTTTTACCATACGGTTATACTCTTTCTCGTTATTGGGTTAGCCGAAATTCTTTATCGGTCTAACAAATTTATAAACAACTCTGCGTAAATACCAAATTTTAATGCTGCTTTTTTTATACGGCCAATAGTTTTGCTTTCTCTAATTTTTTCTCGGCATAGCTGCGGGTAATGTTCAGTTTCTTCTTCGTCGACGAGGGGGTCTCGTACATGGCATCCATCATCACCGTCTCGACAATCGAGCGCAGTCCGCGGGCTCCCAGTTTGAACTCGATAGCCTTGTCGACCACATAGTCGAGCATATCGTCGTCGAAGGTAAGCTTCACGCCGTCCATCTCGAACAGCTTGACATACTGCTTGATAATCGAGTTCTTAGGCTCGACCAGAATACGGCGCAGAGCGTCGCGATCGAGGGGATTCAGGTAGATGAGGATGGGCAGACGCCCGATAATCTCGGGGATGAGACCATACGACTTGAGGTCTTGCGGGGCAATGTACTGCAACAGGTTGTCGCGGTTGATGCGGTTGTTGCTGCCACCGCCGTTGAACCCTACCACGTGGGCATTGAGCCGCATGGCTATCTTGCGCTCGATACCGTCGAAGGCCCCGCCGCAGATGTAGAGGATGTTCTTGGTGTTGACCGGAATCATCTTCTGCTCGGGGTGCTTGCGCCCGCCTTGGGGCGGCACGTTCACGATAGAGCCTTCGAGCAGCTTGAGCAACCCTTGCTGCACGCCCTCGCCGCTCACGTCGCGGGTAATCGAGGGGTTGTCGCTCTTGCGGGCTATCTTGTCGATTTCGTCGATAAAGACGATACCCCGCTCGGCGGCCTCCACATCATAGTCGGCCACCTGCAGCAGGCGGGTGAGAATGCTCTCTATATCTTCGCCCACGTAACCGGCCTCGGTGAGCACCGTGGCATCGACAATGGTAAAGGGCACCTTGAGCAGCCGGGCAATGGTCTTGGCCAGCAAGGTCTTGCCGGTACCCGTGGGGCCTACCATGATGATGTTCGACTTCTCTATCTCCACATCGTCGGCATCGTCGGTCGCATTCTGCATGATGCGCTTGTAGTGGTTGTAGACCGACACGGCCAGGTAGCGCTTGGCATCGTCCTGCCCGATGACGTACTGGTCGAGAAACGTCTTTATCTCTTCGGGCTTGGGCAACTCCTCGCGCGAAATCGACCATTTCGAATTTTTCTTCCGCTTCTTGTGCAGATACTCTTCGGAAAGGAGGTAGGCCTGTTCGGCACACTCGTCGCAGATGCAGCCGTCACGGCCGGGCATCAGCAACCGCACCTCGTTTTCACCTCGTCCGCAAAAACTACACTTCTCACCTTTCGCCATTGTTCAAATCGTTTTTCTTGGATTTAACCAATACCTCATCGATCATGCCATACTCCTTGGCCTCGATGGCAGTCATCCAGTAGTCGCGGTCCGAATCTTTCTCTACCCGCTCGTAGGTGTTGCCCGAGTGATCGGCGATAATGGTATAGAGTTCTTTCTTGAGTTTCTGTATTTCGCGAGCAGTAATCTCAATGTCGGAGGCCTGACCCTGAGCGCCACCCATCGGCTGGTGAATCATCACCCGCGAGTGTTTCAGGGCAAAGCGTTTCCCCTTGGTGCCGGCTACCAGCAGCACGGCGCCCATCGAGGCGGCCATACCGGTGCAGATGGTCGACACGTCGCAGCTGATAAACTGCATGGTATCGTAGATGCCCAACCCGGCGTAGACCGACCCGCCCGGCGTATTGAAATAAATCGAGATATCTTTACCGGGGTCGGCGGCATCGAGGTAGAGCAACTGCGCCTCTATGACATTCGAGGTATAATCGTCGATAGGTGTTCCCAGGAAGATTACACGATCCATCATCAATCGCGAGAACACGTCCATCTGAGTGACATTCAACTGACGCTCCTCCATAATGGTCGGAGAGAGATAACTGCTGGTAAACTGTGCATACTGGTCCAGTGCCAGACCGTTCATGCCTAAATGCTTCACCGCATAATTTCTAAAATCGTTAGTCATGTTATACGTATTTAATTGTTTCTATCCCTATTTTCAATCCATGGTTGCGAAAGCCATAGCCAAAGTCAAACCGGGAAACAAAGATACTGTTTGACTTTGTCAAGACACATTCTATCTCATACAAAGATATAAACAAAAACAGTTATGCCCCAAATAAATTTGGGCGAGCCTCCTGTTTTTTAGGACCTGCTTTCACAAAAAATAATATATGCATCACAACCCGCCTGCCCCTCGAACCGGCAAAACTACCGGGCCGAGGTGACAAAAAGCCCCGAAAACAGAGGGTTCCGGGGCTTCGTGTGAGTTTATATCGAATTTGTAATCGATAGCTCGTGGCTTATTCGGCAGCTTCGAAGAGTTTCTGGAATTTCTCCATCGATACCTCTTTGTGGTTGAGGGTTACCGACTCCTTGATAGCGGTTTGAATCTTCATCTCGGTAGCCTGGTTGATGAGACGCGAGCGGGTATCCTTGTTCGAGAGCATCTCGTTGCCGTAGCGCTCGAGTACATCGTCGGGCACACCGGTCATGCCGTATTGGGCAAACTGGCTGGCGGCTACACGTTTGGCCATGGCCTTCAGGTCGTTGTCGTCGACATGAATATCGAATTGTTTTACGATTTGCTCCTTAATCAGCTGCCACTTCAAGTCGGGCACCATGCGCGAGTAGTCGTCGTCGATGGTCTCGGCCTTGCGCTCCTTGTCGGTAGCCAGCAACCAGCGTTTGAGGAATGCGTCGGGCAACTCGAAGTCGCCTGCGGCCTTTTCGATGGCAGCGCGCGAATCGAGCGAGAAGCGGTAGTCGCTCTCGGGAACCAGTTGGTGAGCAATCATCTCGCGGATTTTGGCCAGGTACTCTTCCTCGGTCTTCACGGTATCCTTACCGAAGACGCTGTCGAAGAACTCCTGATCCAGCTCGGCGGGTTGCAGGTGTGTAATATCTGTCACTGTCATTTCGAAGTCGGATGTCACATTGGCAGCCTTCTCCTTGTCGATATTGAGCATCGAGGCGAGTTCGGCAACCGAAGCGTTGCAGCTCTTCGAGGGGTTGAATACCACTTTGTCGCCTTTCTTCACGCCGGCAAACTTGGCCTTTTCGTCGTCGCTCTTGAAGTAGTTGGGCGAAACAATCGTGCTCTCTACCGCGATGCCGCCCTCGAGGGGAGTGTCGTCGCTCGAGAGTTCGACCATCGAACCCTTGACGAGGTCTTTCTCGTCGGTCGACTCGTCCACCGAAACCTGTTTGCCGAAGCGGGCGCGGAACGATTCGTCCTGACGTTTTACCATATCGTCGTCAACGGTAATCGTGTAGTAGGGAACCTTGATCGACTTGTCTACCTTCACGTTCAGTTCGGGAGCCAGAGCCACGTCGAAACGGAAGGTGAAATCGTCCTGTGCATCCAGGTCGACCGTCATGTCTTCGGCCGTCATGGGCTCGCCCAGGATATTGAGTTTGTTATCGCGGATATAATTGTACAAAGCCTCTGAAACCAAACGGTTGATCTCTTCTACCCGTACCGATTTGCCAAACATCTTCGTGAGGATGCTGAAGGGAACCTTACCCTTTCTGAAACCGGGGATGTTGGCTTTCTGCCCGTAGGCGCGAAGAGATTTATCAACTTTGTCCTGATAATCGGCTTTCGATATTTCAATCGAAATCACAGCGTTCAGGTTGTCGGTGTTTTGATGTGAAACGTTCATTCTTATGAATTTTATTAAATTAGACTCTTTACTCTTTTGCTCTCTATTGCCTACAAAAAGCGTGCAAATTTTGAGAGCGCAAAATTAGTGCTTATCTTTCGATAATCAAATTATTATTAAAATTTTTCTTTTTCAGGAACAGCCGGCTCCTGTCGCCGGGGGTACTCCTCTACCCCTTTTGCGGCAAACTGCGAACCGGGTCTCACTTGGTATCGGCCATCAACTGGTCGAAGAAGTCGTCGAGCTCCTTGTCCATCTTTTCCCAAAAGTCGTCGTGCAGATAGATGTTCTCGTCGTCGAGGGTAATGAGGTCGGCCACCGGCTCCATGTCGGCATTGACCAGCACCACCGAGAAGGGCGAAATAACATCCAGCGAATGAATAGCCTGGCTCACCCGCTCGTCGGCCAGCACCTTTCTCAAAAAGGCAATCAAGGCGGCATCCAACTGGTCGCCGTCGTGAGCCGTACGCCACTCGTCGAGCTCATCGATGGTCGACTGGGCCAGCACGCCGTCACCGTCGTCGAAGACGGTAAAGAGTTGTTCGTCATACTTCACCTGCACATACATGTCGGTGAGCGACAGGGCCTCTGCACGGGCCTTCTCTACCGCTGCACAAAGGGTATCGCACAGGGTCGAGAAAAGTTTTTCTTCCGAAGCGTCCATAATCATTCTATTCGTTAAGTTGCGACAGTCGGCAACAGCCCTCCGAATCGAAGAGAAAGAGAGACTCTTCCCCACCCGACTTGGCCCTAATGCCTTCTATCTTTCACACAAAGGTAGTGAAAAAAGCAAGTATCGGCATCGACTCCATATCAAATTTTTCTTATTTCTTATATATGCCCGCACAATCATCGTGACGGCTACGATTCGAAAAGAATAAAAAAAATATCGTTTTATTCAAAAATTTATAGCGATTTGTTTGGAATCAAAAATGATTTCATTACATTTGCAACATCAAACTCGCAACAGAGAAACGATGAAGAACTTTGATTTTGCATATTACTTTTACTTTTATTTTTATTTTCGCCAAAATAAAAACGGGGTTTTATGCAATTAAGAGAATGTAAAACAGAACAACGACACGTATAGCAGAATCCCGTTCAACCACCGAACGGGATTTTTTTATTTTCGACCTATGAAGAAGAGAGTCACCATACAAGGCATAGCCGGCTGTTACCACGAAGCCGCCGCCCGCGCCTACTTCGGCGAGGAGGAAATCGAGACCGTCGCTTGTGCCACCTTTGCCGAGATGTTCGACCGCATGGCACTCGACCACTCCCTGCTGGGCATCATCGCCATCGAGAATACCATCGCCGGCAGCCTGCTGCAAAACCACGAGTTGCTGCGCAAGAGCAATCTGAACATCGTGGGGGAATACAAGTTGCGCATCTCGCACGTACTGGCCGCTCTGCCGGGCGAGACCCTCGACGACATACGCGAGGTTAACTCGCACCCCATGGCCCTGATGCAGTGCGGAGAGTTTCTCAAGACCCACCCGCGCATGAAACTCGTCGAAAAGGACGACACGGCGGGCAGCGCCCAGGAGATAGCCCAGCACCACCTCACGGGACACGCCGCCATTTGCGGCCGGCTGGCGGCCCAGATTTACGGCCTGAACATCCTGTCCGAGGGCATCGAGACCAACAAGCGCAACTTCACCCGGTTCCTGGTCGTGGCCGACCCGCTTTACAGCGACTGGCTCACCGCGGGCAAGCGCATCAACAAGGCGTCGCTCGTCTTCAGCCTGCCCCACACGCAAGGCAGCCTGTCGAAGGTGCTCACCATCCTCTCCTTCTACGACATCAACCTGTCGAAGATACAGTCCATGCCCATCATCGGGCGAGAGTGGGAATACCGGTTCTACATCGACCTCACCTTCGACAACTTCACCCGCTACAAACAATCGCTCGACGCCATACGGCCGTTGACCAAGAACTTCAAAATACTCGGAGAATATGCAGAATTTGACAAACCCCTTTGACATACGGCCCGCCCACCGGGTAAACCAGGTGAGCGAATACTACTTCTCGCGCAAGCTCAAAGAGATTGCCGGGCTCAACGCCCAGGGTCTCGACATCATCAGCCTAGGCATCGGGGGCCCCGACCGGCCTCCCCACGCCGATACCATCGAGGCGCTCTGCTCCGAGAGCCGGCGCCCCGACACCCACAGCTACCAGCCCTACGTGGGCATTCCCGAACTGCGGCAGGCTTTTGCCGACTGGTATGCCCGCTGGTATGGCGTAGAACTCGACCCCCAGCGCGAAATCCAGCCGCTCATCGGCTCGAAAGAGGGCATCCTGCACATCAGCCTCGCCTTCCTCAACCCCGGCGACGGAGTGCTGGTACCCAACCCCGGCTACCCCACTTACAGTTCGGTGAGCCGGCTGGCCGAAGCCGAAATTTTCACCTACAACCTCGACGGGCAGAACGGGTGGCAACCCGACTTCGAACAGCTCGAGTCGCTGCCGCTCGACCGCATCAAGCTCATGTGGGTCAACTATCCCAACATGCCCACCGGCGCCAACGCCTCGGTCGAGCTGTTTACCCGCCTGGTCGAGTTCGGCCGCCGTCACGGCATCGTCATCGTCAACGACAACCCCTACAGCTTCATCCTCAACGACCGGCCCCTCAGCCTGCTGTCGATACCCGGCGCCCGCGAGTGCTGCATCGAGATGAACTCGCTGAGCAAGTCGCACAACATGGCCGGCTGGCGCATCGGCATGCTGGCCTCGAACCCGCAGTTTGTCGAGTGGATATTGCGGGTGAAGAGCAACATCGACTCGGGCATGTTCCGCCCCTTGCAGAGCGCGGCCATCAAGGCGCTCTCGTGCGGTCCCGAGTGGTATGCCGAGGTAAACCGGGTCTACCGCTCGCGACGGGCCGTTGCCGAGCAAATCATGCAGGCACTCGGCTGCAGCTACGACCCTTCGCAAGTGGGGCTGTTCCTGTGGGGACGCATCCCCGACGAGGCCCGCGACGCCGAATCGCTGGCCGACCGCGTGCTCTACGACGCCCGTGTCTTCATCACCCCGGGGTTTATCTTCGGCAGCGGGGGAAACCGCTACCTGCGCATCTCGCTCTGCGCCCCCGAAGAGCGAATGAGAGAAGCCTTACAACGTATCGAAAAAATAAAATCCTAAAATTCTATTTGTTATGAACGACTTGCAACCGATTGTACTCCCCGGGGTCGACCTCAAGCGCCCCATCATCATAGCCGGTCCCTGCAGTGCCGAGACCGAAGAACAGGTAATGAACACCGCCCGCCAACTGGCCGGGCAAGGCATCAAGATATTCCGCGCCGGGATATGGAAACCCCGCACCAAACCGGGAGGATTCGAAGGCGTAGGCGTAGAGGGTCTGAACTGGCTCAAGCGGGTGAAAGAGGAGACCGGCATGTACACTGCCACCGAGGTAGCTACCGAGCGCCACGTGTTCGAAGCCCTCAAGCACGGCATCGACATCCTGTGGATCGGGGCCCGTACCACGGCCAACCCCTTCGCCGTACAGGAGATTGCCGATGCCCTGAAGGGGGTCGATATTCCCGTCCTCATCAAGAACCCCGTGAACCCCGACCTCGAGCTGTGGATCGGAGCCGTCGAACGCATCTACAACGCCGGGCTGCACCGGCTGGCCGTTATACACCGCGGTTTCAGCAGCTACGACAAGCATCTCTACCGCAACCTGCCCCAGTGGCACATCCCCATCGAGTTGCGCCGCCGACTGCCCAACCTGCCCATCTTCTGCGACCCCAGCCACATCGGGGGCAAGCGCGAACTGGTGGCCCCGCTGTGCCAGCAGGCCATGGACCTGGGATTCGACGGCCTCATCGTCGAGTCGCACTGCGACCCCGACTGCGCCTGGAGCGACAAGAACCAGCAGGTGACCCCCGATGCCCTCCACTACATACTGAACATGCTGGTGATTCGCGAGACCACCCAGACCACCGAGAACCTCTCGGAGCTGCGCAGCCAGATAGACCAGCTCGACAACCAGCTGCTCGAACTGCTGGCCAAGCGCATGCGGGTGTCGCGCGAAATCGGCCAATACAAAAAGGAGCACAGCATGCCCGTTTTGCAGACCAGCCGCTACGACGAGATTCTGCAAAAGCGCATGACCGAGGCCGTGGAGCTGGGCATGGGAGCCGACTTCATGAAAGAGGTCATGCAGGCCATTCACGAGGAGTCGGTACACCAGCAAATGGAGATTATCAATAAATAAAAGAAGATTACCACTTAGCAATAAGATTACAAGTTGTCGCATTGTCTATGAAAATCGTTATTCTCGGAGCCGGCAAAATGGGGTCGTTCTTTGCCGACGTACTCAGCTTCGACCACGAAGTCGCCCTCTACGACGTCGACCCGCAACGGCTTCGCTTCGCCTTCAACACCCTGCGCATGACCCGCCCCGAAGAGATAGGCGAGTTTGCCCCCGACCTGGTCATCAACGCCGCCACGGTCAAGTACACCATCGAGGCGTTCGAGTCGGTGCTCCCCTATCTGCCGGCCCGCACCATCCTGTCCGACATCGCCTCTGTCAAGACCGGGCTGCCCGAGTTCTACGCCCGGGCGGGACACCCGTTCGTATCGACCCACCCCATGTTCGGCCCCACCTTTGCCAACCTGAGCGACCTGAGCACGCAGCACGTCATCATCATCACCGAGGGCGACCACCTGGGCAAAGTCTTTTTCAAGGACATCTACCAGCGGTTGCGGCTCAACATCTTCGAATATTCGTTCCGCGAGCACGACGAGACCATCGCCTACTCCCTGTCGATACCCTTCACCTCGACCCTGGTATTCGCCTCGATCATGAAGCACCAGGATGCCCCGGGTACCACCTTCAAGAAACACATGGACATTGCCCGCGGCCTGCTCTCTGAAGACGACTACCTGCTCACCGAGATACTCTTCAACCCCAACACCCCGCAGCAGGTGCGGCAGATACAAGAGCAACTCTCGGTCCTGCTCGACATCGTCGAACAGAAAGATACCGACCGCATGAAAGAGTACCTCACCCGGGTACGGAAAAACATCGAGTGAAGACTCCCGTCGCCGCCACACCCGGCAACACCCCATCAAGATAGCGTGCCACCCTCCCCGGCGGTACGCTATCTTTTGTTTTTCACCCTTTCGACGCTCGCTTGAGAAAAGCCATCTATCGATTGATTATCTTATATTTATGAAATATCATCTTTTATTTGCCCCGCGATTTTGGTATAATATTTTCTTTTCTTGCAAAAGAATATCTATATTTGTAGGTTGACTCAGGAGGTCGATACCCATACACTGAAAAAACAGGATTTTTTGATATGAGAAAATATAATGTGTTCCGCATTTCGTGTATCGCACTGCTATGGCTTTTTTGTGCCGTGACATTGATTTGGGCGAAAGGTATTGATGGGCAAGTGCTGTTTGCCATCATAGCCTCGGGAATCATCGTATTCGTGCCCCTCTACAAACAATGGAAACGAGAGAGCAACAACCAATGAGCCGCCAAGTCGATAAAATAGTTGAAAATGGAACCCGATAACATAGAACTACTCAAACAGATAAACTTCCCTGCCGACCTGCGCAAACTGCCGGTCGAGAAACTGCCCGAGGTGTGTGCCGAGATACGCCGTTTCCTCATCGGTTCGCTGGCCCACAACCCGGGGCATTTCGGGTCGAGCATGGGAGCCGTCGAGCTGACCGTAGCCCTGCACTACGTGTTCGACACCCCCTACGACCGCATCGTATGGGACGTGGGGCACCAGGCCTACGGCCACAAGATACTGACCGGCCGCCGCGAGCGGTTCGACACCTGCCGCAAGCTGAACGGGCTGAGCGGTTTCCCCAACCCGGCCGAGAGCGAATACGACGCCTTCATCGCCGGACATGCCTCCAACTCCATATCGGCCGCACTGGGTATGGCCATCGCCACCCGGCTGAAACACGAGCAGAAGGAGCGCAAGGTGATTGCCGTCATCGGCGATGCCTCCATTGCCGGCGGGCTGGCCTTCGAGGGACTGAACAACGCCTCGATTAACCCCAACAACCTGCTCATCATCCTCAACGACAACGATATGGCCATCGACCATAACGTGGGCGGATTGAACGAATATCTGGTAAACATCACCACCTCGCGGGGGTACAACCGGCTGCGTTACGACGCCTACCGCACCCTGCGGCGGTTCAACCTCATCGACGAGGAGCACCGCGGCGCGATACTGCGCTTCAACAACAGCCTGAAGGCACTGCTTACCAAGCAACAGAACATATTCGAGGGGCTCGACATACGCTATTTCGGGCCTATCGACGGCCACAACGTCATCAATATCGTCAACAAACTGAACGACATCAAGGATATGACGGGGCCTAAGATACTGCACCTGCGCACCATCAAGGGCAAGGGATACGCCCCGGCCGAAAAAGAGCCTACCATCTGGCATGCTCCCGGTTGCTTCGACCCGACCACGGGCGAGCGTAAGACCGAGCCCGAGGGCAACAAGCCGCCCAAGTTTCAAGACGTATTCGGCCACACGCTGGTCGAGCTGGCCGAGCAGAACGACAAGATTACCGTCATCACGCCGGCCATGCCCACAGGCAGCTCGTCGTGTTTCATGATGGAGCGCTTTCCCCAGCGGTCGTTCGATGTGGGCATCTCCGAAGAGCATGCCGTCACCTTCGCCGCCGGACTGGCCAAAGAGGGGCTGCAACCCTTCTGCAGCATCTACTCCACCTTCCTGCAACGCGCTTTCGACGAGGTGATACACGACGTGGCTATACAGAAACTGCCCGTCACCTTCTGCATCGACCGGGCCGGACTGGTGGGTGAAGACGGGGTGACGCACCACGGGGTATTCGACCTGTGCTACCTGCGCTGCATCCCCAACATGACCATCGCCGCCCCCATGGACGAGCACTACCTGCGCCACCTCATGTACACGGCGCAACTGCGCAACAACGTGCCCTTTGCCATACGCTACCCGCGCGGCTGCGGCAGTCAGGTCGACTGGCGTTGTCCCATGCACGAGCTGCCTGTCGGCAAAGGTCGCCAGCTATGCGAGGGCGACGACATAGCCGTGCTCAGCGTGGGCCCCATCGGGGTCGATGCCCTGCATGCCGTGCAACGGGCTCGCGAAGCGGGAGTGAAGGCCGCCCTCTACGATATGATTTTTGTCAAGCCCCTCGACGAGGAGATACTCCACGAGGTAGGCAAGAAATACAAGAGAGTCATCACCCTGGAAGACGGGAGCATCACCGGCGGATTCGGGAGTGCCGTGCTGGAATTTATGGCCGACAACGGCTACACGCCCCGCATCAAACGAATGGGTATCCCCGACCGATTTATCGCCCAGGGCTCCGTCAAAGAGCTGCACCAGCTGTGCGGCATCGACGAAGAGAGTATTTATGCGACCCTTATGGGTAATTGAATATAACGATACAAAGGGTATAACATCATGAGAATAATCATTGCCGGAGCCGGAGAGGTAGGAACACACCTGGCCAAACTGCTCTCCCGGGAAGAACAGGACATTATTCTAATCGACAGCGACGAAGAAAAGCTGAGAGAACTCGACGCCAACTACAACCTGATGACGATTGTGGGAAACCCCACCGCCTTTATGACCCTGAAACAGGCCAAGGTGCACCAGGCCGACCTGTTTATCGCCGTCATGCCGTTCGAGACCCGCAACATCATGGCCTGCACCATGGCTTCGAAACTGGGTGCCAAAAAGACACTGGCTCGGGTCGACAACTACGAATATCTGCTGCCCGAGAACAAGGCCTTTTTCGACAGCCTGGGGGTAAACGAACTCATCTACCCCGAAAAGCTGGCCGCCGAAGAGGTAATCACCGCCCTGCGCCACACCTGGACCCGCAACTGGTTCGAACTGTGCAACGGCGAACTCATCGTCTTGAGCGTGAAACTGCACGACAACGCCAAGATTCTGAACAAGAAACTCTACGAGGTCACCACGGCCGACAGCCAGTTTCACATCGCAGCCATCAAACGCGTACACGAGACCATCATCCCTCGTGGTAACGACGAGATAAAGGTGGGCGACATCGCCTACTTCACCACCACCCCCAACCACATCGGGGAGATACGACAGCTCGCAGGCGAAAGCGAAGCCGAAATCCACAAAATCATGATCATGGGCGGCAGCCGCATTGCCATACGCATCTCGAGCTATGCCCCCGACGACATGTCGATAAAGCTCATCGAATGCGACCGCCAGAAGAGCTACAAACTGGCCGAGCGCATGCACGACGTAATCATCATCCAGGGCGACGGCCGTAACGTGGACCTGCTCAAAGAGGAGGGCATACGCGACATGGATGCCTTCATTGCGCTCACCGACAGCTCTGAGACCAACATTCTGGCCTGCCTCACCGCCAAAGAGCTGGGGGTACAGAAGACCATTGCCGAGGTCGAGAACCTGCAATTCATCTCGACGGCCGAACGGTTGAACATCGGCAACATCATCAACAAGAAGCTGCTGGCGGCCAGCCGCATATTCCAGTTGCTGCTCGACGAAGACTCGTCGAACGCCAAGTGTCTGGCCCTGTCGGATGCCGAGGTGATGGAGCTCGTTGCCAAGGAGAACTCCAAGATAACCAAAGCGCCGGTGAAGGAGCTGAAACTGCCGTCGGACCTGACCATCGGTGGTCTGGTGCGCAACGGCCACGGTATGATTGTAACCGGTAATACCTGGATACAACCCAACGACCACGTCGTCATCTTCTGTCTCGACACGGCCCTGCACAAAATAGACAAGCTGTTTAATTAACGAGAGAGACTATGGCCAAAATCAATGTTCGTGTCATACTGAAATTTATCGGGATGCTGCTCTGTCTGGAGGCCATCCTCATGCTCGCGCCCTATATCGTTGCCCTCATCTATGGCGAAGGCGACGCCATGGCCTTCCTGTTGTCGATAGGGATAACGGCCATCACGGGAGGTGCGCTGTTCTACTTCTTCCGGAATGCCCGCAACGAAGTGGGCAAACGCGAAAGTTACCTGATTGTCACCTCCATCTGGCTCTTCTTCACCCTCTTCGGCATGTTGCCCTTCTGCTTTATGCCCAACTCTCTGAGTGTAGCCGATGCCTTTTTCGAAACCGTTTCGGGGCTGACGACAACCGGAGCCTCGATCATTCCCAACGTCGAAGCCCTGCCCCACGGCATTCTGTTCTGGCGCAGCTTCACCCATCTTATCGGCGGTATGGGTATCATCCTCTTGACCGTCGCCATACTGCCCATGCTCAATCACCAGGGTGGTCTTATCCTCTTCAACTCGGAGGTGACCGGCATTTCGCACGAAAAACTGAAACCGAAAATCGGCGAGACCTCCAAGAAACTGTGGTACGTATACATATCGCTCACCTCCATCCTGTGCCTCCTGCTGTGTGTGGGACCCATGGAGCCGTTCGATGCCGTATGCCACGCCTTCAGCACCATGGCCACGGGCGGATTCTCGACCAAGCAAGCCAGCCTCAACCACTGGAACTCGGCCTATATCGACTATGTCATCACGATATTTACCTTTGTGGCCGGTATCAACTTCGCCCTGGTATACCGGGCCGTCACCGGCGACGTGAAGCGGCTCTTCTCCAACGAAGAGACCAAGTGGTATACCGTGATTGTCGTGGGAGCTACGGCCGTAGTTGTAGCCGGGCTCTATGTGACGGGGCAAAACAGTTCGTTCGAAGAGACCGTGCGGGTATCGCTCTCCCAGGTGGTCACCGTCGTCACCAGCACGGGATATACCGTGGGCGATTACGTAGCCTGGGGCCCCTTCTTCACCACGGTATTTCTGCTGCTCATGTTCTTCGGAGCCTGTGCGGGCTCGACTTGCGGCGGTGCCAAGATAGACCGTCTGGTGGTATTGGCCAAGAATACGCGTAACGAGTTCTATCGGGCCATTCACCCCAACGCCATACTGCCCGTGCGGGTAAACGGCAAAGCCATTTCGCACGAGGTGGTCTCCAAGATTCTGGCCTTCATCCTGGTCTATGTGATGGTGCTTATCGCCGGCTCCATCGTGCTGACGGCTTTGGGGCTCTCGATCGAAGAGGCCTTCGGGTCTACCCTCTCGTGCTTGAGCAACATCGGGCCGGGAGCCGGAGCTACGGGTCCCGTCGGGAACTATGCCTTTATCCCCGACATCGGTAAATGGACTCTCTCCTTCATCATGCTCATCGGTCGTCTCGAACTGTTCACCGTGCTTATCCTCTTTACTTCCTATTTCTGGAAAAACTCGTAGGATTTTGCGGCTGCCCGGTCGTCAACTCAAGAGCTGGAATCGTGTAAAAATATCGGCTCATGCAATGTTTTTACATACGACTTTGTCTATCTTTGTAGAAGATAGGAGGCGGTTCTGCATAGCCAAGTTTGAAAACTCTATTTTCACTTGTCTCTGCTTTCTCCTTTCACTACCTTTGTAGAAGATAGATAGCGGTTCGGGATAAAAAATATCTGAAACAAGTTTCGATATTTTATTCTCCGCTCATCTTTCACTACCTTTGTAGAAGATAGGAGGCGGTTCAGCATAGCCAAGTTTGAAAACTCTATTTTCACTTGTCTCTGCTTTCACCTTTCACTATCTTTGTAACAACATAATATATCCATTTCAAATATGTCCAAGAATCAAGAAGAGAACCAAATAAAACCGGCACAACCCGAAGAGGGGGCACATCAGGAAGCCCCGCAAGAGACTCCTCAAGAAGAGAAGAACGGCCATAAGGGACTGATCAAGAACGAGCGTGTGAGCTTTATCACAGGGGTGATTCTCATCATCTTTTCGATCTACATGACCATATCGTTCATCTCGTTTCTGTTTACCGGGAGCGTAGACCAGAGCAAAATCGAGAACCTCTCGATAGGAGAACTTTCGTCGATAAGCAACGACATACAGAACTGGACCGGTGCCTTCGGGGCCTATCTGTCCAACCTCATGATCAATCGTTGGATGGGTATTTCGGCCTTCATTGTAGCGCTGTGGCTCTATGTGGTGGGACGTCGTTTCATCAAGGTATCGCACACCCGCATGATACGCTTTACCATCACCTGCGCACTCTCCATCATCGTGCTCTCGCTCTTTTTCGGATTCATTTTCCTGCATAGCTACGAGGGTACCTTCCTCTACCTGGGCGGATACCACGGCTACTACGCTACCCAATGGCTCAACGCCTGGATAGGTCCGTGGGGAACCGCCCTGTTTATTGCGGCTCTCGCCATCATATTGCTGGTACACCTCAGCTACAAGACCATCGACTACATCCGTCGGGCATCATCGGTCAACCTCACCGGCCGGGCCATCCAGTCGATTCGGAAGAAAGCCGACCAATGGGCCAACAGCGACTCTCACAGCAAGGACGAAGAGGAGAACAACGAAGCAGAGGATACTGCCGCAGCCCCGGAGGATACCCTCCCCGAAGAGGAGAATGAGGAGCCGGCTCCCGGCAACGATACCCCAACCGACGAGCATCCTGCCGATGAACTCGCACCCGAGGCGGACGACATCTCAGCCGGTTTCCCCGACGATCTGGTAGAGCCCCTGCCCTCCCCCGACGAGATGGAAGAGCCGGCCCCCCTCGACCACGAGGAGACCAAACGGCTCACCATCGATACCGGCGACCCCTCGTTTGTCATCGAGACGGCCGAGACCGACGAGATGACCACACAGGCCCCGCCCCTCGAAGACTACGATCCCACCAAAGACCTCTCGCACTACAAGCGACCTACCTTCGACCTGCTCGACAAGCGCGAAAGCAGTGAAGTAGAAATCAACATGGAGGAGCAGGCGGCCAACAAGAAGCTCATCACCGAGACGTTGAAAAACTACAACATCGGCATCAGCTCCATCACCGCCACCGTGGGCCCCACCGTCACCCTCTACGAAATCAAGCCCGAGGCCGGCGTGCGCATTGCCCGCATCAAGAACCTCGAAAACGATATTGCCCTCAGCCTCTCGGCGCTGGGTATCCGCATCATCGCCCCCATTCCCGGCAAGGGTACCGTGGGCATCGAGGTGCCCAACAAGGAGCCCAAGATGGTATCGATGTACTCGGTACTCGCCTCGCGCAAGTTCCAGGAGTGCAAATACGACCTGCCGCTGGCTCTGGGAAAAAGCATCACCAACGAAGTGTTCATCGCCGACCTTTGCAAGATGCCCCACATTCTGGTAGCCGGTGCTACGGGACAAGGCAAGTCGGTAGGGCTCAACGCCATCATCACCTCGCTGCTCTACAAGAAGCACCCGGCCCAACTCAAATTCGTGCTGGTCGACCCCAAAATGGTCGAGTTCAGCATCTATTCGTCCATCGAACGTCACTTCATGGCCAAGTTGCCCGATGCCGAGAAGGCAGTCATCACCGACAGCGACAAGGTCATCGCCACCCTCAACTCGCTCTGCATCGAGATGGACAACCGCTATGCCCTGCTGGCCAAGGCCAACGTGCGGACCATCAAGGAGTATAACGACGAGTTTATCCACCGCCGGCTCAACCCCAACAACGGACACAAGTTCATGCCCTATATCGTGGTGGTCATCGACGAGTTTGCCGACCTCATCATGATGGCCGGACGCGACGTCGAAATGCCTATCGCCCGTATCGCCCAGAAGGCCCGGGCCGTGGGTATCCACATGGTCATCGCCACCCAACGACCCTCGACAACCGTCATCACGGGTAATATCAAGGCCAACTTCCCGGCCCGTATCGCCTTCCGCGTGATGCAGATGGTAGACTCGCGCACCATCCTCGACGCTCCGGGAGCCAACCAGCTCATCGGACGGGGCGACATGCTCTTCACCGAAGGCGGCGAACTGAAGCGTATCCAATGCGCCTTCATCGACACCCAAGAGGTGAAAAACATCTGCGAATACATCAGCCATCAACAGGGATACCCCGAAGCCTACGAACTGCCCGAATACAAGAGCGAAAACAGCGACTCGGGCAATAGCGGCGACATGACCAACCGCGACCCTCTGTTCGAAGAGGCCGCCAAGATGATTGTCGTTTCGGGACAAGCCTCCACCTCGTCGCTGCAACGGCGATACTCCATCGGCTACAACCGGGCCGGCCGACTGATGGACCAGCTCGAAGCCGCCGGTATCGTGGGCCCGAGCGAAGGCGGCAAACCCCGCCAGGTGTTAATCTCGGACATCATGGCCCTTGAAAACAAATTAGAACTAATGAAATGAAAACAAGTCGCATTCTTCTCTTCTGTGCCACCCTGCTCCTGGCCAACGCCCAGGTAGCACAGGCACAAAACGGTACCGCCGCCCTCGACCGGGTAGTCGAAAAGTTCCGCCGCTCGGGCGACCTCTCGGCTGCGTTTACCCTCACCGTATACAATGCCTTGAACGAGCCGGTCGACAAACAATCGGGGACCATAAAACTGGCAGGCGACAAGTTCTACTGGACAACCCCCGCCATGACCGTCTGGTACAACGGCCAGCTGCAGTGGGCCTATGTGAAGGCAACCGAAGAGGTGAACCTCACCGAGCCTACCCCGGCCGAGATTGCCTCGATCAACCCCTACACGCTCATCACCACCTACAAGCAGAATTTCAACGTCAAGGCCTTGAAGGCCAAAAACAGCCAGCAGCGGGTTGCCGAGCTCACCCCCAAGAAGAAAGGGACCCAGATAGACCGGGTGGTACTCACCGTGAACGCATCGACCTGGACGCCCCAGTCGTTCCAGATCTATTACAGCGACCGCACGCACAGCACCATCGCCCTGTCGCAACTGGTCACCGGACAGAACTTTCCCGATGCTACCTTTGTTTTCAACAAGAAACAATACCCCAAAGCCGAAGTCATCGATTTACGCTAATCATTAAAAAACAAAATAGAACTATGGAACAAAACGAACGAATCCGTTGCCTCATCATCGGGTCGGGCCCGGCCGGTTATACCGCCGCCATATATGCCTCGCGGGCCAATCTGGCACCCGTCCTCTACGAGGGCATGCAACCCGGTGGGCAACTTACCACCACCAGCGAAATAGAAAACTTTCCCGGATACCCAGAAGGCATATCGGGATTCGACATGATGGAAGACCTGAAAAAACAGGCTGCCCGATTCGGTACCGACGTCCGTCGCGGCATCGCTACCGCCGCCGACTTTTCAACCCGTCCCTACCGCATCACCATCGAGGGCGAGAAGGTAGTCGAGGCCGATGCCGTAATCATCTCGACCGGAGCCTCGGCCAAATACCTGGGCCTCCCCGACGAAGCCAAATATGCCGGCATGGGCGTATCGGCCTGCGCCACCTGCGACGGATTTTTCTATCGCAAGAAAATCGTGGCCGTCGTAGGCGGCGGCGATACCGCCTGTGAAGAGGCCGAATACCTGTCGCACCTCGCCTCGAAGGTCTATCTGATTGTGCGCAAGAACTACCTGCGTGCCTCCAACATCATGCAACAGCGGGTTATCGAAAATCCCAACATCGAGATCCTGTTCGAGACCCAGGCCGAAGGTCTGTTCGGCGAGAACGGTGTAGAGGGCGTGCATCTGGTCAAAGGGAAAGATACCGACCACGAAGAGCGGTACGACCTGGCCATCGACGGGTTCTTCCTGGCCATCGGTCACAAACCAAACACCGACATATTCAAAGGGGCCATCGAGCTCGACGAAAACGGCTACATCATTACCAAGCCCTTCACCACCGAGACCAACCTGCCCGGTGTATTTGCCGCCGGCGATGTGGCCGACCCCCGCTACCGCCAGGCCATTACCGCTGCAGCCTCGGGTTGCAAGGCAGCCATCGACGCCGAGCGATACCTCATCAATAACAAATTGTAACAAGATTTATCTGAGCAGCTCAAAAGGAGGGAGAACTTATTCTCCTTCCTTATTTTTTTTATTCTAAAGCTCTATTTCTTATAAAATTAGATATTTTTCCCCTTTTAAGAAACGATATATCAATTTTTTAGTTACTTTTGTGCTGTAAAACATAGTTATAAGGCAAATGGTCAAGAAAAGCACACTGGAGTCTATACTACAAGAAGAGATGTCCGACTTTTGGGCGCTGCTCGAAAGTGAGGAAAAACGTATTATTGCCGAAAATTTCAAGATTCAGAATTTCAAGAAAAACGAAATCATATACAGCGAAGGCGAAACTCCCTCGCAACTCATGTGCTTATTGAAGGGAAAAGTAAAAATCTACAAGGACGGCGTGGGAGGCCGCAGCCAGATTATCCGGTTGATTCGTCCGGTCCAGTACTTCGGCTACCGGGCCTACTTCTCGCGCGAAGCCTACGTGACCGCCGCAGCCGCCATCGAAAGTTCTACCATCGGTTCTCTGCCCATGCCCCTGGTCGAGAAATATATCCGCCAGAACAACGGGTTGGCCTGGTTCTTCATCAAGGAACTCTCCAACGATCTGGGCATATCGGATGCCCGCACGGTGAACCTCACCCAAAAGCACATCCGGGGCCGGCTGGCCGAGTCGCTGCTGGTGCTCAAAGAGAACTATGGCGTCGAGGAAGACGGGCTTACCCTCAACATCTACATGGCGCGTGAAGACCTGGCCAACCTCTCGAACATGACCACCTCGAATGCCATCCGCACCTTGTCGAGTTTCACCAACGAAAAAATCATCACGGTCGACGGCCGCCGCATTCAGATTATCGACGAAGAGCGGTTGCGCAAAATCAGCAAATTCGGATAATCTCCACGACAACATCTTACCCTTATATACAGAAGAAGCTGCCTACCCTGAACGGGACGGCAGCTTCTTTCGTTATATCCACTCCGTATTGCAATACGGTACGGAAGACTATTTCAATTCAAATCCGGCACGCGACCGAATGTCCTCGGCCGAGGCGCCGATGAGCACCTCGAAGCGTCCCGGCTCGGCTACCCACGCATGTTTCGCATCGTCGAAATACGAGAGGCTCGTGCGGTCGAGCACAAACTCTACCTCGCGGCTTTCGCCCGGTTGAAGCATCACCTTGCGGAATCCCTTCAACTCCTTGATCGGACGGGGCAACGACGACTTCAGGTCCGACACGTAGAGTTGCACCACCTCGGCACCGGCACGGCTGCCCGTGTTCTTCACCGTGACGCGCACCCGCAGGCTGTCGGCCGCCGTCATCTGCTTGCGGTCGAGCACCGCCTTGCCATACTCGAATGTGGTATAGCTCAACCCGTGGCCGAAACAGAAGAGCGGACGGTGGTTTTTCTTCTGCTTGTCGCTCCAGCGATAGCCTACGAAAATATCGTCCTTGTACACCTCGCGATGATTGACACCCGGATAGACCAGCGAGTCGTTCAAGGCATGGGCGTGATAATCTTCGAGACGGGCACACATCGTGAAAGGCAGTTTGCCCGACGGGTTCACATCGCCCACCAACACGGCAGCCAGGGCATTGCCGGCCTCGCTGCCACAATACCACCCCTCGACAATAGCTCCTACCCGGTCGGCCCAGGGCATGGCCACACTGTTGCCCGAGACAAGCACCACGACGGTGCGGGGGTTGACCTCGGCCAAGGCCTCGATCAGTCGGTCCTGATTGTAGGGCAAACCATAGTCATAACGGTCGCCTCCCTCGCAATCCTGGTGACTGTTCTTATTGAGGCCACCCACAAAAATCACGTAGTCGGATTCACGGGCCAAAGCCACTGCCTCGGCCAGCAGTTCGTCGGCCGAGCGCGATTCCGACAGGTCTACCTTCGAAACCACACCATTATAGGAACCGTCGGTATTGCCTACATAACCACGGGCATATACCACCTCGGCGGCATTGCCCACTCTTGCCCGCAGGCCGTCCAGAGGCGAAACCTCGTACTGTGCCTTCAGCGACGAGCTGCCGCCGCCCACGGTCATCATCTTGATGGCGTTCTCGCCTACGACCAATATCTTGCGGGTCTTTTCCAACCGAATAGGCAACGTGTTGTCGCGGTTCTGCAACAGCACGATTCCCTCCTCGGCTATCTGCCGGGCAGCCTCGCCATGAGCCGGATCCTCGAACGAACCATAGGGACGGTTGGGATTCATCGTCGTGCGGAACATCATTCGCAGAATATTACGCACCTTACCGTCGACCACCGACTCGGGTATCACCCCGGCCTTTATCTGCTCGAGGAAAGGCCGGGCTAGGAAGTAGTAGTTATAAGCATCGCTCGCACTCACCGACAAGCCGTCGGTACCGGTACCGAACTCCATGT
This sequence comes from uncultured Barnesiella sp., assembly GCA_902471075.1. Taxonomy (GTDB): domain Bacteria; phylum Bacteroidota; class Bacteroidia; order Bacteroidales; family Barnesiellaceae; genus Barnesiella. Next base: position 44,596 of record CABRIW010000003.1, on the reverse strand, counting down.
CGAGACCGTTATAGGCAGCCTCCCGGGTATTGTGAACGCCACCCCAGTCGGAGACAACGACGCCGTCGAAGCCCCATTCGCCCCGCAAAATATCATTAAGCAGATATTGGTTGTGACAGCAATGCTGCCCCTTGTAGCAATTATAAGAACCCATGATGGCCCATGCCTTGCCTCGCTGTACCGCCGCCTTGAAAGCCGGCAGATAGATTTCGTAGAGGGCCCGGTCACTCACCTCGACATCGACAGTATAGCGGTCTTCCTCCTGGTTGTTCAGGGCAAAGTGTTTCACACAGGCGGCTACTCCGCACGACTGTACTCCCTGGATGTAGGGAACCACCATCTCGGAAGCCAGGTAAGGGTCTTCGCCCATATACTCGAAGTTGCGCCCGTTCAACGGCGTGCGGTAGATATTTACGCCGGGGCCCAACAGTACGTTCTTGTTCCGGTAACGCGCCTCCTCGCCCAAAGCCCGGCCATAGCGCAGAGCCATATCGGGGTTCCACGTAGCGGCCAGACAGGTCAAGGCCGGGAAGGCCATGCACGAGTCGTTGGTCCAGCCGGCCTGGTCCCATTCATCCCAAGCCACTTCGGGGCGTATGCCGTGCGGACCATCGGTCATCCAGTTCTCGGGCAGACCCAAACGGGGGACTCCCGCCGAACTGAACTTCGATTGAGCGTGACACAAGGCCACTTTCTCTTCGAGGGTCATTCGCGAAAGGGCATCTTCTACTCGATCTTCGATGGGTTGCGAATCATCGAGATAAACAGGTGTTTGGGCCATGGCCGCCTGTAAAGGGAATAACAGCGCGGCAGCCCACAGGGGTTTTAGAAAAGATCTCATGATAATTATTTTGAAGGTTAATAACAAAAAGTCATATTCTTGTCGTAGAGACTACGGCACCAATTCGAAACCGGCATGCGACCGAATGTCCTCGGCCGAGGCGCCGATAAGCACCTCGAAGCGTCCCGGCTCGGCTACCCACGCATGTTTCGCATCGTCGAAATACGAGAGGCTCGTGCGGTCGAGCACAAACTCTACCTCGCGGCTTTCGCCCGGTTGAAGCATCACCTTGCGGAATCCCTTCAACTCCTTGATCGGACGGGGCAACGACGACTTCAGGTCCGACACGTAGAGTTGCACCACCTCGGCACCGGCACGGCTGCCCGTGTTCTTCACCGTGACGCGCACCCGCAGGCTGTCGGCCGCCGTCATCTGCTTGCGGTCGAGCACCGCCTTGCCATACTCGAATGTGGTATAGCTCAACCCGTGGCCGAAACAGAAGAGCGGACGGTGGTTTTTCTTCTGCTTGTCGCTCCAGCGATAGCCTACGAAAATATCGTCCTTGTACACCTCGCGATGATTGACACCCGGATAGACCAGCGAGTCGTTCAAGGCATGGGCGTGATAATCTTCGAGACGGGCACACATCGTGAAGGGCAGTTTGCCCGACGGATTCACATCGCCCACCAACACGGCGGCCAGGGCATGGCCGGCCTCGCTGCCGCAATACCAACCCTCGACAATGGCTTCTACCCGGTCGGCCCAGGGCATGGCCACACTGTTGCCCGAGACGAGCACCACGACGGTGCGGGGATTGACCTCGGCCAAGGCCTCGATTACCCGGTCCTGGTCGTAGGGCAGGCTGTAGCTCTTTCGGTCGCCTCCCTCGCAATCCTGATACCCGTTCTTATTGAGGCCACCCACAAAAATCACGTAATCGGCCTCCCGGGCCAAAGCTACCGCCTCGGCCAGCAGGTCGTCGGCCGAGCGGTCGGTCTGCAACGAAGGGATGGTATACATGACACTCTTCGGCGGGTCGGGACTGGCATAGCCCCGGGCATACACCACCTCGGCCACATCGCCTATCCGGGCCCGAAGCCCCTCCAACGGCGACACTTCGTACCAGGCTTTCAGCGACGAGCTGCCGCCGCCCACGGTCATCATCTTGATGGCATTCTCGCCCACCACCAATATCTTGCGAGTCTTCTCCAGCTGGATAGGCAACACGTTGTCGCGATTCTGCAACAACACGATTCCCTCCTCGGCTATCTGCCGGGCAACCTCGCCATGAGCCCGATTCTTGAACGAGCCGTAGGGACGGTTTCGGTTCATCGTCGTGCGGAACATCAACCGCAGGATATTGCGTACTTTCCCGTCGACTACCGACTCGGGAATACTCCCCGACTTCAACAACTCAAGGAACCGACGAGACAGGTAGTAGTCGTCGTAGGCATTGTCGACGCTGAACTCCATACCGTCGGTGAGAGAACCAAATTCCAAATCGAGTCCGTTATAGGCAGCCTCGAGGGTATTGTGCACGGCACCCCAATCGGAGATGACTACCCCGTCGAAGCCCCATTCGCCCCGCAAAATATCGTTGAGCAGCCGTTGGTTGTGGCAGCAGTGCTGACCCTGATAGCGATTGAACGACCCCATAATCGACCACACCTTTCCCCGCTGCACGGCGGCCTGAAAGGCCGGCAGATAGATTTCGTAGAGGGCCCGGTCGCTCAGCTCCACATCGACATAGTGCCGGTCTTTCTCCTGATTGTTGAGCGCAAAGTGTTTCACGCAGGCGGCCACACCGCACGACTGCACCCCCTGGATATAAGGTACTGCCAGCTCGGAGGCCAGGTAAGGGTCTTCGCCCATATACTCGAAGTTGCGCCCGTTCAACGGCGTGCGGTAGATATTTACGCCGGGGCCCAACAGTACGTTCTTGTTCCGGTAACGCGCCTCCTCGCCCAAAGCCCGGCCATAGCGCAGAGCCATATCGGGGTTCCACGTAGCGGCCAGACAGGTCAAGGCCGGGAAGGCCATGCACGAGTCGTTGGTCCAACCGGCCGGACTCCATTCGTCCCATAAAAGTTCGGAACGAATACCGTGCGGACCGTCGGTCATCCAGTTTTCGGGCAGGCCCAAACGGGGAACTCCCGGTGAACTAAATTTCGATTGAGCGTGACACAAGGCCACCTTCTCTTCGAGAGTCATACGCGAAAGGGCATCCTCTACTCGATCTTCAACAGGCTTTGTATCATCAAGGTAAACAGGGGGTTGGGCTACGGTTACAGCCGCGACCCATAGGAGCGTAACTCCTAATACATGTCGCATGTTCTTCATGTTTAAAATAGCAAATGTGACTGAATAACAAATATAATCGGGAATAAAGGTAGATATAAAATCTATTCCCGGCAACAGAACATGCTCAAATAACACTTTAAAACATTCCCTCCATCTCCATATATAGAAGGATAACAATCCGCCTCACGACGGAAACGGCTTTGCCAACCGACAGGGAATCACGGCAAACGTCGGATCACCTTACCCGACGAGGTCTCGGCAAAAGCGGGCAGATAGACCACCCGGCGCGGCATCTCGTACCGGTCGACCGCCTCGCGGATACGGGCCAGCAAGGCGGCTTCGTCGACAGGCGACAACGGGTCGCCCTCGATGGCCAGGGCCACGCACTGCCCCCACTTCTCGTCGGGAGCGGCGGCTATGAAGAAGCGGCGGGTCAAGAGCCCGGCTATCTTCTGCTCGACCCGCTCGGGAAATATCTTTACCCCCCCGCTGTTAATCACATGGTCGTAACGACCTGTCCAGCGGAAGGTGCGCTCATCGACGAGCTCCACCACATCGTTGGTCACAAACTGCTTGTGTGTAAAATGGGGAGTATGGATAACCAGGCAGTTGCGGGGATCGACCGCAAAGGTGATGCTCCCCAAAGCCCGGTAAAGCATGGTGGCATCGCCGATATGCCGCAGAGCCACGTGCGACACCGTTTCGGTCATGCCATAGGTGGCGTAAGCCCGAACCGGCAACCGGGTCAACCGGGCTTCGCATTCTGGCGACAGAGGTGCTCCACCGATAATCAAGGACCCTACCCGAGCCAGGCGGGCACGCTTGACATCGTCGTTCAATGTCTCGACCACCTGCGCCGGAACCATCGCCGCAAAGTCGACCGGCTCGTCGACCGTCGCCAAGGGTCGGCTCGACGGCGGTACCACCAGCAGGTCGGCCCCCGAAAGCAGGGTGCGCACAATCATCATCTTCCCGGCAATGTAGTCGGGCGAGAGACAAAGCAGCATGGTCGTGTCCGCGGTGATGCCGAAAAAGTCGACCGTCAGCCGGGCCGACTCCTCCATATCCCGTTTCGAGAGCTTCAGGGGTTTGGGGGCTCCCGTCGAGCCCGAGGTGTGGCCCCACACGAAATCGGCCGGCGAAAACCATTCGTCGAGAAAGTCGGCCACCTGCGGGGTGGCTACGGCCAGCACCTCGTCGCGGGTGCGGCACAGGCGATGATTGAGGGTTATCTCCATGACAGTTCCGAAAAATTCCACTCCCCGGCCGGGTTGTATCGCAACACCTCGCCCACCTGCTCGAGCGGCGAGGGTATATTGTTGGTATAGAGGGCACCGGTACCCAGCCCCTGCGGCATATTCACAGGCAGGGTAGCCGTAAACTGGGCGATGGCATTCAGCCCCACGTTCGACTCCAGAGCCGAGGTAATCCACCACCCGATACCCCGGGCCCGGGCGGCATCGATCCACTCTTGCGTACCCGAGAAGCCGCCGATAAGCGAGGGCTTCAGCACCACATACTGTGGTGCTATGGCCTCCAGCAAGTCGGCCTTTGCGGCCACACCGCTCACCCCGATGAGCTCCTCGTCGAGGGCCACCGGCAGAGGCGAGGCTTCACACAGGCGGGCCATCGCCTCCCACTGTCCGACCCGTATGGGCTGCTCGATGGAGTGCAGGTCGTAGTCCGAGAGACGTTTCAGGCACTCCAGCGCCCGGTCGAGGGCAAAGGCTCCGTTGGCATCGACCCGCAACTCGATGGTGTCGCGGCTGTATCGGCTACGGATAAAGGCGAGCAGATCGCACTCGTCGTCGAAGTCGATGGCACCGATTTTCAGTTTGATGCACGAGAAGCCCGCCGCCAGCTTCTCCTCGATGCGGGCCGCCATGGTGCGCTTATCGCCCATCCATATCAGCCCGTTGATGGTGATACCTCTCCCACCCGTCACGAAGTCGGAGGGGTATATGACCCGCCGGCCGCCGTTCTGCCAGTCAAGCAGAGCAGTCTCCACCCCGAACCGTATCGAGCTCCAGGCCGAGAGGTCGAGGCTTTCATAGCGGTCAATCTCACGGCACACCTGCTGCAATATGCTCTCGTATTCGGGACGGTCGTCGGCACCGAGCCCCCGGAAGAGGGCACACTCGCCCAACCCGCAGCGGTCGGGGGCGGCATCGTCCCACACCTTCACGAAGTAGGTCTCCTTTTCGGTGAGGATACCGCGCGAGGTCCCGCTCGGCACCTTGAAATGGAGCGTATACGGGGTATAACTGGCCTTCAGCATCTTATCCGGGGAATTTGGGGAACTTCTGGAAATCGGGGTCACGCTTCTCGAGGAAAGCATTCTTGCCCTCCTGCGCCTCCTCCATCAGATAATAGAGCAGCGTGGCGTCGCCGGCAAACTCCATGAGGCCGCGCTGGCCGTCGAGCTCGGCATTCAGGGCCCGCTTAATCATACGGATAGCCATGGGACTGCGTTTCAAAATGGTCTGGCACCACTCGACGGTCTCCTCCTCGAGCCGGTCGAAAGGCACCACCTTGTTCACCAGCCCCATCGCCTCGGCCTCTTGAGCCGTATACTGGCGGCAGAGGAACCAGATTTCGCGCGCCTTTTTCTGCCCCACGATGCGGGCCAGATAGGAGGAGCCGAAACCGCCGTCGAAGCTGCCCACCTTGGGACCCGTCTGCCCGAAACGGGCATTCTCCGAAGCAATCGTCAGGTCACACACCACATGCAGCACATGGCCGCCGCCGATGGCGTAGCCGTTGACCATGGCGATAACCGGCTTGGGTATGGAGCGAATGGCCTTGTGCAGGTCGAGCACGTTGAGGCGGGGTACACCGTTCTGGTCGATATAGCCGCCGATGCCCTTCACCTTCTGGTCGCCACCCGAGCAGAAGGCTTTGTCGCCGGCTCCGGTGAGCACCACCACGCCGATGTCGGGACGCTCGCGGCAGATGGCCATGGCGTCGAGCATCTCGTTGTTGGTCTGGGGGCGGAACGCGTTGTAGACCTGCGGGCGGTTAATCGTTATCTTGGCGATACCGTCGTAGTAATCGAAGAGTATGTCCTCATACTCCTTAATGGGTTTCCAGTCAAACTTTTTCATATCGTGTCGTTTTTAAGATTCTGAATTTCAACATTACTGCCGGGCCCGGCGGAAGTACCCCCGCAACGCCTCGGCATTGTAGAGGTGGGGCGTGTGCACCGCCAAAATGGCCGGCCGCTCGCTCTCGGCAAAGAAGCGGGGCAATACCTCGGCAGCCGATGCCTCGCTGTCGATTTCGAAGTAGCGCAGCCCGAAGAGGTCGGCATACTTCTCGACGGGAATATCGCGGTGCACCTCGAAGCAGCGCTCCAGCTCGGGCAACCCGGCCGTAGGCTTGATGAAGCGGAAGATGCCGCCCCCGCCGTTGCACATGACAATCACCTTGAACCGGGGCGAGAGATAGGCCGACGAGAGGCCGTTGGCATCGTACGAAAAGCTCATGTCGCCAGTGATGAAGAGTGTGGTCTCATCGCCCACACACGAGGCGCCGGCCGCCGTCGAGGTAGAACCGTCGATACCGCACACCCCGCGGTTGCAGTCGCTCCGGCTCACCTGCGGAGTATTGAAGAGCTGGGCATAGCGCACCGTGGTGCCGTTGGAGAGCTGCAGCGCGGTGCCGGCCGGGATAACCGGCAGAATCAGCGAAAAGGCCTTGAGGTCGCACCACCCGATGCGGGCTATGTAGTCGTCGTGCAGGCGGGTAGCCAGCAGCTCCTTGTCGTGCCACAGGGCGGCGTAGGAACTCTCGACGGGGACCACCCGGTGGGCCAGAGCCTCGAGCAGACGGGCCGGCGAGGCGTCGATGTGGCGGGTGAGCGCCTGCATGGTGTCGACCACGCGGTCGCCCTGCGAGATACGCCAGTGGGCCTGCGGTTTATGCTGCCGCAGAAAGGCCTTGATCATGCGCGACACCAGCGAACCGCCCAGGGTGATGAGCAGCTCGGGGGCATAGTCGGGCCACTCGCTCTTGTCGATAACCGAATAGACCCTGTCGATGGTAGAGATGAACCGCTCGCCCTGCACATTGGCGATAGACTCGGTGAGGATCACCACCTGCGGCAACTCGGCCAGTCGGGCAAGGGCCCGGCTCAACGCCTCGTCGGGCTGCATGAAGGCGGCCACGACAAGCACCTTGCGGGCCGACATGAACTCACGGCTCAGGAGCGCGAGCGACTCTTCGTCGGGCAGACTTGCCGGAGCCATCCGCATAACCACCCGTTCGGGACGCGGCGCAACTTCGGTCTCGCCGGTGAGCGGCTCGGTGATGGAGAGGTTGACATGTACCGGCCCCTTCTCGCCCGAGAGTGCCGTGAGCAGGGCATCGTTCACACTGCGGTTGAAATACCAGCCGTCGGTCGGCAGGGTCCACTCGGCCCGCAGGTCGTACGACCGTTTCACAAAGGGAGCCAAGGCCCCGTATTGGCGCAGGGTCTGCCCGTCGTCCTGGTCGATCCACTCGATGGGCCGGTCGCCCGAAATGACGATGAGCGGAATGTGCTGGTAGTAGGCCTCGGCCACGGCCGGAGCGTAGTTGAGCAGAGCCGTTCCCGAGGTACACACCAGGGCCACCGGCTCGCCGCTGCGCTGCGACATGCCCAGAGCCATGAAGGCGGCGGTACGTTCGTCGACCACCACATACGACTCGATAGCCTCGCACCGCGAGAATGCCATCAATACAGGCGCATTTCTCGACCCGGGCGAGAGAACCGCCCGTTTCACACCCTGCTTTACCAAAATCTCGACGAGGGCATTACACCCTTGTTTGTCTGTTGTCTTCATACGTTTCTTGTTTGATTAACCGTTTATGACCGAGAGCAGCGTCTGCGCCTTGGCCTCGGTCTCGCACCATTCGCTGGCAGGCTGCGACTGGGCCGTCAGGCCGCCACCGACATACAATCTCACATACCAATCGTCCACCTCCATGCAGCGCAGATTGACAAACAGGTGCATCCCGTCTGCCTGCACCGGGCCCAGATAGCCGCCATAGTAGCGACGCCGGTGTGGTTCCACGCGATCAATCCAAACTTTTGCAGCCTCTTTGGGATACCCCCCGACGGCTGGTGTCGGGTGCAAAGCACATAAAATATCGTTCAGCTGGCTATCGGTCAAACGACCTTCGACCGTAACCGGCGTACACAAGTGTTCGACCTGGGCCGCCACCTTGGTAAAACGGGCCCCCACCACCGGGTCGAGACCACAACGCTCGAGGGCTGCCACAATCGTATCGGCCACAATCTGCTGCTCCTCCTGCTCCTTCGCGCCCCACTCGCCCGGAGTCCCGGCCTTGCGGGTCCCGGCCAATGCCATGGTCGACAGCCGACGGCCGTCGTAGTCGAGCAGTGTCTCGGGGGTGGCTCCTATCCAACGCCCCCGACCGGGCAGATGTACCCAACTGACAAAGGCGGCCGGATATTTCGCGGCCAACCGCAGGAAGAGTTCGACATCGGAGAGCATCGGCCGCCGCAACGTCACGGTGCGCGAAAGCACCGCTTTCCGCAACTCGCCGCGGCGCATGGCCCCGATGAGGGTAAGGGCCTGCTGCTCATAGGCCGGGTAATCGCAATCGGTCACCGACATGGATCCCTCGTCGGCTCTAACAGAAGAGTCGGCACAACGGTTCAACGCCTCCAGGTCGATAGCCTCGGCCCGCACGGGCTTTACCGGGAAAAAGAGTGAAGGGAATGCCCCGCTGTCGAAAGGGGCAAAGAGAAACCCCTCCCGCCCCTCGCCGGGGAGGGCACAACCTGCCAGAGTCTCCAGCTCATGAACCGGACAGGCGCCCCAATAAAAGGCATCGTCGCCCGGCAATCTGAAGGCACAAGCGGGGAAACGGCTCTCGAGACTGCGCTCGAAAGCCTGCCTGAGACAAGATATGGCAGCCGTATTCTGACCCATGGCACGCAACGATTATCGATCCGACGGCAGTGGCTCGGCCATGAGTTCATAGGGCATGGCATCGACAATCTTCACGCGACAAAATTCACCGATGGGCAAGGTGCGGGTTTTGGCAATGAGCACCTCGGGATCGACCTCGGGCGAGTCGTATTCGGTACGTCCCACGTAGTAGTCTTCCTCCTCGCGGTCGACCATCACCTCAAACTCCTGCCCCACCTTCGAGCGGTTGCTCTCGAGGGCAATCTCCTCTTGCAGAGCCATCAGCTCGTCGAGCCGGGCCTGCTTCACCTCCTCGGGAATCGAGTCGGGGAAGTGGTTGGCGGCATAGGTGCCCTCCTCTTCGGAGTAGGCAAAGGCCCCCATGCGTTCGAAACGGGCGTCGCGCACAAACTGCTTCAGCTCCTCGAAATCCTCGTCGGTCTCGCCGGGATAGCCCACCATGAGGGTGGTGCGTATATGGATACCGGGCACCTCGGCCCGTATGCGTTTCAACAAATCGTAGGTCCCCTGCTTGGTCACGTGGCGGCGCATATCGGTGAGGATGTGGTCGCTGATATGCTGCAAGGCGATGTCGAGGTAGTTGCACACATTGACATGGCGGCGCATCACCGGCAGGATGTCGTAGGGGAATTGCGACGGATAGGCGTAGTGCAGACGTATCCACTTCACGCCCGGTATCTGCGCCATGCGGTCGATGAGCTCGGCCAACTTCTGCTCGCCATAGAGGTCGAGCCCATAGGACGAAAGGTCCTGTGCAATAATCTGGAACTCCTTCACGCCGCGGTCCACCAGCGAGCGCACCTCGTCGAGCAGCTCGTCCATGGGATACGAGACGAAGCGCCCCGTGATGAGCGGAATCGCGCAGTAGGAACAGAAGCGGTTGCACCCCTCGGCAATCTTCACATAGGCATAGTGCGGGGGTGTGGTGAGGATGCGTCCGAAATCCTTATCATCGTCGTCGTTGCGGGCTCCCAGGTCGGTAAGCAGGTTGCCCCAGTCGAACTTCCCGTAGAACTTGTCTACCTCGGGAATCTCGGTCTCGAGCTCCTCGCGATAGCGTTGCGAGAGGCAACCCATCACATACAGGTGGCGTATCTTGCGGGCCTTCTTGGCCTCGACCATCTGCAGAATCATCTCGATCGACTCCTCTTTGGCGTCACCGATAAACCCGCAGGTATTGACCACCACATATTCGCTCGACACCTTTTCGGGGTCGTGACGCACTTTGTAACCGGCTTCGGAGAAACGGTGCAACAGCCGTTCCGAATCGACCAGATTCTTGGAACAGCCCAACGTAATAATATCGACGCTATTCTTTATCATCTTGACACTACATGAAAAAAAGACGGCTACAAGAGTCGGCACCCGACTCCCCAGCCGTAAATAGATTCTTGAAAAATCAATCGCCAAACAGAGAGTCGACAAACTCTTTGCGGCGGAATACCTGCAAGTCTTCCATACCCTCGCCCAGCCCGATGTACTTGACGGGGATTTTGAAGTGGTCCGATATACCGATGACCACGCCGCCCTTGGCCGTACCGTCGAGTTTGGTAATGGCCAGCTCGTTCACCTCGGTAGCCGCCGTAAACTGCTTGGCCTGCTCAAAGGCATTCTGTCCCGTAGAACCGTCGAGCACCAGCAGCACCTCGTGCGGCGCCCCGGGCACGATTTTCTCCATCACCTTCTTGATTTTGGTCAGCTCGTTCATCAGGTTCAGCTTGTTGTGCAGACGACCGGCGGTGTCGATAATCACCACGTCGGCGTTGTTGGCCTTGGCCGAGCTGAGGGTATCGAAGGCCACCGATGCCGGGTCGGCCCCCATCTTCTGCTTCACCACGGGCACACCTACCCGCTCGCCCCAAATCATCAGCTGCTCTACGGCGGCAGCTCTGAAGGTATCGGCGGCACCCAGATAGACACTGTAGCCGCGCTTCTTGTACTGGTAGGCCAGTTTCCCGATGGTGGTCGTCTTGCCCACACCGTTCACGCCTACGACCATAATCACATAGGGTTTCTTGTCGGCCGGCACGGTAAACTCGCCCGACTCTTCCACGCCGTTTTCGGTCAGCAGGGCAGTAATCTCTTCGCGAAGAATACGGTTCAACTCGTTGGTATTGATATATTTGTCGCGAGCCACCCGCTTCTCTATCCGCTCGATGATACGCAGCGTAGTCTCTACGCCCACGTCCGAGGTAATGAGCACCTCTTCCAAGTCGTCCAGAATGGAATCGTCGACCTGAGACTTGCCGGCAACGATACGGGCCAATTTGGAGAATACGCCCTCTTTGGTTTTGGAGAGACCTTTGTCGAGCGTCTCTTTTTTCTCTCTCGAAAAGAAATCAAAAAATCCCATATGTGAATATTTAATGTATCCGTGCGGATTCCGCCGCACGTTATGCAAAGCTATAAAATTATCATGGTAAAAAAAAACTTCCTTACACATTTTGTATAAGAAAGTTTTCTTTATATTGCGCTAATTATGACTTACTTACTCAGTACGTCCTTCACCGAGTCGTTGGGAACCATTTCCTCTTGGAAGGTGTAAGCTCCCGTCTTCGGCGATTTCACCATTTTAATCACTTTCGAATAAGTACGGCCTTCGCCTTTTTGCAACGATGCAACTGTTTTCTTTGCCATGGTTCAATCCTTCCTTATTTTATTTCTTTGTGTACAGTAACTCTCTTCAGGATGGGGTTGTATTTTTTCAACTCCAAACGCTCTGTGGTATTTTTTCTGTTCTTGGTGGTAATATAACGCGATGTTCCAGGCATACCACTGGCCTTGTGCTCCGTGCACTCAAGAATTACTTGAACGCGATTACCTTTTGCTTTCTTTGCCATATCTTAATACAACATTTTTACTTCAGTTAAATACCCATTTCCGGCAGCTTGTTTGAGAGCTGCGTCTAATCCCATTTTATTGATTGTACGAAGACCGGCAGCCGACAGTGTGAGCGTAATCCAGCAATCCTGTTCTACCCAATAAAATTTCTTCGTAAAGAGGTTGACATCGAATTTTCTTTTCGTTCTTCTTTTCGAGTGCGAAACGTTGTTGCCAACCATTGCTTTTTTCCCTGTAATTTGACAAATCTTTGACATCGCTATCTATAATTTTATTTGTTTTTTCTTACTGCTTTCGCAAACAGAGTGCAAAGTAAAGCATTTTAAGAATAGCTTCCAAATTTTTAGCCGATTAAAATGGAAACTTTTTCTCTTCGACCTACTCGGTCATCAGCTGTACCAGCATGAGCAGAGCCGCCTGAGTAGCCCGTGCAATCACCTGTTCGCGGTCTCCCTCGAAACGGAAACACTCGGCCTTGTCGCGGTTGCCATAGCGTGCGGCTATCCACACGGTACCCACCGGTTTCTCGGGTGTACCTCCACCGGGGCCGGCTATGCCCGAGGTGGCTATGGCACAGTCGGTCGAGAGCAACCGCTGCACGCCGGCAGTCATCTGCAACACGGTCTCGCGGCTCACCGCCCCGCACTGTTCGAGGGTCTGGGGCGAGACGTGCAGCACATGCTCCTTCACCTCGTTGGCGTAGGCCACCACACTACCCTTGAAATAGACCGAACTGCCGGCCACCCGCGTAATCTCGTGGGCTATGTTGCCGCCCGTGCAGCTCTCGGCCGTAGCCAGGGTTTCGCCCCGGCGGGCCAACAGCAGCCCCAGCGCACCGGCCAGCGTGGCATCGCTGTCGCAAAAGAGGTGCGGCCCCAGCAGACTCTTCAGTTTGTCGAACTGACCGTCAATCAGGGATTGCAACTGCACCTCGTCGCCGCCGCGGGCCGTCAGCCGCAGGCGGATGACACCCGGTGTGGGCAGATAGGCCAGCTTGATGCAGGCGGGCAACTGCGCCTCAAACCCGGTGAGCGACTCGGAGAGGCGCGACTCGGTGAAATCCTTCACCAGACAGGTGCGGTGCAGAATGGCCGAATGGTCGCCGAAGTGGCGGCGCAGCCGGTCGATGACCGATGCCTGCATCACCGTCTTCATCTCGATGGGAACGCCCGGCATCGAAACCAGCACCTTGCCCTCCCGCTCGAACCACATGACGGGCGCCGTGCCCACGGGGTTCTCGATGACGGTGCAGACGTCGGGCACATAGGCCTGGTCGTGCGTCGAGGTGTTCATCTGCAGGTGACGGCGGCGGAAAATCTCCTCGACGTGGGCGCAAACGGTCTCGTCGAAAATCATCTTGCCCCCGAAATAGCGGCAGAGGGTCTGTTTGGTAATATCGTCTTTGGTGGGGCCCAGACCGCCGGTCATCAGCACCACGTCGACCCGCTCGAACGAGCTGTCGAGCGCGTCGGTAATCTCGCGCTCCCGGTCTCTCACGGTGGTGATTTCGGTGACCTCCCACCCTATGTGATTCAACTCACGGGCAATCCACCCCGAGTTGGTATCGGTGACCTGCCCGATGAGCAGCTCGTCGCCGATGACAATAATCTCGACATTCATCTGTTTTGCATTTATAACTCGACCCGGGCAAAGGGTGCCTTTTCGACGCTGCAAAACTCTTTGTCCAGATACTTGTAATATCCTGTAATAGCCACCATGGCGGCATTGTCGGTCGTGAAGGAGAAGGGAGGCAGATAGACCGTCCAGCCATAGCGGCGGGCATACTCCTCAAAGGCACCGCGCACGGCCGAGTTGGCCGAAACGCCACCGGCCACGGCCACATGCTTGATGCCCGTCTGTTTCACGGCCTTGTAGAGCTTGTCCATGAGTATGTCGACAATGGTCGCCTGCAACGAGGCGCACAGGTCGCACTGGTTCTTGGCAATGAAATCGGGGTCCTCCTTCACGCGGTCTCTCAGCAGATAGAGGAACGAGGTCTTCAACCCGCTGAAGCTGTAGTCGAGCCCGGGGATGTGCGGTTTGTTCAAGGCAAAAGCCTTGGGGTTTCCCTCCTTGGCCAGGCGGTCGACAACCGGTCCGCCAGGATAGGGCAACCCCATCACCTTGGCACACTTGTCGAAGGCTTCGCCCGCCGCATCGTCGATAGTCTGCCCGATGACCGACATCTTGTTATAGGCCTCCACCTTTATAATCTGCGAATTTCCGCCCGAGACGAGCAGACAGAGGAAGGGGAATGGAGGCCGCGTATTGTCGTCGGGCGAGCGTTTGATGAAGTGGGCCATCACGTGGGCCTGCAGGTGGTTGACATCGACCAGCGGAATGTTGAGCGCCGTGGTGAACCCTTTGGCAAACGAGGTACCCACCAGCAACGAACCCATCAGGCCGGGCCCGCGCGTAAAGGCTACCGCATTCAACTCTTCGGGTTTGACCCCGGCCCGCTTCAGGGCCTCGGAAACCACGGGGATGATATTTTGCTGATGAGCTCGCGAAGCCAGTTCGGGTACCACACCGCCATAGGCTTCGTGTACCGCCTGGCTGGCAATCACATTCGACAGCATCACTTCGTCGCGGATTACCGCAGCCGAGGTATCGTCGCACGACGACTCTATGCCTAAGATTGTTACACTCATATCGTATCGTTTAACTGTGTTATCGTTCCTCTTTCGAGGTCTGCAAAAGTACATATTTATAGCCAAAAAGCGTTCGCCTTTACATTTTTTTTCATACCCCCCGCCGAAAGAAAAGAGCCGATTCTATCGAAACTTTCAAAAGGATACACTATTTTTGTATCGTTTTAAATATGAGGAAATTCTATTCGGCATTTCGGCTATTTGTCCATATCGTTATCTTTTCTGTCATAGCGATATACACGCTCTCCTATATCCTGCTGTCGATCCCCGGCATACAGGACCGGGCGCGTCGTATAGGTATCGAAGAGCTGTCGGCCCTGCTGGGCACCCGGGTAGACATCGACCGCATACAGTTCTCGCCCTTCAACAAGCTCGAACTCTTCGGGGTATACCTGCCCGACCAGCAAGGCGACACGCTCGTCTATGCCAACAAACTCTCGGCCGGCATCGCCCTCGGCGACCTCGTATTCAACAAAGAGCTCATATTCACCAACATCCAGCTGTTCGGTCTCGACGCCCGCATCTCGCAGGCCCGCCCCGACACGGTCACCAACCTGCAGTTTGTCATCGATGCCTTCAAGAGCAAGTCGGACAAACCCAAGGAGAAAATCAAGTTCAAGATAAACAACGCCATCATCCGCCGGGGCAAGATACGCTACGACCTGCTGTCGGCCCCACCGGCCGAGCCGGGACGATTCGACCCCAACCACATCGGGGTGAAAAACCTCTTGTCGAAACTCTCGATCAAGTCGCTCACCGGCGACTCGGTGAATGTCTCGATCAAGCGCCTCTCGTTCGACGAGCGGTCGGGATTTTCGCTCAACCGGCTGCAGTTCAAACTCGAGGGTAACCGTCGGCAAGCCACGCTGCGCGACTTCAAGGTGCAGCTTCCCGGCAGCCACATCGAGATAAAGCCGATAGTGGCCACCCTGCCCGACACGCTGTCGACCCGGAAGATTCTCGACGAGACCCGACTCTCGCTGCAGATACCGCAGGCCCGCATCGCCCTCGGCGACCTGGCCCCGTTCGCTCCCCTGCTCGACGAGATAGAGACCTCGGTCGACCTGTCGCTTCACCTGTCGGGCACCCCCAACGACTTCTACGTGCACGCCTTCGATTTCGACTTTGGCCACGGCAGCATCACCGCCCACAGCCAGATTGCCGTCAAGCAGATAACCGACGCCCGGCAGCGCAGCATCGTGTGCGACCCCATCACGCTACATGCCTCGGCCGAGGGCCTGGCCGATATTCTCCAGAGAATCCCCTCGCTCACCGACCGGCAACGCCACACCATAGCCCGCCTGGGCAATGTCCACTTCAACGGCGACATCGCCAACCGGGGCCGCAACCTCACGGCCTGTGGCACCCTCACGACCGACCTGGGGACCATCCACTCCGACCTCTCGGCCAAACAGAACGGCCAGACGGAGACGATGCACTATGCCGGCCTCATCGAGTCGCAGAAGTTCAACCTCAACGGATTGTTTGCCGAGGGGAACCCCTACGGCGAGATCATCTTCAAGGTCGAGCTCGACAGCCGCAAGGCGCGCTACCAGGCCCCCACCGGCAAGGTTGCGGGTACCATCAACTACTTCGAATACAAGGGGTATCCCTACGAAAACATAGCTCTCAACGGCGAGTTCGGCGACAACCGCTACAACGGTGTCGTCCGCATCGACGACACCAACGGCCACGTCGAAGTCAAAGGTCTGGCCGTGCTGAAACATCAGGAGTCGGAGTTCGACCTCACCCTCCAGGCCCGCGACATCCATGTAGCCGAACTGCGGTTGATGCCCAGCTTCGAAGGGTCCAAACTGGGATTCGACGTCACGGCCCAATTTACCGGCAACAGCCTCGACAACGCCGAGGGTTCCGTCTCGATCGACAGCCTCACCTTCACCACGCCCAACGACCGCTTCACCCTCAATCGCTTCTGCCTCGAGGCGCACAACCGCCACACGCCGCAGAGCATTGCCATTACCTCGGACTACCTCAACGGCTGGATCGAAGGGCAATACCGCTTCTCTACCCTGAAGGAGTCGTTGCAGAGACTTGTCGCCCAGGCACTCCCCTCGCTGATGCCCCGGCCCGAAGAGCCGAAACGGAATACCCGCCGCAACAGCACGAGAAAGAAGAAAGCCGAAGAGGCCCCCATCAACGACTTCAAGTTCCGCTTTACCATCGAGCCCAACCTGCACATGGCGCAGGTATTCGACCTGCCCGTCACCTTTACCGACCGCGCCACCATCGAGGGCGAGATGAACAGCACCCGCAGCACGGCCTCGGTCACCGGGCAGATTCCGCACCTGTGGTACAAGAAACGGCACATCGAAGACACCTACCTCTCGGCCCGTAAGGATACTGCCGGCATGAACCTCTCGGTCGAGACCAATACCTACAACAAGAAACAGGTGCGCACCACCTGGAGCCTGCGCAGCAAGGCCCACCGCGACAACCTCGACGTGGTGCTCAACTGGAACAACGACACCGAGTCGACCTTCTACGGCGAGGTGAACACCTCGACCGTATTCTCGCGCACCGACAACGAGGGTGACCTGCAGATGCACACGCACATCAACCCCTCGGTACTCATCTTCAACGATACCATCTGGCAGATGAAACCGGCCGACCTCACCGTCGGCAACAAGCGCGTCGAGATTCACGATTTCGAGATTTCGCATGCCCCTCAATACATCCTCATCGACGGTGTGGCTTCGGACCAGGAGAGCGACAAACTGGACATACAGCTCAACGACGTAGACCTCGACTACATATTCGGCACGCTCAACATCAGACACGTGTCGTTCGGAGGCAACGCCACCGGCAATCTGGTGGCCTCGCACCTCTTCACACCGGCGCCCCGCCTCAGTACCGAGCAGTTCGATGTCAGGAATTTTGCCTACAACGGGGCCGTATTCGGCGACCTGCACCTCTTCAGCATGTGGGACAACGACAACCAGGGCATCCTGATGAAAGGGTTTGTCGAGAACCCGGAGGAGAAACAGACCTATATCGACGGCTACATCTTCCCCACACGCGACTCGCTCGCCCTCTCGTTCGACCCCGACCGGCTCAACATCGCCTTCCTGCAACCGTTTGTCGAAACGGTGATGACCGACGTTTCGGGTGTGGCCAGCGGACACATCGACTTCTATGGCCACTTCAAGGCGCTGAACGTGACGGGCGACGCCTATGTCGAGGACTTCAACTTCGGCATCGGCTACCTCAACACCCGCTACACGCTCACCGACAGCATCCACTTCTCGCCCACCCGCATCTGGTTCGACAACGTCACCGTCTACGACAAGTTGCGACACACGGCCAAGGGGTCGGGATGGCTCGCACACCACAACTTCAAGGACCTCTCCTACGAAATCGCCATCACCAACGCCCGCGACTTCCTGTCCTACGACATGACCGAACGGCAAAGCCCCACCTACTACGGTACCATCTACGGCACGGGCTCGGCCCTCATCAAGGGCGAACCGGGCTACAACCGCATCGACGTGAACATGGCTACCGGCGACCAGTCGAACTTTACCTTTGTGATGTCGGGCTCCGAGGCTGCCGGCGAATACGACTTCATCACCTTTACCAACTCGTCCCGTTCGATGGCCGAGGCCAACGAAAGCCAGATTGACAGCACGGCCATCCGCAACAACGCCCGCATGCTGGAGAGCAGCCAGGCTCAGGAGAACAGCGTATTGGCCCTCAACCTGCAAATCGAGGCGACCAACCAGGCCAAGATGAATCTGGTGATGGACAAATCGACCGGCGACATGATCAAGGCGACCGGCCGGGGCAGTATCTTACTGGAATACAATTCGGTAAACGACGACTTCAAGCTCTACGGCTCTTATGTACTCGAGAAGGGTAGCTACAACTTCAGCCTGCAGGACATCATCACCCGCGACTTCTCCATCAAGGAGGGGAGCCGCGTATCCTTCCACGGCGACCCCATGGCGACCAACCTCGACATATCGGCCATCTATTCGCTCACGGCCAACCTGCTCGACCTCGACGAGAACTTCGCCAACGACAAGGAGCTGACCCGAACCACCGTGCCGGTGCAGACGATACTGAATGTATCGGGCGACGTGCGGCGTCCCGACCTCAGCTTCGACATCGCCTTCCCCACCCTCACGCAGGATATGGACCGCCGGGTGCGCAGCATCATCAGCACCAACGACATGATGAACCGCCAGATTATCTACCTGCTGGCCCTGAACCGGTTCTATACCCCCGACTTCATGAACATGGGGCAGAGCCGGAACAACGAGCTGGTGTCGGTGGCCTCGTCGACCCTCTCGTCGCAACTGGGCAACATCCTGGGACAGTTGAGCGACAACTGGAACATCTCGCCAAACTTCCGCAGCGAAAAGGGCGACTTCTCCGACATGGAGGTAGACCTGGCCCTCTCGAGCCAACTGCTCAACAACCGGTTGATTTTCAACGGAAACTTCGGTTACCGCGACAACACGATGAACAACAATACCTTCATCGGCGACTTCGACCTGGAGTATCTGCTCAACAAGAGCGGCACCATACGGCTCAAGGCCTACAACCACTACAACGACCAGAACTACTACATCAAGTCGGCCCTCACCACCCAGGGCGTGGGCATCATGCTGCGTCACGATTTCAGTCTCTGGAGCGACCTCTTCAAGCGGAGCCCCCGGCCCGAAGCGGCTGTCGACTCTGTCCGCACCGCCCCGCAGACGACTCAGCCCGAAGCCCCGGCCGATTCGACCCGTACCGTCCGTCCCGAGACCCCGACCCTGCCGGCCGACTCTACCCGGGTTGTCTCGCGACAACCGGCCCTCAAACCCGACGAGCCGAAAGAGGAATAGACCTGCTCCTCTCCCGGCTCGCCCGTTATCTTATTTATATATAGTACAAAATTACAGCTCGTCGCACTCGTGCAGCCACATCGCGCTCGACGCGTCGCTGGGCATGCGCCAGTCGCCCCGCGGCGACAGGCTTACCGACCCCACCTTGGGCCCGTCGGGCAGGCAGGAGCGTTTGAACTGCTGGTTGAAGAAGCGACGGCAAAAGACCTTCAGCCACTTCTTGATTGTCGCGTCGTCGAACTCGCCATCGAAGGCATACCGGGCCAGGCAGTAGAGCTTGGCCGGCGAGAATCCATAGCGCAGCATGTTGAAAAGGAAGAAGTCGTGCAGGTCGTAGGGGCCCACCAGGTCCTCGGTCTTCTGCTTGATTTCGCCGTTTTCGTCGGCCGGAATCAACTCGGGGCTGATCGGCGTGTTCACAATATCGAGCAGCGTATCGCGGGCCTCGCCCGTCAGTTCATTCTCGGCCACCCAGTGAACCAGATACTTGACCAGTGTCTTGGGAATACTCGTCGACACGCCATACATCGACATGTGGTCGCCGTTGTAGGTGGCCCAACCGAGAGCCAGCTCCGACAGGTCGCCGGTACCTATCACGAGACCTCCCGTCTGGTTGGCAATATCCATCAATATCTGGGTGCGCTCGCGCGCCTGTGAGTTTTCGTAAGTCACATCCTGCACCGTCGCATCGTGCCCGATGTCGCGGAAGTGCAGCTCGCACGCCTCGCGAATCGAGATTTCGCGAATCGTAATCCCCAGGGCCTGCATCAGCGCCACGGCATTGCGATAGGTGCGGCCCGTCGTGCCGAAGCCCGGCATGGTCACCCCGATGATTTTCTGCCGGGGCTCGCCCAGCCGGTCGAGCGCCTTCACGGCCACCAGCAAGGCCAGCGTCGAATCAAGTCCGCCCGAGATGCCTATCACCGCACTCTGCGCCCGGGTGTGGACGAGCCGCTTGGCCAACCCTGCGGCCTGAATGGAGAGAATCTCTTCGCAACGGTCGTGCAGCGTGGCCGAGTCGGAGGGCACAAAGGGGCGCGGCGACACCCGTCGGGTCAACCGCAACGGCACATCGGCCAACGCGAAGGGGATGCGACGCACGGGGCGGTCCGTCGACTCTGTGCCCTGGGCAAACGAGGTCTTAACCCTACGCTCGGTGCGCAGCCGCTCCACGTCGATTTCGCTCACCGCCAGACGGGGCGACTGTACAAACCGCTCGGTCTGCGCCAGTATCGAGCCGTTCTCCAGCACGATGCCGTTGCCGGCAAAGACCAGATCGGTAGACGACTCGCCAAACCCGGCCGAGGCATAAACATATCCCGCCAGACAGCGGGCCGACTGTTGCTGCAACAGCGAGAGCAGGTAGCGGTGCTTCCCGATGAGCTCGTTGGTAGCCGAGAGGTTGAGGATAATATCGGCCCCCTGCCGGGCCAGATGCGAACTGGGCGGAATGGGTACCCACAGGTCTTCGCACAGCTCGATACCCACTACGGCATCCGCACTCTCGAAGAGCAGGTCGACCCCAAAGGGTACCCGGCTGCCGCACAGCTCCACGGTCTCGCCCGTGACCGTCAGGCCCGAAGCGAACCAACGCTCCTCGTAAAACTCTTTATAGTTGGGCAGATAGCTTTTGGGCACTACCCCCAGGATGCGCCCCTGCTGAAAGGCCACGGCACAGTTGTACAGGCTGTTGCCCCACGCCACCGGCATACCCACCACGCACAGCGGCGAGGTGTGGGCGGTCGCCTCGAGCAACCCGGACAGGGCTCGCTGTGCCTGCTCGAGCAGCAGCGTATGGCCGAAGAGGTCGGCACAGGTATAGGCCGTCACCGACAGCTCGGGAAAGACGATAATCTGCACCCCCAGCCCCTCGGCCTCGGCTATCTGTTTCTCTATCTCCTTGACATTATGCGGGCAATCGGCCACCTCCACACCGGGCACGGCCGCCGCCACTTTTACGAATCCGAAATTTTGTCCCATATCTTCACGGTTAATATCGACAAATGTAAACAAATTAACCGGGATTCAAAACTCCCGGCACGCATATTCCATCATCCTTTTTTACAACCTCGCAGCCCTCGACGAAAAAGGGGGGGGGCGTCCCACACAAATGAGCCGCCCCCCCCTTTCGGTGATATGAGAATTTCTGAAAAAAGCGCCGGCGGTGCGGATGCAGCCCGCAGAACAGGCTCTCACCCCGATGGCAAAGCACCGCCGCCACGCTTGGTCATTTCATGGTATTATCCGGTATCACGGGTACGTAGAGGTAACTGTCGTACTCGCCACCGGTGTAAATGCGATGACGCCCGGCATTGTGCGTGGCCGGCGAAACAACCACCTCGGCCGGGTCGGCACACTGGGTGGCGTTACCTCCGACGGTAATCATATCGACCGGCTGTCCGGGCATATAAGTGAACCCGTCGCGCGGAACCGAAATCGAAGCCGAGCCGAAGGGAATGGCCGCATTGGCCGGCCGATAAGCCCCCACGGTAAGTTGCAGTATCTCGCCCTCGTCGAAGTAGAGCCCCATGGGCCATATCTCGATTTCGACGGGAACAATCTCGCCCGGTTTCAGTTTCTGCTCGGTGGTAAAGGTGTAGTACGGTTCGGCCTCGGTCGAGCGAGTCTCGTCCAACTGACGCATCGATACCCGCATCAATCCCGTAGCGGCAATGAGGTTGCCCGTGCGGTCGGGGAGCGGCTGGCCGTCGCGCGAGAGTTTCTCTACCCGCACGGCCAGGTCCATGTCGTCGTGGTCGGGGGCCGATACCCACAGGTGCAGCTTCATGTAGCCGGTAATCTCGGTAGG
Organism: uncultured Barnesiella sp.; assembly: GCA_902471075.1. Classification (GTDB taxonomy): domain Bacteria; phylum Bacteroidota; class Bacteroidia; order Bacteroidales; family Barnesiellaceae; genus Barnesiella. The sequence goes on along the minus strand of CABRIW010000003.1, from coordinate 22,424 downwards.
CCGCTCCATGCGATAACGGTAGGTCACCTCGTGGCGGGCACTGTCCGACTGATATTCGCTCACGGCCTGGTCGGCAGGCAACGAGGAGAGCAGGGCACTGTCGGCAGCCGACAGATAGAGTTTGTGGTACTGGGTACGGGCCAGCGGGAAATCCTCCTCGGCACGGCCCACGATGTCGGTACCCCCGGGATTCAACACCGACAGGCGCACCCGCGGTGTCTGCTCCCAACCGTTGTCGATACCCTTCAGGTAGTGGTCGAAGAAGCGGCGCAGATCCTCCACATTCTCGGGCGTGTAATAGTCGAACCACTCGCTGGTGTTGTGCACCCGCAGCCACTTCTCTTTCGAAGCCATGCGGCGGAACCCGGCAAAGGAGCCGTGCGTGTGCACCGAGTTGGTATAGCTGGCTACGACGTAGGCCGGTATCTCGATATTCTCGACCCGGGCTGCCTTGTCTTCCCAATAGTCGCACATGAAGGGACGTTCGACAATCATGCGGGGCTGGTCCTCGAGCATGCCGTGGGCCGAGGCAAAGGTCTCGGCAATCATCTCTGGAAACTCGGGAGCCGGTATGCCGCCCCGCGTACCCGACTCGCGGTAGTGGTCGCAGAATCCCTCCCATGGAGCGATGGCAGCCAGATGCTCAGGACGTTCGGCTGCAATGAACCATTGCGATACGGTGAGCCACGAGTTACCCGTCATGCCCACCTTGCCGTTGCTCCACTTTTGCGAAGCTATCCAGTCAATCACATCGCACCCGTCCAGGGCATCCTCGTGCCCCCAGTAGAGCAGATTGCCCTCCGACATGTAGGCGCCCCGTTTGTCGGGGTTGACAATGGCATAGCCATGAGCCACCCAATAGGCCGGGTCGGGACCTTCGAACTTCTCCAACCCCGAGGTGGCCGACAAGGGCACCCCCGAACGCATGGGCACATCGTCGAGCATCTGCCCACCTATCTCCTTGCCGTACGGGCTCCACGCCAACAGGGCGGGACAAGCCTCGTCGCCCACGGGGCGGAACACATCGGCATAGATGGTCACACCGTCGCGCAACCGGATGGGGACATCGCGCTCGAGCAAAATATCGCACGGCAGCGGCATGGCTCCTTCGCGCCGCACACTGCCGGCCTTCAAAATCAGTGTCTCGGTTTTGAACCCCGGATAGCGCACCCGCGGTGCATCTACCGGCAGGGCCTTACGAAGAGGGACCTTCATCTCTCGCCCCTGGGCATCGTGCAGCGTAACCTCCTGACGGGCAGGCACACCGCACTGCGTGCAAAGGGCCATCAGCGCCAAAGCGCCCGTATACATCCATAGTTTGGTCATATCATTATCCTTTTTATCGGTGAAACATTTCGCTCATTTGTGAGGCAAAATTCGGCAATCTTTCTCGATTGGCATTGTTAAATCAAGAGCCTAAATTGGTTAAATACTGAACATTCCCTATCTTTAGCCTCATCAAATTTACTCTCCTGAGCCATGAGCGAAAAGATTATACGACTGAGTGAACTCACAGAATACCACCAGGTAAAAGAGGTCTACGAGAACAGTCTGGCCTGTTTCGAGATGAACAACCATTTGGTAAACATCGACACCATACCGCCCGTATTTGCCGACATCTTTTCGGTGATGCTGATTCGGCAGGGGTCGGCCACCTTCTCGCTGAACTACCGCGACCACACCGTGGGCAAAGACGACATGCTGCTCTTCTGGCCCAGCCTGCTGGTATCGCTCACCCGGCAGAGCCCCGACTTCGTGGCCCTGCATCTGCTGTGCGAGCGCAGCCTCTTCGAACGGCTGCTGGCCACCGACCCCGCCTATCGCCAATACTCGCTCTTCTTTTTCCAGGCTCAATCGCCCATCCTCCACCTGCCCGACAATCTGGCTCAAACTCTGGCCGACGACCTGCGCCAGCTCTCCCGCCACATCGTCACACCGGGTCCCTATCAGGGTACCATGCTGCAACATCTGCTGCACGTCGTGCTGTTGCAAGTACTCGGGCCGATTGCCCACCGCACCGACACGGCTGCACCCCTAAGCCATCCCGAGCAGCTGTTCCAGCAGTTCATTACCCTCCTCATCCGGCACTACAAGCAGGAGCACTATATCGAATTTTATGCCCGCAGCCTCTCGATTTCGCCCTCGTATCTCTCGCGCATCATTCGCCAGACCACACAGAAGACGGCCGCCTATTTCATCAACGGGCTGCTCCATGCCGAGGCGTGCCGCCTGCTGCGACACACCGACCGCTCCATACAGGCCATAGCCGACGAACTGAATTTTTCGGACCAATCGGCTTTCGGCAAATTTTTCAAAGCCAACGCCGGGCTCTCGCCACTGCAATACCGGAACCGAAGCGTAAAATCATAAGTACAAATAACAATCTATTTTACAGAAACTTAACAAAGTATATCACCACGGCAGTCCCCTTCTGAAAATCTTTTTCACATTGCTAAAAATAGGTTAAACCAACCTGTTAAAAAACAATAAAAGTAATATATGCTTTTATGTTTTTCGTAAAAGTGCATTCTATATTTATCCCCCCAAGAGAAAATATATAGAATAGTTAATCTAACAAATCGATTTTTATGCAAAAAATCTACCCGACCCAAGGGGATATGTATGCCGTAAAAAACAGCGGTTTCACCCCGATACATACCATCCGATAAAAATCATCCATATTCTAATTTCTAACCGTATGGAAGGGCCTTGACGTCGGGCTCTTCCCTACCTTTAACTCACTTTTTTATATGAAAAAATTACTATTACTCCTTCCCCTGTGGCTGCTAGCTACCAGCGCTTTTGCAGCCGACGAGATGTTATCCAATCCGGGATTCGAAGACTCCTCTTCCAACTTCCTCTTTGGAACCACCTTCGACGAATGGAGTGCCACAGGAATTACCCTGGATGTCGAAACCACCGACAAGGTCGAGGGTGAACAGGCACTGAAAGTCACCAAAGCCACGCGAGACGAAAGCTATTTGAGCCAAGAGATTGCCGGCAACTTCGAAGCGGGAGCAACCTACCGCCTGCGTATCAAATACAAAGTGCTGACCTCGCAAAGCGGCAGCGACGTTAAGCTGAACTGCTATTGGACGTCTCCGCGCGACGGTGAGCTCGATCACGACAGCGACAAGCTGAAAACCGACTTCTTCACCGCCGACACCTGGACCGAAAAGACGGTCGAGACTACCTTCCCCGAAGGGGCTACCCGCTTTTACTTCAACGTGATGGTGGCCAAGAATGCCTCTGTACTGTTCGACGACTTCAGTTTCCAGAAGGCCGAAGGCAGTGAGCCCGTCCCCACCGAACCTACCCTGACGGTATCGCCCACCACCTTTACCGAGCTGTCGACCCAACTCAACAAACCGGTCGACTACCCCACCGTCACCATTACCCAGGCCAACCTTGCCAAGCCGGTGACCATCACCCTCACGGGTAAGGATGCCAAATACTTCAGCGCCTCGGTACAATCGACCACCGAGCCTTCACAAGCCGTAGTCTTCACCTACAACCCCACCGTTATCGGCCGCCACACGGCCACGGTCACCATCGAGAGCGCCGGCAACTACGAGCTTACGCAGACCTTCCAGCTGAAGGGCTACTGCATCGACCCCAACAATCCGCCCTCGATTTCGCTCGACCCCGCCACCATCCCGGACTTCACCGCCAAGGTCGACGAGAAGAGCACCGTAACGGCTACCCTCAAGAGCCAGAACTGCATCGACTATGTGCGTGCCTCGATCGAACACATCGAAGGGGCTGCCTTCAGCATATCGAGCACCCTCTTTGTCAAGAACATTCCCAACACCGTAGTCTTCACCTTCGCCCCCAAACAGGCCGGAAAGTTCCACTCGAAGATTCACTTTACCACCCTCGAGGGCAAAGAGCTCGTTGTCGACCTCAACGGTACGGCTACCGCAGGCGATACACCGGTTGAAGAACCGCTCGTAAGGAATTTCAACTGGGACATGAGCAACCCGCGCGAACAACTGTTCGAAACCTTCGACAGCGCCGTCAAGAACGAAAACCTGCAACTCGACGGATGGCAAAATGTAACCCGCAAAGGGAACCGCCCCTGGTGGGGATACGAACTCGACGGCGAGAAAATGGCCAAAGCCTCGGGCTACGTATACCAGGAACAAAGCAGCGACAGCGTAGAGATGTGGATTGTAACCCCACCCCTGAGCTACAAGACAGCCGGAAAGACCTTTACGTTCCGTGTCATGGGCGAAAACATCTTCGAGAACTGCCCCACCAAACTCGAGCTCTACTACATCGACACGATACCCAACCAGCCCGTATTCTTCCAACCGCTGGAGGTAGGCATACCCGCATCGCCCGACCAAAACGGCGAATGGAATGAGCTCCATGTCAATCTGGAGGGCCAGAACATCAACGACGTCTTCTTCATGGCCTTCAAATATACCGGCCTCTGGGGCAATGAAAACTCCGTGACCTACTACATCGACGATATTGGCTGGGGCCGCACCGACCTGCCCGAGATAACCAGCGACTCGACCCACGTGTCGATGGTTGCCACACAGGGCAAAGACCAGGTGAGCGGGAAAATCACCCTCTCCACCAAGAATCTGACCGAGCCCATCAAGCTGTCGCTCGGCGGAGCCAACCCGAGCAAATTCAAGCTCTCGACCAAATCGCTCCCCGCTACGGGCGGCTCGTTCACCGTATCGTTCAACAGCAACAATCTGGGCGTACACGAAGCCTATGTGAAGCTCGCCTCGCGCGGTGCAGCCGACAAATATATCCCCCTGTCGGTTCTGGTCAAGTCGGCCTCGGGAATCGACGCCACCAACAGCCAGTCCGTCACCATCACCCAGACGGGACAACGCCTCCGCATCCAGGCCGAAGGGCTGCAACACGCGGCTCTCTATTCGATTGCGGGTGTGCCGACAGGCCAATATGCAGCCGAAAGCGAAACGATACAGACACCCGAATTGACCCGCGGCGTCTATATCCTGCAGGTAACGACAACGGCCGGTAAAACGACCCACAAGATTGTACTCCGTTAAGAAATCCGTGCCGCGGCAACTCTGCCCGAGTTGCCCGGCACCTTTTCGATAGACCTACCGACCCCGGCGTGCGACCCGTTCCACGCCGGGGTCGTTCGTTTGAAAACGGTTCGACAAGCTCCTCAGTCCCCTCCAACCTACGGCACAAGCACCTCCGCGAAAAGTTTTTCAAAAAAACAGAGAGACCGGCAACCGGGTAAGTATTTGTTTTCGTGAAGGATAAAAAAAGAGGCGATTTTTTTTGTAAAAATTCTTGCCCGATATGTTGTGTAGAAAGAAAAAATGCCCTATCTTTGCCGTCGCAAAACCAAAATGGTGCGGTAGTTCAGCTGGTTAGAATACATGCCTGTCACGCATGGGGTCGCGGGTTCGAGTCCCGTCCGCACCGCCAGTAAAGCGAGGATGACTCCTTTACGAAAAACAAACATGGTGCCTGTAGCTCAGTTGGTTAGAGCATCGGATTGTGGTTCCGAGGGTCGTGGGTTCGAGTCCCATCTAGCACCCCACAAAAAGAGCGGGAACAAAAGTTCCCGCTCTTTTTGTTTCCCCCACCCCGAGCACCCTGGGCAGGCAGGAGGAACAGGCGGCAACCCCACTAAAGCAAAGGCGTGCTGTCATAAATCCGGCTCAACAGAAATCTCACCTCTACCCGCAACCAAGAACGCCCCACAGGGGCGCAAACAATCATCGGCAAGTTTCTACGGAACATTGATCATTCCATGATAACGGAAATAAAAGGAAGCGATATACAAGCTGTCAAACGGAATATCCGGGCAACTAAAAATCCAAAAGCTGCTTTTTCAGAATCGAGTCTTCTTTCCGGGTTTCGCCGACGAGACCACAAGGTCTGAATCGGGGGAGGAGCCAGACTCCAGCAAATCCCCACCGATTTTCTGCCCCCTAAAAAAGCGGGGCAGCCCTTCCTTTTCGAGAGCCATAAAAAAAGAGGCTCAAGAAACTTGAACCTCTTTGCTGAGCCACGACCGGGACTCGAACCCGGGACCTTTTCGTTACGAATGAAATGCTCTACCGACTGAGCTATTGTGGCGATTGCGGTGCAAAGGTAATACTTTTGAGAATACCGACAAACTCTTTCCCTATTTTTTTTACCGCAACCGCACATTTTTTTACCCATTCTTTACCCCCCCTGTCGACAGCCTGCCAGTCCGCCCCGTCCATACACCCGGGAGAAACACCTCCGCCTGCCACCCTCCCCCTTCCCCGGCCGAGAGAAAAAGAGAGGCGGAACGAACTGCATCGCCCCGCCTCCTGTCATGCGTATATCTTCGACCGGTTATTTGGTTTTCTGCCGGCTGTAAGTCAACTGCAACCGGATATTGTTCATGTCGATTTCGGCCAACGCCGGAGCCGAGATGTAGGGAACAATATCGGTTACCACCTCTTGCTCGTTGTACGAGTAATAGTAGTAGCTGCTGCCCGACGATACGGTCTCGCTGTATACCGATACGGGTACGAGCACAATCTCCTCGTCGGCATCGGTAATTTCGGTTCCCTGGCGCTTCTTCTCGATGACATCGTTCAGGAAGGTACGCAACCCGGTAAAGCTATATTTGCGGGTATCGCTGTTGTATTCGGCATAGAACGAGCGTACGTTGTCGGCCAGCTCTTTCTTCTCGAAGAAGCTCTGGAGCTCGCTCTTCCGCACGAAGAGCAGGAATTGCGGCGGGTCGATGTTGTAGCTGCTCTTGGGTAACTCTTTCAAGGGCACCTCCAGAATGAGCGAGTTGATCAGGCCCTGTATGGTAGAACCTCCTGCCCCTACCGACTCCTCGAACGAGCGGACAATCTCACGCGTGGGGAAGTGCAGCAGCACATTCAACCCGGCAGGAGCCACCAGATAGACTCGACCGGCAGCGATACCGCTCTCGATTGCGGGGTCTATCTCCAGTTTTATGTGGTTGCCCGTAGCAATCTCGGGAGTCACCGCCATCAGGGTTTGAGTGGCTGTATAGGTAGAATCCTTACCATCAATCTCGGTCGTTTTGGTGTAGTGCAGGTTCATTACCGAGTTCTGCACATTCACCACACAACCGCTACCGTACGAGGTCTTCACATAGAAGCCGGGGAAATATTGGGTAAAGCGGCTGGGCGAAGAGAATACGAGCGGATCGGTTTTGTACTTCTCGAAGAACTGCTCGGCCATGGCATCGGGCAATTTCACCCGTATGGTCTTGTATCCCAGTTTCACCAGCGAATCGGGCAAGCCCAGGAACGAGGCGTTGTAACTCTTCAAGGCAATGGGCGCACTCTGCGCGTTGTAATAGTCGGCCGGATCGATGCTGCTGTACACCGGCGATTGAAGTTGCTTCTCGAGCGGGTAGACACTCAACTGCATGGGGGCCAGCGAGTCGCCCGTAAACGACTCAGTGTTGTAGCTCAGATAGAGCACCAGCGAATCGAGCCGGTCGACACCCACCGTATCGAATGTAGATGCCGACATAAACTGGGTGAGGAAATCGGTCTCCAACTTTCCGTAGCCGGGTATCGAGATACGCCCGATCAGCTGGGTAATCGTACGTCCCACCACGCTGTCGTTGGGAATAGACTCGGCTGTTATCATCTTTTGAAAAGAGGAGTCTACCACGATTTCAAGATCTGTATCGACTATCGACGAGCCTATCAGGCTGTTTTCATCGCCACACGAAGAGATGCCTAAAGCTAAGGCAATAGCTACCGGCAAAAATCTAAAAACTTTCATTTCTATTTAGTAACTGGCATTATTCGTTCCCTACAATTTTACTGTAAAAGTCGTTATAGGCATCAATATAATTTTCGGGGTCCTGATACTCCAGGAAGGGAATATTCTGCTGCTGAACGTAATCGGTAATCCGGGAGTCGATCTGCCGGCTGGCCTGGATGACACCGTCGCAATACTGTACGGCCAGTTTATTGAGCGTAACGGGGTCGACCGAATCGCCTGCGGCAAAGGGCAGGTCGCTGTCCTGAATGCCCTCGAGTTTCAGTTTTTCGGCAAACCGGGGATCGAACGGAGCCTTGAAATCATTGTCGTACAGCGAATAGATAACCTTGGCATCGCGGAACGAGGGGTCCTCGGCATAGTTCTTCTTGATGTACAACGGGGCCAATGCCGTAATCCAACCGTGGCAGTGAATGATGTCGGGGGTCCACCGCAACTTCTTCACCGTCTCCATCACGCCGCGCACAAAGAAGATGCTGCGCTCGTCGTTGTCGGGGCGCATGGCCTCCTCGGCCTCCCCGTCGGCACTGCGTTGAAAATAGTCGTCGTTGTCGATGAAATAGACCTGCATGCGAGCCGACTGTATCGAGGCGACTTTGATGATAAGGGGATGGTCGGTGTCGTCGATGATCAAGTTCATACCCGACAACCGAATGACCTCGTGCAACTGGTTACGACGCTCGTTGATAGACCCGTACTTGGGCATGAACGTACGAATCTCGTGCCCTCTATCCTGGATACCTTGCGGCAAATAGCGACAAACGTGAGCAATCTCCGAATCCGGCAGATAAGGAGTAATCTCCTGGGCAATAAATAGAACTTTGGCTTCTTTCATTCTATCTCTTTAAACTCGATTAGTTTTGCAAAGATAATAAAAAAAACGGCGGGAACCTCGAAATATTAGAAGTATTAACAACAAAAAATCGCCAGACTTCCCATATTTTCCCCTCAACGCGAAATATTTGAAGGCACAATCCAGAAAAAACCGGGCATTATTTCGTCGTTTGGGTTTTATTTGCTTCTTTTGCACGATTTTTTAACCAAAGTTCAATTATGAAAGTATTCACAACAATCGCCGAATTGCGCCAACAGCTCGATTCGGACAGGAATGCCGGTAAAACGATAGGACTTGTACCGACAATGGGTGCCCTGCACAACGGGCATTTGCAACTGGTAAAGACCAGCGTCGCCAACAACGACGTGACGGTGGTGAGTATATTTGTCAATCCTACCCAATTCAACGATAAGAACGACCTGCGGCTCTACCCCCGCACACTCGACAAGGACTGCCAGCTGCTCGAGTCGGTGGGCTGCACCTATGCCTTTGCCCCCTCGGTCGAGGAGATGTACCCGACCGAAGATACCCGCGTATTCAACCTGGGCCCCGTAGCCGAGGTGATGGAGGGCAAGTATCGCCCGGGACACTTCAACGGCGTGGCTCAAATCGTGAGCAAGCTCTTCGACATCGTGCGCCCCGACAATGCCTACTTCGGCGAAAAAGACTTCCAGCAGATTGCCGTCATCCGGGCCATGGCAGCCCAGTTGGGATACACCTTCAACATCGTGGCCGTGCCCATCGTGCGCGAGGCCGACGGCCTGGCTTTGAGCAGCCGCAACACCCGGCTCACCGAGTCGCAACGAAGAAATGCCCCCAAAATAGCCGAGACTTTATTTAAAAGTCGTACCTTTGCAGCCAATCATTCGGTGAAAGAGACTATCGATGAAGTGGTCGCCACCCTCAACGCTATCCCCGAGATGCGCGTAGAATACTACGAAATCGTTGACGGGAACACGCTGCAACCCGTTGCCGACTGGAACGACTCGGACTATATCGTGGGTTGCATTACCGTATACAACGGCGAGGTGAGACTGATCGACAACATCGCTTATCGACGTCCCGAAAAATAACACATCAGAACCATGTTTATAGAGGTTGTTAAATCAAAAATTCACAGAGTAACCGTCACTCAAGCCGATTTGAATTACATCGGTAGCATCACGATCGACGAGGATTTGATGGACGCGGCAAACATCATTGCCAACGAAAAGGTCTCTATCGTAAACAACAACAACGGCGAGCGATTCGAGACCTATGTCATCAAGGGCGAACGGGGTTCGGGCGTCGTATGTCTCAACGGAGCCGCCGCACGCAAGGTACAACCCGGCGACATCGTCATCATCATGGCCTATGCCCTGATGACGCCCGAAGAGGCTCGCGAGTTCACGCCGGCCGTCATATTCCCCGACACCGCTACCAACAAACTGATATAACCGAATAACCTGCTTGCGAATGCCTGCCCGATTCGTCGAGTGGGCATTTTCGCTATATAACCCGACCAATACCAACCCAACGACCTGCCTTATCGTATGTACAGCCGCAAAGATATCTGGAGCATCGCACTCCCCATCTTAGTCAGTCTATTTGTTCAGAACCTCATCAACATCACCGACACCGCCTTCATGGGCCGTGTGGGACAGGTCGAGCTGGGAGCCTCGGCTCTGGCCGGTGTGCTCTATCTGGCTTTCTACATGGTCACCTTCGGCTTCAGCACCGGGGCCCAGATACTCATGGCCCGGCGCAACGGCGAGGCGAAATATCAGGCTCTGGGCCCCATCATGGGACAAGGCACCCTCTTTCTGGTACTCTTCTCGGTCGTGCTGGTAGCGGCCTCGCTGGTGTGGACCCCGCGGCTGCTCGACCTGCTCATCTCTTCGCCTGCCGTGCGCCAGGCCGGCGAGGACTACATGGAGTACCGCATCTTCGGACTGATATTCACCTCGATAGGAGTCATGTACAGGGCCTTCTTTGTGGCCATCACCCGCACCCGCGTGCTCATGGTCAACGCCATCATCATGACCGTGGCCAACGTCGTGTTCAACTACATCTTTGTATTCGGTAACTTCGGGGCTCCCCAGATGGGCATCGCCGGTGCCGCCCTGGGGTCGGTACTGGCCGAAGCCTCGGCAGCGCTGCACTTCGTACTCTACACCTTCTTCTGCATCGACCGGGAGAAATACCAGCTCTCGCGGTTCGGATTCCAAGGCTTCGCACTCATCCGCGAGATACTCAACGTGTCGGTATGGAGCATGATTCTCTACTTCCTCACCATCGGCACCTGGTTCCTCTTCTTCGTAGCCGTGGAGCATCTGGGCGAACTGCCGCTGGCCATCTCGAACATCATACGCAGCACCTCTACCCTGCTCTTCATGCCGGTCAATGCCTTCGGGGCTACCGCCTGCACCCTCGTGAGCAACGCCATGGGGGCCCACCGGGCCGACGACGTGATGCCTATCGTGCGGCGCATCATCAAGATGTGCTACGCCATCGTGCTGCCCCTCATCGCCCTGCTCTGCATCGTTCCCCAATGGATACTGCTCATCTACACCAACGACAGCGCACTCATTGCCGACTGCACGGCTTCGGTCTACGTCATGTCGTCCTACTACCTGTTGGCCCTGCCGGGCAATGTGCTGTTCCAGGCCGTATCGGGCACGGGCGATACCCGCACCGCCTTCCTCATCGAGATGGTGACCATCGTCTTCTACACCCTGGCCATCTATGTGATTATCGTACGCAATCGCGTAGACATCTCGTTCTGCTGGACCGTCGAGTATATCTACTGGGGATTCAAACTGATGCTTTCGGCTCTCTTCTTCAAGAAGGCTAACTGGAGAAACAAGAAGATATAAGGGAACAAACGAATACAGCCGGAGCCGCTCCAACAGGTGGCTCCGGCTCTTTATTTCTACAAATCGTCGATGGCCGACTTTCGCACAACCTGGCCATTCTCCTTATCCTGATAGACCAGTTGTGCAAAGCAGTAGCTCCTCTCTCGCTGTTCTATACTGAGAGTGATGTCACCCTCGTCCGTTGAAAACCGGGTGACATACTTGCAGCCGCCGTCGCGAACAGAACTCATGCGGAAGGTCTCGTCGCCAACATTTCCCAAATAATCGGTAAACCGCTCGACACACGACACGGGCTGGCCATACTTCTCAATCAGCATCTCCTTCAAAGTCTTGTAGTCGCCATACAGATTCTTCCACTGGTCCTGAATGGGAAACCAGACGGTTATCCGGGACACCAGGTTCTGGTTGTCGAGCGTAGAGACATAGACCTCGCACTGCTTGAAGCCGGCAAAGTCGCCCTCCAACCGCACCACCTCTTCCTCACGAGCCGAGGTCACCTCGAAGCCCTTGCGCACCATGCGTGCCACAAACTGTTCCAGCGGCCCGTCGATAGGCACGCCCTTGAACTTCAAATGGGTGCTCTGCTCCATAGCTACCGAATCGGCAGCCTCGTCGAACTCAACAGCCTCGACAAACTCCGGGGCCTCACTCTTATCATCAAAGTCCGTCATCATCGAACGGACAATCCGAATACACAACAGCACAAGCACGAAAGCCAGGAGAAATGTCAAGAATTTTTTCATTATACAATCGATTAAAATCCGGTTATGTTCTTTTGTCACGTCCCCACACGGCCACGCCCGATTACCTCGACACGCCCAAGGTATCCGCAACAATATAAATCAATCACAATAATAGCAAATTTTTTCAAATCTGCAGCACATTGTGCAAGATTTCAAAGAGACTGGTGTGTTATTCTTTGGTTTTTATTCGCATATTACACCGATTTTGAGTAATTTTGCGCCGATTTATCCATCAGTGTAAAATATTTTTGTTCTAAAACTATGTTTGAAAACCTTAGTGAAAGACTGGAACGGTCTTTTAAAATATTGAAAGGTGAAGGCAAAATCACCGAAATCAACGTGGCCGAGACGCTGAAAGATGTGCGCCGTGCGCTGCTCGATGCCGACGTCAACTACAAAGTGGCCAAGCAATTCACCGACACCGTAAAGGCGAAGGCGCTGGGACAGAACGTGCTCACCGCCGTGAAGCCGGGGCAGTTGATGGTGAAGATCGTACACGACGAACTGGCTGCCCTGATGGGTGGCGAAACAGCCGACCTCAATCTGTCGCAAAACCCGTCGATTATCCTCATGTCGGGTTTGCAAGGTTCGGGTAAGACCACCTTCTCGGGCAAGCTGGCCAAGATGCTGAAATCGAAAAAGGCCAAACGCCCCTTGCTCGTGGCCTGCGACGTGTACCGTCCCGCCGCCATCGAGCAGTTGAAGGTGCTGGGCGAGCAGATTGACGTACCGGTCTATACCGAACCCGACAGCAAGGACGCCGTGAGCATTGCCGCCAATGCCGTGAAATATGCCAAGGAGAATCACTTCGACCTGGTCATCGTCGATACCGCCGGCCGGTTGGCCATCGACGAGCAGATGATGAACGAGATCGAGGCCATCAAGAAGAAGATAAACCCCACCGAAATTCTGTTCGTGGTCGACGCCATGACCGGTCAGGATGCCGTCAACACCGCCAAGGAGTTCAACGACCGCCTCGACTTCAACGGCGTGGTTCTGACCAAACTCGACGGCGATACCCGCGGTGGTGCCGCACTCTCCATCCGCACGGTGGTCGACAAGCCCATCAAGTTCATCGGTACCGGCGAGAAGCTCGAAGCCATCGACTACTTCCACCCCGCCCGTATGGCCGACCGTATCCTGGGCATGGGCGATATCGTTTCGCTGGTTGAGCGGGCTCAGGAGCAATACGACGAAGAGGAGGCCAAACGGCTGCAAAAGAAGATTGCCAAGAACCAGTTCGACTTCAACGACTTCCTCAGCCAGATACAGCAAATCAAGAAGATGGGTAACCTCAAAGACCTGGCCTCGATGATTCCGGGTGTGGGCAAAGCCATCAAGGATATGGACATCGACGACAACGCCTTCAAGAGCATCGAAGCCATCATCTACTCAATGACCCCCAAAGAGCGCAGCAACCCCGAGCTGCTCAACGGCAGCCGCCGCCAGCGCATCGCCGCCGGTAGCGGCACCTCGATACAGGAGGTGAACCGACTCATCAAGCAGTTTGACCAGACGCGCAAGATGATGCGAATGGTTACCCAGAACAAAGGCGCCATGATGAAAGGATTCAGACGAAAATAAGAAAACATACATTATCAACCATGAAACTGCCGGATATACTCTCACCCCAACGACCGATTGCCCCAAGGCAAATAGAGAGTGTGTCCGGCAGTTTTTTCATATAATCTCTAATGCTTATGCAACTAATCGACGGAAAAGCGGTGGCCGACCGCATCAAACAAGAAATCGCCCAGGAGGTTGCCGACATTTGCAATGCCGGCGGCAAACGCCCCCACCTGGCAGCCGTCCTGGTAGGACACGACGGCGGTAGTGAAACCTATGTAGCCCACAAGGTAAAAGCCTGCGAACAGTGCGGATTCAAATCGACACTCGTCCGCTACGAAAGCGACGTGACCGAAGAGGAGCTGCTGCGCAAGGTCGACGAACTGAACAACGACCCCGACATCGACGGTTTCATCGTGCAACTGCCTCTGCCCAAACACATCTCGGAACAGAAGGTAATCGAGGCCATCGACTACCGCAAGGATGTAGACGGCTTCCACCCCGTAAACGTGGGCCGCATGTCTATCGGCCTGCCCTGCTTCGTATCGGCTACCCCGGCCGGAATCATGGAGCTGCTGGCCCGCTACAACATCGAGACCAAGGGCAAACACTGCGTGGTGCTGGGACGCAGCAACATCGTGGGTAAACCCGTGGCTACCCTGATGATGCAGAAGACCTACCCGGGCAACGCCACCGTAACCGTATGCCACAGCGCTACCCCCAACATCAAGGAGATATGCCGCACGGCCGACATCATCATCGCCGCCCTCGGCTCGCCCGAGTTTGTCACGGCCGATATGGTGAAAGAGGGTGCCGTCATCATCGACGTAGGTACCACCCGTGTTCCCGACGCCACGAAGAAGTCGGGCTTCAAGCTCATCGGCGACGTGAAGTTCAGCGAGGTTGCTCCCCTCTGCTCCTACATCACCCCCGTACCCGGCGGCGTAGGGCCCATGACCATCGTATCGCTCATGCGCAACACCCTGCTGGCCGGCAAGAAAGCCATTTACCAATAAGACCTTCGGGCCATGACTGGGCTTGTCACCTTTTTAGCACCGCTTTTGTTAGGGCAAACTCCGGTAGTTCCCGCTACCGAAGTTTCCCTGCTTTTTGCGGGCGATGCCATGCAGCACCAGGCCCAGATTGCCTCGGCCCGCACCAGCGAGGGCTATGACTACTCGGGCTGTTTCGAGCTGATTGCCCCCGAGGTTTCAGCGGCCGATTATGCCGTGGTCAATCTCGAAGCCCCCACGGGAGGCGCTCCCTACACGGGCTACCCCTGCTTCTCGGCCCCCGACGAGTTTCCCGCCGCCCTGCAACAGGCGGGTTTCGACCTCTTCCTCACCGCCAACAACCACTGCCTCGACCGCCAGTCGCGTGGAGCCCGGCGCACGCTGCAACGGCTCGACTCCCTCGGCGTCGACCACATAGGCACCTACGAGTCCGACCGTTCGCTCGAGCGTTTCCACCCCTTTGTCACCAACATCAAGGGCATACGCATCGCCTTCCTCAACTACACCTACGGCACCAACGGCTTCACCCCCACTCCGCCCCTCATCGTCAACTACATAGACCGGGCACGCATCAAGCGCGACATCCGCCGGGCCCGGGAGCTCCAGGCCGAACTGGTTGTGGCCTGCCTGCACTGGGGCAACGAATACCAACTGCTGCCCAACGCCACACAAAAGGAGCTGGCCGACCTGCTGGTCGACGAGGGGGTGCAACTGGTCATCGGGGCCCACCCGCACGTGATTCAACCCATGGAGCTGCGCTGCGACAAGCAGGGCAATCCGCGTGCGCTGGTCGTCTATTCGCTGGGCAACTTCATCTCCAACATGAAGACGCGCGACACCGTGGGCGGTGCTCTGGTAAAAGTGACCGTAGCCCGCGACCCGATAAACCGGGTGGTTCTGAAGTCGGCCCAATATACGCTGGTCTATACCCGCCGACCCGTCACAGCCGCCGACCCCTTCGTGGTCGTTCCGGCCGAACAGGAGGTGCAGGCTCATCCGCAACGCCCCCACCTGAAGGGGTTCCTGCAAAAGGCTCGCGAAATCTTCTCGCGCTACAATCGGGGAGTAAAGGAATATTTTATAAAGACGCGCGACTAATCAAATGCCCGGACGGGAGGTGCACATTCGACGCCCATAGACCCCGCATCAAGTGCGGGGTGACAAACCAGTCATTCCGCGCTGCGACGCGGAATCCAGATGCGTCCCGGGCGGGATATATACACGCAACACACCCGAACCCTGAAAAGGGAAACAATCCCCCAAAAATCTTAACTACTTACACCCGTCGATATACTCGATAATCGCCTCCTTGTCGTCGGGCGAGAACCAGTGCATGTCGGGGTCCTTCTTGTACCAGGTCACCTGCTTTTTGGAGTAAACCCGGGTATTGCGTTTAATCTTCTCGATGGCCTGGTCGAAGGTCATCGTCCCGTCGAAACAGGCAAACAGCTCCTTATACCCCACGGTATTGAGCGAATTGAGGTGACGGAGGGGATAGACCCGACGGGCCTCGTCGAGCAGGCCGTCGGCCATCATCTGTTCGGTGCGGCGGGCAATGCGGTCGAACAGCTCTTCGCGCGGGCGGATAAGTCCGATTTTCACGATACGGAAGGGGCGCTGCTTCACCTGCCGGGTGCGCAGGTCGCTATATCGGCCACCCGTCTGGCGGCAAATCTCGATGGCATGAATCACCCGCTTGTGGTTCTTCAAGTCTACCTCGCCATAGTAGACCGGGTCGCGCTCGCGCAACTCCTCGCACAGAGCCTCGAGCCCCACGCGGTGGTAGTGCTCCAGCACCTCGCGGCGCACCTCGTCGGTAATGGTAGGAATCTCGTCTATTCCCTTGCACACGGCATCGATATACATCATGGAGCCCCCGGTGAGCAGCACATAGGCGTGCTCTTGAAACAGGGTATCGAGCAGGCGCAGCACCTCCTCCTCGTAACACGAGGCGCTGTAATAGTCGGTCAAGGCCAGTTGTCCCACGAAATAGTGCTTGACCCGGGCCAGCTGTTCGGCCGTGGGGGCCGCCGTACCGATGGGAATGTCGCGGTAGAACTGCCGGCTGTCGGCCGAGATGATAGGCGCACCGTAGTGCTCGGCCAGCTGCAGGCTGAGTTCGGTCTTTCCCACCCCCGTGGGACCGGTAAGGACAAGGAGGGTTCCTGCCATAAGATGAAGGATTGATATAAAAAGACCGACGAAACAGCCGGGCCTACCACTGGTGCCTCATGCTGCTTCGTCGGGATAAAACGGTTTGTTATTTCTCGGCTGCCATGCGGGCGATTTGTACGATCACCTCGGTAGCTTTCTCCATCGACTGGATGGGCACGAACTCGTAGCGTCCGTGGAAGTTGAGGCCGCCGGCGAAGATGTTGGGGCAAGGCAGACCCTTGAACGACAACTGGGCACCGTCGGTACCGCCGCGCACCGGTTTCACCATGGGCACCACATCGACGGCACGCATGGCATCGGATACGAGGTCGACAATGTGCATCACCGGCTCTACCTTCTCGCGCATGTTGTAGTATTGGTCGGAAATCTCGATGCTGGCACAACCGGGGAACTCGTTGTTGATTTTGCGGGTGAGGTGCTCGAGCTCCTTCTTGCGACGCTCGAAACGGTCGCGGTCGTGGTCGCGAATGATATAGGTGAGCACCGTTTTCTCGACATTACCCTCGAACGAAATGAGGTGATAGAAACCTTCGTAACCCTCGGTATGCTCGGGAGTCTCCCAGCGGGGCAGCATGATGGCATACTGGTTGGCGATACGTATCGAGTTGATCATCTTGTGCTTGGCATAGCCCGGGTGCACGTTGCGCCCCTTGAAGGTAACGCGGGCTACGGCGGCATTGAAGTTCTCATACTCCAGCTCGCCAATCTCGCCGCCGTCCATCGTGTAGGCCCATTCGGCACCGAAAGCCTTCACGTCGAACTTGTGAGCCCCCTTGCCAATCTCCTCGTCGGGGTTGAAGGCCACCCGTATCTTGCCGTGCTTGATTTCGGGATGGGCCAACAGGTACTCCATGGCCGTTACAATCTCGGCCACACCGGCTTTGTCGTCGGCACCGAGCAGTGTCTTGCCATCGGTCACAATCAGGTCTTGCCCTACGTAGTGCAGCAGTTCGGGAAACTCCGACGGCTTCAGCACCACATCCTCCTCGGCACACAG
Organism: uncultured Barnesiella sp.; assembly: GCA_902471075.1. Lineage (GTDB taxonomy): Bacteria > Bacteroidota > Bacteroidia > Bacteroidales > Barnesiellaceae > Barnesiella. The sequence goes on along the minus strand of CABRIW010000003.1, from coordinate 4,488 downwards.
CACAATGTCGGCACCGCCGTAGTTCTTGACAATGCGGGGCGACACGTGGCGGCCCGACATGTCGGGGCTCGTATCGAGGTGGGCGATAAAGCCGATTACCGGCACCTTCTTGTCGGTGTTGGCAGGCAACGTGGCCATCAGATAGCCGTTATCGTCGAGAGTCACCTCGGTGAGGCCTATCTGCTTCAGCTCTTCGGCCAAAGCCTGGGCAAAGACCATCTGCCCCGGCGTACTGGGAGTCATATTGGTAAGCTCGTCCGACTGGGTATCGAAACTTACATAGTGGAGAAAACGATCTACTAAATTCATCGTATATGTTTTTATTGGTTTTTCTTTCCGGTTCACGGTCCGATGGATTCGTCCAACAGACGAACAAAGGTAAAAATTTTTTTTCGTACATTTGCACTACCGCATTCAAAAGTAGAGCATATGGCCAAAAAGAAAAAAAAGAGGAAAAAATCGTCGTCGAGCCAAGGGAGCAGCCTCAAGTCGCTGCTACTGCTGCTACTCATTGCCGGCGGACTGTGGTACCTCATCCAGCACGCCGACTCGTCGTCGGTCATCTCGGAGGTCACCCGCTCAGGCCGGGCCCACATCGAGAAGGCCGAACTGGCCCGCACCCCGGCCGGCCGCCCCTCGCAGATGCTCTACCGCACGGGATATACCACCTCGTACAACCGGCAATGGAAGCTGCCCAACTGGGTGAGCTACGAACTGTTGCGCAACGAAACAGAGGGCGAGGTATCGCGCAGCGACCGATTTGTGAGCGACCCCGACGTGAAGGGTACCCCGGCCGACACCCGCGACTACACCCGCAGCGGATATGACCGGGGTCACATGGCTCCCGCCGGCGACATGAAGTGGAGCGAACAGGCCATGGACGAGTCGTTCCTGCTCTCGAACATCTGCCCCCAGGCCCCGGGATTGAACCGCGGCCGCTGGAAAGAGCTGGAAGAACTCGTGCGCGAATGGGCCCAGCGCGATAGTGCCCTGCTCGTGGCCTGCGGCCCCATCGTGAGCGACTCGCCCCGCACCATCGGGCACAACCGCATAGCCGTGCCCGACCGCTTCTTCAAGGTAGTGGCCGCCCCCTATGTCGACCCGCCCCGAGGCATCGCCTTCCTCTTCGACAACAGCGACGAACAGCCCCGCATGCACGCCCTGGCCGTGACCATCGACAGCGTGGAAAAATTAACCGGGATAGATTTCTTCTACAATCTGCCCGACAGCATAGAAACCCCGATAGAAAGCAAGTTATGGATCGAAACATGGAACTTGAACTGAATACCCCCCTGCCCCAAGATACCATTTGTGCCGTCTCTACCGCACCCGGCCGAGGCGGCATCGCCGTCGTTCGCGTGAGCGGCCCCGAAGCCGTCGCCATCACCGACCGCATATTCCATGCCCCCACCGGCAAACCGCTGGCCGAGGCCCGCCCCAATACCGCCCACTACGGCACCATCGCCGACGAGGCGGGCCACACCCTCGACGACGTCATCGCCACCCTCTTCGTCGCCCCCCACTCCTTCACCGGCGAAGATACCGTCGAAATATCGTGCCACGGCTCCATCTACATACAACAGCAAATCGTGGCCCTGCTGCTGCGCCAGGGCTGCCGGCTGGCCACCCCCGGCGAGTTCACCCGCCGCGCCTTCACCAACGGCAAGCTCGACCTGTCGCAAGCCGAAGCCGTGGCCGACCTCATCGCCTCCACCTCGGCCGCCTCGCACCGCCTGGCCATCCAGCAGATGCGTGGCGGATTCAGCCGCGAGCTCGCCCGCCTGCGCGAGCAACTGCTCAACTTCGTATCGCTCGTCGAGCTCGAACTCGACTTCAGCGAAGAGGAGGTAGAGTTTGCCGACCGTCAGAAACTCACCGACCTGGCCCGCGAAATCGAGCGCGTCATCAAGCGTCTCTCCGACTCGTTCAGCCTCGGCAACGCCATCAAAAACGGTGTCCCCACCGCCATCATCGGCGAGACCAACGCCGGCAAGTCGACCCTGCTCAACCGCCTCGTCAAGGAAGACCGCGCCCTCGTCTCCGACATCCACGGCACTACCCGCGACGTCATCGAAGACACCGTCGTGCTGCAAGGCATCACCTTCCGCTTCATCGACACCGCCGGCATCCGCGAGACCCACGACACCATCGAGAGCATGGGCATCGAGCGCACCTTCCAGAAACTCGACCAGGCCACCATCGTCATCTGGCTCATCGACGCCACCCACGCCCCGCAAGAGGTCGAGGAGCTCTCCCGGAAGATACTCCCCCGCTGTCGCGGCAAGCACCTCATCATTGCCTTCAACAAAGTCGACAAAATCGACGACGCCACCCGGCAGCAACTCACCCGACTGTACGAACGCCTCACCCGCGAGATGACCGGCACCGCGATGATATTCCTCTCGGCCTCGCACAACCAGAACGTCGACGCCCTCGAGACGATGCTGGTCGACACCGTCAACCTGCCCCAGGCCGGCGAGAACGATGTAATCGTCACCAACGCCCGCCACTACGAGGGCCTCATGCACGCCCACGACGCCATACAGCGCACCCTCGACGGCCTGCACTCCGGCCTCTCGGGCGACTTCCTTGCCCAAGACATTCGCGAGTGCATGCACTATCTGGGCGAAATCACCGGACAAATCTCGACCGACGAAATCCTCGGTACCATCTTCTCCAAGTTTTGCATAGGCAAATGACGGCTTGTAAACAGCCATAACCAACCATAACCATTTAGAATAAAGTCGCTGTATATCAGCGACTTTTGTTTTTATGTACTTTCCAGACCGTATTTGGAAGTAACGGTTTTTATCCATATTTTTCATACGTATTTCTACCGTGACAGAAATTCACGGTTTACCCAAATGTCACAGTGACGCATTAGTTGACGTGTATTGACAATGGTTTACATGTGTGGACAAAAAGGGAAATTAAAATTCATGTAAAATGGCAGAAAATAGGACGAAAATATGGAAGTAAAAAGAATTTGTCAATGGTGTGGAAAACCGTTCATCGCACAGAAAACAACTACCTGTTATTGCAGCCCGCAATGCTCGAAACGAGGTTACAAACACCGCATGATGGAACGGAAGATGGAGCTGCGTCATATGCAGGAGATGCAGGAATTGCGCTCGTCGCTGGAAAAGCAGGAATACTTCACTTTTTCGCAGGCAGCACGTCTGATGGGTGTAAGCCGCCAGTACATCTACAAACTGGTAAAGGAAGAGAAACTCCGTGCATCCCGGCTCAGCGGAAAAATGTCGTTGATACGGAAAGCCGACATCGAACTCATGCTCAAAAGCAAACCTTATGAACGGCTGGTAGCAAAAAACGACTTTGACATCACCGAGTATTATACCGCTGAAGAGATTGCACAGAAATATAAGGTCAATGCCAAATGGGTATGGACTTATACACGACAGCACAAGGTCCCGAAAGTGAGAATCCGCCAGTTCAACTATTACAGCAAGAAACATATTGATGCCGCCTTTGCCAAATATGAGGTGGACTCCGACCTGACGGAATGGTACACTCCCGAAGATATTCAGGAGAAGTACGGCATGACACGTGTCGCCATCCGTTCGCATGTCTACCGTAACAACATTCCCTCAAAGAAAGAACACGGGCAGATATTCTACTCCAAACTCCACTTCGACCTCTCGAAAAACTCTGCGGAGGAGAGCAAGGCCGAATACTACACCGTCAAGGAGGCTATGGAAAAATTCAAACTCTCCCGTGACTCGGTTTATAATATCCTGCAATTCCATCAGATTCCCCGAGAGAAGAACGGGCGCTTCGTCCGCTTCCTGAAAGTGGACTTTGACCGGGTGATGGGTGTCCGTAAGTGACCTGATTATAGGCTACCGTAAATTATTCTAAAATTAATCATCACTGAAGGTGGTCTGCATGGTTACATTACAGTGATTTGCCAGCGAATTAATAACAACCATAAAAAATATAACATTATGAACGATTGTAAAACCGTAACATTAAGAACACGTCCTTTGAAAAACAAGATGCTGTCGTTTTATCTGGATTATTATCCTGGGTATAGAGACAAGGAAACAATGAAAGTTATCCGTCATGAATCGCTAGGCATCTATATATATGCCAATCCGAAGAACAAGCGGGAACAGGACTTCAACGAGGTAATGGCTGAGAAGGCTGAAGCCATCCGTTGCCGCAGGTTCGAGTCGGTAGTGAATGAACGGTATGATTTCTTCGACAAGTACAAACTCAAGGCTGATTTCCTGGAGTATTTCCGTAATCAGCTCCGTAAACATGACCCAAAGTGGGAATTTGTCTATCTCCATTTCAGCAACTTCGTGCATGGGAAATGTACTTTTGAGGAGCTCGACATTGATCTCTGCAACAAGTTCCGTGAGTACCTGTTGACGGCTAAGAAACTCAAGCGTAACGGACACATCACACGAAACTCCGCATCGGGATATTGGTCTACATTCAGGGGACTTCTGAAAATCCTCTACC
>CABRIW010000002.1:0-230034 GCA_902471075.1 uncultured Barnesiella sp. | reverse complement strand
TTATCAGTAATTTGCAATTTTATGATATTTCTTGAATGTATAGGTTCGAGAGCCTCTCTCTCCGCCATAAAGGGTGTGAATCAAGCATTTGCAAGATTTACACCCTTTTTATATTCCTAAATATAAAGTCTGAGGGGGCCGGTTTGGTTTCGGGTTGGAGATTGAGGTATAGGATAACAGAAGAAGGGATAAACGAGATACCCAAGCTCGTTTATCCCTTCGGGTATATATGCTTATGGCATAATGTCAGTAGATATATTCGACGTCCGACTTCTTGAAGCGGAGGATGCGGGTGTCGTGACTGCTGGCTCCGTTTTTGGTCATGTAGAGGTTGCCCATGCCTCCGTTCATATACCATCCTTCGCCGGTGGGTGAGTAGACACCGAAGAGGATATTGTTGTAGTGGCCGGAGTGCAGGATACCGGTGTCGTTCCATTGTGCTGCCGGGCCGTACCATACGAGCGGTTCATGTTCCGGGAAGTCGGGGCTCGACATTGCGATATAGATGAGATTCGAAATGGTCATGGACCCCACCTGTATCCCGTTTTTGCGCAGTTGCTGGCGTTTTACTTTTGAATGTCCGTTCCACGGATTTCTGAGGGTATGGGTTCCGTTGTACATCATCCAGATATAATCGATGGCGTCGAACAACCGGTTGAACTCCTCCATGGAGGGGAGTTCGTATCCGTCGGGCGAGAGGGTCGTGGGCGGCAGTTTGTTGATGTGTGCCTTTTCGTCTCTGGTGAATCTCTCGAGAACGATGACGCTGTCTTTCTCGATCACCTGCATGCCTTGTCCGCTATTGCCCTGATAGGCCCATCCCCAAAGTTTGTAGTATTCGTCCGGCGTACAGTCGGTGAGATACTGGAAGAGGGTTTTGTTGGTTTGCACCGCCGGGTCGGCCGAGGAGAGTACCTGGTCGTCAAAGGACTTTGAATTTTTGATGGCATTGTACTTGCACCACCATACGCCGTGCAGAAAGGTGACGGGCAGACCATAATTGAGTCGGATGACGGTATACTCCTCTCTGTCCGATTGGTCGGCTCTATTCCGTATGACGAGCGTGGCCGACTGCTTCCGCCCGTTGGCCGTGGGGTCGTTGGGACGCCAGCCGCCCAATACCCGCCAGGTGTTGCTGCCGCTCTCGTTGTCGATTCTTATCCAACGGTCTTCTTCCTCGGCAAATTCTACGAGCATCTCTTTCTCGGCGGGGAGTGTAAAGGTGGCAAATTCGTTATCGATATAGCGGTTGAAGTCGTGGGTATAGGTGTCTATCCCGAACTCCAATGCCCCTTGGCTGGTGGTAGGGTTCCCCGTCATTCGTATGTGGATATTGTCTTCGGGATAGGAGTGAGTCAATCCTTTCCGATGGAAATAGACCCGGGTATCGACGGTTTTCATATTGGGGGAGTAGAGCTTCTTGCGGATTCTGAACAGGTTGATTCCGGCCAGAGAACGGGCCGCTTTTTTTTTCAGCTCTCCGGTCGAGACCGGTTCCACGGTCAGCGAGGGGTCGGCTACGGGGAAAACTTCCAGTTCGCTGTCGCTCTGGATGGCCACGATAAAGTCGGTTGCCAGGTGCGGCAGGATGAGCATGCTCCCCTCGTTGGCGACGGTTACGTTCCCGGGCAATTCGGTCAGAGCCGAGTCTATGACCAGACGGTCGTCTATGCCCGGTTTCAAAGTCGTGTCGCCGCCGTCTTTCCACTCCTCTACGGTTAGTTGTACCTCGGCATCGATTCCATCTTTGCGGAGGGTTATGGAGTAGACGGTGTTGCGCGATATTTTCTCCGGCAAGTTTGTCTCCAGCGAATATTCTTTACCGTCTATCGAGGCACTCAACGCTACTTTCAAATCGGCATTGTTCTGCTCGTACAGGTAGAGGATACCGTTTTCGCTGGCGGTATAGGGCTGTTCCGGGACAAGCGGAATGTCGATAGCCGAACTGCCCTCGGGGGTGGCAACCGCTGATTGGGGGAAGAGATAGGCCGCTTTCTGCACCTGCTTGAAGGTGATGCTCCTTACTTCGGCCGTTCCGGCCACGGCAATGCGTAGATCGAAACGGGCAGCTACCCGTTTCAGCGATACCGGGATTAACCGGTCGGCAGCCGTGTAGTCGGTCAGAGAGACCACCCCGGTGTAGGCCATTTGGGCCTGTCCATCGGTTGAGCGTATGACAGACTGGGTCCACTCTTCTTCCGAGTAGCCCGGTTCGGGCGAACTGAAGCCGGGCAGACGGGAGTCATTCGCTACGATATAGAGGTTGCCTCTCAGGGCGTCGAGCGGAAACTCATACCTGTTTCCGGTGCGCTTGATGCCGGTATACTCCTTTACCAATATCCCGTTGTCGAACAGATATGCGCGGATGCTTTCTATCAGTTCTTCGCCATTCTCGTCGACGGCATTGTCGGAAGAAAGACGGGATACTTCTGCACAAATTATTCGGTCGGTACTTTCGAAAAGGTTCTCTTTATCGAGCTGGTCGTTGCACGATAAACAGAAGAGAAGGGCTGTTGCCAAAAACAAAACTGAATATACTTTTTTCATAACTTCTATTTCTTTTTCTATGTGTATTCCGATAATTTTCAGATGTATCCCGTCTTTCAGGTCCCCTCTTGCTTATCGGATCGAGAGTCGGGCCTGGGGTACAAGTTCAGTATCGCCTCCCTCTTCCCATTCGTCAAAAGAGACTTCGACCGTTACGTCGATTACATCCTTGCGCACGGTTATCGTATAGATCGTGTTGCGCTTGATGTCGCCGCTAATGGCTTTGGTCAGGGTGTACGGTTTGCCGTCGATTGTTACATCTACACTGATTTCGAGATTTCCCTGGGGCTGCTCATAGGCATACAATACCGCCGAGGTGTCGGTCGTGAGGGGAGAGTCGAACGATACGGTCATGTCCTTGACCAGAACCTCTTTCGTGGCGATTTGGGTAGCAGAGGGGAAAAGAGTTCCCGACTGTGCCGCATTCTTCAGGGTAATGCTGTTTACAGAGGCTACACCTGCGGTTCTCAAGTTGAGGTCGAAGCGAGCGAAACCTCTTTTCAAGCTCACGGGGAGTACCGTTTGAGAGTTGCCCATGTCATCCAGACTTAAACTGCCCGAATAGAAATGTACCGGTGCATTGTCTTTCATCGTCATACATTTTTTCAACCACTCCTCTTCGGTGATGTTTTGACCCTTCAGCTCTTCCAGGTTGATCTGCTCCTGGGTATTTGCCAACACATATAACGTACCGGCATGCTTGTCGATGCGGATGTCGAAACTACTCTTCGAGGGAATGAGATCGGTGTAGATCTGGGTCATCTTCCCCCCTTCGAATATACAAGCCTGTATATCGGTAATGTTGATTTCGTTTTCCAGGTTCTGCCCAAAACCCTCGTATCGGGTGATAGAGGTTTTTACAGTTCGGGTCTTTTCTCCGTCGGGTACGGAGGGGGTTGCCGCGTCGTCGTTGCTACACGAGGCCAATACGCCCAAAGAGGCGAATGCTGCAAAAAAAAGATTTGTTTTCTTCATTGTGGTTAAAGTTCAACATTTGTTTTTATGATGATTATTGTCCATATCAATCGTACATGTATTCTACGGGAGTCTTGATACACCGTATCAGACGTGTCTTGGCCGAATTGTTGGCGGCATATTTAATCCAGTTTTCATTGGGCTTTACCTGGCTTTCATATCCCTCCATGACCCAGGTCTGGCTGCTGCTGCCATAGGTGGCCAGTAGCAGGTTCATCCTGGCTATATTGCCATGGACCGTATTCCATTGGTGGCCCAGCCCGTTGAGCACATAGTGGGTACCGTCTATTTCAAAATCGTAGAACGATATGACTCCGTAGTTATGGCCCAGGAAATTGACGTCTCTCTCTACAATCGTAATCTGTATGGTCTTTCCCTTGCTGTTTTGGTAGCTTCTGGAGCCTACGCCTCCGAGGTTGAAATTCCCGTTTTTCGAAAAGGCGAGATAATCGTCGTAGCCGGGAATCTGGTATCCCGATGGAGCCATTTCGGCAGGGGGTAATGTGCCGAAGTTTTGAGCGCTTGCGGCAACCCCCTCGTGGTAGAATGCCGTCCCGTCGTGCCGCAGCGGCAGTCCCTGTTTGTTGCCGCCCTGATATTGGTCGCCCAGTATCTTCAGGAGCTCGTCGTCGGGTACGGAGGTCAGATACGAGAGCAGGTCGTGGTGCGGTGCCGGGTCGTTGGGGATGGTTATCTGGTCCTCAAACGATTTTACATTTCCCCGCAGGTTATACTTGCACCACCAGGTTTCGCCTATTTTCACTACCGGCAATCCCCAGTTTATGCGGCGGACGGTATAGGTCTCCTGGTTGGTCCCATCTTCGTTCGAGATGACAATCCGTCCCTCCTGGGCCCGTCCGTCGGCTCGAGGGTCGTTGGGTTTCCATCCGCCGACAATCCGGTAGCTCTTGCCCGACAGTCCTGTGCGGGTAATCGATTCCGTTTCCGAGGCCTGCATCCAGGCCGATTCGTCGGCATCGAACTCTACCCGAAGCACCTTGCCGGCCGGCAAACGGATGATTCCCAATTCGCCTTCGACATACTCCTTGAAGTCGCAGGTGGCACGTTCGTCGAAATGAATGGCCCCTTCTACCCGGATAGGACTGGCTTCGATGACGAGCACAACCCGGCCCAAGTTGGTGGAGGAGGGGTCCTGAATATCCAGGTGCATCCGCTCGGTGTCTCGGCCGGGCATGCGCAGGTTGCTGTGGACAGCGACTTCGGCTATTTTCTGCAAAGCGGCTCTTCCCTGGCCGAGGTTCCGGGTTACTTCCACACCCTCCACCGAACCGTCGACCGTTACCGTGGCATCGGCTTCGGCCAGGAGTGCCAGTGTAAAGTCGCTCCCGTGGTAGGGGACAAATACGGTATCTCGCGTTTCGTTCACCCGAACGCCGTCGGAGAAGAGGGAGTTTTCCACATCGACCAACCCTTTGAGTGACGGCTCCGACTCGGCCGATGCCCCTGTGCCCCAGCCGTCGGACTCGATGACCAGTTGCGCTTCGGCCCCCTTGCCCTGTATGGCGAGGGTGTATATCTCGTTCCTTCGGATAACCGACGGCAGGTTGGCTTTCAGCAGATGTAACCCGCCGCCGAATCGGATGGTGACCTCGACCCGGAGAGCCGGGTTGGCCTGTTCGGGAATATAGAGCAGCGTTTCGCTCCCGTTTGCAAGCGGAGCGTCGGCATACGCTTTGGTAAAGTCGAAGGTGGAAGCCGAGGCCGATGTCCCGGCATTTTCGCGAGCCATGGCGTAGCCTTTGTCGGCCAGGTTGTGAATGACCACTTTTTGAACCTCTACCCCTTTCTCGAGCGACTCGATATCGACCCGGGCCACGCTGCGGGTCATCGGCACAGTCACGGAGGTTGCCGTGCTCTGGAGGTCGGTCTTGCCGGTCATCAGCAGCCCCTCGCCGGTCATCTCGTCGATGCTCCCTTCGATAGAAAGGAAATCGTCCAACGTCGAACTCTCGGGTGTAAGTGCATCGAGCCCCGTCAGTAACCGGGCATTGCCTACGATGTATAGAGTCCCCGAAAACGAGGCCGGGGCAAACGTATACAGATTTGCCGCATGGGCCTGCGAGGGGGTGATTACCTCCGCGAGCGTGCCGTCGACAAACCGGTAGCCGGTTACCTGATGGATGGCCGATTCGTCGCCGGTGCCTGTCGAACTGCTGGCGGCCAGCCTTACGGTTAAGGTCTTGGCGTTTCCTGCTTCCACCAGGTTGTGGTCTTCATTGCATCCCGTTATTCCCCAAAGCAGGGCAATAGACAGGGAGACGTATTTAAATATTCTTGTATTCATTTCAAGTCAAAGACGGATACTAATACAGATTCGGATTTTTACTGCTGTTGAGGTAGCTGGACGAGTTTATGGGCATGTCGTCCAGATGGTTGACATAAAAGTGGTTCATCAGCTCCTGAGCCCAGGGGCCATACGTGAAGGCGCTGCTGTGGTTGTATCCCATCACATGGCCCAGCTCGTGAAACATGATTTCGCAGGCATAGGTATTGGTGTAGTGGCTCAGCCAGCCCGTCTGCCATACGCCGTAGGAAGAACCTCCCCCCAGTCCGATAACACCGTTTCCCGGGTATACCAGACCCACGTTCAGGGTGCGCTCCTGTCTCATCTGTCGCAATACGACATCGGGAGTCACCTTGTCGTTTACACCGCCATTGCCATACAGCCGGTCTTCGTTGGCCCTCAGTATCTCTTCATGTTCGGGCATATCGATCATGTAGGTAAAGTTCAGGAAGAAGGCCACGGCTTCGCGACAGTGTACGGGGCGGATACCCATCCAGTTTCCTACGGGGCCCCCGTTGGGTTTGGTAGGGTCGCCGTCGTACAGGTGGAACCGTATGTTCCAGCCGTGTATGATGCCTTTCAGCTTCTCCAGATAGGGGTCGTCGGACTCAATCTTGAATTCAATTCCGGCGAAATCGTCGGCCTGCATTCGGGGAATGCGGACAATCTTGCCCGATTCGGCCCGGAAATAGAGCTCTTTCTGCAACAGCGGGATTGATTCGTAGAAGTCGGCAAAAGCCGGTATGCTGTCGAAATAGGCCCAGTCTACATATTCGTTTCCTGCCGCAGGGATACGGGCTTTTACCAGAACCCGGCTCAGACTCCGCGGCGAGTAGAAGCGGGCATGAAACTGCCCCTCGCTGGTGACCGACAGCTGCAAGGGTCTGGCCGTATTGAAGTTGCGGAGCGCTTTGTCGGTATATAGGGTATGCGGTTCGTCGTCTTGCAGGATGAGACTGTGCTGACCCTTGGCATAGGCCCGGTTGGTGATGAACAGGGTACCGATTTCATCGTCGGGGTGTACGACGTTGATTCCGACATGTCCGATATGATTGGCCGTAATCGATTCCAGATCGAAGGTGTACGAGCGCCGAGTCGTATTCCCCCGGTAGTCGCGGGTCAAGAGCGTTACGTCTCCTTCAAGGGAGCGGCCGGCGACGGTAGGCATGAACAGATACTCTGTTTGCTCCGACATATCCAGGGTTTTCATCGCTCCGTTGCTTTCCCCCGAAAAGATCCCCTCGCCCGAGAGTCGGGTATAAAATCGGCTGCGGGTGTTTAATACCGCCGTGTTCGATAATACCGCGGTCTCGACGTATGGGTTGTTGTATGAAAATGCCAAATCCATTCGTCCCACGATTCGGCGTTGTACAATCTGCTCGGAAATCTCGGCCACGACTTCGTTCCCGAGCGAGGTGGAAACCTCTCTGACCGTAAAGGGTGTAATCGAATAGAAGTATTCGCAGACCAGGGGCCGGGCCAGGTCGTCGGGGAAGGAAAGCCACACCTCCGAGATATGATTGATTCGGTGTATCGTGGCGTTATCGGCAGCCGGGTTGCCGTTGATCCCGAGAATGAGAATCCGGTATGAACCTTCGTGCAGACCTTCCAGATACATGTTCGCGGTATTCTTGTCATACAATCCCTTTACGCCGGTTACCTTGTTGCCGTCATCATCTACGACAACAAACTCCACCTGGTCGTAGCTGGAGAGGGTCTGTCTTGTCGCCCGGCCGGTGGACGATACGAGTTGGCGGTCATCGTCCGAACCTCCGACAAGCATCCCCTCGGCATATTCCTCATGTACCAGCCGGAACGAAAAGTCGCCGGATACACTGTCGGGAGAGACCGATTCCAGATAATCTTCTTCGGCGCAGGCTGAAAGCAGGATGATGCCGATTAAAAGAGTATAAATTATATTTCTCATTTTATGGGTACTTTCTTTATACCGGGTTTGTATATAGTTGTATTTTTGTCGGGAAAAAAGAGATTAAACAGAACAAAATGGGTAATTTTGATCGTTAATAAGTGTGTATGATGTTACCTATTGCTACAAATTGTCCAAATCCTTTTGACCGGTGCAAAAGTATCGGATTACAAGACCATAATCGGTAACAAATGTTACACAGGGAGAAAAATGATGGAATATTGAACCTATATAGTCGACGACAATGAATAACGATATTTATGAAATGCCGCTGTTTAAGGGCGGTAATAAAGATGCTATCGAAAAAATCATGCACGATTACCCCAGCCGGTATGTACACTACAAAAAGGGAGATACCATTGCCATGCAGGGGTATGTATGTCGTTCGTTATATATTCTGTGCGAAGGAAGCGTCTATGCAAAGATGATCAGCGAAGAGGGCAAGGAGCTGACGTTGGATACCCTCTCGGCTCCCGATGTGCTGGCCTCGTCATTCATCTTCAGCTCCGAAGGGATATTCCCCGTTACCATCCTGGCCAATAGCGACTGCAGCCTTTGGATTGTAGACAAAGAGAGCCTGTTGAGAATCATTGAAGCCGACAAACTGGTTTTGCGAAATTACCTGACGGTCATATCGGACCATAGTATGTTCCTGAGCAGACGCCTGAACGAGTTTGCCTTGCAGACGCTTTCGTCGAGGATTATAAGCTACATCGAGAAAAACGGAACCATACAGAATCTGCAGGAGGTTGCTTTCATTCTCGGGGTGGCCCGTCCCTCTCTTTCAAGAGCTATCCTGCAACTGGTCAATCAGGGCGTGCTTAAAAGGGAGAACAAGGGGTATATGCTCTCCTGATACCCTGCTTCTAAAAAAGGGGAAGCCCATTTAAAATCTCTTTCTTACTCCTCATACGTATCGGTGAGGGTACGTATCCGGATACGGGCTATATCATCGGGGGTGATGTCTGCACTCTCGATGGTCACCACCTTGCGCTCGCCCGGCAGCAGGTCGAAGAAGTTGTCGGAGAGGTCGGCCCCCTGTGTGGGTATCTCGATGAACACATCCTTGGCCAGACAGTCGGTGGTGAGGGTAAGGGCGATGCCTTGGGGCGTTGTCTCGATGGCTTTTGTCAGATGAGGACGGGGTAGCTTCAGCTCCTTGGGCAGCACCAGAAACTTGTGGCCGTGGGCGAGGGTTTCTCCGTCGTGGCGTATCTGCCAGGTCAGCAATACCTCGTTGGCGGGGTGTCCCTTCAGCAGGTCGGCCAGGGCGAAGGTGGCCATCCTCTGGCTGGCGTTGGGCCGTATGGTGCGCTCGAGGGTGACGCTATTCAGCCGGTTGCCGTGGAAGTCGTCGATGCCCACGACAATCTGTGCCTGGTCGAGCCGGTCGAGCCGGTCGGAGAGGATATGAATCTCGAGGCTGTCGCCTCGGACGAAGGTCGAGAGCATCAGGGGGGCAAAGGCGTCGCGGGCGTGGTAATAGAGGGCCTTCTTGTTTTTGTAGTAGTCGATGGCCGACCACGAGATGGCGGGCCAACTGTCGTTGAGCTGCCAGTAGAGCGACCCCATGCACACGGGGCGTTGCCGGCGGTTGGTCTCGATGCCGTAGGCGATACCGTGCCCCTGGAGCAGCAGCCCCAGGTAGACAAAGTCGTCGAAGTTGCGGGGCATGCGGTAGTAGTGCTGCATGTAGGTTTTTATCAGGTCGTTGCCGATGCTGCTCTTCTGGCGGTGGGTCATCACCTCGGAGTCGATGCTCAGGTCGGCCGGGCCGGCGAAGGTGCGCAGGGTTTTCATCTCGGGGAAGGATTCGAAGCCGAATTCGCTGACGAACCGCAGCTGGAGCGTGTCCATGGCGTCGAACATCTCCTGCCCGTACCAGATGCCCCAGTAGTGTATGTCGCCCTGGGTCTGGGTAGCGGGGCGCCCCCAGTTGGCCGAGTCGGGCGAGGTGTGTATGTAGCTGCGTTGCGGGTCGTACCGGCGCACATACGCGGCGAGCGTGTCGCGGAAGAGGGTGTGGTAGTCGCGCCGCATCTTCTCGAAAGTCTCGGGCGTGTAGCGGCGGTTCCATCCCCAGTATTTGAGCCCCTCGTAGATTTCGTTGTTGCCGCACCACAGGGCCAGCGAGGGGTGGTTGCGCAGGCGGCGGATGTTGTAGCGGGCCTCGCGGGCTACGTTGTCGAGAAAGTCCGGGTCGCCGGGATAGGCCGAGCAGGCAAACATGAAGTCCTGCCATACGAGAATGCCGTAGCGGTCGGCCAGTTGGTAGAAGAGGTCATCCTCATACACGCCGCCGCCCCAAACCCGCACCAGGTTCATGTGCGACTCCTTCATGCCCCGGAACAGCCGGGTGTAGTCGTCGGGGGTGACGCGGGTGAGAATGATGTCCTGGGGTATGTAGTTGGTACCTTTGGCGAAGAGCGGTTGGCCGTTGATGCGGAAGTAGAAGTTGCGCCCCAGCGAGTCCCGTTCGTTGACGAACTCGATGGTGCGTATCCCGGTCTGGTAATGTTTGCTCCCCAGGGTTCGACCGTTTTGCACGAGCGTTATGTTCACATCGTAGAGATGCGCTTTGCCCCAGCCGTTGGGCTGCCACAGTTGGGGATGCTCGATTTCGGAAGAGAAGCCGATGCGGTTCTCGCCCGGTTGCAGGGTGCAGCGACGGGTCGAGCGGGCCACCTTCTTGCCCGCTTTGGCGATGGTGAGCAGCACTTCGACCCCTTCGGCGGCCTGGTGGTTCTCGTTGACGATGGTCAGGTCGGTAGCCAGTCGGGCCCGGTCGCTGTCGATGTGCAGGGTGCGGGTGAAGGCATCGTCGATGCGGCAGCCGTCGTAGAGCACCAGTCGGGCCGGTCGCCAGATGCCGCAGCCTACCAGTCGGATACCCCAGTCCCACCCGTAGTGGTAGGGAGCCTTGCGGGCGTATGCGCTCAGGTGGGGGGTGCTGCGGTCGTTGTCGGCGGGGTAGTCGATGCCGGTCAGACGGTATATCGGTTCTACGGCCTTGAGGGGCGAGATGAAGTGTACGGTGAGGGTATTCTTGCCCGCAACGATTTTATCCCGTACCTCCTTCTCCCAGGCCACGAACATGTTGTCGGTCTGCATCACCGGCTCGCCGTTGAGGACGATGCGGGCAAAGGTGTCGAGCCCCTCGAAGATGAGGCGGGCGCAGGAGTACCGGGCCAGGTCGTCGGCATCGACGGTGAAGGTGGTGGTGTAGCTCCACCCTTTCGTTTCGACCCAGGCCACCTTCTCCTCGTTTGTCCCGTAGAAAGGGTCGTCGAGCAGCCCGTTGCGCAGCAGGTCGGCATGCACGGTGCCGGGCACCACGGCCGGGTAAGAGAGGCTATCCCCCTCGGCGGCGAAATTCCACCCCCGGTCGAGCTCGATTACGCGGGTGTTGTCGGGTGTCGTTTGTGAACGGGTCGGTTGCATGGCAATCAATAAGAGTATCAGTGAGATGACTATACGGTGTTTCATGGTGTATGCGTTGTTCTCTCCTGTTCAAAGGTACGCAAAAAGTTGGTCGGGAGCGACAGCCCCGGAATTTTTTCATTTGATTTTTCAAAAATAAGCCTGTATCTTTGATAATATTATAGGAAAGAGTGTATGAAAACCAATAGAGAGGAAATCTTGCAAAGCGCGCTGCAGTTGTTCATGTCGATGAATTACGAGCGGGTGAGCCTGCAGATGATTACCCGCATGGTGGGGCTGACCAAGACGGGTATCTTTAATTACTATCCTACCAAACTCGATTTGTTTGTGGCTGTGGCCGACAAATATCTGTTCAACGCCCAGGACCCGAAGCACAAGTATGAGGAGTCGGACGGTACGCTGTCCGATTTTATCGATAAGTACGTGGCCGGAGTAGAGCGTACGATGGCCGAGATTGTACGATTGGGCAATGTGCGGCAGGAGGCCATGCCCGGTCAGTCGGCCAATGCGGGTTATTTCCATCTCTTCCAGCAGGTACTCTTCTATTATCCAGACGGTAAGGCCAAGTTGCATGCCTGGATTGAATCGGAGTACGACCATTGGCGTAGCGTTATCCGTCGGGCTATCGAAAGCGGCGAAATCAATCGGGAGACCGATGTGGAGGAGGCGGTGGCCCAGTTCCGCCTCACGTTTGTGGGCATGTCGTTCGAAATGTCGTTTTACGAGGGGCTCGATGTGAATCGATTGGCCGCACACTTCCGGTATATTTATAATCAGTTGAAACGCTAATCGCCGAGAATAATCATAAAAAAATAAAAATATGACCCATTGGTCATATTTTTATTTTTTTTGTTCTATCTTTGCTCCTGTTAAAAATGACCGAACGGTAATATTTATGGAACAGGAGCGATTTACAAGCATTCACAAGACATTCAACTATACCCCCGGGAGCATCTTCACCAACCAGTGGTCCAACCTGGCATTCGGTATCGGCATGATTGTCGTCCCGGCCATCTGGCCTTTCGGGTTGCGCATTCGTCGTTTGCACATTCTGTCGCCGGCAGTACTCTCGACCATCTTCATTATCGGTGGCATTGTGTTGCTGATATTCACCTGGCTGGCCATGCGCAAGGCTCGTGCTCTCATTCGCGAGGGGGCCATGATTACGGTCGATGGCAACAGGGTTACCTACCCGACGGTAAAGTCGGGGCGGGTCGAGTACGACACCTTTTCCATCAGCGACATCGAGTATATCAAGTACGACGAGAAGGAGAGCCAGTGCAAGGTGAGTCTGCCCGACCGATACCTGGTTTTCGAAATTCCCTATTTCGATTCGTGGGAGCAGTACGAAGAGTTTCGTGCTCTGCTCGGTTAATATATGACAACCAACTAAAACATCTATATCATGATTACAAAAGTTATGAGAATCTTAACGGCTGTGGCTATTGCCGTGGCCATGTTGTCGTCCTGCTCGTCGGGCAATGATTTGGGTATGGCTTCTGAAGAGGCTGTGGCCAAAGTGAAGGAACTCGTGAAAACTCATGTACCCGCTGATGCAAAAGTCTATCGAGTCGAGATGAACGAAGATCGTGGCGACCGCAAGCTCGAGAATGTGTTGAGCCAGGTAATCGTGTTTTATATTACTCCCGACAATAGCGATTACGTATTGACGATTAACAAGGATGGCGGCGACTTCAAAGCCGATGAACCTTCGGAAAGTAAGCGCCAAACATACGCTTATGAACCGACGGCCGCACTCGACCTGAATGCTATCGACGCAGCGAAGTTGCAAAAGTGGGGCGAGGAGGGGAACAACCTGTTGCAAGCCGAGGAAGAAGGTGACCAATATGAACTGAAATCGGTCGAAAACTACACTTTTTATACCTTGCCCGTCGGGCTGAATGACGTGGAGCGTTGGAACAGAGACGAATCCTACAAGGCCGACAGCCAGAAGCAATATGCCTATTTCTCGCTGAACTACACGAAGAAAGGCGAGAAGACCGAGATGAACGGCCGATTACTCACTACCAACTACTACACTGTGCCATTCCGGGTGAACGAGGCCGGGCAGGTAGAGTTCGAGTAAAACGGATGACGGGTGAATTTGCTCGGAGATAAAGCGGTCGTTACAGGAGCCGGGGCCGACCGGCTGTTCGAGGCCGGGGTGAGCTATCTCGCTTGCGGGGCCTATTCCCTGGGCTATGCCTGTTTCGACCGGCTTGCCGATGACGACCTGCGGGTCGTTTACAACAAGGCTGTGTGCTGTTTCGGGGCGGGGGATTATGAGCGGTGCTATTCTTTGCTCTGCGAGGCCGACCTTTTGTTACCGGTACGCCCTTGTTCCGCGCCTTCGGCTTTGCCCCAATCCCTGCTCGACTGGGAGCATGAGAGCGCCTTGCCCTTGTGCCCCATGCTTGTTACACCCTTTTCTCCCGAGACCGATACCCTTTTCCTTCGCCTCAAGGCCGAGGCTGCTTTCCGGCTGAGGCGATACGACGAAGTACGGGCCATTGCCGCCCGACTGGGCGGTAGATACCGGCACATCTGTAACCTCATTGAACAAATCGACCATGACAGTCAAAGCCATTTATAAACTGTATGATTGCGAGGTCCCCAGAGGGGAATTGCTGGAGGCTTTTGCCGAAGTTCCACTCGACGACCGGGACGACAACTTTTACGACCGTACGGCTCTGCATCTGGCTGCCGAGCAAGTCGATGTCGAGGCCATCGAGCTGTTGCTGATGCGAGGGGCCGAGGTCGATGTGCGCGACGCGCAAGGTCATACTCCGTTGCATGCCTTGGCTGTCGTGCGAGGCGAGCGAACTTTTTCGGGCGAACGGATATGTCAGGCTGCGCGGTTATTGTTGGAGCAAGGGGCCAGTGTGACCCGATCGGCCTGCAATACGACCGCTCTCATCGAGGCGGTGCGGAATCGGCATCATCGTCTGGTTGAACTGTTGGTCCGTTCGGCACGGTGTATCGACTCGGTCGACTCCAACGGCGAGAATGCTTTGCACGTTGTATGCCGTGTGGCTGTCGATACGGCCGCTTGTTTGCGTCGGTTGGAGTCGGGGATAGCACGCTTTGCAGATACTTGGGTCCCTGAAAGACGCAAGGAGGAGACTCTGCGCGAGCGGGACGAGCAGCTCGAGGAGGCCGAACGCTGCTATCGTACGGCTTCTCTTCTGCTGGTCGACGGGAGAATAGACTCCGACGAGAAGAACAGTTATGGACGGACACCTTTCGACCTGGCCATGGAAGGGGGCGCCAAGCGGGTGAGTGCCTTGCTTTCGGGTAAGGACTCTGCATCGGGCGAACCGCTCGAAGAGACTGGAGGCATGGATATTTTCCAAGCATTGTATTACAAGGATTTGGCGGCGGTCACGGCCCTGTTGCGATGGGGTGTCGAGCTGCAGACCGAGTGCGGGTATGAGAAGATGAACGACTTTTACGGAAAATCGCCGCTGGCTTGTGCGCTCACTTGGCAGAATGTCGAAGCGGCTGTGATGCTGCTTCGAGCCGGAGCTGACCCCAACTACCGCAATTCGCGGGGCGAGACTGCTTTTGTCGAGTGGCTCGACAAAGGGTGCCGGCATGCTTCTGGGATGGAGACCTTCGGACCTCTGTTGAATCTTTTTCTGGAAAAAGGGTGGAACCCCGATGCCCCGGTGAATGGTAAAGGGGAGACTGCCTTGATGCTTGTATGCTGTTACGAGAGTGACGACTTGGCCCTCTATGCCCTGCGCCGTCTGCTCGAGCGGGGTGTCGCTGTCAACGCTCGCGATTGTCGGGGCCGGGTGTCGTTGATGCACCTCTTCAACCGTCAGACCTGCGGCCTCCACAGTGGTTCCATGGAGGAGTTTTTGCTCGAAGCCGGAGCCGATGTGCAGGCGGTCGACAGCGAAGGGAATACCATCTTGCACTATATCGCCGACTGTTATTCGCTTCCAGAGGCGAAACAGGCGGCCCGACTATTGTTTGATTTTGGGGTTCCGTCGGTTGCCGCTGTCAACAATGCGGGGGAGACTCCGCTCGACAGGGCCACCCGCCGAAACAACGAAGGACTGGTGAAACTTTTATTGAAATATGCTTAATCTCAAACGATGGACAATAACCTGACTTTTCTCAATGCCTGTCGCAACGGACAGAAGAGCATCGTGCGCATTTTTCTCGACAAGGGAGGTGTCAATCTCGATAAGCGTGATGGCGAGGGGAATACTCCTCTTTATTACGCCTGTCGGCAGGGGCACCGCGATGTGGTGGCTCTGTTGCTCGATCGGGGAGCCGATGTCTCTTTGATCAACAATCGTAGTGAAAGCCCCCTGCATGCTGCGGCACAGAGTGGGAACAAGGAGATTGTGGCCTTGCTGGCCCGGCATGGAGCCGACTTGAATGCGACCGACCGCGAGGGACGCACGCCGCTCATGGTGCTGCTCGATTACAAACGCACCGATGCCGCTCTTTATCTCATCGGGTTGGGGGCCGATACCGGACAGACCGACCAGTCGGGGCATACTCCACTCGACTATGCTACCGCACATGGGTTGCGCGAGGTGGTGTCGTTGTTGGGTCATACCTCCGCTTGCGACAGCCGGGGCAATACGGCTCTGCATCAGGCGGTCCATAACGACCAGGGAGAGGTGGTGTGCACCCTGTTGGCCGATTCGAAGGTTCAGCTCAATGCCATGAACGACGAAGGGGAGACCCCTCTGCTGTTGGCTTGTGGTCGGAGCAACCTCTTTCTGGCCGAGTTGCTGATTGCGGCTGGAGCCGATGTCAACCGGGCTTCGCTGGTTGGGACTGCTCCGCTGCATGCTGCCGTTTTGTCGGGCAACCGTTTTATAGGCAAGGCTTTGCTGGGTGCAGGGGCAAATGTCGATGCCCGCAACAGTCGGGGCGAGACTCCGCTCATCCAGGCCGCCCGGTTGGGTGACAACGAGATGGTGTCGTTGTTGATAGCTGCCGGAGCTGCCGTAAATGTGGCCGACAACCTACAACACACGGCCCTCTATTATGCCGGCGAGCGGGGTTTCAACGAGATTGTCGAAACTCTGCTATATGCCGGAGCCGAAGGATAACAGAACCTTAAAATACTTATTTATATGGCACAAGATGAATTGAACACCCCTCACACGCCGGAGGAGATAGCCCGGGCTGCACAAGAGGCTTCGGTGCGGGCGGCGATGGAACAGATACAGTCGATGTATGGGAATATTCCGGGATTTGAAATGCCCGACATGAGCGATATGCAGGCGCAGATTATGGCCCAGATGCAGGCAGCCGTACCCAACCTGGCAGAGATTCAGAGGCAACAGGCCGCGATGGGAACATTGGGTGGTGTAGATGCCGATACTGTGGCACAAACTGCCCGTGCGAATATGGCGCAGGCCGGGGACTTTTACCGGCAGATGCAGGATGGGTCGCTGGAGCAGGAGCTCCGTGAGATGAACGATCTCGCTCTCGATTCCTTGGGAGAGGACTGGACGATACGCCGCAGCGGCGACAGTCGGTTGACACCTGAGCAACTCCGTGTGCTGGCCTTGGCCGCACCATTGTTGGTCTATAACGACGAGTGTGTCGATACCCTCGATTGCCAAATCGAGATCGATACCATCAAGGCTCAACTCGAAAACTGGTGGGAGATTGCCGACCGCGACTCGGTCGTCAAGACGGTCAACTGGCTGTTGAACGAAGGGCACCACGCCGATGCCGATGAAGCTCTGGCCGTACTCTTGAGTGACGAGGAGGTCGATGCCGACCCTGAACTGGACGAAAAACTTGACGAGGTGCGTCAGATGGTTGCCTACATGATTCAGAACGAATATTGCGACAGGACTACAATCCCCCACACGGCGATAGCCTGGGATTTGGTGCGTGTCGTCAATCTGGGACGTTGGGCCTACCTGTGCGGTTATGTCACCGAAGAGGAGATGTGGCACATCATGCAGGTGGGAGCCGAGGTGGCCCGGCAGGAATTCTCGTCGTGGCGGGAATTTGGGCTCAGCTACACGTTGGGACGTGGCGTTTGGCACGACGATACCGACGACTGCGACATCGCCTATGAGATAGCATCGCTGCTGCTCGATCGGGACGATTCGCCCTGGCGGCAGATAGCCTGGTAATGGAGAATACGAAATCGAAAAACTGTATGGACGATGAGTAACGAATTTTACATCATGCTCACGATAGCCGTCGTGAGTGGTGGAATATGGATTTATAAAAAAGGCAAAAGTGCTATCGGTACCGTGCGCAAGTTGCGCCGGGCTTTCACGACCGTCTGTCTCAATCCTCGTTCGACCTTGAGCGACGAGCAGTGTCGGAAGCTGGCCGTGGGGGCTCTCTATGCTTCGCAACAGGGGGCCTATCAAAATTCGCTTGAGACGGGTATCCGCAGCGAACTGCCCAAGATTCTGGGTGAGTGGTGGGGCATCACCTGTCGTACCGAGGCCGTGGAAGAGCTGCAATACCTGTGCGAGAAAGGTTACCGCTACTACTTTCCTTTTGTGTGGCAGGCCTTCTTGTTGACCGATCCGAAACAGCAGGACGAGGTCTTCCAGCAAAACATGACCTCGCAGGAGGATTATGACAAGATAACCGTTCAACTCCAGAACCTGCAGGATACCTGCGACGAACTGCTCGCGTGCAAAGTCATTGCCGTGAAAGACGACCTTCGTCGCTATGGCGTGGTCGGGTGGGATGCCGGACGCATCTGTTTTCTGGCACGGGCCTGCTGCGAGATGGGCTATATTACCGAGACCGAGGCCTGGCAATATGTAGATGTGGCAAACGAACTGGCCCACGGAGCGTTCTCGTCGTGGCGGGAACTGGCCCTGAGCTACGTGATAGGTCGCTCGTTGTGGGGCGGTAAGCGGGCCTATAATTCGGTGATGAAAGATACCGCCGACAAGCTGCTGGCCGATGCGAACAGCCCGTGGGTGAAATATCCCTGGTAAATTGGATGATAAGAGAAGTGACACCCTCAAAAAATAGAAAGCGATGAAACAGAGTGTTTGGCTTGTAGTCGTTCTGTTGTGCCTCTGTGCGGGGTGCAGAATAACCGCCCCGCTCGAGCCGGTAACGGCGGTGGAGGGGATGGACTACGATGTAAGCCCCGAGGTATTGAAACTGCATAAGAAACTCAAACCGCTTGAGCGTCCGCAGGTGCGGTATACTGTCGAGCGGGCGGTCAAGACGGCCGACTCGTGTTGGGTATTGGTGCGCGTAGCCATTCCCTACAAGGCGATATGGAAAAAGGAATTCTACTCGGTTGATATGATTTTTCATGTACCCGAAGGGATGATGGAGTTGGGTAACCTTTCGCTCGACTCGAGAACCCACAAGAAAAAGGGCGGTTCCGACTGCGGCAAAGATTCTTCGGTCGACGTGGAGACCCGGGCGAATCATATTGAGTATATTTATTACTCCGTCAAGTTCGCTTATGACGAGCGTATGGAAGAGAATGCCGAAATATTGTTGATACCCCGTCTTTCCAACGAGCGTTATATCTTTGGTTACGAAGCTACGGTGTTGCCTCTCTATTGGATTGACGATGAGGAAGAAGGCCTGTTTTGGAGCGAGTGTGCCGATTTGCCTCAGGAAGTTCTGCTCGATTCGTCACCGATAAAAAGATGAGAAGCGTGAAACGGTGTATAGTCGTTGTTTGTCTGGCTGTTTGGACGGTGTTCGTTCGGGCCGAAGAGTCCGACTCGGCCATCATTGCCAACTTTTTGAGTGGTTTTTCCGATCTTTATCAGAAAGCCTATTCGTCCCGGATACTGCCTGCCGATTCGGTCGACTCCTCGGTAATGTGTGAACTCTCAGTCAGGGGCGACAGCCTGCGGGTAGGCAGTGCCATCATGCTTGTGTTGGAGTGCAACCGTCGGCCCGATGCCGAGCCCCCGATTATCGTGGCCAACGGCCGGTCGATACGCCCTCGCAGCAACAGTAGCTCAACAGTTTACAGCAATGGAGAGACGACCTCGTGCTACCGCTATTTTTATCCGTTGCGACTCGAGACAGACGGACACTACGAGTTTCGTTGCAAAGACCTTTCGTTCGACAACATTGCTTACGACCAGGGAATGGTGATTCTCGATATTACCCTGCCGGGGTACGCCGTAAATCACGATTTCGACACTCCTGCTTCCGGCACAGAGTGGGGATGGATATTAGTGGGCATTGTCGTCTTCTGTATTGTGGCAGAGTGGTTTTTGTTTTGGCTGTTCTTTCATAAGGAGGGCGATGAACCGCTGGCCGACTTTGTGTTGCGCACACGGCATTTGCCGCTTACGACCGATTGGGCCACGACTCACTATGCCCTGCCCTCTTTGATGGTGTTTATTTTGTGTTGTATGCTGTTGTTCAACCTTTTCTCCCTGATTTATTCCTGGGGTGTATTGTTGCCCTTATGGGTTTTGTGCATACCGTTACTGCTGGCGTTGTTGCTGTTTCATGTGCAGCGAAACCGGCTTGACTTCGAAGAGGTGCCAACCCGCCTTTCGATCGAGGAGATAGGTAACCTCTTTATCGAATTGGCCGAGGTACACGAGTGGAGTATCGACCACCTGGGGTACGACTGTATCGTAGCCCATACCAATCCCTCGATGTGGAGTTTCACTTGGGGCGAACATATATTTGTTGTCTATGACAGCGGTCGGGTGTGGCTCAACAGCGTGAATAATCTCGACCGACGTAGTTCGATTGTCTCTTTTGGGTATACGCGTCGCAATCTCCGTTGGATAGTCGAGGCCATCCGGGCGCGGGAGTATGGAGGTGCGAAATGAGCAGTCGGATAATATTTGGCGGGTCGCACCGTTCTTATATATATTACATGTATATAATGCGGTTTGAGGCTATGCAAAATATTTATGATGTCCGTCAAAAAGGGAAGTTGATATTCTTGTTGATTTCGGTGCTGCTGGTCGGTGGGGTGCTCTATGTGTCGAACGACCTGGTGGATGACCTCTCGGTCGAGGAGCGCAAGAAGATGGAGATTTGGGCCGAGGCGACCCGCGAGTTGGCCAGCGACAAGACCGAGATGAGCATGGAGCTTATCTTGAAGGTAATCCAGAGTAATACTTCGATTCCGGCCATCCTGGTCGACGAGAACGGCGCGATCAATCAGTATGTCAACCTGAATCTCCCCGAGTCGGACCCCGAGAAATATTTGCAGCGGAAGCTGGCTCAGTTGCAGAGCGGCTCGAATGTAATCGAAATCAGCCTGGGCGGCGACGAGAAACAATACCTCTATTACGACGACTCCATCTTGCTGAAGCGTCTCTCGCTCTATCCCTATGTGCAGTTGGGCGTGATGGTGCTGTTTGTGCTCATTGTCTATTTTGCGCTCATCAGTACCAAGAAGGCCGAGCAGAACAAGGTGTGGGTGGGGTTGTCGAAGGAGACGGCTCACCAGCTGGGTACCCCCATATCGTCGCTCATGGCCTGGATGGATTTGCTGGAGGCCTCGGGGGTAGACCCGGCGCTGCTCTCCGATATGAACAAGGATGTGAAGCGGTTGTCGGTCATAGCCGAGCGCTTCTCCAAGATAGGTTCGAAGCCCGAGATGGAGCTGGTCTATGTGAACGAGGTGCTCGAGAATGCCACCGAGTACATGCGTCGGCGGGTCTCGAGCAAGGTGCAGATAACGACCCATCTGCCGTCGGATGCCGAGGGAGCCATGGTGTGCTTGCCGCTGTTCGAGTGGGTTATCGAAAACCTGTGCAAGAATGCGGTCGACGCCATGAACGGCGAGGGACGTATCGATGTATATCTGACTTCGGAAAGACAGCAGATTTATATCGACATCAAGGATACCGGCAAGGGTATTGCCCGCAAGAATTTCAAGACCGTATTCAATCCCGGCTATACGACCAAGAAGCGCGGTTGGGGGTTGGGCCTCACGCTGGCCAAACGCATCATCGAGGAGTATCACGACGGCCGCATCTTTGTGAAAGAGTCGGAGGTGGGCAAGGGAACCACCTTCCGAATCGAGTTGAAGCGGGTGGCCTGACCCGGTTTCTTCCCGTCGGGTTGTCGGCGAGGGGGCCTGAGGTCTGTTTCCCCGATAATAAAGGGGCCCCGTTGTAACTAAAAATTTTAAATATGAAATAAAAACTCCCGAAAAGATTGACTTATAACGATTATTTTTTATACCTTTGCGCAGTTTTAACGACAAATAGCATTGGGACGATTTAGTGCTTATAAATTACCGCTCAAAAGCATGCCGATAGGTACTCAGGATTTTGAGTATGTATTGGATAATGAGTTCTTTAAGAATATCGAAGGAGAAGATGTTCGAAAAGGGAAGGTAAATGTGAAGCTGTCCGTGAAACGGACGACGGCCTCTTTTGAGTTGAATTTCGATTTGGAAGGTGTCGTTCAGATTCCGTGTGATCGCTGTCTCGACGACATGGATCACGAGGTGAAAACCCACGAAACGCTCTTTGTGAAATTCGGAGCCGAATACAGCGAAGAGAGCGACAATGTGGTTGTGATTCCCGAGAGCGACGGGGAGTTGAACATCGCCTGGTTCTTGTACGAATTTGTGGCGCTGACAATTCCCTTGAAGCACGTTCACCCGGCAGGGAAGTGCAATAAGTCGATGAGTGCTAAGTTGCGCAAACATACGGCCCGCTCGCTGGACGATGGCGACGACGAGGCCCTCGATGCGTTTGACGATGAGGATATCGCAGACGTGGTACCCGACGAAGGCGAGGAGATGACCGACCCCCGTTGGGACGAACTGAAGAAAATAATAGATAATAATTAAATAATAGAAAAATGGCACATCCTAAAAGAAAACAATCTAAAACGAGAACAGCCAAAAGAAGAACTCACGACAAAGCAGTAGCTCCTACTTTGGCAGTTTGCCCCAACTGTGGTGCTTGGCATGTATATCACACCGTATGTGGTGAGTGTGGCTATTACAGAGGAAAATTGGCTATCGAAAAAGAGGCTGCAGTCTAAGTTTCGATATGTAGAGCCCTAAAGCGATTTAGGGCATTTTTTCACACACTAAGCCGATTTTATAGTTATGAATGCTAAAATAACGGGAATAGCCTCGTATGTTCCTGATTATGTGCTGACCAATGACGAATTGTCGCGCATGGTCGATACCAACGACGAGTGGATTACGACTCGTGTCGGTATCAAGGAACGCAGAATTTTGAAAGGTGAAGGTACGGGCTCGTCCGATTTGGGTGAAAAAGCTGTTGCCGAGCTTTTGCGGAAGACTGGCGTAAAACCCGAAGAGGTCGATTTGCTCATCTGTGCAACCTCCAACCCCGACTATCGTTTCCCCTCTACGGCTTCGATCGTATTGGAGAAATTGGGAATAAAGACCGCTTACGGTTATGACATTCAGGCTGCATGTGCCGGCTTTATCGTAGCCTTGCAGTCGGGTGCTGCCTATATCAAGAGCGGTTTGTACAAGCATGTGGTTGTGTTGGCAGCCGAGAAGATGTCGTCGATGGTCAACTACAAGGACCGTTCGACCTGTCCGCTCTTCGGCGATGCTGCTGCCTGTGTGATGCTCGAACCCACCGACGAGCCGGTAGGTATCGTCGATGCCGTGCTGCACACCGACGGTATGGGCTTGCCCCACCTGCTGATGAAAGCCGGCGGTGCTGTGCATCCCGCTTCGCACGAGACGGTCGACAACGACGAGCATTATGTTTATCAGGAGGGCCGCGCCGTGTACAAGCACGCCGTAACCGACATGCTCACCTCGTCGGAGAAGGTGATGGAACGTAACGGCCTCACGGTCGATACGATCGATTACTTCATCCCTCACCAGGCCAACCTGCGTATTATCGAGGCTATCGCCGACCGTATGAAACTTCCCGAAGAGAAGTTGCTGGTCAACATCCAGAAGTATGGCAATACGAGTGCAGCGTCCATCCCCTTGTGCATGGCCGAATTTGAAAACAAGTTCAAAGCCGGCGACAAACTGGTACTCACGGCCTTCGGTGCCGGATTTACCTGGGGCGCTCTCTACCTCGTGTGGGGATACAACGCGAAATAAACATTGCGAGAATAGGACAAAGACGCATCTTTTGTAGCGAAAGATGCGTCTTTTCTTGTCTTTGAACAAAAGCCCCCGACGGTTGTTTCGTCAGGTAGAATATTTTCACTACCTTTGGGGGAATAGAATGAGAGAGTTATCCATATATTGTCTTGCCGTCTAACCGAATAAAACTATGCACAAAGCCGGTTTCGTAAACATTGTAGGAAATCCCAACGTGGGCAAGTCTACGTTGATGAATTCGCTGGTGGGCGAGCGCATTTCAATCATTACGTCGAAGGCGCAGACTACACGCCACCGCATCATGGGTATCGTGAATACCGACGACATGCAGATTGTCTACTCCGATACGCCGGGCGTGCTCGTGCCCAACTACAAGCTGCAGGAGTCGATGCTCAACTTCTCGCAGTCGGCGCTGGTCGATGCCGACATCCTGCTCTATGTGACCGACGTGATAGAGACCCCCACCAAAAACCAGTCGTTCCTCGACAAGGTGGCCGAGGAGACGGTGCCCGTGCTGGTCGTCATCAACAAGATAGACCTGCTGCAGGGCGGGCAGGAGTCGCTCGAGAAGCTGGTGGAGGAGTGGAAACGCCTGTTGCCGAAGGCCGAGGTGATACCCGTTTCGGCACAATATAAGTTCAATCTCGACTATCTGCTCAAGCGCATTCAAGAGCTGTTGCCTCCCTCGCCGCCCTTCTTCGACAAGGACGCGCTCACCGACAAGCCGGCCCGATTCTTCGTGACCGAGATTATCCGCGAGAAGATATTGCTCACCTACGACAAGGAGATACCCTATGCCTGCGAGGTGGCCGTCGAGCAGTTCAAGGAGGAAGAGGGGCGCATACACATCATGGCGGTGATCTATGTCGAGCGCGATTCGCAGAAAGGCATCATCATCGGCAAGGGCGGCTCGGCCCTGAAAAAGGTGGGCATGCTGGCCCGCAAGGATATAGAGGCATTCTTCGACAAGAAGGTCTACCTCGAGCTCTACGTCAAGGTCGAGAAAGACTGGCGGAGCCGCGAGAATAAACTGAAAGGATTTGGATACATACCCGAGTAAAACCCGATGGCTGTGACAGCCGTAAAAAAGAAAGAGAAATTATGGGAAATATAGTAGCAATCGTAGGACGCCCGAACGTAGGGAAGTCGACCTTGTTTAACCGCTTGACGCAAACCCGCAAGGCCATCGTCAACGAAGAGGCCGGCACGACCCGCGATCGCCAGTATGGCAAGGTCGAGTGGTGCGGGCAGGAGTTTTCCATTATCGACACCGGTGGATGGGTCGTTAATTCGGAAGATATTTTTGAAGAAGAGATCAACAAGCAGGTGGCGCTGGCTATCGAAGAGGCCGATGTCATCCTGTTCATGGTCGATGTGAAGACCGGAGCCGTAGACCTCGACGACCATGTGGCCGCCATTTTGCGCCGTTCGTCCAAGCCGGTGATTCTGGTAGCCAACAAAGCCGACTCGAACGAGTGGCAATACAACGCCGCCGAATTCTATTCGTTCGGTCTGGGCGACCCCTTCTGCGTGTCGGCCGCCAGCGGTTCGGGCACGGGCGACCTGCTCGACGAGATTCTGAAACGCTTCACCAAAAAGTCGGAACCCGAAATCGAAGAGAATATTCCCCGCTTTGCCGTCGTGGGACGCCCCAATGCCGGCAAGTCGTCCATTATCAACGCCTTTATCGGCGAGGAACGCTACATCGTGACCGACATCGCCGGTACCACCCGCGACTCCATCTACACCCGTTACGACAAGTTCGGGTTCGACTTCTATCTGGTCGATACCGCCGGTATTCGCAAGAAGGGCAAGGTGACCGAAGACCTCGAATACTATTCGGTAATCCGCTCGATACGGGCCATCGAGGCCTCCGACGTCTGCATCCTCATGATCGATGCCACCCGCGGCATCGAGGGGCAAGACCTCAATATCTTCTCCCTCATACAGAAAAACAAGAAGGGGCTGGTGGTCTGCGTCAACAAGTGGGATTTGGTAGAAGACAAGTCGAACAAGGCGATACAGACCTTCGAGAATGCCATACGGGCACGCCTCGCTCCGTTTGTCGACTTCCCCATCGTCTACGCTTCGGCCCTGACCAAGCAGCGCATCTTCAAGGTGCTCGAGAGTGCCGTGCAGGTCTACAAGAACCGCCAGCGCAAGATACCCACCTCGAAACTCAACGAGGTGATGCTCAGTGCCATTGAAAACTATCCGCCCCCTGCACACAAGGGCAAGTATGTGAAGATAAAATATGTGACCATGTTGCGCGAGACCTATGTGCCCACATTTGTCTTCTTCTGCAACCTGCCC
Organism: uncultured Barnesiella sp.; assembly: GCA_902471075.1. GTDB lineage: Bacteria > Bacteroidota > Bacteroidia > Bacteroidales > Barnesiellaceae > Barnesiella. Next base: position 204,501 of record CABRIW010000002.1, on the reverse strand, counting down.
CAGTGGGTGAAGGAGCCCTACAAGCGCTACCTCGAGAACAAGATTCGCGAGACGTGGAACTTCAGCGGAACCCCCATCAACATCTTCATGCGCGAGAAATAACGAAACGGACAATACCGTATATTCACTGGCCCCGGAGTTTTTTACAAGATTCCGGGGCTATTTGTTTCAAGGCTGGGGAAAGTTCGTTACATTTGTAGAACTCTCGCCCGATGAGGGGCCGAGTATAACCTTTTAAGCCTTACGATAGAGATGATGACACAACCTCCCTTCCTGATTCCCGGCGACGGACTCGCCATTGTTTCGCCGGCCAGTATTATTAACCCCGATTATGTGAAAGGAGCCGTCGAGCGGCTTACGAGTTGGCAAGTAGGCGTGTCGGTATCGCTGCACTGTCTGGGAGAGTTGGGGGTCTACTCGGGTACTGTCGACGAGCGTACCGACGACTTTCGCAACGCCTTGTATACCCCCGAGGTGAAAGCCATCTTGTGCAGCCGCGGCGGTTACGGCACCGTGCATCTGCTCGACCGGCTGGCCGACGATGTGGCCCGTAATCCCAAGTGGATAATCGGTTTCAGCGATATTTCGGCGCTGCATGCCTTGTGTGTGAGCCGGGGTATCATGTCGCTGCATGCGCCCATGTGCAAGCACCTCACGGCCGAGCCGGCCGACGACCGTTGCACGCAGTATCTGCGGCAGATTCTCTTCGGTCAGATACCCGAGTATCACGAGAAAACTCACCCGCTGAACCGGCAGGGCGAAGGCCGCGGTATGCTGGTGGGCGGCAATCTGGCGGTGCTATGCGGATTGATAGGGACCCCTTACGATATATTCCGCTCCGGCTCGGTGCTCTTTATCGAGGACATTGCCGAGGCTCCCTACAAGATCGAGCGCATGCTCTACCAGTTGAAACTGGCCGGGCGGCTGGCTTCGCTCTCGGGACTGATTGTGGGCCGCTTCACCGAGTATACCGAGAACGAGGGGCTGGGCGGTACGCTCTACGAACTCATCTATCGCCTGGTCGAGGAGTATGACTACCCCGTTTGTTTCGACTTCCCCGTAGGGCATGTCTCCGACAATCTGCCTCTCATCGAGGGGGCCGAGGTGCTCTTCTCGGTCGGTAAAGAGTCGGTCGACCTCTCTTTTTGTATAAAATAGACGGGATATTTGCGAGTTTTTGTCAGAATGCGTACTTTTGAGCAAGATGAAAACGCTAAACCGCCAACTGATATATTTATTTCTGATTATAGGACTGATGGCCTGTTCGGCAAAATCGGGGAGCAGCAGTGAGACTCAGGCGACCGATACCGTGTCGGTCGAGGTTCCCGTGTTCGATGCCGACAGCGCTTATGCCTATGTAGAACGTCAGGTCGAGTTCGGATACCGGGTGCCCAACACGCCGGCACATCGTGCTACGGCCGACTATCTGGCTGCCGAGCTGGCCCGTCACGGAGCCACGGTCGAGGTGCAGGAGGGCACCGTCACCGCCTACGACGGCAGCGAGCTGGCCATCCGCAACATCATCGGGTCGTTCTCGCCCGAGAAAAAAAAACGAATACTCCTTTTTGCCCACTGGGATACCCGCCCCTATGCCGACAACGATGCCGACAAGAGCAAGCATCGCCAGCCCATTGCCGGTGCCGACGACGGTGCGAGCGGGGTGGGCGTGTTGCTCGAGATAGCCCGACAGGTGGGGCAGAAGCTCCCCGATGCGGGGGTCGACATTGCCTTCTTCGATGCCGAGGACTACGGAGCCCCCTATTGGAGCACGTCGAACGACGAGGATACCTGGGCCCTGGGTACACAATACTGGACCCGCCGTCCGCACAAGCCCGGCTACCGGGCCCGGTTCGGCATTCTGCTCGACATGGTGGGTGGCTCGGGTGCCCGCTTCTGCCGCGAGATGTTTTCGGAGTATTACGCCTCGGGCATTGTGAAGCAGGTGTGGGAGACGGCCCGTCGTCTGGGATACGGCGACTATTTCGTAGATGAGAAGGGAGGCTATGTGACCGACGACCATGTGTATGTGAACCGTTACGGCATACCCAGTGTCGACATCATCGCCTGCTCGCGCGAGACGGTTACGGGATTCCCGCCCTACTGGCACACCGTAGACGACACGATGAAGAATATCGACCCCGCCACGCTCAAGGCGGTGGGGCAAACCGTGCTGACGGTCATTTATGAAGAGTGATTGATAAAACTAAACTACTTATATGAAAAGTATCGACGAAATACAAGACGAGATTATAGACGAGTTTTCGGTCTTCGACGACTGGATGGATAAATACGCCTTACTCATCGACCTGGGCAACAGCCTGCCCCCGATTGAGGAGAAATACAAAACCAACGAGAATCTGATTGAAGGCTGTCAAAGCCGGGTGTGGCTGCAAGCCGACTACCGCGACGGCCGCATCTGGTTCGAGGCCGAGAGCGATGCCATCATCGTGAAGGGCATCGTGTCGCTGCTGGTGCGGGTGCTTTCGGGCCGTACCCCCGACGAGATTCTCAACGCCGACCTCTACTTTATCGACCGGATAGGGCTCACCGAGCACCTGTCGCCCACCCGCTCCAACGGTTTGGTGGCCATGGTCAAGCAGATGCGCATGTATGCCTTGGCCTTCAAAGTGAAAAACAACTAAATCATTCAATACTTAAAATCTAACATTATGTTTAAAGGACATCCTAAGGGTTTGATAGCTGCGGCACTTTCCAACATGGGCGAACGCTTCGGCTATTACATTATGAATGCCGTACTGGTACTGTTTCTATGCTCCAAATTCGGTTTGAGCGAAGAGACTTCGGGTACCATATATTCATTTTTTTATGCCGGTATCTATCTGCTGGCACTGGTGGGCGGTATCATTGCCGACCGTACGCAAAACTACAAAGGTACCATCAAGACCGGTTTGATTATCATGGCTGCAGGCTATGTGTTGCTGTCGATTCCTATCCTGGCTACCAGCGGAAACGTGGCATGGTTGCTCCCGCTCACCTGTTTCTCGCTCTTCCTCATTGCCTTCGGTAACGGTCTGTTCAAGGGTAACCTGCAGGCCATCGTGGGCCAGCTCTACGACGATTTCGAGGCCGAAGCTGCCAAGCAGGGCCCCGAAGCCTTGAAGGAGGCCAAGAGCAAACGCGACAGCGGATTCCAGATATTCTATGTGTTTATCAACGTGGGTGGCCTCATTGCCCCGTTTGTGGCTCCGTTGCTTCGCGAGTGGTGGCTGGGTGCGAACGGTATGGCCTACAATGCCCAGTTGCCGGCCCTGTGCCACCAGTTTATCAACAACGGTGCCCAGATGAGTCAGGCCGCTCTCGATAACCTCAATGCCTTGATGGCAGCTGCCGGCGGCAACGTGACCGACCTGGCCAGCGCCTGCCAGAACTACCTCCAGATTTTCAACGAGGGTATCCACTACTCGTTCATCGCTTCGGTGGTAGCCATGCTCATCTCGTTGGTTATCTTTGTGGCTTACCAACGTCGGTTCCCCACTCCGAGCAAGAAGACCAAAGTCGAGTCACAATCCTATACCGCCGAAGAGAAGCGGGCCATGGCCAAGGAGATTCGCCAACGTATGGCCGCTCTGTTTGCCGTGTTGGGTGTGGTTATCTTCTTCTGGTTCTCGTTCCACCAGAACGGTATGTCGCTCTCGTTCTTTGCTCGCGACTTCGTAGACTCGAGTGCCGTGGCTCCCGAAATCTGGCAAGCCATCAACCCCTTCTTTGTAATTACGCTCACCCCTATTGTCATGGCGCTGTTTGCCTGGTTGACTCGCCGGGGTAAAGCCATCTCCACGCCCCGCAAGATTGCCATCGGTATGTTCATTGCCGGGTTGGCCTTCCTCTTCCTGGCCATCTTCTCGGCCATGAAAGGTTATCCTTCGGCCGACGACTTCAAGCTCCTCCCCGTGGCCGAGCAAATGGCTCGCAAGGCCCACTGGTGGGTACTGATTGTGACCTACTTCTTCCTGACGGTGGCCGAGTTGTTTATTTCTCCGTTGGGGCTGTCGTTCGTTTCGAAGGTGGCTCCCAAGCACCTGTTGGGTCTCTGCCAGGGCCTCTGGCTGGGAGCCACTGCCGTAGGTAACCTGCTGTTGTGGGTAGGTCCGCTCATGTACAACGCCTGGCCCATCTGGCAATGCTGGACGGTATTCCTGGTGGTATGTCTCATTTCGATGGGCGTAATGCTGGGTATGCTCCGGTGGTTGGAGCGGGTGGCCGAATAGTGCGCCTGTTTACGTCTAACACCTTATAAGGCAAGGCTCTCGGGAAAGTGCTCCCGGGGGCCTTGTTGTTTTTATAATTCTTTTCGCAACCGGAATTTCAGGGGCGAGAGCCCCGTCTTCTTGACGAAGAATTTGCCGAATACCGACTGGTCCGAGAAGCCCAGTTGCGAGGCAATCTCCTTGATGTCGAGGTCGGTGCATACCAGCAGGCGGCGGGCTTCGGCACAGAGCAGTTCCGAGATGAGGAATCGCACGGTGTTGCCGGTCGTCTGCTTGACTATTCGCGAGAGGTAGGTGGTCGAGATATTCAGCTCGTCGGCATAGAAGCCGATGCCGTGGTGCTGCCTGTAATGGGCTGTCAACAGTTTGCGGAACTTGCGGAATATCTCGCCTGAGCGTTTTACGTAGACCGGCATGTGGCGGTTGCTCTGGCAGAAGGTATCGGCCGTTTGCAACAGCAGCAGGCAGCACAGGTGGCTGATGATGCCGTGGGTGTAGATTTTGAAACCCCGCAGGTCGCTCGAGAAGAGGGCGAAGGTCTGCCGCAGAGAGCGGCTTTTGTCGGGTTTCAACGGCACGATGGGGAGGTGGTCGGCTTGAATGAACTCGGCCAGTTGGCTGTACAGCAGTTGGCTGCCGGGCAGGCTGTCGAAGTATTCGGGCACGAGGCAGATGCAGGTAAAGGTGAAGTCGGAGCTTGCATGGTGCAGGGTGGCTGCCAGGCTGGGCGAGAGCACAATCAGATCTTCGCCCTTAATCGCGTAGTCCTGGTGCATGTCGGTGAGCAAAGCTGTTCCACTTTCGACGAAAATAAAAAAGAAGCCTTTCCCGATAGCTGCCCGGTCGTTCGGCAAAAGCCTTTGCTTGTGGGCAAAAGCTCCTGTCCGCGGTATCTTGTTCAGCAGGTCGAGTAGCAAAATATCCATGAGCCGAGTTTTTTAGCAAAGGTAAGAAGTGTTTCGTTTTTAACCAAGGTTGTTCCTTCTTTTATGAGCATACATTGCGGGAATAGGGCGAACTTTGCACCGTTTTTTTAAGGTATTACACATGATGATGAATGTATATTCGTTGAGGCGTTCTCTTTTGTTTGTTGTTTCGTTGTTTATCAACGCCTTGGGTATCGACTTTATTACAAAAGCCTTGTTGGGGACTTCGCCTATTACCGGTGTCAATTATGTATTGAGTCTGTTTACGCCGCTCACGATGGGGCAATGGACGATTATTGTCAATATCCTGTTCATGCTGTTTGAGTTGCCGTTCATGACGCACGAGTCGTTCAGGGAAGATTTGCGTCCCTACCTGCTGCAGATACCCATTTCGCTCAGTTTCGGTATCTTTATCGACTGGGGTATGAACATGTTGTTTTGGGTAGCCCCCGTCAATTTTGTGCAACAGATTGTCTATCTGTTGATTGGATGCTGTGTATTGGCCATGGGTATTGCCCTCGAGATGAAGGTGAATGTGGCCATGACGGCCGGCGAGTTTTTTGTGAAGGTGATAGCCCAGCGATTGAAGCATCCCTTTGGTTTCGTGAAACTGGGATTCGACGTGACGCTGGTGCTGATAGCTTGCATCATGTCGTATCTCTTCTCGTCGACGGTTACCGGCGTAGGGCTGGGTACGGTGGTTTCGGCCTTGCTTGTGGGCCCTATTGTACATATGGTGAGCCCCTTCTACCGTGTGCTCGACCGGTGGTTGCTTTCGCCCGCAGCATAAACGAGTTCCGTAATCAGAAAATGGAGAGTTGCCGCTCGAGCAACTGAAACGATAGCCTGTGGTAAGGCGAAGGCCCGTATTGAGCAATGGCTGCTCGATGAGCTTTGGTGGGATACCCCTTGTTCGATTTCCAGTCGTACATGGGGTATTTTTCGTGCAGTTCGTTCATGTAGTCGTCGCGGTAGGTCTTGGCCAGAATCGAGGCGGCGGCGATGGCCTCGTATTTGCCGTCGCCCTTCACCACGCAGGTGTGGGCAATGCCGGGATAGGGTTTGAAGCGGTTGCCGTCGATGAGCAGATGCTGGGGGGTGACCCGCAGCTGCTCGATGGCCCGGTGCATGGCCAGGAACGAGGCGTTGAGAATGTTGATGCGGTCAATCTCCTGCGGGGTGACAATCCCCACAGCCCAAGCCAGGGCCGCCTCTTCGATGAGGGGGCGCAGGGCATAGCGCTGTTTCTCGGTCAGTTTTTTCGAGTCGTTGAGCAGTTCGTTGCGGAAGTCGGGTGGCAGCACCACGGCTGCGGCATAGACCGCCCCGGCCAGACAGCCGCGACCCGCCTCGTCGCAGCCGGCTTCGACCACTCCGCTGTTCATGTAGGGCAGCAACATATTCTCTCGGTTATTTCCCTAATTGACGGATAGCCCCGGTCTGGGGATAGAAGGTGGCGCAGGTGGGGTTCTTCTTGTCGGTGAAGAGCGACGGGTCGAGCCCGAAGATAACACCGAACTGGGCCACCGGCACTTCGCCTTTGAACAAGGCCTTTTTGCCGTCGGTGAGAGTCACCTCGGCCTTGCCGGGAATGGCGTAGGGCACGGCATTCTTGGGCATCTTCTTCACGTTGCCCTTGTTGTCGACGGGGAGTTGGCCCTCCTCGGTAATTTGCAGGTTGAGGTATACGGGGGCGCCGCTCAGGTTATTGGCGTCGACTATGCCGTAGAGGTCGGAGATGCGGAACACCACCTCGTTGGTAGCCTCTTCGACCGGGATATAGTCGATGTGCTTGATTACCGTTTCGGTTTGGGTCGTACCCATGAAGAGAGCGGTGAGGGCAGCCTCCTGCTCGTCGAGCTGTTGGATGACGAGCTTGAACGATTCGCCGTCGGCCGGCAGTTCGTCCACTTCGCCGGTAACCAGGTTCAGGCGGCTTTCGCGTATGCGGTAGAGCTGCTTGGCAGCCACCTCGGCCATCTTGGCGGTCGAGGCCGACATGAGCAGCTCTTCGGAGTATACCTTGGCATAGTCGTGGTTATCGAGGGGCGACTTCTTTTTGGCTTTAGGTTCGATGGGGACAATCGTGTCGACCACGGGTTCGGTGTTGATCGAGAGCAACAGGCCGTTTTCGTCGAGTACGATGTAGCCGTCGCTACCCGACTTGAACTGCATGAGGTATTGCTCCTCGGGGTCGGGCACTCCGTAGGGGTTGACCTTGACCGAAGTGAGGCTCCACGATTCGGAGTCCTGGGTGATGGCACCCGGTATGCCCAGATATTTCTCGGCATACTGGTAGTAGGGACCCGCCTTGCGGATGGTCTTTGTGGCTACGACCTCGAGGTCGAGGTGGGTTTGCGGCAAGGAGAATATGAGTCCATACTCATTATGTTTGTCGGCGGTGAGCCTTTTCGTCTCCTGGGCGAATCCTATGCTGGTCGTGAAGAGCAGGCAGAGGGATAAGAGGGCGTATTTCATAGAGCTTTGTATTGTTTTGCTGTGTGGTTTACATTCGGGATAACTCGGAGTCGGGAGCCGTACATCGGCTTTTGTCCCTCGCCGGGTTATCCTGTCTTTTACAAAGATAGTGAAAGGTGAGTGCAGGAAGTCAAGTTTACTTGAACTTTATGCTGAACCGTATCCTATCTTCTACAAAGATAGCGAAAGGTGAGTGCAGGAAGTCAAGTTTACTTGAACTTTATGCTGAACCGTATCCTATCTTCTACAAAGATAGTGAATGTTTTGAAATTTATTGCATTCGCTCCGTTTTTATCTGTTTGAAGGCTTGTCCCAGGCGAGCTACGATGTCGCCGGCCGTGATATACTCTTCGCCCTCCTGGCGGGTGGCAATGTCGCCGGCCGTGCCGTGCACGAAGACCCCGATGATAGCGGCCTCTTCGGGAGAATAGCCCTGAGCCAGCAGGGAGCCGATGATGCCGGTGAGCACGTCGCCGCTGCCGGCGGTGGCCATGCCGGGGTTGCCCGTGGAGTTGAAGTAAATCGAACCGTCGGGCATGGCTATGGCGGTGTGGGCCCCCTTCAGCACCACGATAATATCGTATTTGACAGCCACATGGGTGGCACATTTCAGGCGGTCGGCGTCGCTGGTTTGCGGGCCGAACATGCGCTCCAGTTCAATGACATGCGGGGTGAGTATGGTGCGGGAGGGCAGCGATTGCAGAATGCTCGGGTCCTGAGCAATGCAGTTCAGCGCGTCGGCATCGAGCACGAGCGGCTGCTTCGCTTCCTGAAGCAGGAGCTTGAGAGCCGCTGTCGAGGTGGAGTTGCATCCCATGCCCGGGCCTATGGCCAGCGCCGTGTAGCGTCGGTTCGAGGGAATCTCTTCGATATGCTCTTCGCCTTTGTCGGGCGAGAAGAGCGCCTCGGGTACGGCCGTTTGCAGAATGAGGTTGGCGCAGCGGGGAGCGTGGACCGATACCAGTCCGGCCCCGCTGTGCAGGGCTGCCCGGGCGGCAAGTACCGAAGCCCCCACCATGCCGTATTGTCCGGCGGCGAGCAGCAGGTGTCCGTAGTCGTGCTTGTCGGAGTATCGGGCCCGGGTGTGCAGGTGATGGGCTACGTCGTCGGCCGTAGTGAAGTAGTAGTCGGTGGCCGTCTCGGCGATGGCCCGGGGATGCAGACCGATGTCGAGCACCTTGACCCGGCCGGTAAACTGGGTATTCTCGGCAAAGAAAAAGGCCAGTTTGGGAGTCTGTAGAGTGAGGGTGAGGTTGGCTTTGACCACACGGTCGGGCGAGGCGTCGGGATTCCATTCGCCGAAGAGGCCCGAGGGGATGTCGATGGAGATGACAAAAGCCTCGGACTCGTTGATGTAGCGGACCAGCGAAGCGAATCCGCCCGAAAGCGGGTCGTGCAGTCCGGCCCCGAACAGACCGTCGATGACGACATCGCCCGGCTCTATTTCGGGGGGAGTAAACTGGTTGGTGATTTCGTAGAACTGGGTGATGCCGGTAGCCCTCAGCCGGTCGCAGTTGCGCGCGCAGTCGGGCGACAGGCGATGGTTGGGCATGGTGTTGAACAGGTAGACGGCCGGGTGGTAGCCCAGGCCCAGCAGCAGGCGGGCCGTAGCCAGGGCGTCGCCGCCGTTGTTGCCGGGGCCGGCAAAGATATAGAGCCGACGGTCGGGCGATACGGTTTTGCTTATCTCTTCGGTAAGTGCTTCGGCTGCCCGCTCCATCAGGTCGATAGAGTCGATAGGCTCGTATTCTATGGTAAGTTGGTCTAGCAACTTGGTCGATTGGGTCGTAAACAGTTTCATGTCGTACAGGTTTTTTAACCTCGGCCACAGGGCCGGGAGGAGTTTTACAAAGATAGTGAAAGGCGAGGGGAGAATAAAATATCGAAACTCTGTTTCAGATATTTTTTATCCCGAGCCGCATCCTATTTTCGTATAACAAAGATAGTGAAAGGCGAGGGCAGAGACAAAAAAAGAAAACAAAGTTTTCGTTTTTGAGTGATACCGAACCGTATCCAGCCTTCTTGAAAGATACGCGAAAAATGCAGACCTTGAAATATTTTGTCAGGCCAAGAGGCGATGCAAACGGTAATTCTGCAAAAATATAGCGTGTCGTTGCCGTATTTTTTGTGATTTATTATAACTTTGTGCAACATTCAGAATAACGCCAATGGACACAAAGATTCAGATTAAGGACCGTTTTTTTACGCCCTATATTTCGAGAGAAAAGATTGCCGAGGCTGTAGCCCGAGTGGCTGCCCAGATGAACGAAGACCTGGCCGGGAAGAACCCCCTCTTTTTATGCGTATTGAACGGTGCATTTGTTTTTGCCGCCGATCTGTTTCGCGAAATCAAGGTCGATTCCGAGATTTCGTTTATCCGCATGAAATCGTACGAGGGCATGCACTCGACGGGCGAAGTAAAACAAATCTATGGTTTGCAACAAGATATTACCGACCGCACGGTAGTGGTGGTCGAGGATATTGTCGATACGGGTTTCACCATCCAGCAGCTGCTCAAGCAGCTTTATGCCCACAATCCCAAAGAGGTGAAGGTGGCCACGCTGCTGTTCAAGCCCGAGTCGCTCAAGTGCGATGTAAAGCCCGACTATGTGGCGCTCGAGATTCCCCCCGCCTTTATCGTGGGTTATGGCCTCGACTATGACGAGCAGGGGCGTAATCTGAAAGACATTTACGTTGTTGTCGAAGATTGAACAAACACAAGGTTGGATAGGATAATATTAAGGTAAAATGTTGAATGTAGTTATTTTTGGCGCTCCGGGTTCGGGTAAAGGAACTCAGAGCGAGAATCTTATCAAGGAGTATGGTCTGTTCCATATTTCTACGGGTGATGTATTGCGCGAGCAGATTGCCAAAGGTACCGAACTGGGCAAGACAGCCGATTCGTATATTTCGAAAGGTCAGCTTATTCCCGACGAGTTGATGGTCGATATTCTGGCTCATGTACTCGACTCGCACGAAGAGGCCAAGAAGGGCGTCATCTTCGACGGTTTTCCCCGTACCATAGCACAGGCCGAGGCTTTGAACCGCATGTTGGCCGAGCGTCAGGCTCAGGTAGATGTGGTGCTGGGTCTCGAGGTCGAGGAGCAGGAGCTGATCGACCGTCTGCTGAAACGCGGACAGGTATCGGGCCGCAGCGACGACAACCTGGAGACTATCCAGAAACGTCTCGATGTCTACCACAACCAGACCAGACCGCTCAAGGACTTCTATCAGAAAGAGAAGAAATATCGTGCTATCCCCGGCATGGGCAGCATAGACGATATTTTCGAGAGCATCAAGAAAGAGATTGCCAGCTTGTAAACTGCATGACAAGCAGGCTGCAAAGGGAGTGCAACATCATGCACTCCTTTTTTGTTTATATGGGGGAATAGGAGCCGGCGAGGGATAAAAAATATCCGGAACGGGTTTCTTGTTTTATTTCACTATCTTTGTAGAAGATAGGATGCGGTTCGGGATAATCAAACTCGAAACTTGGTTTCGGTTTGCCTCTCCGCTCACCTTTCACTATCTTTGTAGAAGACAGGAGGCGGCTCGGCTTAGTCAAATTTGAAAACAAAGTTTTCATTTGCCACTGCTCTCGCCTTTCACTATCTTTGCAGCGGATAATAAAAATAAGAGAAGAATATGGCAGAGTCGAATTTTGTAGATTATGTGAAGATACTTTGTCGCTCGGGCAAGGGTGGCGCCGGAGCCATGCACCTGTACCGGGCCAAGTATGTGCCCAAAGGCGGTCCCGACGGCGGCGACGGCGGCCGGGGCGGTAATATTTATTTGCGGGCCAACCGCAATTTGTGGACTCTGCTGCACCTGAAATATTCGCGTCACGTCTTTGCCGGCAATGGTTCGCCCGGCGGGGCCAACCGCAGTTTCGGCAAGGATGGCGAGGACAAGACCATCGAGGTGCCCTGCGGTACGGCGGTATTCGATGCCGACACGGGCGAATACTTGTGCGAGGTAACCCAGGACGGCGAGGAGCTGGTGCTCCTCAAAGGGGGTCGTGGCGGCTTGGGTAACTGGCATTTCAAGTCGGCCACCAACCAGACCCCGCGCTATGCCCAACCCGGCGAGCCGGCCATCGAGCGCACCGTGATTCTGGAGCTGAAACTGCTGGCCGATGTGGGTCTGGTGGGATTCCCCAACGCAGGCAAATCGACCCTGCTCTCTACCATATCGGCAGCCCGTCCCAAGATTGCCGACTATCCCTTCACCACCCTCGAGCCCAACCTGGGTATTGTCTCGTATCGCGACAACCGTTCGTTTGTGATGGCCGATATTCCCGGTATCATCGAGGGAGCCAGCGAGGGCAAGGGGCTGGGACTGCGTTTCCTCCGTCACGTCGAGCGCAATGCCGTGTTGCTCTTTATGGTGCCGGCCGATGCCGACAGCATTCGGGGCGAGTACGAAATCCTGCTGCGCGAGCTCACCGCCTTTAACCCCGATTTGCAGGACAAGCAGCGGGTGCTGGCCGTGACCAAGTGCGACATGCTCGACGACGAGTTGCTCGAGGCCCTGAAAGAGGATTTGCCCGACATCCCTACCGTATTTATTTCGTCGGTGACGGGGCTGGGCATTACCGAATTGAAAGATCTCTTGTGGAATCAGCTCAACGACGAGTCCAACCGGGTGATGACCTTGACACACCGCAACCTCGATGCCCGTCACCGGGTAGCCGAGGAGGACAATTTCGATACGAGCGCCGGGCTCGACGATGAGGCCGACGACCTGGCCGACGGCGATAACTTCGACGAAGAGGAGTGGTGATGATTCTGCACACGACCGATACCTTCCGCTGGTACTCTTTCCCGCTTTTCGATGCCCTGCCGGGTGTCGTCACCTTTGTCACTACCCGAGGGGAGGCCGTAGCGGGCAATCCTTTCTCGACCGATAATCTGGGCGAATATACCGACGAAGCCCCCGAGCGGGTTGCTGCCAACCGGCAGCGGCTGCGCGATGCCCTGGGGTTCGACTGTCTGGCTGCTCCCCATCAGGTGCATGGGGTAGAGGTGGCTGCAGTCTCTCGCGACTGGCAGGACCGCCCCGACAGTGAGAGGCGACAGGTGCTCGAGGGTGTCGATGCGGTGATGACCGACCGCACCGGAATAGCTGTGGCCGTCTCTACGGCCGACTGTGTGCCGGTGTTGCTCTACGACCCCGACAACCGGGCTTGTGCCGCCGTGCATGCGGGGTGGCGGGGCATGGTGGCCCACATCGTCCGTGCGACGGTCGAGTCGATGCAGACTCGTTACGGGACCCGGCCCGCCCGCCTGTATGCTGCGGTGGGGCCGTCGATAGGGCCCGACAGTTTCGAGGTAGGCGACGAGGTGGTCGAGGCTTTCCTCTCGGCCGGATTCGACGAACGGGCCGTGGTGCGGCGCTATCCGTCGCGCCGGTCGCACATCGACCTGTGGGCGGCAGCCGTCGAGGAGCTGGAGGCTTGCGGGGTAGAGCTTTCGCATATCGAGGTAGCCGGTATCTGTACCCGGTTACACAGCGACGAATTTTTCTCGGCCCGGGCACTGGGTATGCGCTCCGGCCGTTTTCTCACCGGATTGTATTTGCTGCAGGAGGGGTAAGCAGCTCTCCGTTGCCTCTCTTTTGACATCACCCGGGCCACCTCCGATGGTTCGGGGGCATCTGTCTGTACCGAAACAAAAAAAAGACTGTGCCCGCGATTGGGTCGTCGGGTCACAGTCTTTATGAGCGACCGCGCATCAGTCGTCTGGCGGTCGGCGTTTCCCCTTTTTTAGAATTGTCAGTCTCAGCGGGGATATGTTAGAGAGCCCACTCTGAGGGTGTGCATTGTTGCTTCACCGCGGCATCGACCGTGGGGAAGAAGGTGAATCCCGTCTGTTGCTCGATATACTCTACCGATTTGCAGTAGTCGGTGCTGAAGGTGGCCGGGTAGTCGCTGCGATGTTCGAGCCAGAAGCCGATGGCTTTCAGCTCGCCGGCATCGCACTGGCCGACGGCCTTCCCCGTATTGCCCGAGCGGGTGCGCAGAATCACTTTGAAGTAGTGGGTGGGCACGGGGCACAGTTTGGCGTTGGGGTCGCGGCTGCTGCCATAGCTGCCGTCGTAGGTCGAGGCGTATCCGTTGCCGAAGTAGCAGCCCGTCACCACATAGAGGGTATCGTTGCAGATGTTGTCGCGGATCTTGTTTTCGAGCGACTCCCACACGCCGCTGTTGAAGTCGCTGTTTTGCGGTGTCATGTTCGAAGCGTAGAAGGTCTGGCTGTTCAGTTCGTCGTTCACGGTGCGGTCGCCCGAGGGTATCTGGTGGCCGCGCGAATAGCCGTCGTAGTAGCAGTAGGGGTTGCCGTAGAGCAGCGCCTGGAGACTCTCCTCGATCAAGGGGTCGGCCGCCCAGGCATCGGTGCGTCCGCTGCCGCCCCGGTAGCAGGCGTGCAGGGGATAGGCCACCCACAGGGCGGCATGCTTGTCGCGGTCGAAGAGCAGGGTGTAGTTGCGCACCCGTTGGCCGCCGATGAGGCCGTAGTGAGTCACCACCTCGTCGCCGGTGCCGTAGACCGGCAGTTCGGCCGGGGGATAGACGGTATTGTCAAAGGCGATGACCTGGCCCGACGGGTCGCCGTCGGTCAGCCGCACGTCGTCGATGCGCATCATGTTGGCCCCGTCGGTGGTGCTGAACCGGATACCGAGGGTGCCATCGGTGAGTCCCTCGACCGAAAACTCGCAGGTGGTGAGCTCCCAGTTGCTGGTCAGCGGTCGGGTATAGTCGAGAGCTACCCACGACGAGCCGTTACCCACCTCGACCCGCAGGTCGGTGTAGTCGAACAGTTTGTTCTCGGAGCTGCCGAATTGCAACACGAAGTCGCGTTCTTCACCCACCCGTATGCCGTTGATGGCGACGAAACTGCCGCTCTTGTTGAAGTAGAGGTTGTTTTTTCCCGAGGCGTAAGGCTTGTAGTCGGCCGACGGGGCGTAGTCCGAGGTCCAGTCGCTCCGCACCGATACGCTCATCTGGTCGTAGGTCTCGCTGCCCTGGCCGGTGCCCGAGGCATTTTTCCAGCCGTCGAACTGGTCGAGGTAGGGCCAGTAGGTATTTTTCTGCGCCACTTCCCGGTCGAAATCGTTGTTATAGATAACGGTGCGTTCGGGGATGACGACCGCCGCTTCGCGTGTGACGGTCACCTCGCGCACGATTGCTTTCTCGTTGTCGCTCTGGGGCACGGTCGATACGGTGAGCTTGCAACTCTCGCCGGGCGGAGCGTCGGTGATGCGTATCGTCCACTCGCCGCTTGTTCCCTCGCTTCGGTCTATCTTCAGGGCGGCATTCGTTACGGTTGCCCGCCACGAGGTGTTGGTGCTGACGGTGACTGTGTTTTTCGACGCATCGTTCTCGTCGAAAGTCAGTTGTTCGGGCGATACGGTGAGGATAATCTCATCGGGAGGGGTTCCGGGCATTTCGGGTTCCTGCTGTTTCTCCTCCTTGCATGCACAGAGGACAAGAAGTCCCAAAAGGAAGAAAAAGACTTTTTTCATGGTCGGTGTATTTTCTGGATATAGCTACAAAAATAGTCGAGACCGGGCCAGGCGAGCGAGCAATGCGTCAAATTTTGGTATCAATGCGTCAAAAAGTAGGAGGTAAAGGGGCATGAGACTCTGTTTTTAGAAAATTGGTCCCTTCGGGAAAAGAGTTCGACCCGTTTTTATCTGGGGAAGGATGGATGAGGTCAGTAGAAAAATGGGGGAGCGGGGGAGATGAGTTGAAGTTCGATGGGCTTTTTCTTGAATGAACGATTTAAACGAACGTATAAATCGTATATGATTTTAGATACGGTCTAAGCCTTTGTAGACCGTGCTTTGGAGCAAGTTTCAGTACTAAAATATAAAAAATAATATTAAGTTTTTGTGTTAAAGCAAAACTTTTTTACGCTTTTATTTTTGCAATAAAAACTAATTTATCATAATTTTACGCCACTTTTCCACTACGGAATAGAGATAGGTCATAATAAATTAGTTTTCATTTTTACTTTCTGTTAAAATGAAGGGCTGATACAATAGGTTAAATTAGGAATATAAGGAATAAGGGGCAACAGAAATTTTCAATTAAAAACCAAAAGACTCATACTTCATGTTATGAAAAGGGGTATACTAAATTTAGTCATAGCGATTGTAGTTATGTCGGCGAACTTGTCTACATCGGCCCAAAAGGTTGCAGTCAAAAGTAATGCACTGGCCTGGCTGACAGCTACTCCTACATTGGGCGTAGAGGTAGGGCTGGCCGACCGTTGGTCCTTGAATACGCATGTCTATTATAATCCGTTCACGTTCAAGGACAATCGTAAATGGAAGCACATACGGGTACAACCCGAAGTGCGCTACTGGTTGTGCCAGACCTTCAACGGACACTTTTTCGGGCTTCATCTGCTCTATACCCATTTCAATGCAGGGCAGGTTCCCTTCCTGTTCGGGGCATTCCCCGACGTGGAGAAGTATCGCTACCAGGGGAATACCTACGGCGCCGGTCTGTCGTATGGCTACCAATGGATATTGAGCCCCCGGTGGAGCATCGAGGGAAGTATCGGTGTCGGTTACAAGTATAATACCTTCGATTATTACGAATGCCGCACGTGCGGAAACAAGATAGGCGACGGTCACAAAGGCTATCTGGCACCGACCGAAGCCGCTATTTCTATAATCTATATATTGAAGTGAAAGCCATGAAGAGATATATTGTATTCCTGCCGGTATTCGTTTGTACCCTCTTTTTTGCCGGTGCCGAGGTGAAAATCGACGATGCGTCGATACACCGTTCAGGCGATAGTGTGTATGTCGATTTCACGATGACGATTCCCGACCGCACCGTAGGTTCGGATTATGTACAGCGCATAACCCCGGTGCTCAAGAATCAGTCGGACTCGGTAGCTCTCGACGAAATCGAAATCGTAGGCAAGCGCAAGCAGAAGTTGCGCCGCCGCGAAGAGGTGCTGACCGGGAAAACGTATGAACCTGTTCCCTACCAGACGGTTAACGGGAGCGAGGTGAAGTATGCGGTGGTGTTGCCCTACGAACCGTGGATGAGCGAAACTCCCGTCGAGTTGAGCCTGGCACGTGAGCGAGAGGGATGCTGCCGGGTGTCGCCGCTGCCGGGTATAGCCTTGTGTCGCGAGGTAACGGTAGCTCCTCCGTATCAGCCGCAGGTGGAGCCGGTACCGCCCATACCCAGTGTGGCCGAGCGGTTGGCCGAGGTCGAGAAGGTGCTTTTCCCGATGACGGCCTACGAGCCTTACTCCGAAGGGATGAAGGTGTGGCGTGAAAAGGGGGCCTTGAAGGTATTCTTCCCCCTCGACAAGTCGGACCTGCGCCGGGACTATAGGAACAATGCCGAGACACTCGACAAGATTGTAGACATACTGAAACAGATCTACGCCGACGACCGGTCGGATGTAGGCAAGATATTGATTGTGGGTTTTGCCTCGCCCGAGGGTCCCAAACTCCGCAACGAACGGTTGGCCGGTGCTCGTGCCCAGGTGTTGAAAGAGTATGTGAACAGCTATCTGCAGCTGCCCGACAGCACCTACGAGGTGGCCAACGGCGGTGAGGCTTGGGGCGAATTGCGCGACATGGTCGAGGCCAGTTCGTTCGACTGCAAGGAGCGGATGCTCGACATCATCGACAACACCCCCGACCCCAATCGGCGGGAGTGGCTGCTGCGTCGTCTCGAGGACGGAAAACCCTTTGCCGAGATGTTGAAGTCGGTATTTACCGAGCAACGTAACTCGGGATACATGCGGGTATATTATACCTCGGTACCCGACTCGAATGCGATTAAAATCAATCAGGCACAACAACTGATTGAACGTGAGGATTATGAGGGGGCTATCGCCTTGCTGCAACCGATACAGGACGACAAACGCAGTTTGAACACACTGGCTACAGCCTACTATCGTAAGGGGGACAAGGACCATGCACTCACCTTATTTAGACAAGCCGCAGAGTTTGGGGACAAAATGGCCATTCAGAACGTGAAAAATATAGAAAACGACTAATCAATTTTTAACACAAAACAGTTAAAAGCATGAAAACAATGAAAACAAAATGGGCAAAAGCAGGCTCGGTGATGTTTGCTGCTGCCATGGTACTGTCGTCTTGTACCAACGACGAGGTGGTTCCCAACGGGACTACTCCCGTGGGCGACCGCGATGCTGTGAAAACGAGCTTTTCGTTTGCTATCCCTACCCCCGTTTCTCGGGCAACGGGTACCGATGTTCAGCTCAATAAGAATTTCCAGGGTATGAAGAACCTGCGCTTGATGCCTTTCTTCAACCTGACTGCCGAAGGTTATGTAGCCGAAAATTCGGTATTGGCCGGTCTTACCCAGTTGACGGGTGCCACGATCGGGACGAATACCGACAACTTCGTACAGACTTTCCCCGACGTAGCTATCCCTGCCGGCGATGTAGCTTTCCTGTTCTACGGCGAGGCTAACCATGCTGCCGAATATAAAGGTGTGCTGAACATGACTCCCGATGCATCGGTTACGGCCATGACTCCTGCCGACATCGCCTTCACGCTCGAAAACATCGAAGAGGGTACTTACACGGGTGGCGCATACTCGACGGCTGCCGACCTGATTGCTGCCTGGAAAACCAATGTAACCGACGCTCTGAACAACTGGATTGCCGGTTTGGCCGCCGATGACCTGGCTGCTGCCGAGGAAGTTCGCGACAACTACTATTTGTTCAACAGCGCATCAATCAAGAACCTGCAACTGGCTCTGCAATATCTGACGAATCAGTTGGGTACTACCCTGAGCACCATCACGGGAGCCGATGCCGTGAAGACTTCGATTGACAACATGGCTACCGAGTTGGCTAAAGATGCTTATAAAGATTTCCCGGTCAACCTGCCGAAAGGTGCTTACAAACTGGAGAACGGTATCATCAAGTTCGACGAGAACGGCCCCGGTGGTTCGGGTATCGTAGCTGCTGCTTCTTCAACGGCATACAGCTATCCGGCCTCGCTCTACTATTGGACTAACGCATATCCCGTAGCTTACACGGTTGTGCCTGCATTTGCTCAGTGGACGAATGGCGTTCTCGCTGGTACTCGTGAAGTTATCTCGCCCAGCACGACTCAGATTGCCCTGAACAAAACCGTCAACTACGGTGTAGCTCGTCTCGATGTGAAAGCCGCTATCAAAACAGCCGATGGCACTACGATTCCTGCCGGTACGGTAGGTGGTCAGCAAACGAAGGTAACCTTGGCCAACCACAACTTCATCGTGAAAGGTATCCTGGTAGGCGGTCTGCCCGATAAGCTCGACTGGGAGATGCACCCCTCGGATGGCGACACCTATTCGAAGGTGGTTTACGATACCCGTCTGGAACAAGCCGACTATGAGTTGACTTCGGCTACTGCACCCAGCTACGACGGAATCACTCCGTTCATGTACTGCTTGCTGCCCGAAACGGCCGAATGCACCAGCGGTACCCAGGATGACCCGGGTCATACGCCCAACATCGCTCTCGAGATTTACAACGACGGTCCTCAATTCTACGGCCTCGATGGCAACGTAGTTCCCGAGGGTGGTACGTTCTATCTGGTTGGTAAACTGGTTTACAATACCAATGTTGCTGAGGTAACCCGCGTGCTCCAACAAGACTACAACACGACGGTAAACCTGACCATCAGCTCGCTGGCAAAAGCCTACAACACGGTTCCCGACCTGATCAACCCGCGTCTGGAACTGGCTCTGGCCGTAGATGTTGAGTGGAAACAAGGTATTGTTATCGATGTAACGCTGGGCGAATAATCGCTTGAAGAATACAAATAAATAAACTAATAAAAATTTTTCATCTCCGGCGGGCCAGGCTCTGGTCCCGGCCCGCCGGAGATATTCCTTCAAAAAAAAAAATTAAAAGATGAGAACAGGTGATTTGCAACATTGGATGATTGGCGGTCTGTCGGCGGCCCTGTTGCTGTTGTCGAGCAGTTGTATCGACGACAATATGTCCGATTGTAACAACTTCACCGTCAAATACAAGATAGAGCGGGATGCTCTGCCCCAGACATTCAAGGGCAGCATGGACAACCTGAACATGCACTTTTACGACGGGGGCCAATCGCTCACCTATCACCGCCATGTCGAGCGGGGAGATATGCCGTCGGACAATGTCTATTCCATATCCTTGCCGATGGACGATTACCACCACTTTGCCATTGCCAATATTGCGGGCGGCAGCAGTGTAGTGGCCTCGGACCTCGCGGTCGAGCCGGGCAGCTACAAGCTGGCCTATGAATCGGCAGCCGATACGGTATCGTCGCATGGATCGGAACTTTACGTGGGTAGAAAACAGTTTACGATAGCCGACCGCAACCAGTATGTCGAGGTCGTATTGAGACCTTGCTTCTCACAAACCAGATTACACCTTAGTTATGGGACAAACCCTGTCGTGCCGGTAAAACGGGTGGTGGGTTACATCAACCAGACGGCCACTGGCTTTTTTTGCCGAGACAGTGTGTATGAGTACGATCGCCCCGTGGTCGTGCTGATGGATGAAACGGGGAAAGATGAAAATGGGCTGGCGCTTTTCGAAGCGATGTCGTTCCCGTCGAAAGACAAGCCGGGCAGCCAGACCGGGTCGTGGGAGCAGAGTGTATCGGACGAGAATTCCATCTGGAATACCGATGTATATGTGACCATAGACGATAAGATAACAAGAAATACAATCAATCTGTCGGAGCCGTTGAAAGCCGGCCAAAGCCTCGATATATACGGCGTGGTGCGCGACGACGGCAGTATCGACATCGGCCACAACCTGCAGGCTACCGTGGCGGTAACCATCGACTGGAAGCCGGGTGGCAATATCGATGTAGATATGTGACAGTTTGCACCTTAACGAGAATAGGATTTTAGTTTTTTATATACTTCAAAAAGAGATTTGCCTTGAAACGGAAATATACGATAGTAATGCTTTTGTCGCTTGTCGGGCTGTTGACCGGTTGCCATCGAGAGAGCTCGATGCTGCCCGAGGTAGTGCCGACACCGCAAAAGACGTCGAGTATGATCTTGAGTATATATACGGGCCAGAATACGACGAGGTCGGTAGACCTGCCGGGCGACCCGGGCACATCGCCCGACCTGCCGGGCTCGATCAAGAACATCCACCTGTTTATGTATGTGAGACCTCTCGAGGGAGGGGCTGCCTATATGGAGCACTTCTACATCGAGGTGCCCGAGAGTACCGACTATTATGTATTTCAGGGAATCGTGGCGCCCGAATGCGTGGCCTCGTTCTATGCCATTGTCAATGCCGGCAGGCACGACGAGTGGCAAAACCTCTCGACTGTCGACGAGGTGCTGGCACTCACCACGATAGCTACCCCGTCGCGTGACCTGTTTGCCGGTCAGTTGCTCGATGTCGAGATGACCAAGGAGGAACACTCGGGCCTGATCGATGCCGGACTGGTGGCCTCGAAGGTCGATATCATGTACAACATAGGTACGGCCATCACCAACTACAATGCCCGGCAAGAGGGGCTGAAGCCGCACGGCGACTGTGTCTCGGCCCGGGTGACGTCGCTGCTGCTGAAGAATGTGCCCCGGGCGGGGTTCTTCTTCGACGTGCATGCCAACACGCCCGACCCCTCGCACACGGTAACCCTCACGGGCAACAGCGGTCCGGGTCAGGCCGCCTGGATAAACGGACGGTTCGACAGCTATCTGTACGACAGCGGGTCGCTCGATGTCGAGTTGACCGTGTCGAGTACCTATACCGATGGCTACGAGCAGAAAACGGTTTACAACGTGCATATAGATACGCCTGCCGACCTGGCTGTGGCGCCTTACTATCTGCTGCGCTTCAATGTGGTAGGTTTTTCGCAAACAGAGTATAATTATCGATGGACCGCATCGGTATAAAACAGGATGAAGATATGTGGTACGGAATGACTATAAGACTCAGAAATTTTGCGGCTCGGGTCTCTGCTGCGACGCGGAGCTTCGGGCAATGGGCAGGTGTGGCGTTGCTGCTGGTGCTGTCGCTCGACGGGGCGACGGTCTATGCCCAGACAACAATCAATCCGGCAAGGCCGGCCTATAATGTGCGGCGTATCTACGTATCGCCCCAGGGGGCCGGTACGTTCGACGGTTCGTCGTGGGCCAATGCGGCCAAGGGTTCCGACTTGCAGATGATACTCCGGTCGACCGATACGTGGAACAACATCAACTCTACCTTGCAGATTTGGGTGGCTGCCGGTACTTACGTGCCCACCGAGCCCCAGCTTCCCGGCGACGAGCGCAGTGCCTCGTTTGTGCTGAAAGGGAACCAGGTTGTGGTTTACGGCGGTTTCCGCGGGCAGGTATTCGACGATTTGGGCACCCTGATTTATGCCGGCGAGAACAGTCTCGACGAGCGGGTGTATGGCAATGTTTACTCGGGTAACCGGCAGGAGCCGTGGGCTTTTGCCTACCAGACCATATTCTCGGGCGACCGCCTGGGCAACGACAACCTGGGCGATGACACCACGGTGGCTTCGCTCGACCCGTCGCAAAATACGACACGTGCCGACAACCTCAATACGGTCGTGACCTTCGACCCCTCGAGTGTCGACGTGACTCTCGACGGTATTACCGTTACCGGAGGTTCGGCCTCGGGTACCGGCGAGGCCGGTTATGGCGGCGGTGTGTTGCTGGACGGTACGAGCTGCGGTATAGAACGCTGTCTGCTCAACTACAACTTTGCCGCACGGGGTGGTGCCGTCTATATTCGGAAAAACAGCGGATCCGACTCCCAGCGTTGTTTCGTCTACGGGTCGGTGATGGTCTCCAACTCGGCCCTCAACCGCTACGGTTATGGCTATGGCGGAGGTATCTATTCCGAAACCGGTGTGATATTCAACAATTTGATTTACAATAATAACGGTGGCGGTATCTGCGCCTACGACGCTACGTCGATTGTCAACAATACCGTTGTCAACAACCAGTTGTACGGTATCGGTCGTCCCGACGATACCGATATGCCGGGTACGTCGATTACCGTATCCAATACGGTCGTTTGGAGTATCGACCCCCTGAACCATGTCGGATTGAGCGGATTCGGAGCGTTGACCGGCAACGTGTCGAACTGTGCCATTGTGAATTGGAACGAAGAAGAGGGTACCGACAATATTTCGTTGGAGCCCTATAACGACCAGGTGGGCAAGACGCCCAACTTTGTGAATCCTACGGCACAAGTGGGTGTGATACAAGCCCCGGCCTATGCCGATTTGGCTCCGTCGTTCCTGTTGCAGCAAAACTCGGCCCTCCTCTCCAATGCCGAGAGTTCGTGGATGACGACCTTGAATATCTATTACGGTACCGACGTATCGTTCGATATAGCCGGCAGTCCGCGTGTCGTCAGTCAGTCGCTCGACATCGGTGCCTATCAGTACCAGCCGGTAGCGGGTGGTAACATCCTGTATGTGCGCCAGCTTCGGGACGACGAGCCCGAACTTTCGCCGGGCGAGGTGCGCGACGGCAGTTCGTGGCGTTTGGCTCTGCAAGATGTGCAGATGGCCATCGACCAACTGTATTCCCGCAAGGTCATCGGCGAGGTGTGGGTAGCCGGCGGTACCTATTACCCGACTACCGCCTTTACCGACGAGACGGGTACGAAAGGAAATACCGAGCGTCACCGCTCGTTTGTGATGCGCAGCGGTATCTCGGTCTACGGCGGTTTCCGTGGAGAGACCGGTGACGAAGGCATCAACAACAGCACGACCCGTCCGCTCGACCCCGACCATTCCGATGCACCGTGGGCCTTTGCGAACCGTACGATCTTCAGCGGCGACGTCGACCACAACGACGATGCCCAGAAGGGCTGGCGGTGGAATGCCGGCAGCCAGCGCTGGGAGTCGTACTACGGGCGCAACTCCTACCACGTGGTGTGGTTTGCCTCGGAAGGCTTCTACGAACGCACGACCCAATACGAGCCTGTGGCAGCTAAACCGCTTACCGTAGAGACTACACTCGACGGTGTGGTGATTACCGGCGGTTGTGCCGACTATGGCGAACGGGGCGAGTCGACCCGTATGGGCGCCGGCGTCTACCTTGTCGAGAAAGGTGTTGTATCGAACTGTATTATCTACCAGAACTATGCACTGACCCGAGGCGGCGGTGTGATGATGAATAACGGCGGTATGCTGACCAACAGCCTGGTCATGCGCAACGCTTCGCCGGGTGTACAGGTGCGCAACGGCTTCGGCGGCGGTGTGTACCTGTTGGGCGACGGTACGGTATTCCGTACGATTGTCACCAACAACACGGCCCGTGTGGGTGCCGGTATCTATGTCGATGAGGCCGAGTACAACAACCCCGACTATGACGAGATGCAAGAGAACATGTATCGGGGGGTATTGAGCGATGTGCTGGTTTCGAACAACACGGCGGCCTCCGATGCCGGTGCCATCTACTTCGACCGGGTGGGAGGCATCTCCTCGTCGACGGTGGTGAAAAACTATTGTACGGCCGTAGCCTCCGACCAGGACGGTAACTCGGGCGGTATGGTGGTCGACGGCTATGGAATCGTGTACAACACGGTTTTGTGGGGCAATGCCACCATCGAGCACACCCGCCAGTTCTTCGGCGAGAACGGCCGTCAGGCCACAGCTTCGGCTCCCGCTTCGATACAGGTCTACAATACGGCTTTGCAAAATCTCTCCAACACCATCTGGGGCGTCAATACCGTGACCCAGAAAACATACGCTCTGGCCGACCAGAATGCGAAAGGCACTTCGTCGTCTACGGAGTTCAACTCCAGTTATCCCGAGTTCTCCAATCCCGCAGTCGATGGAGTAGATGTGGTCAACGGTGCGGCCGGAGTCTATCAGACGGCCTCCGACGATGTGGCCGGTACACAGACTCTCGACGGCGTGCTGCGCACCATTTACGACGTGCAGTGGTGGATACCGTCGGACCAGTCGACTTTGCAGCGAAAGGGCGGCACTTCGTCCGACGCTCCTTACGTACGGTACACCCCGGTACACATGCAGTTCTATATACCGGCCACCGATATTTTGAGCAAGGCATACGTCGAGCCTCGTGTATTGGGTGCATTCACCTCGGATAGGCCGACGATACAATATAGTGTAATCGAGGACAATGGCGTGGAGAAGCTGGTTATCTTTGTCGATCCCGCCACCGACCGTGACCTGTCGGGAGCCTCGTGGGATTCGCCCATGATTTCGGGCAACCAGGCTCTCGAATATCTGGCTTCGCTTCCGGCTACCGAGTACCCCGGAGCTCCTCGCGAGGTGTGGGTCAAAGAGGGTGTTATCCACCCCGTATGGCGGGCTGTGGGCAGCGACCGTCGCACTTCGTCGGTAATCTTGCGGGGCGGAGTCTCGCTGTATGGCGGCTTTAACTCCAAACTTATTGGCACCGAGGGGTCGACGACCGAGGGTGAGACCTTTGTTCCCGCCGGAGGCGGCGATGCCGAACCCATGCGCAACCCGGTCGACTACCGCACCGTATTCGACGGTACCCTGGCCGGAGGCAATCTGTATCACGTGGTGACCATGTCGGACGAAGGTACGGCTGTCATCGACGGTTTCCACATTGTCAACGGCGATGCTGCCGACGGATCCTCGGTCATCAAGTCGGGAGGTGGAATCCTCCACGAAAACGGTACGCTGTATGTGCGTAACTGTATGATTGAGAACAATATCGCTACCAATGGTGCCGGCGTCACTATGCTGGGTGCCACGAAAAAACTGGTGATGACCAACACGGTAGTGAATAACAATACCAATACCGGATTGAGCAGCGACCCCTTGAATGCGGCCGTAGTGCTCAAGAACGATGCCCGGTTGAACCACTGTACCGTCATTCACAACAACGCCCCGGGCATCTGTGCCGCCGACGGGCAGTTGATGCTCTACAACTCGGTGCTGTGGGGCAATACCTCGACCGGTACGATTGCTGCTACCGATTTGCAAATTACGGGAATGGCCACGAGTATGGACATCCGAAACAATGCCATACAATACGCCCCTGAGGGGTGGGCCCTCTGGAGCGACAACCTGCAGTTGAGCATTGTGCCGGGCGACCCCATGTATCCCGCCTTTGTCAACCCTACCCGTAGCGTAGGTGCGGTAGCCAGCGGCTACGATACTCCGCTGGGTGGTCCTGCGCGGTTTGAGCCCAATTGCGAATCGCCGTTGGTAATTGCCGGCGACGAAAGCGTGGTGGGCGATCCCGACCTGTTGCTCGATGCCGATATCACCGGTCACCACTACGTAGTGGGTGGTGCTCCCGATATAGGTGCCTACGAGGCCACCTGTCTGAACCCCATCGGGTCGGTAGTCTATGTACGCAGCGGTCCGGCCGGTACGGCTTCGAACCCCCAGACGACCTACTTTGGTACGGGCGACGGTTCGTCGTGGTCCAACGCCATCAACGGTAACGCCTGGTACGGCTTCGACGACGGTCTGCCTTACGACCAGATCGAGTATAACAGCAACGACGCTACCGACTACATTACCGGTTTGCAATATGCGGTGAACATGGCTTACAAGGCTTCGTTGAAAAAGGAGGCCGACGGATCCATTGCCTACACGCCGTTGAGTTATTACGAATTGGCCGGATGGAGCAATCAACAACGAACTTCTATCAATATTCCCGAGGTCGATACTACGGCTTTGGTCGAGGTGTGGGTAGCCGAGGGCGAATATACCAGCCGTCGCGGATTCTTCATGCGCGATGCCGTGCAGGTATATGGCGGATTCCCCGGTACCGGTACACCCGGTAAGGAGGAGCGTAACCCCCGGGTATATACGACTGTCATTCAAACCATGACTACCGCCGAGGCGACTCAGGTCGATGCCACCGGCGAGAACCATTCGCTCTACGGGCCTATTTGCGGATTCAGTGAACAAAACTCTTATGAGTTGAATTCTGGGTATGTGGCTGCCAATAAGACCCGTCGGGTATTGACGCAACCTTTCCCCTATTATGAACGTACGAAACAAGGCAATTTCAGCTATTTGTCGAGTACCGAGTTGGCCAATCGTCCGCTCAACCCCTTTGTCATAGAGACTATTTGGGACGGCTTTACCATACAGAACGGACGTACCCGCATCAACCACGGTAAGGATGGTGGTGCCGGTGTGGCCCTGCGCAAGAACGGACGTCTCGAGAACTGTGTGATTCGCAACAATATCAATTATGTACCTAATTCGACGGGAGCGGGTCCCGCTGACAACCCTAATGCCGTGCAAGGACGTGGTGGCGCCGCTTTCTGTAACGATGGTGTCTTCTCCAACTGTTCGTTCTTCAGCAACAAGTTGGGCCCCCAGTATTGCGAGAATTACGGTGGTGCCATCTATATGCGTGCCGGTACGGCCTATAACTGTGTGTTTGTGGGCAATGTAGCCAACACGGGAACCGCATGGGGCTCGGCCGTTTATCTCGAAGTAGGTAGCTTCTACAACAATACGGTGTCCGACAACTCGGGTTCGGTGGGAGCTATCTATGGTGGTAACTGGTTCTTGGAAAATGGGGGCGGTGCCAGTGAGATGAAAATCTACAATACGATAGTCTATCACAATACGGGAGCAAGCAATCAAACGAGTTACCAGATTTATAAAGCCGCCAATTGTACCATGACCTTGAGCCGTTGTTGTGTGCCTGCGTCGAGGGGGTATATCAATAACGGCAATCTCACGGTCGAAGGATTGATTACGGCCGATCCCCAGTTTGTCGATCGTACTCCTGCCAATAAGGAGGATGCCAACTATCGTCTGCAGGGTACGTCGCCCTGTATCAATGCCGGTAACAACAACCCCGAGGGGATTACGTTGCCCGAGACCGATATGGACTATACCGACCGTTTCAAAGACTGCTCGATCGATATCGGTGCCTACGAGATAGACCAGAGCGAGCCTATCTTGCCGGCTATCAAGACAATCGATGGCGAGGAGGTGGGTGTCATCTATGTGACCAAGGCCGCCAACGGTACGGTAGACGGCTCGTCGTGGACCAATGCCGCCTGTGAGGCCAAATTGCAGAAGGCACTCAACTGGGCCGGATATATCATCCACAACAAGGATACATACAATGGAGGCAAATACCGCAATATCTCCCGCATACAGGTACATATTGCCAGTGGAACCTATTACCCGACCGATGCCGTGCTGCCCGACCAGCCGCGTACGACTACCTTTATCATACCGGCCGGTATCGAGGTTTATGGCGGTTTTGCCGGAGCCGACGATAACGAGACGGTCGAGGGGCGCAACATTCAGTTGAACCGGACTGTATTCAGCGGTATGGTGGGCAGCTCGTCCGAAGAGGATGTCTATCGCGTGGTTACCTTCGGTATGAAACAGCACAGCGACAATGCGTCGGTACCGGCCGAAGGGGCTACCTATTACGACGACCCCAACCCCGAGATTGCCACGCTCGACGGTGTGTATATAGTCAATGGTAACGCCAACCACCCCTCCGATGCCGAATGGCAGTCGGGCGGTGGTGCCAAGGTGACGTCCAACGGCTTGTTGCAGAACTGTATTGTCTATGATTGTGCTGCATCCGACAAGGGTGGCGGTGTGTATCTGGCTCCGGGCGGACGCGTCACCGGTTCGGTGATTTATGCCAACGAAAGTGCCAACGGCGGCGGTATCTATGCCGACGACAACTCGATGGTGGTGAACTGTACCGTAGTGGGCAACACCTCGACGAGCGACGGTGTGGGCGGCGGTATCTCGGTAGCCGACAAGCCTATCGTTCTCAACTCGGTATTCTGGATGAACGATTCGGGCAACGGTAAGAACATCTACGGCAACATGTCGCAAGAGGTCGATACTACCTTTGCCGGAGTGAAGTACCAGAGCTATATCTTCAGCCATTGTGCCGTCGAGGGGCTCAAGGTAATCGGTTACGGCAATATGGCCTTGACGAGTCTCAACGCCAATACCTCGACTATCGTGGGTCTGAACACGCCGGGCTTTATCGACCCCGACAATCACGATTACACGCTGAAGCGCATCTCGTCGCTCATTCGTTCGGGTATCCGGGTAGAGCAACCCGATGCCGCCCTGATGGAGGCATTGCACATTTCGCGGCTCGACCTGCTGGGTACCAACCGCTACTACGAACCCGATAGCTCTGCTCTGCGCGACTATTTCGATGTGGGTGCATTGACCTACAACGGACCTCTGGTTATCGAGCCTTCCGGTGAGACCGATGCCGAGCAGGGTGGGCAGGGTGTCTATCGCCTGTATGTGTCGCAAACGGCACAGGGATTGGCCACCGGTCACAGTTGGCGCAATGCGCTGGGCGATATTCAACAGGCACTCGACTACTTTGCCAACGATGCCAACTTCGTCAACGATCCCCAGGCCGCCAATCGCAAGTGCGAGATATGGGTGTCGAAGGGAACCTTCAATCCCAAGACGGCAGTCAAGGCCGACAACACGGGAGCTTCGTTTGTGCTCAACCGCTATACCTCGATTTACGGTGGTTTCAGAGGAAGCAATCTGCCCTATTACGAGAGTTGGATCGAACAGTTCAAGACCGATCCGTCGAACCGGATAGACGCTACCGGCACCTGGAACAAGGACAATTACAGCTATACGCTGGGTGGCGACGGTACTATTACCTTCCATCCCGATGTAAAGGCTTTGTCCAACGAACCCGCTTCGTGGTTCCTCCACTTTGTCACCGACGAGACTTCGGCTTCGTCTCTGAAAGTTTTGGTCAATGGTATAAATCTTCCCGATGAACTGGCCTTGCCGGTTATCTCGACCGACTCGACTACCGAGTATGTGTATGACTTGCGCTTCCTGGCTATCGGTAATACCGACCGGGATACGGCTCCTGTTATTGAAAATATTCGAGTCGCAGGGCTGTCTGCCGGAACGACTCTGTACAGCGCTACTATCGACAATCGCAAGTCGGCTACGACAACAGCTACCGAGATAGTGGCAACCGATGTGATTACGACTACTTTTGATCCTACTCCGGTCAGTTTGATTTCGATGGATAATCTCTCGCAGGCCAGCCAAGGTAGTACATATAGCAGCTATATCTCCAACACTGCTGCCGTTGGCAATACGGCCGGTGAGTATGGAATGCAATATTGTCCTAATGCCAATAGAGCCTCGATTGGAACTTCGGGGAGTAATGGTGTTGAGTTGAGTAATACTCGTCGGAGTACGGGTTGGTATTATGCTTATTATAATACACGGTTGGGAGCTTACTTCCGTTTCCCACAGGCTGTGGAGTTCAATAAGTACAACAGTGCTTCCCGATACCTGCATGCGACAGTCCGCTTCTCGTCTTTGAATGTCGGGTCCCGTACTTCGCAAATGCAACTGCAACTCTATGCCGTCGACGGATTGAGGAAGAGCCTCACGTTTACGATACCCTCGGGAATAAGTACGAATCGAGACTATAGCCTGACAGCCGACTTATATTCGGGACAGGTTTATGTCAACGGGACTGCGGTTTCTGCTTCTGACTATTCGGGTACTCCTCTTGCCAGTGGAGATATGCTTTCTGTTGTTACCGTAGCTCCCTATTACAATGGTCAAGCTGCCTATACAGTAACCATCAGCGATATATCTATCAATAATGTCAATCAGGAAGGTCAGACTGCTTTGACCGAAGACATCAATATTGTAACCGAAGACAAGACCGAGAGCTTCTCGCTCTCCGACCAATACTACGCCGGTGAATCCTTTACCAGCGAACGGCCTCGCCAGGACTGGAACGGAAACGGTTTGCTCGAAGAATTCGAATACTCCAACGAGACGATTCTCTCGGGCGATGTAGGCGGTGGCACCGGTACGGCTCATGTGGCCTATTACAACGATGCCAATGCCAGCGAACGGGTGCTTCTCGACGGTTTGAAACTGATTAAGGGTAACACCTTGTGTGCCGACCACGGCGGCGGTGCCTTGTGTGCCTTGTCGCCCATCACCCTGCGCAACTGCCAGTTGCTGCTCAACGAGTCGAACTTCGGCGGTGGTGCCGTGTATGCCAGCGACATCGAGATTTACGGCTCTATCCTGGGCGGTAACTCGGCTTCCGGCAAATCGGGCGGTGCCATCTACCTGCGCGAGGGTGGCCGTTCGCAGATTGTCAACACCGTGATATATAACAATACGGCATCCGTAGGCTCGGGCTATTATGCCGAGACGGGTACCGAGTCGCAACTGGTCAACAACACCATCGTGCGCAACTCGAGCGATGGGGCCGCGACAGGCTGCACCGTCTATGCGACGTCGGCTACGGGCAACAACCTCACCAATACGGTTCTCTGGGGTAACGACGATGCCGAGTGCATCAATACCGATAACTGGGAGATTGTAACCTCGGCTGCCGATGTCGACGAGTCGGTAGGCAACTTCGAGGTATTCCTCGACCAAGCCAACGCTGCAGTGATGGGGCCGCGCTTCGGATTCCCCAGCGACTATGCCGGTGCCGAAAACTACTTCGCCATGGCCGACTTCTCGCTGCCTTCGCTCTCGACGCTCGTCAACCGCGGTACCAATGGCGGTACCCGCAAACTGAATACGAACATCGTGATGAACCCCGACGGGTCGGTACAGAGCTCGACCATCACCACCGACCCCGTGGTGCTCGACGGTTCGGGTAAGGGCTATTATGCCGCACAGAACCAGTGGGGGCGCGAGAATGTACCCGATACCCTCAACGGCAAGTGGCGTATCACCAAAGAGCCCGATACCTACCACATTATTAAACAGAATGGTGTGGACATGATCGACGTGAAGGAGTGGAAAGAGGGTGTCATCGACATCGGTGCCTATGAGTACGAGTCGGTATCGCTCACACCCTTCGGCGGTAACATCCTGTATGTGAAGAGTACCGAGACCGTATCGGACAAGGAGAACAACGGTGTATCGTGGGAACAGGCTACCTCGAACATCTACCAGGCCATACAGGTGCTGTTGCTCAGTCCTAACCAGAAAGACAAGTATATCAAGATTGCTTCGGGCGAATATGTGCCTTACTTGAAGGATGAAGAGGGCGGTTACTCGTTTGTCGTGTCGAAACCCTATGTCGAGAATCTCGGCAACATGACCAAGAGCCTGACCTTCCGGGGCGGCTATCCCGACAACATCACCGGTACCGACGTGACCATGGACAACCTGCGCGATCCGGTTCTGTACCCGACCTATATCCGGGGCAATCGCGACGACTCGAAACACCTCGTGTACATCGACAAGTCGATGGATACCGCCGGCGAGAATGGCGAACAGGCCCCCATATATATAGAAGGTATCACCTTCCTCGAGGGGAATGCCTCCGATGCTACGGGCGAGGGGGCGACCGGTGCCGCCATTTATGCGGGTAACACGAATACGACGATTCGCAACAGCATGTTCATCTCCAACCGGGCAGCCGGCGAGCAGGGTGCGGCCGTATTCCTGAACAAGGGATATATCTACAACTCGGTATTCCATACCAACGAAGCCTGGGGTATCGCCATGAACGGCTCGGGTAATATCATCAGCAACACCATCGCCGACAATTCCCGGGGCGGTCTCTATGCCCGCGGAGCTTCGGCTGCCGATCCGTTGCAGGTATATAACAACATCTTCTGGCGCAACTACGCCGGACAGACCCCGTCGGCCAGCGACTTGACCCACCAGCTCGATGTCGACAATACCACGCTCTACAGCAACGCGATACAAATCGCCGACGAGAGTGCCGAAGTCCCCAATGCCGTGTATGCCTATTGGAACCCCTCGGCCCGCGTGGTGCTGGGCGACAAGGCTGCCAATCTGAACAAGACCTTGAGTTCCGACAACGAAAACATGTCGTATGGTCCTCGTTTCGAGGCTCCCGACGAGTCGGAACCGCTGAACAAGAAATATGGCATACGTCCGGGACGTAAGCTCATCAATACCGGTTTCCGGTACATGGCGGGTGAGACCTATGACAAGGAGGAGAACGACCGCTGGTATACCGACCTCTTTGCCTACTATCCTTTCGGTTCGGTCGAGGAGCCGGTAGCTGCCGGCGATTCGTTGGCCCGCGTGATGTTTGTCGATGCCAGCGGCAGTCGCCGTATTGCCGGTAACAGTATCGACATCGGGGCCTATGAGTACCAGCGGCTGTTCTATCCTAACCTCTATGTAAAGCCCAACGGTTACGGGTTGGGCTCGAGCTGGGACGATGCCATGGGCGACTTGCAGGAGGCTGTCTACTCGGCCTACTACTCGGGCGACCCCGAAGAGAGCGGAACCTACGGTACCGTGTGGGTGGCCGGTGGCGACTATGTGTTGCCCACTACCTTGCAATGGATGGCCAATGTGAAGGTTTATGGCGGTTTCAGAGGTACCAACGAGACCTCGATAACCCAACGCCAGGGCTTGCTCGAGGAGAATGCTCCCAACAGTATCCTCTCGGTCGAAGCCGAAGGCGTGCCGGTTGTCCGTTCGGACAATGACCGTCTGGCCGGAACGGTTGTCGAAAACTGGGCCGAGTTGAACGGGTTCTACATCAAGGGCGGCAAAAACAGTCCGGCCGTGATTGCAGCCGACTCGTTTGCCATTACCAACAGTGTCATCTACGACAATGTGAACCCCGACGGGGTAGCTGTCGAGAGCGACGGATTGCTCTACAACGTGCTGTTGCACGACAACGAGGTGGCCTCGCATGCCGTCGAGTTGGGCGAGCATGGTGCTGCCGTGCATGTGACCGCCGTGGGCGAGGGCACCCAGATCGCAGGCGAAGGTCGGGTTGTCAACTCGATCAATGGTACGGCCACGACGGTCGACGGTGCTCCCTATACACCGCACTATGTGGCCACTTATCTGCCCGACGAGACCCATCTGCGTTACCAGCTCTCCGACCGGGACGACACCCCGCTCTTCAGCCTGGGTGCCTTGCAGGAGCCGGGAGCAAACGGTACGACGGTTATCGACGGCTATACCGTGCCCAAGATTAGAAATGGCAATGACTACGACGATATCATCAACCTCTCGACCGATTGCGATGTGCTGGGTAATAAACGCATGCTCGGCCACAAGGCTCTGAGTGCCGACGGGTTGCAACGTCCCGACTACGGTTGCTTCGAAACCTGGAATACGGCCGATAATCTGGTGGTCAACCTCAACGATACCGATTATCCGCGGGCCGGTAGCGTGGTCTATGTGGGCAAGTCTGGCGAGCTGCGCATGACTGCGGCCTTCACCCGCACCTTCTCGCCCTCCTTCCTGCTGTTGCGTCATGCGGCCGGATTGCGGGCCGGCAACCACGCCGTGTCGCTCTACAATCTGGCCATCGAGCGCGACCTGAGTCCGCTCATCGATGCCTCGACCGCTTCGTGGGATATGGTGGGCCTGCCCTTCTCGCTGTCGGTAGGTGGCGGATCGTTGCAAAACGGCATTACCATCGACGGTAACTCCATCGAGGCCATCGAGGCCTCCAATGCGGCAAGCGGAAACGGACGTCAGTTGTATCTCTACAAGTACGACGGGGCCAAACGGGCCGAAGATCTGTACAGTGCCGTAGCTCCTCAAAACAGCAAATACTGGACCTTTGAGAATAGCCAGATAGGTGCCAACGTGGGTTACCTCATGGCTACACCCGAGGCGACCGATGCCGTGACCGTACGCTTTACCAAATCTTCGTCGGCCCTGCCCGTTTACGAGGAGACCGCCGATGGAGCGAAGAGCCTGTATCTGCGGCAGTACAATCTGAAGAATGTGGTGAACGGACGTCCCCAGTTTACCTATAAGGAGAACATGGGCTGGAACCTCTTCGGTATCCCGTATCTCTGCTCCTACACCAGCGAGCAGATGAGCATCGACCACATCCTCTACTCGTATGACCCGGCTGCCCGCAGCTTCGTCACCTTGAACTCGTGGGAGGGCAATACGATAGCTCCCTTCTCGGCAGTCTTCACCCAGACGGCCACTCTGCTCGAGTCGGAAGAACTGACGTTGGACAAACCGGCCATTCCGCTGACTACCTCGCCGGCACCGCACGGCCTCCGGTTGAGCATATCGGGCAACAACCCGGCTGCCGGTAGCGACTGTGTATCGCTCGTAGCCGATGTGGTAGAGGGTGAACCCATGGCCTTCGACATGAGCAACGATGCGTTGAAGATGATGAGCTTCGACCCGCGGGTACCTCAGATTTACGTCTACAATACCGACGGGGTGCGGTTTGCCCACACCCAGACGGCCGATGTCGAGGGCGAGACCCCGCTGGGCGTCTATACCGGCGAGGCTGGCATCTACGAGATAGCTTTGACCGACGACTCGGACTACGACCGCTACGAGCGGGTAATCCTGAGCGATCACTTCACCGGCTCCAAGGTCGACCTGAAAGAGGGCTCGTATAGCTTTACGGTCGATGATAAGGCCAACGAAAACGGCCGCTTCACGCTGTCGTTTGGCGCGCTGGACGACGAAATGCTTTCGCCTCGCTTCTATTCGCCCGAAAAGCGGCGGTTGCGCGTGGTGAATCTGCAGGGCGGCGAGACGATACGCGTCTACGACACGTTGGGCCGTGAGCAGGTGGTACGTAGGGCCGCCGGTGCAACCGACGAGTTCGAAATCGAGTCGGGTGTGTATGTGGTACGTATCGGACAGAAAAATCCGGTTAAGGGGAAAGTGGTGGTGAAATAGGCCGTCGGGTCTATTTACACCCTTAACCGACTGTAAAAACGATAAGAAACGAAAGGCGCGGAACCGAGTTCCGCGCCTTTCGTTTCTTTATGCCCTCCGGCAAATGCGGTTAATTCGAAATCAGGCAATAATCAATTCGATACCGGCCTCTTCGATGCTTTTGGCAATCGAGGGAGAGATGCCCGAATCGGTAACGATGACATCGACCTGGTCGAGGGCGCAGATTTTTCCGAAGCCCCGTTTCCCGAACTTGGACGAGTCGGCCAGTACGATGGTGCGCAGCGAGGCGGCAATCATGCGTTGGTTGAGTCGTGCCTCGTCGATGTTCGAGGTGGTGAGACCATAGTCGAGGTCGATGCCGTCGACACCCATGAAGAGCTTGGAGCAGGTGAGGTTGTCGAAGGCGTGAGTGGCCAGGTCGCCAATCACCGAGAAGGAGCTTTTGCGCAGTGTCCCGCCCAACTGAATCACATGGATATGCTCAAACCGGTTGAGCAGGGTCGATACGTTGAGCGAAGCCGTGACCACCGTCAGGTTCAAGTCGTCGGTAATCTCTTCGGCAAAGGCGTAGACGGTGCTGCCCGAGGCCACGATAATCGAATCGTTGGGCTCGATCAGTTTGATGGCTTTGTGGGCGATACGCCGCTTGGCTTCGCTGTTGATACGCTCTTTGATGTGGATATTGATGTCGGCCGTATGGGGATTCACCGGGCTGGCACTCCCGTGCGTACGGAACAAAAGTTTCTTTTCTTCCAGCAGCTTCAGGTCTTTTCGTATGGTAACGGGGGTTACGTCCAGTTCGCGGGCGATATCCAGAACCTTGACAAATCCTTGGGAATTGAGCTTGTCGAGAATGTATTTGTGTCGTTCTGCAATACTGAGCATATATATTATATAATGTATTTATACGACAAATATAAAATTTATTTGAATAAAGCCCAAATAATATAGACAAATATTTTTGAAAACGAAATGAAATATCTTTGAAACGAAAACGAAACGAAAAATATTCACATATTTTCTTGTTTTATCTATCCTTTTTTATTTTCTTTGTATCACGAAAAGAAAGTAGAATCGCGAAGGTTGATAAGAAATCAAAAATTGAAAGATAAGAAAATGAAACGTAAGGGCTTGATAAAAGAGATGGCCGAGGAAAAGAGACCATGGGATTTGTTGGTGATAGGAGGCGGAGCTACCGGGCTGGGCGTGGCAGTCGATGCGTCGAGTCGGGGGTATCGCGTTTTGTTGGTCGAACAGCACGACTTTGCCAAAGCCACTTCGAGCAGAAGTACGAAGCTGGTTCACGGCGGGGTGCGCTATTTGCAGCAGGGCGATGTGTCTATGGTAATCGAGGCCTTGCACGAGCGTGGTCGCTTGTGGCGTAATGCGCCGCATCTGGTGAAAGACATGCGTTTCATTATAGGCAATTATCGCTGGTGGGAGCAGCCGTTCTATACAATCGGGTTGTGTTGCTACGATTTCCTGGCCGGCCGGCTGGGCTTGGGGCGTTCGCTGCCGCTGTCGAAGAAACAGACGTTGAAGGAGCTGCCGGGCCTGCTGCACGACCACCTGCGTGGTGGTGTGGTATATCACGACGGACAGTTCGACGACTCGCGCATGGCCATCACGCTCATGCAGAGCGCGACCGACCACGGAGCCATGTGCATCAACTATATGAAGGTGACCTCGCTGCTCAAGGATCCGTCGGGCAAGATTCGGGGAGCCGTTTTGGAGGATACGCTCGAGGGCGGTACCTACGAAGTGAATGTGAAAGGGGTGGTCAATGCCACCGGCGTGTATGTCGACGACATCATGCAGATGGACAAGCCCGAGAGCCGCAAGAAGGTACGCCCCAGTCAAGGGGTGCATATTGTGGTCGATGCCGCTTTCCTGGGCGGAGATTCGGCCCTGATGATTCCCAAGACCCGCGACGGTCGGGTGCTCTTCGGGGTGCCTTGGCACGGCAAGGCGGTGCTGGGTACGACCGATACACCGCTCAATGAAAATTCGCTCGAGCCCAAACCTCTCGACGAGGAGATCGATTTCATTCTCAACCAGGCCGGGCAATACCTCACCCGCAAGCCCAAACGCAGCGACGTGCTGTCGGTCTTTGCCGGATTGCGCCCGTTGGCCGCACCCTCGCACAGCGATTGCAAAAAGACGAAAGAGATTTCGCGCAACCACAAGATATATGTTTCCGACTCGGGCATGCTCACCATTACCGGCGGCAAGTGGACTACCTACCGGCAGATGGCCGAGGATGCGGTCGATAAGGTGGCCGAACTGATAGGGCTCGAACGTCGCCCGTGCGTGACGCGCAAGATGAAGCTGCACGGCTATCGCGAGCAGGTAGACCGCTCGACGTGGGACTACGTCTATGGCAGCGATGCCGACGAGATAGCCGCCATGATCGAGAACGATGCTTCGCTGGGCGACCTGCTCCATATCGGTTACACCTTCCGGGTGGCTCATGTGGTTTGGGCCGTGCGTGAAGAGATGGCACAGACCGTCGAAGATGTATTGGCCCGCCGGGTGAGAGCTCTCTTTATGGATGCCCGCGCCGCTATCGACATGGCACCCCGGGTGGCCTCGATCATGGCCCGCGAGATGGGTAAGGACCGGAAGTGGGAGGCCGACCAGGTCGAAGCCTTTACCCGTTTGGCGAAAAACTATATTTTGGCATGATTGATTGCCTGGAAGAAAGAAGGATAGAGAGCAAAAAAGATAGAGGATAATATGTTGAAGTTGTTCAGACCGGCTCCCGTCATCGACCCCCTTCCCAAGGAACGGGTCGACAAGGAGTACAAGAAGTTGAGATGGCAGGTGTTCCTCGGTATATTCATCGGGTATGCCGGTTACTACCTGGTGCGCAAGAACTTCTCGATAGCCATGCCGGCTCTCGAGGAGATGGGTTTCGACAAAGCCGATTTGGGTTGGGCCCTGTCGGCCGTTTCGATAGCCTACGGTATCAGCAAGTTTGTGATGGGAACGGTCTCCGACCACAGCAATGCCCGGGTGTTTATCCCGCTGGGATTGGTAGCTTCGGCGGTGATTATGACCATCATGGGCCTTATCCCGTGGAGCGTGAGCTCACTCTCGATACTGTTCATGTTCTGCCTCCTGTTTGTCAACGGCTGGGTACAGGGTATGGGCTGGCCACCGTGCGGACGGGTGATGGTACACTGGTTTTCGGTGCGTGAGCGGGGTGTGAAGATGTCGATCTGGAACGTCGCCCACAACATCGGAGGCGCCGTGATGGCTCCGTTGGCCGTGTTGGGAATCACCGTGTTCGGCCATTGGAACGGTGCTTTTTATTTCCCCGCCATCGTGGCCGTGCTGATAGCGATAGTCGCCTATATGCTGGTGCGCGATACCCCGCAGTCGTGCGGTCTGCCGCCTATCGAGCTCTATAAACCCGAAGAGTGCATGCAAGCCTATTCGGCCGACCAGGAGAAGGAGCTCTCGACTCGTGAGATTCTGTTCAAACACGTATTCAACAACAAGTTGCTGTGGGTCATTGCCTTTGCCAATGCCTTCATCTATTTCGTACGCTATGGGGTACTCGACTGGGCGCCGATGTATCTCGAGCAGGTGAAGCAGATGAACCTGGCCAACAGCAGTTGGTCCTATTTTGCTTTCGAGATTGCCGGTATTTTCGGTACGATTCTCTGCGGCTGGCTCTCCGACAAGGTCTTCAAGGGTCGCCGTTCGCCGGTGACCATCATCTACATGCTGTTGGTGATGGTGGCCGTGTATGTCTATTGGAACAGCGCTTCGGCTACGGTGACCAATGTGGCCATGGCCGCTATCGGATTCCTCATTTACGGCCCGGTGATGCTGATTGGTGTCTCGGCCCTCGACCTGGTTCCGAAGAAAGCCGCCGGTACGGCTGCCGGGTTCACCGGTCTCTTCGGGTATCTGCTGGGCTCGGCCGTCTTTGCCAACATCGGTATGGGCTATATCTTCGAGCACTTCGGCTGGGACGGAGGTTTCATCCTGCTGCTGGCCGCTTGTGCCGTCACGGTGGTGCTGATGCTGTTCTGCAAAGAGGGTAGAGTGTTGAACCGTTGATAACCCGATAGCCGGAGAGTTGGTTCCGGCAGCTTTTCGGGACGATATAAGGAAACTTCAAAAACCTAATAAAAACCATAAATCAAAAGAATTATGAATTTACTAACAAACACACTGCACAGAAGATGGGCTTGCCTGCTGGTGGCTATTGTCTTCATGTCTGGTCTACAGATGTTTGCTCAGTCTGGAGGTGGTAATTCGCTGTCCGGTAAGGTGGTTGACAAGTATGACCAACCCGTTATCGGGGCCGTAGTCAAGGTTGCCGGAACCTCTATCGGGCGTTCGACCGATGTGGACGGAGCTTTTACTATGAAAAACGTACCCTCCGATGCGACCCTCGAGGTCACTTCTATCGGCTATGAAAAACAGACGGTTTCGGTCAACGGCAAGAACTTTGTCCTTGTCAAGATGAAAGATGCCGACCAACTGCTCGACGAGGTGGTTGTGGTGGGCTACGGTACCCAGAAGAAGGTGAACCTGACGGGAGCCGTGGGAACCATTACGGCCAAGGAGATTAACGCCCGCCCCGTAAGTAACGTGGCCATGGCCTTGCAGGGTGCCGATCCTTCGTTGAACTTGACGATGCAGTCGGGGCGTTCCAGCGGTGGTTACGATATGAATATCCGCGGTGTATCGTCTGTCTCTACGTCCAATACCCCGCTGATTATGGTCGACGGTGTGGTGACCGAGCTGAATATGGTCAACCCCAACGACATCGAGTCGGTTTCTATTTTGAAAGATGCTTCGGCTGCCGCCATCTATGGTGCTACCGCGTCGAAAGGTGTTGTACTTATTACGACAAAGACGGGTGCCGACCAGGCCGGTAAGGCTACGGTAAGCTTCAACGGCCGGTTCGGTTGGTCGCAGAATACGACATCGACCGACTATATGACCTCGGGTTACGATCAGGTGAGCCTGGTCGACAAGGCCTACTACTCGCAGTATGCTACCAACTTTACCAACTATACGGCCGAGGAGATGCAGATGCTGTATGAGCGCCGCAACGACAAGACCGAGCATCCCGACCGTCCCTGGGTAGTCCTGCAAGACGACGGTTCGTATCGGTACTATGCCAATTTCGACTGGTATCATTATCTCTTCCGCAAAACCCGTCCGCAACAGGAATACAACCTCTCGATACGGGGAGGAAACGACCGGGTGAAATATTATGTGAGCGGCCGGTACAACCGCGAGGAGGGTATCTTGAACGTAACCCCCGATACCTACGACACCTATTCGACCCGCGCCAAACTCGATGTGAAAATCAAACCCTGGCTGCGCTATTCGAACAACGTGAATTTCTTTAATTCGTCTTACAAATACAGCGGTCTTGCTACCATCAACTCGACCCTGATGGAGGTCGACAAAACCTTGATGGCTTCGTGGCCGGCCAAGACTCCCGAGGGGCTGCCGGTCTATGCCGAAACTCATGCCAACACCACCCTCAACGGTGCCGGTCCCTATCTGGTCGACGACCGTTCGCACCATCAGAACAACCAAAAGTATATTATCATAGGCAACCGCTTCGACATCGATATTTTCAAAGACCTCGTCTTGACGGTCGATTACAGCTACAAATACCGCAAACGTCTCAACTCGGTGCGTAACTACAACCTGCACTACTCCAACAAGCAGGGCGAGGAGAAGACCATCATTACCGGTAACTTCAAGGATTTCTATCGTGAAAATCACTACGAGACCAACGAGCACAACTTGAATGCCTATGCTACCTATACCCACACCTGGAACAAGGCGCATAACTTTAAGGCTCTGGCCGGTTATCAGTATCGTGGCTCTCGCGACACCTATTTGCAGTTGCAGCAGCTGGCTCTGTTGAGCGAGAACATGTCGACCTTTGCCAACGCTACGGGTGATATTACTCGTGCTCAAACCATCTCCGAGTGGCGTAACAGCGGTTTCTTCGGTCGTGTGAACTACGATTACAAAGGCCGTTATCTCTTCGAAGCCAGTGCCCGTTACGACGGTTCGTCGCGTTTCCGCAGCGATCACCGCTGGGTGTTCACCCCTTCGGCATCGGCCGGCTGGCGCATCAGCGAGGAGAGTTTCTGGGAGCCTATCAAAAATGTAGTCGACAATGCCAAGATTCGCCTCTCTTACGGTAAACTGGCCAATCAAGACTCCGATGCCTATTCTTATATCGAGGAAATCTCTACCGGCAATACGATGAGCTATACGCTCGACGGTACCTCGAAATTGCAATATGCCAGCGTTTCCAACCCCAAGACCAGTTACCTCACTTGGGAAACCATTGCCACCTGGAACGTGGGTCTCGACTTGTCGTTCCTCGACAATCGCTTGAATTTCACCGGCGACTATTTCATTCGTGATACCGAGGGCATGTTGGGTAAATCGATTGTACTGCCCGGTGTCTTTGGGGCGGTAGAACCCGATGAGAACTGTGCCAACCTGCGTACGAAAGGTTGGGAACTTGCCGTGGGCTGGAACGACTCGTTTGCATTGATGGGCAAGCGTTTCAATTATAGCATTTCGGCTACATTGGGCGATAACAAAACGGTTATTACCAAGTATAACAACCCCGAAAAGAACTTGACCGACTACTACGAAGGCATGGAGTGGGGCGAAATCTGGGGCTATCGGGTCGATGGTTTGTTCGCTACCGACGAAGAGGCTGCCGACTACACCTCGCGGGTGAACCAGGATGCCGTCAATACCCGTATCCTCACCGACAAAGTGGAGCCTTACTATCGCGCCGGTGACTTGAAATTCCGCGATCTCGACGGTAACAACATCATCAATGCGGGTGACGAGACCGCCGACAGTCCGGGCGACCGGGAGATTATCGGTAACACCACTCCCCGCTATTCATATAGCTTCCGTTTGGGTGCCGACTGGAACGGATTCGATATTTCGGCCTTCTTCCAGGGTGTAGGCAAGAGAGACTGGTACCCCGATTACCTCTCGACCGGTTTCTGGGGCCCCTATGCACGCGCATTCACGAGCTTTATCCCGGCCAATTTCATGGATCAGTGCTGGTCGGAGGATAACCCCGACGGATACTTCCCCCGTTTCCGTGGTTATCAGACTTTTGCTTCCAGTCAGCTGGGCGTGGCCAACGACCGCTATCTGCAAAATGCTTCTTACCTGCGGTTGAAAAACCTCACCATCGGTTATACCTTGCCGGTATTGAAAAAAGTCTTTACCAGATTGCGTGTCTATTTCACGGGTGAAAACTTGTGGTACTGGTCGCCGATGAAGAAGCATACCCTCTATATCGACCCCGAGGCTGCCGGACAGAACGACGGTACCGGTATGGCATACAGCTACTCGCGTAACTTCTCGGTGGGTGTGGATATTACATTTTAACGATTAAAACAGAACGACGATGAAAAAGTTTTTATATATATCCAGCGTGTTGATCGGAGCCGCTTTGTTCGGCTGTACCGATTTGGATTTGATTCCCGAGGATACGGTTACACCCGAGTCTTATTTCTCGAACGAAACGGAGTTGCGCCTGTGGACCAATGCCTACTATGCCATGCTCCCCGATGCCGACGATCTTAACGACATGTGTGCCGACGATGTGATAAAGAATATCCTTTCCAATGTCCTTTTGGGCAACCGGCTTCCGGCCACCGAGGGCGGTTGGAATTGGGGCGACCTGCGCAAAATCAATTTCTATTTCCAACATTGCGGAAACTGTGACGACGTAAATGCCCGCAACCACTACGACGGTTTCTCCTATTTCATGCGTGCTTTCTTCTATTACGAGAAAGTACAGCGCTATGGCGATGTGCCTTGGTACGACGAGGTAATCGGGTCGAAAGACAACGAACTTCTCTTCAAGGCCCGCGATTCGCGCAAGGTGGTGATGGCTCATGTCATGGCCGACCTCGACTCGGCAATCAACAAACTGCCCGAGGCTCACACGCCTTACGAGGTGAACAAGTGGACGGCACTGGCCTTGAAGTCGCGTGCCGCCCTGTTCGAGGGTACTTTCCGCAAATATCACAATCTGGGCGACTGGGAAGAGATGTTGCAACTCTCGGCCGATGCTTCGCTCGAACTGATTCAGAAAGGCGGTTACTCGCTTTACAAAGAGGGTAGCACTCCTTACCGCGACCTCTTTGCCAAACTCGAGGCTCCCGCAGACGAGATTATCCTGGGCCGCCGGTACAGCACCGAGCTCTCGATACTGCACAACACGCAGTGCAACTCGATGGCCGGCAACCAGCGGGTATCGTTCACCAAACGCTTTGTCGACCACTACCTCATGGCCGACGGCAAGCGCTACACCGATATTCCCGGGCATGAGAAGAAACAGTTTGTCGACGAGGTGACCGGCCGCGACCCGCGTCTGGCGCAAACCATCTTGACACCGGGTTATGTGCAGATGGGTACTGAGAAAGAGATGATCAATACCTTGTCGAAATACACCTTGACCGGCTACCAGTATATCAAGTTCGTGATGGAACCCAAATACGACCAGTCGAACAAGTCGCCCATGTATTACCCGCTCTTCCGCTTGGCCGAGGTTTACCTCAACTATGCCGAGGCCAAAGCCGAGCTGGGCACCCTCACGCAGAACGACCTTGATATTTCGGTCAACCTCTTGCGCGACCGCGTGGGCATGCCGGGCATCGACCTGGAGGAGGCCAACAACAACCCCGACTCCTACCTGATGGCCGACGTGACAGGCTATCCCAACGTGACGAAGAGCCGCATGACCGGTGTAATCCTGGAGATTCGCCGCGAGCGCACCGTCGAGCTTTGTCTCGAAGGCTTCCGCCAGTGGGATATGTTCCGTTGGAAAGAGGGTAAACAGTTCACCCACGAGTTCCATGGCGTCTATTTCCCCGGTTTGGGCAAATACGACCTCAACGGCGACGGACGTGACGAAACGGCTCTTTGGAAAGACGAACCGGTATCGGGCCTTGGATTGACCAAATATCAGGTGGGTGTCGATTTCTTCCTCACCAACGATACCGAAGGCTACATGTGGCCTCATAAAGATGTGAAACGTACCTGGGACGAAGACCGCGACTACCTGTGGCCTATCCCCACCGAAGAACGTGTGAAAAACCATAATCTCACGCAGAATCCGGGCTGGGACGACGGTCTGTCCTTCTAAACCATCACGGAGAGAAGGAGACCAAATCTCCTTCTCTCCGGTTACAGTTCAATAATTAACAGTAAATCTAATCTAAAACAAAGTGGTTATGAAAAGAAAATTGACTTCTTGCCTGCTTGCTGCAGGGTTTATGTTGGCATCGGTGCCCAGCACATTTGCCACGACGTATTTTATCAAGGCCGACGGGTCGGATATGAACGACGGCTCGTCTTGGGAACAGGCGATTAGCTATGACTATTTCGCCGAGAACATGGAACAAGGGAACTTTGCCGACGGCGACGTGTTCTGTTTTGCCGGTGGTGTCTACAAACTCTCTTCGCCCGACTTCGACAAGTATCTG
This sequence comes from uncultured Barnesiella sp., assembly GCA_902471075.1. Lineage (GTDB taxonomy): Bacteria > Bacteroidota > Bacteroidia > Bacteroidales > Barnesiellaceae > Barnesiella. The sequence continues at coordinate 159,714 of CABRIW010000002.1, read as the reverse complement.
TCGGTGAACCGCAGTGTGACTTTCCTGGGTGGTTTCGACCCCAACAGTACGGGAACGAACACCGATATTACCTATCCTTCGCCCTACGAGACCGTGATTTCGGGCGGTATCGAGAGCGATGTGGCTGCCGTGCCCGGCAACCGCACTCACTTGTGGTATATGGAGCGCAAAGACGGCGACCAGCCTGTGCGCATCAACGTGACGGTGAAAGGTTTCACTTTCAAACACGCTTTCCGCAACTACGACAGTGCCAGTAGTTATAAAGGGGCGGTGATGGTGTTCAATACCGATTTGGATATGCAATGGTGTAACTTTATTCAAAATGGAGCCGCCTTTGTCGGAACCTCTGGTTTGACACTTATTGCTTCTGAGGCAAATATCTCTGATTGTGTCTTTTCAGAAAACTTTTCTAGTGAGAAGGGTGCTGCCTTAGGATTGTTTATAAGCTCGGCTTATGCAGGAGATGAATATCCGACGCAAGCTGTGGTTCAACGTTGCCAGTTTACCGATAATTATTTTACGACCGACTATTATCCTGAAGCTGAATATGGCGAAGACGGTAAACCGGCTTATACCAATAAACTTCGCGGAACGGCAATCTTTTTGGGTAGCAATGACGAGCGTCTCCGCCTCTATTTGGTGAACAGTTTGGTTGCCGATAACTATACCGAAGGATTTGGTGTTATAATGGGTTATCCCGGAACGACGATGTATATGATTTCCAATACAATCGCTAATAAAGATTATACCGCTGAACAAGAAACTCGTACGGTTTCCGCTAATAAAAATGCTACAAAGGATGTAGGCCGCGGTTTGGGGGTAATGAGCTATGGCGGATTCAATTATATGGCGAATAATTATATTGTGAATGGTGTTTTAGGCGAATCCGCACCTTCTAATCCTGCTATATTAATGAGCCGTAGTAACAATGCCCGTCCCGGCAAATGGTACAGCGGGGGTTACAACCTCTCCGGTACGGCTTGGTATTGCACCTCCTGGGCCTCGCCGAGAGACCGCACGCAAGACCCCTCGGTTCAAGACGACCATGACGACGGTACGGGCAAAATCGTACAAGGTACCTACCTCTATCTGAGCGATACCGACGCAGAAACCTATACCTATGCCGATGTCTTCGGCGACAACACTTTCGGCGACAACGGTGGTTTCAGCCAGACTTTGGCTCCGGTTTCGCCCGTGAAGAGCTTGACTATCGATGAGCTGAATGCCTTGAAGACCGAATGGAATCTGCCCGAGAATATCGACCTCACGGTTGACCAACGCGGTTTCAAACGTGCCTCGACCACTTGCGTAGGTTCGTATGATGCCGATGCTACCTCGGGTATTGCCGATGTAATCGCTGCCGACCGTCTGTCTGTCTGCACGCTGGGCAACGGACTCTTCTCGGTAAACGGTGCCCGGGCCGAGGCTACGGTCTACAACCTGAGCGGAAATGTCGTGAAGGTGGTTCCGGCCAACGACGTTATCGATCTCTCTTCGCTTGCCAAGGGTGTGTATATCATTCATGTCGATGGCGAAGCCTTCAAAGTGATTAAATAATAAGAATCTTTAATTAAGTAGTTTTTTCATCGGGTATGCTGCTGGAGCTTTTTCCGGCAGCATACCTTTCTCAAAAGCTCTCACGCAGCACTCATCCCGTGTAAATATCGAGCCATGAAGATAAAGAATTTCCTCCTGCTGTTTTTGCTCCTTGCGGTCGGGCAGTCGTATGCCTCGGTCACTTGGAAAGTGTGGAACACCGAGTATCGGGTCGACACCACGTTTCATGCCCAGATAGGGCCGGGAACTACCCAGACCTCGCTGCTGCTGACGGGTCCCGATACGACCTTGACGGTGTTTTATCTGACGGTCGACCTTACCAATCCCTATGTCGATATACGCACGGTGTGCGCCAAAGACCATCTGGCCGGAGCACAGACCGTGACCGATATGGCCGAGAGTCACAGCGTCGAGGGCGAAAGCCTCTATTTTGCCGGTATCAACGGCGGTTTCTTCGCCATGTCGGGGAAAGCCAACGACGGCAAGACCAGCATCGTGGGGCGGCCTCACCATGCCACCGTGGCCGAGGGTGAGATTTTCCGCACATCTACCTCGTCGATTTGCCGACACTTTGGCATCACGGCCGACAAGGTCCCTTACCTGAGCAACGCCTCGGTCGATTTCACGGGAACCATCACATCGGCTACTCAATCCTATGAAATTTCGGGCGTGAATGTCGACGCCGCAAACAACAAACTGATACTTTATACCGATAAAATGCCGGGGCAAGTCACCCAGGTGACGAGCAACTCGTTTCCGCTGTATTACGAGATTGCCCTTTTGCCCAAGTCGGGCGAGAAACTGGTGCCCGGCAAACCTTGCAAAATGAAAGTCTCGGGCTCGTGGGCCCGGGGTACCAACATGGCTGTGCCCGACGGCGGCTATGTCATCAGCGGGAAAGGCATGTCGGGAGTCTTTATCCAAAGCCTGAACGATGGCGATGAGGTAGAGGTATACCTGCCCATGTCGTTCGATGGCGAGGAGGTGCCGGTCGACAATCTGGTGACCGGCAATCCCAAGATACTGGGGAACGGTACCGTACTCGATACCGAGGACGAGCGGAAGGATGCCGTAGAGTGGCACCCGCGCACCTCGATCGGATACAGCCGGGATAAAAAGAAACTGATTATGCTCGTCTGCGACGGGCGCACGTCGGTGTCGCGTGGTGTACGCACCCGCGAGCTGGCCGACCTCATGCGCTATGCCGGGGCTTACGAAGCCTTGAATCTCGACGGCGGCGGTTCGAGCACTCTATATACCAGCATGCTGGGGGTGCGCAATCACCCCAGTTCCAACGGCGTGCAGCGTCAGGTGGGCGACGGCGTCTTTGTCGTCTCCACGGCACCCAAGTCGGTCTATATCGGGGGCATCGGCTTTGCCACGCCGCCGCATGTACTGGCCAAGGGCGAGGAGTATACCCCCGAGGTCTATGGCTACAACACCTACGGACTGTTGATCAATACCGAAGTGACCAACTATACCCTCACGTGCGACGAGGGAATAGGGCATATCACCTCCGACGGCAAGAGCTTCGTGGCCGACGGCAGCGGCAAGGGCAAAATCTATGCCCGCACCCCGGCCGGCTATACTTGCGAGATGGAAATCTCAATCCGCGAGAATATCGAGGACCTCTATTTCCGGCTCGACTCGGTCATCAACGATTGCCACTACCGCTACCCGGTCGAGGTATTTATGACCAACCTCAAAGGCGAGGAGGTATCGATAGCTCCGCAAATGCTTTCGTGGCGCAGCTCCGACGAACAGGTGGCAGTAGTCGAGGAAGGCGTTTTGAGAGGCCTCGCGAGCGGTGTGGCCGAGGTTTACGGCTCGATGTCGGGCTTTACCGATACGCTGCTGGTGAAAGTACAGGAGCCTGTGCGCCACTGCATGAACCTGAACGACGGTTCGGCCGACTGGATGCGGGTGTCGTTCGTGACATCGGCCGGGTTCAAGAATACCTCGGTTACCAATTCGGTCGACAAGGGGCTGGAACTCTCGTTCCTCTACAACAGTCCTTCGGCCAAGACCATCACCCTGTCGGGCAATATCCCGTTGTACAGCTTGCCCGATACGCTGCGCATACATGTCAATCCCGGCGAAGCCCGAATGAAGAGCCTCTCCTGCACGTTGCGGACCCCGTCGGGGACGCATACCGTCGACCTGCCTGTTCCGGCAGTGGGGCGGGAGAGTGTGGCCGATATTGTTTTCCCCGATGCGCTGGGCGAGACTATCGATATGGCCAACTATCCCATCACGCTGTCGTATCTGACCCTGGGCTTGGATATGAATACCTTGGGCGAGACCTATCACATGACGATTCCCGCCGTAGAGGTAATCTATAATTATTACAACGAAAATGCGTCCGGTATCGAGTCGGTGGCAAATGCCGGTCTCGCCTGGACGGTCGAGGGGCGCACGGTGCTGCTGGGTCGCACCGCCGACCGCATCGAACTGTATAACGTCGGTGGCGGGCTGGTGGCTTTGGCCCGGGAGAGCGACCGCATATCGGCTCCCGGCGTGGGCCTCTATGTGGTGCGTGTGGTAAGCGACGGCCAATCTGTTTCGCAGAAAATATGGATAACGAAATAATATGGGCAAAAATATGAAGAAAAGATTTTTAGGATTGCTGATAAGCTGCTGTTTAGCCTCGGTGCTCGTGGCTGCGCCCGTTTATCGAATGGGCTCGTACAATATACGAGGCAAAAACGATAGCGATACGGGCGACAAGTCGTGGGACGTGCGCAATGTATACGTGGTCAAGAATATCGTAGACCACGATTTCGATGTGATAGGTCTCCAAGAGAACAGTACCGACATGCTGCCCGATCTCGAAGAACTGCTGGGCGATGCCTATGCCAACCATTCGTGGGGCGCAGGCTCGGCCTCGGACAACCGCTCGGGCACACACACGACCGTTGTCTATAAAGCCGACAAGTTCACTTTGCTCGACAAGGGACAGTTCTTCCTGGCCGAGGACCCTACTGCTCCGGGGCTGCCGTTCGATACGGCCGTGCGGCGAATTACCGTATGGGTGAAACTGCAAAATAAGGAAACGGGCGAAATCTTCTTCTATTTTTCTACTCATCTCGACCATAAGGGAGAATTTGCCCGGGCCGAGACTGCGCGCCTGAATGTGCGCAAGATGCAGGAGATAGCGGGCGACTATCCCGCTTTTATCGTAGGCGATTTTAATGCCTATTATGACGAGAAAGCTATGTATAACACATTTAATGCTTATTTTAATGATAGTCGCAAGACGACACAATCTGCTCCGGTAGGGCCGGGTGCCACGTTTGGACCGTGGGACCCGACTCTTTCGGGTGGCGAGCCTATCGACTACGTTTTCTGTGACCGGGTAAATGTGTTGTCATACGAAACGATAACCGAGGATTTCGGCCGGGGTGTCACCCCTTCGGACCACCTGCCCATCCTCATTACCTGTACGTTCAAGGATAATCTCGACCGTACCAAGTGGTATGTGAGCACCTCGGGCTCGGCTTCGGGCGACGGTACGAAAGAGAATCCCTTTGCTTCGGTACAGCAGGCTCTCGATGCGGCTGAAAAACAGGATTCCATCTACCTGACCGAAGGGACTTTCTACCCCGTAGAGACGGCTTCGCTCTCGGGACGCCAAGCTACGATGAATGTCACTACGGGTGTCTATATCCGTGGCGGATACAATGCCGACTTTTCGGCCGTGGTGGGCAAGACGGTTCTCTCGGGCGACCTGGGTCGTAACGATGTAATCGGGACCGACGGCCGCATCGTTTCGGGTGCCGGCGATAATGCCTGCCATGTGGTGACGGTGGCCGACTCGTGTTTCCTCGATTTGGGGAATGTAGAGATTTCGGGCGGCTATGCCGACTTGTCGGGCTCCAACAGCGGCGGAGCCATCTATTCAGAGGGGATAGACCTTGTGCTGCGCGATGTGTGCCTGACCGACAACTACGCCTCGGGATATGGCGGTGCCGTATACACCAGAGGCAACCTCACGGCCGAGCGCACAATCTTTGCCCGCAATCGGTCGGGATTGCAAGGCGGAGCTTTCTATTTGATGTCTCCCGGCTGGCGCACCGACATAGACCACTCGTATTTCGAGCAGAACCGGTCGGTGCAAGGCAGTGCCGGCTACTCCGACGGCGTGGTGCTCTCTCGGGTGAGAGGCAACACATTTGCCGGTAACGTGAGCAACCGCAACGGGGTCTATACCCAAACAGGTTCCTCGATATATATGAACAGTGTTTTTGTCAACAATACCTTTGTCAACAATCGGTTGACAGCCACGAGCAACGCCCTCTCCGACAAGTCGAACGGCGGGGCGGCCATCTATTTCAATGCCGCGTCGGGGGCTCTCAACCTGGTCAACAATACCATCACGGGCAACACCGACTCGTGCTACACGAGCAGCGGTACCCCCTCGGCCAACTTCAACGGTTCGGCCGTTCATGTCATGGCCGGTAGTGTGAAGCTGGTCAACAACATCATTGCCGGCAACTTCTCGTCGGCTGCCGAGGCCGGCGAGGTCTATCTGGGAACTTCGGCCAAGCTGATGACCTCGACCTACAACCTCTACGGTGCCGCCGACCGGATGAATATCACGGCCAAAACGCGCGATATGGTATGTTACAGCTACGACCGTAGCGTGCAGGACCTGAACGGCATGCTTCACAGCGAAGTGGTCGACGGCAAGCTGTGCCCCATATTGACCGATAACGGTGGCCATGCGCCTACGGTGCGGGTGCTGTCGGTCGCTTGCGGCAACAACAATCTGAACGTGCTGAAAGCTGCCTCTCTGCGCGAATCGTCTTTCTATATCGACATCGACGGCAACGGCAAGTATACCGACCAGTTGACGGTCGACGGCCGGGGTGTGGAGCGCAACACGAGCGGCTCGATGGTGGGTGCCTATGAGTATACCGGCGAATCGGGAGTAGAGGCGGTCCCGGGCGATAACGGCCTCGACCTTTTCGTATCGGAAAACCAGCTCCATGTATTGTCCGAAAATTCTTCGGTAAGCTACGCAATATATACCGCATCGGGCAGTTTACAAATCGAAGGCGAAGCGGTACCGGGTACTCCGGTCGACCTTTCGTCGCTGTCTGCCGGTGTGTATGTGGTGTATGCCCACGACCGGGCCGGACAGGTAAAAGTGATTAAAGTATTGATAAACGAATAGTTAACTGAAAAGAGGTAAAACAAGATGAAAAGGTTTGGTAAAGACTGCCGGTATTGGCTCTGGTGCGTGATTGTGGCACTGGGTGTTACATCGTGCAGCGGAAATGACGAACCGGGCGGAACGGGCAACAACACGCCCACCTACCCGGTGACTACCGACACGACGTCGGTATTGGTGCAGCGCATCCTGAGTCGTACCGACTTGGTGACGAAAGTAACGCGGGTGACGACCGAAGAGCGTTTCCCCGGGCTGGTGCTTTCGGAGATTGACTTCAACACGGCCAAGGCCCGGCAACATGCCTATGTGGCCGAGGTCGATTTGTCGAAACTGACCATCGCTACCACTACGCCCTATGGCGAGGTGAACGTGATGCCTACCCGGGTGAACACGATTCCCGAGCAGGCCAAGTATCTCGAGAACTCGGGCCGTCGGGTACATGTGGCGGTGAACGGTGGCTTTTGGGTATACACCACGGCTTCGGACGGAGAGATTACGCTCATCAAGCCCAAGGAGCTTTTCTGGAAAGACGGTTATCCGCTGAGCGACTGGTGGCAAGACCCCAATCACGAGTTTACCGTCTATATGACGCGCGACGGTAGTGTCGACATCGACGTGGCCAGCAACGTAGTCAAGCGCAGCTCCGAAATCTATCAGGCGCTGGGTGGTCTGGGCTGCCTTATTCGCCGCGGCGTGTTCAACGACGGCATCAGCAGCATAGGTACCTATCTGTGCGATACGCATCCGCGCACGGCCATCGGGCTCTCCGAAGACAAGCAGACGCTCTATGTCGTGGTGGTCGACGGCCGTCGGGTGAACTATGCCGAAGGTCTTGACATCTACGAACTGGCCGACTTCATGTGGGGCATAGGCAGTTACGATGCCGTGAACTACGATGGCGGCGGCTCTTCGATTATGGTGCTGCGCGACGAGAATGTAACCGACCGGGCCTCGTTCGTGGTGCGCAACCGTCCCTCCGACGGCACCCCCCGGGCCGTGGGCAACGGCTTTGCCATTGTCGAGAAATAAGATACGTGTGTGAATGCTCCCCCTTGCCAGGGGTGGCGCTGTATTTCGAATAGAATCGGCTCTATCGGGAAGTCGAGGAGAATTTTCGATAACTTGTACAGGCAGAGGCAGACCGTGGTTTGTCTCTGCTCTTTTTTTGCACTATCTTTGCGGCGGGGGCGGTTGTCTCCTCGTGGCCGCATGACCGATGAGGAAATAGTGGCCGATTTTAAAACAAGAAAGCTATGAGCGGTTTGATGTGTAAGACGCTGTTTATCGATTTGGACGATACGATATGGGATTTCCGGGCCAACTCCAAACTGTCGTTGCGGCAGGTGTACGACGAGTTTTCGCTCGGGCGTGCATTTACCGGCTACGAACAGTTCGAGAAGCTCTACATGACGGCCAATCACGAGTTGTGGGAGGAGTATCACCACAATCGGGTGACGAAAGATTTTCTGATTGTGGAGCGTTTTGCCAGTCCGTTTCGTGAGGCGGGCAGTGCGTTGAGCGACGACATGGACTTCATCATGGCTCTCAACCATCGCTATCTCGATGTGCTGGCCCGGCAGAAGACACTGGTGCCGGGGGCCATCGACCTGCTCGACTACCTCACCGCCAAGGGTTATCCGCTCTATATCCTGAGCAACGGCTTTGCCGAGGTGCAGGCCCGCAAGTTGCAGTCGGGCGGTATCGACCGCTATTTCAAGCGGCTCATCCTCTCCGACGAGATAGGCATAACCAAGCCCGACCGCCGGCTTTTCGACTATGCCTTGCAGGTGGTGGGTAGCACTGCTGCCGATACGGTGATTGTGGGCGACAACTACGACGCCGACATTCTGGGGGCGATGAATGCCGGATGGCGGGCCATCTATTTCAACCGCGACAACCTGCCCGTGACCGGGCCTCAACCCGACTATATGGTTACGGCGTTGGAGCAGTTGAAAACGATTCTGTAATCGAAAAAAAATAAGGATATGAATGTTTTTCGAGCCTCTTCAGACGAAACGATTTCTTGGATACAGACCTCTGCACAACTGTTGGTAGCCATACCATTGGTTAGCTATTTGCTGGCTGTCCTGTCTTTGTGGATAGGTTTCTCGGTCAATGGCTTCATATTTCCTGCTGCTGTGTGTTTGTCCGTTTTGTGGGTATGTACTGAGAAGAATATGCAGAGACGGGTGAAGTGGAGTAGCGTATTGACCGTGGTGGGTGTATTGCTGGTTACGATATTGATTTCGATGTATGTCTATGATTGGTCGTACGACGGGCAATGGTATCATATTTGTACCGTGCGAGAATTGGTCAATGGTTGGAACCCTTTGTGGGATACTTCTGTAAGTAGTTCGGTCGATCGGGATACCGCCATGTGGGTGGAGCATTATCCGCGAGGCATAGAGACCATTGTCGCTACGGTTGTTGCTTTCTTGGGAAATTTGGATGCAGGTAAGGTTTTGAATATGTGGCTCGTTATTGCGTCGATGGGGTATGTCTATATATTCCTGCACGATTTTCTGCCAAACCGTACCCGGTATATGCGGTTGTGGATAACTGTGTTGATAACTCTCAATCCAGTAGTGATTGTTCAATTATTTACCTGTTATATCGATTGGACTCTCTATACCCTGTTGGTTATATTTCTGGTGAATCTATATCTCTTTTTCGAGAAGGGAGAACGCAGGGCGTTGTATGTCGATTTGCTTCTGCTGTTTTTCATCTCATCGATAAAATTCAATATTTTCTTTTGGATTGTACTGTGGGGTGGCATTCTCTTTTTTATCTTGCTGAGAAATCATAAGTACAAACAGCCTTGTCGCCTGACTGTAATATGTGCCGTTATAGCTTTGGCGGGAATAGTCATAGGAGGTTACAATCCTTATGTGACCAACTGGCAAGAGCATGGTTCTCCTTTTTATCCGCTTGCCGGAGATGAGAAGGTAGATATTTTTAACAATCAGGTTTTGCCGATGATGCAGGGAAAATCGAATTTTGAAAATGTGCTTTTATCGTTAGTCGCTAATCCGTCGAACAATATGAATTCCGATGAGGTGAGTGTTGTGGGTATATCTAAAAACAATCTTTCGGCATCGTGGGTGTCGGATGCTCGGATAGGCGGTTTTGGCATATTCTTCTTCGAGTCTGTTTTGTTGGCGCTGATTCTGTTTATTAGTACCGGTTATTCCCGTCGTATGGCTTGGTATCTGGTGGCCCTTGTCGGGTTGCTGGCTTCGTTGTTTATCCTCCCATACGGATATTGGGCTCGATATGTAAGTTTCTTCTATCTGTTCCCGTTTGTGCTGTTGTTTTATGCCGAGCGATATGGCCTGAAAAGACGTCTGTCTCGAGGGGTACATATCCTCATTCTTACATTGCTCTCTATCGATGTTTTCATTAGTCTGTCGGGAGTGATAGTGCAGAATGTGGTTTACAGACAGACGGTAGACTATGTGCTGAATCGAATGGAGGCTTCGACGCAGGAAGTGGAATTGAGCACCTGTAACTATTTGTTCCTCGATAAAATGGAACGACGTGGTATCCCGTATAAGTTGGTATCTGAAGAGACCCTGAAAGATAGACTCGATATTTCCAACCCGATTTATTTGAATCGGGAAGATTTTGATTTTGAGACCAATAGGCCGAGAATCCTTTCAATTTACTCTTCGTTCGGGCTGAGGTGTGAACCGAACGAACACTATACGGGAAATGCCAAGTAGGCTATTCTCTGTGTACGGTTCTATTTATTCTTTCTGGCTTTTTGTTCAGTCCAGTCGTAGGAGCGCTGGCGATCGGCTTCGGTGACGGGGCGTATGACGCGGCAAGGGTTACCGCCGGCGATGACGTTGGCCGGGATGTCGCCCACGACTACACTGCCGGCTGCAATGATGGTATTGTCGCCGATGGTCACGCCGGGGGCGATGGTCGCGCCGCCGCAAATCCACACGTTGTTGCCGATGGTGATGGGCCAGGCATACTCGAGCCACTGGTTGCGACGCTCCACGTCGATGGGGTGGCCGGCGGTATAGAGGCCCACGTTGGGGGCAATGAGCACGTTGTCGCCGATGGTGATGGGGGCCTCGTCGAGCATCACGCAGTTGTAGTTGGCAAAGAAGTTTTTGCCTATGTGGATGTTGTGGCCGTAGTCGCACAAGAAGGGCGAGACGATGGTGAAGCGTTCGGGCGTGGTGCCCAGAATGTCGCGGAGCAGCCGCTCCCGCTCCTCGGTTTGCGAGGGTAGCAGGCGGTAGTTGAGTTCGAAAAGTTTATCGCGGGTGGCAAACAGTTTTTGCAACAGTTCGGGGGCCGAGGCGTCGTACAGCTGTCCTCTCTCCATTTTCTCTTGTTCGGTCATCATCGGCTAAGGTTCGTTTAGAAAGTGAAGACCGTCGATTTTCGACAGCCGGTTTTTGAGGTTCTCCATGCGGGAGCGGCGTATGCGCAGGGTCATCTCGCAGTCCATGTCGAAGAGTTGCGAGACGATGGTTGGCCCCTCCTCCTTGACGACACGCATCACCTCGTTCATCAGGGGGTATTCGAAACCGAACTGCACCTCGTCTTCGACCAGCCGCTCCACGATTTCGTTGGCGGCGATGGCCTCGGCGGCCGCCTCGCGATAGGCGATAATGAGTCCGCTGGTACCCAGTTTGATGCCCCCGAAGTAGCGCACCACGACGATGAGAATGTCGGTCAGGTTGGCCGAGTTGATTTGGCCGAGTATCGGTTTGCCGGCCGTCCCCGAGGGTTCGCCGTTGTCGTTCGATCGGAACTGGGTGCGCTCGTGTCCCAGCATGTAGGCCCAGCACACGTGGCGGGCGTCGTAGTACTCCTTCTGGTATTTTTCGAGTTCACGCTTCACCTCGTCGACGGTTGTCACGGGGATGGCGAAGGAGAGGAACTTACTCATCTTCTCCTTGTAAATTCCCTCCGAGGTGCGCGATATGGTCAGGTAGGTGTCGTCCATACACAAAAAAAGAGCTTACCTCTGCAAAAGTAAGCTCTTTTTGGGGAATACGCAAGTATCAATATTTGTGTTCGTTGCTCTCCATTTCACTGGACGTGATAGGCTTCTTGTCCATGGCCCGCCATACATAGACGATGTAGGCCAGTACAAAGGGGATGAGCAGCGATACCACGCTCATGGTTTTCAGCGTGAAGAGGCTCGACGAGCTGTTGCAGATGGTGAGCGAGCTCTGCATGTCGGCAACCGAGGGGTAGTAGGGAGTGTGGTTGTAGCCGGCGATGAAGAAGAGGCTGAGAACTACCAGCACGGTGCCGATACCCGAGAACCAGATGCCCCGGGTGAAGTGCTGCCCGAATACCGAGCGGATGAGGGCATAGAGCACCAGCACCACTCCCACGAGGAACAGGCCGGCTACCCACGGCATCTCGATGAGGTTGTAGAAATATTTGTAGGGTCGGGTGAATACCTCGCCGGTGAGCGGGTTGGTCTCGTAGCCGGTGGCCAACAGGGTGGCTGCGACGAACGAGAGGAAGAAGAGCACGAACACGATGCCGTTGACCAGCACCTGTTTGCGTGCCCGCTCGAAGAGGGTGTCGTCCTTGATATTGTTCATGAAGTAGAGGGCTCCTTGCATGCGGGCCAGAAGGAGCACCGTGATGCCCAGCAGCAGGTTGCGCACGTCGAGCAGAGCCTCCAGGCCGTGCCAGTCGTTGGTCCAACTGCTGATGACCGGTGCGCCGGGTGTGGTGAGGTTGGCCTTGTCGACCACGAAATCGGCCCCGGTGAAGAAGGTACCCACGGCTACGCCCAGCAGCAGGGGACCCACCACGCCGTTGACAAAGAGGAAAGCGTCGTAGGTCTTTTTGCCCAGGAAGTTGCCGCTCTTCGAACGGTATTCATACGATACGGCCTGTATGATAAAGCTGAACAGGATGGCCATCCACAGCCAGTAGGCACCTCCGAAGCTGGTGGAGTAGAAGAGCGGGAAGGAGGCGAAGAAGGCACCGCCGAACACCACGAGGGTGGTGAAGGTGAACTCCCACTTTCGGCCCAGCGAGTTGACCATCATGCTCTTTTCGATTTCGTTTTTACCCATGGTCGCCAGCAGCGATTGTCCGCCCTGCACAAAGAGCAGGAATACCAGTATTGCGCCCAGCAGCGAGATGAGAAACCACCAGTATTGCTGGTAAAATAGTTCGTTCAGTTCCATAGTGTGTCTTTATTTTTTGTCGGTTCCTTTTTTAATTTGTTTCAGCATGATACCCACCTCGGCGATGAGCAGGATGGTAAAGAGTGCGGCAAACAACCAGAAGGTGGTTTGTACCGAGGCTACCTCGATTTTCGAGATGGCGGCGAAGGTGGGCATGATGTCCTGGATAACCCACGGTTGGCGACCCATCTCGGCCACAATCCAGCCGGCTTCGAGGCAGACGTATCCCAGCGGAATGGTGAGTATGGCTACCCACAGCATCCATTTGAGGTTGTGCAGCTTCTCTTTGTAGGAGAGGATGAGCACGAGGATGAAGAAGAGGATAAAGTAACCGCCCAGGATAATCATGATGTGGAACGAGTAGAAGACAAAGGGCACGTGGGGGATGAGCTGCTCGACCGAGTCGACATAGCCGTAGCCGAAGTATTCGTAGTTGGCATCGAGCCGGGCCCGGGCCTCGTTCATGGCCGTGGTGTCGTTGTTTTGCCGGGCCGTATTGAAGTCGGCCAGAGCGGCGATGGCCAGGCGGCCGCGCTCCATCTTCTCCTGAGCCGAGAGGGCGATAATCTCCTCACCCTTGAGATTCTTGTCGGGGTAACCGCCGTCGATGATGTCGTTGATACCCGGCACGAAGCCGTCGACCTGGCGGGTAGCCAGTATCGAGAGCAGTTTGGGAATGGGTATATCGAAGAGGAACTCCTTCTCGTTGTTGTTGAACTCCTTGGCCGGGTTGAGGATACCGAAAGCAATAAGCTCTTGCCCCTCCTTGCCGTGGTAGACGCCCTCCATGGCCGCCAGCTTCATGGGCTGTTTGTCGGCCACCTCGTAGGCCGAACCGTCGCCGGTGTAGGCTACGACGAGTGCCCCCACCAGACCTACCCAGGCACCTACGCGTATGCTCTGTTTGGCCAGGAAGTTCTCGCGATTCTTAAGCAGATACCATGCGCTCACGCCCACGACGAAGATGCCGCCCAGCACCCAGCCGGCCGATACGGCGTGGAAAAACTTGTTGACGGCTACCGGCGAGAGAACCAGCGCCCAGAAGTCGTCCATGACATTGCGGGCAGTCTCGGGGTCGAACTTCATGCCCACGGGGTATTGCATCCACGAGTTGGCTACCAGAATCCACAGCGCCGAAATCGAGGCCCCTATGGCGGTGAGCCAGGTCGAAGCCAGGTGGAACCGTTTGCTCACTTTGTTCCAGCCGAAGAACATGACGGCAATGAAGGTCGCCTCCATGAAGAAGGCCATGATGCCCTCGATGGCGAGCGGCGCCCCGAAGATGTCGCCTACGAACCAACTGTAGTTGGACCAGTTGGTACCGAACTGGAACTCGAGAATGATACCGGTCGCCACCCCGATGGCAAAGTTGACCCCGAAGAGGGTCATCCAGTATTTGGTAATGGTTTTCCACCGTTCGTCGCCGGTGCGGTAGTAGATGGTTTCCATGATACTGACGATTATGCCCAACCCCAGCGTGAGGGGGACAAACAGCCAGTGATAAATAGCGGTGAGTGCAAATTGTGCCCTCGACCAGTCTACGAGCGTGAAAAGATCGTTCATAACTCCTGTGATTGTTGTTGGTGAGAATTATTGGTATTGGTGAGATTTTCGATGACGGCATTGGCCCGCTCCTCGTCGGTATCGAACTCTTTTTGCAAAATGTTGGGGAAAAAGAAGAGCCGCAGGATAAAAAACATGATGAACAGTTTGATAAGAATGATTGCCCAAAGTGTTTTTCCCAAGGTCATCGATCGGAATCCTTCAAGGTAGAATCGCCATACGCGCACTACGAAATTGTCGTTTTTCAAGGTTTGGTTTTCTTCCATAAGTGTATTGTATGTAGATGAAGAAAATTTTCGCAATATTCGGTAAAATTTGTGATTGATACAAATTTATAACCGTTATTTTTTATTGTGAATCGATAGTTTTTTCACAAGTAACGATTGGGGTGCAGGTTTGGTTTGGAATAATTTCTGTGAAAAAATGGAACAGTATCAATAATTTGTGTTACCTTTGCCACGCATTGGTTTCGAAACCCCGTTCGGGGTGTAGAATGAAAAGGGAATCGGGTGAGAATCCCGAACAGTCCCGCTGCTGTAAGCTCCCGTAGAGGTGCCGAGAATACTTGAAAGCCACTGATTATGACGATTGGGAAGGCCTCGGTTACCGGAGTAAGTCAGAAGACCTGCCATGCTTTTAGTCATTAGCTTTCGGGGGGTAGAGCTTGTGAATCTGCGGAGAGAGGGAGACCTCATACGTCCGCCTGTTTACATTAACTTGTTTCGAAAGAACCCGCTCCGAGGCTGTTAAAAACAAATAGTCCGATGGAAAGACTTTGTCGTTGGGTATCGTTTCTGTGCATAATCGGGGTGCTGGCAGCTCTGCCCGTACGGGTGTGGGCCGACGAGCCGGCACAGGCCGACTCGATACAGGCCCGGTCGCTGGGCGAGGTGATGGTCACGGCCAACAGGTACAGCGAGGTGATACCCTCGCAGAAACTCGCCGGCAAGGAGCTGCAGGCCCTCAACAGCTTTTCGGTGGCCGATGCCATACGCTACTTTTCGGGTATACAGATTAAGGATTACGGCGGTGTGGGCGGTTTGAAGACCGTCAACATCCGCAGCATGGGTACCAACCACATGGGTGTATATTACAACGGCATCCAGTTGGGCAATGCCCAGAACGGCCAGGTGGATCTGGGAAAATTCTCGCTCGAGAATATCGAGGAGATTTCGCTCTACAACGGGCAGAAGAGCGAGATATTCCAGTCGGCCCGCGAGTTCGGTTCGGCCGGTTCCATCTACCTCACTACCCGCCGGCCCAAGTTCAAGCCGGGCGAGAAGTCGCACCTGAAGGCCTCGTTCAAAACGGGGTCGTTCGACTTGGTCAACCCCTCGGTGCTCTTCGAATACAAGCTCAGCGAGAGCGTGAGCATGACCTTCAACAGCGAGTGGACCAACTCGAGCGGTAAGTACAAATTCCGTTACAAGCGGGTTACCCCCTCGGGCGAGGTGGCCTACGACACCACGGCTACCCGGCAAAACGGCGACATCGACGCCGTGCGTTTCGAGGGTGGTCTGCAGGGCTATCTCTCCAACGGTTTCTGGAAAGCCTACGTCTACCATTACAGCTCCGAGCGGGGTATCCCCGGCGCCATTGTCAACAACGTGTGGCGCAACGGCGAGCGGCTGTGGGACCGCAACACCTTCGTGCAAGGTGTCTATCAGCAGGATATTACCCGCAAGTACAGCCTCAAGGTGAATGCCAAGTATGCCTTCGACTACACCCACTATGTGAACAACGACGACAAGCTGATGCGGGTCGACAACCAATACAAGCAACGCGAGGTCTACGTGTCGTTGGCCAACAAATACTCGATACTCCACAACTGGGACGTATCGGTGGCCTACGACATGCAGTGGAACGGCCTGTCGGAGTACCTCTCGGCCAGCCGCTACACCCACTGGATTTCGGCCGCCACCGCCTTCTCGCTGGCCGACCGGCTGAAGATGCAGGCCAGCGTGCTGGCTACGCTGGTCGACGAGACGGCCGAGGGGCAGACCAAGGCTCCCAACAAGAGCAAGGTGACACCGGCCGTGTTCCTCTCGTACCAGCCGCTCAAGCGATACAACTGGGTGTTGCGCGCCTTCTACAAGCAGATATACCGCATGCCCACCTTCAACGACCTCTATTACACCGATATGGGCAACTCGGCCCTGAAGCCCGAGAGTGCCACCCAGTACAACGTGGGCTTTACCTATGCCGTGGCACCCAAGACGGGATTCCTCTCGGGATTCCATACCGGTGTGGATGCCTATTACAATCTGGTGAAGGACAAGATTGTCGCCTATCCCAAGGGGCAGCAGTTCCGCTGGACCATGCTCAACCTGGGGAAGGTCGACATCCGGGGTGTCGACGTGCAGGCCACGGCCACCTTCCGTCTGCCGCTCGAAATCGGGCTGATGACCAAGGTGCAGTATACCTATCAGGAGGCCATCGACATCACCAACCCCAGCGACAACTACTACCGCGACCAGATACCCTATATCCCCTGGCACAGCGGCTCGGCCATTCTGGGGCTCACCTACAAGGACTGGGGCCTCAACTACAGTTTCGTCTACGTGGGCGAGCGGTACAACCAGCAGGAGAATATCGAGTACAACTATGTGCAGCCGTGGTACACGAGCGACATATCGCTGGTGAAGTCGTTCAAAATCAAAGCGGTAAATCTAAAAGTGACGGCCGAGGTCAACAATCTGTTCGACCAGGCCTACGACGTAGTGCTCAATTACCCCATGCCGATGCGTAACTATCGGTTTGGCATAGCTATTGAATTATGATGAGAGGCAGATTTTTACATATAATCATCGGAATGATGCTGGCGATGCTGGCGACGATGACCTCGTGTCGGGAGGACGATGTGATTGTCCTCACCGAATACGAGTCCTTGCCGATGCTCGACCGCGAGTCGCCCTTTGCCGGGCTCTATCTGCTCAACGAGGGCAACATGGGGTCGAACAAATGTACGCTCGACTTTGTCGACTTCGAGCAGGGGCAGTATGCCCGCAACCTTTATGCCGAGCGCAACCCCAATGTGGTCAAGGAGTTGGGCGACGTGGGGAACGACATACAGATTTACGGTTCCAAACTCTATGCCGTCATCAACTGCTCGCACAAGGTCGAGGTGCTCGATGCCCGCACCTGCCAGCGTATCGGCCAGGTCGATATTCCCAACTGCCGGTATGTGGCCTTCGACGGCGGCTACGCCTATGTGTCGTCTTATGTGGGGCCGGTAGGCATCGACCCGAATGCCCAGCTCGGCGCCGTCTTCCAGGTCGATACGGCCACCCTCGAGGTGACAGCCGAGGTGATGGTAGGCTATCAGCCTGACGAGCTGGTGGTGCAGGACGGCCTCATCTATGTGGCCAATTCGGGCGGATACCGCAAGCCCAATTACGACTATACGGTCTCGGTGGTCGACATCGCCACGATGACCCAGATACGCAAGATTCCCGTGGGGATAAACCTGCATCGCATCCGGGCCGACCGCTACGGCAAGCTGTGGGTGTCGTCGCGGGGCGACTACAAGTCGGTGCCTTCGCGCCTGTTTGTCCTGGAGAAAGACCAGCGCACCGGCCGCATGGAGGTGAGCGACACGCTCGATATTCCGTGCAGCGAGATGGAGATTTGCGGCGATTCGCTTTATTTGTACAGCGTGGCGTGGAGCGATGCGTCGCAGGAAAACAGAGTGACCTACGGCATTGTCGATGTGCGCACCGGCGAGTTGCTCTCCGACCACTTTATCAAGGACGGCACCGAGGCCGATATAGAGATTCCCTACGGCTTGAAGGTGAATCCCGAGAATGGCGACATCTACGTGACCGATGCCAAAAATTATGTCTCGAGTGGCAACCTGTTGTGCTACGGCCGCGACGGCAAGCTCAAATGGAAGGTGCGTACCGGCGACATACCGGCACACATGGCTTTTTTGAAGAAAAACAACTAACAGGATATGAAACGGATATTGTACTTTTTGTCGATCGTGTGGCTTGGTTTCTTGGCCGCTTGTCAGTCCGATTCCCCGGCCATGATTTCGCTGGGACTCGACGATACCTATGTGGTGGAACGCATGAAGAGCCTCACGCTTCACCCCGAGTTCAGCGGGGAGCGCTATGAGTGGAAGCTCTCCTACGAGTCGACGGCGGCCGATTCGCTCGTGGCCACCACCCGCGACTATACCTTTGTCGCCGCTGAGGCCGGCACCTACTGGCTGAAGCTGAACATCTACGACTCGGCCAACCCCGTAGAGCACCTCATGCAGATTGTGGTCCGTCAGGAGGAGGTCGCCTACAGCCCCTACATCACCCGGGTGCATGAGTATCGCCCGGCGCCGGGGCAGTTTGTCAACGAGCTGCCCGAGTATAGCGAGGGCGATACCGAGGAGTCCATGCGGCAGAAGGCCGAGGATTGCCTCGCCTACAATGCCGGTACTATGGTGACCTTGGGAGGCTACGGCGGCTACATTGTCGTAGGGTTCGACCATACGATTGTCAACCGCCCGGGCGAATACGATTTCAAGATACTGGGCAACGCCTTCTACTCCACGGGGGCTACCGGTGCGGCCGGTGGCAGCAGCGAGCCGGGTATCGTGATGGTGTCGGCCGATGTCAACGGCAACGGCATTCCCGACGATGCGTGGTACGAACTGGCCGGCAGCGAGTATCAGAAGCCGTCGACGATAAAGAACTACGAGATTACCTACTACCGCCCCGATGAGGCCAAGACCCCGGTGCCGGGTACCGACCCAAGCATCACCGACTCGACCTATGTGCGCTGGACCGACAACCAGGGCGGGACCGGCTACGTGTCGAAGGTCGTTTTCCACAAGCAATCCTATTACCCGCAGTGGCTCTCCGACGAGACGCTCACGTTCGAGGGCACCCGCTTGCCCGACAATGCCATCGACGAGAGCGGCGACGGCTCCTATTATGTGCTCTATGCCTACGACTGGGGGTATGCCGACAACCACCCCAACGACAGCGAAAAGTCTAACTTCAATATCGATTGGGCGGTCGATGCCGAGGGTAACCCCGTGAATTTGTCGGGTATCGACTTTGTGAAAATTTATACCGGAGTCAACCAGTTCAACGGTTGGCTGGGCGAGTGCTCGACCGAGGTGGCCGGCGTGACCGATTTGCACATCGAGGAAAAGTAAGAAAAAGAGAGATAGAATAGTAAGAATAAAATAGCGTATAGTGCGCACCGGTTCGGCCCGTTGAAGGCCGATTAAAAGGGAATCGGGTGTGAGTCCCGAACAGTCCCGCTGCTGTGAACTCCATCGAAAAGGAGCCGAGAGACAAGTCACTGATCCGTGCGATTGGGAAGGCCTCGGCTGCCGGAGTGAGTCAGAAGACCTGCCGTGCGTATTGTCCCGATAGCTTGCGAGGTATGAGCTGTGGCAAAAAACGATTCCGGGCCGGCAGGCCGGAGGCGGTTCTATGGGCAGGGGTAAACCATATCTTGCAAGTATTGAAATGGCAAAAACGATTGTTCAATTTTAATACTTAAAGATTTAACCGAAATGAAAAAGATTTATGTTTTCATGCTTTTGCTGTTTGCCACGGTGCAGTTGTCGGCACAGGTTCTTGTGCAGGGACGTCCGCACCCCACAGCAGTGCAGTTGGTGACGACACAGTCGATTGCCGATGGAACCTTTACTATGGATATGATTGAAAACTGGACGGGCGAAGGCGCCAATCGGGCTGCCCTGGCCATACAGTGGAATGTCGACGGCGAGGAGACCGCTCTGGTATGGGGCTTCCGCTGGGACGGCGAGGCCACCGGGGCCACCATGATTACGGCGATTGCCGCCGCCGATCCCCGCTTTGTCCTGGCTTCGGAGTCGGGAACGGCTTTCGGCAGCACTGTCTCGGGTATCGGTTACGATACGAACAAAAGCGGCGACTTTGCCATTACCAAAGATGGTGAAACCTTATCCCCCAACGAGATAGGTCTTATCCCCATGTCGGGCTACTCCTACGACGGCTGGACCTGCACCGACCCCGAGGACTATTGGCAATCGGGCTGGTACCAGGGCTACTGGTCTTATTGGGTCAAGTCGAGCGACAACGACCCGTGGGGATACAGCAACATGGGTATCTCGGGTCGCAAGCTCACCGACGGCTGCTGGGACGGCTGGAACTTTGCCGCCGGCATGCAGTCGTATGACTGGAAACCGCTGGCTCCGGCTGCCCGGAACGGACTGACCGCTCCCTCGGTAAAGACGCAGCCCGAGAGCCTGGTCGTATCGCCGGGCGAGTCGGCCGCTTTCGTGCCGGTGTTCCGGGGCGACAGCCTCACGTTCCAGTGGTATAAAGACCAGGTGGCCATCGACGGGGCTACTTCGTCGACCTACACGATAGCTTCGGCCGCCACGGGCGATGCCGGCAGCTACTATTGCCAGGCCAGCAACCGACTGGGCTCGGTGTCGACCGAGACGGTTACCCTCACCGTAGGCGAGAAGCCGGTAGTCGTGATGCCGGGCGAGGCTCCCAACACGGCCGTGATTGTCTATGACGATTCCTATGCGACCTTCTCGGGTGCACTGACCATACCCTCGACGGTCGAAATCGACGGCCACTCCTGCACCGTGACCGCCATCGGCGACATGGCTTTCATGGGGTGTGTCAAACTCACTTCGGTGGTTCTCCCGGCTACCGTACAGACGATAGGCGAGGGTGCCTTCTACGGCTGTACGGGCTTGACGAGTGTGGCTCTGCCCGAGGCGGCTACCACGATTGGTGCCGAGGCCTTTGGCGACTGCACGGCCTTGACCACTCTCACGACGAACGATAACCTCAAGACCATAGGTCGCTCGGCTTTTGCCGGTTGTGCCGCCCTGGCTGCCGTGGCTCTGCCCGACGGCCTCACCACGATAGAGCCGCTGGCCTTCAAGGATTGCGCCGGTCTGGCTTCTGCTTCGCTGGGCCGTTCGCTCACGCTGGTGGGCGACTCGGCCTTCTATGGCTGCAGTGCCTTGCAGTCGGTGACGCTGGACGGAGAGTCGGCCCTGCGCGAGATAGGTAAATATGCCTTTGCCGGGACGGCCATCCAGTCGATTGCCTTGCCCGACGGCCTCACCTCGCTGGGCAGCTATGCCTTCAACAAATGTGCTGCGCTCACGACCGTGTCGCTGGGCAACGGCCTGACCGAGATTGCCGAGTATACCTTTGCCGATTGCAAACTGCTCGCTTCGGTTACCCTGGGCAACCGGCTCACGGCTATCGGCGACCGGGCCTTCAACAGCACCGCCCTCACCTCGCTGGTATTGCCCGAGACTCTGCGCACGATAGGCGAGTGGAGCTTCTACAACTGTCCGCTCACGACCCTCACCCTCAACGAGGGGTTGCAGTCGATCGGCAGCCGGGCATTCTACGGGGTCTCCATCGAGACGCTCGATGTCCCTGCCAGCGTGACCTCGTTGGGCTCGTATGCCTTCAGCAACTGCAAGAACCTCACGACCGTTTCGCTGGGTGCCGGTATCACCAAAATCGAGGACTATACGTTCAACTCCTGTGCCAAGCTGTCGCAGGTCGCTTTCCCCGCGGTGACCGAGATAGGGGCAAGTGCCTTCAAGGGGTGTACGGCCTTGACCTCGCTGCCGTTGAACGACCGCATTGTCGCGTTGGGCAGCTCGGCCTTCTCGGGTTGTACGGGCATCACCGAGGTGACGCTCCCCAACAGCGTCACGTCGCTGGGAAGCTCGGTATTTGAAAAATGTACGGCCTTGGCTTCGGCTTCGCTGGGCACGGGCATCACGGCCGTATCGGACTATACCTTCAGCGGCTGTACCGCTCTTACTTCGGTCGCTTTGCCGGCCAACATCACCACGATAGGCAAGTATGCCTTCCAGAACACCGGCCTCACCGCGCTGCCCCTGACCGAACAGATCACCGAAATCAAGGATTATGCCTTCAAGGGGTGTACGGCCTTGACCGAAGTCGAGATACCCGACCATGTGACCGCTCTGGGTGGCTATGTGTTCAGGGAGTGTACCGCCTTGCGCACGGCCCGTATCGGCAGCGGCGTAACGGCTGTGCCCACCTATGCCTTCTACGGCTGTACGGTACTCGACTCGGTATCGCTCTCCGACAAGGTAACCGCTGTCGGCGACTATGCCTTCTACAATTGCCGCGGGCTGAAGAGCCTGCCCGATGCTCCTGCTGTGACAACTTTCGGCCGGTCGGCCTTCTACGGCTGCACCTCGCTGGAGTCGGTTCAATTCTCCGACCAGGTGACGACGCTGGGCTCGGCCCTCTTCTCGGGCTGTACGAAACTGACCTCGGTGGTTGTGCCCGACGGGGTGACCTCGCTCGCCGCTTCGGCCTTCTATGGCTGCTCGGCTTTGGAGTCGGCCATACTGGGAACCGGTGTCACGACCCTCGAATCGAACCTCTTCAAGGACAACACCTCGCTCACCCAAGTGGTGATTTATGGAGAGATAGAGACGATTGCCTCCAATACCTTCAGCGGCTGTTCGGCACTCCAGCGCCTCTATATCAACAGCTCGCTCCCCTCGGGAGCCGGGTCGAGCACCTTCTCGAAAGTGCCCGAGAGCTGCCAGATATTCGTTCCGGCCGAATCGTGCGACGAGTATGCCGCTGCCGACTACTGGAACCAGTTTGAAATCTTGCCCTGGCTCAGCGAGCTGGCTATCGTGTCGACTACGCCCGAGATGACTTTCGACGGGGGCGAACTCCTCGAAATCGACGGCCAGACCACCACGTTTACCATCACCTTCAACCGTGACCTGGTCGAGGCCGACGCTGTGTCGGCCGTGCTGAAACAGGGCGATGCCGTACTCGAAGGCCAGACACTCTCGCTCTCGAGCGAAGGGGCTGTGCTCACCATCGTGCGCGAGGGCGAAGAGCTCACGGCCGGCGACTATACGCTGGAGTTGACCACCTCGGGTCCCACGCTTCGGGTAGCCTTCCGGGTGGCCGAGCCTACCGGCATCGAGGGCATCGGTGCCGACAAGGCGGTGCGTGAACGTCAGTACTTCTCGGTCGACGGCAAGCGTTTGCCCGCCCCCGCACCGGGTATCAATATCGTGCGTGTAGTCTATGACGACAACTCGGTAGAGGTGCAGAAAGTATTTGTAAACCCCGACCTCAGACGCTAAGCCGCTGAGGTAACGGTATAACGGGAGTTCTCCCGGGGCTCTTCCCCGGGAGGCTCCTTTGAAAAAAGAATAGAGAAAGAATGAAACGATATTTACTCCTGTTGACCGCCTGGATGAGCAGCCTGTTTGCGCTCGTGGGGGCTTATCCGCTGGCCGATATTGCCTGGTGGACCGGCGAAGGCGATGTCGAGGTGGCTTTGGTGGTTGCCTGGAACGACGGCAAATCTCCCGAGGCGTTGGCCTGGGGATACCGGGGTACGGATGAGACAACAGTCATCACCCTGCTCAACGAGGTAGTGAAGGCCGACCCCCGGCTCTTCTCGCTCACCCGCCGACAGGGCGGATATACGGTCGACGGCCTCGGCTTCGACCTGAACGGCGAGAATACCGTGGCCCTCGTGGTGGGCGGCGATACCACTTATCCCAAGTATCAGACCTCGGGACTCTTTACCTCCACGCCCAACAACTACGACCGCTGGGTTTGTACCGATGAGGAGGACCACTGGAACTCCCCTTCGGCCGAGGTGCCCGGGGTGTGGCGATGTCTCGAACAACGGCCCGGCAGTTCTGCGGCCGAGGTCGATATCAATACGGCCCGCCTGCAATCGGGGGCGACCTATATCTTCTGCTACGAGTTGCCCGACGGCAGCCGTCCCGACTATGCCGGGGCTGAGGCCGTGGAGCCTTATGAACTGAAGCCGGTCGACTACACGCAGGGCGTCTTCCTGGTCAACGAGGACTGGTATGGCTGGGACAACGGCACGGTCAATTTCCTGACTGCCGACGGCCATCTGGTCTATCGGGCTTTCCGCCGTGAGAATCCCGGAGAGAAACTGGGTATTACCACCCAGTATGGCTCCATCTACGGCGACCGATTCTTCCTGGTGTCGAAGCAGGCCAATGCTTCGGGCGATACTTCGACCGGCGGCCGGTTGGTGGTAGCCGATGCCCGTTCGCTGAAGAAGATTGCCGCCTTCGACGAGATAGGCGGCGATGGGCGGGCCTTCCTGGGAGTAGATGAGAAGACGGCTTATATAGGAACCTCGGCCGGCATCACCCTCTTCGACCTCGAGTCGATGCGTGTAGGCGAGCCGATAGAAGGCACGGCCGGCGACGGCGGCCTTTATGCCGGCCAGACAGGTGCCATGGTGCGGGCCGGCAGCTATGTGTTTGCCGCCAAGCAGTCGGTAGGGGTGCTGGTCATTGATGCCGCAACCCACACGTTGCACACCACCATCGAGCTGCCCACGATCTCTACATTGACCCTGGCCTGCGACGGCGGGGTATGGGCTGCCGACGGCAGTTCGCTCGTCCGCATCGACGCAGCCACTCTCGATACCCGGGTACGCCCGTTGCCCGAAGGGTGCCGGGTGGCCGGTACCTGGGGCGCCTGGAATGCCGGGAGCCTCTGCGCGGCCTGCGGGGAGAATTTTCTTTATTTTGCAGACGAACCTCACAAACGGATTGTCCGTTACGATATAGACAGCGACGAGCTGAATACCGAGTTTTTCACCTTGCCCGACCAGGACAAGGAGTATGTGCAGCAGTTCCAGGGTGCCGGCCTGCGGGTAGAGCCGCAAAGCGGCCGCCTCTTTGTCACCACGACCCAGGCCGGGTATCTGTCGCATTACATGAATAACTGGATTCATGTGGTCGACGGCCACTCGGGCGAGCTGCTTGATACGGTGGAGCTCGAACGCTATTACTGGTTTATGGCCATGCCGGTCTTTCCCGACAACGAGGCGCCCGTCATCGCTCTTCCCGACCGGCTGTCGATAGGCCGTGAGCCGGTAAAAATCTCGTTGCTCGAAGCAGTGACCGATGCCGACAATCTGTCGGCCTCCATTGTGTCGGCCGTCGAGGTCGAGGATTCCTCGGTTGCTACGGCCCGCATCTCGGGCTATGATCTCACGGTGAACGGCGTGAACGTAGGGGATACCCGGTTGACCCTCACGGTCAACTCGAACGGGAAAAAGGCGACCCGCACCGTCGATGTGCAGGTGACCGAGGCGAGCGGTATCGACGAGGCGATGTGTACTGCCGTCGAGGCCTGGCCCAACCCGGTGCACGACCGGCTTACGATTGTAGCCGTCGACGGTTCGGTATTCGGGCTGGTCGACCTGCGGGGCATACCCGTTTGCCGGGGTGTCGTCTCGGGTGGAAAAGCGGCCGTCGACCTGTCGTCCATTGCGCCGGGCATCTATGTGCTGACCGTCCAAAATGGCGGTAGCGTGAAAAATATGCGAATTGTAAAACGATAGTTATCAACCAATTAAATCATATAGCAATGAAGAAGATTTTACTTGCGTTGGCTGTTCTTTTGAGCGGCATGGCTTCGGCCGAAAACATTGTGTTGGATTTGTCTACCCCCAATGAACCTATTAATTATGACAAAGATGGCTTGTGGACCGAGGTCTTTAATGATGAAGCCAAGGTGAAATCCCAAGAGTTTACGTTTGCACACAGGTCGCCCTTTCCCCAGTATTCTTGCGGATTCTTTGCCAGTAAGATGACCACCATTTTGGCTTCGGCCAATTATGACGACCAATATGGGTGTATGGCCAAAGGGGGAGTAGCCGGTGAAGGTACTCCCTATCTGGGCGCATATTGGGAAACCAGTAATGAAACCGAAGACTGGAAATCGTGTGAAGTAAAAATTTCGTCTCCTCATTATGCCGTAGGCTGCTATGTGTGCAACAGTCCCTATTCCTATTATGTAATGAAAAACGGGAATGATTATGCCGCTAAATTTGAACAAGGTTCCTGGTTCAAGTTGGTAGCTCATGGCCTTGACGGGAATAGAGACGAAATAGGAACGGTTGAATATTATCTGGCCGATTACCGTTCGGAAAACTCCGACGAGTGGAAACTCAACGACTCGTGGGAATGGGTCGACCTGAGCTCGCTGGGCAAGGTGTCTTCGATTTATTTCACGATGGAGTCGAGCGATACGGGCGAATGGGGCATGAATACACCCGGCTATTTCTGTCTCGATAAACTCACGGTGTCGACCGAACCTTCATCGGTCGAAGAGACTACGGTAGCTGCCGTTAAAGCCTATTACAATCGCGCCGATGGTGCCGTGCGCATAGAGTCGGCCGAGCCGGTAGAGGCTGCCGTATACAACATGAACGGTGCTTTGGTGCTGAATCAGCATGTAGAGGGTACGGCTGCAATCGACATGAGCGCTTGTCCGTCGGGCGTATATGTAGTACGCTGTGGCAATTATAGCGTGAAGATTGTAAAATGAGAACTCTAACAAGTGTATGATAATTTATTAGTTAAGTCCCTACTGCCATAGGGTATGGCGCCTCCGGCGAAGTGATTCGACGGAGGCGTTTTTTTTCTCTTTTTTTTTTGATGACCGTAAGAGGTTGTCTAATAGATGTATGGCTGCTTTTTTCGGTCAAAAGGTATCCGGGAAATCATTTTTTTTCATTTCTCCAGTAGGGGGAAAACAGACTCGGTGCGTTATCCTATCGAAATCGCCTTCCACCAGCGTGGAGACAGAGGCGGACGAAATGAAATAGCTTATTAAAATGAATCTGCAAATGAAAAAAATATTACTCGCTTTAACTGTTTTTCTGTGTGGTGCCGCTTCGGCCGAGGTGGTCGTGTTGGACTTGTCCAAGTCGGCAGCGATTGAGTATAATGAGAAAAATATATGGAACGACGTTTATAAGGAGGGAGCCCTCATCCAATCGCAAGAGTTTACCTTTTCGCATGTCTCTTCGTCGTCTTTCTACTACAACGGCTTCTTTGCCAGCAAATCGACGGTCGTACTCGAGTCGTCCAACTTCGACGACCAGTGGGGCTGCATGGCCAAGGGCGGTTATGCCGGCGAGGGTACTCCCTACCTGGTAGCCTATTGGGACGCTTTTGCCGATTCGGTTTCGGGAGAAAATGGCTGCGAAGTAACCTTCTCGTCTCCCTATTATGCGGCCGGATTTTATGTATGCAACAGTCCGTTTACCTACTATACGATTCAAAAAGGGAATCGCCGGTTCGAGAAGTTTGATGCCGGAGACTGGTTCAAACTGATAGTACACGGAGTCGATGCTCAGGGAACCGAGATAGGAAAGGTAGAGTATTATCTGGCCGATTACCGGGGCAAAGATTCCAATATCTGGACTTTGAATAAATCGTGGGAGTGGGTCGATTTGAGCTCGTTGGGAAGAGTCGCTTCGATTTACTTCACGATGGAGTCGAGCCGCCCAGGCGAGCGTGGACCCAGAACCCCGACCTTCTTCTGTCTCGACCGCCTCACGGTATTGACCACACCCTCGTCGGTCGAAGAGGTTGCAGCCCCTGCGGTTAAAGCCTACTACAATCGTGCTGCCGATGTGGTACACGTGGATTCGGCCGAGCCGACAGACGTAGCCCTCTATCACGTGAGTGGTGCCTTGGTAAAGAGGCAATCGGTACACGGAAGTGCCGATCTCGATATGACCTCCTGTCCTTCGGGTATTTATGTGATATACTGTGGCAATTATAGCGTGAAGATTGTAAAATGACTATTAAGAAAAGTGTATGATGATTATTATTAGCTAAGTCTCTACTGCTACAGTGAATGGTGCCTCCGGCGAAGTGATTCGACGGGGGTGCTCCCTTTTAAAGGGGAAAGGTATATGGAATCGGATGAGCCGGGAGGAGAAGCTCTTCTTTTATTCGGATTTTCTGTCCGAAGATTCCGATTTAACACAATTTGGTTATAGCTTCTCTCGAATTAACATAATCGATGCGCGATTTCCTATATATTTGCAGCAGGTTACTAACAGAAAACAAACGAGAAAATTATGATTTATGTCTTGTTCATAGTCATTGCGTTGGTGAGTTTCGCCGTACAGCGTACGTTGCAGAGCAAATTCGAACGCTATTCGCAAGTGCCTATTCCTTATGGATTTACCGGTCGCGATATAGCCATGCGCATGTTGCAGGAGAATGGCATCAACAATGTCACGGTGACACAGATCGACGGTCGCCTGACCGACCACTACAACCCTACGACCCACACGGTCAACCTCAGCCGCGAGGTCTACTACGGCAACAGCGTGGCTGCTGCGGCTGTGGCTGCCCACGAGTGCGGCCATGCGGTACAGCATGCCCGGGCCTATTCGTTCCTGACGTTGCGCTCGGCGCTGGTTCCGTTTGTCAGCTTTGCTTCGAACTGGGTACAGTGGATTCTGCTGATCGGTATCTTCACCATACAGGTGATGCCCCAGATCATGTTTGTGGGTATCGTCCTGTTTGCCGCTACTACGCTCTTCAGTTTCATTACGTTGCCGGTCGAAATCAATGCCAGCCAGCGGGCTTTGGCGTGGTTGAACCAGGCGGGTGTGACCGATGCCACTACCCACGACAAGGCGCAGGATGCCCTCAAGTGGGCCGCCTATACCTATGTGGTGGCTGCTCTGGGGTCGTTGGCTACGCTGGTGTACTACATTCTCATCTTTGTAGGAGGCCGCCGCGACGATTAAGAAACGATAGGCCAGACAGACGTATAAGCCGTTGCCTGCAGGGGGCGACGGCTTTTTTTTAAAAAGAGATATAAAAGTAAAGGCTTGTTTGGTAATTATGAGCAATTTGCCTACTTTTGTGATGGTTTTTGATTAAAGTTCGATTTTTTTGAATGGAATTGTTGTCAAATAGTTTTGAATGAAGCTGTTTGATAGTCAATAAGAAGGACCGTCGGTCGGCCCGAGAAAAGTATGAAGAAATATAAGTGTAAGATTTTGTGGATAGTGTGTGCTATCCTGTCTACTCAGTTTGTCAATGCACAGCGCGTAGCGCTTAAGAGTAACGTAATCGATTGGGCAGTTTTGTCGCCCAACCTGGCGCTGGAGATGCGGCTCAACAGCCGGCTGACCCTCGATATCAGTGCTGCGACAAATCCTTTTTCGTTTTCCGTAGCCGACATAAAAGCTACCCATGTGCGGCTGCAACCCGAGCTGCGCTATTGGTTCAACCGTCCCATGGCTCGCCATTTCGTAGGCCTTAGCTTTCTGGGGGGGCTGTATGACATGAACATCAGGAAACATCTGTACCAGGGCGATATATGGGGCGCCGGGCTTTCGTATGGCTATGCGTTCGTATTGAGCCGGCACTGGAACCTCGAGGCTACGCTCGGTGTGGGTATGGCCCGGTTGCGGGCGTTCGATTATCGCGAGGGCGAAGAGAAACCCGCTACGCCCAACTTGCGCAAGTGGTCGCCGGTTCCCATTCGGCTGGGCCTTTCGTTTTCCTATATATTCAAGTGATAACAATTTGTGATTATGCTGATAAATAGATTACGCTCCTGCTGGGTGGCAGGTGTTTTGGTTGGGGCTGCACTGCTGCCGCTGTGGGCCCGTGACATCAATGTGCGGGGAACGGTCACCAATATCGAAGATGAGCCGCTCTACCGGGTGAGCATCTACAATGCCACAACCAACAAACTGGTGGGGGCGACCAACGAAGACGGCAAATATCTGGTGAAGATAGACTCGGAGGGCGAGCTGATTTTCTCGTCGTTGGGATATGAGGAGAAACGGGTCGCCGTGCGTGGCGAACTGACTATCGATGTCGAGCTCGAACCTTCGGCCGTGGCGCTGAACGAGGTGGTAGTCTCGGCCAAACGCATCGTCGACAAGGTGGTGCCCGAACCTACCGATATCGAGGTGAAAGGCAACTACTTCCACGTAAAGACCCGGGTGAAGATTCCCCGCGAACTCTTCACGACCGATGCGCGCATGATTATACAACCGGGCATCTACAACGTCTCCCGCGGACAGATGATTTTTCTCGAGCCGGTGGTTTTCGACGGCAAGGAGTATGCCATCACGCAAGAGCGCATGTACGACTACGATACCCGGCAAGACCCCTTGTCGCGGTATGTGCAGGTAAAAAGCACCTCGTCGCGCAAGGACGACTGGGTGGGCTACAACGACTCGACCTACGTCGAGAACCCCAACGACGACTTCCGTTGCGACATGATGGTGGCAATGGAGAACTACAACCGGGTGCTCTATCGCGATACCTTTGTGATTGCCCGCGGCGTGGTCAACCCGCTGCGTTTCCTCGTGTACGATATACCCGGCAGTGCGGTGAAAAACGAGCGTTTCTTCCCGCAACCCGAGATGCAGTTGCGCGATACCCGGGGCGATGTGAACCTGACCTTCCGGGTCAACCAGAGCCGGCTCAACCTCGACGACGGCAACAACCGCGAGGAGATGCAACGGCTGGTAGCCCGCCTGCGCGAGGTCGAGAACGACCCCAATGCCCGGCTGAAGAGCTTCTCCATTTCGGGAACGGCTTCGCCTGACGGCAGTTACGAAAAGAATATGAAACTGGCCGGGCAGCGCATGTCGTCGGCCATGGATTGGGTTTTGAAAGAGTTGAACGAGTCGACACGCCGGCAGCTCGATATAAGTACCGATGCCTCGGTAGAGCCCTGGAGCCGGGTGGCCGAACTGCTTCGGGCCGACGGCAAGAACCAGGAGGCCGACGCCATACAGGCCATTATCGACCAATACCCCGACAATCCCAACCGGCAGTGGCGCAAGGTGGTGTCGTTGCCCTTTTATCGCCCGCTCATTACGGGTACCTATCTGCCGCAGTTGCGTCGGGTCAGCTACGAACTGCTATTCTCGCAGTATCGCTACCTCACCGACGAAGAGATAAAGAGCCTGTATCAGACAAACAGCTCCGAGCTCACCCGCAACGAGTTCTGGCGGTTGTACAACCTGGCCGGTTCGGCCGACGAGCGCGAGGCCATATGCCGGCGGGCTCTCGAGGTCTATCCGAAGTTCCTGGTGGCCGCGACCGATTTGTCGGCTATCCTTATCGAGAAGGGCAAGCCCGATGCCGAGTTGCTCGTCCCCTATCTGAGTCTGCCCGAGTTGCCCGATGAGACCCGGCTCAACCAGGTGGTAGCCTGGATGGCAACCGGTAAGTTCGGTCAGGCCGATTCGCTGGCCGCCGATCTGCCCGATACCGGGGTCTACCACAAGGCCAAGGTGTATGCGGCAGCCCTGAACGGCCGTTACGACGAGGTCATTCAAGAGGTCTCGGCCGATTCGCCCTTCAACGAAGTGTTGATGTTGCTGGCCATCAAGGCCAACGACCGGGCGTGGGAGAAGGCCAAACTGTTGGGTAATTCGGCCCGCGAATGTTATATCAAGGCCGTAGCGGCCAATCGTGTCGACGAGGTGGTGCTCGCGCTCTCGTATCTGGAGAGTGCGTTCAAGAAAGACCCGTCGCTGCGCGATATTGCCAGCATCGACGGCGATGTGCTGGATTTGTTGCAACAACAAGA
The DNA here is from genome assembly GCA_902471075.1 of uncultured Barnesiella sp. Taxonomy (GTDB): domain Bacteria; phylum Bacteroidota; class Bacteroidia; order Bacteroidales; family Barnesiellaceae; genus Barnesiella. Next base: position 127,831 of record CABRIW010000002.1, on the reverse strand, counting down.
TGAAGAGGAATAAGGTATGAAAAGAAAAAATTCGAGATACAATATGCGCGGTTGTAGAGGGGTAGTAAGGTATGCCTGCCTGTTGATGGTGCTGTGTGCGTGGAGCGCGTCGGCCCAGACGCAGGAGGCCGCGAACAACGATACGACCCAGTTCAACGGGTTGAATTACATGTTGCAGCGTCCGGCCAAAAACGAACGCTTTGCCCGGAAAAAATTCGGCGACCACCTCTTCTTCGCGGGCGAGGCGGGTGTCACTGCCGTTCGTTCGGCCGGCTCCCTGTTTGCCACGCCCGGAATAGGGTTGCGCGGCGGCCTCGCGGTGGGCGACTGGTTCACCCCCGTGCACGGTGTTCGGCTGGGACTGAATGCCGGAGTGCACAATGGACTGGGCGGGGTCAATCCCTATTTTGCCGGACTTTCGGCCGATTATCTGATGAATCTCTCGGCATTGCTGCACAAGGATAATCCTGCGCGAATGTTCGAATTGATAGGAGTTGCCGGCGGTGAGTACCAACTGCTTTACCGCAGGGGCAACTGGACCCACGGCGGGGGTTTCCGTCTGGGTATGCAGACGCGCTTCAACTTTTCGCCGCTCACCTTCTTCTACCTCGAGCCGCGTGTAGGCATTTATACCGACGGGATAGACGGCATCTCTACCTGGATGCGTTACGACTGGGAGGCTTCGCTCATGGCCGGTCTGGGGTATCGGTTGCTCTCGGCGCCGGTGCGTCGGCACGAATCGTTCTGGGGGGCCAACCAGGGACTCTTCTTCTCGTTGGCGGGCGGTATGTCGTCGACCCTGACCAGCTCGGTCGAGCCGTTGCTCGACCCCGGAGGTACGGCAATGTGGTCGATAGGCGAGCAGTTTACGCCGGTATCGGCATTCCGGCTGTCGGGCGTGATGCGCTATTTGAAAACCGACCGGAATAACTACAAGGCATCGATAGGGGCCCAGCTCGATTACCTCTTCAATCTGCACTCCTTGTTTGGCGGATACGACCCTCGTCGGCTCTTCGAACTGTCGGGGCTGGTAGGCGCCGGGTATCATTCGGTGGCAGTCGACAATTTGCTGAACGGCCGTTGGAGTGCGGGCGCCGGTTTGCATGGCGAGTTTCGCTTGTCGGGTAACTGGGGCCTGTTCTTAGAGCCTCGGGTCGATGTCTTTACCAACGGAGCCTGGAAAGATGGCCTCAGTGCCGTCGACCCGGTGCCGTCGTTGCTGGCAGGTGTCGTTTATCGTCCGGTCTCGGTCTATTTCGACCGTTCGTCGTTGAAGGAAGACGAGTTTTATTTGCCCCGGGGTATCGGCGACCTCTATCTGACGATGGGTGCCGGTTTTATGGGAGCGATGAAGTCGTCGGTTTCCAACTCGTTGCCCAACAAGGGGTATCGCATCTTCGGCGGTATAGGTACCTGGTGGAATTCGGTATCGGGAACCCGCCTGCTGGGCAATTTCTCGTCGCTCGACGCTCAGTTCTCCCGCTTCCGTACTTTGGCCGCAGGGGTCCAACTCGACTACTTGCTCAACTTTACCAACCTGTTCCACGGTTACGACCGCAACCATATTTTTAACTTGAGCGGTGTGGGCGGTCTCAATTACGACTATGTATCGTCGGAAGGCTACTTCCAGCACAGCGTGGGAATAGGTGTAGGTTTGCAGGGCGACTTCAAAATCAACGATATGTTTGGCTTGTTCATCGAGCCCCGCTTGATTGTAGGCCAGGATAACCGCTGGGAACGGGGGCTCTTCTCCGATATAGACCTGGTACCGACCGTTACGGCCGGACTCACCTATCACCTCTATGGTTACGGGCGCACGCATGGTACGCTGGAGAAGGCCCAGGAGTTCCGCAACGAGACTTTTGCCGACCACATGTTCTATGGAATAGGCGTGGGAGCCACCGGTATTCTGCATCACGAACTGTTCACCCGGCCGCTCGACCGCATGGGCCCCATGGCTTCACTCTATTTGGGCAAGTGGTTTACGGCGGCATCGGGTGTACGACTGTCGGCCGGAGGCGGCGTGTATGGCGACTCCGAGCCCGGTCATCGCAAATTCGGTCTCGTGCAGCTCGACTATCTGTGGAATATCAATTCGACGCTTTACGGCTATAACCCATCGCGGGTATTCGAGGCCAATCTGGGGGTGGGAGCCGTGCTCTCCTATGCGACCAGTTATCACACGGCTTTCTATCCCGGTGCGGCATTGAGTCTGCAGGGGTTGTGGAATGTAGGCTCGGGGGTAGGACTGTTTATCGAGCCGCAGCTGCGGGCCTTCGGGAAGAACTACTCGCGCGAGAGCTATGGCGAGGCACCGTTCGACCTGCACGCCTCGGTGAATGTGGGTCTCCAGTATCGGCTCGACCGATATGACTACCAGGCCAACCATGCCGCCTACGACAACTCCGACAAGTATTTCCTCTCGGTAGGCTATACGGGTCGCTGGCTCCGGGAGAGCGGATTCGACTTTGTCAAAGGGTATGGCGCATTCGCTTCGCTGGGCAAGTGGTACACCCCGCTGTCGGCCTGGCGGTTGGGTCTGGATTATGGCTATTATACTACCAAGTCGCAATATATGGCGCTGTCGCTTTCGGCCGACTATCTGTTCAACCTCTCGGCCTTTACGGCCGGGTATAACCCCGACCGCGTTTTCGACCTGTTGGTTTTGGCAGGTGTGTATGGTGGTGCGGGTAATTATCAGAAGAAGAACGAGTTTGTCTATGGCGCACGGGCCGGTCTCCAGGGGCGCTTCAATCTTTCGTCCGATATCGACCTCTTCATCGAGCCTCAACTGGTAGCGTCGCACATGCCTCACAGTTACAACAACTTCGATCCCGAGGGGCGTGTGCTGGTAGGTCTCAATTACAAGCTGGGCGGTGGCGCTGTGGCTGCCGGACGTCGTGCTCCCGACCGGCGCAATTTCGTATTGGTGTCGGTGGGGCCGTCGCTTTTCAGCGAGACCATCATGATGGACCGGTATCGCAAGGTATCGGTAGGTGCCGACCTCTCTTTGGGACGTTGGCTCACCGGGGTATCGGGCGTATCGGTAGGGCTGGGCTACGACTTTATCGCTCCGCACTCTTCGCGCACCCTCAATGTGGGTACGCTCCATGCCGACTATCTGCTCAACCTCTCGTCGCTGTTCGAACCCGACCCCGACCGTCGCTTCCACCTGATAGCTTCGCTGGGTACCGGTTTGGGCTGGAGCAACTACAACAGCGAGGGTGGCATAGGCTGGGTTGCCCGGGGCGGGGTGCAGATGCGCTGGAATGTATCGCGCACGTTCGACCTCTTTGTAGAGCCTTCGATGACTCTTTGGGACGACAAGTTGTATGACGGAGTGCTCAATACCCACCACTTTATCGGTGTAGGCCGGGTTTCGGTAGGAACTGCCTATCGGTTTTGATACACGACTATGATATTACCGGCACCCGGCCCTCGCACGAAGGCCGGGTGCCGTGTTTTTCGGAGGTCGCGATCTCGGGTGCCTGTCGCCGGTTTTCGGGAAGGGGGTTGGGAGAGAGGCTTGAACGCCGGTTTTTTAAGGCATAAAGAACCAACTATATCGCGGAGTATGTGCGCTATATCACTTTTTTGCATTATCTTTGCCCGGTAAAAAAGCGAAGGCAGCAGATACCCGCTCGGTTCCGATCGGGTGGCCGGGCCGTGAAGCATGCGGTCGGCAAGGTGGCTGCCGGGATAGATTGAAGCCGGGAGCTCTCCCCGCGAAGAATATAAAATAGACAATGAAGATATGATGGCAAAACCTTCCATTCCCAAAGGTACGCGCGATTTCTCGGTCGACGAGATGGCCAAGCGCAATTACATATTCGATACGATAAAACAAGTTTTTGCTCTTTATGGATTCCGGCAGATTGAGACGCCGGCCATGGAGACCTTGCAGACCCTCATGGGCAAGTATGGCGAAGAGGGTGACAAGCTGCTCTTCAAGGTGCTCAACTCGGGCGATTTCCTCTCGGATGTTTCGGAGGCCGACCTGGCCGAGCGCAACCTCAACCGCCTGGCTGCCCGCCTGTGCGAGAAGGGGCTCCGCTACGACCTCACCGTGCCCTTTGCCCGCTTTGTGGTGATGCACCGCAACGAACTTACCTTCCCCTTCAAGCGTTATCAGATTCAGCCCGTGTGGCGGGCCGACCGTCCGCAAAAGGGGCGTTACCGCGAGTTCTATCAGTGCGATGCCGATGTGGTGGGTTCCGACTCGCTGCTGAACGAGGTGGAGCTTATCGAGATGATCGACGAGGTATTCTCCCGCCTGGGCATACGGGTGGCCATCAAGCTGAACAACCGGAAGATTTTGAGCGGTATCGCCGAGTGGATCGGGGCTCCCGAGAAGATTGTCGACATTACCGTCGCCATCGACAAACTCGACAAGATGGGGCTCGACAAGGTGAATGCCGAGCTGATGGAAAAGGGGCTGTCGGAGGAGGCTGTGGCCCAGCTGCAGCCCATTATCCGGCTGCAGGGCAGCAACGAGGAGAAGCTGCAGGTGCTGCGCCGCGAACTGGCCGGCTCGGAGACGGGCCTGAAGGGTATCGACGAACTGGAGTATATCTTGCAGAAACTCGCGGCCTCGCCGTTGCGCTCGACGCTCGAGATTGACCTGACACTGGCACGCGGCCTCAACTATTATACGGGTGCCATCCTCGAGGTGAAGGCGCTCGATGTGCAGATAGGCAGCATTACGGGCGGCGGCCGCTACGACAACCTCACCGGCGTATTCGGTCTGCCGGGGGTATCGGGCGTGGGTATCTCGTTCGGTGCCGACCGCATCTTCGACGTGCTTAACCAGCTCGACCTCTATCCCAAGGAGTCGATGCAGTCGACGCAGGTGCTCTTTGTCAACTTCGGGGAGCGGGAGAGCCAGGTCTGTCTGGGTCACCTCGCTCGGTTGCGGGCTGCCGGTGTGCGGGCCGAAATCTATCCCGAACCGGCCAAGATGAAGAAACAGATGAGCTATGCCGACTCGATAGGGGCCCAATATGTGGCTCTGGTGGGCGAGACCGAAATCGCCGCCGGCAAGATAGCTCTGAAAAACATGACTACGGGCGAGCAGTCGTTGCTCTCGCTCGACGAGGTTATTGCCCTTTTTGCATAACCGACGGAAAACGATAAGAAAATAAAACCATAGATAGATTGAATCAATGAGTTCGAAATTGGAATACACCGGCTTGACTGAGGCCGAGGTGTTGAAAAGCAGAGAGAAGTATGGCGAAAACGTGTTGACGCCACCGCCCCGGACCCCGATGTGGAAGTTGTTTCTGGAGAAATTCTCCGATCCCATCATACGCATACTTTTGGTAGCATTGTTGCTTTCGGTAGGAGTTGCCGTTTACCATGTGGCAACCGGCGAGGCCGGAGCTTCGGCTCTGTTCGAACCGGCCGGTATCGCCCTGGCCATCCTGCTGGCTACGGTGGTGGGCTTCCTCTTCGAGATGAGTGCCGCCAAGAAGTTCGACATCCTTAATCAGGTGAACGACGACCTGCCCGTGAAGGTGGTGCGGGGCGGACACATTGTCGAGATTCCCAAACGCGAGGTGGTGGTGGGCGACATCATCATGCTCAATGCCGGCGACGAAATCCCGGCCGACGGTATTCTGCTGAGTGCCGTATCGGTGCAGGTGAACGAGTCGTCGCTCACGGGTGAGCCCATGGCTACCAAGACGACGGTCGAAGCCGACTTCGACAAGGATGCCACCTATCCCTCCAACGCCGTGATGAACGGCTCGACCATGCTGGGCGGCTATGGCGTGATGCGGGTGACCCAGGTGGGCGATGCCACCGAGTATGGCAAGGTCTACACCGGCTCGCAGATTGAAAACAATACCCAGACCCCGCTCGACAAGCAGCTCAATACGCTGGCTTCGTTCATCACGAAGGCCAGCTATGTGATTGCCGCTATCATCTTTGTGGCCCGTACGGTCATCTACCTCACCGACCATCCGGTGCTCGACTGGCTCAGCTTCGGCAGCTATCTGCTCTCGACGGCCATGATTGCCGTGACCGTCATCGTGGTGGCTGTGCCCGAGGGGTTGCCCATGAGTGTGACCTTGAGCCTGGCCATGAGCATGAAGCGCATGCTGGCCAACAACAACCTGGTGCGCAAGATGCACGCCTGCGAGACGATGGGTGCGGCTACGGTCATCTGTACCGACAAGACGGGTACCCTCACCCAAAACCAGATGCGGGTCAATACGGCCGACTTTTCCTATGCTCCCGATTCGAATGTCAAAGAGATTATAGCCGAAGGTATTGCCGCCAACTCGACGGCTCACCTCGACGAGGGTGCCAACGGGGTGAAGGTGCTGGGTAACCCCACCGAGGGGGCTCTGCTGCTGTGGCTGGCCGACCAGGGTGTCGACTATGCCGAGTTGCGCAACCGGGCACATGTGGTGGAGCAGCTCACCTTCTCGACCGAGCGCAAGTATATGGCTACGGTAGTCGATTCGCCGTTGCTCAACCATCGGGTGGTTTATGTAAAGGGTGCCCCCGAGTATGTGATGAACTTCTGTTCGCAGATGGTTACGGCCCAGGGGCTCGTGCCCATGGAGAGCAGCCGTCCGGCCGTGGAGGCGAAACTGTTGCAGTATCAGAACCAGGCCATGCGTACCTTGGGCTTTGCCTATGCGCTGGTAGGTCCCGACGAGCCTTACTTCATCGCCGGCCATCTGTCGCCTCATATCCGCCTCACCTTCCTGGGTGTGACCGCTATTGCCGACCCTGTGCGCAAGGAGGTGCCCGAGGCTGTGGCCGAGTGCCTGAATGCCGGCATCAAGGTGAAGATTGTGACGGGCGACACCCCGGCTACGGCACGCGAGATAGCGCGTCAGATTTCGTTGTGGAAGCCCGAGGATGGCGACCGCAACATCATCACCGGTACCGAGTTTGCCAACCTCTCCGACAAGGAGCTGCTCGAGCGTATCCCCGACCTGAAGGTGATTGCCCGCGCCCGCCCCATGGATAAGGAGCGGCTGGTGAAGCTGCTGCAGTCGCAAGACGAGGTGGTGGCCGTGACCGGCGACGGTACCAACGATGCTCCCGCCCTCAATGCCGCCCAGGTGGGCCTCTCGATGGGCGACGGCACCTCGGTAGCCAAGGAGGCCAGCGACATCACCATCATCGACAATTCGTTCGGCAGCATCACCAAAGCTGTGTTGTGGGGCCGTTCGCTCTATCGTAATATCCAGAAATTCATTCTCTTCCAGATGACCATCAACGTGGCGGCCTGCCTCATTGTGCTGCTGGGGGCCTTCCTGGGCACCGAGTCGCCGCTCACCGTCACGCAGATGCTGTGGGTGAACCTCATCATGGATACCTTTGCCGCGCTGGCTCTGGCCTCGCTGCCGCCCGACGAGCGGGTGATGCGCGACAAGCCCCGCCACCTCAACGACAATATCGTGACCCGCGCCATGGGCAAGGGCATCCTCGGTACCGGCATCGCCTTTGTGCTGCTCCTCTTCGGGCTGCTGCAATACTTCAAGCATGTCGATATCACTTCGATAGCCCAGTTCGACCTGGGGCTCTTCCTGTCCAACTTCTTCAACTTCAGCCCCGTGCACGAAGGTCTTACCCGCTACGAGCTCACCCTCTTCTTCTCTATATTCGTCTTCCTGCAGTTCTGGAACATGTTCAACGCCAAAGCCTTCGGCAATGTGCAGTCGGCCTTCAGCCGCTTGAATACCTGCAAAGGCTTCCTGTGGGTAACGCTTATCATCCTGGCCGGGCAGATACTCATCGTGAGTGTGGGCGGTTCGCTCTTCAGTGTGACCCCGCTGCAGCTTATGGATTGGGTTTATATCTTTGCCGCTACCTCGATTGTATTGTGGATAGGCGAGATTTATCGACTCATCCGCCGAATTGTGGCATAAATTGTTGATAAAAAATGCGCCGATTTGTTGCGTAGTACAAAATAATCGTTTATCTTTGCACCGCATTTGACAAACGGTCGATGCAAAAATAGACATGATGGCGAGATAGCTCAGTTGGTTAGAGCGCATGATTCATAATCATGAGGTCCCGGGATCATACCCCGGTCTCGCTACGAATAGAGCTTCAGGCAACTGAGGCTCTTTTTTGTATGGAGTCATTACGCGCTCCGACGCGGAATCCAGAGAGTAGCCGCAAAGGGGGAATACCGCATGAGGTAACCGGCAAAGACCCTGTAAATGAATGTCTCGTTTGTCCTCTTCTGGACCCCGCATCGAGGTGCGGGGTGACGCGTTCTTGTCATTACGCGCTCCGACGCGGAATCCAGAGAGTAGCCGCAAAGTGGGAATACTGCATGAGGTAAATACCGGCAAAGACCCTGTAAATGAATGTCTCGTTTGTCCTCTTCTGGACCCCGCATCGTGTGCGGGGTGACGCGTTCTTGTCATTCCGCGCTCCGACGCGGAATCCAGAGAGTAGCCGCAAAGGGAGAATACAGCATGAGGTAAATACCGGCAGCCCCCGTAAATGAAAGTCTCTCTTGTCCTCTTCTGGACCCCGCATTGTGTGCGGGGTGACGCGCTCTTGTCATTCCGCGCTCCGACGCAGAATCCAGAGAGACCTTGCAAAGTGGGAATACCTCATGAGGTAAATACCGGCAGCCCCCGTAAATGAAAGTCTCGCTTGTCCTCTTCTGGACCCCGCATTGTGTGCGGGGTGACGCGCTCTTGTCATTCCGCGCTCCGACGCGGAATCCAGGAAATACTCGCAGGAAAGCATAAAAAAGTTACATATTTTTAGCTAAGTTAAAATAGATTTACTATATTTGAACTGCGAGGGGAAACTGTCTGACCGTGTCAAAAAGGAGCATGAGCTCTCTCGGTTTCTCATTATGCTTGTTGTTCTGTCTATTTAACAAAGAGTATGTAAAAATAAAAGGCCTCTTTTTGCATGCTATATGGGATATAGGCCTTCATCTAAAATTCTTTTTATTATGAAAGACAAGCTGTTTGCTTTTTTTGAGCCGTTATGGCAGTTTATCGACAACGGGTCGTTCTATCGTGAGCCCTTCCGTTGGTTGTATGTAGCCATTGCTATCTTGAATGTGCTGTTTCCCTTTGTTGTCATTTTTGGAGCAATAGGAGGCGGATTGTTCGACTATCTGTCGGGAGGTGCTATATTTGCCTGCATTTTGATATTTATTCTTATGCTGGCGTTGGGGGTTATGAGTTTTGTCCTCTGGATGAACAGGCAGAAAAAACTGAAAGAGTTGCACAGAGAGGGTAACGAATTTATCGCCATCCCTATGGTTTCGCATTTTATCCAGACCTTGGGTGAGTGGTTGGGTATCTACATCGGCTTGTTTGGCTGTGTAGTATCGTTGCTCTTCCTGCTGTTTGGCGGCAGTGAGATGTTGTACCGGTTGGGTGGAGCCAGCCTGTTGCCTTGGGGTACGGGGGTTGTGATGATAATCATGTACCCGATTATCGGCTTCCTCATTGTCGTTTCGGCTCGTCTGCTGGCTGAGTTGTACCGGGCCATGGCCTCGATTGCCAATAGTGCAAAACGCATTTCAAATAAAGTAGCAGGCGAAACTCCAGCCGAGAGCGAGGTTCCTGCCGAGACTGCTCCCGCCGGAGAAGAATAACCTTTTGTGAAGTATAGGAAGAATGGCGGCAGATTTGCGTGCGATTGCGAGTCTGCCGCTCTCTTCATGTGATAGGGGCGGTGCAGAGCCATAAAAGGGAAGAAGCGACGGCCCGTAGGAGTCGGGATTCCGTCGCTTCTCATCTAGGAAAGAGGGGGATTGGATTCTGTTGTTATAGCTTCTCGTTTAGGGGAAGGGGCGCGATGTCGATAACCTGTTCGACCCGGTAGAGTCCGTCGTATTCGGCAGCGAATCCGTCGGTTGCTTTTCCGCAGTCGACCACTTGCAGCGAGGCCCGTACCGGGGTATAGGGTTGAGCACCTTCGCCTACGGTCTGGTAGTACCGCTTTTGCAGCATGCCGGTGGTGTCGGTTACCCAATACATGAGGGTATCGCCGTCGGCTGTGAACGAGCTTACCTCGTGCCCGATAACGAGGAGACCCTCCACGACGAAACTCTTGGCCGGTATCGAGATACTGTCGGCCGACGAGTCGGTCGGGGTGACCGATTGGCGGCAAGCCGGGCTCGCAAGGAGCAGGGCGATGGCCAGAGTCGAGAGTAGCGTCTTCTTCATTGTCGTTTCTTTTACGATTGGAACTTTTGTGAATCTATTCCTAAAACGCAGTTGCGTGCATATACCCCTATTGCGGTGGTGAGAAAATGAGGGTGATGCCTCTGTTTTAACTGTTTTTAATATAAAAACGCGCAGTATTGCCTCGTATCTTTGTTTTATCTTTACGTAGCGATAGGGAAATATCGCTGCCTGAAACATATAGAATAGAAACTAAAAAGAAGAGAATATGAAAACAATGTGGTTATCTGTGGCGATGGCGGTCTCCTCGCTGTTACTGGCATCCTGCCACACGGCAAAAGAGGCCGTGGCTGTGAACGAAAACGCCATGAACGGCGAGTGGAATATCGTGGAAATTCAGGGAAACCCGGTGCAGGCCGAGTCGCAACCCTTCATCGGCTTTGATACGAAGGAGGGGCGTGTATATGGAAACAGCGGCTGCAACCAGATGATGGGAGCCTTTACCTTCTCGGCCCCGAACCATCTCGAGTTGGGCGATATGGCCTCGACGATGCGGGCTTGTCCCGATATGGATACCGAGCGCCAGGTGCTCGAGGCGTTGGCTTCGGTGCGGAGTCTGGAAGTTTCGGGCAAGGAGCTCCTGCTTTACAGTGGCGGCAAGAAGCCGGTCATGCGGTTGCAGAAGCGTTTCGAGGTAGTGCCCCTGTCGAGCCTCAACGGCGAGTGGAAGGTGGTGGCCGTGAACGGTACCGCACTGCCTGCCATGGAGAATGTTCCTGCGTTTAGTCTGGATATGACCACCCACCGCATCGGGGGCAACTCGGGTTGCAACCGGCTGTCGGGCGAGATACGCCACGATGCCGCGGTAGAGAACTCAATCTCGTTTGCCAACGTAGCCTCTACCCGCATGGCCTGCCCCGATATGGATACCGAGAACCAGGTGCTCTCGGCCCTGAATCAGGTGTGTGCCTATGGCATGCTCGCCAACGGTCACCTGGCCCTGATGGCCGAGGGCAGCACGGTAGTGCTGGAACTGGAGCGTAGCAAATGATTCTTTTGAAATCCTTGCATAGCGAGGGGCTGCTTTCCCATGAAGAGGGGAGGCGGCCCCTCGGCTTTTTTTGGGGGGTGGGTGTATTCTCTGGATCCCGCGTCGTGGCGCGGAATGACGGGGTAAATCACGGAGAGGTGGGGTGGCATCGCATTGTTTTTATGGATTCGGTACGGAGGTTCCGAAGATTTTCTTTACTTTTGTTACATAAAGAGAGATTGCCGGGCATTTCGTCGGCATCAGACAGATACTCATGAAACACAAAAAGCAGATACACATGAAAAAATGGATGGTAGTGGTGGCCTCGCTTTGCCTTTTCGCCATGGCGGTGCAGGCCCAGAAGTATGTACCCACCCCCGAGAATCTGGAGAGTAGAAAAAACTTTGCCGAGAGTCGTTTCGGCGTCTTCCTGCATTGGGGGCTGTACAGCATGTTTGCCCAGGGCGAGTGGTATATGAACAACGACAGTGTCGATGCCCGCGAATATGCCAAGGCGATGAATGCGTTCTATCCGCACCGGTTCGATGCACAGGCGTGGGTCTCGGCCATCAAGGCGGCGGGGGCCCGGTACATCTGTTTCACGACCCGCCATCACGAGGGTTTCTCGATGTGGGATACGCAATACTCCGACTACAACATTATGAATACCCCTTATGGACAGGATATTGTGCGGCAACTGGCCGACGAGTGTCACCGGCAGGGCATCGATCTGCACTTGTACTATTCGCATATCGACTGGACGCGCGAGGATTATCCCGCAGGCCGCACGGGCCGGGGTACCAAACGGCTCGACCGTGCCGACTGGCCGGCATACTATCGCTTTATGAACAACCAGCTGACCGAGCTACTCACCAATTACGGCAAGATAGGGGCCATCTGGTTCGACGGCTGGTGGGACCACGACGTCGATTCTGTGCCCTTCGACTGGGAACTGGACGAGCAATACCGGCTTATCCACCGCCTGCAACCCGCTTGCCTGGTGGGGAACAACCACCATCAGGTGCCTTTCGAGGGGGAGGATATTCAGATTTTCGAGCGTGATGTGCCGGGCGAAAACAAGGCCGGACTCTCGGGGCAGGATATCAGTGCGCTGCCGCTCGAGACGTGCCAGACGATGAACTATTCGTGGGGATACCGGGTGACCGACCACTACTACAAGTCGACCAAGGAGCTTATCCAGTTGCTGGTGCGCACGGCGGGCAAGGGGGCCAACCTGCTGCTCAACGTGGGCCCGCAACCCGACGGCACCTTGCCCGAGGCTGCCTTGACCCGTCTGGCCGAGATGGGGCAGTGGCTCGACCGCTATGGCGAGTCGATATATGCTACCGTGGCCGGCGGCTATCGCGATGGTGACCGCATCATCACCACCCGCAACGGCAACACGCTCTATGTGCATCTGCTCGATACCGGCATCGACCGGGTGAGCATGCCCCTGTCGCAAAAGGTGAAGCGCGTCGAGGTGTTGGGCGAGGGTACCCGCATCGACTACAAATATAAGAAGGGGGTGCTCGACTTCGGGGTAGAGATTCCCGACGACTGTATCGACTATGTGGTGAAGGTGACGCTCAAATAGTCATCGGACTTTGCAATAATAAAACGCAGGGCTTCGCTCCCATTCAAGGGGAGCAAAGCCCTGCGGCTCTTTTGGGGAGGGGGCAGGCTTATTTCCAAGCCGTGGCCTGTTCGGTGATTTCGGCATCGCCCATGGTGCATTGGTCGAGGCTACCCTCTTTGACCTGAATGCAGAGGTAGAGCATGCTGCCGGTCGAGGTGCAGCGCAACGAGCGGTTGCAGTGGGTGGCTACACGCACGATAGAGCCCTCGGCGATGGGGAAGGCGGTGTCGTCGACCTGGAAGTCGCCCGAGCCCTGCAAAATCAGATAGACCTCTTCGTTCTGCTTGTGGCTGTGGAAGAAGGGTGCGGCCTCGCCCGGGTTCAAGGTGCTGAACGAGATTTCGCAACCGGTGGTGCCCACACAATCTTTCACAAACTGTTTGCCGGTGAAGGCGCTCAGGTCGCCTACCGTGGCGTGGGTGAATTTTTCACCCTCATTGACTTTACGAATTGCTTCCATTTTCTTATCGATTAAGTTGGTTTATGATTGGTTACTAAAAATAACTTTATTATTTTTGTAGTGCGAAGATGCTCTTTTCTCGCTTCCCTGACAAGAAGGCACAGCGAGATAGGTAAGTTACACCGAGGTAACGAATGCAGGAAATTAGGAATATACAAAATGTTAAATAAGATGAAAACTTTTCTTCATACCGGGGTCTGCCCCGTGCGCGATATTTTGAGCCGGCTGGGCAGCAAGTGGTCGGTGCTGGTGCTCGAGACCTTGCACGAGAACGGCACCATGCGCTTCAACGACATACAGCGTTCGTTGGGCGACATCTCGCAACGCATGCTCACCGTCACGCTGCGGTCGCTCGAGGAGGATGGCATGCTCACCCGCCGGGTCTATGCCGAGATACCGCCCCGGGTCGAGTATACCCTCACCGAGCGGGGGCAGAGCTTCATGCCGGTGCTCGGCGAGCTGGTGCGCTGGGCCTTCGAGCACTCGGGCGACATCATGGCTTCGCGGGAGGCAATGCGCTCCGGGGAGTCGTAGTGTTACCCTTTTTGTTTCCAATCGCTCTGTTTTACAAGTAGATATACATCTGTTGAAGCGGTTTTGATACATGCAGGTTATCGAAATGTAACAGATGTTATGTGCTCATTCACGTCGTTGTCACACCTTCGTAGCCCCCTGCCCATACCTTTGCGGCGGAAAGAAAAAAGATAAGAAGGTATGGGTAAAAACAGATTATTAGCGATTGTTTTAGGATTCATTTTTACACTTCGGGTGTTGGGCGCTCCGGCTACCGGCTCGATTACGGGAACCGTAAAGGACAAGAAGAGCGGCGAGGCCATCATCGGCGCCACCATCCAGGTAGAGAACACCTCGATAGCTGCGGCTACCGATATAGACGGGAACTTCGCGCTGAAGAGCGTGCCGGCCGGTAGTCAGGTGATTGTCTGCCGCTATCTCTCGTACAAGACGGCCCGGATACCGGTCGAGGTGGTTGCCGGCCAGAGTGCGGCCCCGCTGGAAATCGAGCTCGAAGAGGACGGGGTTGCCCTGCAAGAGGTGGTGGTCTCGACCTACCGGCGCAACGATACCGAGACGTCGCTCATCGAGGGGATGAAGGCCCAGGTGCAGGTGGCGAGCGGTATCTCGTCGCAGCAGATAGCCAAGACGCTCGACCGCGATGCCTCCGAGGTGGTGAAGCGCGTGCCGGGTATCTCGATTCTCGACGACCGCTTTGTGGTGGTGCGGGGATTGGCCCAACGCTACAACAACGTGTGGATCAACGGCAACACGGCCCCGAGTCTGGAGTCGGACAGCCGGGTCTTCTCGTTCGACATGCTGCCCAGTTCGCAAATCGAAAACATGATTATCTATAAGTCGCCGGCTCCCGAAATCCCGGCCGACTTTGCCGGCGGTTTCATTCGCATCACTACCAAGAGCCTGCCGCTGCGCAACTCGGTGCAGGTGAACTACACCACCGGGTTCAACGCCAACACGCAGTTTACCGACACCCGGCTCAACCCCGGCAGCTCGACCGACTGGCTGGGCTTCGACTTGAGCAAACGCCCCCTCTCGAGCAGCATGCCTTCGCACATGGATGTGGCCGGCAGCAACCCCGACGAGGTGACACGGCTGACCCGTTCGTTCAACTCCGACTGGCGGGTGAAGAGCTACATCCCCATGCCCGACCAGCGGCTGTCGCTCACCGTCAACCGGCGGTTCGACACCGAAGGGGGCACCGAGATAGGCATGACCACCTTCATCAATTACAGCAACACCTACAAGACGATACAGGATATTGTCAACGCCCGGTTCGGCGTCTACTCGTCGGAGGCCGACAAGCCGGTTTACCTCGACGACTATATCGACAACCAATACTCCAACGACGTGCGGGTAGGGGCCATGCACAACTGGTCGTTTGTCTTCAGCGACCGCAACAAAATCGAGTTCCGCAACCTCTTCAACATGCTGGGTAAAAACCGCCTGACCGAACGTACCGGCGAGCGCAACATCAGCAGCCCCTTCTACCGCGAAGAGACCGAGATGCTCTATCAGTCGCGCCTCACCTACCTGGGGCAGTTGGCCGGCAACCACTTCCTCGACGAGCACAAGCTGCACTCCCTGTCGTGGAACGTAGGCTACAGCTACGCCTACAAAACCGAGCCCGACCGACGCATCATCGTCAACCAGGCCGGTATGAGCGAGGGCGCCGACGTGTCGCAACTGAAGGTGGGCAACGAGGAGATCTCGCGCTACTTCCAGTCGCTCAGCGACCACCTCTTCTCGGGGAGTGTCGATTACAAGGGCTCTGTCAATTTGGGTTCCATCCGCTCGACCGTCAAGGGCGGCCTGATGGGCGAATACCGCACCCGCAGCTATACCCCCCGCGAGTTTGTCTACCGCTACGACAACCTCACCGTGGCCGAGCGTCAGGAGTATCTCTACCTGCCTTACGAAGAGATGATGAGCGATGCCTGGCTGAGTGCCGACAAGGTCTACATCGATGAAATCACCCAGAAGACCAATGCCTACGATGCCACCAACCTCTACGGTGCCGGCTACGGAGCCATCGAGCTGCCGCTGGGCCAATTCAACATCTACGCCGGGTTGCGCCTCGAGTATAACCGGCTGCGCCTCACCCGCGACAAGTCGATGTCGGCCTCGCAAACCCTGCTGACCAGCCGCGACTACGTCGACCTCGACCTGTTGCCCTCGGTCAACGCCACCTACAACTTCAACGAGCAGCACCTGTTGCGGCTCGCCTACGGCCGCTCGCTCAACCGGGCCGAGTTCCGCGAGGTGTCGCCGGCCGTCTACTACGACTTCGACCTCTTCAATGAAATCGGCGGTAACGAAAATCTGAAGACCTGCAAGATCGACAACCTCGATTTCCGCTACGAGTTCTATCCCGCCCGGGGCGAGATGGTGAGTGTGGGGCTCTTCTACAAGCACTTCGAGAACCCCATCGAATGGACCTTCATCGACATGGGCGGTACCCTGCGCTACAACTACGAGAATGCCCTCTCGGCCCAGAGTCTGGGTGCCGAGGTAGAGATACGCAAGAGCCTCGACTTCATCGGAATGCGCAACTTCAGCCTGCTGTTCAACGCCACGCTCATCAAGAGCAACGTGCGGTTCGACGAGTCGGGCATCATCAAGACCGAAGACCGCCCCATGCAGGGCCAGTCGCCCTACATCATCAATGCCGGGTTGTACTACCAGAACGAGAAGTGGGGTCTGATGTCGTCGCTCCTCTACAACCGCCTGGGCAAGCGCATCATCGGTATCGGCAAGTCGAACAGCACCACCCACGACGTGAGTGTGAACATACCCGATACCTACGAGATGCCCCGCAACAGCCTCGACTTCACCATCTCCAAAAAGCTGGGCAAGCTCATCGAGCTGAAGGCCGGCGTGAAGGATATACTGGCCGAGAAGGTGGTCTACAAGCAGTTCCCGCAGTTCTACGATGCCGCCGGCCAGTTGCAGGAGCGCGAGCAGGTGACGAAATCGTATCGTCCGGGCCGTGCGGTGAGTGTGGGTATCACCTTCAATTTCTAACGATAAGAAACATTCCTTTTCTATAATACTAATTAAAAAGAAAATCAAATGAAAAAACTATTCAAAACGATTGCCTTCGTATGTTTGGCAGCCATGACCGTAGTAAGTTGTGATGAGAATAACGACGAACCCGTTGTTCCGGCAGGTTCGAGCTACGACCTGGGCGATGGTTCCGATGCCTATGAGATTTCGTCGGACATGACTTTGACCTATCCCAATACCTATAACCTGCGCGGTTTCGTATATGTAACCGAGGGGGCTACCCTCACCATCGAGCCGGGTGTGGTTATCAAGGGTGAGAAAGAATCCAAAGCTACCCTGATTGTAGAGCGGGGCGGCAAACTCATTGCCGAGGGTACGAAAGAGCGTCCTATCGTCTTCACGTCGGCTCAGGCTCCGGGCAGCCGTAAACCGGGCGACTGGGGCGGTATCATCCTCTTGGGTAAAGCCAAGAACAACAAGGGCGAGCAGACCATCGAGGGCGGCGTACGTAGCAAACACGGCGGTAACGACGATGCCGACAACTCGGGTGTGCTGAAGTATGTACGTTGCGAGTTTGCCGGTATCGAGTACTCGGTCGACAACGAAATCAACGCCATCACCTTCGGGTCGGTCGGCAGCGGTACGACGGTCGATTATGTACAGGTTTCCTACTCGGGCGACGACTCTTACGAGTGGTTTGGCGGTGACGTCAACTGCAAGCACCTGGTAGCTCTGGGTACCTGGGACGACGACTTCGATACCGACAACGGTTTCTCGGGCCGTCTGCAGTTCCTGGCAGCCGTACGCGACCCGAAAATCGGTGACAAGTCGGCCTCCAACGGTTTCGAATCGGACAACTGCAGCGACGCCGCTACCATCGAGCCTTACACCTCGTGCGTATTCTCCAACGTCTCGATGTTCGGTCCCGTGGTTGATCCGAACAATTACACCGACGAAGCCGGCGTGAACGGCAGCAATACCGACGCCCACTTCCAGGCTGCCATGCACCTGCGCCGCAACACCCAGTTGAGAGTGTTCAACTCGGTATTTGCCGGATTCCCCCTCGGTCTCATCATCGAGAACGACAAGAACTCCACGACGCAAGACTTTGCTACGGCCGGGAAACTGGTGGTAGAGAATTGCCTCTTTGCCGGTATGGTCAAGAACTTCCAGGATGCTCAATACTGGGAGAACAACACGCCCTACAGCCCCACCGACAACGGTGCTTTTGCCGACAGTTACTTCAACCGGGCCGACGGCAAAAACCACACCTATGCCGCTATCGCCGACCTCAAGTTGCAGGGCAATCCCCAAAGCCTCACGGGCTTCAATCTGATTCCTTCGCAGGAGAGCCCGCTGGTAAGCCAGGCTGCCGACTGGAGCAACCCGCTGGTAGCTTCGGGATTCGAGCAGGTTTCGTACATCGGTGCCTTCTCGCCCAGCGAAACGGCCGACAACAACTGGATGACCGGCTGGACCAACATGGATCCCCAGAACACAGTCTATTGATACAACACAATCTGATTTAACTGAACACAATCTAATACGGTCGGGCCTGTGCCCCGGGCTCGACACTTGAAGGGTTAGCAATAACCGGGAACATAAAGGGTTCTATCGTCGCTCTCTCGGAGGGCAGGATAGAGCCCTTTTACGTGTATCGTCTGTCCGGAGGGGGCTTGTCGGGAGCAGGGAGAAACGGCTCCCGGATGTATATCTATACGGCGAGGGGGATAGGCCGGTGGTTCGGCCTATCCCCCTCGTGGTATGGAGTGAGAACTTTCGCTATTTCAAGTAGGGTTGCAATACCTCTTTCCACACCAGATAGGCATCGCCCAGCAGGTGCAGCCCGTCGTTGGTGTAGGCGGGGTCGAGGTCGTTCGAGCCGGGGGCCGTGAGGTGCGAATAGAGGTCGATATAGGTGCACTGCTCGGCGGCGGCCAGTTGCTCGAGCCGCTGGTTTATCTCGACGATCTGCGGCTCCTTGCCCGCGAGTTTGCGGTACTGCCCGAACGAGTTGTTGATGGGCAGCATGCTCTGTATGTAGAGCTGCGTGGCGGGGCTGCCGCGGCGTATCTTGCGCACGATTTGGGCGATGTTGCCCACGATGCTGTCGGTCGAGAGGTCGTGCGACACGTCGTTGATGCCGATCATCAGGAAAATCTTGGCCGGTTTCCCCTGCACGATGGGCTCGAGGCGGTCGTAGACCCCCATGGCCACGTCGGAGCTGATGCCCCGGTTCTTGACGTTGGGGTTGTCGAGCAGTTCGTGCCACTCGCAGCCGTTGGTGATGCTGTTGCCCAGGAAGATGATGTCGTCGCTGTCGACCGGCAACTTCTCGAAGAGCGTGGCCCGCTGGTAGTAGAAGAGGTTGTAGTGGTAGACCTCTTGTGCCGACAGGGCCGTGGCCCCCGCGAGCGACAGCAGCAGAAGGAGTGGAATCTTTTTCATGGGGCTGTGCGGTTTATTTGTCGGGATTTTCGGCGTGATAGGCATCGACGGCTTTCTTGACCGAGCCGTGCAGGAGCAGCAGCCGTTTGGCGTGCTCGTAGTCCATGCCCAGCTCTTCGGATACCATGCGGGTACCGCGGTCTACCAACTTCTGGTTCGAGAGCTGCATGTTGACCATGCGGTTGCCCTTGACCCGTCCCAACTGAATCATCACCGAGGTGGTAATCATGTTGAGAATCATCTTTTGTCCCGTGCCCGATTTCATGCGCGAGCTGCCGGATACATACTCGGGACCCACAATCATCTCGATAGGCACGTCGGCCTCGTGCGAGATGGGCGAGTCGGGGTTGCTCGAGATGGAGCCGGTGAGGATGCCGTGCTCGCGGGCAGCCCGCAGGGCGCCGATGACGTAGGGGGTAGTACCCGATGCGGCGATGCCGATGACGGTGTCTTTGGTGTTGATGTGATGCTCCTGCAACTCTTCCCAGCCGCGGTTCATGTCGTCCTCGGCATTCTCGACCGGGTTGCGCAGGGCGGTGTCGCCGCCGGCAATGAGCCCGATGACCAGCGTGGGGGGCATGCCGAACGTGGGGGGAATCTCCGAAGCGTCGAGTACACCCAGCCGTCCGCTGGTGCCGGCACCCATGTAGAAGATGCGGCCGCCCTGTTTCATGCGGGGTACGATTTGGGTGACGAGTTTCTCGATTTGGGGGATGGCCTTTTGTACGGCCAGGGCTACCTTCTGGTCTTCGGTGTTGATCTCTTCCAGAATCTCACGGACCGATTTTTTTTCGAGGTTGTCGTATAGAGACGGTTGCTCGGTGATTTTCACGAATGCCATAGCGATTGCGTTTTATAGGGTTGAATGATATTCGACAAGACCCTCCATGGGGCTTTTGATAATGGTGCCCAGCTCGATTTGCAGGGCGTTGGCGGCCTCCTCGAGCACCTCCTTGTAGTAGTAGGCGATGGAGCCGATGAAGTGCACCTTCACGTTTTTGTAGTCGTACTGCATGACGTTGCGGGTGAAGAAGTTCTTGAAGCCGTTGAGCACGATGCGGTGGATGCAGGGCTCCTCGATATTCTCGATGAGGAAGGGCGAAACCGAAGCCAGGAAGCGGTTGGGGAAAGGTTTCTTGTACACGTTGTCGAGAATCTCCTTGGGAGTGAGGTCGAAGCGTTTGAAAAACTTCTCCTTCAGCTCGGGGGTAAGCTGGTTCTTGAGGCAGTCGCCCACCAGCAGTTTGCCCAGTACGGCGCCGCTGCCTTCGTCGCCCAGGATGTAGCCCAGAGGCGATATGTTGTCGACAATCTCTTTGCCGTCGTAGTAGCACGAGTTCGAGCCGGTGCCCATGATGCAGGCGATGCCCGGCTTGTGGCCGCACAGGCTGCGGGCGGCGGCCAGCAGGTCGCTGCCTATCTCGATGTGAGCGTCGGGTATGTGTCGGGCAATGGCCTGCTCGACGATGGCATTCTTCTCGGGGAAGGCACAGCCTGCGCCGTAGAAGTAGACGGCATCGATTTTCAATCCCTCGAGGTGAGGCATGAGTTTGTCTTTGACTACGAGGCTGATCTCCTCCTCGGTCTGGAAAAACGGGTTGGTACCCTCGGTAGTAATTCGTTTGACGGGAGCGCCCTGGTTTACTACACACCAGTCGGTTTTGGTTGAACCGCTATCTGCTATAATAATCATATCTTTATATATATTTTCTTTTTATACAAAACATATCCTACGAGCCAGTTTACCCCGATGAAGAGCAGGGCGAAGATGAGCGAGGCGAAGGTCTCGTCGCCGAACAGGGGTACGAGCCACTCGTTGTAGATGACCCCCTTCAGCGTCATGGCCGTGCCGCCGTAGGTGACGTAGATGTTGCCCAGGAGGATACTCAGCACGCCGCCCAGCACATACATGAACAGGGGGTTGATGCCGAAGGCTTCGAAGAAGCGGCTCCACCTTTTGTAGCCTTTGATGTCGATAATCCAGATGAGCAGGGCCAGCGCACTGGCGGCGAGCCCGCAGGTGGTGAGGGCGAAGGTGGGCGACCATATCTTTTTGCTGATGGGGCAACCATACTCGAGCAGCAGACCTGCGAAGGTGAGTATGGTGCCGGCGATGAAGAGGTTTTGCATGCGCACGGCGTTGTCTTTGGTGCGCATGATGAGGCCTCCGCAAAATACGCCTATCAGCACGTGGCATATCGACGGGATGGTGCTGAGCAGACCTTCGGGGTCGAAGGCCAGGCCGCTGTCGTGATACATGTGGTTGGTACCCAGCACGGCGCGGTCGACTACCGAGATGATGTTATCTTCGGAGAACTCGAATCCCCGGCCCGTAACCAGCACGACGAAATAGGCCAGCAGGGCCACGATGACGATGTGCGGGATGTACTTGTGCTTGACCAGCAGCGATACAAAGGCGGCCACGCCGTAGCAGATGGCCAGACGGGGCATCACGCCCAGGATGCGCAGGTGGTCGAAGTTCCACATCGACCGGCCCAGACGCTCGAGCCACGGCAGCGACTCTTCGCCCAGTTGGTGATAGTTGCGCATGGTCAACCCGAACCACGCGATGGCCAAGCCGATGGCAAAGATGACAATCGTGCGGCGAATGATTTTCCAGGCCACCGGCCCCGAGAGTTTGAAGTCGAACTTCCGCAGCGACATGTAGGTCGATATACCCATGATGAACATGAAGAAGGGGAAGACGAGGTCGGTAGGGGTGAGCCCTATCCACTCGGCATGTTCCAGCGGGGCATAGATGTGCCCCCACGAGCCGGGATTGTTGACCATAATCATGCCGGCTATGGTGATGCCTCGCAGGATGTCGAGCGAGAGGAGTCGTTTGCTGGGCGGGTTGTTCATGGCGTTTTACGGTTTATTTTTTAGGGGTTGTACATTGGTCTACCAGATAGACGATCGAGAGGTAGGGAATGCCCGAATTGGTGGTCAGTCCTATCTCGCAGGTGCGGCTGTTGGAGTAGCCGGTCTTTACACCGGCCTTCTCGAGCTGCGGTCTCAGCTTGCGCAGGGCGTAGGCGTTGACCTCGGGGTGCGTGAAGCCGCGGTCGCCGGCAAATCCGCAGCAACCCACCTCGTCGGGTACGACGACGTGGCGCGAGCAGAGCCGGGCCAGCTCGACGAGCATGTTGCCCAGGTTCATCTTCCGCATCGAGCAGGTGATGTGCACGGCGATGGGGTCGTCGATGGGGGTGAATTGCAGCTTGTCGCGCAAGAAGGTGTAGATGAACTCTACCGGTTCGTAGAGTTTGACGCGGGTCATCACCTCGCGCATGCGGTGCAGGCAGGGGCTCTGGTCGCACAGCACGGGGTAGCGGCCCTCGTGGCTGGCTTCGTAGAGAGCATCTTCCAGTTCGGTCGACTTGCGGTCGGCAATATCGCGCATGCCTTTGCTCTCCCAGATGGTACCGCAGCAAAGGTTCTTCATGTTCTTGGGGAAGATGACTTCGTAGCCGGCCTTTTGCAGCAGGGCTACGGTCTTGTCGATAAGCGGCGTGGGGTCGGGCGAGTTTTTGGCCGGGCCCATGGTCTGGTTGATGCAGCTGGGGAAGTAGACTACCTTCAGCGGTTCGGCATGTTGTTGTATCGTGTGCGGACGGTAGGGTTTGGGCATGGCCGGGGTCCACAGCGGCAGGCCCATGCGGTGCAGCGTGCGGCCTACGGCGCTCATCGATTTGTCGCCCAGCAGGGAGTGTGCCACATTGGCCAGGTAGAGCACCGGACGGATGCTGGCTTTGGTACCGGCAAAGTGGTTGGCTACCCAGTCGCCGGTTTTGTAGCCCAGGCTTCCGGCGGGCAGGCTCTCTTCGCGCAGGTCGTGGGTGAGGTCGCCCACGCTGATGCCCATCGGGCACGACATGGAGCAGAGTCCGTCGCCGGCGCAGGTGGCGTTGCCCAGGTATTTGTATTGTTTCAGCAGGGTGTGCATGTGCGCCTGGCTCTCGGCGTCGGCCAGATGGCTCAACCGGGAGATTTCACGCCGGATGACGATGCGCTGGCGCGACGAGAGCGAGAAGCCGCAGGTGAGGCAGTTGACCTCGCAGAAGCCGCACTCGATGCAACGGTCTACGTGGGCGTTGGTGAGCGGCATGGGTTTGAAGTTCTTCAGGTGGCAGCGCGGGTCGTCGTTGAAGATGACACCGGGGTTGAGCAGCCCCTTGGGGTCGAACAGCTCCTTGACGGCCTTCATGTAGGCGAAGGCCTTCTCGCCCCACTCGTATTTGACAAAGGGGGCCATGTTGCGGCCCGTGCCGTGTTCGGCCTTGAGCGAGCCGTCGTATTTGTCGACTACGAGGCTCTTCACCTCGTCCATCAGCCGCTCGTAGCGGGCCACCTGTTCGGGCGTGTCGAACGACTGGCTGATGATGAAGTGGTAGTTACCCTCCAGAGCATGGCCGTAGATGCAGGCATCGTCGTAGCCGTTCTCCTCGAGCAGGGCCTGCAGGTCGGCGGTAGCTTCGGGCAGGTCGTTGATGGGGAAGGCCACATCCTCGATGAGCACGGTGGTGCCCAGCTGGCGGGTACCGCCTACCGAGGGGAATATGCCCGAGCGGATGGCCCAGTATTTCGAGTACTCCTCGGGTTTGTCGGTGAAGTGTATGGGCGTGGCGGTGTGGAAGGGGGCCAGTATCTTTTTGATGGCCTCGATATTGGCCTGGAGCTCTTCGGGCGAGTCGGCCTTGGTCTCGGTGAGCACGGCGGTGAGCCCTGTGCCGGTGGTGTCGCCCACCGAGGCGAGTGATTTCTTGTCGAGCATTTCGGCACTGAATACCGGGCCCTGCTTCATGGCCACGACGGCGTGGCAGGCCTCCCTGATGTCGTTGAAGTAGAGCATGGCGCTGGCCGAGCAGGGGTAGTCGTGCTCGGTCTTCATCGTCACTTCGGAGAGGAAGGCGAGCGTGCCCTCCGAGCCTACCATGAGGTGAGCGATGAGGTCGAACGGGTCGTCGTAGGTGACGAAGGGGAGCAGGTTGAGGCCGGTCACGTTTTTGATGGAGTATTTCCGGCGGATGCGCTCGCTCAGAGCCTGGTCGGCCCGGATGTCGTCGCGCAGCTCGACGAGCCGTTTCAGAAAGTCGGGGTGGCTCTGCTCAAAAGCCCGTCGGCTGGCGGAATCGCCCGTGTCGAGGCGAGTCCCGTCGGCCAGGACGATTTTGGCCGACAGCAGCTCCTTGTCGCTGTTGGCGTGGGTGCCGCAGTTCATGCCCGAGGCGTTGTTCATCACAATGCCTCCTACCATGGCCGATTTTACCGAGGCGGGGTCGGGTGCGAATTTTCTGCCATAGGGTTTCAATATTTCATTCACACGGGCCCCGATGATGCCGGGCTGGAGCGTGATGCGCGTATGGTCGTCCGAGATGGAGTATTGTTCCCAGTTCTTGCCGGCAACAATCAGTATCGAGTCGCTTATGCTCTGTCCCGAGAGTGAGGTCCCGGCAGCTCTGAAAGTCACCGGCAGTTCATACTTGTCGGCCAGGGTCAGCAGCCGGGCCACCTCCGCCTCGTTTTTCGATCGGATTACGATCTGAGGGATAAGGCGATAGAATCCGGCATCGGTACCCCACGCCAGCAGGCGCAGTTCGTCGGTGTAGATACGGTCTTGGGGAATGAATGTCCCGACCTCTTTCAGATAAGCGTTGTACTTTTGATTTTTCATCTCGGTCTGTTACTTGGTGTTACTTATAAAGATAGTATTTGCGTGACAATTTCTTGAAGCTCTCTACATCTTTATACCAGTAGTCCTTGATGTCGTCGAAGCGGTAGTTCTTGGAGAACCGCTCGCGTATCTGGTTGCTGCCGCACACCTTGTCGAACATGTCGAAACGCTTTTCGGTTTCGGGGCCGAAAGCCTTCTTGTCGGGGTACATGGCAGCCAGCTCCTGCAAGATGTAGAACTGGACCTCGGAGAGGCGAGCCTTCCGATAGTCGAGGATGTGCACTTGTACTCCCTGCAAGTGTTCGCCCTGCCCGAAAGCGTAGAAGGGCTTCAGGTGTATGGGGCGGAACTTGATACCCGGCAACTCGAGCGCGTTCATGCGGTCGGCCAGCTTCTCGGCGTCGATCCACTGGGCGGCAAACATCTGGAACGGAATGGTGTACCCCACGCCTATCGACAGATAGGGCAACTCGCCCACGATACCCGACAGGGGGTAGAAGTAGGCCGAGTGGGGGTGCGGAATATGGGGCGACGAGGGTATCCATTGCAGCCCCGTCTGGGCATAGTCCATATTGCGTTTCCAGTGTTTCATGGGTACGACCGTGAGCTTGCAGTCCTTGGCCAGCATGTGCTCGCCCACCAGCATGCGAGCCAGCTCGCCGCAGGTGAGTCCGTAGACGTAGGGAATCTTGAACTGGCTCACGAACGAGAAGTAGCCGTCTTCGACGATGTTGCCTTCGACCTTCTCGCCCCCGATGGGGTTGGGCCGGTCGAGCACGACAAACTCGATGCCGTTTTCGGCGGCGGCCTCCATGGCTACACCCATGGTGCTGATGTAGGTGAACGAGCGGCAGCCTATGTCTTGAATGTCATAGACGAGCACGTCGATGCCCTTGAGCATCTCGGGGGTAGGCTTGCGGGTCTTCCCGTAGAGCGAATAGACAGGCAGCCCGGTCGAGGGGTCGGTCGAGTTTTCTACTTTGTCGCCGGCATGCACGTCGCCGCGCACACCGTGTTCGGGGCCGTAAAGAGCCACCAGATTGACGTTGGGAGCCTCAAACAGGATATCGATGGTCGATTTCAGTGAGTTGTCTACCCCTGTGGGGTTGGTGATGAGACCGACTCTTTTCCCTTCCAGTATCTTGAAGTTGTCTTTTTTCAGAACCTCGATTCCCGTCATTGTTTTTTGTGCACTCAATCCTCCTGCAAAAATTGCAATCAGGCACAAAATTATATACTTTTTTAATGTCATAGACTTTCTTTTTGCTATTTTGTTACTGTTTCATTTTCGTTTGCATCCTTCTTGCCGTAGTTGGGGTCGATTTTGATGAAGGCACACACGGCGATGGTGGCAGCGCAGCAGATCATCACCCAGTAGAAGAAGTGTTTATACCCGATGAGCTCTTGCAGCCAACCGGCAGCCATGCCCGGCAGCATCATGCCCAGGGCCATGAAGGCGGTACAGATGGCGTAGTGGGCGGTCTTGTGCTCGCCGTCGGAGAAGTAGATGAGGTAGAGCATGTAGGCGGTGAAGCCGAAGCCGTAGCCAAACTGCTCGATGAAGACGCAGAGGTTGATGATGAAGAGGCTGTCGGGCTGGTAGTAGCTGAGGTAGACGAAGGTGGCGCAGGTGAGCGAGATGCTCCAGGCCATGGGCCAGAGCCAGCGGCGCAGGCCGCCTTTGGCTGCTACGATACCGCCGATGATACCGCCGATGGTGAGGCCCAGGATACCGATGGTGCCGTAGACCAGACCCACCTGGCCGGTGGTCAGTCCCAGACCGCCCAGCTCTTTGGGGTCGAGCAGGAAGGGGTTAATGAGCTTCACCAGCTGTGCCTCGGGCAGGCGGTAGAGCAGCATGAAGAGGACGGCCACCCATACCTGTTTCTTCTTGAAGAAGGTGACGAAGGTGGCAAAGAACTCCTTGAAGATGTTGGAGGCGGTTGCCTCGCATACGGCCCGGTCGGAAGCGGGTTTGGGCAGGACGTATTTGTGATACAGGCAGATGGCGATGAAGAAACCGGCCAGCACGAAGAAGGTGATGGACCAGGCCAGGGCGATGTTGCCCGAGGTCGACTCGAACGAGGCCGACGAAGCCTCTTTCAGTTTCGGGTCTACCTGTATGGTGATGTAGGCGGGTTTGTTCCAGTTGTCGGCGTTGAACTCGATGCGGTCGCCCTGGGTGAGGAAGATACTCTGGTCACCCGTTTTGTGCACGGTGTTGAGTACCACTTTTTCGCCGGGTTTGGGTTGTTGCGAGAGGCACACCTTGATGACCCCGATGTTGCCGGTGAGCTGGTGCTGGGTACGCTCGCGGTTTTCACCGAAGGTGTTCTTGATGAAGAGCTCGAACTTGCTGAGCTCCTGACTCTTTGCGGCGGTGCTGCTCTGGGGCGTGGCGGCCGTCTCGGGGGCGGCGAAGCCGTTGGCGATGTTCTGCTGTTTTACCCAGGCGTTTACCGAGTCGACCTGGGCGGGGTTGGCCGCGGTACCTATCTCGAGTACGGCGGGCGAGGCCACGAAGTGCATCTCGTCGTTGTTGCTGTCGGTCACGTAGTAGGTCGAGGGGAGGGCGATTTCACTGGCATACTGCGGGCCGGCTTTCACCTCGAGCGACAGAGGGGTAAGGCCCGTGTTCGACTCGAGCAGTCCGGCGAGAATCACCAGCAATCCCTGCCCGGCGATGGTGGCCACCCGGTAGAAGGTGCTGCGGATGCCCACATACATGGCCTGGTCGTGGGTGTCGAGGGCCAGCATGTAGAAACCGTCGGCCGCAATGTCGTGCGTGGCCGAGCTGAAGGCCACCAGCCAGAAGATGGCCAGCGTAATCTGGAAGAAGTGCGGTGCGGGAATGGTGAATGCGATGCCGGCCAGGCCTGCGCCCACAAGCATCTGCATGGTCACTACCCACCACCGTTTGGTTTTCAACAGGTCGATGAAGGGGCTCCAGAAGGGTTTGATGACCCACGGCAGGTAGAGCCAACTGGTGTAGAGGGCGATGTCGGTATTGGAGATTCCCAGTCGTTTGTACATGATGACCGAGATGGTCATCACAGCCACATAGGGCAACCCCTGCGCAAAGTATAGCGTAGGAATCCAGGCCCAAGGCGATGTCTTTTTCTGCGAATTCATGGTTTATGTGTTAATATAGTTTTTCAATGGTTGCTCCCGCGAAATAGTGCAGGAGGATGTGGCGGTAGTCGTATCCCTGCTCGCCCATGACGGCGGCGCCTATCTGGCAGAGTCCTACGCCGTGGCCCCAGCCGGCTCCCCGCAGCACGAAGCGTTGCGGAATGCCGTCGACCACCTCCTTGCGCTCGACGATGAAGGCCGAGCTGTACAGGTGCGAGGGCGAGAGGGTGCGGCGTATCTCCAGCTCCTTGCCGATGGTGAGGGTCTGTCGTGTGCCCTGTATCTGCAGGCGGATGAGCCGACCCGAGGTGCCCCGCTCGACGGGTTTCAGGTCGACAATCTGGCCGAAGTCGATGCCCGATTTCTCCCGGATGAGTGCCGCCAGCTCCTGTTGGGTGTAGGCCACGCTCCAGCGGTAGAAGTCGGTCGTCTCCTGGTCGTAGTTGTTGAGCACCTGCGAGAGCACCCGTTTGTCGGTGGTGTTGCAGAAGGCCTCGGGCGATTCGCAAATCCAGCGGCGGGCATTCTCCTCGACGGTCAGGTCGGGGAAGTCGTGCTCGTTGCGGTCGTCGCGCAGGGCGACGAGGTAGGGAAAGTCGCGGTTTTCCCAGCACGAAGAGAAGCGCTCCATCACGCCGCCGCAACACTTCGAGAAGCGGGCGTCGCATATCTGGCCGTCGTAGGTGAGTATCTCGCCCCGGGTGGCCTCGATGGCCTGGCCCACGATGGGGGTCGATTCGCGGGTGATGCCCTGGTAGCGCTGGCAGTGGTCGTCGGCGCAGACGTCGAAGTGGTCGTGGTCTTCCCGGTCGTACCAGCGGATGAGCTCGTGATCGGTGCGGAAGCACGAGACGGGTTTCTGCCCGGCCAGCGCCTTGTTCTTCTGTATTTGAGCCAGCAGCCAACTGCGGGAGATGACGGCGTGCGACTTGAGCAGCTCGAGCGAGGCGGTGGCGCTCATCTCCGACGAGATGACGCTGAGCAGATACTCTTCGATGCCCAGCTCGTTGATGGCGGTGAGGCGGTCGCCCTCGACAATCAGCTTCAGGGCTCCCCTGAAGGTCTGGTCTTCGCGGCGCTCCCAGTGGAATTTCACCCCTATGGTCACCCCCTTGAGGCAGAACGAGTGGTCGGCCTCCTGCGGGGTGAAGAGGAGCTGGTCGTACAATCCGCCGTTCCAGCCGATGCGCCCCTGCTCGATGCGGGCCGTTTGGACCCCTTCGACCGGGTGGCCGCCCTGCAGATAGGTGCCGTTGAGGACGAACTCGATGGTTTCGCCCGACATGATTCCTACGGTTACCGATGGCTCTTTCATGGCTGTGCTATTTGAGTTTTTGGGCTATTTGGTTCATTTTCTCCCGGTCGAGGCATACCTCGGCGAGTATCTGGGCCAGGTCGTCGGCCGTGATTTTCTCGAAATCTTTCTCGAGCGGGGTGATGAATACACCACCCATATCGACCGATGCGGGGCTGAGCAGGATGTTGTCGTCGCCCTCGGCAAAGTAGCACGAGGGGCGATGCTGGGCCCGCGGGAAGATGGCGACCGACCAGCGGTCGGTGTCGTACCAGGCGAGCACGTTCATCATGGGCTCCGTTTCGTCGGGTTTCACCTCGAGCGTCTGGTAGAGCTTGTCGAAGAGGACCCGGGCGTCGTCGGCCCCGGTAGCTTCGATGAGGAAGAAGGGGCAGATGTACTCCTCGACCAGACTCAGCCGGGCCGAACCCTGGGTGAGCACCGGCGTGCGGTGGCAGGAGGCTACCACGTCGCACAGGGGCAGGAAACCTTTGTTGCCGGCCTGGAAGTGGGCGTGGTCGGGAGCCGAGGCTCCGCATTTGGGCCCGTTGTAGAAGAGCACGAAGTCGTCGGCCTCGCGAGCCAGACGCAGCATGTCGCCAAACCGGCTGCCGATGAGTTGCGGCGTGTGTCGGTTGACCGGGATGGTGAAGTGCTTGGGGAAGATGGGGAAGGGGTTGATGAGCCACGTATACTCCCCGTCGGGCAACCCGTGCTGTACCTCGGGCCGGTTCTCGACGCAGAGGAAACACTTGCGCTCCTTCAACGATTTCGTGTCGACCTTGGCCGCCGACGAAACGATGCGGGCCGGGTTGAACTGCACTTTGACCGTGCAGCCCCCCAGCGGTATCTCCTTGACCCGTACCGACTCCAGTGCCTGGTAGTTGTTGCGGGCCGAATCCCACACGGCGAGCTGGTTGTCGAGCAGGCGTTCGATATGTTTCGATGTCAGTTCCATACCGGTTTATTTTTTATTCATGGCCACCCGGGCTTGCAACTCCCAGGTGCGTATGCGGTCTTTGTAGAGGTTGTTGGCGTTCATCTTCTCGATGCTGAGCGAGGCGTCGGAGTTGTCGTCCCAGCGGCGGCACAGGTATACCACGTCGTAGACGCGGCCTATCTGGTAGCGGCGCGAGATGTTCAGACCCAGGGCGTAGTCTTCGCCGTAGCTGGTGTTGGGCACCTTCACCTTGCGCAAGAGCGGGGTGTAGAAGGCTCGCGGAGCACCCAGGCCATTGATGCGCAGGGCGTTGTTGCGGCCGTTTTCGGGGGTCCACTCCTTGTGGTCGATGATGCCCGGGGCAATCATGTTCATGTGGAAGTCGGTCATCATGTAGGTACCTACCACCATGCCGCAGTTCTGCTCGTAGAAGGCGTTGACCATGGTTTGCAGGGTGTGCTCGTCCTTGTAGACGTCGTCGCTGTCGAGCTGCACGGCAAACTTGCCGCAGCGGGGGTTGTGCACGCCCAGGTTCCAGCAGCCGCCTATGCCCAGGTCGTTGCGCTCGGGGATGAGGTGGATGACCCGCTCGTCGGCCGCAAAGCGGTCGATGGCCTCGGTGGTGCCGTCGGTCGAGTGGTTGTCGATGATGATGAGGTTGAATTTGAAGTTGGTCTGCTGCTTCAGTACCGACTCGATGGCATCGGCAATGGTGCGTACGCGGTTGCGCACGGGAATGATGACCGAAGCCTCGTATTCGAAGTTACCCTCGTCGAAGGCAATCTTCTCGAAACGGGGCTCGAGGTATCCACCGATGGCCTTGAGGTGCTCGGTGCAGGCGGCCTCCATCTCAATCTGTACGCCCCGGTTCTTGGGGTCGACGTAGTCGAAAATCTTCTCGCCGCTCTTGCGGTTGTCGTTCTCGACTTCGGAGTAGAGATACTCGTTGATGTGTACCAGCGAAGCCTTTTGCGACAGCTTCAGACGCAGGTCGTAGAGACCGGCAAACTGGAAGTCGGTGGTCATGCGCGAGGCGGCCTCCCGGAAGGCGGCGGCGTTGAAGAGCAGCAGCGACCCGAAGTTGAAGTCGTCGCGCAGACTGCCGTACTGGTAGTCGATGACGGGGGCCTTCTCCTGTTTACCGTCGGTCACGTGGTACGAGTCGGCGTAGGCCATGCCGGCCTGGGAGTCGTCGGCGATGCGCACCATGCGCTCGAGGGTGAAGTAGCCCAGTTCGAGGGTGGTGTATTTGGTGTAGAGTAGGGTGTAGTCGGCATCGCTGCGGTCGGCTATCGCGTGCAGCGTGGCCGAGGCGTTGAGGCTGGTTACCGGCAGAAGTTCACACCCCTCTACCGCTTCTTGATTCTTTTCGGTGGCGAGCAGGTAGATGCTCTTCACATGTTCGCAGGCCCGCAGCCCTTTTACGGTTTCGCTTACCTGAGCCTGGCTCGAGAAAGGAATGAAACAGTTGATTGTTTTCATAACTGGAGTTTTATTTTTGTTTATTCGTTTTATAATCGATGACAAGCAGCCCTATCTCGCCGCCGGTGGCGGTGAAGAGGCAACGCTCTTTCGAGAGGGGTACGAGGGTGCTGATGAGCGAGTTGCCCACCTTGTGTTTCCACAGCACCCGGCCGGTGCGGGCGTCGAGGCCGAACATGAGTCCGTTTTTGGTGCTGCCGAAGACCACGCCCTCTTTCTCGACGGGCATCGAGGGGGCGTGTTCATAGCCGAAGCCCACGTTCGAGGCCCACAGCTTTTGCGGGTGGTCGGCGGTAGCCGAGTAGCAGACCACGCTGTCGTTCATCGTCTTGCTGTAGATGCGGCGGTTGTCTTCCGACAGCCCGATGGTCTCGCGCACCATCGACTCTTTGGTGCGCCATACGGTGGCCCCGGTGCGGAGGTCGATAGCCGAGAGCACCCGCTCGGGGTCGGCCACAAACACCTTGCCGTGGGCACCTACGGGCCATACGGCAGCGGCCGAGTAGAATTTGCCCGGTTTGCCGTCGTGCCACTTCCACACTTCACGGCCGGTTTTCAGGTCGAGGGCATAGAGGTTCTTGTCCCACGCCCCGAATATGACGAGCCCGTCGTAGACGAGCGGTTTGGTTTCGATGTATCCGGCCACCCCTTCGTAGGTCCAAACGGCTTGCCCCGAGTGGAGGTCGATGGCTCTGAAGCAGTGGTCGCTGCCACCGATATAGGCTACCCCTTTGTGCAGGGTCACGGCGCCCAGCACGGGGGCATCGGTCTGGACTTTCCACAGCAGTCGGCCGGTGGTGGCGTCGAGTCCGTAGATACACATGTCGGCCGAGCCGAATACCACTACGTTGTCGTCGGCCGCGGGGGTGCCCACGATGCGCATGTCGCTCTTGAACCGCCACAGCTCCTTGCCGTCGGCGAGGGCGTAGCAGGCGAGGGTGCCCGAGTCGTCGCCCACGTAGACCTTGCGGTCCCAGCAGGCGGGCGAGGAGAATATCTCATAGCCGCACTTGACCAGCCACTGCTCCTTGACCTGGGGATACTCGAGGTTCACCGAGTAGTCGGGGCGGGGATAGCCGGCGTTGCTTTTGTCGAAGTTGGGGCCGGTCATGGTGTAGCCTCCCCGGCGCACTGGTTCCCGGCCTATCTGCTGTTCGTAGATGAGGATGGAGTCGGGGGTCACCTCGCAGAGCGAGTAGCCGCCGACGGGGGCTTTGTCGCGCAGGTTCGACCGGCAGAGAATGCCGGGTATGCCGTCGTATTTCAGATTCATGTACTGGTGGTAGTGGCCGCCCATGACGAGGCGGATGTTGTAGGGACGGATGGCGTCGGTCACGTCGTACCAGTTGTCGACGTCGCCCGGCTGGAGGGGGTAGTGGGTGACGACGATGACGGGCTTCTCCGGACCGGCGGCACTCAGTTCGCGCTTGAGCCAGTCGATGTCCTGCGGAGCCACGTGGCCGTCGGCCATGCGGATGATGGGGCCCGAGTTCATGCCCAGAAAGAGCACACCGTTGTGTTCGAACCGGAACCGCTCGCTGCCGAAGATGCGGGCGAAATCGGTTACCCCCGACTCGCTCCACTTCGTTTCGTGGTTGCCCGGCACGATGTAGTAGGGAACCTCGAGCCGGTCGAGCAGCGACTTGACCACCTCCATGGAGCGGCGGTCGCCCAGGTTGGTGATGTCGCCCGAGACGATGGCAAAGTCGATACCGGGTGTCGCGTTAATCTGGTCGACCGATCGGGCCAGGTCGTTGCAGGGCAGTGAGTCGCCGGCGGTGATGTGGATGTCGGTGAGGAAGGCAAACTTGAAGTCGGCCGCCTGGCTGCCAATGACCAGCAGGAGAAGGGAGAGTGAGAGGAGAAATCGTTTCATGGGTTGTTTATCGGTCGTTTGAGTTTTCGTTGAAGGTAGAGAGTATGGCATTCATGAGCGCGTCGCGTTGGACTTCGCTTTTGATAGTCTCGAAGGGGTAGCCCAGTACGCAGGTACTGTATGTATCGCCCCGGTAGAAGATGCCGGCGCTGATGTTGTTCTCGCCATAGCGTTGTATGGTGTAGCTGCCCTTGCCGAAGGGTTCGATGCCGTCGGGCGACTCTACGGCGTAGCACTGGGCGTTGGGGGTGTGGTAATACTCGAGGTCGAGCTTGCCGAAGCGGGCAAAGGGTGAGGCTGCCGGTTTCACCCGACCGCTCACCGAGGCTTGCCCGGTGCGCCAGGTGTAGTGCAGCACCTGGTTGGCAAACTGCTGTCCCAGCGTGTCGGCCTCGTGGTTGTCCCACAGGTCGGTACCTACGTAGGCCCCCGAGACGAAGAGGTTGCCGCCCCCGTTGCAGTAGCGGGTGATGGCCTCGCGCAGCGGCCGGTCGAAGGTCTTGAAGGCGTAGCCGCTGGTGCCCCGGCCCATCGTGACCTGCTTCTCCTTGCCGAGTATGAGGTCGGCCATGCGGTAGCGGCCCGGGTCGACAAGCTGCTCGGCCACGGCCTCGTCGCTGGTCGATACAAAGGAGTATCCGGCCCGCACGATCGAGCGGCCGTGCAGATAGGGGTAGTCGAAGGTGTTGCCGGCGATGACCTGTGTCTCGTAGTCGGCGCGGCTGGCACCGAAGCCCGGATCGTCATCGTCGCGCCAGGGGATATGGCGGCGGAACTCGTATTGCTCGCCTATGTAGTTGATGTCGCAGAGGTAGGGCACCCCGAAGTCTTTGCGGGTGTCGAAACCTGCCGTGATGGTGTCGATTTCGAAGCTGTCGGGGCCGCTGATGCGGTCGAATCCGTTAATTACCAGCACGACCCCCTTCTCGTTGGAGGCGCGGCAGAGCGACAGCGTCTCGGAGGGGAAGCTCTCGCCGCCCCGGTTCACGGCGGTGACGCGGAAACTGTAGATCGAGTCGGGGCGTATGGCCAGCGTGCAGGTGGTGTCGCTTACCAGGGTGCCGGCATCGAAAGCCCCGTTGCCCACCCGGGTATAGACGATGTAGCGGTCGGGGGTGGCGGTCGGCTCGAGCGAGTCGGTCACGGCACGCCAGGCGAGGCGTATCTGGTTCGCCCCCGTAAACTCGGTGCGCAGGTGGCTCACCGGCAGGGGCTGCACGGTGTAGTCGTAGCCGTTTTGTGCGGCGATGAATTTCAAGATGCCTTTATAGACGGCCCGGGCTACGACGAAGCGGAAGCGCGGGTCGAGGCCGTAGCGCATGTCGGCAAAGTTCTGGTGCGAGAGCAGCTCGAGCAGCATGGTGGGTACCTCGGGCACGCGGGCCTCGAAGTACGACTTGTTCCACATGCCCCGGCGGCTCCATTGGGGTTCGTAGGTGCGGCGTATGTCGTCGGTCACTTGCGACAGCACGGCATCGGTGAGGTAGCGCGATACCTGTCGCGGCACGTCGTGGATGTAGACTTTGCGCTCTTTGCCGGTGAAGTAGATGCCCAGACTGCCGATAATCGAGTCGTTGAGGGTGGTACCGGCATCGGAGTGGAAGGCAAAGGCCAGGTCTATCGGCACGTTCAGGCCCGTGCTGTCGGGCAGTACCGACGAGCCTCCGGCCAGGTAGTTGACCCACTGTCCCCGGCATTTGTAGTCGTCGACATAGTCGTTTTCGCCCTGGGTGGGCGAGTAGACCGAAGCCGGGAATCCGGCCCATTGCAGCCAGTAGCGGGCCGCCTCGGTGAAGCGGGGGTATCCGCTGGTCTGGTCGGTATAGTCGATGGCGGTCAGGGCGGGGTCGCTCTCGATGCGCGAGGGGCTCACCCGGCGGGCCATGTTGCCGTAGCCACCGCCTATCTTCACGGCATCGGCCGTGACCGTGCGTCCCTTTTCACGGGCCAGGTTGCTCAATTCGACGCGGGCCTCCCGGCCCCCTTCGAAGTCGAAGTGCCCCAGATAGATCCAGGTGCCGCCGCCCATCGTCTGGTTGACGTGGAATTGCGATTTACCTCCCTTGTGATATACGGTATAGAGGGCGTCGTCGGTGCTGTTCTTGACGGTTTGATAAGCCACGTAGACGGCATATCGCCCCCCTTCGGGAATCGTGGCGTGCCAGCAGGCCCGTATCTCCTTGTGCGGGTCGGTGGTGGTGTGGGTCTGGCGGAAGCTCCCGTCGGTAAAGGGGTTCTGGAAATCGGTGTAAATCTGTTGCCGGTGGGCGAATCCGATGCCGCCCTCCTCCCAGCGGGATTTCCCGGACGAGGTTTCGCGATAGGTGGTCGGGTTGTCGTTGTCGGCTATGAGTTCGTGCAGGTTGGTGTCGCGCTCGCGGGGTGAGAAGACATAGGCCCCCGCCTGCTCGAGCATGGGGGTGAGGAAGGGCATGACGTAGCTCTGGGTATAGAGGTCTTCTACGGTCTGGAAGATGCGGGCGCGCTGCCACTCCCAGCGGTCGAGCGACTGCTCGAAGTAAAACCCGTGGCTCTGCCACAGGGCAATGTGGCGGTTGAGCAGCCCCCGGTCGGGGGTATAGAGGCGGCCTGCCGGCTCGACGATGGGCCGGTGGCAGTTTACGGCAAAGCGTTTGTGGTTGTCGGCAAAGGGGATGAGCTTGCTGATTTCGTAGCCGCCGGCGTAGATGGCCAGCTTCTTGTGCTTCAGATTCTTGGGGAGAATGGAGCGCACGGTGTCGTAGGCCCGTTTGACCAGTTCCTCGCGGAAAGGCAGGTAGGAAAACTCGTCGTTCATGACAATGACGAGGCGGTTGCCCTTCTGTTGCGAGAGCGATTTCAGCTTGATTTCGCCGATGCCGAGATGCTGGGGCTTGAGCGAGGCAAGTGCCTGCTCGACGGTCGGCTCCAGATTGCGGGCATGTGTGGGGCCGAGCAGGACTGCTATGAGGATAAGCAGGAAGATATAGCGTTTCTCTTTCATGTTTTTCGAATGGATCAATTCGGTTATTTTCCGCTCCTCTTGTCGGGTAGCTCCGATTTGGGCCGTGCCAAAGAGCCACCGCCGGAGTCGGTGGGCAAAAACTATCTTTTTAGTTAATACAAATATAAGTATATTTTGATTTCGGGAACATATATTTAGTATTTTTTAATATGAATTTCCCTCCGTTTGTGAACGAAAAAAAATATGCAGAATCGAGGGTGTCGGTTCTGCATAACTATGAGGTGCGGAAGTGGTTGACGCTTATCCGTAAATCGAGTGGTACTCGATAAGTCCCCGCATGGGGCTCTTCTCGGTCTTTTCGATATTGAGCCCGAAATCTTTAGCCACCAGGTCGAGGATGTCGGCGTAGGTGTAGGCGAGATTTCCCATGAAGAAGACCGGGTATGACTTGTAGTCGTACTGGATGATGTTGCGCTGGAAGAACCGCATCAACTCTTCGTAGACCAGGTTGAACGCGTATTTGTTGTCGAGGTGGTCTTTGAGGAAGTAGGAGAAGGTCGACAGCGACCGGTTGGGGAAGGGGTGGTTGTAGATCGAGTCGAGAATCTCGTCGGGGGTGACTTTGAACTTCTCGTAGAAGGCGTCGCACAACTCTTTGGGGGCCAGATTTTTGAGGTAGTCGCTCAGGAAGCGGCGGCCCATGGCGGCCCCACTGCCCTCGTCGCCCAGGATGTAGCCGGCCGACCGTACGTTTTTGATGATGCGCTCACCGTCGTAGAGGCACGAGTTGGAGCCTGTACCCAAGATACAGGCGATACCCGGTTTGTCGATGAGCATACCGCGGGCGGCAGCCAACAGGTCGCTCTCGGCCGAGATGGGGGTCTTGAACTGGGCTACCAGCGAGGCCTCGAGTATGTTTTTCTTGTCGAGGTTGGCACATCCGGCGCCGTAGAAATAGACCCGTTCCCATCTCTTCTTGAAGAAGGCTTCGGGCAGGTTGAGCCGTATGCTGTGACTGATCTCTCTACGTGTCTGAAAGAAGGGGTTTATACCTTCGGTAAAACTCCTCTCTACCACATTTTTCCCGTCGACGAGAACCCATTCCGTAGTGGTGGAACCACTTTCTGCTATAATCTTCATAAATCCAAAATCTTGATAATGGTGTTTTCTGGTATCACTCCATTAAATTAGAAAAGAGCCTGCAAGTCCTTGCCTGTGATTATGCTGGTCCTTGCATCGCTACTCTGTTGCTTATACATCACAAAGATAAAATTTCTTTCGACATTTTCCAAAAGGAATGCTTATTTTTATATAAAGTACCAAATTTCTGTTAAAACCTAATGGACGAACGAGGCTGCATATCCGACGGGAATGCCGGAGTATGCAGCCTCGCAGGAGGTAATAAATGAACTAATGAACAATCAATACCGGGTAGCAGAAGTTGTGGTCGGCGGCTCTGATCTGGAGCAGGTAGGTACCGGCGGGGATACCCGTGACGTCGAGCACGGCTTCGGTGCCTGTGGCTACACAGCTACCGGCCAGGTTGTAGAGGGCTACGCGTTGCACGGGAGCCTCGGACTGGATGTGCAGCAGGTCGGTGGCCGGGTTGGGGTATACCTGAATCGAGGCCGAGGTGGCTACGGACTGGATACCCGACGAGGTGTAGGCCAGCATGTTGTCGAGGTAGAAGCTGCCCGAGTTGGAGAAGAAGGGGCCCTTGCGCACCACCTTGATGCCGCTCACCCGGTAGCTTTTGCCGGGGGTGAGCTGGTCGAGACGGGCCTCACGGAATTGCCAGCCGCGGAAGTCGATGTTGGTGAGCAGCACCTCCCGGGTGTCGTCGCCCGACGAGAGTTGCAGCCAGATTTCGTCGCAGGCTAGGTCGCCATAGATGTGCATACCTATGGTCTGGGTGTTGTCGACGGTGGCACCACCGGCAAAGGTGGCATCGGTCGGATAGAAGGCATAGGCTTCGTTGGCGTTGAAGGTGTAGGTGAAGTTGTAGCCGGCACTGCCGAAAAGGGCTTGCGAGGTCGAGCGGACCGCCTTGGCTGTGGACACGCCGCTGCTTTGTGCTGCGTCGTAGGTGATGCGGTCGGCCGTCTCGAAGTCCTCGATGGGGGCGTCGTTGTGGCGCACGTCGCCGGCGGTGAAGTTAATCACGATGGGGTCGATGACGGGCAGACTGTTGACGTCGCTCAGCGAGGCATCGATTCGCAATTGATAGTCCTGACCCTGAACCAGGTCGGAAGCGGTGGTGAAATAATAGTTGCCGTAGACGTCGCCCAGCTGGTTGTACTTGGCCGAGCGCAGGTTGATGCTCACCTCGTTGCCCTCGTTGTCGTAGAGCTTGATGAGGTTGCGGATGTCGACGGCATCGAGCACGTTGTCGAACCGCACCTCGAGGGTCGGTTTCGTGTAGTGAACCACGCCACCATCGGCCGGGCTGGAGGCCAGCAGCTTCAACTGGTTGCGCCCCTGGGTGAGGAAGGAAAACGAGAAGTCCTCTTCCATCGACAGGTTACCCGGGTGTTTGGCGCTCTTGTCGATGGTCACGGTGTAGCGCGTGGCCACTTCGTAGGGACGGTTGGGGGTGAATACCATGCGGTATTGCGAGTCTTCGAAGGTGATTTCGCCCTCGACGGCCGGCTCGATCGAGAAGGCTTCGCGTACCGACTCTACATCCATATCCCAGTTGAAGTTGATAACGATGGGGGTGGTGCAGTTGATGCTGTCGGTTTCGCTCTCCATCACGGGGCTGTACGAGAGGACCTCGGGCGGGGTGCTTCTCACGCGGTCCATGGCTATGTTGGTATAGCTTATGGTGTTGGCCGTAACGGTGACGTCGATGGTCTGGTCGTAGTGGTCATCGGCCACCACCTTCAGCTGGTAGTTGCCGGGAGCCAGGTCGCGGAACATGTATACGCCGTTGAAGTAGGGGTCGGTCGTGTAGGTGATGTTGTCGGGCAGCAGGGTGACGGTAGCGCCGCACAGAGGCACCTGCTTGTCGCGGCCGTGCTGTACGTACGACTCGGTGCGGGTCATGCGGCTGTCGTATACGACACCGGCAATGTGGCCGGTCGTGAAGCCGTCGGTATTGAAATACTCCATCACCGCCTTGGCAAAGTGCCAGGCCTCGATGTATTTGTAGTCCATGTTGAGCAGGCGGTAGGTCTCGGGCACATAGTCGTGGTACGAACCTTCCGAGAGGAATCCCGTGACGGTGAGGTTACGCAGCACGCCCAGGCCGGCGTTGTTCCACTGGGGATAGAAATCCCAGTCGCCCACCACGTATTCGCTGGTTTGCGTCCAGTAGGTCACCTGGTTTTCGATGAGGTGCTTGAACAGAATCTTGGCCACCACCTTGTCTTCGGGTTTGGCCGGGTTCTCGGTGTATCCCTTGAAGAGCATCATGGGGAAGTTGACCCGGTTGCTGGTGCCGGTGGCGTTGCTGTGAATCGAGAAGAAGAGGTCGGCATCGAATTCGTTGGCCTCGCGGCTGATGGTGTTCAGGTTGAGGTCGTCTTCGGTGCGGTTCAGCACGCGCGACATGGCCACGGTAGCCCCCTGGCCTTCGAGCAGTTCGCGCAGCATGAGCCCCTTGTGCAGGTTCGACGAAGATTCCCAGAAACCCAGGGTATCGCCCTGGGCAAAGGGCGAGACGGCTACGTTGCGGTCGTCCGAGTCCCAGCCGCCGTGGCCGGGGTTGATGTAGATTCTCAGGCCTGTCATGTCTTTGGCTTGCAGACCGAGACAGCCCACGAGGGCTATGACGAGTATATAGAGTTTTTTCATGGCAGCGTTTTTATTTCGTGATGTTTAATTCCAGCATAAAGAGTTTGCCTTCGGGGGTGTTGTACACGATTTTACCGGCAGCGGCCGAGGGGTTCATGCCCATCTCGTCGGGGGCGGTGAGGTTGTGTACCTGGCGGTTGTGGCAGTCGAGCAGTACGATTTGCGAGGCGGTGTACTGGTGGCCGTCGTCGGTGGTGCGGGCAGCGGCTACGAAATCGTTGCCGTACCAGGCGGGGGCTTCGAAGTCGCCCAGTTCGGCCAGTACCTTACCGTCGAGGTCGAGCACGACTACCCCTTTGCCGATGGCATAGGTGGCAATCTTGGTGCCGTCGGGCGAGAGGGTGGTCCACAAGTAGCTGCGCACCTGATTGCCGTAGGGGCGCAACACCCGCGAGGTTTTGCCGTCGCATACGACGATGGTGCCCTCTTGTGCTACCGAGTAGACATAGAGGCTGTTGATGCGGGAGCCTACGCTCTTGAACAGCTTGTTGCCGGCAAATACCGCCATGCCTCCGGCGATGGCGGCCGGGCGCTTCAGGTCGCGGGTGGGGGCGATGAGCTGGCGTTCGCTCTTCCGGTCGAGGTT
This sequence comes from uncultured Barnesiella sp., assembly GCA_902471075.1. GTDB lineage: Bacteria > Bacteroidota > Bacteroidia > Bacteroidales > Barnesiellaceae > Barnesiella. The sequence goes on along the minus strand of CABRIW010000002.1, from coordinate 86,873 downwards.
ATACTCCGAGAGCGAGCGGAGCTTCTGTCCGCCCACCGTGCTCTGTTGCCGGTAGTAGATGGCCGAGCCGTCGATACTGAATACCGGGTCGAAGCCGGCACCGGCCGAGAAGCTCACCACCTGGCTTTCGCCGGTCGTGAAGTCGAGCACTTTCAGCCCGGTGTAGTTGGACGAGGTATAGGCCATTTTGCTGCCGTCGGGACTGAGCACCGGGAAATAGGCGGCTCCTCCCTCGGGGGTTACCTCGGTGTGGCGGGTAACCGATACGTTTTGTGCCGAGAGCGTGGCAGCGCACGCCAGCAGGGCTATGGTCAGTTTCATTTTCATGGTGTATGATTTTTGGATTTTATTGTACGACAATTTTGTTGACGAAATTCCCGTGAGGCGTCTGCACGGCGACGATGTAGATGTCGGGGGCCAACGAACCGGCATCGATGGTACCCGGCCGGTCGATGGTCTGCTCCAGCACGAGGGCACCGTTGCGGTCGTATATCCGCACGAGGCTTCCCGGTGCGATGGCTTCGCCCTCGAGGCAGAAGGTACCGTCGGTCACGGGGTTGGGATAGAGCGTGAGTCTGCGGTCGCCGGCTATCGGCTCGATACCGCTCACTACCCCGTTGTAGACGAGACTGAACTCCTTGAGGTCAATCTTGTAGGCCTGTCCGCTGGTGGTCCCGGAGGTGCTGATATAGAACTTGATGTAGTTCAGGGTGATGGGGAATCCGCCGCGGTTGTTCTCGCCGGTGATTTGGGCCGAAGGGATGGCGATGAGGTAGTCGCTGTTGGTCTCCATGCCTTCGTATTCGAGGTATTGCTCCTTGTCGCCGTTGGCCTTGCAGGCAATCTGTACCTTCGAGAGAGGTATCTCGCTGTGGATGAGCAGGCGTATGGTATCGGGGATACTGTACAGGGTGACGCTCTTGTCCATCTCGACGTAGGGCTGGCGGCCCGATTTGTAGGTGAATGCCAGCGTGCCGGCCCCGTCGCCTGCCGGGGTGACCGTGGCGTCGGTGATGGCGCTGATGGCCTTGGTGGTCCAGCCGGTGAAGTCGTCGGCCGGGATGCAGGGCGACTGCGGAATCTCTACGGTCACATCCATGGAGCCGCTAAAGTCGCCTATCGAACCGGTGATGCGGGTCTGCCCGTTCTGGAGGCCGGTGAGTACACCCCCGTCGATTTGGCAGACGGTGGGGTCGTCGATGCTCCAGGTGAGCGAAGAGGGGTCGTAGGTGTAGGTATTCTCGCCGATGGTCGAGATAACCTCGATGGGATAGGGGTGAGCCTTGTCGGCCAGCACGGCGCTGTTCTTCATGGCAATTTCGGTAGCCTTGACGGTCACCTTGATTTCGCCCGTAGCGTTGCCCGAAGTGACGTGCAGGATGCCCGTGGTAGCCTGGGGCGCGGCATAGAAGCGTTTGCCGTCGTCCGAGACGGTTCCCAGCGAGGGGTCGCAACTGAGGGTGTAGTCGGCCACTTGCGTATCGACCAGCACGCCATACTGGTTATAACCCAGAATGGCAGGTTCGAAGCAGGCATAGGCCGGAATCTCGAGGTTGTAGTGGTCGAAAGCCAAGTGGGTGAGGTTTTCGTCGTCGGGGGCGTTGGTGAATATCATGAATCCGTTCGATACCGGGCGCTCCTTGCCGTCGGCCGGATTGTTCACGAGGCTGCCCCGCAGCATCATCTGGGCCGAACCTCCGGCGTCCATGTTGGCCACGTTCCAGGCACCGGCCTGTTTCAGAATATAGCACATGGTGGCGGTATTGCAACCTACCGAGGTGCTCGACTTGTAGTCGATGACGATGAGGTAGAGCGTCTTGCCGTCTTGCGACATGCCTATGCCCGTGCGCGAGTAGGTCTGCGAGTTGTAGGTTTCGTTTTCGTTTCGGGGGGTGAGCTGGCCCTCGCGCATCACCAGGGCGTTGCCGGTGAGCATCTGGCGGGCCATGGGTACCAGACTGTCGGTGCGGGTCTTGATGGAGGTGCTTATGGTCACCTGGTCGCCCACCTGGAGCTTGTTCAGGAAGTCAGCCCCCGTACCGGCACCCGAGAGGGCATACTCGGCCCCTTCGAGCGTGGTGCCGCCCGTGCCCGTCACGATGCGGGTCACGACGCACTTCACCTCTTTGTTGGAGCCCCAGGTCTCGCCTTCGAGGGGTTCGACGATGACATCGATGCCGTCGATGTAGCTCTCGGTCTCACCCGTAAAGTGGTTGTAGAGCACGATTTCGTTTTCGTTGCGGATGCGGTTGATCTCGGCGATGGCAAAGCTCTCGTTGGCGGCGTTGGTCACCCGGGCTTCGAAATAGATGTCGTCGATCCACATCTTCTTCTCCTCGTCGAGCATCACGAACGCAATCTCTTGCAGCCGCTCGATGCCTTCGCCTCGGTTGCCGCGGTTCCAGTTGTTGGGCTCGGTGGCAAACTCGCCGTTCACCATGCAACCGCTGTGCGGCTGGCCCAGAAGGTCGTCCATGCCCTGTCCCGAGACAATCCAGAAGTTACCGTTTACCGACCCGATGGGGCGGTGCCCCGGCGTGGAGAGGCGCGTATAGGCCTGGGTCATGGCCTCGGTCGTACCGGCATGGTCTTTGCCGATGAAGGCATTTACGTCGTTGTAGGGGTTGTTGAGGTCGATGGTGAGGGTGTAGACGTCGAGGGGATACTCGGGCATGTGCATGCGTACATACTGCACGCCGGGACCCACCGAACGGCACTCGAGCGTATCGACCTGTTTCGCTACGCCGGCGATGTCGATGGTGGCGTTTGCGCCGGCTCCGCAAAGGAGCGACAAAGCGCCTATCAGGATTACTTTTTTCATAACAGTTCAGATTGTTTAAGCAGGTTATTTTACTATCAGTTTGGCGGTGTCGACCTGCTGGTCACGAACGATTTGCAGCAGGTAGTTGCCCGGTTGCAAACCGGCCGTGGGCAGGGCCAGCGTACCGCTGTCGCAATGCCCGTAGTTGTGTACGGTGAGTAGCTTTCCGTTCAGGTCGTATACCCGAACCAGGACTTCGGTCGGTGTATCGATGTGCAGGAATACCTCCGATTGGCCGGCTCGGGCCGGATTGGGATAGACCCGCAGGGCTGCGGCGGTAGTGATGTCGTCGACACTCAGGGTAATGTGGTCGTAGACCAGGTCGAAGTTCTTGATGCGTATCTGGTACTTCTCGCCCGAAGTCTGCGACGAGGCGTCGAGGAAGAATTTGAGATACTGGAACTGCACGGGGTAGTTGCCCAGGTCTTCCTTGTCGTCGAGAAAATCGTTCATGGCTACCGTATAGGTGAAGTCTTCACCGGGGTTCACGGTAGGCCATTCCATGATTTGCGAGGTAGACATGAGGGCCCCGCTCATCGACATGGTAATCTTGGAGCAGCGGGTGTTGCCCGTGTTGAGGGTGATTTTGAAGGTGTCGGGCACGCTGTACAGATTGAGGTTCTTGGCAATCTGTATGTAGGGCTGCCGTCCGCTCTTGTAGGTGTATTCGAGGTTCGTTTCGCCATTGGCGGCGGGGACGATCCGGGCATCGGTGATGGCCGAGATGCTGGTCACCTCCCAATCCGAGGTAAAGGCGTCGGCCGGCTGCGAGTGCGAGGCGGGAATCTCTACCTTCACCTTGAGCGAGCCGGTGAAGTCGTCGAGGTTGCCGGTGACGGTCGTCTCGCCGTTCTTGAGCCCCATCAGTACACCGTCCGACAGGCTGCACACCGTGGGGTCGGCAATGCTCCATTGCGGAGTCGAGGGGTTGAGGGTGTAGGTCTTGTCGCCGATGGACGACGAGATTTCAATCGGGTATTCGCGGTAGCCGTCGAGGATGACCGAGTCGAGCCGCATGGCGAAATCGCTCTTCTGCAGAACGACCTCCTTGGTGACCGATATGCCGTTGTAGGTAGCCGTGATGGTGCCTTTGCCCGCCGTGCCGCAGGCCACGAAGGCGTTGTGGTCGATGTAGCCGATTTCGGGCGAACACGACAGGGTGTACTCCTGGAAGTCGGGGTCGACGATGAGGCCGTATTGGTTGTAGGCGGTTACCTGAGGTATAAAGCGGCAATAGACGGGCAGGGTGTAGTGCACCGGTTCAAACTCGAGGCGGGCCGGTATGCTGTCGACCGGCGCATTCGAAATGACCAGCACGCCGTTGCCCACGGCCCGCTCCTTGTTGTCGGAGGGGCGGTTGACAATCTGCTGGTTGATGACCATGGCCGACGAGCCGCCACCGTCGAGGTTCACGGCATCGCTGGCTCCGACAGCCCGGAAGAGGTCGGCCAACACGCTCATGGTGGCTCCGGCCGAATATCCGGCCCGGCGGCCGTCGACTACCATCAGGTAGACTTTGGTCTTGTCTTCCGATATACCCATGCAGGTGCGCGGGTGCTCTTCGTCCCAGGCATCGACCAGCTCGCCGTTTTTCATGATGATGTGGTCGCTGCCGCCCATCTGCTCCTTGATGTCGGTGAGCAGACCGGGAGCCGAGGCGAGGTCGGTCTTCAGGAATACCGATACCTCGTCGCCTGCCGAAAGACCTTTGAGGAAGGTCTCGGCACTACCCACGCCATACAGTACGGCCCGTTGTTCGGGGATGGGCGATACGCCGGGATTGTCGAATACCGAGTCGACTACGCAGACGATTTCGCGGTTGGCACCGAAAAAGAGTTCGCCGTCCCGGGCACGCAAGATTGCCTTGGTGCCGCCGGTCGTGGCATGCGTCTCGGTGCCGTACGAGTTGGTGTAGAGCAGCATGAAGTTGGCGGCCGTTTCGGGTTCCCACTCGAGGCGCTGCATGTTCACGGCGTGCAGCCGGTGGCTGTTGCCGCCCGAGCTGACGGTGCCGGCAAAGGTCACCCGGTCGATATAGGGTACCCGGTCGGGGGTGAGCACAAACGAGGCCCGGCCCACCGGGTTGGTCACACACTCGTTGCGGCGATATTGTCCGCTGCGGGGAATGCCTATCTCGATGGGGTCGACATATTGGTAGAAGTCGCCGTTGGTAGCGGCCAGGACTTCGTGTCCCGGCCGCGTATTGCGGGCCGACATGCTCGAGGGAGTCTCTGTGGCTACTGCCCGGTCGCCGCTGAGACAGGTCTCTATATCGACGTAGGGGTTGGTGAGGTCGACCTCGACCACATGGAACTTCAGCGGGTAGGCCGGTACGTCGTAGAAGGCGTATTTCGTACCCGGGCCTATGTGGTGCGACTGTACAAGGGTATCGATCTGGTAGGTTGTCCCTCCTATGGTCAGGCTCCAGCCCGGCAGAGCGATGGCCAGGGCTGCGGTCAGAAGCAGGCAGAGTCTCTTTTTCATAAGCGTGTCGTCTTGGATTCGGTTATCGGATAATCAGTTTTACCGTATCGGACTGGTTGCCGCGACGGATGGTGAGCAGATAGGTGCCGCTGGCCAGGTTGCCGGTGGGCAGGGCTATTTCGCCGGCCGGCATCAGACCCAGGTCTACCCGGTTGAGCAGTTGGCCGCCCAGGTTGTAGAGCTCGCAGCTCACTTCGGCACTCTCGGGGAGGGCAAAGTATACCTGTGCGTCGCCAGCCTTCACGGGGTTGGGATATACCCGCAGCAGCGAGGCTATCTCGGGGTTCGATACATTCACCGTGATGCCGTCGTAGATGAGCGAGAACTCCTTGAGCTTGAGGGCATACTGGTTGCCGGCCGTTTGCGACGAACCGGTAATGAAGAACTTCAGGCTCTTGAAGATGACGGGATAGTGCGACATGTCGCGGTAGTCTTCGAAATAGCCGTCCATGGGGATGGAGATGGCATGGTCGGTATTCTGGGGAATATCTTCAAACTCGGTGAGGGTCGAGGTCATCGAGGCATTCTCTTTCATCGTGAGCGCTATTTTGCTTACCAGCGTCTCGCCCGTGTTGAGGGTGATGCGCAGGCTGTCGGGGAGGCTGTAGAGGGTAATATCCTTGGCCAGTTGCAGGTAGGGAGCACGGCCCGAGTTGAAGGTGTAGCGCAGTTCGGTACTCTCGGCCGTGGGGACGATGGCGATGTCTTTCAGGGCCGAGTTGGAGATTTCCCACGACGAGGCATCGGCAAAGTTGTCGATGGGCAAGTTACGGTAGGCGGGTATCTGCACGGTCACGGCGAGGGTGTCGCGGAAATCGTCCTGCTGGCAGTAGACATAGGTCTTGCCGTTGGCCAATCCCTTCAGGTTGCCGTTGGTTACGCTGCAGATGGCCGGGTCTTGTACCGTCCATTCGAAGGCCTCGGGAGTGATGAGCATCGGCTCGTTGTTGACCAGCGAGGTCACCTCGATGGGGTATTCGTAGAGGCCGTCGTTGATGACCGAGTCGAGACGGAGGGTGAGCCCTTCGGGTTCACCGATTACAATGTCGACCGACGTTTCGGCGCCGTTGTAGCTGGCGTAGAGTTTGCCGCGGCCTTCGCCCGAGGCTACGAGCGTGGTGTTGTCCTTGATATAGCCCAGCGACTCGTCGCAACGCAGGGTGACGCCGGTCAACTCGGTATTGATGAGGTAGCCATACTGGTTATACCCCATGAAGTGGGGGGTGAATATGCCATATTTGGGCAGGACGCAATACTCCTGCGTGCAGAGAATCTCGGCAATATTGTTGTCGTCGGGGGCATTCGATACGACGAATATACCGTTGCTCACGGCCCGTTCGTGTCCGTCGCTGGGGCTGTTTACCAAGCCATACTGCTCGATGTACATGCCGCTCGAACCGCCGCCGTCGAGGTTCATGCCGTCGGCTGCACCGGCCAGTTTGAGCATGTCGGCCATTTGTTTGGTGGTGGCTCCGTCGGAGTATCCGCTCTGGCGGCCGTCAACCACCAGCATATAGACTTTGCTGCGGTCGGCCGAGTAGCCAATCGAGGTTCTCGGGTGGAGTTCGGCCCAATCGGTATCGAGCACCTGGCCGTTGCCCAGAATCTTGCGGTCGCCGCCAATCATACAGTTGATGTCGGGGTAGGTGCCGTCTTCGAGCTGGAGCAGCAGTTTCATCTCCAGTTCGTCGCCGGGTTGCAGGGTTTTGAGGAAATCGGCCGAAGCGCCGTGTCCCGAGAGTACGGCTCCGTTTTCGGCAATCTCCATGTTACCGGCGGTACTGCCGGCTCCCGATACGACTATCTTCACGGCGCGGTTCAGCCCCCAGGTCTCGCCGTCGGCCAGGCTCACGGGTACTTCGTAGCCGTAGGCGTTGGTGTGGGTATAGTGGCCGACGTAGCGGTTGTAGAGTACCAGCTGGTCGGTACCGCGCGAGCCGTTTACGCTATGGATGCCATAGTTGGCATTGTTGTAGGTGACTTGTCCGTAGAAGGTGACAAACGAGATATAGCACTCGTCGTTATGCGTGAATGCGGTTTGGGGACCCGACGATACGGGCACTTTGCCCAGTTCGCCTCCCGAGGCGAATCCGTGGACGGGAGTACCTATGGCGCCCGAAGTGGCAAAGAAGTCGGCGTTGGTACCGGCAAAGTAGCGGTTGCCGGGTTGGCTTTTGCGGGCAGCCATGTTGGTGATGCCTTCGCAAGTGACAATCGAGTCGCGTCCCAGAACCGACTCGAACGATATGTAGGGGTTGGTTGCGTCTATTTCGAGGTAGAAGGCCCGCATGTCTTTGGGACCCGAGAAGTGTACATAGGTGTGATAAGTGCCCGGGCCTACCTTGTAATGGGCCAGGGTGTCGGCCGTGTAGGAACTACCGCCGATGGTTACCGTGCCTTTGGCGCTGAGCAGCAGAGGCAGCAGTGTAAATAGTGTGAGAAGAGTAAATATCTTTTTCATAAGAGAGCGAGTGTGAAATGTAAGATTAAGATGCGATGTGAACCGGCGATAAGTCTTGAGCGGTCATGGCGATTTTTTCCCCTTGTCGGCTGCTCCTTTATCGGAGGCTGAACATAAAAAAGTTGAGAGACCTGTTTCGTATCGTAGCGGAAAGAGAAAGGGCGATATATATAAGAGATTTACATATACCGCCCTTCCCTTAAAAGTTAAATTCTAAATGAGAGGTTTAGCTCGAAGGGCTTATTTTACAACCACTTTCTGAACTTTTTGTACACCGTCAACAACGGCTTTTACTACGTAGATACCTTTCACGGCAGGAGCAGCCATCGACTCTACACCGTTGGCTTCCATTACTTTCTGACCGGCCAGGTTGTAAATCGTAGCGTCGGCAGCACCCGAGAATTGGATCATGTCGCCGTTTACGAATACTTTCACGTTGTCGGCAGCTACGCGGGCAACACCCGATTCGCTGTTTTCGTCGTAATCTTCGGGAGTCATTTTGTAAACAGCCGTACCGTTAGCTTCGGCATATACAGCGATGTAGGCTGCTTCGCGACCGTTACCGTCGGTTACTTTGGCGATACGAGGCAGGGCGGTACGAACGGCGTTCGAGTTGCCACCGATACCACCTTCGGGGATTGTCCAGTAATAGGTTGCACCGGCAAACGTAGGACCTTCGCCCATTTCGATAATCTTCCAGGCTTGAGCCGGAGTTACTACGTTGTTCGAGATAACGTATGCACAGAAGGGTTTGTTGTTGAGGGTAAACTCGGCAACACCGTTGTTACCTACGTTTACGAGGGCACAGTCCTCGGGAGCGTCATATACGCTTTCGATGAGCGAACCGCTCATGTCGTAGAGCGAAGCACCGCTGTTGAAACCGTCGAGGTAGAAGTAGTCGTTGTCAACGATAGCGATACGGGGACCTGTTCCGTTGTCGGCAGCCGATTCGGGAGCATATTTCTGGATTTCGATAACTTTGAAGTTATAGCCAGTGTAGTCGCCCGATTGTTCAGCCAGTTGGCCGTCCTTGATGTCGCAACGGATAGCTACGCTACCACTGCTGACGGGGAACATGACGATAGCGTCTTTCGTTACATCACCTTTTACGGCAAAGTAGTCAACACGATAGCCATCGAGCAGACCGTCGGCATTCTTGAGCTCCATTACCTTGGTGGGTTCGCCCGTTGCCATATCGATAGACCACAAGCCGATAGCCTCGCCGTTCAATGCGGTAGACATGTTGAATACGATTACGTGGCCGGCATCGTCAACCTGGATATCGTTGCACAGGAAGCCAGGCACTTTTTGTTCTTCCATGGGCGTTTTGTTGAACGTCGTGTCACCGGGGGCGTTGACAACCGTATCGACTTTGGTGTAAGCGTAGGTGATTTTGAATTTTTCGGTATCGAATTTTACGTCTTTCTTGAAGTTACCCGTTTTCAGGTCGTACACTTTGATGCCGGTGAAATCGCTTCTGTACGAATAGAGTACTTCGCCATCTTTTACCGTCATACCACGAGAGCGGTTACCACCTACCAGTTCGGTCATGTTGTTGTCGGTAGCTACCGATTTCATCCACAGGTTCTCGATTGAGTACCCATTCACCGGTTGATAAGTTGCAGGGTCTTGAGCAACCATCGGTGTTGCCATACATACGGCAACGATCCCAAGTAATAATTTTTTCATGATAGATAAATTTAAATGAATAAATAGATTAAAGCTATATTGCATAAATCAATATATTTCAGTTGGTTATTTAACAAGTTTCAGTACCTCGCGTTGCCCGTCGATGGTGACGATGAGGGCATATACCCCTCGGGGCAACATGTCGAGTGCGATGCGGTTGCCCTCGGCCACATTCTCCCGTTCGAACTGGGCGACAATCTGGCCCGACAGGTTGGCCACGTCGACAGCGATGTGTTGTGCCTGACGGCCCACAACGAGCGCCGCGCTGTTGCCCGAGATTACCTGGCACCTGCCTTCGCGCCGGGTGAGGTCGATGCCCGATGTGTTCTTATAGGAGAACGAGATGGTGTTGCAATATTCGGTTTCGCCGCCGACATACTCCGAGCGTGCCCTCAGGTACCACACGCCGTCGGCCAGTCCTTCAAATTCGGTTTCGTAGACGAAGGCATCGACCGTCTGGCGCTTCACATTGCGTACGGGCGAGAAGGTGTCGTCGGTATGCAACTCGATGCGGAAGCTCTTGGCCAGCGGTTCTTCGGCCCAGCGCACTTGCAGGGTGGAACCTTCGACCGTACTGCCCTGGGTGGGGAAGAGGATGACGGGCACCGACGGAATCATCTGCTCGGTAGTGAAGTAGGTCACGGGGCTGGTATATTCGATGTCACCGGCATAGGCCGTTACCCGGGCGTAGTATTTGGTATTGCCTACCAGAACTCCCTGGGCCAGCGTAGTGCTGTTGCTGCTGTACCGTTGGTCGAGCGTTACACCCATGGAACGGAAGTCGCGGTATCGGTTTATTTCGAGGCGGTAGCCTTCGGTTTCAGGATACTCGACCCATGTGATGGTGGGTGTGGCAGTAACGCCGGTGGCAGCTCGGACAGGGGCTTCGATTTCGAATGTTCCACCGCGGAAGATGCGGGTCTCCGATATACCGTCGGTACAGTTGGCCTTACGGGTGCGAACTCGCCAGTAGTAGGTGCCGTTCTCCATATCGGGCAGGAGCAGTGCCGACAGTGAAGTCTCGGTAGTCTCGCGGGAATATATAAGCTGGGTAAAGTTTTGATCCCGGGCAATGTCGATATAATAAGAAGCATCGGCTACGGTGTTCCACGAGAAGTTATAGTCGCCTATCTTGTAGTCGTTGTTTCCGGGTTCGATCAGAGTCGTTGCCGGGCTTTCACCGGTGCTCTTGTCCATAAAGAGGGGGGCATATTCGTTGCTGAACCGGTCGACGATAGCCACGGCGTAGGTGTAGCCCGTGCGGCGGTCGGCAGGTATGGTATAGCTGGTCTCGTAGGAGAGGCCCAACAGGTAGCGGGCATCGCGGCAGGCGGTAGCTTGGGCGGTACCTTCGGGCACGGCATAGATGGCATAGCGCATGCCTTCGGCTCCGGTCCACGAGAGGATGCCGTTGTTGCAGGCGATGTTCGATACCAGACCGGGGTCGGTAGTTGCCTTCCAGCTGATGGCGGGCACGAGAGCCGGGTATTTGTAGACATCGGAGCGCAGAAGCTCGAGCATGCCGGGCGTGTAGAGGGCATTGAGCATGGAGTAGATCATACTGCCCGTTCCGCCTCGTTTGTCGAAACTTCGCGTCATTTTGATTTGATTTACCAATTCATTGCCGTTGAATCCGGAGGTTGCACCTTCAATCGGGTAATCGGTTTCGCTGGCAGCTTGTTGTTCAATCGTCGACAGAGCCCGTGCCGGTACCTTCTCTTTGCCAAGGGTGTAGAACGGTTGCGATGTGGTTCTGGCCGGAGCTTTGGCCGAGGTCAAACCAGAAGCCGTCTGGCTGGCATAGAAGTTGATGCCATACATCCGTACGATTTCGCTCCACCATTCGGCGGTGGTGGTATATCCATTGGATATGGTCCAGTAGATCTGTGGCGATATGTAGTCGATGCTGCCCTCTTGTATCCAGGCGACGGGGTCGCAATGAATTTGGGTATAGGCCCAGCTCGAGCCCGTGAGAAGGGGCGGGACACCGTATTCGTCGGCTACGTCGGCATCGGTATTCCAAGTTCCCGGAGGTGACATGCCGAATTTGACATAGGGTTTCACCTCTTGGATCATATTGAAAATCTGTGCAATGAATTTGTTTACATTTTGTCGGCGCCAGGCATCTTGCGCCAGGTTGTCGGGGTTGTATGCCAGATATTGTTCCCGGTCGGCTGCTTCGGGAACGGTATCCAGATAGAAGTAGTCGTCGAATACAAGTCCGTCTATATCGTAGTTGGTGACAATCTCGCGCATGATGGCCGTTACATGGTCGCGAACTTCGGGAATGCCGGGATTGAGAATAGACATGCCGATGTGGTCGATTAACCATTCGGGGTGAGACTCGCGGTAGTTTAGGGGTGTGCCGTCCCATTGATGCTGCACGCTCTCGTAACGGAACGGATTGGCCCAGGCATGAACTTCGATACCGCGCTTGTGCCCTTCTTCAATGACAAACTCGAGAGGATCGTAGCCCGGTTCCATGCCACGGGTGGCTACCAGGTCGCTCGACCAGGGTTCATAGGACGAACGATACATCGCGTCGCAACGGCTGCGCACCTGGAAGTAGATGGCGTTGCAGTTGGCTGCTTTTACCGAGTCGAGGAGTTCAATCATTTCGTCCTTTTGTTCTTGTATTTTTTGAGCATCTCCTGTCCTTTCGATGACTCCGCTCGATTTCGGCCAAGTCAATCTCCAGGCTGTCGATAGCCAAAAGCCTCTGAACTCTCTTTTGGGCGTCTGGGCTATGGTGGAGAGCGCCATACCAAGAGAGAAAAGGACAATTACTATTTTAGAGATGCTTTTCATCTGTTTTATCTTATCAGTTTCAAAATCTCGCGTTGCCCGTCGATGGTGACGATGAGGGCATATACCCCTCGGGGCAACAGGTCGAGTGCGATGCGGTCGCCCTCGGCTACATTCTCCCGTTCGAATTGGGCGACAATCTGGCCCGACAGGTTGGCCACGTCGACAGCGATGTGTTGTGCCTGACGGCCCACAACGAGCGCCGCGCTGTTGCCCGAGATTACCTGGCACCTGCCTTCGCGCCGGGTGAGGTCGATGCCCGATGTGTTCTTATAGGAGAACGAGATGGTGTTGCAATATTCGGTTTCGCCGCCGACATACTCCGAGCGTGCCCTCAGGTACCACACGCCGTCGGCCAGTCCTTCAAATTCGGTTTCGTAGACGAAGGCATCGACCGTCTGGCGCTTCACATTGCGTACGGGCGAGAAGGTGTCGTCGGTATGCAACTCGATGCGGAAGCTCTTGGCCAGCGGTTCTTCGGCCCAGCGCACTTGCAGGGTGGAACCTTCGACCGTACTGCCCTGGGTGGGGAAGAGGATGACGGGCACCGACGGAATCATCTGCTCGGTAGTGAAGTAGGTCACGGGGCTGGTATATTCGATGTCACCGGCATAGGCCGTTACCCGGGCGTAGTATTTGGTATTGCCTACCAGAACTCCCTGGGCCAGCGTAGTGCTGTTGCTGCTGTACCGTTGGTCGAGCGTTACACCCATGGAACGGAAGTCGCGGTATCGGTTTATTTCGAGGCGGTAGCCTTCGGTTTCAGGATACTCGACCCATGTGATGGTGGGTGTGGCAGTAACGCCGGTGGCAGCTCGGACAGGGGCTTCGATTTCGAATGTTCCACCGCGGAAGATGCGGGTCTCCGATATACCGTCGGTACAGTTGGCCTGACGGGTGCGAACTCGCCAGTAGTAGGTGCCTTTCTCGAGGTCGGGGAGGTAGCTCGATGCAAACGAGTTCGTGGTTACCTCGCGCGAGAGGATAAGGTCGGCGAAGGCGTTGTCGCGGGCCACGTCGATGTAGTACGTGGCGTCGGCTACGCTGCTCCAGGTAAAGTCGAATGTGCCGATGGCCGACGCTCCGTCAGCCGGGCTGGTGAGCGATACGGCAGTGGCGTTGCCCACCGAGGCTCCCAGGAAGAGGGGGGCATATTCGTTGCCATAGCGGTCGACGATGGCCACGGCGTAGGTGTAGCCGGTGCGGCAGTCGGCAGGTATGGTGTAGCTGGTCTCGTAGGAGAGCCCCAGCAGGTAGCGGGCTTCGTGGCAGGCGGTAGCCTGGGAGGTACCTTCGGGCACGGCATAGATGGCGTAGCGCATGCCATTGACTCCGGTCCACGAGAGGGTGCCGTTGTTGCAGGCGATGTTCGACACCAGGCCGGGATTGGTCGTGGCCTTCCAGCTGATGGCGGGCACGAGTGCGGGGTATTTGTAGACGTCGGAGCGCAGGAGCTCGAGCATGCCCGAGGTGTGGGTCACCTTGCGCATGTTGTAGAAGACGCTACCCGGGGCGCCGGTTTCGTCGAAGGTGCGGTTTACCTTGATTTGGTTCACCAGCTCCGAGCCTTTGAAAGCGGCGGTAGCCCCGTCGATGATATAGTTGTTCGCCCGGTTTTCCTGAGCGATAGTGCGTTCGATAGAGGAGAGCGATTGGGCAGGAACCCGTTCGCCGTTGAGCAGGAGTTGCCCGGCTTGAGCCGCGGTGCTGCGGTTGAGCGAAGGCATCTTGGCCGAGCTGAGGCTCGAGGCCGAGTGGCTCGAATAGAAGTGGAGGCCGAACATGCGTACGATTTCGCTCCACCAGGCGGCAATCGTCGTGTAGTCGCTACTCGACCCGATGGTCCAGTAGATTTGCGGCGATATGTAGTCGATGGTACCTTCCTGAATCCAGGCCATGGGATCGCAGAAGATGTCGTTGTAGGCCCAGCCCGAACCGGCCGGGGTGGGGGTTACGCCGTATTTCTCGGCGATGGAGGCATCGGTGCACCACACGCCGGCGGGCGAGATGCCGAACCGCACGTAGGGTTTGGTCGATTGAATCATTTGGTATACCTGGGCAATGAGCTTGTTGACGTTTTGCCGACGCCAGTCGCCGCGCGAGAGGTTGTCGGGGTTCTGGGTCTGGTAGAGCTCGTTGTCCATGGCATCGGTCGTGCCCGACATGTAGAAGTAGTCGTCGAATACGACGCCGTCGATGTCGTAGTTTTCTACCACCTCCTCGATGATGGCGGTAATGTGGTCACGAACCTCTTGCATGGCGGGGTTGAGGATGGAGCCGCTACCCGAGTAGTCGAGCAGCCAGTCGGGGTGAGATTCGCGATAGTTGAGGGGAGTGCCGTCCCATTGGTTGAGCACGCTTTCGTAGCGGTAGGGGTTGAACCAGGCGTGAACCTCGATACCGCGCTTGTGGCCTTCCTCGACGACAAACTCGAGAGGGTCGTATCCCGGGTCCATACCGCGGGTGGCCACCAGGTCGCTCGACCAGGGTTCGTAGGACGAACGATACATCGCGTCGCAACGGCCGCGCACCTGGAAGTAGACGGTGTTGCAGTTGGCCGCCTTCACCGAGTCGAGCAGCATGGTGAGCTCGTCTTTCTGCTTTTGTATCTGCTGGGTGTTACCGGTCTCGGTTATCAGGGTCGTTTGGGGCCAGGTGAGGCGCCATACGGTCGACAGCCAGAATGCACGCACCTCTTTCTTGGGCGCTTGTGCAAAAGTCGGGAGAGCCATCCACAGGGCGAGGAGCACGATTGATATTTTGGCGATGTATTTCATTTAGCTATTGTTTTTTTATTGAATCCCGCCGGCCGGTGACGACCGGCGGGATGGGATTGTAGCCTATGTTTTCAGAACAGGTTTGATACATTATCGTTCAAGGCAATGCCGTAGGGGCTTACACCCGATACAACCGTTTCGAGCTGACGGGTTGCGGGGTTCCAGCGTTTGATACCCGAAGGCTCGGTGCTACCCTCGTCGGCACGCAGACCGAAGTAAACCGATCCGTCGCTGCTGTCGAGAACCATCTGGCATACGTCGACAAACTCGCCGGTGCTACCGTCGCTATCGGACTTGAAGCTGGCCACGAGGTATTTGTTGTCGGCTTTGGTGTTGGTCTTGGAGGCGTCGTTGGCGCTGATGTCGGCCATGGGCACGGCAAAGAGACCTTTGTCACGAATGATGGCGTAGAGTATCTGGTTGTTGGTGTCGATGACAAACGACTTCACGAACTCGTCGGGGAAGATGACGGCATAGGGAGGATTGCTGCCGCGGCTGATGTCGACGGTGCTGATGTCGCTGTCGGCAAAGCGGTAGATACCGCCACCGCCGTAGGTCTTGCCCCAGTACCAGAGGCCGTCGACCTTGGCGAAGCAGGCGTTCATGGCGCCATATTGCCAGGGGTTGCCGTAGTATTCGAGGCGGTTGTTCATCACGAAGTAATCGAACTTGGCGTCGCTGGTGTTGAGGGCGAGGTTGCGCTCGTTGACACCGATGCGGCGGATACCCGTGTTACGGTCGGCAAAGTAGAGCATCTCGCTGTCGATCCATCCGTAGAAGGGGTCGTTGAAAGCGGTGTTTCCTACGTTGGAGAGCACGGTTTCCATGCTGCTGCCATCCTTGGCTACGGCGGTGATTTTGCCGTCGCCGCGGTTATTCTCGGTATCGTTGATGTAGGTAAACTGAGTACCGCAGTCGAGTACGTAGAGAATGTCGTTGTGGAAGAGCAGGTTGAGGGGGTGAGCTCCCGATTTCACGCCCAGATCGAAAGGCGAGTTGCTGCTGCCCTCGGGCACGTTGTAGTCGAGCTTGTAGGCCATGATGTTACCGCTCTTGACGGCATAGTAGAGGGTCTTCGAAGCGTTGGGAGTACCCACCTGTACGTTGGCTTTCACGTCTTGCAGGGCGCGGCCGCCGAGCGTCGTCTTCAGGGTGATGGTTTGCGAACCGATGT
The DNA here is from genome assembly GCA_902471075.1 of uncultured Barnesiella sp. Classification (GTDB taxonomy): domain Bacteria; phylum Bacteroidota; class Bacteroidia; order Bacteroidales; family Barnesiellaceae; genus Barnesiella. Next base: position 70,662 of record CABRIW010000002.1, on the reverse strand, counting down.
TCTTGAAGGTGAGTCGGCCCGGATTTTCACCTACATACGTGTTGTTGGTGATTTCGGGGTGGTCGACCAGTGTAGTTCCTTCGGGCAGAACCCAGGTATATTCGGGTTGAGCCGAAGCAGCGGGGTTGCGCAGGGTTACCTCGAGGGTTACCTCTACATCGTTGATCACGCACACCGCGTCGTTCTCGGTCTTGGCGACGATGGTGGGTTTAATATCGTTGATGAGCAACGGGCGTGTGGTGAATTCTCCGCCCACGGTGAGTTTTACCTCATACTGTCCCGGCAGGTTGTAGGTGTGCGTGGGGTTGGGTTCGGTCGAGGTTTCGCCGTCGCCGAACTCCCAAGTGCAGGCACCCGAGAGAGCCGAGGTATTGGTAAACTGTATCGTGGACCCTACCAGGTAGTCGAGTTCGTATCCTTCGTTGGTGACGCAGTAGGTAAAGGCTACATCGTCACTGGGATAAACATTGTAGGTGGGATCGTTTTCTACGCAGGCAGACAACGAGGCCAGCAAGACTACCGTCAAACCTATGTTTCTTAATGCTTTCATTGTTCTTTGCGTTTCTATTAGTTGACAGTAATGTTTTTAATATCGGTATTGCTCTTCACCCCTTTCGAGTCGGTCACTTGGAACCGGGCGGTGAGGGTGTAGGCACAGTTGTAGTTTACGCCATACTCCTTACCGTCGAAGAGCAGTTCGGGAGTGGTGAGACCGGCAACGATACCGTCGAGCGTAGCTTTGTTTTCGTCGGTGATGTTGTAGACGGTTTTACCTTCGGCATCGACCGATGTGGTGAAGAGAGCTTCATACTCCTCTTCGGTCATGCGCATGAAACCGTCGACTACAATCTTCTTCATGTTGCCGTGATAGTCGGTGGCGATTTGCGTGGTGAGCGCGGCGCGGAAGTTGGCTTCGTATTCACCGGGGAAGTAGGTCTGGAACAGGGTTTCGGTGAAATCGGTTCCGCCCACGTTGGCCCACGTTACGCTGGCCCACGATGCCGATACGGGGAAGGTCGAGTCGAGTATGTAAGACGATTTGGCATCGTCCCACGATACGGTAGACGGGTCGAACTCCTTGACCAGATGCGAGGCGACTACCTCGCTGCTCTCGGTCTCGGTGTAGGTGTAACTGATGTAGGGACAGGTAACGGCACGGGTGATGGTGCTGTTGACGCCATACCATACCTGGGCGCTTGTTACGGTGCTGCCGTCGGTGTAGTAATAGACTCTGAAGTCGAGTTCGCTACCGGCGTTGACGGCATCTTTCAGCTCCCAGTAGACGTATGCGGTTTGTTGTCCCAGGTCTGCCCAATCATTGATGGGGTCGTTGACTTCACACCCCGACAGTCCCACGATTGCCAGCAGCAGAGATGCTATTTTTACTTTATTTTTCATATCGAATGTCGTTATTTATGGAATACCTCAATTCTTTCTGTTTCTCTCTTGTTTATTGCCAAATCATGGGTTTGCGCAACCACTGGTAGTTCTTGTAGGCTCCCAGTCTTTCGAGTTCGGCCTTGTTGTATTTCTCCTCGGTCTCGGGGTCGTAGTTGATGCGGTTGATCCAGGCTTTGGGATCGTCGCCCCAGTGGGCCTCGTAGATGTTGTTGGGCCGTTTCAGTCCGGGATATACGTATACGTTGTCGTATTGGCGACCGTTCTCTTCGCAACTGTAGTTGTAGCGGCGCATGTCGGTCCACTGCTCGGGTTGCAGATAGAGGCATACGTACTTCTGGCGCATGATGTGGCCGATGTTGAACCCGTCGGCGGGGAAGTAGGTAGTGATGTATTTACCCGATCCGCTCTCGTTGCCCAGGTAGTTGTTGCGGTAGCGCGAGTAGCTGCTGCCATAAATCGACTCGAGGTTGAAGCGCTCGAAGTTGACCTCGGCGGCCTGCATGGTGAGGGTGCGGGCAGTGGGTTTGTCGCCGGCCCAGTAGGTAGCCTCGGCTTTGATGAGAAGCAACTCTTCTTCGAGGAAGAGGGGTACGTAGCCGGTGTTCTGGGTGTAGACCGAAACCTTCTTGCCATCGACTTCGGGGAAGAGATTGGGGTAGTTCTCTACCTTATACGAAACGTCCATACCGATGTTGGTGTCGAGGTAACGCATCTTGGTTCCTGTATCGGAGCTTTGAGCCGGGCCTTGGCGGGCGCTCATGAAGGCGAGGATACGGGGGTCTTCGGCCCAACCGTTCAGGTTGCTGTGCGAGTCGAATACACCCAGGATGTTCTCCATGAAGTAGGTGGTGGGGATAGCCGAACCCAGCATGTTGCCGCGGCCTTCCCAGCCGAGACCGCCTTGTTCCGACTGGCTGAATGCTTCGCCCCAGGGGCAGTTCTGGGCGCCGTTGCCACCGTCGAAGTGGTAGAGCACGTCTTCCCATCCGTCGAGGGCCTTGTCTACGGCGTTGATAATTGCCTGGCAGGTAGCAGCGTTGTTGCTCCAGTTGGGCAGTTTGCGCAGCAGCAGGCGGGCCTTGAGGGCATATGCGTAGTGTTTCCACTTGTTCAGGTCACCGGCAAATACGCGGTCGATCGACGGGTCGATGGGGATGTTGGTGGCCGCTTCGGTATAAGCGGGGTTTTCGTACATGGCGATGAGATTGTCGATCTCCTGATACATCCAGTCGTAGATACTCTCTTGAGTATCGTATTTGGGGCTGTTCGACTCATAGGCTTCGCTGCGGGGCATGTCGCCGAAGAGGTCGGTAGTCATCTGGGTAGACATGAGTCGCAGGGTGCGGGCCATCATTTCGAGGTTCCAGGCTTGAACTTCGTGAGCTCCGTCGATAATCTCTTTGGCATTGGTGCCGATGTCGTAGAAGTGGCGGCGCCATTGCGGGTGGCGGTTCATGGTAAGGAAATCGCCCCAGCCGGCTTTGTAGGCAAAGCTCGAGGTTTGGCTACGGCCGCCGGTTGTGAGGGTTTGTGAGAGGTAGGTGCCGTACTCGGCATGGTCGAACTGTAACTGAGCCGAGTAGAACAGGACGATGGGGAATACCTGTTCGGGCAACACTTCGTGAGCGGCATCCTCGTTGATGTTTTCATACAGCCAGTCTTCGCAACTGGTCGTACCCATCAGTCCGATTAACAATGATAATATGATATATTTATATTTATTCATGGCTCCTTATGTTAGAATGTTGCGTTGATAGTGAAGTTGAAGCTGCGGGTGGCCGGGATTGACATGTTGTCGATACCCATCGTACCGGTACCGTAGGCTGCCGAGGTCGAGATTTGCGGATCGGAGCCCGAGTAGCGGGTCAACAGGAAGAGGTTGCGGCCGGTAATCGAGGCTCTGAGTCCCTTGATGTAGGGATTGCCTTTCTTGAGGAACCGGGTGAAGTCGTATCCTACGGTTACATAGCTCAGGCGCAGGTACGAGCCGTCTTCGATGAAGTTGGAGCTTACGCCGTAGAAGTAGGTATTCAGATTGGTCTGGTTCAGCACGATAGGTGTGGTGTTGGGTACGTAGGTACCGTCGGCTTGTTGTACAACGCCTTTGACCACTACCTCGCGGTTGCGGTAGTTCTCGAGCGACTTGTGCATGCCGTTGGTGAAGAGCGAACGGGCTGTGCCGTTGTACACGTCGCCACCTACGCGGCCGTCGAAGAGGAACGATACGGTGAGGTCTTTCCAGCGGAAGGTACTGCTCAGACCGAGCAGGAAGTCGGGTTCACGGTTACCGATGTATACGCTCTTGGCCGGGTCGATGATGGGGTAGCCATCTTCGTCGACAAGCACCTGACCGTCGGGCGAACGCATGTAGTCCTTACCCGAAATACCGGTAGTAGAGCCGTGCAGGTAGGCGGTGGTGTATATATCGCTGAACTGGGTTCCTTGAATTTCGCTCACATCCTCGGGCAACGATTTTACGACACCGCGGTTCAAACCGAAGTTGAGGTTGGCGGTCCATTCGAAGTCGCGGCTGCGCAAGATGTCCTGGCTCAACGTGGCTTCGATACCGTGGTTCTCGATGCTACCTTCGTTGCGTACTTGCAGGATGGTACCCGAAGCCGGCGACACGCGCACGGTAACAATCTGGTTGTCGACCATGGTCGAGTAGTAGGCTACGTCGAGTCGGGTGCGGCTGTCGAAGAATCGCAGGTCGGCACCGATTTCCCACGACTTGGTCATCTCGGGTTCGAGCGTGATGGCGTAGGACGAGGTGGGGTCGATACTGTAACCGCCGTCGGGGAAGGTAGAACCTTCGCGATAGGCTTTGGTAAACTTGTTGGGGGTAGCATCCTTACCTACTTGTGCCCAGTTACCGCGAATCTTACCGTAGCTGAACCAGTCGTTGCTGATGTGGAAGAGCTCGCTGAAGATTAAACCGGCGGTAACCGAGGGGTAGAAGTAAGAGGACTGGTCGGCCTGTTTCAGCGTGGAGGAGCCGTCGTAACGTGCGGTTCCGCTCAACTGGGCGATGCCTTTGTAGTCGAACCGCAGTTCGCCGAAGTATCCGTATTTGTTTTTCTTCGAACGGAAGTAGTTGATGGGGTAGTCGCCCGTCTTCATCCAGTTCTCGGTGTTGGTGTTGTTGAAACTGTAATAGTCGCCTTCGAGTACAAACTCTTGACCCGAGAGGGTGGCTTCGTAGCTGTTGTTGACCATGATTTCGGCACCGGCCAGGATGCTCATGTTGAGGTCTTTGAAGAGGTCTACGTTGTAGGTGGCCAAACCTTGTACGGTGAGCAGTTCGCCGCGGCTGGGCTCAAACTTGTAGTATCCGTATTTGTAGAGGTATTTCGAGATTACGCTCTCTTCGAGTTCGTCTTTGTCGAAACGGGGTTTCCCGTAAGAGTCGGATGTGGTGAAGCCCTTGTCGTAGGCAATCTTACCGGTGAAGGTAAGGTCTTTGATGGGGGTCCATTCGATCGACCCGTTCAGAATCATACGCGACGATTGCGACTGGCCCCAGTCTTCGTAGCGGCCCCAGTAGGGACTTACGCCGGCGGTAATCTTGTCGGCATCGGTCAGGGCGTCCCAGTTGTCGTAGCGACCGCCGTCGGCCGTGCTGTAGACGGGTTTGCCCAGCGGGGTCTTGTAGTTGCGCATGTCGTTGTTGATGGGCCAGGTATATACGCTGCTCATGTTGTTGCCGAAGGAGCGCGACTTGGAGTCGATGTAGTTCATCGAGGCGTTGATCTTCACCCATTTGGTGGGGGTAAAGGTAGCCTTGATCAAGGCACCCAGACGGGTCTTGTAGTCTTCGGGAGCCACACCGTCGGTCGAGGTGTAGTTGAACGAGGCGTAGGCCGTGAACTTGTCGGTACCGCCCGATGCGTTCACATCGTATTTCTGGTAGAGGCCCGTGCCCAGGAAGTTGCCCACGTTGTCGTAGGTGCGTTCGCCGGGTTTCAGCATGGGACCCCAACCGCCGCTCACGCTGTTCTCCTTGTAGAAGCCGAGCGAGCCGGGTACGTATTTCTGTTGGATTTTGGGAACCCGTACACTGTTGTCTATCTGTACACTGGCGCTACCGTTTACGACAATCTGTCCGCTCTTACCGCTTTTGGTCGTAATCAAGATTACACCGTTGGCGGCCTCCGAACCGTAGAGGGCCGATGCGGCGGCACCCTTCAGCACGGTCATGTTTTCAATATCGTTGGGGTTGATGTCGCCGGCCGATGTACCACCGCCCCGCATGGGCATACCGTCGATGACGAACAACGGCTCGTTGTTCTGTCCCGAGTTGATGGACGAAATGGCACGGATGATGATCTGCGAGCTGGCATTGGGCGAACCACCGCTTCCCGATACCGAGACACCGGCGATTTTTCCTTGCAGGGAGTTGACGAAGTTGGCCGATTGTCCGGCGGTCACTTCGTCGGCATTCAGGCTCTGCACGGCGAAATTCAATTTTTTCTTCTCTTCGCGGATACCCATGGCCGTTACGACCACCTCTTCCAGCCGTTGGGAGGAGGAGCCTTGCAGCGTCACATTGATAACCGATTGGCCGTTGACTTGAACCGTTTGTGCCTGCATGCCTACATAGCTGAACGTGAGGCTTGCATTGTCGTTGACTTTAATAGAATATTTCCCGTCTAAGTCGGTTGTCGTTCCTTGAGAGGTGCCTTTGACGTGAACCGATGCCCCGATGATGGGCAGTCCGTCTTCGGCCGAAACAACGGTTCCCGTTACGGAGCGTTGCTGAGCGAAACCTACCAGAGCAAATAGGGAAAATAACAGAAGTAGCACCTGTCTTCTCATAATACTGCTTGTTTGTTAATAATCAAGGTTAATAAATACTCTCTCTTTATGTTGTAAAATTCATGGTCCGATTGGGTATCTGGTTCGATTTAAATCAACATTTAAAACAATGGTAAAAGATTCGTTTCTTAAATTTTATTATTTTAAGGGTTTGTGTTTTATTTTTCGTATTTCACTTGTACAAATATAGCGTTCTATTTTGAAATCGAAAACTAAAATTCTTACTTTTTTTCGGCCTTGAGGTATTTTTAAGTATTGGAGTCATATTTTCACAATTAGAAACATATCGACGGATTTAGACTCTTCTCGAGGGGCGTTTTCTAAAAATATATACCTAATACATAACGCATTGGAGAGTTGTTTAAGAGAGTTGCCATGTCGGAGGACGATTCGGCTCTTTCCATGAGACCGTGTCGGGTATAGGCGATTGTCGGGCCGGGGGCGGTGTGCCGGTCTTGTTCGGGGCATTGTCCGGGGTGTAGCGCCGTGTCGAATCGAAAGCGTGTGGCAAGGGGGGGGCACTCTGCGCTTTTAAAATGTTCGTTTATAGCAAAATGTCTCTGTCGGGCAGAGGGTGTAACGGGGTGTAGTCGGGTTTTGAGGGGGGCTGTAAATAGCAAGGGCTGTGCCGAAACGAAAGTTTCAGGACACAGCCCTTGACCTTGTGGTTATGGTTTTCTCGTGTTTTTGCTTTAGAACTTGAGGGTGATGTCGACGCCGAAGGTGATGGGCCGTCCGCTCTGTACGAAGCTGTTAGGCGAAGCCAGATTCTCGGCATTCATTGTTTCGAAATAGAAGGCCTGGTAGTGGCGGTTCAGCAGGTTGCGGCCCCAGAGTTTCAGGTCGGCATATTTGCCCGAGAGGAGAATCGAGGCGTTTACCAGTCCGTAGAAGTCTTGGGCGGCATCGTTGGCCTCGGTCCAGTAGATTTTGCCCTGGCCCAGGTATTGCAGTTCGAAGGTGACGTCGGTATCGCGGTCGACAGGCAGCGAGTAGGCACCCGAGAGGGCGAGGGTATGGGCCGGAGCAAAGGGTACGAAGTTGCCCTTGTAGTCGTTCTCGCCGTCGTTGTAGTCGCGGAAGGTGGCGTGGGTATAGCCATAGCTGGCCGAGAGCAGCAGGTGGTTGGTGGGGGTGGCGCGCAGGGTGGCCTCGAGTCCGTAGCTGGCGGTGCGTCCCGAGTTTTTGGTCACGCGGCCGTATCCGCTCACGGTGGCAATCTGCTGGTCGCGGCAGTCGATGTAGAAGAGCGAGAGGTCGGCAAAGAGGTATCGTTCGATGAGCTGCGAGCGGCCGCCTATCTCGTAGTTCCAGCTATGCTCGGGCTTGTAGGCGATGGCGCTGTTCACGTCGGTCGAGCTCTCGAGCGAGGGCATGCCCGTCGGGGTGCTGCGGCTCACGATGGGGCGCGAGCCTGTATTGCCTCCCCCCGTTCCGCCGCCGGGGTTGCCGCCGCCCATGCTCTTCATCAGCTCGCTCATCATGCGGGTGCGTATCTGCGACTGGATGAGGTTGGAGAACATCTGGAAGTTGTAGCCTCCCGAGCGGTAGCCCCGGGTAGCCGAGGCGTAGACGAAGCTCTTGTTGCCGAGGTTGTATTTTAATTCGAATTTGGGCGAGAGTTCGAGGGTCTCCATCGACTCGCGGCCGTCGATGCCCAGCGGCAGGGAGAAGGGCTGGTTGATGACGATGGGGTGTCCGCCGGCGTTGATCGAGACCTGGGCATTGCCCGAGAGGGGCGATGTGGCGTGGGTATGGTGGTAGATGCGGGCCCGCTCGTAGTCGAGGCGCAACCCTACGGTGGCCGAGAGACCGTCGACGAAGATGCGGTTGAGTGTAGCCTGTCCGAAGGCGGCCGCGCCGTAGGTGGGGGTCTTGTAGATACCGTCGATGTAGAGGTTGGGGTTGTCGATGGCTACGGTGATGTCGGGCATGCCGGCCAGGGCGGGGTTCTGCTTGAGGGCCGCCAGCTGGTCGTTGGTCTGTTTGGTGATGAGCAGGTCGATGCCGTCTTGCCTGAAGTCGACGGGGCCCTGCGTGTGGATGTCCTGGTAGAAGCCGAAGAGACCGCCTACCCACTCCCAGCGTTTACCCTGGTGCGACTTGATGGCAAACTCCTGCGAGACGGCGTGCATCCGCTGCTTCTGTTGCAGGGTGAAAATCGAGAGGGGGGTGAAGTCCTGGTCGAGGTGCATGTCGTCGTCGAGGTATTGGTAGCCGGTGGTCGAGGTGAAGATGAACCGGTCGTGGATATACTGCGCCGAGAGTCCCGAGGTGAGGAGGTCGCGGCGGTACGAGGCCTCGTCGTTGTAGGCGATGTCGCCGGTCTTGTGCTGTGCCTTGTCGTAGTAGGCGTAGGGGTATCCCTGCTGGTCGCTGCTCTCGTAGTCGCCGGTGAGGCTCAGTTTCCACCGTTGGCTGGCCCGCCAGTCGATCTGGATGCGGCCGCCGCCCGACCGGGTGCTGCCACTGTTCTGGTGGGTGAATTGGTTTTTGAAGTAGCCTTCGTCGCTGCGGTAGCGGGCGTTGAGGGCCACGGCCAGGTTGTCGGTAATCTTTTGGCTGGTCGAGGCGTTCACTCCCCACAAGTTGTAGTTGCCGAAGCTCAGCTTCACCTTGGAGCCCTGCTTCTCGAGGGGCGAGAGGGTTTTGATGGCGACGAGCCCCGCCATGGTATTGCGGCCGTAGAGGGTGCCTTGCGGCCCCTTCAGTACCTCGATGTGGGCGATGTCGGCAAAGTCGAAGTCGAAAGCGCTCTTGTCGAGGTAGGGTATGTTGTTGACGTAGAGCCCCACGGCCGGCGAGTTGATGCGCGAGCCGATGCCCCGGATGTAGGCCGACGAGATGAGTTTCGATCCGTAGTCGGGGATGAAGAGGTTGGGCACGAGGGTCGAGATGTCTTTGACCGAGTGGATGTTCATGTGGTCTATCTGCTCGGTATCGAGGTACGAGATGGAGCCGGGAAACTCAAACAGGTTCGATACCCACTTGGGGTTACTGATGATGGTGACGGCATTCAGGTTGTAGAGGCGGTTCCCCAGCGAGTCGGTGGTGACGGGAGCGGGATCGGCCGTAGCCGCGAACGTGGAAAGGAGCCCTAAGGCCGGGAGCAAAAATCTTTTCATAAATCTTGTTTACCTTGCCGGGAGGCACAGCGGTGGAACCTCCCCGTGAATTAACGGTGGCAAAGTAACATCGGAAAAGTGGTTGTCGCAATCCTCACTAATAGTGATTTTTCGGGAGCGTCGACCCTACAAAAAGAGCAGCAGGCTGAAGGCCATGACCGCCATGCCGGTGATGACGCCGCCTATGCCGTAGTGGTGATGGCCGTATTTCTCGGCGCCGGGCAGCAATTCGTCGAACGAGATGAAGACCATGATACCCGAGACGAAGGCCAGCAGCAGGGCGTGGATGAGGGGGGTCCAGAAGGGGAGCAGGAAGAGGAAGCCGATGAGGGCCCCTACCGGCTCGGCCAGACCCGAGGAGAGCGAGTACCAGAAGGCTTTCTTGCGGCTGCCCGTGGCCTGGTAGATGGGTACCGACACGGCTATGCCTTCGGGTATGTTGTGTATGGCGATGGCCACGACTATGGGGATGGCGATGTCGAGGTTGCCCAGTGCCGAGGCGAAGGTGGCAAGCCCCTCGGGGAAGTTGTGGATGCCGATGGCCAGCGCCATGAGCACCCCGGTGCGTCGCAGCCGGCGGGTGTCGGAGAGCTCCTCGACACGGTGTATCTCGTGCGGGTTCTCATCCTCGGGGATGAGGAAGTCGATGAGGGCGATAAACGAGGTGCCGGCAAAGAAGGCGGCCAGCATGTAGATGTTGGCCATGCGCGGGCTCAGTTGCTGCCCCAACATGCCCAGCGCCTCGGGCATCAGCTCCATGAACGAGATGTAGACCATGACCCCGGCCGAGAATCCCAGGGCGGCCGATAGAAACTTGGTGTTGGTGCGCTTGGCAAAAAAGGCGATGAGGCTCCCCACGCCGGTCGATAGTCCGGCGATCATCGTCAGCACGAAGGCCAGGAGGATTGAACTTGTTTCCATAATCTTCAATATAAAAAGGTGTGTGGGGGAGCGCTGCCGGCGCCGGGAATCCGGACAGGGGGCATCCCCTCGTGTCGAGTCGACAAATGTAATGTATTAAATGGCTTTACGGCCGAAATCGAATAATAAAAATAACAAAAAAGAGCAAGATATGTTAGGAACAAACCGCGCGCTCTGTGTATCTTTATCGCCGAAAAGGAGAGATTATGCAAGAGTATAACGAAGATATAGTCATCGAGCAATTGCAAAATCCGGCGACTGTGCGTCAGGCTTTTGCCCGGGTGGTGGAGCGGTACAGCCAGCCGCTCTACTGGCAGATACGGAAGATGGTGCTTTCGCACGACGACGCCAACGATTTGTTGCAGAATACCTTTTTGAAGGCTTGGGGCAGTATCGAATACTTCAGGGGCGACGCCAAGCTCTCGACCTGGCTCTACCGCATAGCCGTGAACGAGACCCTTACCTTCCTGGCCAAGGAGCGCGAGCAGCGCAACCTCAAGGCCGACGATGCCGACGACTTCCTGCTGCTCAACATCGAGAGCGACGAATACTTCGACGGCGACCGGGCCCAGCGTCTGCTGCAGGAGGCCATCGTGCGGCTGCCCGAGAAGCAGCGTCTGGTCTTCAACATGCGCTATTTCGACGAGATGAAATACGAGGATATGTCCGAAATCATGGGCACCTCGGTGGGGGCGCTCAAGGCCTCGTATCACCATGCCGCCAAAAAAATAGAAGAATATCTGCATGCACACATTTAAACCTTTTCACTCATTTCCCGTCTAACAGACAAAAGGTGTAGCTATGGAAAAGAAGAGTCCCTTATTAGATGAAATCGGCCGGAAGCACGGTATGAAGGTTCCGGAAAACTATTTTGCCGATTTCACCGAGAAGATGGTCGAGAGCCTGCCCGAGCGGGAGTTCCCGATGCCCGAGCAACCTACGCTGTGGCTGCGGGTAAGGCCGTGGGTCTATATGGCCGCCATGTTTGCGGGCGTATGGCTCATGCTCAAGATGTTTACCGGTATCTTCTCGGTAGAGAAAGGCGAGACCCCTCAGGTGGAGATGACCGCCTCGGCCCCCGAAGAGAGTACCGTCGAGGAGGAGTGGTTTGCCCACTACGTCGACGACTACACGGCGTATGAAATGCTGTACACCGAGGGCGATTATTAACAAGAATGGAACGAACAATGGTTATGAAGAAAGTAGTTTTGATACTGTGGGTAATCCTCGCGTGCGGATTGCCCCTGTCGCTGGCGGCCCAGAACAAGGCCGGAAAATCGAGTGAACAACGCAAGGCCCAGTATGAGCAGTTCTGCCAGTTCCGCCGCGATTACATGACGAAGCAAATCGGGTTCACCGAGCAGGAGGCCCAGCAGTTCTTTACCCTCTATGAAGAGTTGGAGTCGAAGAAGTGGAAAATCGACAAGGAGGCTCGCGACTTTGCCCGCAAGGTAGCCCATGCGAAGGGTACCGTATCGGATACCGAGTATGAAAAAGCCGCCCAGGCTCTGCTCGAGAAAGACGAGAAGATGGCGCAGCTCGACCGCGAGTATTACGACAAGTTCAAGAGTTTCCTCTCGAGCGAGCAGCTCTTCAAGTTCAAGAATGCCCAGATGAAGTTCCCGCGTGCCATGATGAAGTGGCATGGCGGAAAGAACGGCCAGCACAAGGGGCGGGGCAAATAACCCGCAGCATCCGGCCCGGGCGCGGGCGGGGCGCATGACAAGATAACGAAAGAGGGATTGCTACCGGTGTGGTGGAAATCCCTCTTTTGTCGTTTGCGGGTCGGGGGCTGCGCGGTCAGCGCACGAGCACCTTCTCGCCGTGGCTGCCGATGCGCACGATATAGAGCCCGGCGGGAACGCCCGTCGCCTGCCACTCGATGCGAGAGCCCGGGGTGGCCTCGACGGTAGCGTCGTAGCTGGCCCTCGACGCTAACCTCGATGTTGTATCCTTTCAGGTTCAGGTTGTTGAGGGCAATCCGATACATGCGTCGCGAGCCGTTCCACAACTCGGTGTAGCAGGCAATCTCGCCACCTTCACGACGGCTTACGGCTCCAATTCGTTGATTCTGAATAAGGACTATTGCTACGTGATTTTGCGCAAGTAAAACGCTTGAAACATAGATTTTGTATGAAACGTAGCGACGCTCGGGGGGTATCCCTCCGGGCGTTGTGTTTTTTGTGCCTGCGGGGGCGCCGAAAGAAAACCGGCGCGCGGACGAACAAAACGGGCAGAGACTTGTTTTAGAGATACAGGCACCGCTCTTGTGTGCCGGTCGGGGCACTGTGGTTTTCGCTCTCCCGTGAACCGTTCCGCACCGTGAGGTGTTTTCTATATACTGTGTTATGTGTGTGACAGCGGAGGAACCGCAACTCTCGTGAGCTGCGATTCCCCCGCTCTGTTTGTAAATTGTTCCGGCAGGAGTATTGGGCGAGCCGGGAACTTTTGTACCTTTGTGGTGAAACAATAATTCGAATAACTTGTGTCGCTATTAGCACTTTTTGTTTTGGCGGTGGGGCTGTGTATGGACAGCTTTGCCGTGTCGCTGACTTCGGGCGTGCTGTTGAAGCCCTTCAAATGGTCGCGGGTCTTGAAGATAGCCGCTTTTATGGCTCTGTTTCAGGGGGGCATGCCGCTCATCGGCTGGGCTCTGGGCATCGGGTTCAAGAGTTATATCGAGGCGTATGACCATTGGGTGGCCTTCGGGGTGTTGCTCTTCCTGGGGGCGAAGATGATTTGGGAGGGCTGGCCTCGCAAAAACGAGGAGGAGCCCTGCTGCATGGACCCTTCGGACACGCGTACGCTCGTGGGGCTTTCGCTGGCTACGAGCATCGATGCGCTGGCGGTGGGTATCTCGTTTGCCTTCCTCAACATGTCGATGCTGCTACCTACGATTGTCATTGCCGGTGTCACCTTTCTGTTTTCGGTGGCCGGTCTGTGGGTGGGCCGCCAGTTCGGGCGACATATACACAGCTATGCCGAGGTACTGGGTGGGGTGATTCTCATCGGCCTCGGGGTGAAAATTCTGTTGGAACATATCTATTTTTAAAAGTCGGTTATGGATAGACGATATGCACGTTCGTGGGTAGCGGTGGTTCTGTTTCTGGTGGTCTTTCTGGTGGCCAGCACGATGCGCCGTTGCGAAAAGAATACCTACCAGTATGACGAGGGGCTCATCTTCGGCACCTTTTACCACATCACCTATCGGTCGGACGAGTCGTTGGCCGAGGCCATCAAGCAGGAGCTCCTGCGGTTCGACGGTTCGCTCTCGCCCTTCAACGACACGTCGCTCATCACGCGGGTCAATCAGGGAGTACCGGTCGAGACCGATGCCTGGTTCGAGCATGTCTTTACCGCCTCGCAACAGGTCTATCGCCGCACGGGCGGAGCCTTCGACCCCACGGTTTCGCCGCTGGTCAATGCCTGGGGATTCGGGTTCAAGAAGGGTATCTTCCCCGACTCTGTGCAGGTCGACAGTCTGCTGGCCCATGTGGGTATGAACAAGCTCTCGCTCGAGAATCATCGGGTGGTCAAGAGCGACTCGCTGGTGACCCTCAATTTCTCGGCCATCGCCAAGGGGTATGCTTGCGACGTGATAGGGCAGTTGCTCACCGACCGTGGTATCGACGACTACATGGTCGAGATTGGTGGCGAGATGGTGGTGCGTGGCCGCAATCCCGAGGGGAAGCCTTGGCGGGTAGGGGTGAATCGCCCGACCATCGAGGATGGCGAGGCCGGTACCATCGAAGAGGTGTTGCAGATGACCGGGGGCGGACTGGCTACCTCGGGCAACTATCGTAACTATCGCGTGGTCGACGGCAAACGTATTGCCCACACCATCGACCCGGTGACGGGCTATCCCGTGCAGCACTCGCTGTTGAGCGCCACGGTGTTGGCCCCCGACTGCATGACGGCCGATGCCTACGCCACGGCCTTCATGGTGATGGGGCTTGAGCGCAGCCGGGCGTTGGTCGATTCGCTGCCGGGCATCGAGGCGCTCTTCCTCTACCAGAATGCTACCGATACGGCCTGCATCGACTGTTGGGTGACGCCCGGCATGCAGAAACTGATGTTGAAAAAGTAAGATAACCCGGATAATAAACGACTGACCATGAAACGATTCTGGAGAGAAACACCGGCATGGCTTTTCCTGCTTGCCTCTTTTGTGGTGGGGGTATGGATTCGGTTCGACAACCGGGGCGAGGTGCCCCTGCACTTTAACGCCCGGGGCGAAGTGGACCGCTGGGGCGATGCTTCGACTGCTCTCCTGTTGCCCGCGATAGCTCTGGTGTTGTATGGGCTGCTCACCTGGGTGCAGCGTCACCCCAGGTGGTGCAATTATCCGGTCGAGATAACCGACGAGAACCGGGAGCAGGCCTATCGCCAGATGTCGCGCATCGTCTACCGCATCAAGGTTCTGGCCATGGCTCTCTTCCTCTACCTCACGCTGGGGGTAGCCCAGGTGGTGGCTGTCAGCCTCTTTCTGATCTTGATTTTCGCTTTGGCTATTCTTCTCATCATCGTGGCCGGCTGGTTTCAGATGGGCAAAAAGAAGTGAGGCCAAGCTGCTTTTGCGCTTCGCCTCACGGTTATTTCAGGGAAATAAAGTTGTCGGGTTTCAGTTGTGCAGCGTGAGGGTAATCTCACCGCTGAGCGAGCAGTTCATGTTCTCCTTGACCACCTTCGAGGGATATTCGTGACCGAAGAGGAACATCAGTTTGGTGAGCACCGCCTCGGTGGTGCTGTCGTATCCGCTCACCACGCCGGCATTTTCGAGCTTGCTGCCCGTGCCGTAGCGGCTCATCTGCACGGTGCCGCCCATGCACTGGCTCACATTCACGATAACGATGCCCTTGTCTACCGCCTCCTTGAGCAGGTTGAGGAACCACTCCTTGACCGGAGCGTTGCCCGACCCGAAGGTCTCGAGCACCACTCCCTTCAGCCCCGGAATGTTCAGAATCGAGCGGACGGTCTGTTCCGAGATGCCGGGGAAGAGTTTCAGCACCACGATGTTGGTGTTCATCAGGTAGTGGGGACGCAGCGGTTTGTGGGTGACGCGGGCGATCTGGTTCTCGTCGTAGTGGATATGCACGCCCACCTGGGCCAGCGGCGGGTAGTTGGTCGACACGAAGGCGTTGAAGCTCTCGGCACTGATTTTGGTGGTGCGGTTGCCGCGCAACAGGTGGTTGCCGAAGAAGATGCACACCTCGGGCACCAGCGGTTCTCCGGCGCTGTTTTTGGCGGCGGCTATTTCGATGGCGGTGATGAGGTTTTCCTTGCCGTCGGTGCGCAGCATGCCGATGGGCAACTGCGAGCCGGTGAGGATGACGGGCTTGTTGAGGTTCTCGAGCATGAAGCTCAGGGCCGATGCCGTGTAGGCCATTGTGTCGGTACCGTGCAGCACGACAAAGCCGTCGAACAGGTCGTAGTTGTCGGCGATGATGTGCACGAGTTTCACCCACGAACTGGGTTCGATTTCCGACGAGTCGATGGGGGGCTCGAATTGTACGGTCGAGATGGAGAATCCGAGTTGTCTCAACTCGGGGACCTTGTCGAGGAGATGGTGAAAGTTGAACGGTTCGAGACTTCCCGTCTGGCTGTTCTCTACCATTCCGATGGTACCACCGGTGTAAATGATAAGAACCGATGTTATATTTTCAGACATACACAATGGTTTTACAAAGTGAAACAAGCGTGTGCCGCCATGTCCCGGAGGCGATGCCGCTTTGCACCCGAGCCTCCTGTTTGGCTCTACAAAAATAATCATTTGCAGGAGAATATAACATTTTGTCGAGTAAAAACTTTGCGATTCCTTGAACGAGGGGTTGTTTCGTGACAAAAAGTCAATTTCAAAATGCCGTTTAAAAACCCTCTGAAAATATAAAATTGTAAAACAAACAGGATTATTTTAAATCATTTTGTGATTGCCGGGCTGAAAAATCAAAAAAAAGATTACTTTTGCAAAACAAGAGATGTTTTATATCAATCTGGCCGGCCACCCTGCCGTTTGTGAAACTCCGGGGTGTCGGTTCCGAAAAAGAGAACGCCATGATCGAACGGCTGCATACCTTACTTTGTAACTGCATGAACGCAACGGGTACCACCCCTTAGGGGGGAGGATGTTGTTTTTTGTGTCGATAGACCGTTGCGATATAGTTTTTCAACCAAATTTTTTTTGAACGGGTGTGGCTTGTTCTCTCTCCAGAGGGTGCGAGGCTGCGCCGATAGAATAGTGCAGATATGAAAGTATTGAAATTCGGAGGCACTTCGGTAGGTTCGGTCGAGAGCATGTCGAGTGTCAAACAGATAGTAGAGAGCTGCCACGAGCCGGTTATCGTCGTGGTGTCGGCTCTGGGCGGAATTACCGACCGCCTGATTGAGACTGCCCGTGTAGCCGTGGTGGGCGGTGATGGCTATGAAAGCCACTTCAGAGCCATTGTCGAGCGTCACAAGACGATGGTGCAGCAGGCTGTAGAGCCGGCGAAACAACTCGAACTGCTGGCCCTTATCGACCCGCTGTTGGGCGAACTGGGCAATATCTTCAGGGGGGTGTCGCTCATCAAAGACCTCTCGACCAAGACGCTCGACACGATTGTGAGTTACGGCGAGCGGCTCTCGTCGCTCATCGTGAGCCGGGTCATCGAAGGGGCGGTTCACTACGATGCCCGCTTTTTCATCAAGACCCGCCGCCAGTATGGCAAACATATCGTCGACTTCGACGAGACCAACAAGCTGGTGAAGCGCTATTTTGCCGAGTTGCCCCGGGTGGCCGTGGTGCCCGGCTTCATTGCGTCGGACCGTATCACGGGCGATGTAACCAACCTCGGCCGGGGCGGGTCGGACTACACGGCGGCCATTCTGGCTACGGCGCTCGGTGCCTCGCAACTCGAAATCTGGACCGATGTCGACGGCTTTATGACGGCCGACCCGCGGGTTATCAACACCGCCTATGTCATCGAGCACCTCTCGTTTACCGAGGCGATGGAGCTCTGCAACTTCGGGGCGAAGGTTATCTACCCGCCCACCATCTATCCGGTATTTCACAAGAATATCCCTATCCTCATCAAGAATACGTTCAACCCGTCGGCACCCGGTACCCTCATCTCGGCCGACCATTCGCACGTCGAGGGGAAGGCCATCAAGGGTATCTCGTCGATCAACGACACCTGCCTCATTACCCTCTCGGGCATGGGCATGGTGGGGGTAATCGGTATCAACTCGCGCATATTCAACACGTTGGCCCGTTCGGGTATCAGTGTCTTTCTGGTGTCGCAGGCTTCGTCGGAAAACAATACCACCTTTGCCGTGCGCAACACCGATGCCGATGTGGCCGTGCGGGTGCTGCGCGAGGAGTTCAAGGGCGAGATGGCCGTGGGCGAAATCAGTGCTATCGAGGCCGAGAAGGAGCTGGCTACTGTGGCCATCGTGGGCGAGAACATGAAGCACACGCCCGGTATCGCGGGCAAGTTGTTTAACGTGTTGGGCCGCAACGGTATCAATGTGATTGCCTGTGCACAGGGGGCGTCGGAGACCAACATCTCGTTTGTCATTGCCCGCGACAGCCTGCGCAAGGCGCTCAACGTCATACACGATTCGTTTTTCCTCTCCGAGTCGCAGGTGCTCAACCTCTTTGTGGCCGGGGTGGGGACCGTGGGGCGCGACCTGCTGAAGCAGATTTGCAAACAGCAGCAGCGGCTGCTCGAGACCAAGGCCTTGCAGTTGCGGCTGGTGGGTATCGCTAACTCGCGCAAATGTCTTTTCGACCGCGAGGGCATCGACATCGAGCATTGCATCGAGCTGCTCGACCGCGAGGGTACACCCTCTTCGCCCCAGCGGCTCAAGGACGAGATTATCGCCATGAACATCTTCAACTCGGTATTTGTCGACTGTACGGCCAGCCCCGACATTGCGGCGCTGTACCGCTCGCTGCTCGACCACAACGTGTCGGTGGTGGCCTCGAACAAGATAGCCGCCTCGGGTTCGTACGACCTGTACCGCGAGCTGAAGCAGACTGCCCGCAAGCGCGATGTGAAGTACCTCTTCGAGACCAACGTGGGGGCGGGGCTGCCTATCATCAATACCATCAACAACCTCATCAACAGCGGCGACAAGATACTCAAAATCGAGGCAGTCGTCTCGGGTACGCTCAACTACATATTCAATGTGGTGAGTGCCGAGGTGCCCTTGAGTCGGGCGGTGCGCATGGCGCAGGAGGCGGGATATAGCGAGCCCGACCCCCGTATAGACCTGTGCGGCCAGGATGTCATCCGCAAACTGGTGATACTGGCCCGTGAGGCCGGCTACCGGGTGGAGCAGAGCGATGTGGAGAAGCATCTCTTCATTCCCGAATCGTACTTCACCGGGAGCCTCGACGACTTCTGGCGGGCGATTCCCGACTACGATGCCACCTTCGAGGCCTATCGCCGTCAGGTGGCCGAGCGGGGTCGGGTGCTGCGCTTTGTGGCCACGCTCGACCACGGCAAGGTGGAGGTGGGGCTGCGCGAGGTCGATTCGGCCCATCCCTTCTACCACCTCGAGGGGAGCAACAACGTCATCTCCATTACCACCGAGCGGTACCGCGAGTATCCCATGGTTATCAAGGGCTACGGAGCCGGGGCCGAGGTGACGGCTGCCGGTGTCTTTGCCGATATAATAGGAATTGCCAACATTCGATAAAAAAGGAGTTTGTCATGAAACACATCATAGTATTGGGCGACGGCATGGCCGATGAGCCCATCGAGGAATTGGGCGGACGCACGCCCCTGCAGGCTGCCGATACGCCCGCCATGGACTGGCTGGCCGCTCACGGTCGTTGCGGAATGTTGAAAACCGTACCCGAAGGCTACCATCCCGGCAGCGAAATCGCCAATCTGGCGGTGCTGGGCTACGACCTCGACCGCGTATTTGAGGGGCGGGGCTCGCTGGAGGCGGCCAGTATGGGGGTCGACATCGAGCCGGGCGAGATGGCCATGCGCTGCAACCTCGTCTGTATCGAAAACGGCCTCATCAAGAACCACTCGGCCGGTCACATCACGACCGCCGAGGCCGGCGAACTCATCGACTTCCTGCAACGGGAGTTGGGAGGCGGCGATGCCAATTTCTACCGCGGGGTATCGTATCGCCATCTGCTCAAGCTCAAGGGGGGCGACAAGCGGGTCGACTGCACCCCGCCGCACGATGTGCCCGGTACCCCCTTCCGCGACGTGATGGTGCGCCCTCTGGTGCCCGAGGCCACGGCTACAGCCGACCGCCTGAACGAGCTGATTCTGCGCTCGCAGCAGATTTTGCCCTCGCACCCCGTGAACCTGAGGCGTGTGGCCGAGGGGAAAGACCCCGCCAACAGCATCTGGCCCTGGTCACCGGGTTACAAGCCCAGCATGGAGACCTTGGCCCAACGCTACGGTATACGCAGCGGGGTGGTCATCTCGGCCGTCGACCTCATCCGGGGTATCGGCGTCTATGCCGGTTTGCAGCCCGTCGAGGTCGAGGGAGCCACGGGACTCTACAATACCAATTATGAAGGAAAAGTTCAGGCCGCAATCGATGCGTTATATGCACACGATTTTGTATATTTGCATATCGAGGCCAGCGACGAGGCAGGCCACGAAGGCGATGTGGCGCTGAAGCTCCGCACGGTCGAGTATCTCGACCACCGCGTGCTGAAACCGCTTATCGAGGCTGTTGCCCGCATGGACGAGCCGGTAGCCATCGCCCTCTTGCCCGACCATCCCACGCCTTGCCGGGTGCGCACCCACACGGCGGCCCCCGTGCCGTTCGTCATTTATAAACCGGGTGAAACTCCCGATGCCGTGCAGGTATATAACGAGGAGAGCGTGGTGGATGGCCGTTATGGCTCGTTGTCGGGCGATGCGTTTATCCGTGCTCTTTTTGCGGCGCCCGATTCGGGAGAGTAGTCCGTTGGGCTATCCCGACAAAACAAAATCAATTCTTGCCAAAAAACAACTGCGCCGCGGGTTCTTTTGAAAAAAGCCGCGGCGCAGTTGTCTGTTGTCGATGTGAATATATCTCGGTTTTAGCCATTCGTAGGCAGATGGTCACCCTAAACAGGTTTCTCGAGGACAAGCAGATCCTGAAAGTCGGGCGAAGTCTCTACGGTTCCCGACCAGCTGCCGTAGTAGATGCCGTTTAAGTGCAGACGGTTGTCTGTAATCATCTGTTTGAGAAAAGTTTCGTCGAAGGCGATGTTGGCCTCTCGTACTTTCTCGTCGAGCAAAGCATATCCCTCATGCTGGTGGGAAAAATTGAAGTAGGATTTTCCGCTCTTCATCTGTTGCCCGATGGCCTCGTTGATGAGGAAGAAGGTGGCCACGCACTTGCCTCCAGGAGTTAGCACTCTCTCAATCTGAGCGAGATAATTGTTGACATCGGCAGGCAGCATGTGGGTAAATACCGAAGTGAGTACGACACAGTCGTAGGCGTTGTCGGGATAGGGGAAGATAAACTGGCTGGCTTTCTGCTCGGTAGCCAGATTGTACAGGTCGTTTTTCAGGTCGACGTGCAGAAAGTGGAAGTTGGGATAGTTGGGGGCAATATGCTTGTTGCACCAGTCGATACCTTTTTTCACAATATCGAAACCGTCGTATCGACCCTTGCTGTCGAGAAAGCGAGTGAGTGGTACAGCCAGTCGTCCAATGCCGCAGCCTACATCGAGAATATGACTTTGAGGAGTGACAGCTCCATACTGTCGCAAGATGCCGAGCAATCGTTCACCCTGTTCGCGAAAATCGCCCGATCCGATGAATATCAGTCCTTTGGGTGGAGTGAGCCGGTCTCGTTTGCCGGTAATCCCATCGAAACAGTCTATGGGGAAATAGCATATACGCCGGACCAGAAAGCGCATTTGAGGGGAAAGGGCATAATAGATTTTTCGAAGTAGATTCATGTCGGTTTTGGAAATAAGTTAAATTTAGTATTATAGATACAGGCAAAGATACGTATAGATTTTGGTAGTTAATAAATACGTAAATGCTTTTTGTATAAAAGAAAGGAAACATTTGTTGGCGATTTTCAAGAATTAACGCCGCATGTCGGGTGTAAAAAGAGAATCTTTTAAGTCTCTGTTCTCAAAAAAAATTTTACCTTTGTATCGGAGGCAAGAGAATTGAAATTCTCTTTTCTCCTCGGTTATACGACACAGAAAAAGTAAGAGAAAGACACTATGTTATATTACAGTACCAACAAAAAAACTTCGCCGGTCACTCTCCACGATGCCGTGGTCAGGGGGCTGGCTGCCGATAAAGGGCTCTTCATGCCCGAGGTGATTCGCCGGTTTCCCCCGGCCTTTTACCAAAACATGAAGGAGATGACGCTGCGCGAAATCTCGTTTGTGGTGGCCGAAGCCTTCTTCGGCGAGGATGTCGAGGCCGACAAGTTGCAAGAGATCGTGTTCGATGCCCTCAACTTCGATATTCCCCTGGTGCGGGTGGCCGACAACCGGTACAGCCTGGAGCTCTTCCACGGACCCACGCTGGCCTTCAAGGATGTGGGGGCCCGCTTCATGGCCCGTCTGCTCGGCTACTTCAACCGGCAGGAGAAACGGCAGGTCAATGTGCTGGTCGCCACCTCGGGCGATACGGGCAGTGCCGTGGCCAACGGTTTCCTCGACGTGCCCGGCGTGAAGGTCTTCGTGCTTTACCCGCAAGGTAAGGTGAGCGAGATACAGGAGAAACAGTTCACCACGCTGGGCCACAACATCACCGCCCTGGAGGTGAGCGGCACCTTCGACGACTGTCAGGCGCTGGTGAAGAGTGCCTTCATGGACCCCGAGCTGAACGAGAAACTCTACCTCACCTCGGCCAACTCCATCAACGTGGCCCGCTTCCTGCCCCAGGCCTTCTACTATTTCTATGCCTATGCCCAGCTGTGCGGCATGGTCGAGCACCCCGAGCAGGTGGTGTTCAGCGTGCCCAGCGGCAACTTCGGCAACCTCACCGCCGGACTCATAGCCAAGCGCATGGGGCTCCCCGTGAAGCGTTTCATCGCCGCCAACAACCGCAACGACGTATTCCTGCAATACCTGCGCACGGGCTCGTATAACCCACGCCCCTCGATTGCCACCATCGCCAACGCCATGGACGTGGGCGACCCCAGCAACTTCGCCCGCATACTCGACCTCTACGGCCATTCGCACGAGGCCATCTGTGCCGACATCAGCGGCGTAAGCTATACCGACGACGAGATACGCCGCACCATGCACGACACTTTCCACCGCGAGCGCTATCTGCTCGACCCCCACGGCGCCTGCGGTTACCAGGCCCTGGTCGACGGTTTGCAACCCGGCGAAATAGGCATTTGTCTCGAAACCGCTTCGCCCGCCAAGTTCCTCGATACCGTGAGCGATGCCGTAGGCGAGACGATTGCCATGCCCGAGAAGCTGCGCAAATTCATGCAGGGCGAGAAGCAGAGCATCCTGATGCCTGTCGGCTTCAACGCCTTCAAGCACTTCCTGCTCAACCAGCAGTAACCGGGCTTGTCATACCGGGCCTGGCTGGGTATCCAGAAAAAATATTCGATTTTGAAAGTAAAAGGGTGTACCCAATGAGGGTACACCCTTATTTTGTGTATAGGGTCGTTTGGGATTACACCCGGTCGAGGGCTTGCGAGAGGTCGGCAATGAGGTCGTCGACATGCTCGGTGCCGATCGAGAGGCGTATGGTGCCGGGGTAGATGGCCTGTTCGGCCTTCTCGCGGTCGGTCAGTTGGGCGTGGGTGGTCGATGCCGGGTGGATGACCAGCGATTTCACGTCGGCCACGTTGGCCAGCAGCGAGA
Source organism: uncultured Barnesiella sp. (assembly GCA_902471075.1). Lineage (GTDB taxonomy): Bacteria > Bacteroidota > Bacteroidia > Bacteroidales > Barnesiellaceae > Barnesiella. The sequence goes on along the minus strand of CABRIW010000002.1, from coordinate 47,607 downwards.
AGATTTCGAGGCTGTCGATGAATCGGTGCGCTTCGGCTTCGTCCCCCTTGATTTCGAAGGTGAATATCGAACCTGCCCCGTGGGGGAAGTAGCGCTCGTAGAGGGCGTGGTCGGGGTGGTCGGGCAGAGCCGGGTGGTTGACCTTCTTTACCTTGGGGTGGCGGGCCAGGAAATCGACTATGCGCAGGGCATTCTCGACGTGACGCTCGACGCGCAGCGAGAGGGTCTCGAGCCCTTGCAGCAGCAGGAAGGCGTTGAAGGGGCTGATGGCGGCGCCGGTGTCGCGCAGAATCACGGCCCGGATGCGGGTGACGTAGGCGGCGGCTCCGGCCACGTCGGTAAATCGGGAGCCGTGGTAGCTGGGGTCGGGTTCGCTCAGTTGGGGGAACTTGCCCGAGGCGGCCCAGTCGAAGCGGCCCGAGTCGACGATGATGCCGCCCAGCGAGGTGCCGTGGCCGCCGATGAACTTGGTGGCCGAGTGTACCACGATGTCGGCTCCGTGTTCGATGGGGCGGATGAGGTAGGGGGTGCCGAAGGTGTTGTCGATGACGAGCGGGATGCGGTGGCGGTGGGCTATCTCGGCCACGGCATCGATGTCGATGATGCCCGAGTTGGGGTTGCCCAGCGTCTCGATGAAGACGGCCTTGGTGTTGGGCTGTATGGCCCGCTCGAAGTTCGAGAGGTCGGACGGGTCGACGAAGGTGGTGGTCACGCCGTAGGCGGGCAACGTGTGGTCGAGCAGGTTGTAGGTGCCTCCATAGATGGTGTTGGCGGCGACAATGTGGTCGCCGGCGACGGCCAGATTCTGGATGGCATAGGTGACGGCGGCAGCTCCCGAGGCGACGGCCAGTGCGGCGACTCCCCCCTCGAGTGCGGCGATGCGTCGCTCGAGTACGTCTTGGGTAGGATTGCCCAGACGGCCGTAGATGTTGCCCGGCTCCTTCAGGTCGAAGCGTGCGGCGGCGTGGGCCGAGTCGGCAAATACATACGAGGTGGTCTGGTAGATGGGTACGGCCCGTGCGTCGGTGGCCGGGTCGGGTTGCTCTTGTCCCACGTGGAGTTGGAGCGTTTCGAAATGCAGTTTCTTCGGGTCCATATTCGGTTCTGTTTTTATCGGTTAAGTATAAATGTTTGTACTTGCAAAACTATGATTTCTGGAAATATCGAACAAGTAAATTCGGAAATATGGAAAATATATCTATATTTGTCCACTGATTAAGAATAAACCCCATATTTAACAGGCCGGGAGCAACGGCCCGGAGAATAGCATTCTATGGAGATACTGGATAAAACCGACTTGCAGATTTTGCGGGTTTTGCAAAGCAACTCGCGCCTCACCACCAAGGAGTTGGCGGCGCAGGTAAACCTGTCGCCCACGCCGGTTTTCGAGCGGGTGAAGCGGCTCGAGGCCAACGGATACATCAAGAAGTATGTGGCGGTGCTCGACCCTGCGAAACTCAACCGGGGATTCGTGGTCTTCTGCAGCGTGAAGCTGCGGCGGCTCAACCGCGACATTGCCCTCGAGTTTACCCGCATTGTGCGCGAGATTCCCGAGGTGACCGAGTGCTACAACATCTCGGGCGACTACGACTATCTGCTCAAGATTCATGCCCCCGACATGAAATATTATCAGGAGTTCATCCTCAACGTGTTGGGCACCATCGACAGCATGGGGTCGCTCATGAGTACCTTTGTGATGGACGAGGTGAAACACGAGTACGGTATCCCCCTGTGACGGGGCGGTGCGGTTGTCCGGTTGGGGCAGGGGATGTGAAACGTCCCGGCGGCATCAGGCGATTTCGAGGTCGAAGGTGTCGTAGAAGTTTTTGATGTCGGGGTTCTTCTCGATCATCTTCATCAGTACGTCTTTGGGGCTGAAGATAATCTCTTTCTCACCGGGCTGGTTGACACGCAGTTGCATGGAAAACTGGTTGTTCTTCAGTGATTTCTGCAAAAAGGTCATCAGCTCGTAGAGGTGTTCGTTGATGACGTTGACCTGGATTTGCGAGTCGACCGACACGACAAACGTGCGGGGGTCGGTCAGCTTGGGCAGGCAACTCTTCATGGTGTTGACCAGCACCACCTCGGTAGGGATGGTTTGGGTGTAGGCGAGCCAGGCCGCATTGAGCGCCTCTTCGGTAAAGGGGGTGTCGAGCACCTCCTGCTGTACCGTGGGGGCCTGTTGCTCCGGAGCCGCCTCGACCGGTTTCTGGTGAATGGAGATGCGTGCGGGGGCCGCCTTTTTCATCGGGTTGGGCTGTGCCGGAGCTACCGGTTTGTGTGTCGGGGCTGTGGGACGTATGGTCGAGGCCCGATAGGTGGCCTGCGGTTCCGAGGTCTGTGCCGCCGGAGCTTGTGCCGGCGCCGGATTGGGCCGGGGCTGTTGCTGTTGCTGTTGCTGTTGCGGCACGGCCTGCGCCTGGGGGTGCGGCTGAGCCGGGGCTTGAGCCTGATGCGGTTGTGTGGCCGGTGCACTGCCCGGAGCGGCCGGGGTAATCTTTTGCAACGGCGGTTCCTGAGGTGGGACGCTGACCGGGTGAAGAATCTGGCAGATTTGTATCAGGGTCAGCTCCACCAGGAACTGCTTGTTGTTGCTTATGCGGTAGTCGAGGTCGCAGCGGTTGCTCAGCTCCATGGCCCGGTAGAGGAAGGCGAGCGGGCACTTCTGAGCCTGTTCGCCATAGCGTTGGGCCACCGAGGCGCTCACCTCGAGCAGGGGTAGCGTGGTGGGGTCTTTGCATACCAGCAGGTCGCGCAGGTGACGGCTGAGGCCGCCGACGAAGAACTGCCCCTCGAAGCCGTGGTCGCGCACCTCCTTGAAAATCATGAGTGCTTGCGGCACGTTGCCCTGCAGGAAGGCATCGACCAACCGGAAGTAGTATTCGTAGTCGAGTATGTTGAGGTTGTCGATTACCGCCTTGTAGGTGATGTGCCCGCCCGAGAAGCTCACCACCTGGTCGAATACCGAGAGGGCGTCGCGCATACCGCCGTCGGCCTTTTGGGCGATGACGTTGAGCGCTTCGGGTTCGGCGGTGATGCCCTCTTGCGAAGCGACATATTGCAGGTGTTCGGCGATGTCGGCCGTGGTGATGCGCTGGAAGTCGTAGACCTGGCAGCGCGACAGGATGGTGGGGAGAATCTTGTGTTTCTCGGTCGTGGCCAGGATGAAGATGGCGTGGTGGGGCGGCTCCTCGAGGGTCTTCAGAAATGCGTTGAAGGCCGCCGTCGAGAGCATGTGCACCTCGTCGATGATGAAGACCTTGTATTGCCCGATTTGAGGCGGTATGCGCACCTGGTCGATGAGGACGCGGATGTCGTCGACCGAGTTGTTTGATGCGGCGTCGAGCTCGATGATGTTGTAGGAACGCTGTTCGTTGAAGGCGCGGCATGACTCGCATTCGTTGCAGGCCTCGCCCGACTCGGTGGGGTGGAAGCAGTTGATTGTCTTGGCAAAGATGCGGGCACACGAGGTCTTGCCTACGCCGCGGGGACCGCAGAAGAGGTAGGCATGAGCCAGCTTTTTCGAGTCGATGGCGTTTTTGAGGGTCTGAGTAAGTGCTTTCTGACCTACCACCGACCGGAAGGTCGAGGGCCTGTATTTCCGTGCCGAAACAATATAGTCGTCCATATCGTGTTCTAAAGTTCTGTTCTATGTCTTTTTACTCCGTGCGGCAATGACTCGGGAGGCAAACTGCCCTGCCTGTCGTGCACGAGCAGAGGGGGCGAGCTGTCCGAGCCGCCTTTTCGAGCCCTACAAATATACGCTTTTTTGCGCGGATTCTATTCGGGCAGGTCGCTTTTCCCGAAGCAGAGGGGGAGCAGGCTGCGGATGGACTCGACGATATAGACCTCGTCGGTGCCGTAGAGATAGATGCGTATGGGGTAGCGGTAGCGCTCTTCGGTCTCGAGTATCACCTGGCGGCAGGCCCCGCAGGGAGCCGTGGGGTGCTCGATGAACTTTCCGCCCGTCTGTGCGGCGATGGCCAGCGCCTCGACCGCGCGGTCGGGGTATTGCGAGTTGGCATAGAAGAGGGTGGTGCGCTCGGCGCAGGTCCCCGAGGGGTAGGCGGCATTCTCCTGATTGCTGCCCGATACCAGCACTCCGCCGGCCAGACGCACGGCAGCCCCTACCTGGAAACGGGAGTAGGGCGCATAGGAGCGGTTGGAGGCCTCTTTGGCGGCGTCGATCAATTTTTTCTCGGCTTCGGTGAGCTCTTCATACGAGCAAACCATTATCTTTGTGGTGATATTCCTGTTTTCCATAACTCTAATTAAGCGGGTTTACGTGTATCTGCTTCTGCAAAAATAGCGAGAGGCGGGTACAGCGGCCAGGGAGAACCGGGTTTTCGACTTGGGCTGTGCCGCACCGCATCCTATCTTCGTGGAACAAAGATAAGGAAATTTTTGAGAACAGGAATTTTTATCGTCCATTTTTAGAATTTAGATCCATGATGAAATTCAGATACGTCGTTGTCGTTCTTCTCCTTGCTCTTACGCTGGCACCGCTCTCGGCCCAGCGCAAAAACAAAGCCTATCTCGACTATATCGAGCAATACAAATCGATTGCCATCAAGCACCAGAAACTGTATGGCATACCGGCCAGCATCACGTTGGCCCAGGGGCTGCTCGAGTCGGGGGCCGGCCGCAGCGAACTGGCCCGCAAGTCGAACAACCACTTCGGCATCAAGTGCCACAGCGACTGGAAGGGGAAGCGGGTCTATCACGACGACGACCGCAAGGACGACTGTTTCCGCAAATACGACTCGCCCGAAGACTCTTTCGAAGACCATGCCAAGTTTCTGAAGCGGGCCCGTTATGCCTCGCTCTTCGAGCTGAAGGTGACCGACTACCGCGGTTGGGCCAAGGGGCTGAAGGCGTGCGGCTATGCCACCGACCGGTCGTATGCCAACAAGCTGATACAGACCATCGAACTCTATGAACTCTACGAATACGACCGGCCGAAGTTCAAGCCGATACGGGCGCAAGACCTGCCGCCGGTGGTGGTGGAGAATCCGCATGCGGTCTATCGCTCGTGGGGGCTGCTCTATGTCGAGGCCCGCGACGGCGACACGCTCGAGTCGATAGCCCAGGAGTTCGGCTTCTCGGCCAAGAAGCTGGCCGGGTATAACGAGATACCCCGCGACTATCCGCTGGAGGCCGGCGACATCGTCTACCTCGAGAAGAAAAAGAAGAAGGCCGAGAAGGGGTACGACTACGCCGTGGTGCGTTCGGGCGATTCGATGCACTCGATTGCCCAGCGTTACGGTATCCGCCTGAAGAACCTCTACAAGATGAACAAGTTGCCCGACGATTATATCCCCTCGGTGGGTGATACCTTGAAGCTGCGGTAGGGGATGGCTTCGCCGTCGCTCCGCGCCCCGTGAGGGGGCGGTAGCAGGCAGAACAGCGGCAGGTACGCGCTCTGCGTCCCTGCTCACTCAATCGAATAATTCTTAGGATTCAACATCGGGGTGCGGCCTGATTCGGTGACCGCATGGGGTGCTGCATGCTCCCCTGCATATCAAATGCTCCTGTGATACACCATCAGTAGAGGTTCCAGGTAATCGAGAGCACCTGGAACTCGGTGCGCCGGTTTATCTGGTTGGCAATCTCCTGATCTTCGGGCGAGAGTTTGGTGATATACTCCTCGGTGAGCACGTCGCCCTCCTTGAATTGCGGGTATTGCGTGGCCAACTTCTTGGTGATGACCTTGGGCTGGCTCTCGCCGTAGCCCTTGGGTTGCAGGCGACGGGGGTCGATACCCGCCTTGATGAGGTAGTCGACTACCGACTGGGCGCGCCGTTCCGAGAGGCGCAGGTTGTACTCGTCCTTACCCTTGTAGTCGGTGTGGGCTGCCAGCTCTATCGACACGTTGGGGTTGTCGTCGAGCATCTTCACCAGTTCGTTGAGCGAGGTCTCCGACTCGGGCCGCAGGGTGGCACGGTCGAAATCGTAGAAGATGTTTTCGATGAGAATAGGCTTGCTGATGGAGGCGAGCACGAAGTTGACGCCATACTCGGCATCCTTCTCTTCGGCATCGGAGATAAACTCCTGCTTCGAGTTGAGGTAACCGCGGCAGGAGGCCAGCATCACGTAGTGCACGCCGCGGTCGAGCTTGAAACGAAAGCTGCCGTCCTTGCGGGCATACTCCTTTTGATTCGAGCCGTCGTTGCCCACGATGCGGATGATGGCGTCGGGCACCGGCTCGTCGTCCTTGTCGATGACCGTACCGCTTATCCACACGCGTATCGAGGGGAGCTCGAAACTGTAGATGTTGTCGTAGCCCCGGCCGTCGCCGCGGTTGGACGAGAAGAAGCCGGTCTCCTCCTCGCCGAAGGTGATGCCGAAGTCGTCGGCCGACGAGTTGATGGGGTATTTCATGTTCTCGATTTGCCACATGCCCGATGCGTTCATGCGGGCGCGGAAGATGTCGAGGCCGCCCATGCCCGGGTGACCGTCGGAGGCAAAGTAGAGGTCGCCGTTGTCGCGGATGTAGGGGAACATCTCGTCGCCCGGGGTGTTGATTTGTACACCCAGATTCTCGAGCGACCCCTCCTTGTCGGTGAGCGAGATGCGCCACAGGTCTTTCCCTCCGTATCCGCCCGGCATGTCGGAGACGAAATAGAGGTATTCGCCGTCGGGCGATACGGCCGGATGGCCGAAGGCCGAGAGGGTGTCGGCGGTGATTTCGTATTTTTTCGGCGGGCTCCACTGGGCACCCGTACGGGTAGAGGTGTAGATCTCGACCGAGGTGTCGGCGTTGGGCTCGCGACGGGCTTTGCTCAGGTACATGGTGGTACCGTCGGGACTGAAGCTGATGACGCCTTCGTCTTCGTCGGTATTGACATCGCCTTCGATGGGTTCGGGTTTCTGCCAGGCCCCCTGCTCGTCTTTCTTCGAGAAGTAGATGTCGCAGTTTTTGGTGCCGGTGATGCCGCTTTTGTTTTTACCCAGCGCCTTTTCGGTCGACGAGGTGAAGTAAATCTGGTCGTAGTCTTTTCCCAGATACATGGGGGCGAAGTCGCTGCGGCGCGAGTTGAGTATCGTCGCCTTCTTCACCACATAGCGGGTAGGATTCTCTTTCCACTGGACGGCCAGGTTGCAGCCCCGTATGCCGTTTTTGGCCAGGGAGCTCTGCGGGTTGGTCTCGAGATAGGCCTGGTAGTTCTTGACGGCATCCTTGTATTTCCCCTCGAACTGCTGGCTGCGGGCCAGGTAGAAGAGGGCCATGCTGTCGGGGTAGTCGTATCGGATGGCGTTCTGGTAGGCGGCCGAGCTGCGGGCCGCCATGTTGATGCGCCGGTAGCACTCGCCCATCTTGAAGGCCACCTCGCCGCGCAGCTTGCGCTCCTTGCGGGGGTTGGTCTTGCTGTATACCTTGCGGTAGGTCTGGGCGGCATCGTAAAATTCGCCCCGGGCGTATTGCTCGTTGGCAACGCTTAGTTTTGCCCCCGAGCACGACGCCAACACGCCGGCCATAGCCAATCCCCAGAATACTGCCTTTATCTTCATCTTTTCTCCTTGCGGACGACGACAAGGCCCGAGCGGACGACCGTGTCCCGCCCTGCCTTTCGTGTGTACCGATACTATTATAGTATACGTTTTTTTTGCCGTTTTATTGTGTGGCCGCCGGGGCGAATGTCAGGGGAGCAGCAGCGAGCTGTCGCCATAGCTGAGGAACCGGAAACCGTGGGCCAGGGCGTAGTCGTAGATTTCGCGCCAACGTCCGTCGACAAAGGCCGAGACGAGCAGGAGCAGCGTGCTCTGCGGCTGGTGGAAGTTGGTGACCATGCCCTGCACGATGTGGTAGTGATAACCCGGGGCGATGATAATCTGGGTGGCGGTGACGAGGCGCGTCATGCCGTGGCGGTCGAGGTAGTCGACGATGTGGCGCAGGGCCTCGTGCGAGTCGATGTCGGGGCTGCCGTCGTAGGGTTGCCACTGGCTCACGACGAGGTCGTGCGGTTCGGCATCGGGGTTGGCGGCCAGCATCTTGCCTATGTAGTAGAGGCTTTCGAGCGTGCGTACCGAGGTGGTACCCACGGCCACCACGCGGCGGTCGGTGCGGGCCAGGGTGTCGATGAGGTCGCGACTTACCGAGATGTACTCGGTGTGCATCTCGTGTCCCTCGAGGGTCTCGCTCTTCACCGGCTTGAAGGTGCCTGCGCCTACGTGCAGGGTGAGTTCGAGCTCGGGTATCCCCTTGGCCCGGATGGCCTCCAGCACCTCGGGGGTGAAGTGCAGCCCGGCGGTGGGGGCGGCTACCGACCCTTCGATTTTGGAGTAGACGGTCTGGTAGGTAGTCTTGTCGCTCTCTTCGGTCTCGCGGTTGAGGTAGGGAGGGATAGGCAGTTCGCCGGCATGGTCGAGCAGGGCGGCGAAGGTGACCTCGGGGTTGTCCCACGAGAAGCGCACTTCGCAGGCATTGCCGTGAGGCAGGCCCCGCTCGGCGGTGAAGTGTACCCGCTTGCCGTCAATCTCGACCTCCTGCGTGAGGGGGCCGCTCTTCCACTTCTTGGCGTTGCCGATGAGGCAGAGCCACGAGCACGAGCGGGTCGACTGGAACGAGAGGACATACTCGTGCGGCTCGAGGGGTTCGAGGCAGAAGACCTCGATGAGGGCGCCGGTCTCCTTGCGGAAGTGCAGTCGGGCCTGTATCACCCGGGTGTTGTTGAAGACCAGCAGGCTGTCAGGGGGCAGTACCTGGGGCAGGTCGTAGAAGTGGTGTTCCTCGATGGTTCCCTGGCGGTAGACCAGCAGTTTGGAGTGGTCGCGTTGCGGGAGGGGAAACTTGGCGATGTGTTCGTCGGGCAGCGGATAATTGAAATCCTCGATGCGAATATCTTGTGTTTTTTGCATAATCTGTTTTGAATATCGTGCAAAAATAAGCAACTTTGCCGAATATAGCACGGTTCGCCGCGACGAAATCGCATGCTGCCGGCGAATCGCGAGACTCTTTAAAATGATGATATTATGGTAAAAGTTGGCGACAGAGTACGCTACCTCAACGCCGTAGGAGGCGGGGTAGTGGTGAAAATAGTGAAAGATATAGCCTATGTCGATGAAGATGGTTTCGAAACCCCGGTACTGGCCCGGGAGTGTGTGGTGGTAGAACCGGCCGAACCGGCCCGCAAGAGTGCCCCGGTACCCGCCTCGAAGGTGGTGGAGTTGCCGCCGGTCGAGAAGGATAAGGATGCTGCACCTGAAGCTGCCGACGACGACCTCGCCGTCGAGGAGCGTCCCGAAGGCGAGAAACTGAACATCACTCTGGCCTATATCCCCGACGAGAGCAAGCACCTGAACACCACCCGTTTCTCGTGCTATCTGGTGAACGACAGCAACTACTACCTCTACTTTGCCTACCTGAGCCGCGACGACGAGGGATGGCGCACCCGCTATGCCGGGGTGGTGGAGCCCAACATACAGCTGCTGCTCGAGGAGTTCGGGCAGGAGGATGTCAATGCACTCGAGCGCATCAGCTTCCAGTACATCGCCTTCAAGAAAGACAAGCACTTTGCCCTGAAGAGCCCGGTGGCCGTAGAGTACCGGCTCGATACCACCAAGTTCTACAAACTGCACACCTTCCGCGAAAGCCTCTATTTCGACGAGCCGTCGTGGTGTATCGACCTGGTGAAGAACGATGTGCCCATGCGCCCGATGGTGCTCGACGCCACCGATCTGGAGCGGGCCATGAAGATGAAGAAGCAGGTCGACCCCCCGGTGCGTAAACCGGTGACCCGGCACGACGACAAGCCCGGTATCGTCGAGATAGACCTGCATGCCTCGGCTCTGCTCGACACGACGGCCGGACTCTCCAACTCGGACATCCTCAACTATCAGCTCGACAAGGTGCGCGAGACGCTCGACCAGTATCGGCACGCCAAGGGCCGCAAGATTGTCTTTATCCACGGCAAGGGCGAGGGTGTGCTGCGCAATGCGCTGCTCAAGGAGATACGCGACAAGTACAAGAACTGCACCTGCCAGGATGCCTCGTTCCGCGAATATGGTTTCGGGGCCACGATGGTGACCGTGCATTGAGGTCTCGTTCCAGATGATCGATAAAACGAAGGGGCTGTATCGCATCGGATACAGCCCCTTCGTTTTTATCTTGAGGAGGTGACACCATCAGAAGGGACGGTGCCCACCCGGGGGAGGGCCGGGATGGCCGTAGCCGCGGGGACCGCCGGGGCCCATGTCGGGACGTTTGTCGCCGAAGGTGTTGAAGCGGTAGGTGAAGGTTAGCAGGCCGTAAGTGTTGAGGGTGTTGTACTCCACATCCTGAATGTAGTTGCCCGTGACGGTACGGCGTATGCTGTTGCGCTGTCCCAGGATGTCGTAGATCTTGAGGGCGATGGTGGCGTTTTTGCCTTTGAGGAACTGGTAGGAGGCTTGAGCGTTCCAGATCCAGCTCTCGGTGTTGTATCCGGCCGAGTATCCCGACATGCCGTTGTAGGTGAGGTCGGTACCCAGCGTGATGGACCAGGGCAGGTATCCGCTCAGGTTGAGGGTGCCGCCGTAGTTGTGGGTGCTCTGGTCTTTCTGGTTCTGCATGCTGTTGGTGGCGAGCGCATACCGATAGTTGCCGCGCAACTCGACATCGAAGTAGTCCGATCGGAAGGCGATGCCCAGATTTTCGGCGGCATTGAACGACCCGGCATCGTTGCGCATGCCGTTGTTGTAGCCCACGTTGTTGTTGTAGCTGAGGCGGCTGAAGCTGTTGAGCTGCCAGTGCTTGTTGCGGAAGGGGGTGTTGAACATCAACATACCCGAGGCGTTCCACACGCCGTTTACGTTGCGGTAGGTGGTGGTCTGTCCGCCGGTGGTGGCATTGTAGGTGGTTTCGGAGATGATGCTGTTGGTGGTGAATCCTCCGAAGAGCATGGCCATGATGGCCCTTTGGGTAGCTTGGTCGTAGTCGTTGAAGCGCACGCGCAGCGTGTTTTTGAACGAGGGCTTCAGGGTGGGGTTACCGATAACGACTCGCAACGGGTCTGATACGTCGGCTACGGGTTGCAGTTGCGCCATGGTCGGTTGCGACGACGAGCCCCGGTAGTCGATGCGCAGCGAGGTCTGTTTGCCCATCTTGTAGCGGTAGCGCAGGTAGGGGGCTACGTTGAATACGGTGCGCTTGGGTATGTTGCGGTCGCTGTTGATGCGGTCGATCGATTGCGATGATGACGGCTCCACGGCCACACCCACGTCGTAGGTATAGGTGGGTTTCACCTGTTTGAATCCCACCTGTGCCCGGTGCATGAAGTAGTCGTTGCGGAAGCTGTTGCTCAGGTCGTCGTTGCGCAGGGTATCGAGCGGCAGGGCCGTGAGCGGGTCGGTAAATACGTCGTAGGTATATTTGTCGGCGTTGTTGAAGTTGGCCTGGAAGCGGTACGAGAAGGTGAGGAACCGTCCTTTCTTCACGTCGCCCAGCGGTTCGGTCCAGGTGAGTCGGGCCCCGTAGCCGTTGCTCCAGGTGTGGTTGTCGTCTATCTGGTCGAGGGTGCTGTCGGTGGCCAGCTGGTAGTATTGGTAGAGAGCTTTGGTCCAGCCGTCCTCTTTCGTGTCGCTGAACTTGTATTCGGCCTGGATACTGAACGACCGGCCGGGGCGCGAGAGAAATTTGTGGTTGTAGATGAGTTCGCCCGAGAGGTCGTAGCCGGTACCCTTGTTGAAGTTGTCGCTTTCGCTGAAGTTGACTTTGCTGCGGGCCAGGTCGCCGGCGGTGGTGAGGGCCGAGTCGTAGCTGTCGGAGCGGGAGAGGGCTACGGCAAACCGGGGCCGGAACTCGAGGGTATTGAGCGAGTCGATTTCCCAGTGGATACGGAAGTTACCGCGGATGTTCTGCCCGTGGTCGTTCATCTTGTTGTAGCCGCTGTAATAGGATGTACTGTCGGCAAAGAGGTTCTGCCGCTCGGTGCGTTGCAGCACGTTGCGGTTGCTGTTGTTGTAGCTCACGTCGCCACCCACGCGGAACTCCTCGCCCTTGCCCACGTTGAAGTTGACCCCCACGTTGTGGCTGGTGTTGATGCCGTTCATGCCGCCGAACCGGCGGAAGCGGCTGCCGCCCAGGTCGGTGAATCTCATGTTGTTGGTGTTGTTCGACCCGGCGAGGATGGTTATCTGGTTGTCGCCGAAGAAGCGGTTGATCATGGCTCCGGCTTCGTAGCGGCCGTCGAGGCCGTAACCGCCCGAGATGTTGCCGAACCAGCCGTGCTTCATTCCCTTCTTGATGGTGAGGTTGATGACGGTCTCCTCTTCGCCGTCGTCGACGCCGGTCAGGCGGGCGAGGTCGGACTTACGGTCGACCACCTGCAACTTCTCGACAATGTCGACCGGCAGGTTTTTGGTGGCTATCTTGGGGTCGTCGGAGAAGAACTCCTTGCCGTCGACCAGAATCTTGGTAATCTCCTTGCCGGCATGGGTTATCTTGCCCTCGCTGTCGACCTCGACACCCGGCAGTTTCTTCAGCAGGTCTTCCACGACCGAGTTGGGTTGGGTTTTATAAGAGTCGGCATTGAATTCGACGGTATCTTCTTTCACCACCACCTCGGGCGCTTTTCCCACGACAACGGCCTCTTGCAGCAGAATGTCGTTGCTCTCGAGCAGCACCGTACCGATGTTGCGCCGGCGCTGGCTGGCCGTGAGTCGCACCGGTTCGTAGGTAGTCTTGTAGCCCAGGAACGAGAAGGCGGCCAGGTAGTTGCCGGCCTTTTTGACCGTGAGGGCGAAGGTGCCGTCGTTTTTGCTCGATACGCCGGTGACAAAGGAGCTGTCGCGGGCCGAAAGCAGCCGGATGCTCACCTGCGGGAGCGGCGATTCGTCGGTTTTATCTTTTACAGTGCCCGAAATGGTGAACTGACCCCAGGCACTCTGGGCGGTCAGCAAGAAGGAAATACACGCAAACAGGATAAAAATACCTCTTTTATACATCTTAAAAAAATCCAATCTATTGATCACTTCGATTTCAATGTCTATAAGACCCCGACATCTGGTCAAGGTTTAAATGCTCCCACTGTCTTTTTGCATTTTTTTAGAGAGTGATTGTTTTTACCTGTCAATTTTCTCTAAAAACCGACCACCACGGACCGTGGGTTGTCCGTGGGGCGTTAGTCTCTTGTCTCTTGTCTCGAGGAGGAACATCCCTCCCCGCTATCTGGCACTTGGCTTATCTTATTTCAACGACAGGTATCGCTCGATGTAGTCGGAGCCCGTCCGGGCGATTCGGGTGGTGGCTATGAAATACCAGCACATGGGCACAAAACAGAAAAAGAACCGCTTGGCCGAGTAGGCCAGCACGTTGTGCATCGAGTCCCATACGTAGTCGACGTGGTAGATGACCAGACCGTAGAAGATGACGCTCAGCACAATCATGCCCAGCAGCGCCACATTGTCGCGGCTCTTGATGATGAACCAGAGGTCGGCGATGAAGAAGAGGGCGAAGGCCGGGAAGGTCCAGCCGTAGTAGAGCGTATTGGCGAACAGGGCCCGGAATCCGTCGACGATTTCGCCGGCCTTCTCTCCGTCCCAGAAGAGGCGGGTGATGGCCATGCCCTCGGTATAGAGGCCGCCGACTTTCATGTAGATAAACCAAACCACGGCCGGGAGCAGCGCCAGACCCGTGAAATACCACCCCTTGCGGTAGCTCTTGCGGCGTATGCAGTCGACGAGCAGCACGATGCAGGCGGCTCCGATGAAGACGATGCCCTCGTTGCGGCACCACATGTTGGCCCCCAGGAGCAAGGCTCCGGCATAGAGTTCGTGGTCGTGGCGGCTGCGCAGCCAGCTGGCGGTATAGGCGATGCCCAGCGAGGCGAATATGGCCTGCATGACGTTGGTGGCCGAGAGCGACGAGAAGGCGAGCATCTCGGGGGCCATCATCATGAAGAGGGTGGCCAGGGCGGCCAGGGTCTTGCCCGTGTTGCGCCGCAGGATGCCGTAGAAGGCAACGACGAAGAAGAGATACATGAGGGCCGGGATGGCCTTGGAGGTCTCGGCTCCCAGCAGGTAGACGTAGGCGTAGCTCAGTTGCACGAAGGGGGCATAGGCTATGCTGCCGCCCGCCCGGTGTATCGAGGGGTTGTAGTCGGCGTCGAAGAGGCTCATGCGCATGTAGGTGTGGTCGTGGGCGGCCACGAAGCCCAGAGTGTCGAAGGCGGCGAGGCTGTCGCGGTCGCTGGGCGGGAAGAAGATGCACTTCGAGAAATTCATATATTCGCAGTAGCCGATGATGAGGAGCAGCAGCACCCACACCAGGTTGGCCTGTCGCCAGTCGTCGAGCATGGCCGGGGTGAGGCGCAGGCTGTCGATGCCGCGGTAACGCCACACGACAAACAGCAGCAGGGCGAAAAGGAGGAGTCCGCCCAGCAGCACCGAGGAGGCCGTGAGGGGGATGTGCAGCAAATCGAGCAGAGCCATGATGATGGTTTGCAGGGTCATTCCCAAGGGGAACGAAAGGCCGATGCGTTCGGTCCACGAAAACCGCGAGCCGACGAGCGCAGTCAGCAAAATGCCGTTGAGGCAGGTAAGTACGATTCCGAGTGTGAGCATGGCGTTACGGTTTTGGGTGAACGGGCAGTACGATGTAGGGCACCTTCTTGGGTACCTCGTAGCCGAGATATTCGTAGCCTATGCCGTTGACGATGGCTACATGGGTAATCTTTTGGCTCCAGGGGGTTACACCCAGTTCCGAGGGAATGATGACCCGGCGAGGGTAGAGGAAACGGGTGGCCCACAGCTTGTTGTAGGGCTCGCCCGAGAAGATGCGTTCCTGCCCCTCGGGGTAGAAGGCCTCTTTGCCCGGCAGCAGGATGACGGCATCGGGCGGGGTGTTCTCCTTGAGGTAGCGCAGGTAGACGTGCGAGAGGCCCAACTTCATCTCGTACCGTTCGTCGGTAGTGGTTTGGGCATAGTGTTGAGCCACCTCGAGGTTGCCCTTGAGCATGTTGTAGGCCCAGTTGTATCCCGGCTGCAGGCCGAGTACGAGTTTGTTCAGCAAGAAGGCGACAACGACCACGGCCAGCAGATTCTTGACCACCCAGGCGGCGGTGATTCCCGTCTTGGCGGAGGTGTCGTTTTTGCGAACCGGTTGCTTTTTGGAGGATGCGGTCCTGTTTTTCATTGTACGGTTTTTTTCCAGAAACGGTATTTCAGCAAGGTGCCGATAGCCTTCAGTCCATCTCTCAGGCGCAGCTTCTTCCCCTCCTCGATTGAGCGGGGGTAGTAGCGGATAGGCACCTCTTTTATCTTGTAGCCCAGGCGCGAGACTTTGGCCGTCACCTCGGGGCAAAATTCAAAACCTTTGCAGTCGAGCGGAATCGACTTGAGCAGCCCGGCGTCGAACATCTTGTAACAGGTGGGCTCGTCGGTAATGCGCTGGTCGTAGAGCAGGTTGGTCATCACCGACAGGAACTTGCCGCCCAGCTGGTAGCTGAAGTAGGTGTGCGAGTTCTCCTCGGCCAGGAAGCGCGAGCCGTATACCACCCGGTATTGGCCCGAGAGCAGGTGCGGCAGCATCCGGGCGAAGTCGTTGGGGTCGAGCTCGAGGTCGGCATCCTGCATCACCACGTAGTCGCCGGTAACCGCCTGTATGCCTGTGCGCACGGCCATGCCCTTGCCCTGGTTGCGGTCGTGCACGAGGTAGGTGATGGGGGCCTGGGGGTGAGCGGCGATGAAGGACTGGACGATGCGGCCGGTCGAGTCGGTCGAACAGTCGTTCACGACAATCAGTTCCCGGTCGATACCTTCGCCCAGGTCGGCGTCGAGCACGCGTTGCAGCAGCTCGGCAATGGTCTTTTCCTCGTTATATGCCGGAATGATAATCGATAAAGTGTGACACGTCTGATTCATAACTTGCTATCGGCTAAAAAGATAATGCCGCTTTCCGCTTCGGGTGCAAAAGTAGAACAATAATTTTGGCTATGCAAGCATTTGCGGCGAAAGAATGGGGCCTGGCAGGGGCTCGTGAGGCGCGGGCACCGGCGAAAACCGTTGCCGGAGAGACCGGTGCGGGCGGCCCGGTAAAACTTTTTCGGGCACCGGCTTCGGTCGTGAATGTAATTATACTATCTTTGCAGCGATAAATCGCCCGGCTATTCTCCCGGGTTCTAACAAGCTATATATGAAAGATTTTTTTTCCATTCTGCGGCGGTTTGTACCACCCTATAAATATTACCTTATTCTCAATATCTTTTTCAATATACTGGCGTCGGTACTGACGCTCTTCTCCTTTGCACTCATCATCCCCATCCTGGAGATTCTCTTCAAGCTCAAGCAGGCCACCTATACCTTCATGCCGTGGGGGTCGGCTTCGCTCAAGGATGTGGCGGTCAATAATTTCTATTATTACATTACGAACATAATCAATGAGCAGGGAGCCGGTTTTGCACTGCTCATCCTGGGGGTGTTCCTCATGGTGATGACCTTTTTCAAGACCACGGCTACCTATCTGAGTTCGCACTTCATGATTCCGTTGCGGTCGGGCATCGTGCGCGACATACGCAACTATGTGTACGAGAAGGTGGTGAGCCTGCCCATCGGCTTCTTTACCAGTGAGAAGAAGGGCGATGTGATGGCGCGCATGTCGGGCGATGTGGGCGAAATCGAGAACTCGATCATGGCCTCGCTCGACATGATGTTCAAAAACCCCATCATGATTCTCGTCTGCCTGGGCACGATGTTTGCCATCAGCTGGCAACTCACGGTCTTTGTGCTCATTCTGCTGCCCACGGCCGGTTACATCATGGGTCAGGTGGGCAAGAAGCTCAAACGCCGTTCGCTCGAGGGGCAGAACCAGTGGGGGCTGCTGATGTCGATTATCGAAGAGACGCTGGGCGGCTTGCGCATCATCAAGGCCTTTAATGCCGAGGCCAAGATGATCAAGTGGTTTCATGCCGAGAACAACGTCTTCTACAAAATATCGAACCGCATCAACCGCCGGCAGGCGTTGGCCCACCCCATGAGCGAGTTCCTGGGTACCTGCACCATCTGTATCGTGTTGTGGTACGGCGGTTCGCTCATCCTCTCGGGCACGAGCAGTATCGATGCCGCTTCGTTCATCTACTACCTGGTTATCTTTTACAGCATCATCAACCCCGCCAAGGATCTGTCGAAGGCGGCCTACTCGATACAGAAGGGTTTGGCCTCGATGGTGCGGGTCGACCTGATTCTCTCGGCTGTGAACCCGATACAGGACCCCGAGAAGCCGGTCGAACTGACCGATATGAAAGAGGACATCGAATATCGCGACGTGTCGTTCCGCTACAATACCGAGAATGTGGTGAAGCATGTCAACCTCACCATCAAGAAGGGGCAGACCGTGGCGCTGGTAGGACAGTCGGGTTCGGGCAAGTCGACCATGGCCGATCTCTTGCCCCGCTTCTACGACGTGAACGAGGGGGGCATCTATATCGACGGCGTCAATATCAAGAACTTCAGGGTGCACGACCTGCGGGGGCTGATGGGTAACGTGAACCAGGAGGCTATCCTCTTCAACGACTCGTTCTACAACAACATTACATTCGGCGTCGAAGATGCCACCATGGAGCAGGTAATCGAGGCGGCCAAGATTGCCAATGCCCACGAATTTATCATGGCTACCGAGGATGGTTACAACACCTGCATCGGCGACCGGGGCAGCCGCTTGTCGGGCGGCCAGCGTCAGCGGGTGAGCATCGCCCGGGCCATCCTGAAGAACCCGCCCATCCTGATTCTCGACGAGGCTACGTCGGCCCTCGATACCGAGTCGGAACGGCTCGTGCAGGAGGCGCTCGAGAACCTGATGCGCAACCGTACCACGCTGGTGATTGCCCACCGCCTCTCGACCATCAAGGATGCCGACCTCATCTGCGTGATGCACGAGGGCGAAATCGTGGAGCGGGGCCGTCACGACGAACTGATAAAACTCGACCGCTACTACAAGCGGTTGGTCGACATGCAGAAGTTCTAAGGAACATGTGATGACAAGCATAAGAAAAAGCACCGCGTTCCCGCGGTGCTTTTTCTTATGTGTGGGCCTGGAAGCCGACGGTTCGGGGGCTTGTGCATTACCCGATGGACGAGCCGATAGCCGGTAGTCAATGCGTCACGCGATGGTCGGCCCGGTTGTGGCGTTTGCAGTAGAGGCGCTTGATCCACAGGTAGTATCCCGTGAGGGGCAGCGTGGCCCCCAGCAGAGCGGCCAGGAACCAGATGATGCGGGTGAGGTTTCCACCCCAGGCCCCTGTGTGTACCGAGTAGATCCAGCCCCGTATCTTGCCCGAGTTGCCGGTATCTTTGTAGAGCGATGCACCGGTGATTTGGCCCGATTGCGGGTCGAAGGTGTAGCGGTCGGTACCGCGTATGTTGCCGTAGCGGTTGTTCGACACGCTGGCCGTGCCGTCGGTGATTTCGATTTTCAAGTGGTCGGGATTCTCCCGAGCCAGTTGCTCATATATCTGTTGCCAGTGAGCAAAGGGCGAGGGCAGCTGTTTGGCATCGCTACCGGGTTGTGCCGTTTGGAGAGGGCGCTTTCCGGGGTGCGGGCTCTTGGCCGTCGGGGCACTCGCCTCCACGCCGAAGAGGGTGTGGAAAGCGTTTCTATACCAGTCGAACGACCAGGTAAGTCCCGTGAGAGCCATGGCCAGTAGCAGCAACAAGGCATACACGCCGCCGGCCGTGTGCAGGTCGTGCCAAAAGCGGGCTTTCCCCTTGCGCAGGGCGATGGCTGCACCTTGTTTGAAGCCTTTGCGGGAGCGGGGCCACCAGATAACGACTCCGGTAATGAGGATTATGACAAACAGCAGGGTGCTCACCCCCACGATAATCTTTCCCCAAAAGATACCGTCGTCGGCCGGACGTTTATCGAGCAGCCAGCGATGCAGCGAGAACAGGGTTCGGAAGAAAGGGGACCGCTGGCTTTGCCCTTTGATTTCGCCTGTGTAGGGATCGATATGGAGCGATGCGCGCCGAGGTTTGGACAAATTCACCTGATAGCTTCGCTCGGGGTCGGGATAGACGGTGATTCCCGTCACGGCTACCCCTTCGGGCAGTTCGGCCGATACCTTTGCGGCCAGTTCTTCCAGCGGAATAGTCGTTGGCCCCACCCGCTCCACATGGTAGAGGTCCCGGTGGGAGAGTCGGGCAATTTCGGGCTCGAATACCAGCATGGCGCCCGAGAAGCAGATAAGCGTGATAATCAGCCCGAAAGGGAGCGACAACCACAGATGCAGTTTCCAAAATGCTTTTTTCATTGAGACATTCTTCTTTTCAAGTGATAAAAAGAATTGGCGGGGATAAGTTTGCCGCCAACTCTCTTTTTTGTGTGGATAACGGTTTTCAGCCGACTGTACACTATTTCACGGCCAGACGTCCCACGCCCGCTACGCTTGTGGCTACGATAGTGAGCCCTTTTGTAGCGGTAGCCGTCGCCGGGTCGATTTTATAGATTGCGGGATAGCCGTTCGAGGTACTCACCACCACGTAGGCCTTGCCCTCGCTGTCGATGTAGGGGGTGTTCCCGAATCCGCTTACCTGCGCAGGAAGACCGGTTACTGGCTTCAGCGTCCCGTCGCCCTGGGTGTCGAAGATGACCAGCCGGTTGGCTGTGCCTCCGAAACCTTGCTCGTCATAAGCCAGCAGCATAAAGTAGTTGCCGGCAATGTACCAGCTGCGCAGAAATGCCGCTTCCGAGCCGTCGGCATTTTTCAGCGGTTTGTAGTAGGAGGGGTCAAAGTCTATTTCGTCCCATGCGGCGCGGGTGTCGATGCGCACGACACCGGCCGGTAGAGTTGTCTGCTGGCGGGAATCCTTCATGGTCTTGGCATAGCTTGGCGATAATACGTAGAGGTAGCCGTCGTCGGCCTTCCACACCATTTGATAGTATTGCGAACGGTTGCGCCCGCAGGCATAGCTTATCTTGTCGCTCTTGATGACCCGGTGTTCTTCGAGCGACTCGTCCTTAAACACGGCTACCCAGCACTCGTCGGGATATTGGGTCCATTGCAACTCGTTGGCGTTGTATGAGCCGCTGCCCGAACCTCCCGATTCGGTCTTGACCAGATCCTCGTAGCCTTCGCGCACATAGCCGTGTTCGCGGCCGTCGACCGTCTGTATGTAACCCCACTGGCTCAACCCCATGGGCACGGCGGCCGAGTAGAGATAGTTGCCTACCTGTTCCAGCCCGGCCAACGTCACAAATTCGCCATTGCCGAGGAAATTCTCCGACCGCAGTTTTATGTTGCCTGCGCCTGTCCCGTCTTTGGCCGATTCGTTGCGAGCGTCGATATAGGCGGGCAAGAAATGTTTGGGATAATAGGTCTCGGTGATTGGCGAGCCGTTCTTGTCGGTGTAGGCATAGCTTTGGGCATCGATAGTTCCGTTGCCCGTCGAGGTAGTCATGATGTAATCGTTGTAGAACCCGTAGGTGGTGAAGCGGCTCAACTTGTAAGTATTCGAGTTCTTTACCGGTTCGAAATTCGGGTTGAGGCTATACGAAGCCGTTTGTCCGGCCTCGCCCTGGTTGTAGTTGAGGGCAAAGAGCGACTCCTCCTTGTAGAAAACCCAATAGGTGGCCCCGTCGTTTTGGGTACCTTGTACCGTGGGGGTCACTTTGTAGTTGGGGTCGTCCAGACGGTCGGCCGTGAGCAGCACGTGGGTGGTGTTGGTGCCGGTTCCCACCGAGGCGGCAATCACATAGTTGCCTTTTGCCACCTCGGTGAGGTTGGAAAGTTCGGTGGGAACCGAGGGCCCTTCCTCCTCGCAGGCGGTGAACAACAGACCTGTGGCGAAGAGGGCGATACATGCAGTGAAGAAGAAATTTTTGTTCATGTCTTTATTCTGTTTTTAAAAGGTTTGATATTGTCAGTCTCCGAAATGGATGCGTATTTTCCCGTAAAAGGCGCGCCCTGCCTTTTGTAGGCTGAAATTGTCGTAGAGCCGCTCGTCGGTGAGGTTGCGGCATTCGAGCGACAGGTTGTACCTTCCCTGGTGCAGGCTGTAACTCACCGAGAGGTTGTGCGAGAACTGGTCGGGTATCATGTAGGCATTGCTGTTGGTACCTATCACTTCCGAGTTGTAGCAGAAACTGTGCAGATACTGGTTGTCGTAGGTCACGGTGAGTACGTTGCCTTTTCTCCCCAAATCGTGCCAGTAGAGGCTGATGTCGCTGTCGGCAAACATATAGGGCACGTTGGCCATGCGAGCCTTGTAGGTGAGGTTGGGTGTCGAGGTGCCCGTGCTGCCTATCTGGTATGGCTCCATGTCGCGCACGTCCATTTGCGAGAAACTGCCGCCCAGGCTCAACCATCGCCCCAAGCTGTACCGGGCCGAGAGGTTGTAGCCTTTGGTCACCACCTTCCCATAGTTGGTATAGGTGGCATTCTCCTTGCCGCCGCTCAGGTCTTGAATGTTACGCTGTATATAGTCACGGGTGTTGCGGTAGAGCAGCCCCCCTTCGACATAAAACGAGTGGCGACCTGTGGTGAGTGAGTAGCTGAGGTTGAAATTCACGTTGTGGCTGTTCTCGGGCCGGATATTCACCTCGCCGCTTTCGAGGTCTTCGTCGCCGAACATCTCTTCGATGGTAGGCAGCCGGTAAGCTTTCTCATACGACAGCTTGGTTTGCAGCCCGGGAAGCACGAACCAGGTGCCTGCGGCGCCGTAGCCCCCCTGTCGCACCGTGCGATCGACCATTACAAACTCGGTACCCTTGTCGTCGGTCGCCATGGGCCCCGACACATATTGGTAGTAGTATTTTGCAAATACCGACAGGTTCCACCGGTCGGAGGGCATGAGCCGGTACGACAGCCCCGCGATGTTCTTGCGGGTCTCTTTGGCAAATTCGTTTTCGATTTCGGTGCCGGTGAGCAGCGAGGCGTTGGTGCGGTGGAAGGCGCTCCACACGTTGTTAAAGGTGATGGTGTGTACCTTGTTTATCCGATAGTTGAGAGTTGCCGTAGCGTTCCAGTTGTCGTTGTAGACCCGGGCATGCTGTTCGCTCTGTTCGCCTCGGCCGTTGGTATTGAAACGACGTTCGCCGAACCAGTTGTAGTGATAGCTCGTCGTATCGATGTGGGTGGTGGTGTTGCGGTTGTAGTTAGCCGTGAACGAGAAATCGAGTCCCCGGGTGAACAGGTTGCGCTTGCTGTACTCCAACGAAGGCATAATCGAGTGCCCCCGACGGTGCTTCTCGCCGAAGACGGTGTGCTGTCGCACGCCGGTCTGTATCTCCTTGTACATGTGCGAGTAGGTGAAACCCAGCATCAGGCGGTCGGCCCACGACCGGCCGGTGAATCCCGCCTTGGCTACGACCGCCTCGTTGTGGTAGGTGTCGTTGAACCGCTTCACCCGGAACACCTCATCGGTGATGACCGACGAGCCGTCGTCGTTCCACCGTTCCACATGGCTGGCATCGACCCGGTAGTCGTTATCCGAGTAGTTTTGGAAGGCGTTGACCTCATAGGTAAAACCGTTTTTCAGGCTTTGCCCGAAATGAATGTGCGATTTGTGGGTATTGAACGACCCGTAGGAATAGGCGGCATCGAAGAACCACTTGCGGCGTTGTTTGTTGGTAACGATATTGATAACCCCGCCAATGGCGTCGGTGCCGAAACCTACCGGCACCACCCCCTTGTACACCTCGATGCGTTCGGCAAAGTTTACCGGGATATTGTTCAATCCGAACGAACTGCCCACACCCTCTTGCGGGACCCCGTCGATAAACACCTTCACGTGCTTGCCGCTGAACCCGTCGAGCATGAGTTGCATATCCGACCCCACGCCGCCCGATTCGCGCAGCTTTATCCCCGGAGCCTTGGCCAGGGCGTCGCTCAGATTTTTTGTCGAGTTCTGCATCTCGCGGGTATCTACCGCTATCGAGTTGTAGGCCGACCGCTTCACCCGGTTCACCCCCGTCGATACCACGGTTACCTCGGCAAGCTCCTGGTTCTTGGGGGTGAGGGTTACGTTTATTTCGAGGGGCTCGCCCCGTTTCAGCGAGATGCGTTGCTCGAACGGGTCGTACCCGATGGCCGAGACTGTCAGCGTGTAGTCGCCCGCAGGCGCTTTGAGCCGGTAGCGGCCCCGCTCGTTGGTGGTTCCCCCCGATGCACTCCCTTTGAGGTAGACGGTGGCATAGTCGACGGGTTGGGGCTTGCCGTTTTCTTGCGTTACCACCTGGCCCCATACGATGGAGCCGGTCGGGTGGCACCCCCTGTGATTATGTCGTGCTTTTGCCGGGAAAGCAAGAAGCGATAAGACAAAGCAGAATAAGAAAAATACCGATAGTTTTGAGTTCACTGGATAAGAATAGTTTGTATTTGGTAATTCGCCGCAAAGGTACCGTGCCTCCCGGTACGGCACAATCGCTTTTTATAGGTATAGTGAGAGACGTTTCTCCCCATTGGTGGTTACTCGGGGGTGGTTGCATCTGGCCACAGCGTGTTGCCGGGCGAAGATTTGCCGGGTGTTTCCTGCCCGGGCAAGAGCCTTTTTATAGGGCGTATTCGGTTTTACAGCCATTCGTGATGGCTTTTTGCTCTGATAATCGTGCGATGAAAAGAAATTTGTATTGTACGATTTGTGATTATTGGCGAATTGATTTTCTTTGTGTACCTTTGTGGGGAAAATAAAAAACTTAAAAGCTATTCTCATGAACCAAGTATCCGACCGTTTGGCAGCTCTTGCACCGTCGCAAACGCTTGCGATGTCGCAGAAAAGTAATGAACTGAAGGCTCAGGGTGTCGATGTAATCAACCTGAGTGTAGGAGAACCCGATTTCAATACCCCTCAGCATATCAAGGATGCTGCGAAGAAGGCGATAGACGACAACTTCTCGCACTATTCACCCGTGCCGGGTTATCTGGATTTGCGCCAGGCCATCTGCGCAAAGCTGAAAAATGAGAATGGCCTCGACTTTACTCCCGAGCAGATTGTGGTGTCGAACGGTGCCAAGCAGTCGATTTGCAACACCGTGCTCGCTCTCGTCAACCCGGGCGACGAGGTGGTGCTGCCGGCTCCCTACTGGGTGAGCTATGTCGAGATGGTGAAATTGGCCGAGGGCAAAAGCGTCATTGTCGAGACCGGCATCGAGCAGGATTTCAAGATGACTCCGGCCCAACTCGAAGCCGCCATCACCCCCAAGACCAAGATGCTTATTCTCTGTTCGCCTTCGAACCCCACGGGTAGCGTCTATTCGCACGACGAACTCGCGGCTTTAGCTGCCGTGCTGGAGCGTCATCCCCAGATATTTGTTATCTCCGACGAGATATACGAACACATCAATTACGTGGGCGCACACCAAAGCATAGCCCGCTTCCCCGCCGTTCGCGATCGGGTAGTCATCATCAACGGTGTATCCAAGGGCTATGCCATGACCGGTTGGCGTATCGGGTTCATTGCCGCACCGCTGTGGATTGCCAAGGCTTGCAACAAGTTGCAGGGACAGTACACCTCGGGTGCCTCGTCGATTGCCCAGAAAGCCGCCGCCGCCGCTTTTGCCGGAGACCAAAGCTGTGTCGAGACCATGCGTCGGGCTTTTGAGCGCCGTCGCGATTTGGTAGTACGGTTGGCACAAGAGATTCCCGGCTTGAAGGTCAATAATCCTCAGGGAGCCTTCTACCTCTTCCCCGAGATTAGCTGCTATCTGGGCAAGGCCGATGGCGACCGGGTCATCAAGACCTCGTCCGACCTGGCCATGTATATCCTCGAGGTGGGCCATGTGGCTACCGTGGCCGGCGATGCCTTCGGGGCTCCCAACTACCTGCGCCTCTCCTATGCTACTTCCGAGGAGAATATCACCGAAGCCATGCGCCGTATGAAAGAGGTGCTCGCCCGGTTGAAATAAACGAGGGTATCGACAACGATATAATATACAGTGCGGCCTCCTTGTCGCCCCGGATGTGGGGAATCGGCGAGGAGGCCGCTTTGTGCAGGTATGGTTTGGCTTTTTATCTGTTGTCTTGAACACCGGGAGAGGGGAATGCGCAGGTAGTATTTGAGTCTTGAATCTTGGAAAAGTGGAAGAAAGTGGTGGTATTTACCTTGGAAAAGCGGCAAAATAAGCGATAAATTCCTTGGAAAAGTGGAAGAAATACGCTATTTTCGCATTGGATAAAAGGAATGGCTATGCTTAAACGTAAGATAGACAGCTATATTCGAAGCTATTATGCGAACTCTCGTAGTGCCTTGCTTGTAACCGGAGCCAGACAGACGGGTAAGACCTATTCGATACGGGAGTTTGGGCAGACGTTCAAGAGTTTTATTGAAATCAATTTTATAGAGAATCCCGATGCGGTGGAGCTCTTCCGTGGGGCTCGGAGCAGCGATGACATTCTCCTTCGGTTGTCGGCGTTGACAACCAAGCCCTTGATTAAAGGCGAGACCCTTGTTTTTTTCGATGAGGTGCAGCGGTGTCCCGAGATTGTGACAGCCATTAAATTTCTGGTCGACGAGGGGTCGTACCGATATATCTTGAGCGGTTCTCTGTTGGGCGTCGAGCTGAAGGACCTTCGGTCGGAGCCGGTCGGCTATATGGGTATCAAGGATATGTATCCGCTCGATTTCGAGGAATTTGTGTCGTGTGTAGGTGTAGGCCGTCGGGTTATTGATTCTTTGCGAGATTCGTGGACCTGTCGCAAACCTGTCGATGATTTTGTCCATACCAGGATGATGGAATTGTTTCGCCTCTATCTGGTGGTGGGTGGCATGCCGGCAGCCGTAGACAAGTATATCGAGAGTAACAATCTGCAGGAAGTAATGGCCGTGCAACAGGATATTATTCGGTTGTATAAACGGGATATAGCCCAATATGACCCGAATAACAAGTTGTATATCGAGGAGATTTTCAATTTGATTCCCCCCGAACTCAATACCAAGAACAAACGGTTTATATTGAAACGGTTGAATGAGAATGCCAAGTTCGAACGCTATCGGAACAGTTTCCTTTGGTTGAAAAATGCAGGTGTAGCTCTCCCGGTTTATAATGTCGAAGAGCCCAAGGTGCCGCTGTTGTTGTCGCGTTCGAGAAATCTCTTCAAACTGTTTCAAAGCGATGTAGGGCTATTGGCTGCCCAATATGCCGACGGTATACAGTTGCAGATTATCAAGGGAGATAAAAGCATCAACTACGGAGCGGTTTATGAAAATGCCGTTGCGCAAGAGTTGGTGGCGCATGGCCTGGAGCCTTATTACTATAATAACAAGAAACGGGGTGAGCTCGATTTTGTAATTGAATCGGGAGGAAAGGTGCTGCCTGTCGAGGTGAAATCGGGGAAGGATTATGAATCGCATCGGGCTCTTTCCAATATTATGGATTGCAAGGAGTATAATCTGGCCGAGGCTATCGTGTTCAATAATGACAATATGCGTGTCGAGGGGAAAATCGTGTATGCCCCTGTATATATGACGATGTTTCTTGAGCGAGATTATACGGCTCCGACCTGCTATAAAGTCGATTTGAGTGGCTTGCAGTAGAGTATAAACAGCATAAACGAGGCCAATTTTTTGACGATACAGCAGAACCCACCGTGCCTCGCGGCGCAGTGGGTTCGTCACAACTAAAAACAAACTTCAAATTTTAGGATTCTTTTCCCCTTTGCAATTTAGATCAGGAGGAGAGAAAAGAGTTTATTTGGCTTTACGTTTACAATAGCGTTGACATTGACCGCACAGGTCGTAGCCCAGCAGGGCACCCAGGATGAAATCCTCCTCGGGGGTGAGTTCGTTCAGGGGGCGCGAGGCCAGCGACTGAATCACCTCGATACACTCGCGGCGGCCGAAGAAGAGGTTTATTTTGTTGCAGCCAATGGGCTGTATGCAGTAGTCGATGCGCTGTTTGTTCAGCCGGTCTACGGCAAACTCTTCGTAGCGGCGGTTGGTGGTGTAGAGTACCATGTGGCGCACCCCCTTCTTGTATTCATAGACGTGGTTCAAGAATACTTTCAGCTCGGCGGGGAAGGATTGGCAGGTAATCATGGGCGTAGTGCGTTTGGGTGAGGTTACAGGTCGAGGCTCTTTACCCAGGCCTCTATGCGGGCGGTTGTTTGGTCGGCTTCGTTGGTCTCGTCGAGCGGAAGTCCTGCGAAATCGCCGTCGACTACCGATACCGACGAAGAGAACGTGTAGCCGTCGGTGGCCACGTGGTTGCCGGTAAAGCGGCAGCCCGTCTCCTTCAGTTCGTCGTAGAGCAGGCCGATGGCGTCGCAGAAGGTATCGGGGTACGACTCGCTGTCGCCGCAGCCGAAGAGGGCTATGGTTTTGCCGGTGAGATCGGCACTTTTCAACACCTTTACGGCATCGTACCAGTCGTCTTGCAGTTCGCCGCAACCCCAGGTCGAGGTACCCAGTATCAGCGCCTCGTAGGGGGCGATGCTCTCGGCTGAGAGTCGGGCCGCATCGTGAATGTCGTCTGAGGCGATTCCCAGCTTCTGGGCGATTGTGTGGGCTACTCCCTCGGTCATGCCGGTCGAAGAGCCGTAGAATATTCCTGTTTTTTTCATTGTCGTAACGGTTGTTTGGTTTTTACGGAGGCAAAGTAAAGGCATGCGGCCCGGCCGGCCAATACCTATATGTAGGGGTTTTCTTTCCACGCCTACTTAGTTTGAGGGAAAAAGTGAGATATTTCACTATTTTTCACTATCTTCGTTGCCTAAAACAGGGACGATAATGAAACGATACAAAGGGAGGATTGGAATGAGTGTGATAGTTATTGCGGTGATTCTTGTTGCAGGAATGGTTGCCGTCATAGGAATTTGTAACGGTTTGGTAAAGGGATATGCCCGCGACAAGACGTTCGACACGACCGATGCGATACCCCATCGCACCGTAGGTCTGCTGTTGGGTACGGCGCCCATTACTCCGCAGGGAGCCCATAACTACTATTTCGACTATCGCATCGAGGCTGCGGCCCGGTTGTTCAAGGCGGGCAAGATAGACTATATTCTGGTGAGCGGCGACAATCACGACCGCGACTACGACGAGCCTACCTGCATGCGCGATTCGCTGGTGGCCCACGGGGTACCGGCCGACCGTATCGTGCTCGACTATGCCGGATTCCGTACGCTCGACTCCATCGTGCGGGCCAAGGAGATTTTCGGGCAGGACAGCCTCACCATCATCTCGCAGAAGTTTCACAACGAGCGGGCCATCTATCTGGCCAAGAGCAGCGGCATATCGGCTGTCGGCTATAATGCCCGCGACGTAGCCCGCCGGGCGAAGTATATAAAAATACACGGACGAGAGTACCTCGCCCGTGTGAAAATGTTTCTCGACCTCCTCACCGACAAGCAACCCCGCTTCTTAGGGAAGAAAGAGGAGACGCCGTTTTAATCATTAACCGTATCCTCGACCGTCGGGTAGACGAGGTTTTTCTCTTCGATTACGTCGAGAACCTCGCGCAGGTATTTGTCGGCTTCCCAGCGGGCCATGGGCAGGTCGTGCAGCAGGTAGTTGCCGCAGTCGCGGGGCGCGGCGCCGGGCACCTCGCCCTCGAAGTCGCGGATGAAGCGGAAGGTCTCGCGCATGAGGTCGACGATGTCGCGCGACGTGAGGTCGCCCTGCACCAGAAAGTAGTTGCCCGTGCAGCAGCCCATGGGTCCCCAGAATACGATTTTGTCGCCCCACACCGGGTGGTTGCGCAGGAAGGTGGCAGCCAGGTGTTCGATGGTGTGCAGGGCTCCGTAGCCGATGGCGGGCTCGCGGTTGGGCTCTTTCATGCGGATGTCGAAGGTGGTGACTACGTGGTCGCCCAGATAGTCCTTACGCGAGACGTAGATGCCGCGCAGCAGGTGAATGTGGTCTATGGTAAAACTGGGTATCTTTTTCATATCGGGTTATGTATTAGGAATTGATATGTATTACAGTTTGTCGATGAGGCTGGTGAGCACCTCGAACGAGCGGTGGGGGGCATCGTCCCAGAAGTGGTTGTATTGGGCCAGGTGACCCTCGATGCCCGGGGTGTCGCTGATGATACGGAAGCTCAGGAAGGGGACACCGCGCATGCAGCATACCTGGGCAATGGAGCCCGACTCCATGTCGACGGCCATGCCTTCGGGGAAGAGGGCCTTGATTTCGGAGAGTTCGACCGGGTCGGTGATGAAGCGGTCGCCGCTGCATACCAGACCCTTGTAGATGCGCAGCGAGGTCTCTACCTGCAGGGCTTTTTCGACCAGTGCCGGGTCGCTGTGGAAGCGGGGCGGCAGCCCCTGTATCTGCCCCCAGGCGTTGCCTTCGCCGCACCACACGTCGTGGTAGACAATCTCGGACCCGACGACAATATCCATCACTCGCATCGATGCGTCTATGCCGCCGGCCACGCCGGTGTTGAGCACGCAGTCGGGGCGATAGCGGTCGATGAGTTCGTAGGCCCGGATGGCCGACGATACCTTGCCGATGCCGCTCTGGGTGAGTATCAGTTCGTGGGCACCGTTCGTGCCTATGGTAAAGAGCGAAGCGCCGTAACGCTCCTCGCGGGGATTCTCCAGCAGGCGACGCACGCAATCGAGCTCGCTCTGCATGGCTACGATAATTCCTATTTTCATCTTCTTGTTTTCTCTTTCGAGCAAAGGTAGGGGTAATCTCACATACCGCAAAATTTGTGCGGCGAAATTCACCGTCGCGGGGCGATGTGGAGATTTCACCGGAATTTTCCGTAATTTTGCCGCCGGATATTTTTACCGATGAAAGATTTTGCCGCCATAGATTTCGAGACTGCCAATTACGAACCTACCAGCATCTGCTCGGTGGGGCTTGTGGTGGTGCGCGGGGGCGAGGTGACGCACCGGGTGCACCGGCTGGTGTGCCCCGAGCCCGACTACTATGTGCGCCGGTTCTCGGAGGAGATTCACGGTATCTTCCCCGCCGATACCTGTCATGCTCCCAACTTCGGGCAGGTGTGGCGCGAGGTGTCGCCGCTGGTCGAGGGGCTGCGGCTGGTGGCACACAACAAGTCTTTCGACGAGCGGGTGCTGCGGGCGACCTGCCGCATGTATGGCATCGACTACGTGTATGGCGATTTCCTCTGTACCCTCACGCAGGCGCGGCGGGTGATTCCGCGCACGGCCATCGAGAACTATCGGCTGCCCACGGTGTGCGCCTATCTGGGTATCCCCTTCGACCACCATCACAACGCGCTGGCCGATGCCGAGGGTTGTGCCCGCATTGCCATGCAGTTGTGGCCGGACGACGACGAACTGCCGTGCCTCCGGTAGTAGTGGGGCCTTCTGCCCTTTCCGGAACTTAATCCTTTGGCTTTTCTATGTATTATTCCTGCGGGAGCAACACCTCTTTGATGGCGCGTTGCAGGGTCTCCTTGTCCATGAATCCGGCCGCAATCTGGGGCTGGTTCTTCATGGGGCAGAAGAGGAGGGTGGGGATGCTTTGCACTCCGAAGAGGGCGGCCAGCTGCGGCTCCTTGTCGACATCGATTTTATAGACGTCGATCTTCCCGGCATATTCGGTAGCTATCTCCTCGAGTATGGGAGCCAGCTTGCGGCAGGGTCCGCACCACGTGGCGTAGAAGTCGACAATGCAGGGGCGGGCACCCAGGAACTCCCAGCGGTCGGGGGTCTTCTCGAAGTTGGCCACCTTGGCGAGGAACTCGGCCTTGGTCAGGTGGCGGGGTTTTACGGTTTGTACTTTTGCGCTCTTTTCGGGTTGGGCCGGTTGCTCCTTGGCCTGGCAGGCAAAGAGAAAGGGCATACAGGCGAGGGCTATTCCCAACAGGTGTTTTACGTTCATAACGAGTATCGGGTTGCGTGTTTGACATCGGGTGGAGGTGCTGCTGCCCCGGGCCGAGCCGTCGGGCAGGTAGAGAAAAGCCGCGCTCCCCCGTCGTGACTTTCCGGCGACAAAGATACGAGGTTTGTCACGGAAAGCCGCAGGCAGAGGAGCTATTTTTCAGATTATTAGGGTTTCTTACGGAGCGTAAGGAGGCAGATGCCGGGCCGCAGCGGGGGCGGCGGAGTCGGGCGGGTTATATCGACGACTCGTTGACGATGGAGCCGCCCCGGTGGGTGGTGGGGAGGATATACGACGGCAGGTCGCGGCTGCAGATGTAGTTGCCTATGCAGCGGGTGATGAGGATGTCGTCGTGGTGCCCCTCCATGGCTCCGTAGCTGCCGTTGGGTTTGCGCTCGAACACGTCGTGCTCGTAGCAGGCCTGTGCGTCGTGCTCGATGTAGGCCCCTTCGCGCAGGGCCGACCGCTGTGCGTCGATGACCAGCACCTTGGTGGCGCGGTTCATGTGGAATCCCCAGCGCGAGGAGGGGCGCTGCCCGATGCTGTCGGGGGGAGCCTGCCGGGCGTAGAGGTTGTCGTAGTAGCGCGACAGGGTGTCGAGCAGGTAGGCCGAGTGTTCGCTGTCGTCGTGTTCGGTCTCGAGGGTGTTGCTCTCGATGACCAGCAGGGCATTCTGGTAGTAGGCGGCCAGTTGGGCGGCCTTCCAGGCGAGCAGGTCGTGGTCGATGTGTCCGCGCCACTGGGCCACCACTTCGGCCGGTCCCCCCTCGAGCATCCAGTAGCGGTCGAATATGGCGATGACCGAGTAGTCGGCCGCGTCGGAGCGGCCGCCGATGTCGACTACGGCCAGGTAGCGGTCGCGAATCTCGTGCTTCTCGGCCGGGTATTCCCACACCTGCAGCGGTCCGCCGGGGCGGGCCTCCAGTTCGATACCCTCGAGGGCATCGTGGCCGGTGAGCTCGCGGCCGTGGATGTCGCCCACGAATCGGGGGGCACAGCAGCCGCGCCGCAACTTCTCGACCAGCGTAGGGTCGAATACCCGTTCGCCCGAGTAGCAGAAGGCCTCGATGTCGTCGCTGGGATACTCGGCCATCATGTCGGTGTGGCGGGCATACTCCTTGCGTTTCTGCCGGTACCAGGCGATGGCCTCGAGGGTGGCGCCACGATTCCAGAGCATGCGCTCGTAGTCGGTGAGGGTAGCGATGAGCGACTCGTAATCGTCGACAGGTATGGCATACATCTCGATTTCGAACCAGGGGACAAAGGCAAACTGCTTGTCGCTTTCGTGCCGCTTGGCCCGCTCGCACTCCTGGTGAAAGTAGGAGCCGGTGCCGTTGGCCGTGCTCTCCATCACCACCATCGAGTAGGGGAGCAGCATAATGGAGCCGCAGACCGAGCGCACCAACTGCTCGGGCGACTTCATGCGGCTGTTGCGCCAGAAGGCAACCTCGGAGAGGTGGGCCATGGCGGCATCGATACCCCGCACCGACTCCTGGCTCTCGGCCGAACCGATGGTGACCCGGCAGTCGCGCCCGACGATGACCGAGGTGTTGGCCATGCGCTCGAAGGGGCGGAATTTGGGTCTGCCCCCCTCGAGCAGCCAGTCGGGGTAGTTGGCCAGCAGTTTGCTGTACATGCCCTTGATGTTGGCGGCCGACTCCTTGATATGGGCGCAAATCACGCTGTTCCAGTTGCGGCGGTGCACCAGCTGTATCCAGGCCATGTAAATCTGTATGAGGGTGGAGCCGCCCCACTGGCGGGCCTTGAGGAGGATGAGGCGGATGGGACGGTCGTGTGTGCGCATCGCCTCGAGCATGCCCAGGATGCGGCGTTGCGGGCGGTTGAGGCGGAAGGGTATGTCGTTGGCACCCAGCTTGTCTTTGATGCGTACGAAGCAGAAGGCCCAGAACTCGAAATCGTAGCGGATACGCAACCGTATCCACTCGCGCCAGAGGGTATCGAGGGGCGAGAGGTCGTCCTCCTCTTTCTCTCCGTCGACCGCCGGGGTGGGGCAACCGTCGGGCACCTCGACCCCCTGTTGCCGCAGATGTCCGGCCAGGCTGCCCGCCCGGGCAAGCTGCTGTACCAGAGGCTCGTCGAACATGGCAGCCGGGATATACTGGAGGGGCAGCGGAGCGTCGGCGAGCTGCATCGGCCGGCGGTCTCCCGTGTCGCTCCCCTCGCCGGTTTCGGGTGAATAGTATCGTTTCAGTTTCTCGTTTCTCAGTCGGTTGGCTTCAACCGTTATCGTTTCGTCGTGTTGTACAATCGCCATCTCTCTTGCAATTTTCTGCAAAAGAAATATCGCCGGCCCCCGGGTTTGTGGCAGGGTAATAAAAGGTGGTGGCGAGGGGTATCGAGCCGGTTTTCCTGAGGGGGATGGGAGACAACAGAAAACCCGGCACTTCATGCACCGGGTTCTCTGTTGCCCGAGTGCCGAGGCCTCGGGTTATGTGCGTTTGTCTTATTTCGCAGCGGGGGTATCGGTCCCTGCGTTGTTTTCGGGAGCCGGAGCTTCAGGAGCAGGTGTTTCGGCCGGTTTCTCCTCGCGGGGCTTCTCGGGCTTGTTGAGCTCGGGGTAGCTGATGCGGGTGTGGTAGATGGTCTTGAGCTTCTCGATGAAGGTAGCCTTGATGGTCTCCACGTCGCGGAAGCTGAGAGGCGTGTCGCGCAGCAGACCGTCGGCAATCTGCAAGTCGATGATGCGGTTGACCAGTTGCGAGATGCTCTCGTTGGTATACTCCTTGAGGCTGCGCGAGGCGGCTTCGACGGCATCGGCCATCATGAGGATACCCGTCTCCTTGGTGAAGGGGTTGGGGCCGGGATAGGTAAACTTCGACTCGTCGACGGGACGGTCGGGGTATTTGTTGCGGTAGGAGTTGTAGAAGAACTTGGCCTTGCCCTTGCCGTGGTGGGTGGCGATGAAGTCTTTGATAGCCTGGGGCAGCCCCTGTTTGTCGGCCATCTTGAGGCCGTCGACGACGTGCGAGATGACAATCTGTGCACTCTGCTCGAATGAGAGGGGCGTGTGGGGGTTGAATCCCGACTGGTTCTCGGTGAAGAAGGCGGGATTTTTCAGTTTGCCTATGTCGTGATAGAGGGCTCCGGTACGCACCAGTTGGGCTTTGGCCCCGATTTTGTTGGCGGCCTCGGCGGCGAGGTTCGAAATCTGCAGCGAGTGCTGGAAGGTGCCGGGGCACTCTTCGGAGAGCTGGCGCAGTATGGGGTTGTTCACGTCGGAGAGCTCGACCAGCGTAACGGTAGAGATGAATCCGAAGCTCTTCTCGAAGATGTAGATGAGCAGGTAGGCGAAGAGCAGGAACACGCAGTTGATGCCGAAGTAGATGAACATGTTGTAGCTGATCTTCGACAGGTCGCCCTCGGAGAGGAGCGTGTAGCCTACGTAGGCAAAGCAGTAGGCCAGGAAGACGAGCACGGCGCAGCGCATGAGTTGCGACCGGCGCGACAGGTCGCTGAGGCTGTCGATGGCGGTCATGCCCACGATGAGCTGCAGGAAGATGAACTCGAGCGCAAAGGGGGCGGTGAAGGCACAGATGAGTACGGTGATGAGGTGTACGTAGAGGGCCGTGCGGGAGTCGAAGAAGGTGACGACAATAATGGGTATGATGGCAAAGGGCACGAGGTATATGCCCTGAACTCGCACTTCGGAGAGGAAGAAGGCGATGAGCGAGATGCCCGTGATGAGCATCATCATAAACCCGAGGGTGCGCATCTCGTTGAAGGTCTGGGGCCGGAAGAGTGCCAGGAAGAGGTAGAAGAAGGCAAAGAGGCAGGTGAAGACGATAATCTGTCCCACAATGGTGTAGCCCCGGTGGTCGTTGCCGGTACTCTTCTTGAGCGATACGGTCTCGAGCGACTTGAGTATGCGGTAGGTTTGGGGGGTGATGATTTCGCCCCGGTCTACGATGCGTTCGCCGGCCTGCACGATGCCGTCGGAGAGGGCGATGCGTTGCAGCAGGTTATCCTTGAGCCGGTCGGTGGTGACGCTGTCGAAGGTGATGTTGGTGTTGAGGTAGTCGTTGAGGTTGCAGTTTTGCAGCACATGGTGCGAATAGGAGTCGGGGAAGCGGTTGATGATGTTCTCGTAGGCTTCGCGGGGCGACTGCAGTTCGGCCACGGGCATTTCGCGGGCTACGTTGTTCTGTACGATGCGTATCTCTTTGGTGGTTCCCGATTGCAGCCGGGTGTAGTCGTCGGACGAGATGATGCCCTTGTGGTAGGTGTCGCGCAGGGCCTGTACCAGGTTCTTGCGCAGCGTGGGGGTGATGGTGAGGCCGGGGCGGCTGGTGAGCGACTTCTCGAAGTCGGCGGTCGACTTGGTGCCTATGGCTTCGTTGTACGAGAATACCGGCTGAAAGCCGAGCATGATGCTGTCTTTCTCCTGTTGGATGACCGCCTCGTCCTTGTAGATGGGGAAGTCGAAGGGGGCGGTGAGCAGCCCGTATTTCCAGGGTTTCCCCTCCTGGAAGGTGTAGCGGAATTTCCCTTCGCCGGGGAAGAAGTAGGTAACCAGCGCTACCGCAGCTATAAAAAAGAGCACTTGCAAGACTCGCTTGCTCGACAGAATCTTTTGTATACGGGATTGATCCATGATTTTAAGGGGTTATTCTTTGCAGCGTGCAGCCTTCTGTACGCCTTTGATTTTACGTAACTTGTTGCACAGCGACTCGACTACGCGGGTGTCGTGCACCATGATGTTGACCGTGCCGTTGAACACGCCTTCGTTGGCTTGTATGGACAAGCCTCTCATATCGATCATCAACTCGTTGGAGATGACGCGGGTAATCTCGTTGAGGATACCCATGCGGTCGATGCCCTGTATCTCGATTTTCGCGGGGAAGGAGAGTGCCTCGCTGGCCTCCCACCGGGTCGATACCAGGCGGGGGCCGAAGCTCGACTTGAGGCGCATGGCCACGGGGCACTCGCGCTTGTGCACCACAACCGTCTCGTCGTCCTCGACATAGCCCAGCACGTCGTCGCCGGGAATGGGGCAGCAGCAGTCGGCCACCTTGTAGTTTTTCACGCCGTTCTCGTCGCGCAGGATATAGGTCTGCTTGCGGTCTATTGCGGTGGGTTGCGGCGACAGGGGTTTGGGCTGTTCGCCCTTGTTGCCGTTGTTGCCGAACGAGAGCTTGAGGTATCGCATGAAGGGGTTCAGACTCTTACCCTTGATGATTTTCTTGATGTTCTCGTTGAGGGTGATTTCGTCGTTGCCGATCTTGAAGAGCAGGTCGTCGCGCTGTTGCAGGCCCAGGTTGCTCAATATCTTGGTCATAAGCTCGTTGCTGAGCTCGATGTGGTTGCTCTCGAGGAACTCTTTCAGCAGGGTCTCGCCCTTGGCGATAATCTTGCGCCGGTCTTTGCGCAGGGCGGCCAGGAGCCGGCTGCGAGCCTTGGCGGTGGTGACGAGGTTGAGCCACTCCTCCTTGGGAGTCTGCGACTTGGAGGTGAGAATCTCTACCTGGTCGCCGCTGTTCAGCTTCTGGCTGAGGGGGACGAGCCGGTGGTTCACCTTGGCGGCGATGCAGTGGAAGCCCAGGTCGGAGTGCAGGGTGAAGGCCAGGTCGAGGGCGGTGGCACCCTTGGGCAGGGTGATGAGTTCGCCCTTGGGGGTAAAGACGAAAATCTCGGTACTGAAGAGGTTGAGCTTGATGGTATCGAGGAAATCGATGGCGTTGGGCTCGGGGTGTTCGAGAATGTCCTTGATGGTCTTGAGCCAGATGTCGAGTTCCGACTCCTCGTCCGAGTTCCCCACCTTGTACTTCCAGTGGGCGGCAAAACCGCGTTCGGCGATTTCGTCCATCTTCTCGCTGCGTATCTGTACCTCGATCCAGTTGCCGTCGGGGCCCATGACCGTGAGGTGCAGGGCCTTGTAGCCGTTGGCCTTGGGTCGGCTCACCCAGTCGCGGGTGCGCTCGGGGTGCAGCTTGTAGATATCGGTGATGACCGAGTAGATAGTCCAGCACTCCTTTTTCTCGTCGGCCTCGTTGGGGCATTTGAAGATGATGCGCACGGCATAGAGGTCATATACCTCCTCGAAGGGTATGTGCTTCGCCTCCATCTTGTTCCAGATGGAGTAGATGGATTTTACGCGGGCCTTCATCTCGAAATCGAATCCCAGCTCCTTGAGCTTGGCGACGATGGGCTTGGCAAAGTTGTTGTAGATTTGCTGGCGCGACTCTTCGGTCTCGGCAATCTTCTGTTTTATCTGGTTGTAGGCCTCGGGGTGTTCGTATTTGAAGGCGAGGTCTTCGAGTTCGGTCTTGATGGCAAAGAGTCCCAGGCGGTGAGCCAGCGGAGCGTAGATGTAGAGCGTTTCGCCGGCAATCTTGTATTGCTTGCTGGGGAGCATGGAGCCGAGGGTGCGCATGTTGTGCAGGCGGTCGGCCATCTTGATGAGGATGACGCGGATGTCTTCCGACATGGTGAGCAGCAGCCGGCGGAAGTTCTCGGCCTGGGCCGATGCCTGGTCGCCGAAGATACCGCCCGAAATCTTGGTGAGCCCGTCGACAATCGAGGCTATCTTTTTACCGAAGTGGTTTTCGATGTCTTCGACCGTATACTCCGTGTCTTCGACCACGTCGTGGAGCAGGGCGGCACATATCGAGGTGGAGCCCAGCCCTATCTCCTGGCTCACGATGCGGGCCACGGCAATGGGGTGTAGGATATAGGGCTCGCCCGAACGGCGGCGGATGCCCTTGTGGGCCTCTTTGGCAAACTTGAATGCACGCTCGATAATTTCGACTTTCTTGCGGTGGTTGGAGTTGAGATAGCCGTTGAGCAGTTCCTGGAATTTATCTTCGATTAGTTGCTCTTCATTGGTGTATGCTTGGTCGGACGGTTCCATAACTTTGAAATCTAAGAGTAAGATAGACAAAGATAACGGATGTCGATTGTAAATGCAAATAAATTTTATATTTTGCCGAGAGCGGTTCTGATTAAATTCTTTGTCGAATAGTGCAACCCCCCTTACCATGAGGGCGATGCCTGTTGGGTAAGGGGGCGTTTTGTGGCTGCTCTGCCCGAGGCAATCGGGTGTTTATTTGTTCTTGTCGAGCCGTATTTTTTCGTGATAGAAATAGTTGACGATAACCGGTTTCCCCTGCTGCGAGCGGCCGTATGGCAGATCGTTTATGCGGTAGGGGTAGTCGTGCTGGCGGGCATATTGTGCGATGTCGACCTCGAGACCTTTCCAGTAATCGGTGCGCTTGCGGTTGTAAATCTCTTCGTAGAGGGGCAGCAGGATGGGGTGTTTTTTCCGTATGTAGGCCATGATGTTGCCTTTGAACTGTCCGCGCAGGTTGAGGTTCTCGAGCCAGATGAGGTCGGCAAAATCTTTCACTTGCTCGATGATGGCCTTGGCGTCGGTGATGCCGGGGAAGATAGGCGAGATGAAACAGACGGTGCGGATGCCGGCGGCATAGGTCTGTTTCATGGCCTCGATGCGGCGGGCGATGGTGGCGGCGTGGTCCATGTCGGCCCTGAACGCTTCGTCCAGCGTATTGATCGACCACGATACGGTGGCTTTGGGGAATTGCTTGAGCAGATCGAGGTCGCGCAAGACAAGGTCGGATTTGGTGCAGACCATGATTTCGGCCGTGCAGCCGCGCAGCTCCTCGAGGATGCGCCGTGTGCGGCGGAAGGTGGCCTCCTGCGGGTTGTAGCCGTCGGTCACCGAACCGATGACGATGCGGCTGCCGTTGTATTTGCCGGGATTCTTGAGGGGTTCCCAGCTCTTCACGTCGAGAAACGAGCCCCAGGGTTCGGGGTGTTTTGTAAACCGTTTCATAAAGGAGGCGTAGCAGTACCGGCAGGCGTGGGTGCAGCCTACGTAGGGATTGACCGAATAGCCGCCGACCGGGAGGGTCGACCGGGTCATGATGCTTCGTACCTCGATTTCTCTGATTTCGGGTTCTGTGTTCATAGGTTTGGGTGTATAAACGATTGCGGTAATTCTTGAATCATGTGCTCTTCGCCCACGATAGGGGCGAGTTCTTCCTTCATAAACAGGGGTATCCCGTGAGCCTTGGCCTGGTTGGCAATGTGGGCTACCCATTGGGGATTTGCCTCGATTTTCCCCTTGCGTCGCCCGGTTTCGGTACCGATGACCACCCAGTCGATGCCTTCGAGGTCGAGGTCGGGTATGTCGCCGAAGAGGGGTTCGAAGGTGACGTGGTAGTGACGGGCCCCGATGTGCCGGCGCAGGTCGGCGATGCGTCTCTTCTCGGCCTCGCAGGTGACGGTAACCCCCATCCATACGTTGTCGAGGTTGGTATGGAAGTTTATCCGCTCGGGGCGTTTGGTGAGGAAGAGGCAGGTGTGCTGCGGATTACGGGCTATGCGGTCGAATATTTCATGGGTCCACTCGGGGTGCCAGTCGGAGAAGTCGCTCATGCCGGTGAGCAGGAAGTTGTGCGGGCGGGGATTGTCGAGCAGCCGCAACTTGCGGCCCATGTATTCGGGTACGGAAAAGTCGGCCGTAATATGGAAGCGTCGGCAGTTGTTGCGGGCATAGCAATAGCTGCATCCGATGGTACACCCGATGACGATATTCAGATTCTGGATAAACGATCTGATACATTGGCTCATGGCTCGTCGTTTTTACAGGTTTGCTGTCGGTTGCAAAGTACGGGAACAGGAGCCGATTATGTTATGCCCCAAACCGATAAAAATAGGCCATTTTGATAAATGAACCGTTTGGGGAGCCGATTGGGCATGAGGGAAGACGGTCCTTGTGAAAATATCGGGAGACTCTCGCTCTTTTCATCTCGTCATGTGTATCTTTGCGAAAAAGACGGAGGTGAACATGAAAGGCATCGAGCGGGTGGTGAATCCACAACGGTTGGTCCATATCCCTTTTTGCAAGACCGAGTGTGGTACCGATTTCTATATCAATACGGGCGACTGCCGGGAGATAAGCGGAGTATTGACCGAGAACAAACGGTTTGAGACCGATTTTTTCGAATTTTTCTTTTTCCGTAAGGGCAGCGGTTATCTGCTTTTGGAGACTCGCAAACTGGAATTGCACGACAATATGGTGCTGTTGCTGTCGCCTCATCAGCAGCAGGAGTGGGTGGTCGACGAGTCGCAACTGGCGTACCGATTCCTCATATTCAGGGAGGATTTCATGCGTACCTTCATCGCTGATAAATTCTTTATGTATCGGTTGCTCTATTGTTACCAGAGCGATACGCCGCCCTGCTTTGTTGCCGATGAGAGCCGGCTCGACGAGTATGCCGAGCTTTTGACCCGGATAAAATGCGAGTTGCTGCACCCTGTTGCCGACAGTTATCATATCATTGTTTCGTTGCTCTATTATCTGCTGATGCTTCTGAACCGGGAGTATGCCGCGCAATATGCACTGCCGGTCGATTTGCCCAAGAACAGTTATGCCTTTCAGTACAAGGAGTTGCTCGAGCAGCATATATACGAGAGGAAGCGGGTAAGCGAGTATGCCGATTTGTTGCACATCAGCCGGGTTACGCTGAATCATGCGGTGATGGCACAGTTTGGGGTGTCGGCTCAACATTTGTTGAAGCAGCGGCTGGTCGCTGCGCTGAAGAATGAGTTTCTCTTTTCCAACCGTTCTATTGCCCAACTGGCCGATTTGTTTCATTTTTCAGACGCGAGCCATCTGATGCGTTTCTTCAAACAGCAGACCGGCAAGACCTTCATGCAGTACTACCGGGACTATCGAAACGGCGACTACGAGTAGTTGCGGGGCGGATAGAAAA
The DNA here is from genome assembly GCA_902471075.1 of uncultured Barnesiella sp. Lineage (GTDB taxonomy): Bacteria > Bacteroidota > Bacteroidia > Bacteroidales > Barnesiellaceae > Barnesiella. Next base: position 7,150 of record CABRIW010000002.1, on the reverse strand, counting down.
AAACAAAGGCCCGTCGGATAGTATTTTCCGACGAGCCTCGGTAGATGATATTCTCTCCTTCGATATCAGATCGAGAGCTTGCGCAAGGTGTTGAGCAACTCGCGGTCGATGGGCTTGTCGTTCTTGATAGCCTTGTTGAAGGGGATGTATTCGATTTCGTTGTTGCGGATACCGATCATGACGTTGCGTTGGTCTTCGAGCAGGGCGTCGATGGCTGCGGCACCCATGCGGCTGGCCAGGATACGGTCGTGGGCCGTGGGCGAGCCGCCGCGTTGGATGTGGCCCAGGATGGTTACGCGCACGTCGTACTGCGGATACTCTTTCTGTACACGCTCGGCCAGGTGCATGGCACCGCCCGTGATGGGGCTTTCGGCCACGAGTACGATACTACTGTTTTTCGATTTGCGGAATCCGTTTTTGATGAGCTCTTCGAGTTGGTCGACTTCGGTCGAAATCTCGGGGATGATGGCAGCCTCGGCACCGGTAGCGATGGCACCGTTGAGGGCGAGGAAACCGGCATCGCGGCCCATGACCTCGATGAAGAAGAGGCGTTCGTGCGAGGTGGCCGTGTCGCGAATCTTGTCGACGGCATCCATGATGGTGTTGAGTGCCGTGTCGTAGCCGATGGTGGTATCGGTACCGTAGAGGTCGTTGTCGATGGTACCGGGCAGGCCTACGATGGGGAAGTTGTACTCGGTGGCAAAGATGCGGGCACCGGTGAGGGTACCGTCGCCGCCGATGACTACAAGGGCATCGATGCCCTCTTTGACAAGGGTGTCGTAGGCAATCTTACGGCCTTCGGGGGTTTTGAATTCCTGGCAGCGGGCTGTCTTCAGGATGGTACCGCCCTGCTGTATGATGTTACTTACATTTTGCGTTTTGAAAGGAGCTATTTCGTCGGTGATCAGACCTTTGTAACCTCTGTAAATACCTTTTACCTCAAATCCGTTGTAGATGGCTGCACGGGTTACCGCGCGAATAGCCGCATTCATTCCGGGAGCATCGCCTCCGGAAGTCAAAATACCTATACATTTAATTTGCGACATAACCTGTAATGTTTAGTTGTTGGCAAAGATAAAGATAAAAATCGAATTACCGATGCTGAATAGTTAACGATAGTTGTAAATAAATGTTTACCCCCGGGCCGATTTTTTATTCGGTGGGGTAGAATGTCATTTGCTTGTGAGGTTCGCGTCTTATTTGTCGGCAGTTTTCCCGCTCTCTTTCCCGTCGAGCAGGCGGGCTACATAGTCCTGCACTTCGGTCATCAGCCAGCGGGGGGTCGAGGTGGCGCCGCAGATGCCGATGCTCTCTTTTCCCTCGAGCCAGGCGGGGTCGATTTCGGAGAGGTCGGAGACCATGTGCGACTGGGGGTTGACCTGCAGGCACTCGCCGAAGAGCACGCGGCCGTTGGAACTCTTCTTGCCGCAGACGAAGAGCACGAGGTCGTGGCGTCGGGCAAACTCGCGGATGTTGGGGATGCGGTTGGCTACCTGCCGGCAGATGGTGTCGAACGACTCGAAGCGTCCGTCGGGTTTCAGGTGCTTGATTTCGTCGACGATGTGGCGGAAGCCCTCGACCGACTTGGTGGTCTGCGAGTAGAGGAGCAGCTTTTTGTCGAGGTCGATTTTGTCGAGGTCGTTGCTGCCCTCGATGACGACGGCCTCGCCGTGGGTCTGGCCCACCAGGCCGTTCACCTCGGCGTGCCCGTTCTTGCCGTAGATGACAATTTGGGCCTCGCCGGGCGGGTTGGAGTCGTAGGCGGTCTTTATCTTGCGTTGCAGTTGCAGCACCACGGGGCAGGTGGCGTCGATAATCTCGATGTGGTTCTCGGCGGCGATGCGGTAGGTTTCGGGGGGCTCGCCGTGGGCGCGCAGCAGCACCTTCACGTCGTGCAGTTGCTTGAGCTGCTCGTGGTCGATGGTGATGAGCCCTTTGGCCTTGAGCCGTTCTACCTCGTTGCTGTTGTGGACGATGTCGCCCAGGCAGTAGAGGTGACCGGTGCGGTCGAGCTCCTCCTCGGCCTTGCGTATGGCGGTGACTACTCCGAAGCAGAATCCCGAGTGTTCGTCGATTTCTATGCGTGCCATCTTGTCTCTCTCCTTTCGTTGGGGTCGGGGTTTATTGTTGTTTGGCTACGGCCTCTTCGTATCGGGCCAGCAGCCAGGCGTCCTGCTCGTCGAGGGTCATGTGCGAGTTGTCGAGCAGGATGGCGTCGTCGGCCCGACGCAGGGGACTCTCCTGGCGGGTCTGGTCTATGTGGTCGCGCTTGTTGATGTTGGCCACCACTTCGTCGAAATCGACGGCCACGCCTTTGGCTTGCAGCTCGTCGACCCGGCGTTGGGCGCGGGTCTCGGCCGAGGCGGTGACGAATATCTTCAGCTCGGCGTGGGGGAATACGGTGGTACCGATGTCGCGGCCGTCCATGACGATGCCCTTGCGTTCGCCCATCTTCTGCTGGGCGGCCACCATGGCGGTGCGTACGAAGGGGATGGCGCTCACGGGGCTCACCTTGTCCGATACCCGCATGGAGCGAATCTCCTGCTCCACGTCCCGGCCGTTGAGGAAGGTATGGGTCTTGCCCGAGGCGGGGTCGGGGCGGAAGTCGATGTGGATGTCGTCCATGCGCGACCGCAGCGCTTCGGTGTCGACGGTGTCGCCGTCGATGAGGTTGTGGTCGAGGCAGTAGAGGGTGACGGCGCGGTACATGGCGCCGCTGTCGATATAGATGTAGCCGATGCGGCGGGCCAAGGCCTTGGCCATGGTGCTTTTGCCGCAAGACGAAAATCCGTCGATGGCGATGGTGATACGAGGTTTATCCATAGATGATTGCTATTTTTTGAATTCAAAGAGGTTGAGCGAGAGGTTCACCATGAGGGTGGTGGCTCCCGTGTGTTGCTGGGCCAGGGCTATGCCGAGGCCGAACATGCGCACCTTGATGCCGCCGCCGATGCTGAATCCCGAGAGGAAGTTGCGGCTGGCCGTCTTCATGTCGGTGCGGGTCTTGTAGTTGTATCCCACCCCGAAGTAGAGGCGGTCGGTGGGCAGGAACTCCACGCCGAAGATGAGGTGGCGGAAGAGGTTGTCGACAAAGCCGCTCTTCTCGACAATATCGGAGTTGCCGGTGTAGGAACTGTTTTCGATGGTCGGGTAGGGCAGCTTCCAGCGGGTGAGGTTGCGGGCCGTGACCGAGATGCGTATGGGGGCATGCTCGAGACTCTGGGTGTAACCGAGTTGCAGGTCGAAGGGCATGCGTTCGAAGGTCTCGTTGTAGCGCTTGATCTGGCCTCCCAGGTTGCGGGCCACGAGCGAGAGCGACAGGTCGTTGTCGGCATTGTAGTAGTTGAGGCCCAGGTCTACGGCCAGGGCCCACGAGGTGTATTGCTCGTAGGAGGAGTAGATGACCTTGGCGTTGACACCGCCGCGCAGCGTGGTGGTGATGTCGTGCGAGTAGATGCCGTTGAATACGATGTCTTTGGGCGAAAACTCGCCGGTGATGACGCCCGTCTCGTCGGCACTCTTCATCTTGCCGTAGCCGTAGTACTGGATGCCGGCCGCCCAGGCGCTGCGTTCGCTGGCCGCCTTGCCGAAGGTGACCCCGGCCAGGTTGATGCCGCCCACATACTTCATGTAGTTGAGCCCCAGTTGCAGGTCCGATTCGGGCCCCAGCAGGGCGGGGTTCTGGTTGACGAGGTTGATGTCTTCGTCGATAACCGATATGTTGGTGCCACCCAGCGCGTAGGCGTGGGTAGAGGTGGGGATGTTGAGGAAGTCGAACGAGCTTGTCCCCTCCTGTCCCCGCCCGGTCAGGCAGATGACCAGTGCCAGCAGTACCGATATGTATCGAAGCGAGTATCTCATAATTCTTTTCGGCGTGCAAAGATAGTGAAAGGCGAGGGGAGAATAAAATATCGAAACTCTGTTTCAGATATTTTTTATCCCGAGCCGCCTCCTTTCTTCTGGAAAGGTAGTGAAAGGCGAGAGCCGAGGCAAACGGAAAAACTTGTTTTTCAAGTTTGACAGGGCCGAGCCGCCTCCTTTCTTCTGGAAAGATAGTGAAAGGCAAGAGCCAAGGCAAACGGAAAACCTGTTTTCGAGTTTGACCAGTCCGGGCCGCCCTCTATCTCCTGTAAAGGAATCCGGGGTAAGCGGTTCCCTACGGTTTAATAACGCGAAAAAGGGGAATAAAGTATATCGCTCGTGCGGTTTGTGGGTAAACTTATCGGGCTCCCGCTTGTTCGACTCGGCAGAAATGATTAAATTTGACCTCCATTCTATGTAAAACATCAAAAATCGGAAAAGAGAATTTATGGAAGGTTTGCAAAAATATTTCGACACGATAGAGAGTGCCCTGTCTCAGATAGAGTATGCCCCGTCGCCCGACGGGCTGTATGCGCCGGTGCGTTACGAATTGTCGCTGGGGGGCAAGCGGGTGCGCCCGTTGCTGGCGTTGCTGGCCTGCGAGATGTTCGGCGGCGATTGCCGCCAGGCCATCGAAGCCGCCGTGGGGCTGGAGGTGTTTCACAACTTCACCCTCCTGCACGACGACGTGATGGACAAGGCCGACGTGCGTCGGGGAAAGCCTACGGTGCACAAGGTGTGGGACGAGAATACGGCCATTCTCTCGGGCGACGCCATGGAGATTATCGCCTTCCGCTACATAGCCCGCACACCGGCTCCGCACACGGCGGCAGTCATCGACTGGTTCCTGAAGACGGCCCTCGAGATTTGCGAGGGGCAGCAGTTCGACATGGAGTTTGAGAGCCGCGACGATGTGACCGAGGCCGAATACATTGAGATGATACGTCTCAAGACGGCCGTACTGTTGGGTGGTGCCCTGAAGATTGGCGCCATCATAGGCGGTGCCGGGGCCGACGATGCCGACCGCATCTACCGATTCGGCGAATCGCTGGGGCTGGCCTTCCAGTTGCAGGACGATTGGCTCGATGTCTATGGCGACCCGGCCCGTTTCGGCAAGAAGATCGGCGGCGATATTCTCAACAACAAGAAGACCTACATGCTCATCAATGCCCAGCGCAGGGCCCAGGGTGCCGATGCCGGGGAGCTGTCGCGCTGGCTGTCGGCTGCCGGTTACGACCCGGCCGAGAAGATTGCGGCCGTGACCGCCCTCTACAACCGTCTGGGCGTGGGCGAACTGTGCCTGCAACAGGTCGACGGCTACAGCCGTCGGGCCATCGAGGCGTTGCAGCAGATTGCCGTACCCGAGGCGGCCAAACAGCCGCTGTACGACCTGGCCCGGTCGCTTATCAAACGAGACCATTGATTCACCTTTTCACCGAAATCCCCGTATCGTCATGCCATACCGCCGATTGCCCAATACCGACAAAGCCCGCATCGCCGCCCTTGAGAAGGCCGTGGCGATGGAGCACGCCTACGACGTGGAGCACCAGGCGGCTTCGTACAAGACCCTGAACGAGGCGCGGGCCTTTGTGCGCCGTTTCAAGAGCGCAGTCGAGCAGTCGCAATACTGCTACACGACCCAGGCCGAGGCCAACCGCCGGTATCAGGAGCATCTGAAGACGGCGCGGCTCTACATCTCGCACTTTATCCAGGTGCTCAACCTGGCGGTGGTCCGCAACGAAGTGCGCAAGGAGCACAAGCTCTTCTACGGCCTCGACCCCGACGACTTTGCCGTGCCCGACCTCACGAGCGAGAAGCATATCCTCATGTGGGGCGAACGCCTGATCGAGGGGGAGCGCGAGCGGCTTTCGCACGGAGGGGCACCCATCTACAACCCTACGATTGCCAAGGTTTCGGTGCACTACGATATTTTCAAGGATGCCTACCGCGAGCAGCAGAACTACAAGCTCAACACCACCCGCTCGCAGTCGGGGCTCGACGCGTTGCGCGAGGAGGCCGACCGAATCATTCTCGACCTTTGGAATCAGGTGGAGGCCTATTATGGCTCTTTGCCGCCGGCCGAGCGGCTCTCCCGTTGCCAGGCCTATGGCATCGTCTACTATTACCGTAACGGTGAAAAACGACCCGAAAATGATTGATACACATACCCATATTTATCTCGAAGAGTTTGACGAAGACCGCGCTGAAGTGGTGCGCCGTGCCCGCGAGGCAGGTGTGGAGCGGGTGATACTGCCCAATGTCGACCTCGATACGGTAGCGGCCATGCAGGCCACCCACGACCTTTACCCCGGCTATTGCCGCATGGCCATGGGGTTGCACCCCACCTCGGTCGATGCCGACTATCGCGAGCGGCTCGACCAGACGCACCGGTTGCTGCTGGCCGGCGACTATTGTGCCGTGGGCGAAATCGGTCTCGACCTCTATTGGGACAAGACGTTCGCCCGGGAGCAGGAGGAGGCTTTTGTCGTGCAGACGGGTTGGGCCGTCGAGCTCGACCTGCCCGTGATTATCCACTGCCGCGATGCCTTTGCCGAGATGGTGGCGCTGTTGCAGTCGGGGCGGGTGCCGTCGTTCCGGGGGGTATTCCACAGCTTCACTGGCACGGCCGACGAGGTGCGTACCCTGCGCACGTTGGGCGACTACTACTTCGGTATAAACGGCATCGTCACCTTCAAGAACGCCCACCTCGAAGAGATGGTGCGCGAGGTAGGCATCGACCGCCTCCTGCTCGAGACAGATGCTCCCTATCTGGCCCCCGTGCCCTACCGGGGCAAGCGCAATGAGCCGTCGTATCTGCCTCGCATGGCCCAGCGCATAGCCGATATTCTGGGCGTGACGCTTGTCGAGGTCGAGTCGGCTACCATGGCCAATGCCTTCCGCCTGTTCGGGGAGTGGTGACCCCACTCACCTCCTGGACCCCGCATCGTTGTGCGGGGTGACGGGGAGAGTCATTCCGCACCGTGATGCGGAATCCAGAAATACTCGGGCAGTGATTTCACATCAGGGTCGTTTCCTTGCTCGTACCTCTTTTTAGAACGCACGGGTTGTACGTCCCTATGTTTTCCACAAGCGGCTCACAACTGGATCCCGCATCGAGTGCAAGGTGACACGCTGTTGCATTTTCGTCTCTATTTGCTTGGATATGTGCAGGAAAATTCATATCTTGACGCATGAAAACAGGATGTTGAATTTTCGGTATATATTAAATCCAACGCTATGAAATCCAAGTATGCAATTTTGACGGGTGTAATCTTCACCCTCTTATCGG
>CABRIW010000001.1:0-234399 GCA_902471075.1 uncultured Barnesiella sp. | reverse complement strand
TCGCTAGCGTTCATCCTGAGCCAGGATCAAACTCTTCGTTGTATATCTTGTTTTTCTTATTTTATACCTTCGAAGGACTCCTGGCCGAATTGACTTCGTTCTCTCTTTTTCTCTTGTACTACACTTGCTTCTTTTCAGTCTTGTCAATGAACTGTGCCCCTCGTTTTCGCTCCGGTTGACCCGGCGTTCTTTCGAAAAGCGATGCAAAGGTACACCCTTTCCCCTATTCCCTCCAAATTTTTTACCAACTTTTTTATGCTATAAAACATACTTTTCTCTCAACAGCCCCATTCTCACCCCGTTACAAACAAACTTTTTTTGCGATTTTTTGCGACCACGCCAAAAGCCTGCCTCGACGGGGTAAAAACAGAACGGAATCAGACAATCGTTTTATAGCCGTATTGGGCTACACAACCCAACTCCTCCTCGATACGGAGCAGTTGATTGTACTTGGCCATGCGGTCGGAACGGCTGAGCGAACCGGTCTTAATCTGTCCGGCATTGGTAGCGACGGCAATGTCGGCAATGGTGGCATCTTCGGTCTCGCCCGAGCGGTGCGAGATGACGGCCGTATACCCGTTGCGCTGTGCCAACTGCACGGCTCGCAGAGTCTCGGTAAGGGTCCCTATCTGATTGAGCTTGACCAATATGGAGTTGGCACAATGCTTGCGAATGCCCTCGGCCAGATAGTCGACATTGGTCACAAAGAGATCGTCGCCCACGAGCTGGCATTTGTCGCCAATCAAATCGGTGAGGAGACGCCAACCCTCCCAATCGTCTTCGCTCATGCCATCCTCGATCGAGTCGATGGGATAGCGCATCACAAGGTCTTGTAGATACTCAGCCTGCTGCTGAGTCGTTCGTTTGACACCACCGGGGCCTTCGAAACGCGTGTAGTCGTAGAGGCCATCGACGTAAAACTCGGACGAGGCGCAGTCGAGGGCAATGCGCACATCGCGCCCCGGCATATATCCGGCCCGATTCACGGCATCGAGTATGGTCTCGATGGCTGCTTCGGTACCCGGCAAGGCTGGGGCAAAGCCGCCTTCGTCGCCCACGGCGGTACTCAAACCCTTTTCATGCAGCACCTTCTTCAACGCATGGAACACCTCGGCACCCATGCGCAACCCTTCCTTAAAAGAAGATGCCCCCACGGGACGAATCATAAACTCTTGAAAAGCAATGGGAGCATCGGAGTGCGAGCCTCCGTTGATGATATTCATCATGGGGACGGGCATCACATAGGTATCGGCCCCACCGATATAGCGATACAAGGGGATACCCAGTTGCGCGGCTGCCGCTTTGGCTACGGCCAGAGAGACACCCAGGATGGCGTTGGCGCCCAATTTCGACTTCGAGGGGGTGCCGTCGAGGTCGATCAACTGCCGGTCGATACGACTCTGCTCGAAGGGATCGGCCCCTTTGAGTGCTTTTGCAATCACCTCGTTGACGTGGTGTACAGCCTTCTGTACCCCTTTACCACCGTAACGCGATTTATCACCGTCGCGCAATTCGAGGGCCTCGTGTGCACCGGTCGAAGCTCCCGAAGGAACCGCGGCACGGCCTCTTACACCCGAATCGAGCACAACATCGACTTCGACTGTGGGGTTGCCCCGCGAGTCGAGAATCTCCCGAGCTTGAATGTTTGCAATTTTTTCCATACGAATTTGATTTAAATGGTGATTTATACAAAACAACCTCCATTCTGTTTTTCCCTATCGGGCCGAACGGGTTTAATGATTATTAACTACGCACTCGAGAGAATTAGCCTTACATGAGTATATTTTTTGTGAAAAAAGATGTGCAGATAGGACCTAAACCTGTATACACCAAACCAAAATATCATAGTATTAACCCTTAAACTTTAAACTGTATGAAAATTCATCGCATGAAGATTCCTATGCTTTCGTTGTGTGCCACCCTTTCGTTGATGGCAATCGCTCAACCGCTGGCCGCTGCCGACCCGTTGACACCACCCTACACGGAGAGTTTTGCCTCGGAGGCGTTTGTAAGCGACTACACCATTATCGATGTGAACAACGACGGGGTAACCTGGGGACCCTATCTGGGCTCGGTTCAAATCTCGTACAACTCGAATGAGGCCATGAACGACTGGCTGATTACCCCTGCCCTCGCCCTCGAAGGGGGAAAGATGTACAACTTCTCGATTGAGGTGATGACCGGTAGCGGCTCTTACAGCGAAGCCTTTGAGGTGAAGTATGGAAAAGACAAGACCCCCGAAGCCATGACCGAGACCATTATCGAAAAGACACAAGCTGCGCACACCGTCTACAAAAGTTACAGCGGCACCCTCGCACCAAGCGAGAGCGGCACCTATTATATCGGTATACACGGGTGCAGCGATGCCGACATGCTCTCGATCAGTCTGAAAAACCTGAGTGTAGGCGAAGCTAAAGGGGCATCGGCTCCTGCGGCTCCGACGGGCCTGACGGCGACCACCCGCACCAATGGCGAGCTGAAGGCCGACATCTCCCTCACCGCTCCCTCGCTCGACCTCAACGGCGATGCTCTGGAGAGTCTCGAGAGTGTTCGCCTCATGCGTAACGACAGCCTTATACATACCTTCGACACACCGGCTCCCGGCGCCGAACTCACTTTTGTCGATGAAGTGCCGGAGTGCTCGCGCTACACCTATTCGGCTGTTGCCGTAAACGGTTCGGGCGAAAGTCCCGCCACCGAGATTACCGCGTTTGTAGGGGTGCTGGAACCCTCCAATCCTACCGGAATCAGTCTGACCGAAGGGAGTAAGCCGGGCGAAGTGGTTCTGAAATGGACACCCGTTACCACCGACATCCGCAACAACACGCTCGACCCGGCCTTCGTAACCTACCGCATCTACGGCGGCGACGGACTGGCCACCCTCCTGTTCAACGGCATCACCGGCGACTCCTATACCTTCCAGGCTACCGACGATGTATCGCCCAATTGTTTGTGCAATATGCCCTCGTAGCCGAGACCCGAGGCGGTATCTCGGACTTTGTGAACTCCCCGTTGCTGCCCCTCGGACCGGCTTACACGACACCGTTCACCGAATCGTTTGCCAACGGGACTCCGGCATCTATCATCGGTCTCTACAGCAGCAATCTGGCCGACTGGAAAGGATTTACCGATGAGACGGGCATCGAATCGCAAGACGGCGACAACGGATTTTTCGGGTCGGAGGGCTCCTATCTGCAAGACTCGGCAACCTTCGTAACCGGCAAAATAGACCTGACCGGGCTCGAAACCCCGACACTCACCTTCTATACCTACAACATCGTAGATGGTGAAGACCGCGACATCAACACGCTGAAGGTTTCCGTAATCGCCAACGGAACTGCACAGGAGGTAAAATCGTTCCAGATTTGCAACCTCGGCAACCAGGAGGGGTGGCTGAAGGTAGAGGCTTCGCTCGAGGCCTACAAGGGGCAGACCATACAACTGGAGTTCACCTCACTCCATGCCCTCTTCCCCTACACCTTCATCGACAACCTGCGCGTCGATAACTATGGCGCCAGTGCTATCGAAACAGCCACATCGGCCTCGGTATTCATTGCCGGCGGCCAAGGCGAAATGATTATCGCCGGAGCCGACAACGAGCAAGTAGAGGTGTTTACCATCGACGGCCGCCTCGTGGCCCGGCACGTGGTACCGGCTACCGAATACCGCCTCCAGCTGGCTCCGGGCATCTACATCGCCCGTGTAGGAGAGGCCACACAAAAAGTAGTCGTAAAATAACCGACCTGCGTCGGCCTCCCTCGCGGAGGCCGATGTCAACACCAAGGGCTGCGCCTGCCGAGTCGTCATCCTCGCCGGGCGCAGCCCTCTCTTTATCCCTGCATGCAACTCTTGCCCACGGTTTCCGCGGCAAGGGTATCCCTCGCCAAGCCTCCGACAGGCAACCAGAATCGCTCCGCCTTCATCACAGGAAGGCGTCACCTCCCTCGAGACATGGGAACAGAGCTAAAAATAAAAAGCCCCCCGAACACTCGGAGAGCTTTTTACTATATAGCAATAAATCGATCCTCTTATTCTGCGGCTTTCTCTTCGGCAGCAGGGGCCTCGGCGGCCGGAGTTGCAGGAGCTTCAGCAGCGGGAGCAGCAGCCTCGGCAGCAGCAGGAGCGGCGCTCTTCTTCGAACGACGGGTACGAGTTGCTTTCTTGGCAGCTTTCTCTTTGAGCATGTTTTCGTTGTAGTCAACGAGCTCGATCATACAAGTAACGGCGTTGTCGCCCAAGCGGTTGCCCGTTTTCAAGATACGGGTGTATCCTCCGGGACGGTCGGCAATCTTAACCGAAATCTCTTTGAACAGCTCGGTAACAGCCTGTTTGCTCTGCAAGTAGCGGAATACTACACGACGCGAAGCGGTAGTATCATCTTTGGCACGATTGATCAGGGGCTCGACATACATTCTCAGCGCTTTGGCTTTGGCCAACGTGGTGAAGATTCTTTTGTGGAGAATCAAAGAAGTAGCCATATTGGACAACATAGCGTCGCGGTGAGCTTTGGTACGACCCAAGTGGTTGAATTTCTTATTATGTCTCATCGTTTTACTCTTTATCTAATTTATATTTCGAGATATCCATTCCGAACGAAAGGTTCAAGTTGGCCAAGAGCTCATCGAGCTCGGTGAGCGATTTCTTACCGAAGTTGCGGAACTTCAACAAATCGGTTTTGTTGAATACCACCAGATCGCCAAGGGTCTCGACATCGGCCGACTTCAAGCAGTTGAGGGCGCGTACCGACAAGTCCATATCGACCAGTTTGGTTTTGAGCAACTGGCGCATGTGCAATACTTCCTCGTCGAACTCTTCGTTACCATCGGCATCGTTGGTCTCGAGCGTAATCTTCTCGTCAGAGAACAACATGAAGTGGTAAATCAAGATTTTGGCAGCCTCTTTCAACGCCTCTTTGGGGTGAATGGAACCATCGGTTGTAATCTCAAGAATCAGTTTTTCGTAGTCCGTTTTCTGTTCTACGCGGAAATTTTCAACAGAATATTTCACATTCCGAATCGGGGTATAAATCGAGTCGATAGGAATTACATTCACATCGTCGGCAGGGTTGCGGTTCTCATCGGCGGGAACGTAACCGCGGCCTTTGTTGATGGTAATATCTATTTGAAAACTTGCGCTTGAATCCAAATGGCAAATAACCAAATCGGGGTTCAACACTTCGAAACCGGTAAGCGATTTACCGATGTCTCCCGCCTTGAACACTTCCGTACCCGAAACAGTAATGGTTACTTTTTCATTCTCGATTTCTTCAACGACCTGTTTGAAACGAACCTTTTTGAGATTCAGAATCACGTTTGTCACGTCCTCGATCACACCGGGAATCGTAGAAAACTCATGCTTTACGCCATCGATACGGATCGACGTAATCGCAAAGCCTTCGAGCGAGGAAAGGAGGATACGGCGCAGGGCGTTACCCACGGTAACACCGTAGCCGGGCTCCAACGGACGGAATTCGAATTTACCGAAAAAATTGTCCGCTTCCAGCATTAATACTTTATCGGGTTTTTGAAATGCTAATATCGCCATGGAATCAATTATTGTTTAGAATACAACTCAACGATCAACTGTTCTTTAATGTTTTCAGGGATATCGGCTCTTTCGGGCAAATGCAACAATTTACCGCACTTCAAGCTCTCGTCCCACTCTAACCAAGGATATTTGCTGTGATTGAATCCAGCAAGTGCATCGGCTATAACCTCGAGCGATTTGGCTTTCTCACGAACGCCAACCACTTGACCCGGTTTCACCGAATACGACGGGATATTCACCACTTTTCCGTCGACAACGATGTGACGGTGCAGCACGAGCTGACGGGCAGCGGCACGCGTGGGAGCGATGCCCAAACGGAATACCACATTGTCGAGACGAACTTCGAGCAGTTGAAGGAGCACTTCACCCTTCACACCTTTGGTACGAGAAGCCTTCTCGAAGAGGTTTCTAAATTGTCTTTCCAATACACCGTAAGTGTATTTGGCTTTTTGCTTTTCACGAAGCTGAACGCCATACTCGGAAGTTTTTCTTCTCTTGTTGATGCCGTGTTGTCCCGGGGGATAGTTCTTTTTCGTAAGAACTTTATCGGGGCCAAAAATAGCTTCGCCAAATTTACGAGCGATTTTTGTTCTAGGTCCGGTATATCTTGCCATTTCTAAAAATTTTTAATTATTAAATATTGCGAACCGAGAAGAGTGCAGCCGCGATTGCAGAGAGGATTATTATGCAATCTTATTCACTGTTCGGGATTCTCTGTTTACAAATAAAGAAAAATTAAACTCTTCTTCTTTTAGGAGGACGACAACCATTGTGCGGCAGCGGAGTTACGTCGATGATCTCGGTTACTTCGATACCAGCGCCATGAATAGTTCTCACAGCCGATTCACGGCCGTTTCCGGGGCCTTTTACATAGGCTTTCACTTTCCTCAAGCCCAGGTCATAAGCCACTTTTGCACAATCTTGTGCGGCCATTTGAGCGGCGTAAGGAGTATTTTTCTTAGAGCCTCTGAAGCCCATTTTACCTGCCGACGACCACGAAATCACCTGACCTTCGCTGTTGGCAAGTGTTACAATAATGTTGTTGAACGAAGAATGGATATGGGCCTGGCCAACGGCATCAACCTTCACAATCCTCTTCTTTGCTGCGACTGTTTTTTTTGCCATACTTACTTATTATTTAGTAGCTTTTTTCTTATTTGCAACGGTTTTCTTTTTACCTTTACGCGTACGAGCGTTGTTCTTGGTGCTCTGGCCTCTCACAGGCAAACCGATACGGTGACGGATACCCCGGTAGCAACCGATGTCCATCAGACGCTTGATGTTCAGCTGTATTTCGGTACGAAGGTCACCCTCCACCTTATACTCGGTACTGATGATTTCACGTACTTTTGCCGACTGGTCGTCGGTCCAATCTTTCACTTTGATGTCTTTGTCAATGCCGGCTTTACTCAAAATGGAATTAGCCGCGCTACGACCGATACCATAGATATAGGTCAAGGCGATCTCTCCTCTCTTATTTTGCGGCAGGTCTACACCAACAATTCTTATTGCCATATATTGAATCTTTTAATTTGCAAAAATAATAAATAAAATTATCCTTGACGTTGTTTATACTTAGGATTTTTCTTGTTAATTACGTACAAACGGCCGTGTCTTCTCACGATCTTGCTATCGGGCGTACGTTTTTTCAATGATGCTCTTACTTTCATATCGTTGTTTTTTATTTATATCTAAAAGCAATTCTTCCTTTGGTCAAATCATAGGGCGACATTTCGATCCGCACCTTATCACCCGGGAGTATCTTGATGAAGTGCATACGCATCTTTCCCGAGATATGAGCGGTTATCTCATGCCCGTTTTCCAACTCTACGCGGAACATGGCATTCGACAATGCCTCCACGATTACACCATCTTGTTCTATTGCAGCTTGCTTCGCCATAAATTATAGTTAAATTGATTTGTCTCCTAAAACTTGCTCTACATATTCAAACGAAGAGAGTATATCGGCCTTCCCTCCTTTGATTGCTATCGTGTGCTCGAAGTGAGCAGCGGGTTTGCGATCGCGTGTGCGGGTGGTCCAACCGTCGCGCTCGATGACGATATTGCGTGAACCCAGGTTAATCATGGGCTCGATGGCAATACACATGCCGTTCTTGAGCAACGGGCCGGTACCCGGCCGTCCGTAATTGGGGACATTGGGCTCTTCGTGCAGGTGCTTGCCCACACCGTGGCCACACAGTTCCCTCACTACAGAATAACCACGAGCTTCGCAATAGGTTTGGATGGCATGGCCTATATCGCCTATGCGTTTTCCCTCGACTGCATGCTCGATACCCAGATAGAGCGACTCTTTGGTGGTCTTGAGCAGCTGTTTCACTTCGGGAGCGACCTCGCCCACACAGAAGGTGTAGGCCGAATCGCCGTTGAAGCCGTTTTTCACTACGCCGCAGTCAATCGACACGATGTCGCCTTCGCGCAGGGCATAGCTGTTGGGAATGCCGTGTACAATTACCTCGTTGACCGAGATGCAAAGAGAGTTGGGATAGCCGGCGTAACCCAGGAACCCGGGTTCGGCCCCGTGGTCACGGATAAACTCCTCGGCTATCTTGTCGAGCCGGAGGGTGGTAATCCCGGGGGCTACCCACTTGGCCATTTCGCCCAGGGTCATGCCCACCAAGAGATTACTCTCCCGCATCAACTCTATCTCTTCGTCTGTTTTAAGATAAATCATTATCTATACTCCCTTGTTTTAATAAGCACCGCTACGACCTTTAATGCGGCCCGATTTCATCAGACCGTCGTAATGGCGCATCATCAAATGGCTTTCGATTTGTTGCAAAGTATCCAACACTACACCTACCAAGATGAGCAGCGACGTTCCGCCGAAGAACTGTGCGAACTCGGCACTCACACCGCAAATCTGGGCAAAGGCCGGCATGATGGCCACGATAGCCAGGAAGATAGAACCAGGCAACGTGATTCTCGACATGATCGAGTCGAGGTAGTCGGCGGTCTTCTTACCGGGTTTCACACCGGGGATGAAGCCGTTGTTGCGTTTCATATCCTCGGCCATCTGCGTGGGTTGCACGGTGATTGCCGTATAGAAGTAGGTGAAGATTATGATCAGGAATGCAAATACGAAGTTGTACCAGAATCCCGTCATCGACATGAACGATTGCCAGAAGGGGCTGGCGTTCGACACGCTGAACCCGGCAATGGTGATGGGGATAAACATGATGGCCTGGGCAAAGATGATAGGCATTACACCGGCCGTGTTGACCTTCAAGGGGATATACTGGCGAGCGCCGCCGTATTGTTTGTTACCGACAATACGTTTGGCGTATTGTACGGGGACTTTCCGGGTGCCCTGTACGAGCAGTATGGCTGCGGCGATAACGGCCAGCAGGAAGACAATCTCGACCAGGAACATCACCAAACCACCTTGTTTCGAAGCCAGACGGCTGGTAAACTCGGCGGCGAAAGCCAGCGGCAGACGGGCGATGATACCGACCAGGATGATGAACGAGATACCGTTACCGATACCTTTGTCGGTGATACGTTCGCCCAGCCACATGATAAACATACTGCCGGCAGCAAGCACGATTGTAGAAGAAACTATAAACAACCAACCGGAGGGGAATAAGGCCGAACCCATCTGTACTTTCAGGTTCACCAAGTAGGCGGGACCTTGCAGGAGCAGAATGATAACGGTCAAATAGCGGGTGTATTGGTTAAGTTTCGTACGACCGCTCTCGCCTTCGCGTTGCAGCTTCTGGAACGAGGGCATCACCATACCCAGCAATTGGATTACAATCGAGGCGGTGATATAAGGCATAATTCCCAATGCAAAAATCGAAGCGTTGGAGAATGCACCTCCCGAAAACATATCGAGCAACTGCATCAGACCCTTGCTCGTCTGGTTGCGCAAGGCATCCAGATTGGCAGGATCGATACCCGGAAGCACGACGTATGACCCCACGCGGTATACCAGCACCAGCAGGATAGTGGTGATGATACGCTTGCGGAGGTCTTCGATTTTCCAAATGTTTTTTATAGTTTCTATTGCTCTCATTGTATTAGAGTTTGACTACTGTTCCACCTGCGGCAACGATAGCAGCTTCGGCAGTCTTGGAGAATGCGTGAGCGCAGACTTCCAATTTGGCCGTAAGAGCACCTTTACCAAGAATTTTCACTAACTGATTTGAAGAGATAAATCCGGCAGCCACAAGTGTTTCAATGTCGATTTTCTCCAGTTTCTGGCTATCGGCCAGCGATTGCAGAGCCTCGAGGTTGATACCTTTGTATTCTACACGATTTATATTCTTGAAGCCAAATTTCGGAACACGGCGTTGGAGAGGCATCTGACCGCCCTCGAAACCGATTTTGCGTTTGTAACCCGAACGCGACTTTGCTCCTTTATGACCTCTGGTAGAAGTTCCACCCAAACCCGAACCCGGTCCGCGACCGATTCTCTTTCTTGTTTTGGTTGACCCTTCGGCGGGTTTTAAATTACTCAAGTCCATATTGTTACTTTTTTTTAATCGATGGATAAAATTACTCAACTACTTTCACCAGGTGTTTTACCTTCTCTACCATACCCAGGATTTGGGGGGTAGCGTCGTGTTCTACGACGTGGTTGAGTTTTCTCAAGCCCAGTGCATCAAGTGTCTTCTTCTGTACAGCGGGGCAGTTGATGCGGCTCTTTACTTGTTTGATCTTTATCTTTTCCATTGCTTCTCCTCCGTATTAACCTTTAAAGACTTTTTCTACAGAGATACCTCTGTTTTGAGCTACGGTAGCCGCATCTCTCAGTTCGCACAAGGCAGCAATCGTGGCTTTCACCAGGTTGTGGGGGTTGGACGAACCTTTCGACTTGGCCAGCACGTCGGTGATACCTACGCTTTCAAGTACGGCACGCATGGCACCACCGGCCTTTACTCCGGTACCCGGAGAAGCAGGTTTGATATATACGAGGGCACCGCCGAATTTGGCCAGCTGATCGTGGGGGATGGTACCTTTGAGAACCGGTACTTTCACCAGGTTCTTCTTGGCAGCTTCCACACCTTTGGCGATAGCGGTAGTTACCTCGCTCGCTTTACCCAGGCCCCAGCCTACGATACCGGCTTCGTTGCCCACTACGACAATAGCCGAGAAGCTGAACGTACGGCCACCCTTGGTTACTTTCGTTACACGGTTGATGGCAACCAGACGGTCTTTCAACTCGATGTCGTTTGTCGATTTTACTCTATTTATTTTTCCTGTCATGACGATTAAAATTTAAGGCCACCGTTGCGGGCAGCGTCAGCTAATTCTTTTACTCTCCCATGATACAGGTAACCGTTGCGGTCAAATACAACCGTGGTAATACCGGCTTCCTGTGCTTTCTTGGCGATAGCTTCACCTACCTTGGCTGCCATCTCCTTTTTGGGAGCGGCTTCCATGCCTCTGGACGAGGCGGCGGCAAGAGTTCTGCCGGTGAGGTCATCGACCAATTGCACATATATTTGCTTATTGCTTCTAAACACCGTCATACGGGGACGCTCGGCCGTGCCGGAAACTTTACCGCGTATGCGGGTTTTGATTTTGATTCTTCTTTCTATCTTCGTTGTCATGATAATACCTGTTTAATGATTATTTGGCACCTGCCGATTTACCCGATTTTCTACGGATTACCTCACCAACGAACTTGATACCTTTACCCTTGTAAGGTTCGGGCTTGCGCAGCGAACGGATCTTGGCACATACCTGGCCGATCAGTTGCTTGTCGCACGATTCGAGAATAATCAGCGGGTTTTTGTTTCTCTCCGATTTGGCTTCTACCTTGATTTCGGCAGGGAGGCGCAAGAAGATGGCGTGCGAATAGCCCAGCGAGAGCTCGAGCACCTGGCCTTGGCTTTGGGCACGGTAGCCTACGCCGACCAGCTCCATCTCTTTCTTGTAACCTTCCGAAACGCCTACCACCATGTTGTGGATAAGGGCACGGTAGAGACCGTGGAGGGCACGGGTTTGTTTCTCATCATTAGGCCGGGTCACGTGGATAGCCCCGTCTACCATTTCAACTTTAATTTCGGGCGATACGGTCTGCGACAGCTCCCCTTTGGGTCCTTTTACCTTTACCTCATTTCCGGAGATAGTAACGGTAACTCCGGCGGGTACTACTATGGGCAATTTTCCTATTCTTGACATAATATATACCTCCTTTTAATTAGTAAATGTAACATAATACCTCACCGCCGATCTTCAGGTCGCTGGCCTCTTTGTTGGTCATCACGCCTTTCGAGGTGGAGAGAATTGCAATACCCAAACCATTCAATACACGCGGCATGTCTTTGTAGCCGGTATAACGGCGCAAACCGGGACTCGAGATGCGAATCAGCTTCTGGATTGCGCTCACTTTGTTTACGGGGTCGTACTTCAAGGCAATCTTGATGGTGCCTCGGGGACCGTCTTCTACAAACTTGTAATTGAGAATGTAGCCTTTTTCAAAAAGGATTTTCGTGATTTCTTTTTTCAATTTCGAGGAAGGCACTTCAACAACTCTGTGGTGAGCCTTGATGGCGTTTCTCAATCTTGTCAGATAATCTGCTATTGGATCTGTCATATAAAAATTTGTTTAAATTGATCCGGAGTCTCCGGACAATATTTAACACTAAAAATAATTACCAGCTTGCTTTCTTTACGCCCGGGATAAGACCTGCCGAAGCCATTTCGCGGAATTGGATACGGGAAATCCCAAACTGACGGATGTAGCCTTTGGGACGACCGGTAATCTTGCAGCGGTTGTGCAGACGTACACGCGATGCGTTTTTCGGCAGCAGTTGAAGGGCCTCGTAATTGCCTTCTGCCTTGAGTTGTTTTTTCTTTTCGGCATATTTGGCAACCAGCTTGGCTCTCTTCACTTCACGAGCTTTCATCGATTCTTTTGCCATATCTTAGTCTTTTTTTGCGTTTTTAAAAGGTAAGCCAAATGCTTTGAGAAGAGCATACCCTTCCTCGTCGGTTTTGGCAGAGGTTACAAAGGTAATATTCATTCCCATAATTTTGGTAATACTATCGATATTTATTTCAGGGAAAATGATTTGCTCCTGAATTCCGAGGGTGTAGTTGCCTCGTCCATCGAGTTTGCTTTCGATACCTTTGAAGTCGCGGATACGGGGAAGAGACACGCGTACCAGACGCTCCAGGAACTCGTACATGCGCTCGTGACGGAGGGTTACCATCACACCGATGGGCATCTTCTTACGCAGCTTGAAATTCGAGATATCCTTGCGCGAGAGGGTTGCCACTGCTTTCTGACCGGTGATGGCCGTCAACTCGTTGATGGCGGTTTCGATGATTTTCTTGTCGGCCGTTGCTTCGCCAAGACCTTGATTGATCACGATCTTTTTCAAAACAGGCACCTGCATGATCGACGAGTAGTTGAACTCCTTCTGCAAGGCGGGCACGATTCTTTCAAGATATTCTTTCTTCAGATTTGCGGTGTTGTTCATTACTTAATCTCCTCTCCTGATTTTTTGGAATAACGTACTGAAACGCCTGCTTCATTTTTCTTCCGGCCGATGCGGGTAGCTTTCCCGGTCTTCGGATCCAGAGGATTCAAGTTCGAAATATGAATAGGAGCTTCTTTCTTCACTATACCTCCCTGGGGGTTTTTGGCATTGGGTTTGGTACTCTTCGATACCATGTTGATACCTTCTACGATGGCACGTTGCTCTTTTACCAACACGCTCAGTACACGACCGGTCTTGCCTTTGTCTTCACCGGCGTTTACATAGACTGTATCTCCCTTTTTGATATGTAACTTGCTCATTTAATCTTTCGCTTTATTCGATTAAAGTACTTCGGGTGCCAACGACACGATTTTCATATTCACGGCACGCAGCTCACGGGCTACCGGGCCAAAGATACGGCTGCCGCGCAACTCACCCGCATTGTTCAACAATACACAAGCATTGTCGTCGAAGCGGATATACGAGCCGTCTTGACGACGGATTTCCTTTTTCGTGCGCACGATAATGGCTTTCGATACGGCGCCTTTTTTCACATCGCTCGAGGGGATGGCGCTCTTGATTGCTACGACAATCACGTCGCCTACCGACGCATAGCGGCGGCCGGTACCACCCAACACGCGAATACAAAGAGCTTCCTTAGCTCCGCTGTTATCAGCTACTGTAAGTCTTGATTCTTGTTGTATCATAATTACTTAGCTCTTTCGATGATTTCTACTACTCTCCATCTCTTCGTTTTGCTCAAGGGACGAGTCTCCATCAGCCGCACGGTATCACCGATGTTGCATTCGTTCTTCTCGTCATGAGCATGGTATTTCTTCGTCTTGTTCACGAATTTACCATAGATCGGGTGTTTCTCTTTCCATTTCACGGTTACGGTAACCGTCTTTTCCATCTTGTTGCTGGAAACCACACCGACTCTCTCTTTTCTTAAATTTCTACTTTCCATCTTAGATATGTGGCTGATTATTTTTTATTAAGTTCACGTTTGCGCAACTCGGTTTTCATGCGCGCAATCATCCTGCGTTCGTGAGTTATCTTAGCAGGACTGTCCAACGGCGAAATGCTGTGGTTGATCTCCATCTGGTTGAGTGCAACTACGGCTGCATCCAATCTCTCTTGCAATTCTTTGGAGCCTAATTCTTTTACTTCTGCTTTTTTCATAACTTACACATTTTGACTGGCGTCGTAGTCACGACGAACAACGAACTTAGTAGTAATAGGGAGTTTCTGGGCACCCAAGCGCAGAGCCTCCTTGGCGATCTCATAAGGTACACCTTCTACCTCGATGATAACACGACCCGGGGTAATGGGGAATACGAATCCCTCGGGATTACCTTTACCTTTACCCATACGTACATCGGCCGGCTTCTTCGTGATAGGTTTGTCGGGGAATATGCGGATCCAGATCTGACCTTGACGTTGCATATAACGTGTTACAGCGACACGAGCGGCCTCGATTTGACGACCTGTAATCCATTTCGTATCTAACGACTTGATGCCGAAAGAGCCGAAAGCCAACTGGTTGCCTCTTTGGGCATTGCCCTTTTGGCGGCCTTTTTGCTGTCTTCTGAATTTAGTTTTTTTCGGTTGTAACATAGTTCAATTTTCGTTTAGCGGTTAGTTTTGGGTTTTCTGAAGCCCTTTTTCGGTCCTCCGTTTCCACCACGTGCCTCTTTGGCATTGTTGGTAAACGCGGGTGCCAGGTCTTTCTTTCCGTAGATTTCGCCACGGCAGATCCAAACCTTGATACCGATGATACCTACTTTCGTAAGAGCCTCTACCAAGGCATAGTCAATATCGGCACGCAATGTGTGCAGAGGCGTTCTACCCTCTTTGTACATTTCGGAACGAGCCATTTCGGCGCCGTTCAAACGACCCGACACTTGTACTTTGATACCCTCGGCGCCCATGCGCATCGTCGAAGCGATGGCCATCTTCACGGCACGACGGTAAGCGATTTTGCCTTCGATCTGGCGAGCGATGTTGCTGGCCACGATTTCGGCGTCGAGTTCGGGGCGTTTTACCTCGTAGATATTGATCTGTACGTCCTTGTCGGTAATCTTCTTCAACTCTTCCTTGAGCTTGTCTACCTCTTGACCGCCTTTACCGATGATCAGACCCGGACGAGCCGTGCACACGGTAATAGTGATCAACTTCAACGTACGTTCTATAACTATGCGTGAAACGCTGGCTTTTGCAAGACGGGCATTCAAATACTTCCGGATCTTGCTGTCTTCCAACAACCTGTCACCATAGTTTTTACCGCCATACCAATTGGAATCCCAACCTCTGATGATTCCCAAACGGTTACTTATCGGATTTACTTTCTGTCCCATCCAGCAATTAGTTTTTGTTATTGTTTTTATTTATTGTATCGACAAACAATGTTACGTGATTCGAACGTTTGCGAATCCGGTAACCTCGTCCTCGCGGAGCCGGACGAAGACGCTTCAACATTGCTGCGCAATCTACATAGATTGTCGAGATGTACAGTTCTCCGCTTTCGGCCTTGCGCTCGTTCTTTTGCTCCCAGTTGGCAATGGCCGAACGCAACAGTTTTTCCAGTCTTTGCGAAGCTTCCTTATTCGAGAACTTCAATACGCCCAAGGCTTTGAATACCTCCATACCTCTTACCATATCGGCTACCAAGCGCATTTTACGGGGAGAGGTAGGAACATTGTTCAACTTGGCGAAATATTGAGTTTTCAGAGCTTCCTTCCTTCTATTGGCTGATTCTCTTTTTCTTGCACCCATTTTTCAATTCTTTAATTGTATTAAAACTCGCATTCCCTCAGGCCTTATTTTTTCTTGTTACCTGCATGTCCGCGGAATGTACGCGTAGGAGCAAACTCGCCGAGCTTGTGGCCTACCATGTTTTCGGTAACGTATACGGGAATAAATTTATTACCATTGTGTACTGCAAAAGTATGCCCTACGAATTCGGGTGAAATCATAGATGCACGCGACCATGTTTTGATCACAGACTTTTTGCCTGATGCCTCCATGGCGGCAACTTTTTTATCCAGCTTCACACTGATATATGGGCCTTTTTTTAATGAACGACTCATGTTGTTGTCAATTTATCAGATTACTTTTTCCTTCTTTCAATTATATACTTCGAAGAGTGTTTCTTCGGAGCTCTGGTCTTCAAACCTTTTGCATACAAGCCTTTTCTCGATCTGGGGTGTCCACCTGATGCACGACCTTCACCACCACCCATCGGGTGATCTACAGGGTTCATCACGACACCACGGTTGCGAGGACGACGGCCCAACCAGCGCGAGCGTCCGGCTTTACCCGAGCGTTCGAGGGCGTGATCCGAGTTTCCTACGCTGCCGATCGTGGCTTTACAGGTTGCGAGGATTTTTCTGGTTTCTCCAGAAGGTAATTTGATAATTGCATAATCGCCTTCTCTCGAAGTCAACTGAGCAAACGTGCCGGCCGAGCGAACCAGGAAGGCTCCTTGACCCGGACGCAACTCGATGTTGTGAATAACAGTACCGATAGGTATGTTTTTCAAGGGCAACGCATTTCCTACCTCAGGAGCTGCATTTTCTCCAGACATCAAGGTTGCTCCAACTTCCAAGCCGTTGGGTGCAATAATGTAACGTTTTTCACCGTCTGCATAGAACAAGAGAGCGATACGGGCCGAACGGTTCGGGTCGTATTCGATCGTCTTTACAGTAGCGGGTACACCGTCTTTGTTTCTCTTGAAGTCGATCAATCTGTATTTTCTCTTGTGACCGCCGCCAATGTAGCGCATCGTCAGATGCCCTTCATTGTTACGACCACCCGATTTTCTGACACCTCTTACAAGAGATTTTTCTGGCGCGCTAGCAGTGATATTATCAAATGCACCAATAACTTTGTGTCTTTGCCCCGGTGTTGTGGGCTTTAATTTTCTTACTGCCATTGTTTAATTAGATATTGCTATAAAAATCAATAGTTTCTCCTTCTTTCAATGTAACCAAGGCTTTCTTATAAGCGGCCGTCTTACCCGAGATGAGACCGGTCTTGGTGTAGCGGCTTTTGTTTTTGCCACGATAGTTCATCGTGTTTACCGATACGACCGTCACGTTGTACATCGCTTCTACGGCTTTCTTGATTTGCAACTTGTCGGCCTTCGGGTCCACACGGAAACCATAGCGATTGTATTTCTCGCCCATGGCCGTCATTTTCTCTGTTACGATAGGTTTAATAATAATTCCCATATTTAAGCCTCCTTACATCAAAAGTTATTGATAGCGGCTACCGTGCTCTCCGTCAAAATCAAAGCCTTGTTGTCCAATACTTTGTAGGTGTTGAGCTCCGAAACCGTTACCACATTTGTTCCCGTAAGATTACGGGCCGACAAATATACGTTTTTATTTTGTTCCGATAAAACCAAAAGTGACTTTTTATCAGCAACTTGCAAATTTTTCAGCAAGTTTACGAATTCCTTGGTCTTGGGGGCATCGAAAGAGAAGTCCTCTACCACTACGATGGCATTCTCCTGAGCCTTGTAAGTCAATGCCGACTTGCGGGCGAGTTCTTTCACTTTCTTGTTCAGTTTGAAACGGTAGTCACGGGGTTTGGGACCGAATACACGGCCACCACCGATCATAACCGGCGAGTTGATATCACCGCTACGAGCGCCGCCCGTTCCTTTTTGTCTTTTCAGTTTGCGGGTACTACCCGATACTTCACTTCTTTCTTTGGATTTGTGAGTTCCTTGACGCAGGTTGGCCAAGTATTGTTTCACATCGAGATATACGGCGTGATCGTTGGGCTCGATTCCGAATACGGAGTCGTCCAGAACAACCTTCTTACCGGTGTCCTCACCTTTAATGTTATATACGCTCAGTTCCATTATTTCTCAATTATTACGATTGAACCTTTACTGCCCGGTACCGATCCTTTGATGAGCAAAAGATTGTGCTCGGGTATTACTTTTAACACTTGAAGGTTTTGCACGGTTACACGGCTGTTACCCATCTGGCCGGCCATACGGGTACCCTTGAACACACGGGCAGGGTACGAACATGCACCGATAGAACCGGGGGCACGCAAGCGGTTGTGCTGACCGTGAGTGGTCTGGCCTACACCGCCGAAACCATGACGCTTAACTACACCTTGGAAACCTTTACCTTTTGATACGCCGATTACATCTACGTAATCCGTACCTTCAAACAAATCGACGGCAATCGTGTCGCCCAATTTGTATTCGGTATCGAATTTGAACTCGGCCAAGTGTCTCTTGGGTGTTACGCCTGCTTTCTTGAAATGGCCGGCTTCGGGCTTCGTAGTGTGTTTATCCTTCTTGTCGATAAAACCTACTTGTACTGCCTCGTAACCATCCTTTTCAACGGTTTTGATTTGCGTAACCACGCAAGGACCAACTTCGATAACAGTGCATGGTACATTTTTACCCTCGGCACTGAAAACGGATGTCATTCCGATTTTTTTTCCTAATAATCCTGGCATTTCTACTTAATTTTTGTTGAATCACACTTTAATTTCTACATCCACGCCGCTGGGCAACTCCAATTTCATCAAGGCGTCTACGGTCTTGGCCGTCGAGCTGTAGATGTCGATAAGACGCTTGAACGAAGACAACTCGAATTGCTCTCTCGATTTCTTGTTTACGAAAGTCGAGCGGTTTACCGTGAAGATACGTTTGTGAGTAGGTAGAGGTATAGGCCCGCTCACTACTGCTCCCGTAGCTTTCACCGTCTTTACGATTTTCTCGGCCGACTTGTCAACCAAGTTGTGGTCGTAAGACTTCAATTTAATTCTGATTTTTTGGCTCATATTGATATTTGATGGTTTAATTACAAATTACAATAAATCTACTCTACCGTTTACTTCGGTCAACACATTCTTGGCAATCGACGAGCTTACCTCGGCATAGTGCGAGAACGACATCGTCGAAGTGGCACGACCCGAAGTGATGGTACGCAGGGCGGTTACATAACCGAACATCTCGGCCAGAGGTGCCGTTGCTTTCACGATACGGGCGCCCGAACGGCTCGACTCCATACCTTCGATTTGACCGCGGCGTTTGTTCAAGTCGGAGATTACATCACCCATGCTCTCTTCGGGGGTTACTACCTCGATCTTCATGATAGGCTCGAGCAATACGGGACCGGCCTTTTCGCAGGCTTTCTTGAAGGCCTGGATGGCACAGAGTTCGAACGACAACTGGTCAGAGTCTACGGGGTGGAACGAACCATCGAGTACGGTTACCTTCAGGCTGTCTACCGGGAAGCCGGCCAATACACCGTTCTTCATGGCCGTAGTGAAACCTTTCTGAATCGAGGGGATGAACTCCTTGGGAATGTTACCGCCTTTTACTTCATCTACGAATTCGAGACCGGCCTCTTCGCGGGTCGAGGGCTCTACGCGTACGATGATGTCGGCAAACTTACCACGACCACCCGTCTGTTTCTTGAATACCTCGCGGAGTTCAACCGGTTTGGTGATGGCCTCTTTGTAGGTAACTTGGGGACGGCCCTGGTTACATTCTACCTTGAACTCACGTTTCAGACGGTCGATAATAATCTCCAGGTGGAGCTCACCCATACCGCTGATAACCGTTTGTCCCGTCTCCTCGTTGGTAGCTACGGTGAAGGTAGGATCCTCTTCGGCCAGCTTCTGCAAGCCAATACCCAGCTTGTCGAGGTCTTTCTGAGTTTTGGGCTCTACGGCGATACCAATCACGGGAGCGGGGAAATCCATGGCTTCGAGCACGATGGGAGCATCTTCGGCACACAGCGTGTCACCCGTGCGGATATCCTTGAAGCCTACACCTGCACCTATATCACCACAGTCGATCGAGTCTTTGGGATTCTGTTTGTTGGAGTGCATCTGGAACAGACGCGACACACGCTCTTTCTTGCCCGAACGCGAATTGAGCACATAAGAGCCGGCTACAATCTCGCCCGAGTATACACGGAAGAAGCAGAGACGTCCTACATAGGGGTCGGTAGCAATCTTGAAGGCGAGGGCGCACATCGGTTGGTCAAAAGAGGGGTGACGTACCACTTCTTTCTCGGGGTCGTTTACATCGTGACCTACCACGGCCGGAGTATCTACCGGGCTGGGCAAGAATGCACAAACGGCATCGAGCAGGGGTTGTACACCTTTATTCTTAAACGACGAACCACAAATCATAGGTACGATTTGCATGG
Source organism: uncultured Barnesiella sp. (assembly GCA_902471075.1). GTDB lineage: Bacteria > Bacteroidota > Bacteroidia > Bacteroidales > Barnesiellaceae > Barnesiella. The sequence goes on along the minus strand of CABRIW010000001.1, from coordinate 214,211 downwards.
CCAAGGTGCCTTTGCGGATAGCGCGCATGATTTCCTCTTCGGTAATCGTCGAAGGATCGGCGAAATATTTTTCCATCAACTCGTCGTCGCACTCGGCGATTTTCTCGAGCATCTTGTCTCTCCACTCGTCGCACTCGGCTTTCAAGCTGTCGGGAATTTCCTCCATGCTGTAGTCGGCACCCATCGTTTCGTCGTGCCAGTAGATGGCTTTCATGCGAATCAGGTCGACTACGCCTTTGAAAGTCTCCTCAGCACCGATAGGTACTTGGATGGGACAGGGGTTTGCGCCCAGTACATCTTTCAGCTGGCGAACCACCTCAAAGAAGTTGGCACCCGAACGGTCCATCTTGTTTACATAACCGATACGCGGAACATTGTATTTATCGGCCTGGCGCCATACGGTTTCAGATTGGGGCTCAACACCACCTACTGCACAGAATGTAGCCACAGCACCATCGAGCACACGCAACGAACGCTCTACCTCTACGGTAAAGTCGACGTGCCCCGGAGTATCAATCAGGTTGATTTTGTATTTCTCGCCTTTATAGTTCCAGAAAGCGGTAGTAGCGGCCGACGTAATCGTGATACCGCGCTCCTGCTCCTGCTCCATCCAGTCCATGGTAGCGGCACCGTCGTGTACCTCGCCGATTTTGTGCGTCAACCCCGTGTAGTACAGAATACGTTCCGAAGTCGTTGTCTTACCGGCATCGATGTGTGCCATAATACCAATATTTCTGGTATATTTCAAATGAGCGTCAGATTTTGCCATTTTCTTTATTCCTTATTTTATTCAATTAAAATCTAAAGTGAGCGAATGCACGGTTAGCCTCGGCCATCTTGTGCATGTCTTCTTTACGTTTGAATGCACCACCCTGCTCGTTGAAAGCGTCGACAATTTCGGCAGCCAGTTTGTCGGCCATCGTTTTGCCACCTCTCTTACGAGAATAGATAATAAGATTTTTCATTGAAATAGATTCCTTACGGTCGGGGCGGATTTCCGTAGGTACTTGGAAAGTAGCACCACCCACACGGCGAGACTTAACCTCTACTTGAGGTGTAATATTTTCCAGGGCTTTCTTCCAGATTTCGAGGGCCGATTTCTCCTCGTTGGGCAATTTCGATTTCGCAATCTCCAGTGCGCTGTAGAAAATAGAGTAGGCAGTATTTTTCTTGCCATCATACATCAAGTGGTTCACAAATTTTGAAACCCTTACATCATTGAATACGGGATCTGGTAATACAACCCGTTTCTTTGGTTTTGCTTTTCTCATTTTTTACAATAAATTGTCGTTCTTGTTTTTGGTTGCTGTTCTTTACATCTTCAACGAAATCCGCCGATTTCATTTACTCAACCCAATCAGCCTATCCAATAAACGCGAACCAGTGTTTGACACTAATTCTTTTTAATCTCTTTGCTGGCTTTTTATAAAAGGTGTCGATTATTTCTTACCTTTTGCGGCAGGTGCAGCTCCTGCTTTAGGTCTCTTGGCTCCATATTTCGAGCGACGTTGCGTGCGGCCACCTACACCGGCAGTATCCAACGTACCGCGTACGATGTGATAACGTACACCAGGGAGGTCTTTCACACGACCGCCACGAACGAGTACGATAGAGTGCTCTTGCAGATTGTGACCTTCACCCGGGATGTAAGAGTTCACCTCTTTACCGTTGGTTAAACGTACACGAGCAACTTTACGCATGGCAGAGTTAGGTTTCTTAGGAGTCGTCGTGTAAACTCTCACACACACGCCACGTCTTTGCGGACATGAATCCAATGCAGGAGATTTACTCTTGTCTTCCAAAACAACCCGTCCTTTTCTTACTAATTGTTGAATCGTAGGCATTTCTTAGAACTTTTTTTAAAAATCTTTTTACTTATAATTTTCCTTTTTATTCTCTCTGTCCAAGATGCTAAAATTGGCCATAGCTTTCACATAATCAACCGATTATATAAACGCTTCGACCTTTTAAGGCATCAAAAGTGGTGCAAAGATAATCACTAAATCATTAAAAACCAAATATATTCAGATTATTTTTCGGCATTTTATCGTCATGTCATCAGTCATGTCATCAACGACCGACAACTGTGATTTATATTCCCGCCCGTTACTCGAATGTCTCGATTTCATCGAACCCAAGTCCTTTCATATCTTTCGGCGAGAGCAGCATATCTTCGGGCTTCACCGGCCATACCACACCCACATGCGGGTCGTTGTAGAGCAACGTAGCCTCGTGTTCAGGGGCATACACGTTGTCGACCTTGTAGCAGAACTGGGCCGTCTCGCTCAATACGGTAAAGCCGTGGGCAAATCCGCGCGGCACGAAGAGCTGGCGCTTGTTGTCGTCGGAGAGCTCTACCCCGATATACTGGCCGAAGGTGGGCGACGAGCGGCGCAAATCGACAATCACGTCATACACACGGCCTTGCGTCACCCTCACTAGTTTGGCCTGCGAATATTCGCCCTTCTGGAAATGGAGGCCGCGCAACACCCCGTAGCTCGACCGCGACTCGTTGTCCTGAATAAAATCGACGGGCCCTACATAGCGGTCGAAAAGTTCTTTTTTATAACTCTCCATAAAGTAGCCCCGGCTGTCGCCGAACACTTGCGGCTCGATGACAAAGGCTCCCTTTAACTTTTGCTCTATAAATTTCATCACGTTTGATTTTGGGTGCAAAGGTAGTGAAAGTCAAGAAAAAGCGCTGCATAAAGAGCCTTTTATTTTTGCAGCCGCAACGGGCTGCCGACGGCCGGTCTGTCGGCCCGGATGTCGGTCAGGTCAGACTTTTCAGCTGCAGGCAGAGCGAGAGGAGTTTCCACACCTTCACCGGGTCGGCAAAGAGGTCGTCGGCTTCGTGTCGCCAGGCCCGTTCCAGGCGGGTATGGTCGAACCACTCCGACACCCGTCCGTAACGCAGGTCGAGCACCACTTCGTCGGCCCACCGTTTCATCTCGGCGGGAAGCACCGGCTCCGCCGCCTCACTCTTCGGAGCCAATCTCACCGAACCTGCCAGCAAAGGGGTTACGACTTCGCTGTCGAACCACCGCTTGCGCTCCCGCCCCGAAGGGCTGTCCCCGGCCAAGGCAAAGGCTATCTCTATGAGATTGTGGTTCAAAAAGGCATTGCGTATCTGCACGCCATAGTACATGCTCATCTTGTCGGCACATCGCAACAGGTGGGGGATGCGCTCATAACACAAGTCGCAGAACTTCAAATGGCTGTTTTCCGACTCGAACAGCCGCCGGTACCGGGGCTTGCGGGCCAGTTGCCGGAAGTCGGCCGACAGCACCTCCGAGGGTACCAGCGACGTGTAGCGATCGCCCGGCAAAACAGCATCGTCCAGAAAGTGGGCCAATCCCCAACCGCCACTGACTACCGCCAGCCCCCGCTTGCGCATCACTCGCAGGAAAGCCGACCGGGCCACCATCTCCACCCCGTCGACAGGCTCTTCCTGCCAACGGGCCAGGTAGTCGAGCTCCTTCACCAGCATCGTGGGGGTAATAGCCACCAACTCCAGCGGCACGGCCGTAGCCGACAACTGTTCGGCACCCCACAGCACGCCGCTCTGGTGCAACTTGCCGCGATAGTGCATGTAGCTCTTCAGATAGCGGGGGATGCCCGCCCCTTTCATCAGGGCAATGAAGAGGGCCGATTCTACGCCCCCGTCGAGCGAAAGGCCCTTGGGCATCTTGCCCATAAGGCTATACCCCACACTGCATCGCATCTGCTCCCGAAAGGCTTCGGCCCTGCGTTCGGGCGATTCGTCGCTCCAGGCCTCGACCCGTTTTCCCAATTCGTACCAACTCTTCTCGACCAGCGAATAGCCGTTATAATGCAGCAGAAAACCGGCCGGCAACTGGTGCACCCCTTCCCAGAAGGTCTCGTAGGGCGAGCCATAAGTCGAATAGGCCAGATAACCGGCCCACCGCTCGGCCGACAGCAGGGACCTGACACCCCCGGCAAACAGGGCCCGCACCTCCGAAGCAAAATAGAGGTTGCCCCGCTGGGTGGCATAGTAGAGCGGCTTGATGCCGAAACGGTCGCGGCACAGCAGCAAATCCTCGGACCACCGGTTGTAAACGACCAGCGCAAAAAAGCCCTCGAAACGGTCGAAACAACCGTCGCCCCAACGGTCGTAAGCCTTGGCCACCACCTCGCACATGCACCCGGTAGAAAATGCGTAATAGTTTGTCAGTTGGTCGCGCACCTCGCCGTAGTTGAATATCTCGCCGTCGAGCATCACCACCAGCCCCGTATCTGCATCTTCGTAAGGCTGACCCGGAGCCCGGGCCGGGTCAATGGAGCTCATGCGGTTGTGCATCAGTCCCACCCGGGCATCGACAAAGGAAGAGACCCACCCCACGGGCGTCTCGCGACCCCGATGATGCTGGGCCTCCGACATGCGCCGCAATACCTGTTCCAACTGCTCTACCTCTCCTACAATTCCCGACAAGCCGCTCATATCCGTTCACCTCCTAGATTTCGTTTTACTCCTTGCCGGCCAAACCGGGGGCACACACCCGTTGAAACAGTTCGTCGAGGGTCACCGTACTCGAGAAATCCTCGGGGGTCACCTCCACGTGATACTCCTCCTCGAGCATCATCGCCAGCGAGACTTCAAATAAAAAATTCCACTCTTTCAGCCCCTTGTAGCGGGTATCCAAGGTCAGCGTGTCCCGGTTCGTCCGGTACAGCATACCGGCGACCAGTTGCACAAAGCGATTCTTTTCCATATCCTTCTTTTTTCCCATAAACGACCACACCGGGCCATTTGTTCAATCGACCGGCTACGAGGCAATAGCTCGCCCGAGATTTTGATTTTCCACAAGATTTACATTACCTTTGGTCTATCAATCCATTACATACGATTATGAAAAATATCATTCTTTTCGACACGCCCCAGCAGCACCTCGAGTTGCTGCCCCTGGCCTTTACCCGCCCCGTCGCCGACATACGCGTGGGTATCCTCACCCTGCGAGAAAAGTGGGAACGCCTGCTGCCCGGCAGCTACTCCTACATCACCCCCGAATATATGGCCGAGAAATATCCGGCTGTCATCGCCCCCGACAACCTCTTCATCGCCGGCCACCTCATCCCCGACGATACGCTGGTTGCTCAGGTCGACCGGTTGAACCCGGGCGAGGCGCTGGTCGATCAGGATACGGTCATCGCCTTCCGGGGCAGCGAAGCCGACTTCCGCGAAGGGCGCCACACCGCCACGCTCGCCTGCGAGCAAGAGCCCCGCTACATTCACCACCTCTACGACATCTTCCTGCTCAACGGCGAGTGTCTCGAGGCCGATTTCAAACTCATCACCCGCGGCCGCACCAGCCAGCCGCTCAGCCCGTCGAACCGCGTCATCGGCGACCCCTGCTTTGCCGACGGAACCCCCAAGATATTCATCGAGCTCGGAGCCAAGGCCGAGTGCGCCATCTTCAACGTGACCAACGGCCCCATCTACCTGGGTGCCGACAGCGAGGTGATGGAGGGCAGTTGCATACGGGCCCCCTTCGCCGCCTGCGAGCATGTGTTTGTCAACATGGGTACCAAAATCTACGGAGCCACTACCCTGGGACCCTACTGCAAGGTGGGCGGCGAACTGAACAACGTGGTGATGTTCGGTTTCTCCAACAAGGCACACGACGGATTCCTGGGCAACGCCGTCATCGGCGAATGGTGCAACCTGGGCGCCGGCGCCGTAGCCTCGAACCTCAAGAACGATTACAGCGAAATAAAACTGTGGAACTACCCCACCCGCCGCTTCCTGCGCACCCACCTGCAATTCTGCGGCCTCATCATGGGCGACCACTCCAAGGCCGGCATCAACACCATGTTCAACACCGCTACGGTGATAGGCGTGGGAGTCAACATTCACGGTGCCGGGTTCCCCCGCAACTTCGTCGCCTCGTTCAGCGAGGGCGGCACGGCCGGCTTCACCGACGTGCAACTACCTAAATTCTATGCCATTGCCGAGAAAATGATGGCCCGTCGGGGACGCTCGCTCACCGAAGCCGACAAGACTATTTTCGAAGCTATCTACAATCAGGCCGAACAATTGAAGTAGTGCATAAAATAGAATTAAACTAAATTACAAAAAACAGCACCTCTACTGAACAAAATGTCACGAAAAGTAATATATTTGCAACAGAATCATCATACTTATGCAAAGAGTTACTTCAAAGATTGCTTTAGGGGTGCTGTTTTTTGCATCTTCACTTAGCAGCAAAGCCATACCGGCTTACCCCCACGTAGTCGAGTACATCCAACCCGACGGTACAGTGCTCACCATTTCGCTCACAGGCGACGAGCACGGACACTACTACCAGACCCTCGACCGTATCCCTGTCGGGAAAGGCGACGACGGCTTCTTCAGATACCTCGATGTGCCCGGGACTTCGCGCACGCATACCTATATAGCACGCAATCCACAAGACCGTACATCCCGCGAAAAGGCCTTCACCGACAGCCTCCGCCAGCACAGCTCATTCTGCCGGGTTATCCGGCAGCGACGGGCCAAAAGCCGCACGCCCCAGACCCGGGCTTTCGACTTCCCCAACCGGGGCGAAGTGCGGGGCCTCATCATCCTGGCCCAATATGCCGACATAAAATTCTCGCCGGTGGGTACACGCGAGGCTTTCGAGGCCCAAATGAACCAAAAGGGCTATGCCGAAAACGGAGCCACCGGCAGCGCCCGCGACTACTTTATAGACCAGTCGAACGGTGTATTCATGCCCTCGTTCGATGTGGTAGGGCCGGTCACCCTCTCTCACGACATGAAATACTACGGAGAGAACGATTTTTACGGGAACGACCTCAACCTGGCGGCCATGATTACCGAGGCCTGTACCGAAGCTCACGAAAAATGCGATGTCAACTTTGCCGATTATGATTTCGACAACGACGGTACAGTCGACTTGGTATATGTCATCTATGCCGGACATGCCGAATCGAACGGAGCCGACGAGAACACCATTTGGCCCGCTGCCGGTACCCTCGACGAGTTTGGTCACTCCCTCACCCTCGACGGGAAAAAGATTTCGACCTTTGCCTGTTCCTCGGAACTAAGTGGAGAAACAGGCGAAACCCTGAGCGGAATAGGAACCTTCTGCCACGAATTTAGCCACTGTCTGGGACTCCCCGACATCTACAACACCGAGTATGGCGACACCTTCGGCATGGGAACCTGGAGCCTCATGGACATGGGCAGCTACAACAACGACAGCAAAACTCCCGTAGGCTACTCGGCTTTCGAACGATACAGCTGCGGCTGGCTCGACCTGCAGGAGCTGCAGGAGCCGCAGGCCCACGTACCCCTGCCACCGCTCAACGAGTCGAACCAGGCCTATGTCATTCGCTCGCCCCAGAACGAAAACGAATTTTTCACCCTCGAAAACCGGCAACAGACAGGCTGGGACCGATATGCCGCCGGGCACGGACTCATGATTGTACACATCGACTATGACCCTGTGGCCTGGGATAACAACACCGTCAACAACACCGAAGGACACGAACGGGTGCAAATCGTACCGGCCGACGGCAATTTCACCAACCCGGAAGGCGACCTGTTCCCCGGCACAACCTACAATACCTATTTTACCGAAGACAGTAATCCCGCACCCGAATTGTATAGCGAAGGAGCTTTGAACAAACCGATTATCGACATTCGCGAATCGAACGACACCGTCTATTTCCATTTCATGATCGACCGACTGGCCACCCCCGACCAACTGGGCGTAACCGACGTGACCGACGACGGTTTCACGGCTACTTGGGGCGCAATCGACGGAGCCGATTCCTACACCGTAACTTTGTCCGAACAATACCCCCTGAATACCTTGCTGTTAGGCGAGTCGTTCTCGGGTTTCGCAAGCGGTACTTACTTGATGCCCGACACGACCGAAATTTCACAAAGCCTCGACTCCTACACACAACAACCGGGTTGGACCGGCGAGCGAATAGGCCAATGCGGCGGACGTTGCTGTATCAAAGCCAAGGGATACATGGTCTCGCCCCGGCTCGATTTCAGCGGCGACGGAACTTTCACTCTCGAATTTGAGGCACAAACCACCCGCAGCTACTACGACGGGCTCGTTATCACACTTTGCGAAAACGCCGATTTCACAGGAGAAAAAATCATCTTCTCCCTGAAAAGCCCTACCTCAAAGACTCTCATCTCCCAAACTTTCAACACGTCAATCGACTCGGGATACCTCAAAATCGAGAGTCTCTCGAACCTCGCGTTGTCGAACCTCTCGCTCTATTCGGGCGAAAAATCGACAGCGCCCAAAAAACCGGTCGCCTCTCATGCAGAGCCTGCAATCATCACCGGGGTCACCGACAATCACTATTCGTTCACCGGGCTGAACCGACAGAGCAAATACCTCTTCAAGGTACAAGCCCAAAACGCCTACACCCGCTCCGACGAATCGATAAAATTCAAGGTAGGCAACACCTCCGCAATCGACAAGATCGAGACGTCGGGCATGCGCCATATCGCTACAAATCGGAATATACTGCATATATACGGTCAACCCGGCGACTCGGTAACCATCGTATCGATGACCGGACAAGTTCTCCTGAAACGGCAATTAACCGCCGATTCCCTCTCTCTCACGTTGCCGAGCGGTCTGTTCATCATACGTGTCGGCGACGAAACTTTCAAAGCAATCATATCACCTTTAACCCTTTAATCGGAAAAGCATGAAAAATTTACTACTTGTCGGAGCCTTGTGCTCCCTCACGCTGTTACCCTCGACAGCCGCACAATCTTTCGATGAAAACCCGGCTCAACGAAGAGTCGAAGTAATTCAGACCGCCAGAAAAAGCATACGCTCCGAGGCCGCCAGAACTTTGAAAACCTATGAGCAAAACGGGCGTAAAATCGCAGTAAAAGAGACTCTCGACGGCAAACGCCGCTTCAAGGCCTTTGCCAATCGGAAAGAGAACCTGGCTCCTGTATATACCGCTCAAAAAGAGGCTATGCCGGCTGCCGACGAAGAATATACCTTGGCCGAAGGCTTTGAAGAATTTGCCAACCATATCGACGACCCCGATGCGCTCGAATGGCTGCCCGAAGGCTGGACCAGCATCAATACACACCCCAACTACGACGACCCCGATGCACTCTGGTACAGTTGGTACATCACCGAACCCAGCATCGCAAAAGGGCTTCCGCTGAACCCCGAAAGCCAATACATTGCCTATATCCAATACGACGAATACGAAGAGTCGGACGAGTGGCTTATCACCAAGCCCATCACCGTCAAAGAAGAAGACTATCTCTTCTTCGATTTGAGTTACCTCCCCTGCTACGTATTCTATAATTTCTATAACAAAGACGACGGTATCGCCGCTACCATGAAGATAAAAATCTCGGACAACGGCGGTGAATCATGGGATTTGCTGCTCGATGTGGCCGACCTGGAATACACCGACGAAGAATTGGAAATCTCCGATTTCCGCCGGTTCAGAATCGACATCAGCGATTATGCAGGGAAGACGGTATTAATCGCTTTCCAATACGAAGGAGTATACGGCGACTCGATGCAACTCGACGAAGTGTATGTGCGCCCCATGCTGCCAACCGCCATCTACAACCGTCCGCAAGGAACGTTCCTCTCGGGTGTCAACTACAAGTGGGACGCCTTCTCGACAACCTCGATTTTTGCGCCTGCATTCAAAGATCTCGTGTGGAACAACTACTCCAACGAAGCCTTGTCGTATCAATGGGATTGCGACGGCGAAAACTACGACACTCCGACCTACACGGCCAACTATTCCATAGGCACACACTCAGTGCCCTCTCTCACCGCTACGTCCGGGTCGCGCCAAAGTTCCTACACCTGGAACGGCACCTTAACGGCAGGCCGGGCCATGACCATCGGCAATCTCGATGTCAATAACAACCGGCTCACCGTGCTCTCCTATAACGACGTGCCGGCTCCCCGGAACTACGTTTTCGGCAGTTGCGAACTCGATATGCGAGGTTACCACATCACCACCAAGGCCGTGATGAACATCTTTGAGAAACCTTGCTCCCCGATGCTCATCTCGGGTGTCGACCTCATTCTGGCCACCTTCGAGGCTCCCGACGATGCCGAGTTCTTCCTGAGAGCCGTAGCTCTTACCGAAACAGGGGAGCTGGGCGACACACTGGCTATCGCTTCGCTCAAAGCCTCCGACGTAGAGGCTACCGAACTGGGTGGATACTATGGATATGGCATGCACTTCGAATTCCTTCAGGATGTAAACGGAACCCCCATGCCGCAACGGCTCCTCATCGACGAACCTATGGCCTATATTTTCGACGGATTTGACCGCGACGACGTAGTTGTCGGCGTGGTTTCGAACAGCGTCGAACAAACCTTCGACGCCGGTGCCTATGTATACCGTCTCCTTTCCAAAGAGGGTGAAGAGGATATGGTCGACATCTCCTCGATGGGCAGCTATTCTCTGGCCATGTCGCTGTGCAATGCCTCCATGTCGAGCCTCGGGTGCGAAAGCCCCGTCGAGATTCCCGGAACGGCAGGCAGCTCGTCTGTCACGGTCTACTCGACCTTGTTCATGGCCGACGGCATCGACTGCACCGTGGCCGACTCGTGGTTGACCACAGGCACTCCCACCGACAAGGCTTCGGGACAAATCTCGATACCCATCTCGTTCGAAGCGCTTCCCGAAGGAACGACTCAACGCTCGACAACCCTGACGGTTTCGACTCTCTATGCCGACCCGATTACCATCGAGGTTATTCAAGACCAGAGTGTATCGGGCATCACCGGTGCAACCATCCTCGAGGGTCTCTACGTAGCTGAAACGGATGGCGAGCTGACCATCTGCCACGCTCAAGACAGAGCCGGCAAACTGGCCATCTACAACATGCAGGGAGTGAATGTGGCTACCGCCGATCTCTCGACCAGCGGAACGACCACACTCGACATCGACCTGGAGAGCGGCATCTACGTTGCCGTAGCCCAATATGCCGATGGCGGCTGCGAAAAAGTGAAATTCATCAAGAAATAACAGATTGCATTAATTTACTTGGGGCTGCGTCGTTGTTACGGCACAGCCCCTTTTCTATCTCATTCCTTACAATCCTGAAACGTTTTGCCAACCTCGGCAATTTAAGCTCATGGCAAGATGCGGGTTCCCTCACCGGGCAGCCCGATGGCATCGGCCCGGGTGATGATTACCTCACGCACACCGTGGCGAATGGCGTCGAAAGCATTCTCGAGCTTGGGTATCATACCCCCTCGAACAATCCCTTCGGCGCGATATGTTTCGAACTGAGAGCGATTCATTTGGACAATCACGCTGTTGTCGTCGTTCTCGTCGCGCAACACGCCCCGTTTCTCGAAACAGTAGACCAGCGATACCTCGTAACGCGAGGCCAGCGCCTTGGCGGTTTCGCCGGCCATGGTATCGGCGTTGGTATTGAGCATCGAGCCTTGCCCGTCGTGAGTAAGCGGTGCTATCACGGGCACGACACCCATCTCGATGAGAGCCGACAGGGCGGCAGCGTCGACACGACGCACATCGCCCACGTAACCGTAGTCGACCTCACCCACCGGGCGCTTGTCCGACAGCAGGATATTCATGTCGGCCCCCGTCATGCCCAGCGCATTCACACCCAGAGCCTGCAGACCGGCCACGATATTCTTGTTCACCAGGCCGGCGTAGACCATGGTCACTACCTCGAGCATGGCCTTGTCGGTGATGCGGCGACCACCCACCATGCGGCTCTCGATACCCAGCCGCGACGCCATGGCCGTGGCCGACCGGCCGCCCCCGTGCACCAGCACCTTGCGGCCGGGTATGGCGGCAAACGAGGCGAGCAGGCGACTCAACGTAGCCTGCTCTTCCACAATCTTACCGCCCACTTTTATCAGCGTGAGTTTCTCCATACCGGTTTATGCGTTGCTTTCGTCACCGCCGAACTCCATCAGATAGGCTTTGATAAAGCCGTCTATCTTGCCGTCCATCACGCCTTGCACGTCGGAAGTCTGGTAGTTGGTGCGGTGGTCTTTCACCCGGCGGTCGTCAAATACATAGCTGCGTATCTGCGACCCCCACTCGATTTTCTTCTTGCCGGCCTCAATCTTGGCCTGCTCGGCCATACGGTGCTGCAACTCCTTGTCGTACAAGATAGAGCGCAACTGACGCATGGCATTCTCGCGGTTCTTGGGTTGGTCGCGGGTCTCGGTATTCTCAATCAGAATCTCCTCCTCTTCGCCCGTATAGGGGTCTTTGAACTGGTAGCGCAACCGCACGCCCGACTCCACCTTGTTCACATTCTGTCCACCGGCACCGCTCGAGCGGAAGGTATCCCACGAGATGTTGGCGGGGTTGATGTTGATTTCGATGGTATCGTCGACCAGCGGCGTCACGAATACCGATGCAAACGAGGTCATGCGCTTGCCCTGCGCGTTGTAGGGCGACACCCGCACCAGACGGTGCACGCCGTTTTCGCTCTTCAGGTAACCGTAGACATAGTCGCCCTCGATCTGTATCGTCACCGACTTGATACCGGCCTCATCGCCCTCGAGAATATTGGAGATGGAGCTCTTGTAGTTGTGCTGTTCGCACCAGCGCAGATACATGCGCATGAGCATCGACGCCCAGTCTTGCGCCTCGGTACCGCCGGCTCCCGAGTTGATTTTCAGCACTACGCCCAACTTGTCCTCTTCGCGACGCAACATGTTGCGCAACTCGAGATTCTCGATCAGCGTCATCGTGTGGTGATAAATCTCGTCGACCTCCTCTTCCGAAACGATACCCTCTTTCACAAAGTCGAAGGCCAGTTTCAGCTCCTCGACCGATTTCTCGATTTCGGTATAGCTGTCTATCCAGAAGTGCAACGATTTTACCTTTTTCATCTGCGCTTCGGCCTTCTTCTGGTCTTCCCAGAAGTCGGGCACATGGGTGCGCAACTCCTCTTCTTCTACCTCGATTTTCTTCGAATCGATGTCAAAGATACCTCCTCAACGCCAACTTGCGTTCTTCTGTCTCTTTTAATTGTTCTTGTGTAATCATATCTTTATCACTTGTTTCTGTTATACGAAAAAAGGGTGTACAAAATTATACACCCTCGTGCTATTTACCAAATTTCGGTTTTCGTTTTTAGGCATACATCGCCTCTATCTCCTCCTTGTAGAGCAGGTTGATGACCGACCGGCGTATCTTGAGCGTGTTGGTCAGCTCGCCTTTCTCCATGCTGAAGGCTCTCGGCAGCAGCGTGAAACGCTTGATTTGCTCGAAGCGGGCAAAGTTCTTTTGCAGCGCGTCGATACGCTCCGAGATAAGGGCATGAATCTTCTGGTTCTTCACCAGCTCCTCGAGGTTGCGATACTGTATCTGCTTTTGAGCGGCATACTCTTTCAGGGCCTCGAAAGCCGGAATAATGATGGCCGTCACATACTTGCGCTGGTCGCCGATGACGGCTACCTGGTCGATGTACTTGTCTTCGCCCAGACGGGTCTCCAGCGCCTGCGGGGCAATGTATTTCCCGTTCGAAGTCTTGAAGAGGTCTTTCAAACGCTCGGTCAAGACCAAAGCCCCTTCGTCGTTTATCTTGCCGGCATCGCCCGTGCGGAACCAGCCGTCCTCGGTAAAGACGCGGGCCGTCTCCTCGGGCTTGCGATAGTAGCCTTTCATCACGGTCTTGCCCTTCACCAGTATCTCGTTGTTCTCGCCCAACTTCACCTGAATGTCGGGCATGAGCGAGCCCACGGTACCGAACTCGTAGCCGGTCAGGTCGAAGCAGCTCACCGTAGCCGTCGTCTCCGACAAGCCATAACCATAGACGATATTGATGCCGCAGATGTGCAGGAACTCGTTGATGGTATCGGAGAGCGGAGCCCCGGCGGTGGGGAAGATATTGCCGTTCTCCACCCCTACGGCCCGACGGATTTTCGAGAATACGAACTTGTCGTAAAACTTGTATTGACACTCGAGCCACAGCGGAACCCGCTTGCCCACGCGCAGGCACTCGACGTTGCGGCGGCGGCCGATGGCAAAAGCCCGTTCGGTGAGGTAGCGGGTTATCCCCTTCGTCCGCGACAGTTTGTCCTGTATGGCCGAATAGACCTTCTCCCAGAAACGGGGCACGCTGCACATGATGGTGGGACGCACCTCGCGAATGGTATTCTGTATATCCTTGGGGTCTACGTTGATGGCGATGCGCATGCCTACCGTCAGACAGTAGTACGACCAGGCCCGCTCGAAGACGTGGGTCAACGGCAGGAAGCAGAGCGACACGTCGCTGTCGGAGCAGGTCACCAGCCGTTGCAGGTGAATGCGCATGGCCTCGTCGTAGTTCGAGTGGGCCAGCATCACCCCTTTGGGCTCGCCGGTCGTACCCGAGGTGTAGATGAGCGTAGCCAAATCGTCGGGCGTACCGGCGTTGCGACGGCGTTCTACCTCGGCCACCACATCGACACCGGCCTGACGGCCCTGTTCCATGAGGTCATCGAAATAGACCGACGTACGGTCGTCGGCAGTCCGCTTGATGGCGGGATCGAAAAGGATGAGCTTCTCGAGCGTAGGGCACTCGCGCAGGGCCACGATGGCATTGTCGTACTGCACCTGCCCGCCTACAAACAGAAAGCGCACCTCGGCTTCGTCGATGATGTACTTAATCTGGTCGAGCGAACTGGTGGGATAGAGCGGAACGACTACCGCACGGTTGTCGAACGCCGCAAAATCCACAATGAGACCTTCGGGTTTGTTTTGTGTATATGTCGAGATGTTTTCTTGCTCGTGAATACCTAAGAGAACCATAGCTTGCGCTATGTACGATACCTGTTCAGAAAAACGGTTCCAGGAGGTGGGAACCCATTGGTTGTGTTCATAGTCCTTGTGGCTGAACGCCTCACGGTTTCCATATTTGGCAGCCTGTTTACGGACCAACGCAGTGAGTTGATTTACCATAAATTCAGTTATAAATCCGCCGCAAAGTTACGCATTATATTGATTCTATGGCCATTTTAATAAGTTTTAAGCAGATTGGGGCCTTCTGTTTTGTCAACTCGACATGACAAAACAGGCTCCTCCCTATCTGTTTATCAACATTTCAAAGGGGTTATACCCTCAAATCAAAATCGTTAATTATAGTTAATATCCGCATCCCGTTTTTTCGACCTTTCCCTACAATTTGCGCAAGAAGTTACTGAAAGAGACAAAAATAAACTACTTTTGCATAAACTCGTAACCACCATGTACTCGAAAGACGAACTCTACTACATAGCCACCGACCTGCTGCGCCGACTCATCGCCACCCCTTCGGTCAGCCGGGAGGAGGAGCAGGCAGCCCAGCTCCTGTACGAAACGCTCGAAAAGAACCGATTCACCCCGCACCGCATCGGCAACAACGTGTGGGCCCTGGCCGGGGAGTACGACCCGGCGAAACCGACTCTCCTGCTCAACTCGCACATCGACACCGTGAAACCGGTGGCCAGCTGGAACCGCGACCCCTTCACCCCCACCGAAGAGGAGGGCCGCCTCTACGGCCTGGGCAGCAACGACGCCGGAGCCAGTCTGGTATCGCTGCTCGCCGCCTTCCTGTTCCTGGCCGACAGCGAGCAACCCTACAACCTGATTTTCCTGGCTTCGGCCGAAGAGGAGGTTTCGGGAGCGAACGGCATCGCCCGGGCCCTGCAGGAGCTGCCCCCTGTCGACCTGGCCATCGTGGGCGAACCTACGGCCATGCAGCCGGCCATCTGCGAGAAGGGGCTGCTGGTGCTCGACTGTACCACACACGGGCAGTCGGGACACGCCGCCCGCGAAGAGGGTATCAACGCCCTCTACAAGGCTACCGAGGCTATCGAACGGCTGCGGCGATTCGAGTTCCCCCTCGTCTCGGAGTGGCTAGGGCGGACGAAACTCACCGTCACACAGATAGAGGCCGGCACGCAGCACAACGTGGTACCCGACCGCTGCGACTTCGTCATCGACCTGCGCACCACCGACTGCTACACCAACGCCCAGGCGGTCGAAATCCTGCGCGAGAACTTCCCCGACGTGACCATCACACCCCGCTCGCTGCGGCTCAATTCGTCGTCCATATCGCCGCGCCACCCCTTCGTGCGGCGGTGCATACTCACCGGGCGCGAGCCCTTCGGGTCGCCCACCCTTTCGGACCAGGCGCTCATGCCCTTCCCTTCGGTCAAGATAGGGCCGGGCGAATCGTCGCGCTCCCACACGGCCGACGAATATATCCTGCTCGACGAGATACGCGAAGCCATCGAGCTCTACACCTGTCTGCTCGACAACCTGCTATTCGAAAAAAATCAGTGTAACAGCCGTTCGGCCAGAATAGCCGAACCGCGTCCCCCCCACGACACGTAACGATAGACCAGCGGCAGGAACCAACGCAGGGTGCTGTCGCCGCGAACCTGGTCAAGGGTCCAGTGGTAAATCTCGGGCCCTCTCGAGCTCTTCTCGCGACGGCACAGACCGGCCACTACCATCTGCTTATAAAGCAAAAGCCGGTGCAGGCGACGCTTGTCGGGATGGTTGCTCTGCTCCACATCGGCGTGGGCATGGGCAATGGCCTGCAAAATATCGTCGCTGTTGGGGGCATAGCGATAGCCGGTAATGCTGTCGGCATGCAGATAGATATGAACCAGCGGCGGCCGCTCGATCCACACCACCCGGTCGGTGGCCAGCAACAGACGCAGCCCCAGCTCCCAATCTTCCCAACGCATATACTCCTCGCGCCACCCGCCTACGGCCCGCACCAACGCCGTACGCACCGCATAGCGCTGTGTACCCAGCGTGCAATGAAACAGATGGGGCTCCACCCGATTCGAAAATACCGCCTTGGCCCGATAGGGACGGCCCTCCTCGGGCACCATCTCGACCGTACACCCCACGATGTCGGCCTGCGGATGGCTGTCGAAAGCCTGCATATACCGGGCGATAGCCTCGGGGATATAGGTATCGTCGCTGTCGAAGAACGAGACAAACTCCTCCTGCACGCACGACAGTCCCCGGTTGCGGGCTGCCGAAGGGCCCCGCTTCGCCTCTTGGGTTACCGTCACCTCCAGATCGTCACCCTCGTAACGGGCTTTCAGCTCCCGGCACAGCGCCAGCGACCCGTCGGTCGACCCGTTGTCGACCAGCACGACATGCAGGGGCCGGTAGGTCTGCGCTACAATCGAGGCAAACGTCCGTACCAACTCCTTCTCCCGATTATAGACGGGCACCACTATGGCTATGCTTGTCGGTTTCATTGTTTTCAAAAATAGCGAAAGGTGGGCGCAGAGGCAAAGGGAAACTGCGTTTTCAACTTCGACCATCTCCGAGCCGCATTCTCTCTTTTACAAAGATAGAAAAAGAAATTTTTTCCCATCCCAATTATAAATTCTTTTCTTAAAATTGTCGCCGATACGGCAAAAACGGTGTAACTTTATCCTCCGGGAGTGTGGCAACAATCGGGACGATGCCGCCTGGACTATCCTGGTGCGAAATTCATCGATACCCGTTTGACTTACAGTGATATGCCTATCCCATACACATATACCGCCATGACCGAAGAGACGCTGAAGAAACTGAAGATACTCACCGAATCGGCAAAATACGATGTATCGTGTTCGTCGAGCGGCACCGTGCGGTCCAATACCCGGGGAGGGTTGGGCAATACGGTGGGCGGGATAGGTATATGCCACAGTTTTGCCGACGACGGACGTTGCATCTCGCTGCTGAAAACGATGCTCACCAACTCGTGCATGTACGACTGTGCCTACTGCATCAACCGGCGGAGCAACGATATTCAGCGGGCCACCTTTTCGGTGCGGGAGCTGGTGGAACTCACCATCGAATTTTACCGGCGCAACTACATCGAGGGGCTATTCCTCAGTTCGGGCGTGGTGCGTAACCCCGACTACACCATGGAGCGTCTGGTGGCCGTCGTGAAAGACCTGCGCACCATCCACCGGTTCAACGGCTACATCCACCTGAAGAGTATTCCCGGAGCCAGCCGCGAACTGGTGAACGAGGCCGGCAAGTATGCCGACCGCATGAGCGTAAACATCGAGATTCCCAACGAATGCTCGCTGAAACTGCTGGCCCCCGAGAAAGATTTCAAGAGCGTCTACGAACCCATGGCGTACATCCAGCAGCAGACCCTCGCCTCGAAAGAGGAGCGCAAACTCTTCAGGCACGCCCCGCGTTTTGTCCCGGCCGGGCAGAGCACGCAGATGATTGTGGGGGCCACCCCCGACCACGACCGCGACATCCTGCGGCTGTCGTCGGCCCTCTATGCCCGCCCCACCATGCGGCGGGTCTACTACTCGGGCTATATCCATGTCAACACCTACGACACCCGGCTCCCCATGCTGAAGCAGCCCCCTCTGGTACGAGAAAACCGTCTCTACCAGGCCGACTGGCTCATGCGCTTCTACCAGTTCAAGGTCGACGAGATTGTCGACGATGCCAACCCCGACCTCGACCTCGAGATAGACCCCAAGCTGGCCTGGGCCCTGCGCCACCCCGAAGTCTTCCCGGTCGACATCAACAAAGCCCCCTACGAACTCATCCTCCGGGTCCCCGGTATCGGGGTGAAATCGGCCACCCTCATCGTCAGCTCCCGCCGCTTCGGTCGCATCAACAGCTCGCACCTGAAGAAGATGGGCGTAGTGATGAAGAAGGCCAAATACTTCATCACCTGCGGCGAGCTGATGTCGCCTACCGTCAACGAACTCCGCCCCGAGAACGTGAGACGGCTGCTCACCTCACCGACCCAGAAGCGGGGAGACGACCGCCAGTTGCAACTACCCTTGTTCCACGAATAACGCCACCCCGCCGTGCCCCTGATTATCTTTCAATACGACCGCACGTTCGACGGCATGCTCACCGCCGTATTCGACGCCTACGCCCGACGCTCGTTCCCGCAGGCGATTCAAGGCACCGACGAACCGCTCCCGCTCTTTCACGACGAGGTGCACCCGGTCATTATCGACGAAGCGAAGGCGGGCCGGGTGTGGAAGGCTCTCGAGAAGAAGCTGTCGAAGGAGGCCCTCTCGTGCCTCACCGTGAGCTACCTCTCGGAGCTGCCGGAGCTGGACCTGCACCTGTTTCGCTACATCTGCAAGAATATCGACAGCCCCGTGAGCCTCGAGCGCAACCTGGCCGACGACGACATCCTGTTTGTCACCAACACCTTCCGCAAGGTACTGTACGAGCGCCTGCGCATGATGCAGTTCATCCGCTTCCAGAAGGCGGCCGACGGCACCTACTTCGGCATCATGGAGCCGCAATACAACGTATTGCCGCTGGCCATAGCCCACTTCAAGGACCGCTTTGCCGACCAGCCCTTTGTCATCTACGACAAGAGGCGCCACTACGGATATTACTACGACCAGAACGAGGTTACCCAGGTGACTTTCGACGAGAGCCTGCCCCACTTCGTCTCCGGCAAGCTGGACGAGTCGCTCATGGCCGACGACGAAAAGCTGTTCCAGGAGCTGTGGCGCACCTACTTCAAGGCCGTCTGCATACGCGACCGGCTCAACCCCCGGAAGCAGCGGAAAGACATGCCCGTGCGCTACTGGAAATACCTCACCGAAAAGAACAAGTGACGGCCCCGCTCCTGCGCGCGGCCTCCCGATAAGAGAAGTGCAGCGGCAAACGAGAGCACCAGTCTCGGTTTGTCGCTGCACCGCCTTTTTATCAATCATCACTAAAACAGCTCTATCGAAAGCGGGGGCACTCAAACACGCTCCCCCTTAACCCGCCGAGGGTCTGTCACCGTCAATTGCTGCCGCCCCCCAAGGCATTGTAGAGGGTGATGATCGACTGACAGTGGGTGAAACTGTCCGACACCAGGTTCAGCCGGGCATTCAGCAGCGACTGTTGGGCCGTGAGCAGTTCGAGGTAGGTGGCATTGCCCGTTTTGTAGAGAGCTTCCGAAGTTTCGACCGTGCGCTCCAGTTCGCGGCACTGTTTCTGGTGAATCTCCAGATTGCGCTGGGCCGACTCGACGGCATAGAGCGCATCGCTCACCTCCTGCCCGGCATCGAGCAGCGTCTGCTTGTAGTTGAGCAAGGCAATCTGCTCCTCGTCTTTCGATACCCGCAGGTTCGAAATCAGTTCCCCCGGTTGAAAATCGGCTGGGTCAGCGAGGCCACGGCCGAGAGAATCCACCCGCCGGGATTGGTCACCACCTGCCCCAGCGCGTTGGTCCACCCCGCACTGCCCGAGAGGGTGAGGTTGGGATAGAAGGCCGAGCGGGCCTGGTTGGTCGTGTAGTAGGCACTAGCCAAGGTCATCTCGGCTTCACGCACATCGGGCCGTTTCGAGAGCAGCCGCAACGGTACCCCCACGTTGAAAATCTCGGGGAACTGCTGTTCGGCCAACTGCCCCCGCTCGATGGCCCGGGGCGTGATTCCCAGCACGGTACAGAGGGCATTCTCGGCCTCGTGCTGCTGACGCATCAGGTCGTTGTGGGTGGCCTCCAGTTCATACAGGTTGGCCCGGGCCTGGGTGACGGCATTCTCGGTCTTCTCGCCCACCTTCAGGAGCGACTCCATGATGCGCACCTGCTCTTTCCACAACTCCAGGGTCGACCGGCTTAGCTCTACCTGTTCGTCGAGCATCAGCAGCGAATAGTAGTCGTTGGCAATCGTGGCTATCACTTCCGATTGCACCGCCTGCCGGTAAGCCTCCTGCTGCAACAGCGTGGAGCGGGAACCCCGGGCAGCGGTCAACTGCGCCTTGGCCTGGTCGACCCGCAACAGGGCCGTCTGCAAATCGGTGTTATTGTCGAGGCCGAACCGAATGAGGTTCTGCAACAACGTATCCTGGAATATCTCCTCCCAGGGGAAGTCGCCCAGGGTGAGCGAGTCGCCGGTCGTGTACGACTCGGCCCCCCTGAAGAGACTGTCGACCGGCAGCTCTTGGGGGCGTTCATATTTGCGGTAGATGTGGCAACTGCTCAGCAGCAAGGCACACATCGCTATACATATTATCTTTTTCATAACTTTCTGTCCTCTTTTCGTTTACCCATCACCCGCTCTTCGATATACTGGAAGGTAATGAAGAATACGGGCGTCACAAACAACAGGGCTATCGTACCGATGAGCATACCGCCCACGGTTCCTACACCCAGCGACGTATTACCGTTGGCCCCGACACCCGATGCAAACATCAACGGGAGCAGACCGAAGATCATCGTCAAGGCCGTCATCAGGATAGGACGCAACCGCACACCGGCCGCCGACAGGGCAGCCTGGGTCAACGACATGCCCTCCTTGCGCCGCTCGGTGGCATACTCGGTGAGCAGAATGGCCGTCTTCGACAACAACCCGATGAGCATAATCAAACCCGTCTGCAAATAGATGTTGTTCTCGATGCCCCACAAACGGGCAAACAGGAAACTGCCCATCAGACCGAACGGTACCGACAGGATAACCGCCATGGGGATAAACAGACTCTCGTAGAGCGCACAGAGTATGAGGTAGATGAAGAGGATACAGATGCCGTAGATAATTACCGTGGTGTGCGAATCGGCTATCTGCTCCTCCTCTCGGGTCATACCCGAGAACTCGTAACCGTAACCGGTAGGCAGGGTTTGCGCCGCCACCTCCTTCACGGCATTGATTACATCGCCCGAACTGTATCCGCTGGCCGGCATACCCTGTACGTTGATCGACGAGAACATGTTGAACCGCGTGAGCGACTCGGCTCCGTAGGTCTTGGTAAGGGTTACAAACTGGCTGACGGGAGCCATGCCGTCGGAGGTCTTCACAAAGATATTGTCGAGCGACTGGATGCTCTTGCGGCTGTCCGACGGAGCCTGGATGATAACCCGATACAGCTTGGTGAACCGGTTGAAGTTCGAGGCATAGATACTGCCGAAGTAGCCCGAGAGCACCGAGAGCACCCGTCGAGGCCTCGATGTTCTGGCTCGAGAGGGCCGCCTCCACGTCGCTCGGCTCCAGCTCATACTGGGCCATCACATCGGGCTTCAGCCAGATACGCATGGCATAGTCGCCACCCATCACATTCACCTCGCCTACGCCCGAGATACGTTGTATCTGCGGCTTGATATTGATGCTCAGGTAGTTGGTAAGGAACGCCTCGTCGTAGGTACCGTTGGGGCTGTAGAGGCCGAAAATCTTCAGCATGCTGCTCTGCCGCTTCATGATGGTTACGCCCACCTTGGTCACCTCGGCCGGCAGCAGCGAGGTGGCGGTAGAGACCTTGTTCTGCACGTTCACGGCCGCCATGTCGGGGTCGCTCCCCTGTTTGAAGTAGACCGTAATCTCGGCACTACCCGTGTTGCTGGCGGTCGAGGTCATGTAGGTCATGTTCTCCACACCGTTGATAGCCTCTTCGAGCGGCACAATTACACTCTTCTGCACCGCCTCGGCATTGGCTCCGCTATAGGTGGTCGATACCCGTATGGTAGGCGGGGCGATGTCGGGGTATTGCTCCACCGACAGGGCAAAGAGCCCGATCAATCCTGCTACGAGGATGACGACCGAAATCACCATCGACAAGATGGGACGGTCTATGAAATACTTTAACTTCATGGTCAATCCTCCTCTTTAACCTCTTGTGCGGCGGCCGTAGGGTCGACTACGGTACCCTCTTTCAACAGGCCCGCACCCTCCGATACAATCACGTCGCCCGGCTGCAAACCGCTCTCCACGATATATTCGGTACCGTCGTTTATCTCAAATACCTCGATGGGAGTCGATACGGCTTTCCCGTCGACCACCTTGTAGGCAAACACGCGATTCTGTATCTCGTAGGTCCCGCCCTGCGGTATGACGATACACTGCTTGCGGTCGTAGGGCACGATTACGTTGGCCGACCCACCGCTCAACAGCCGTTTGTCCTTGTTGTCGAATACGGCCCGCAGGCTCACCGTGCCGGTAGTCTTGTCGATCATGCCACTGATGACATCGACCCAACCCTTGGTCTCGTACACGGAGCCGTCGTTCAGCTCGAGCGATACCTCGGGGAAAGAGGCAAGGGCCTTGTCGAGCGACCCGTATTGTGCCGTGAGTGCGAGTACCTGCTTCTCGGTGAGGGAGAAATAGACATACATCTGCGAATTGTCCGATACCCGGATGAGCGGCTCGGTCATCGACGAGCTCACCAACGCCCCGATACGAAACGAGGTCATGCCGGCATAGCCGTCGACGGGACTCTTCACCTCGGTATACGAGAGGTTGTTCTGCGCATCGGTCAGTTCGGCCTGTGCCTGCTGCAAGGCAGCCTGTGCACTCTTGTACTCGTTCTGGGCCGTATGCAGTTCAAAGTCCGAAATCACCCGGTCGGCAAAGAGCAGCTCCTTCCCTTCCAGAGTCTGTTTGGCCGTAGCCTCATTGGCCTCGGCCGTAGCGACCGCGGCGACCGCCTTCTGCAAAGCGGCTTTATAGGGCACCTGGTCGATGACAAAGAGCACCTCGCCCTTGCGCACATGGGCACCCTCCTCGACCAGCACCCGGGTGATGGTACCCGACACCTGCGGGCGCACCTCCACATCTTGTTTTCCTTCTATCACAGCCGAGTATTTCACCGAGAGTTGCCGGTCTTCCGGCTTCACCGTCAGGAGCGGATAAGTATCGCCGCTACTCTGCATGCCGGCCTTTTGCTGACATCCCGCCAACATGCCGGCACAGCACAAACCCCATACAAAAAATCTTTTTACCTTCATTTTTAGTTAATTTTGTTATTTCCCGGCGTAAAAATAGATGGTGTTGTCCGGCTACCGTTTATACAATCGGCGCAAGGATTTGTCCAAATGGCACCCCATTAGAATTTATTAGGAAATCGTATGTCTATTTGACGTATAAAATTGTAATTTAGAGACATTTTGCCCTATTTTTGTAACGATTTAATATCGTATATATCAATCGCACCATGACACAAAAAGATTTATCCTCCCTCTTTCCGGAGAGTTGCCGGATAGGGAATCTGATTTTACTCGTTTCTCCCGAACTGTTTTACAAACTGGAAGGCCTCACCATCACGGGCAGCCGCATGTTTATGATGCTCTGCCAGGGCCACATGGCGCTGACCCTCAACGACCGCCCCTACGAACTTGGTGCCCACTCCTACTTCGACATCATGGAGACCACCACGGCCCGTATCGACTCGACCTCGCCCGACCTGCGGGGATGATGCCTCTTCGTCTCGTTCGAGTTTGCCAGCGAATCGCTCAAGAATCTGCGTCCCGGCCCCCTGCACTATTCGCTCGAGCACCCCAACATACGCATCTGGCACTTCTCACCGAGCGAAATCGACGGGCTCGAACTTCAGCTCAACCTCTTGAAAGAGACTATCGCCAACCCCTCGCACTACTATCGCCGCGAACTGGCCAGCGTCTACTTCAAAAGCTTCAGCCTCGAACTGGGCAACTGCATGCTCTCGCACCAGGAGAACCCCAACGACATACCCCCCTATGTGAGCAAGCGCGACTTCATCACCCTCAACTTCATGACGCTTGTCTCGAAACATTTTGCCGAGGAGCATCACATCGAGTTCTATGCCAACGCCCTCTGCATCTCGACCAAACACCTCACCCGGGTGGTGCGCGAGATGGTGGGGAAAACGCCTCATGCCGTCATCTGCGACGAAATTACACACCAGGCCATGGCCCTGCTCGAGGACGACCGCATCCCCATCGGACAAATTGCCGAGCAGCTCCACTTCTCGGACCAGGCGGCTTTTTGCAAGTTTTTCAAGAAACAGAAGCAGATTTCGCCCATGGCTTACCGCCGGCAGAACAAGACCGGTATTGACTGACTCAACCCGATAATACGTCACAATCGGCTCATTCCGACTGGAAGAGGTCACGTTTTTTCAAAAAAATGATTACTTTTGTTTCGGTCGCAACTATCTTTCGCCCCATGAAAAGACTCACCATACGCTATACCGATTTTTGGGACTACTTCGAACCCGAAAACTTTCTCTTCACCGAGCTGCTGTCGCGTCATTTCGACGTGACTATCCTGCCCGATGACAGCCCAGAGACCTCCGACCTGCTCTTCTTTTCGGGGTTCGGCAATCGACATCTCGACTATTTCGATTCGGTCAAAGTCTTCTACACCGGCGAAAATATTGTCCCCGACTTCAACCTTTGCGACTACGGCATCGGGTTTGCCTATCTCGACTTCGGAGAGCGCTATCTGCGATTTCCCCTCTATCCCACCTACGACTGCTACCCTCCCATGTTGCAAGGATCGTTCTTCGAATCCCCTACTGGAGAGCCTCTCGAGCGACGGTCGTTTTGCAGCATGGTCATCTCCAATTACCAGAAGCGAGACCCGCTCCTCTTCCGGTTCGAGGAACAGCTTGCCCAATACAAACCCATCGCTTATGGCGGACAATATCGAAACAACGTAGGAGGAACCGTTGAAGACAAAATCGACTTCATTGCCCGCTACAAATTCAACATCGCCTTTGAAAACTCGATGAGCGACGGCTATACTACCGAAAAAATCATGGAGGCTCTCTATGCTCGCACCGTACCCATCTACTGGGGGAATCAACTGATTGGCAAAGAGGTGAACCCGGCCACCTTTATCAACGTGCACGACTTCGACACCGTCGACCGCTGTATCGACTATGTCAAACGTGTCGATGCCGACGACAGCCTGTACCTCGGCTTCCTGGCCGAGAGTCCCCAACTCGACGACCGCCTCATCCCCCGGCTCGACGAATACCTTTACCACATAGCCTCGTCTCCCCGTCGATTCCGGCCCCAATACGGATGGACCCGCTCCTATAACCAGGACGAACGAATTAAAACCTGTATGTTCCGAAATCGGATTTTACGCAAGCTATATACTCTTGCGAAACGCTGACCCCCATTTACCACATTATTCATGGAACCGCGTATCTCGATTATTATCCCCGTCTACAATGCCGAGAAGTTCTTGCCCGAATGTCTCGACAGCGTACTACGCCAGGACTACCCGTCGTTCGAGCTGCTCTTGATTGACGACGGTTCGACCGACGGCTCGGGGGAAATCGCCGACCGATATGCAGAAAAAGATTCGCGTATCGTCGTGGTACATCAGCCGAACACCGGAGTATCGGCTGCCCGCAACCGGGGAGTGGCCGAGGCCCGGGGCGAATACATCGCCTTTGTCGATGCCGACGACCGGGTGACCCCCACCTATCTCTCCCACCTGCTTTCGCCCCAGGTCGACCTGTCGATAGCGGGCATATCGCTGCTCCATGAACCGTCGGGACGGATGGAGTCGCACGGGTTCGACCGCACCCGCTCGGCTCGGACCGACCGCGAACGGGGCCTCCTCTTTGCCGATGCCGAGATACACGACACCACCAAAGGGCCCTGCAACAAACTCTTCAGGCGCGAGATTATCGAGCAGCACCACCTTCGCTTCGACCCTCGCTACTCCTACGGCGAAGACCACCTGTTTGTGCTGGAATTTGTGAAGCACTGCCACTCGATAGCACAAATCGCCCACACCGACTACCTCTATATTCACCGCCCCACGGCGGCATCGCTCACCCACCGGCTGCTCCCCTACAAGGCGCTGTCGGCCTACGCCCGCGAGGCCTATGCCCTGCGGCAAGAGCTCATCGCCCGGCTCGGTATCGACAGCCGGGAGTACGACCGCTACCTGCTGGAGGAGCGGGCACACCTTATCTACCAGTCGATTTACGCCCTCTACTCGGCCGAAGGGCACTACCCCGCCGACGAACGGTGGGCCTTCATCGAGGAGGTCTACCGCTGCGACTACGACATGGTGACGACAGCTACCCGGCTGCCGCTGATATTCCGGTTGATGAAAATCGCTTTACGCTGGAAAAGGCGGCCGTGGACCGACGGCACGCTGCTGCTCCTCTCGCGAGGGAAAGAGTGGATTAAGAAACATTTCTAAAGCATACCTTGGAGAGCGGCTTCTATTGGCACCGGGCCCAGAAGTCGAGGAAACGCCGGGCCACCACCTCGTCGCGATTGTGTTTCACCACAAACTCGCGGCTGCGGCGCGCCTGCTCGGGCAGACGCTCGGGGTGAAGCACCAGCTCTTCGAGCTGCGCCTCCAGTTTCTCGTCGTCGGGGATGGCATTGACAATAGGGTGGTTCTCCTTCTCCCCGATAAAATCGTAATACTCGGGCTCGGCTCCGCTCACCACCACCAGCCCCTGAGCCATCGCCAGCAGCGCGTTGGTGGCCGGCGTGTAGCTGTAAAGCTGGTCGAGCACCACATGCGACGACCGCATCAGCTCTACATATTCGCGATAGGGACGGTTCTCGACAAAGACCAGCTCGCACTTGTCGGGGTGACGCTCGGCTACCCTTCGGGCGGCGGCCCACATGCGGTCGGTACCCTTCTCGACCATGCGGTCGCGGTGTACCCCCAGAAAGAGCTTTACCCGCGAGGGAATCTCGTCGCCGTGGGCCATCGTGAACGCATCGGTATCGATAGGAATACCGGCATAGGCCAACCGCGAGGGATCGACCACCCGGCGGCACGACTCGTTGTATTCATACAAGGCACTCACCATCCCCCGCACACGATCATACACATAGCGGGTATAGTCGGTCAGCACCGGGGCTTGCCAACGCCGGAGCTCGTCGGGCTGGGCAAGGGCAAGCGGCGAAGGCCGGTCGCCTATCTGCCACTCGGTATACCGCAATGCACCCGACAGGCAAAAGTCGATGTAGTAGGTATCGGTACCCATGGCGGTGAGATAGACCGCCCCGTTCCTGGCCAGCAGGCGATCGAAGAGCGGACGCAGCCGGCAGGGCTGCAAGGCGGCAAAGACGGGCGAATTGATTTGTACGATATCATACCCCTCCAACTGCGACCGCAGCAGGGTATTCAGTTTGACCCACAACAACAGCCCTCCCACCTTGTTCCTGAACGGACGCGAGGTGTCGAGGTCGCGGGCCGTATCCATCCAACGCGACCCGTCGGAGGCCACCGTCACCTCGTGCCCCATACGCCGCAACGCCAGCGACAGGGCCCGGTGGTAATTGCTGTAATCGCCAACTAACAATATCTTCATGAATCTATCTCTCCTTATCTATCTTTCTTATCTATTTTATGGACAGCCTATGCCAACCGTTTTTTCAGTTGCAGACCGGCAAAAACGACCACCACGGCTGTCGCTATCCAGGCGCCCACCACATAGCCCCCGTGGAACAACAGCAATACGGCCATACACCCCACCGTACTGAGCGCCAGCAGCATAAATACCCGTCGCGGTATGGCAAGTCCATACTTGATCCGACAGAGCAAATACAAGCCCACCGACGAGAAAAGGAACCCCAGCAGATAAGCAACACCTACGCCGACCAGCCCCCACAGCTGATAGCCCACGATATTCAGCACAAAGGTTATCGAGTCAGCCAAGACTTCGGTAATCAGGTAAATACGGCCCACCCCCTTGGCCAACAAGACAAAACTTATACTCCACGAGAAAGCTCGCAGCAACATTCCCACGGCAGCCCACGAGATATACCCACCTATCACCAAAAAGTCGGCCGTATATAATATATGTATAATTACTGTTTGCAAAACAATAAAGAGCGAGACAAACGGTGCCAGTATCAGCAACGAGGTCTCGATTTGCTGCGACACGTGCTCCGAGAGCAACCGCCGGTCTTCGCACACCCCCGACAATCGAGGGTAGTACTCCATCATCATTGCCGTGAAAACCAGCCCCACATACTTCATCACCAGCGTATAGCCCGACTGGTAATAGCCCACCTCGTCGGTACCGCTGCGATAGTTCAGCCAGGCGACAAACAGATAGGAAAAGAGCGACGTCACAAAACCGCTCGTGGTCATAAAGATGCCCAACGCGGCAATCCCCTTGCCCTGTTGAAAAATTTCACCCGCACTCATCGACACCTGCTTGCGCCTGATCTTCTCACCAAACAACACATACACAAGCCAGATCGAGGCCGAGTGCAACATCAGCGAGGGAACAATACCTTCGATTCGAAAAAAGTAAAACAGAGGTATCGACACCAACAGGGCCACCACCGACCCGATGACCGAGCAACGGGCCATCGATTTGAGGCGGGACGTTCCCTGCAAGATAGCACGCTCACCCTCCGACAGGGCATTGAAGAACAACGTGCACGACAGAAAAACAAAGCCCCAGATATGCTGCGAGTCGCCAAAGGTGTAACGGCTCAACAGTGGAGCAAACGAGAGCATCAGCACCGCACCGGCCAAACCTGTGAACCACACCCAACGGCGCACCACAGTCACCACCCGGGCAAAGCGATCGGCATCGCCCGACTGGTATTCGCGCGAGATGCGGCGTACCGAGCTGCCGCCAAGTCCCAGGCCCGTCAGGGCCGAAATCATGTCGATCGTGTTGCTGTACAACCCGATGATACCCACACCCTCGGCCCCCAACCAGATAGCCAACAGCTTGGTCTTGACAATAGAGCAGAGGATAGTGAATGCCTGCGTTCCCCCGAAAAGAGCCGTAGCCTTCACGATGGTGCGGTATATCTTCTTGTCCTCCCCGCTGTTCATATATGGTTATAAAATTATCTCGTAAATATTATAGGCGACGGCCCGGCAACCGAATCCCTCCTTCTGGGTGATGAGCCCCTCGTTGAGGTAGTGGCCCATATCCTCGGTCGACTGTCCGAAGTCGAACCATTTGCGGTCGGCAAACACCTCGCCGATGATTTTTCCATAGAGCAGGTCGAGGGCTCCCGAGTTCTTCCCCTCGTGCGAAGCCGAGGTGTACTGGGCATGCGCCACGATACCCGTGTCGTAGATGACACTGCCGGCCAGCACCTCGCCGCCGCGCATCGTCACCAAGTGGCGGATGCGGTCGGGGAAACGGCTGTGCAGCAATTCGATTTCGGCCAGCGAATGGACCGGCTTCACGTGGAACCGCTCCTGCAGATTAGCCTCCAGAATGGCCCAGAAGGGGGCGAAATCGGTCGTCTCGACCACCTGCAGTCCGGCCTGCTCGGCCTTCTTGATGCGGCTGCGGCGGTCGGCCCGGAAGCGCAACGGACGGTCCTGCTGCACGGTCGACGAGATGTTGCACCCCACCCACCGGGCATTGAGCCGGAAGAGGGCATAGAGGTCGGCCTCCGACGGATAACGGTGATAGATATGGGGCACACACTTGTAGACCCACTTGACAAAACGCTCCTTGCGCAGGAAGTCGGCAATGAGCTGCATGATTTCGAGCACCTGTACCGTGGTGTTGCGGGTAGTCACGATGAGCCCGCCATAGGTGAGGCCGGCGTGCGAATAGAGCACGTCGCCCTGGCGGTTGGCCGGCAACAGGGCCAGCAGCCTGTTATCTTCGTAGACCAGCAGCGAATAGTCGCTGAAGCGGTCGGCATGATACTCCATGTATTCCCGCAGAAACAGGAAAGTCCCGTTCGACGACTCGTTGACAAAATCGTTCCAGTCGCGGTGATAAGCCGCCGTATACCGGTGTATCTCCATACCCATGCCTTTTCGTTTTTACAGATTAAGCCACGACTCGGGGTTCAGCTTCGTACGCTCTTTCCAGAGCTGGAAGGTGAGGATGGTGCGGTTGCCATCCTGCGAATCGGAATAGATTTTACCCAGGTTCTGCCCGGTCTTCACCTTCTCACCGGCCCGTACATAGACCTCGCTCAGGTTGGCGTAGATGGTCAGGTAGTTACCGTGCCGCACGATGATGGTGCTGTTGTATCCCGGGGTAACGAAGATGCGCGACACCACCCCGTTGAAGACGGCCCGTGCCTTGGTGCCCGGTGTAGTCTCGATGTCGATACCGCTGTTTTCGGTCTGCACGTAGCGCAGTTCGGGGTGCTGCTGACGGCCGAAGTGGGCCACAATCTTGTAGCTGCCCGAGAGGGGGAAGGGCAGTTTGCCCTTGTTCTTCTCGAAGCTGCCCGAGAGGGCCAGCTCCTCCTTGGTCATCTTGTAGCCCTTGGTCGAGCGCTTGGCGGTCGAGGTCTGCCCGTCGGCCTTGTTGGCGCGGTCCGACGACTTGCGCTCCTCCTCGGCAATGAGTTGTTCGAGCTTGCGGTCCAGGGCCTCGGCCTGTTTCCGCTTGCGGTCTATCTCGCGTTTCAACTGTTTCTCCTGTTTCTTGAGGCCGGCAATCAGGTTGCGCTTGCTCCCCTCCTGCTTCTTCAGCACCTCGGCTTCGGCGCTACGCTCCTTGAGTATGGCATTCTTCTCGGCCATGCTCTTGGCCAGCTCCTTCTGCAACTCCTCGAGCTGCTGCTTGCGCTCGGTTATCTCGGCGGCCTGCCGCTTGCGCCAGGCCGAATACTCCTTCAGGTAACG
The DNA here is from genome assembly GCA_902471075.1 of uncultured Barnesiella sp. Taxonomy (GTDB): domain Bacteria; phylum Bacteroidota; class Bacteroidia; order Bacteroidales; family Barnesiellaceae; genus Barnesiella. Next base: position 182,958 of record CABRIW010000001.1, on the reverse strand, counting down.
GGCCCGCCTGTACGACTCGCTCAACGACGAGGCCGAGAAGATAAACATCAGCTCGTCATACTCCGACCGCCGGTGTCCCATGCGCTTCACGGCACTGGCATAGCTGCGCTTCTTGGCCGTCAGGTCCTTTTGCAGCAGGTAGATGGTATCCTTCACCGCCCGCTGCTTGCGGTTGATGACGGCAATCTCCTTGTTGATCTTGGCTATCAGGTTGCGTTGCTGCTTGATTTCGGCCGTGATGCTGTTCAGCTCGTTGAGCGAACTCTTGGCGCTGCGCAGCGTCTTGTCGAGCTTTTTGTTGGTCTCGTTCAGCTCCTTCAGCGTCTGCTCCCTATTGCGGCGCAGCTTCTCCATCTCGAGGGTTTGGGCGAAGAGAGTCGAAGCCCCCAACCCGATTATGCAACATAAGACTAACCACCTTTTCATATCGACAACTCCTTTAACAACTGCGTAGCCGTGACACGTGTATACCTCGACAGGTCGAGCTTCTCGATGCTTACCTTCCCGTTCCAGGAAATCGACGAGGCGTCATAACCCAGGTTGAGCGACAACGGCAGGTTCAGCCCCGTGAGAGACAGCTGCATGGTGGTGGGGAAATTGTCGCTCGTCCCCTGCTTGACAAAGTCGGCATAATGGCACACAATCGACTTGCTGCCGTCGGCCGAGCTCAACTGCGTCGAAAGCAGCTTCGTGCCGTTCAGGTCGAACCGGTAGCCGAAACGGGCATCCTGGCTGCGGGGCTGCAACGACCACCGCGACGACCCCGACTCGACGACCTCGAAGTCGTCGATACGACAGGCCGACGAGCTACTGCCCAGCAGGAAGATGCGTCCCAGCAGGGCATCCTGCACCGTGGCCAGCGAGAGCTCCTGCGAGAGCCGTGCCCCTATCGAGGCCAGCGACTCGGCCACATACCGGCGTTGCATCTTGTCGATGACAAAGAGGCTGTCGCGCGTCATGTAGAGCCGCGCCACCTCGATGCCCAAAAAGACACGCACCGAAATCTGCAACGACTCGCCGTGCACCATGCGCACCTGTGTGCTCGTGCTCAGCGAACCTCCTTTGCCCAGCCCCACATCGGCCGACCCCTTCGCCGAGAAGGTGGTCCACTCGGGATACGATGCCATGAGGGTCTCGAAACTGTTACGCACCTCTTGCGACACCGGCTGGCGGGTGGCCAGCTCCTTTCCTCCCTTACAGCCTGCCAGCATCGACAGCAACACGATACAGACCGCTACGTATATAGGTTTCATTTCTCAATATATTTCTTTTGCTCGATTTTCTCTTTCAACACATCGGCCGACTCGCTCCCCAGGTCGAGGGCCTTTTGCCAATAGGTCACCGCCTCGTCCAGCTCGCCCAGCATGGCCAGTATGTCGCCGTAGTGTTCATACAGTTCGGCACTGGGTTCGGGGCTCTTGTCGATGGCATTCTTCATGTAGAGACGGGCCAGCGAGTAGTCGCCCTTCTTGAAAAATATCCACGCATAGGTATCGAGGTAGGTGGCGTTGTCGGGTTCGGCTTTCACCGTTTGGGCACTCATCCGTTCGGCCTTGTCGAGGTCGCGCCCTTCGACGGCCAGGAAATAGCTGTAATTGTTGAGCACCGGTATGTTCGAGGCGTTGTACGACAGCGCCAGGTCGTACATGGCATAGGCCTTCTCGCGGTCGCCCGACGAGTGATAGACATCGCCCATCTGCCCATAGAAGAACGACTTCGTGCCGTTGTCGCCCTCGTCGACATAAGTGAGTCCCGTCTCGAGCATCTCGAGTGCCTCGGCATAGCTCTTCGTCTGCGTGCTGGCTACCGCCACATACATGTAAATATCCTTCTGGTCGGGCACATACTGTATGGCCCGCTTGCCCACCCGTATCACGTCGGCATACTTCTCCTGATAGAGATACAGCCCGATCAGCTGCAACCAGTTCTCGGGGTTGGAGGGGGCCAGGTCGGTAGCGATGGCATACTGCTCCTCGGCCCGTGTAAACTCCTTGCGGCTCGACAGGTACATGCCGAAGAGCCGGTGCACCGGCTCCTCCTGCGGATACTGCTCGAGCATCTCGGCAAAGAGCGAATCGACCCGATTCAGCTCCTGCTTCTTCTTCATCAGGTCCACAATGTAGGTGCTGAAGATGTTCAGCTTCGTATCCACGTCGATATGACGGTTTATCAAGGCATTCCGTATCTCGTTGTTGTAGGCGATGGAGTCGCCCTTCTTCTCGTAATAGCCGGCCTTCGACAGATAGACGTAGCCGTTCTCGGGCTCCACCTCCAGAGCCCGGTCGTACATGGCCAGCGCCGACGAGTCGCGCCCCATCTCGAGGTAGATGTCGCCCAACAGCCGCATGTAGTCGGTATTCTGGGGGAAGGTGCGTTGCAGTTTCTCGGCCTCCGAGACCATCGCATCCATATCGCCCATACGCTCGTAGAGCTTCAGCTTCTCGATGGTGATGGGGGCCATGATGCCCATCGACAGCTCCAGGCTGTCGTAGCAGGCCACGGCCGACTTCAGGTCGCCCTTGGCGGTATAGGCTTCGGCCAGGGCCGAATTTATCTCGCCCTTGTCGGGATTCTGTTTGAGCAACCGCGACCAGATGCGTATCGCCTCGTCGTGCTGCCCGATCTGTTGCGAAAAGTTGGCATAGACTACGTTGTACCAATAGTTTTCGGGGTGTTGCTCGGCGGCATAGCGCAGGTTGCTGCGAGCCTGGTCGTAAAAGCCCATGCGCAGATAGTAGGGAGCCAGGAAGAAACGGGCGGCCGCACTGGCGGTATCGATTTCGGCGGCCCGGCTCATCAGGTCGAATGCCGCATCGTCGTGGTCGAGAGCCTTCTGGCGCTCGGCCTCGAGGTAAAAGTATTCGAACTTCTGGCGCTCTTCGGCCGAGAGTTCACCCCGGGTACCGCTCTTATGCAGGGCACAACCGGTCAGGGCGACACACCCCGCCACGCACAGCAGCGCTATCGTTCCATATTTTCGCATGCTCATCATCCTCATCATAACTTCGTCCAGAGGCTTTTTATTTCACACCCGTATGACCGAATCCGCCGGCTCCGCGTTCGGTCTCGTCGAGCGACTCGACCTCGTCCCACTCGACCCGGCAATACTCCTTCACCACCATCTGGCAGATGCGTTCGCCATCCTCGATGGTAAAGGGCTTGTCCGAGACGTTGAGCACGATGACGCCCACCTCGCCCCGATAGTCGGCGTCGATGGTGCCCGGCGTGTTGGGTATGGTGATGCCATGCTTCAGCGCCAGCCCGCTGCGCGGCCGTATCTGCGCCTCGTAACCCTCGGGCAGGGCGATATAGAGACCGGTGGGAATGAGCTTGCGCTCGAGAGGAGCCAGGGTGACCGGCTCGGACAGGTTGGCGCGAATATCCATACCGGCCGAAAACAGCGTGCTGTACGAGGGTAGCGCGTGATGCGACTTGTTGACTATCTTGACAGAGACCTTCATCGGAATATACGTTTATAAAGAATACTTATTTTCACTCTTTTAATCTGCGAAAATAACGAAATCCTATCAATAAAGCACCCTATTTTTTATATTTTAATGCGATGCCCGTCCAAACGGGGCCGAGGTTTTTGTCGCTCTACCACTTTTTGTCTCTCTTTTTTACTACATTTGCACAGATTATTGACAAGAATTCAGAAACATGCAAGCCAAAGATACCCCTACCCAAATGCACTGGGACCGCCTCATCACCTCCAAACGCTTCGGCATGGAGAAGTACCACGACGAGCGGCGCCACACCCGCACCGACTTTCAGCGCGACTACGACCGCCTGGTCTTCTCGGCGCCCTTCCGCCGCCTGCAGAACAAGACCCAGGTATTCCCGCTGCCGGGCAGCATATTCGTGCACAACCGGCTCACCCACAGCCTCGAGGTTTCGTGCGTGGGGCGTTCACTGGGCAACAACGTGTCGGCCACGCTCTCCGAGAAATACAGTGGCGAGCCCTGGTGCCACAAACTCTACCACCTGGGGGCCATCACCTCGGCGGCCTGTCTGGCCCACGACCTGGGCAATCCCCCCTTCGGCCACTCGGGCGAACGGGCCATTGCCACCTACTTCTCCGAGGGGAACGGGCAGGTGCTGAAACAGGAGCTGCGAAACGAGCACCACTGGCAAGACTTCACCCACTTCGAGGGGAATGCCAACGCCTTCCGCCTGCTCACCCACCAGTTCCACGGCCGGCGGCCCGGCGGCTTTGCACTCACTTACTCGACTCTTGCCTCGATTGTGAAATATCCCTACTCGTCCATCCAGTCGACCAAGCGGGGCAAGTCGGGCTTCTTCACCTCGGAGAAGGACGACTTCCTGCGCATCGCCAACGACCTGGGCATGCTCCCCGAGGGCAACAGCGGCGAGCGCTACCACCGCCACCCGCTGGTCTATCTGGTCGAGGCGGCCGACGACATCTGCTACCAGATCATGGACATCGAGGATGCCCACAAGCTGAAGATTCTCACCACCGAAACGGTGAAGGGACTCTTCCTCGACTTCTTCGACCAGAAGCGGCAGCAGCACATTCTCGACGTGCTCAAGGTGGTGACCGACCTCAACGAGCAGATTGTCTACCTGCGCTCCTGCGTCATCGGCACCCTCATCGACGAGTGCTCGGCCCTCTTCTGCCGCGAAGAGCAGGCGTTGCTCGAGGGGCGCTTTACCGGGGCTCTGGTCGGCCACATCTCCGACCGTCCCTGCCAGGCCTACCGCAACTGCGCCGCCACGGCGATGGAAAAAATCTACAAATCGTCTGACGTGCTCGACATCGAGCTGGCCGGTAACCGCATCATCTCGGTGCTGCTCGACAAGTTTCTCGATGCCGTGCGATTCCCCGACAAGGCCTACTCGCGCCTGCTGCTCAACAAGGTACCCGAGCAATACGAAATGCACGCCCCCACGCTCTACGGCAAGGTACAGGCGGTCATCGACTACATATCGGGCATGACCGACGTCTATGCCCTCGACCTCTATCGCAAAATCAACGGCATGAGCCTCCCCTCGCTTTAAACACGAATACACGCATGAAAAGATTCTGCACGATACTCCTGCTCCTTCTCTTCGTCCCCCTACTGCGGGCGGTCGAATATACCCCCGCCCAAGTGCCCAACGTGCACCAGACCGACGGCCGGCGGTTTGTAAGCAACCCCGACGGGATACTCTCGCCCGAGACCGTCGACACGCTCGACCGCATGCTCTTCGGCCTGCAAGAGGCCACCACCAGCGAGGTGGCCGTCGTGGCCCTGCAGTCGATCGGCCAGGCCGATACCGACCTCTTTGCCACCGAGCTCTTCACCCAGTGGGGCATCGGCAAAAAGAACGACAACGGCCTGCTCGTGCTGCTCGTGCTCGATCAGCGGCGCATCACCTTCCGCACCGGCTACGGGCTGGAGGGGGTTCTGCCCGATGCCATCTGCAAACGCATCCAGTCGCGCTACATCCTGCCCCGCTTCAGGGAGGGCAACTACAACCAGGGCATGACCGACGGCATCACGGCCGTTACCCGCATACTCACCGACCCCGCCGCTGCCGAGGAGATTACGGCAGCTCCCCAGGTCCAAGGGATAGAAATCGACTGGGGCAAGATATTCAACGGCTACATCACCATCTCGCTCGTCGTCTCGCACATCCTGCTCTTTGCCATGCTGTGGATAGTGGCCCGCTATGCCCGCAAAGGACCCTACGAACAGTACAAGCGGCTGGTGGCCTTCCGCCCCTTCCTGCTTGTCGGCAGCTTCATCTTCCCCTTCTTCGTGTGGCTGCTCTACGGCGGGCTGAGCCGCCGGCTCAAACGGCTGCGCAACAAACCCCGCAAGTGTGAATCGTGCGGCGGCACCATGCGCAAACTGAACGAGGAGGAGGACAACCTCTACCTCACCCCGCAGGAGAATACCGAGGAGCAACTCAACTCGGTCGACTACGACGTATGGCTCTGCGACCAGTGCGGCAACACCCTTGTCTATCCCTACGAAAACCAGTTCACCCAATACCAGCGGTGCCCCTACTGCCACAGCCGGGCCTACAGCCTCGAAGGCGACCATATCCTGCGCCGGGCCACCACCGCAAGCACCGGGCTGGGCGAGAAGCGCTACATCTGCGCCCACTGCCACAAAATCGACCGCAAACAGTACATTATCCCCGTAATCGTAGCCGCCACCGTGATAGGAGGCTCGGGACGAGGCGGAGGCTTTGGAGGCGGTGGATTCGGCGGAGGATTCGGTGGCGGTGCCACCGGCGGCGGAGGTGCCTCGTCGGGCTGGTAACCCCTGTTACTCTTCTTCATCACATAGCTATCATTATCATTCACTCAAACAAATACCATAAATATGAAAAAACCTCATCTCCTGCTCATCGCACCGGCTATCGTCGCGCTGGCTGCCTGCAAGACGACGCCCCAAAGTCCCGTATCCCTGCAATGGGAGATGGGCGAAAACCAAGTAGAACCCGGCTTCTACGGGAGTACCTTCACCCTTGTCAATACCTCGGACAAGCCGCTCGAAACCGGATGGGAAATCTACTACACCCAACTCTCGCCCCGCCAGGTAAAGAACTACGAAAACTCACCGGTGACCATCGAGATGGTCAATCCCGGATACTACAAGATGACCCCCGCCGACTCGTGGCAACCGCTTGCCCCCGGCGACTCCATCGCCATACCCTACCTCAACAGGGGTATCCTCACCCAGACCCAATTCACCCCCAAGTCGCCCTTCTTCGTGCAGAGCGACGACAAGCCGATATCCATACCCCTCACCATCGCACCCTTCACCCGTGAAGCACAGTGGACCGTTCCCGACCGGGTGGCTCCCCCTTACCCCGACGGGGCTACCTGCTATGCCCAGAACGAAGCGCTCCAGACCGACTACACTCCGCAAACCTACGACATGCTGCCCTCGCTCAAAGAGGTGACCCCGCGCACGGAGGTGTCGGTTATCTCCGAGAACATCTCGCTCAGCGTCGAGGAGGGATTTGCCGGTGAAGCCCGTCTGCTGATACAGGAACTGGAAAAGATAGGTTACCACGTCACCGACAACGGACAGACCGTCATCGCCCTCTGCCACTTTGCCAAAAACACCCAGGCCCGCAACGACGAGCACTACCGGCTCGATGTCCGAGACAACTACATCACCATCAGCGGAGCTACGCCTCATGCCATCTTCAACGGCACGCAGACCTTGCTCTCGCTGCTGAAGCGACAGAACATCCCCGCCCGGCTCGAAAACGTAGCCATCGACGACTACCCCGACCTGCTCTACCGCGGCATGATGCTCGACATCGCCCGCAACTTCACCCGCAAGGCCGACCTCTTCAGGCTGATTGACCTGCTGGCCTCGTACAAAATCAACACCTTCCACTTCCACTTCAGCGACGACGAAGCCTGGCGGCTCGAGATTCCCGGACTCGAAGAGCTCACCTCGGTGGGGGCGCACCGCGGGTTTACCCGCGACGAGAGCCAATGCCTCTACCCCAACTACTACGGAGGCTGGAATCCCGCCGATACCACCGCCACAGCCAACGGCTATTATACCCGCCAGGATTTTATCGATTTGCTGCAATATGCCGCCAGCCGTCACATCACCGTTATCCCCGAAATCGAGTCGCCGGGACATGCCCGCGCAGCCATCGTTGCCATGAAAGCTCGCTACAACCGATTGAAAGACAGTGACCCCGAGGGTGCCAAAGAGTACCTGCTCTCCGAGAAAGCCGATACCTCGAAATATGTCTCGGCCCAAGCCTATACCGACAATGTGATGAATGTCTCTCTCCCCTCGGTCTACCGCTTCATGGAAAAAGTGAGCGACGAGATTATCGCCATGTACCGCGAAGCCGGTGTACCGCTGGCCGCTATTCACATCGGTGGCGACGAAGTACCCCACGGCTCGTGGGAAGGGTCGCCCTCTTGCCAGCGGTTTATGAAAGAGCAGGGTATGACCGACCCGCACCAACTGGCCGAACACTTCCTCGACCAGGTATCGGCCATGCTGGCCGGGAAAGGTGTAAAAGTATCGGGGTGGCAGGAGGTTGCCCTCAACCACTCACCCGAGCTGAACGCCCGAATCGCACCCCGCTTCGACGGTGTATACTGCTGGCGCACCACCGGACGCAGCGACATAATACCCTACACCGTGGCTAATGACGGATATGGCGTGATTCTCTGCAATGTCAGCAATTTCTACCTCGACTTGGCCTACAATTCCCACAAAGACGAGCCGGGACTCATCTGGGGTGGCTATGTCGACCAATTTGCCTCGTTCAACATGCTGCCTTACAACATCTATTGCTCGAACCGCACCGATATGGCCGGCGAGAAAAACAACCTTAAAACGGCAGCCCGGGGCAAAGTGCAACTCACTGCCCGGGCTCGCCCGCGCATCAAAGGCATACAGGCCCAACTATTCTCCGAAACAATAGGCAGCTTCGACCAGGTGCAATACTATATCTTCCCCAAGATTTTCGGCCTCGTAGAGCGCGGCTGGAATGCCACCCCCGACTGGTCGCCCACCCCGACCGACGACAAAGAGGCTCTTTATGAAGAGGCCCGTGCCATCTACAATGCCAAGATTGCGGCAGTCGAAATGCCTCGCCTCGCCCACGAAGGGGTCAACTTCCGCATCCCCCAACCCGGTGTGCAGATTGTCGACGGCAAGCTCTATGCCAACTCGCCCATCCCGCAAGCCGAGATACGCTACACCACCGACGGCAGCGAGCCCACGGCCCAGTCGCCCCGCTGGGAGGACCCCCTCGACTGCCAGGCTCAAGTTGTCAAGGCCCGACTCTTCTACCTGGGGAAAGAGAGTCTCACCTCTACCTTTGTCAACAACGACTGACCTCACGTCGACACCCCATAACAAGACAGCCGCACGGAGCACTCCATGCGGCTGTCGGTCATTTATAAACAATACAAATTTCAATACGGGCAGAGCCCTTTCTTGAAAACCACGGGGCCTGTTTATTGCTTGTGTGCCAGCAGATACTCGGCAATCTGCACGGCATTCAGGGCAGCACCCTTCTTAATCTGGTCGCTCACGGTCCAGAAGGTCAACCCGTTGGGGTTGGATATATCGCTGCGGATACGGCCTACATACACCGGATCGCACCCGGCCTTGAAGAGCGGCATGGGGTATACGCGATTCTCGGGATCGTCCTCGAGCACCACACCCGGGGCATGGGCAAAAGCCTCGCGGGCCTCGGCCACCGATACGGGACGCTCGGTCTCTACCCAGATGGCTTCGGAGTGAGCCCGCATCACCGGCACACGCACGCAGGTTGCGCTCACGGCTATATCGGAGTGCATAATCTTGCGCGTCTCGTTATACATCTTCATCTCCTCCTTGGTATAGAGGTTGTCGGTAAAGACATCGACCTGGGGAATGAGGTTGTAGGCCAGTTGGAAGAAGAATTTCTCGACCGTGGGTTGCTCGCCGGCCACGAGTTGCTCGAACTGTTTCTTCAGCTCGGCCATGGCCGATGCACCGGCACCGCTGGCAGCCTGATAGGTAGCCACATGCACCCGCTTGATGTGCGAGAGGGCCTCGATGGCATTCAGGGCCACAACCATCTGTATGGTAGTGCAGTTGGGGTTGGCTATGATACCACGGGGACGCACGAAAGCGTCGTCGCCGTTCACCTCGGGAACCACCAGAGGCACGTCGTCGTCCATACGGAAAGCACTCGAATTGTCAATCATGATGGCACCATACCGGGTAATCGTTTCGGCAAACTCCTTCGAGATGCCCGCACCCGCCGACGTAAAGGCAATATCGACCCCCTTAAAATCGTCATTGTGTTTCAGCTCCTTAACAACAATCTGTTTACCCTTGAACGAATAAGCACGCCCTGCACTCCGAGAGGACCCGAACAACAACAGTTCGTCAATCGGGAAATTCCGCTCGTCCAAAACTCTAAGGAACTCTTGTCCGACAGCGCCGCTGGCGCCCACAATAGCGACTTTCATTTTCTTATATGGTTTATGTTTCAAAATCTCGTTTAATCCTGTTCTCCAAAAAATTGGCACAAATATACAACTATTTAAGCGGAATCATATCAAAACGTAACAATTATATTCTCTCGGCTGTATTTTAGCCATTTGCAACACTTTTCGCCCAAAAGCCTGCGAATAGCTTGCGAGAGAGAACTTTTATTTTTATTTTTGTTGCAGTTTTATAGTTTAAGCATCTTAAAAATAACAGAATCATGGGTAGCATCTCGACTCTGCCGATTGAAAATCCGGTGCTGATTTTTTTCATCGTACTGGTAATCATATTGCTTGCACCCATACTGCTCAATCGCATACGAGTTCCCCACATCATCGGGCTTATCATCGCCGGTGTCATCATCGGGCCCAACGGCCTTAACCTGCTGGCCCGCGACAGCAGTTTCGAAATATTCGGCAACGTAGGTATCCTCTACCTGATGTTTTTGGCCGGTCTCGAAATCGACATGAACGATTTCAAAAAGACCCGCAAAGACGGTATAATCTTCGGTCTCTACACCTTTCTCGTCCCCATGATTCTGGGTACGATTACCAGCTACTACACGCTGCATCTCGACCTCATGACCTCGATTTTACTGGCCAGCATGTATGCTTCGCACACACTCATCGCCTATCCCATCATCAGCCGGTACGGAATCTCGCGCAGCCGGGCCGTACCCGTGACGATTGCAGGCACGATTTTCACCGTATTGGGAGCCCTCATCATTTTGGCGGTCATCTCGGGTATGGTGCGAGGCGACCTCACCGAGTTCTTTTGGCTCAGACTGTCGGTCAACATCATCATCTACAGCTTGGCCATACTCTACATCTATCCGCGTCTTACCCGCTGGTTTTTCAAGAACTACAACGACAACGTCACCCAGTTTATCTTTATTTTAGCTCTCGTTTTCCTTGCTTCCTACATGGCACAGGTTATCGGGTTGGAGGCCATCTTGGGAGCTTTCTTTGCCGGCATCGTACTCAACCGGTTCATTCCCAATGTATCGCCGCTGATGAACCGGCTCGAATTTGTAGGCAATGCGCTATTCATTCCCTATTTCCTCATCGGGGTAGGTATGCTCATCGACTTGCGGGTTATCGTCAGCGGCACCGATACGCTCATCGTCGCCATCAACATGTCGGTTGTCGCCACCCTGTGCAAATGGATTGCCGCCTGGCTCACCCAAAAGAGTTGCCACATGACAAAGATAGACCGCAAACTCATCTTCGGGTTGAGTAACGCCCAAGCCGCTGCCACACTGGCCGCCGTGATTATCGGTCACGACATCGGGCTATTCAACGAAGAAATCCTCAACGGTACCATCGTGATGATTCTGGTGACCTGTATCATCAGTACTCTGGTGACCGAGAAAGCGGCCCGCCAAATAGTCGTCGACATGCAAAACAACGAGCCGACCACAACCAAATCGCCGATACAAAACGAGCATATTCTCATTCCCATCGCCAACCCCGACACCACCGAGAACCTTATCAACCTGGCTCTCCTGCTCAAATCGCCTCGGAAACAGTCGCCCTTGTATGCCCTGCATGTAACCGACGATAGCAAGACAAGCAACTACCGCTCGCAATCGATTCTCGAACTGGCCGGGAAAGTAGCCTCGTCGGCCGACACGAAACTGATTCCCATCGCCCGGTACGACATGAACATCACCAGCGGCATCATCCACACCATGAAGGAGCGGAACATTACCGAAGTGGTACTGGGTCTGCACCACAAGGCCAACATCGTCGACACCTTCTTCGGGGCCAAAATCGAGTCGCTGCTCAAGAACACCAACAAGATGATTCTCATCTCGAAGTGCGTGAACCCCATTAACACTGTTACCCGCATCGTCATCGCCGTTCCCCGCAAGGCCGAATATGAAACCGGTTTTGCCCGGTGGATAGACCGCGTGGCCAACATGGCCAAGCAGATAGGCTGCCGGGCCATCTTCTATGCCTACGCCGAAACCATTCCGCACCTGAAGGCCCGGCTGAGAGCCGGCCGATACAACATTCGCAACGAGTTCGAGGTGCTCGAGAGCTGGGACGATTTCATGCTGCTGGCCAACGTCGTGCTCGACGACGACCTCTTTATCGTCGTGAGCGCACGCCCCACCTCGGTGTCGTTCAACTCCGATGCCGACAACATCCCCTCGTTCCTCTCGAAATACTTTGCCGACAACAACCTTATCGTGCTCTACCCCGAGCAGTTCGGTACCGCCGAACCTGCCCCCGCCTCGTTCATGGAACCCATGTCGCACGACATGCTCAGCCACTCCGAGATTCTGGGTATCGAGAAGATCTTCAGACAGCTCATCGCCTACAAAAAACGGTGGACCCACCGCAACCGCAAAAAGAAAATCGAATTGTAATACCGGAAAACTTCCCGCGTTCTACCGCCCCCTCTCTTTGTGTACATCTGTCGGCAGGCGCATGCAACGTCGTCATCCCCCGCCCCGCCGTCGCACAATAAAAAAAAGAGAGACTCCTCGAGTCCCTCTTTTTTTATGCTACCATAAAATAACTTCTTTATTTTACTTGGTCGGCCAATTCGGCACCGGCTTTGAATTTAACCACTTTCTTGGCAGCGATAGTGATTTTTTCTTTAGTAGCCGGATTGATACCTGTGCGAGCAGCTTTTTCTGCAACGCCGAAAGTTCCAAAACCAATAAGAGCCACTTTGTCCCCTTTTACGAGTGATTCCGAAACTGCTTCTACAAAAGCGTCCAATGCCTTTTTTGCGTCAACTTTGCTCAAACCGGCTTTTTCGGCCATAGCATTGATAAGTTCAGTCTTGTTCATAACGTGTATAATTAAAAGTTAAGTAAATAATCTCCCTGAAGAGCAGTACGGCAAATGTAAATATTAAAATGATATAGTGCAAACAATAAAGTAAAAAAATATAATAAAAGTCGCTATTTTATAATATAACACACCCATATTCGAGTAAATCCTTGAAAAATCACTATTTTTGCTTGCGTAATCAGGGGATATTCTGTTTTATGTCTTAGAATACAAGACAGTTATCCCCGCCAAAAAAAGAACGATTATTTATGCAAAACAGATCTTTTTGGGGATCGATACCGCCCGTCACACTCAATCTTATCATCATCAACTTCATCGTGTGGCTGGCAGCGTTGACCCTGCCCAAAATCGCCGGTATCGACTTGAACTATCTGCTGGGACTGCACTATATCGAGGCCGACGACTTCAACGTCATCCAGTTGGTCACCTACATGTTCCTCCACGACACGAACAGTTTCGACCACATCTTCTTCAACATGTTCTCGGTCTTCATGTTCGGCCGCACCCTCGAGGCGGTGTGGGGAGGCAAACGGTTCATCTTCTACTACCTCACTACCGGTATAGGGGCCGGCCTGATACAGGAGCTGGCCTGGTATTTCGAACTTCACTCGGCCATCGACGCTACGGTAGCCCAGTTGGGATGGGACCAGACCTCGATGCTGCTCAACCAGTTTGTCACCGTGGGAGCCTCGGGCGCCGCTTTCGGTATCCTGCTCGCCTTCGGCATGTTGTTCCCCAACGCGCCGCTCTTCATCATATTTATCCCCATACCCATCAAGGCTAAATATTTTGTTATCTTCTACGGCCTCCTCGAGCTGATATTCGGTATCAGCGGCACGATGAGCGGCGTCGCTCACTTTGCCCACCTGGGAGGCATGCTCTTCGGATTCTTCCTCATACGCTATTGGAAAAAGAAAGGAATAGGCGGTGGCGGCTTCTATTATTGATAACCTCAAGCGGCAGTTCGGGCAAGGCTCGGTATTGCTGAAACTCATCTATATCAACGTAGCGGTGTTCCTGCTGCTGCGCATCGCAGGGGTTGTGCTCCTGCTGTTCAACATCGACCTCTCGATTGTACTCCCCTACATCGAGATGCCCTCCGATCCCTACGAGTTTATCACCCATCCGTGGACCCTGCTCACCTACATGTTCGTGCACTACGACGTGTGGCACATCCTCTTCAACATGCTGTGGCTCTACTGGTTCGGGCAGATATTCCTCACCGCCTTCGGCGAGAAGCAGATGGTGGGGCTCTACCTGTGGGGCGGCATTGCCGGCGGACTGCTCTACCTGCTCTCGTACAACCTCTTCCCCTATTTCGAGGGAAAGCAGGGGCTCATGTGCGGAGCCTCGGCCTCGATTATCGCCATCGTGGTAGCTACCGCCTTCCGCATGCCCGACTATAAAATCAACCTGCTCTTCCTCGGAGCTATCTCGTTGAAATACATCGCCATCGTCACCATCCTCATCGACCTGCTCAGTGTCACCTCGGCCAACGGCGGCGGACACATTGCCCACCTGGGCGGTGCCTTGCTGGGCTACTGGTTCATCGTGCGCTGGGAGAAGGGGAAAGACCTCACCGCCCCGCTCAACCGGCTCATCGACCGCATCGTGACGGCCTGCAAGCCGCGTCCCCGCATCCGCGTGAAACGCCCTTCGGCCCGCACTACCTACCGCACCTCGTCACGCCCCGAGACCGATATGGAATACCGGGCCCGCAAGAAACGGGAGAGCGACGAAATCGACGCCATACTCGATAAAATCAAGAAATCGGGGTACACCTCGCTGACGGCCGAAGAGAAAAAGCGGCTCTTCGAGGCCGGAAAAAAATAACCGGAATATGAAACATGTCGTCAAAATCATATTACTGATACTCAATGCTCTGTGGGGGCTGCTCCTCATCATGGGAGCCTACTCGGCCTACTGTCCTACTCGTGTAGGCATTCTGCTCGAGCTGCTCTTCCCCCTCAACCTCTTCGTGTGTGTGGCCTTTCTTTTCGTATGGCTTGCCTACAACCCGCGCTACATATGGGTACCCGTGGCGGCTCTGGTACTGGCTTGGGGAGGTATAGCCCGCTATTGCCCCATACACAAGCCCCAGCAGCCCGACAACAGCACACCGGGCTTCACGCTGATGACCTACAACGTCTATTTCCTGCTCGACTACGAAGGGAGCGACACGCCGTACAACCGTACCATCTCGTTTCTGCTGGCGCAGGATGCCGACCTGGTGTGCCTGCAAGAGGCGCCCGAACTGGCCGACCCCAACCTCAGCCTGAAGGTTACGCAGGCGCAAATCGACAGCATCCACACACGCTATCCCTACCGGGTACCTACGAGCCACGGCATGAACTTTCTCTCGAAATATCCGGCCCGCCTGCTCTTCGACACCGTCTACTCCGAATCGAGTGCCGTAGCGGCCTACCGGGTACAGATAGGCGAGCGCGAGGTCACCGTCGTCAACCAGCACATGGAGTCAATCGGCCTCACCCAAACCGACAAGGAACTCTACCACGAGATTACCGCACACCCCAACACCGACTACCTCGACGAGGTGAAGAAGCACCTGCTCTCCAAACTTGTCAACGCCGCCCAGGCCCGTAACCGACAGGCCGACCTCACGGCCGAGAAGGTCGAGGAGCTCGCCGGCAACGTGATCGTGTGCGGCGACTTCAACGACTCGCCCCTCTCCTATGCCGTGCGCCGGTTCCGCCGCATGGGATTCCGCAACGCCTACAACGAACTGGGTCTGGGGCCCGGTATCACCTACCACGCCAACCGGTTCTGGTTCCGCATCGACCACATTCTCTACAAGGGCAACATGGAGGCGCGTTGGCTCGAACGGCTGCGCTACAAGAGTTCCGACCACTACCCGCTCCTGGTACGATTTGCCTGGGAGCCCCCTGCCGAAATTCATTAACACAGTAATATTATACCACATGAAAAAACTTTTAGTCACATCGTTAACCGCTCTTATGATGATTTCCTGCAATCAAAAAGAGAATCCGCTTTTGGGCGAATTTAACACTCCGTTCGGCGTACCGCCGTTCGACCAGATCAAGACCGAGCACTACATGCCTGCTTTCGAAGAGGCTATCAAGCAACACGATGCCGAAATCGAAGCCATCGTCAACAACCCCGAGGCTCCTACCTTCAAGAATACCATCGAGCCTCTCGAATTCAGCGGCCTGCTGCTCACCCGGGTAAACCTCATCTTCAGCAGCCTTACCGAAGCCGATACCAACGACGAGCTCCAGGCAATCGCCAAGGAGATTTCGCCCCGACTCACCGAGCACTACGACAACATCTCACTCAACGACAAGCTGTTCCAGCGTGTCAAAGCGGTATATGACAACCGCGAAAACGAGGGTCTCGACGCCGAACAGATGAAAGTGCTCGAGAACCACTACAAAGATTTCGTACGGGCCGGCGCCCTCCTCTCCGAGGCGGCCAAGGATACCCTGCGCGAAATCAACAAGGAGCTGGCCATGCTCTCGATTCAGTATGGCGACAATGCCTTGGCCGAATCGAATGCCTTCCAGCTGGTAATCGACAACGAGGCCGACCTGGCCGGACTGCCCGAAGCCGTAGTGGCTGCCGCTGCCGACGAGGCTGCCGCCCGCAACCTGGCCGGCAAATGGGTATTTACCCTCGACGCTCCCAGCCGCATTCCCTTCCTCCAGTATGCCGACAACCGCGCCCTGCGCGAGAAGGTTTACAAGGCCTACATCAACAAGGGCGATAACGACAACGAGCACGACAACAAGGCTCTCGTGTCGAAGATTGTCAACCTACGCCTTAAAAAGGCCAATCTGCTGGGCTTCAAGACCTACGCCGACTTTGCCCTCGACGACCGCATGGCCAAGACCGACGAGAACGTGAACAACCTGCTCAACCGTGTGTGGGAATATGCCATCCCCCGGGCCAAGGAAGAGGTGGCCGACATGCAGAAGATTATCGATGCCGAAGGCGGCAACTTCAAACTGGCTCCCTGGGACTGGTGGTACTATGCCGAGAAGGTGCGCAAGGCCAAATACGACCTCAACGAAGATGAGCTGAAACCCTACTTCAGCCTCGACAACGTGCGCGAAGGGGCCTTCATGGTGGCCAACAAGCTCTACGGCATCACCATCACCGAGCTGAAGGATGTGCCCGTATATCACCCCGACGTGCGGGCCTTCGAAGTGAAGGATGCCGACGGCAAACACCTGGCCGTGTTCTACACCGACTACTTCCCCCGTCCCAGCAAACGGGCCGGTGCCTGGATGTACAACTTCCGCGAGGCCTATGTACAGGATGGCAACGAGGTGCGTCCCATTGTCTACAACGTAGCCAACTTTACCAAACCCACCGGCGACACGCCCGCCCTGCTCACCATCGACGAGGTACAGACGCTCTTCCACGAGTTCGGCCACGCCCTGCACGGCATGCTCACCCGCTGCCACTACCCCTCGGTAAGCGGTACCAACGTAGCTCGCGACTTCGTGGAGCTGCCCTCGCAAATCAACGAGCACTGGGCTACTCATCCCGAAGTACTCAAACTCTACGCCAAACACTACAAGACGGGTGAGGTGATTCCCGACTCGCTCATCGAGAAGATGGAGGCCGCTTCGAAATTCAACCAGGGCTTCACTACCACCGAGCTCATTGCCGCTTCGATTCTCGACATGCGCTGGCACGAGATTAGCGAAGTCAAAGACTACGACGTGCGCCAGTTCGAGAAAGAGGTAGCTCAATCTATCGGCCTCATCGACGAGATTACCTATCGCTACCGCAGCACCTACTTCTCGCACATCTTCACCAACGACTACTGTGCCGGCTACTACAGCTACACCTGGGCCGAGGTGCTCGATGCCGATGCCTTCGATGCCTTCATCGAACACGGTATCTTCGACCCGGCTACCGCCAAAGCCTTCCGCGAGAACATCCTCGAGAAGGGTGGCAGCGAAGACCCCATGAAACTCTACCGCCAATTCCGCGGTGCCGACCCCAACCCCGACGCACTGCTCCGTAACCGCGGTTTGAAATAATACGAATAAGCACATTCGACCTGTAAGGGCTGCCTGGTAAAAATCGGGCAGCCCTTTCTATATGTGTTTCATTTGTACTATCTTTCCATAAGAAAGGATGCTGTTCGGCATAGTCAAATTTGAAAACAAGGTTTTCATTTGCCTCTGCTCTCACCTTTCACTATCTTTGTAGAAGATAAGATTCGGTTCTGCATAAAGTTCAAGTAAACTTGACTTTCTGCTCTCACCTTTCACTATCTTTGCACCGTTTAACCGCAAGAGATGGAAAACCTTGTAAACCCGACACACAAGAAGCGCATCGACAGCATCGACCTGCTCAAAGGCCTTGCCATCATGGGTATCGTGTGGAAACACACCTTTCACCCCCACTGGTGCGACCTGATTCTCATCAGCGCCATCTTCTTCATCCTGTCGGGTACCTTTTTCAAGGACGAACCCTTCGTCCCCTTCCTGAAGAAGCGGGTGAGGACGATACTCGTTCCCTTTCTCGTCTTCTATCTCTTCTCTTTTCTCGCCCGGCTGCTCTTCCATGTAGCTCACCACCACACGCTGCACGGGTTCGACTGGAGCGCCGTGCTGCAACTCTTCACCGTCGACAGCGGGTCGCTCTATCTCTCGGTCAATATTCCGCTGTGGTTTCTGGTCTGCCTCTTCGTCATGCAGCTCCTCTTCTGGGTATTGAACCGACTCATTCCACAGCGGCATCGTACCCTCTGGTTCCTGCTCGTGACAGTCGTCATCTACGCCGGCTACCCGGCTATCGAAGAGTGGCGTACCCTCTTCATGGTCAACGTAGCTCTCGAGAGCCTGCCCTACTTCATCGCCGGCAACCTCTTCGGGTTGCCGCTGGCCCAATACCTGGCCCGCAGTTCGCACCGATACCTCGTGGCACTCCTCGGGCTGGCTCTGTTCATAGCCGTGCAATACCTGCCGGTCGAGTGTCCGGTACTCTCGCTGGTCAAGTTCTTTGCCCTCTTTGCAGCCCTTCTTGCCCTCCTCTCCTATGCCGAGGGCAACCGCTCGCCGTTGGCCCGTTTCGTACGCACCTGCGGCGAATCGTCGCTGCTCATCATGGGCATCCACGTCATCCTGCTGGCACCTCTGCAACCGATAGCCTGCGCCATTACCGGCAAGCCCGACCTGCTGGCCGGAGCCATTGCCCTCGCCCTCACCCTGCTCGTCATCTACCTGCTCATCCCGGTAGTGAACAAGTATATACCCTGGGCTGTAGGGAAGAAGAAAACTCAACCAATACACATAATATGAATTATAAACGAATTTTAACAAAATCGGGGGGGGTAAATTCATCTCCCTCAAAAAGAATCGATTACATCGATCTTGTCAAAGGTATTGCCATTATCGGCGTGGTATGGAGTCACACCGTACACCCCCAATGGTATAATGTAACTTACATCAATGCTCTCTTTTTCTTCCTTTCTGGATTTTTCTTCAAAGAAGAGCCATTCCCCAAATTCCTAAACAAGAAGTTTAAAACAATTATTATTCCTTTTATCTTCTTTTACCTGTTATCCTATCCTTTCAGAATAATCTTTAACTTATGGGATTTTCGCACCCTTAGTAATTTCGATTGGGAGTGTATCTTCGATATATTCGATGTGGCCAGTAGAAGCGATTATTTGTTTGTTAATGTTCCTCTATGGTTCATCTTCTGCCTGTTCATGATGCAACTTATCTACTGGTGTATGAATAAAATCACACCCGAAAAATATAGAACAGTCATATACTTAATTATAACAGCTATAATCATTCTCTGGAATGACGAAATAAAAAATTATCCAACTATTTTCATGATAAACAATGCCGTACAGTGGTTACCCTATTTTATCATAGGAAATTTATTTGGCTTGAAATTATCTCACTTTCTTTCTAATTACAAATCAAACTATATAATCATATTGGCAACTCTTATTGCATTCATTGGACTACAAGCTATTCCTTGCGACATTCCTGCTTATTTCTTTTTAAAAGCAATCTTGTTTTTCATCTGTATCATGTCGTTTTTCGCATATTTCAATGAAAATAAGAGTAAGATTTGTAGTATTATCCGTACATTAGGGGTATCAACTCTATTCATTCTTTGTATACATATTCTTATACAAATACCCTTCCAACGAGCACTTATGAAAATTTTCGGGCAAAGAGAGGTCTTTACTGGATACATTGACGTAACCCTCACCCTGCTCATCATCTACCTGCTTATCCCCATCGTGAACCGGTACGTACCTTGGGCCGTGGGAAAGAAGAAATAGAACTGTCGCAAAGGCCATATACAGAGACGGGGCGTGAGAGTTGCACTCTACGCCCCGTCTTGTTTATCGTCTACCTCCCGGCTACTCGCGCGGTTGCAGCAACCGGTTGTACTCCTCGTCGTTGCCGATAATCTCCATCGCCTTGACAAACGAGGGATTCTCGGGATTCATGATGCGGAAATAGGCTGCCGTGTCGAACATATCGCGGGCAATGAGTGCCTTGACCTGCAAGGCAATGAGCGAGCGCGATTTCTGGTATTGCTCCTCGTCGTATTTCACCTTCTCGGCCTCGCCCATCTTCAACAGCTCGGCAAGCATCTCGTCGGTCACCATGAAGCCCTCGGCAAACTGCTCCACGTTTTTATACCGGCCGGTAAGCTCCTTGCGATGACTATCGAGATAATTGATAGGATACTGGTTCAACACCCCCTTGGCCAGCAGGTCGCGATGAAAATCGGTATAGATGGTGGTATCGAGCGGCACGAATACATCGGGCATGATGCCACCGCCGCCATAGACCGTGCGCTTGCTTTTCAGCGTCTGGTACTGCAACGAGTCGGGGAAGTGGATACTGTCGGTATAGATGAGTTCGCCGTGGTTGAAACGGTCGAGCAACTCCCGCTCGTAGGCCTCGTGCCCCTTGTCGTAGGGTTTCTGGATGCTGCGCCCGGCCGGGGTATAGTATCGGGCTACGGTCAGACGTATCATCGAACCGTCGGGGAAGGGGATAGGCCGTTGTACCAGCCCCTTGCCGAAGGTGCGGCGACCTACAATCACGCCACGGTCCCAATCCTGCACGGCTCCCGACAGAATTTCGCTGGCCGAGGCCGAACTCTCATCGACCAGCAGCACCAGTTTCCCTTTCTGGAACAGCCCCTGCCGGGTGGCAAAGGCATCGTCGCGAGGCGAACGGCGCCCCTCGGTATAGACAATCGACTGCCCGTCGTCGAGAAACTCGTCGGCCATGCCGATAGCGCTCACCAGGTATCCGCCTCCGTTGCCCTGAAGGTCGACAATAAGGTTCTTCATCCCCTTCTTTTTCAACACCTTGAGCGCATCGGAGAACTCCTTGTCGGTGGTAGCGGCAAAGCGGCTCACCCGTATGTAGCCCGTCTCCTTGTCGGCCATATACGAGGCATCGATGCTGTAAATGGGTATCTTGTCGCGTACGATTCTGAACTCGATGGGCTCCTTCACCCCCTTGCGCAACACACTCACCCGCACCACCGTGCCGGCCTCGCCGCGCAAGCGTTTCATAATATCGGTATTCTTCATCTTCACCCCGGCAATCACCGTGTCGTTCACCGAGACGATGCGGTCGCCCGCCAGGATACCCACCTTCTCCGAAGGTCCGCCCACGATGGTCTGTATCACATACAGCGTATCGCGGTTCATGTTGAACTGAATGCCGATGCCGCTGAAGTTGCCCTGCAACGGTTCGTTCATCTCCTTGGTCTCCTCGGCAGTCGTATAGGTCGAGTGGGGGTCGAGCTTCTCGAGCATGCCCCGTATGCCATCCTCGACCAGCTTCGCTTCGTCGACCTCGTCGACATAGAGGTTGGTGATGGCAAAGTCGGCCAGGCTCAGTTTTCGCATGCCTTCACTCTGGCCCTGCGCCCGTACGGCTCCTGCGGTCACGGCCAGCAGGAGTATCGCAAAAAACAGTCGTTTCATCGTTTGTTGTAAAATTATACCAGTTTCAAACCCTTGGGTACAAACTCGTCCACACTGTGACCGAAGCGCAAGAGCTCGCGCACGATGGTGGAGCTGACGTGGGTCAGCTCGGGTTCGGTAAACAGAATGATGGTCTCTACGCCCGAGAGCTTGCGATTTACGTCGGCAATCGTCTTTTCGTACTCAAAATCGTTGACCGACCGGATACCCCGCAAGATAAACCGGGCATTCCACTGCTTGGCCAGGTCGATGGTGAGGCTGTCGTACGAGACAACCCGCACGCGGGGATTGTCGCGGAAGAGGTCGCGCAGCATGTCGAGACGCTGCTCCACGGTAAAGTAGGTGCGTTTCGAGTCGTTGATACCGATAGCAATCACCACTTCGTCGAGCAGTTCGAGCCCGCGGTTCACAATCGACATGTGGCCGATGGTAAAGGGGTCGAAAGTCCCGGGAAATACGGCGATTCGTTTAGACGAGGTTGGTGTCATCTTCTATAACCAGATTTTGTACAATAAAATTTTGTCGCTCCATGGTGTTCTTGCCCATGTAAAACTCGAGCAGATCTTTCACCAGGTCTTCTTTCCGCAACGATACCTGGTCGAGGCGCATATCGGGGCCGATGAACTGGCGGAACTCCTCGGGCGAAATCTCGCCCAACCCTTTGAATCGAGTCACCTCGGGGTTGGCCCCGCACTTCTCGATGGCGGCGATACGCTCTTCGTCGCTATAACAATAGTAGGTCTCCTTCTTGTTGCGCACCCTGAAGAGGGGGGTCTGCAAAATATAGACGTGCCCCTTCTTGATCAGGTCGGGGAAGAACTGCAGGAGGAAGGTAATCATCAGCAGACGTATGTGCATGCCGTCGACATCGGCATCGGTAGCGATAATCACCTTGTTGTAACGCAATCCCTCGATACCCTCCTCGATATTGAGGGCCGCCTGCAACAGGTTGAACTCCTCGTTTTCATACACCACCTTCTGGGTGAGGCCGTAGGTGTTGAGAGGCTTGCCCCGCAACGAGAACACGGCCTGTGTCTCTACGTTGCGAATCTTGGTAATCGAGCCGCTGGCCGAGTCGCCCTCGGTAATGAATATGCAACTCTCGTCGCGCCGGTCGCCCTTCGCATCGTTGTAGTGTATGCGGCAGTCGCGCAACTTGCGGTTGTTGAGGCTCGCCTTCTTGGCCCGTTCACGAGCCAGCTTCGTCACCCCGGCAATAGCCTTGCGCTCCTTCTCCGAAGCCAATATCTTTTTCAGCATCACCTCGGCCACGTCGCCGTGCTTGTGCAGGTAGTTGTCCAGCTCCTTCTTCAGGAAGTCGCCGATAAACTTGGCCACCGTAGGTCCTTCGGGACCCATGTCTTTCGAACCCAGTTTGGTCTTGGTCTGCGACTCGAACACCGGCTCCTCCACCTTGATGCTGATGGCGGCCACCATACCGTTGCGAATGTCGGTATACTCGAAGTTCTTGTTGTAAAACTCCTTGATGGTACGCGAGACCGACTCTCTGAAGGCGGTCAGGTGGGTACCCCCCTGGGTGGTGTGCTGCCCGTTGACAAACGAGTAGTACTCCTCGCCATACTGGTTACCGTGGGTAATGACCACCTCGATGTCGGTCCCCGACAGGTGAATGATGGGATAGAGCGGGTCGGTGGTCATGTTCTCGTTGAGCAGGTCGACCAGACCGTTGCGCGAGTGGTATTTACGCCCGTTCAGCAAAATGGTGAGCCCCGTGTTCAGGAACACATAGTTCTTGAGCAGCGGCACAATCAGCTCCTCGCGATAGGCATAGTTCTTGAATATGGTATTGTCGGGGGCAAACTGCACCAGCGTGCCGTTGAGCTCGTCGGTAGGCGTGAGGCCGCTCTCCGAGATTACCTCGCCCCGGGCATAGCTCACCGAGTTGCTCATGCCATCGCGATACGACTGTATGAAGAAACTCGACGACAAGGCATTCACCGCCTTGATACCCACGCCGTTCAACCCCACCGACTTCTTGAAGGCCTTGGAGTCGTATTTACCGCCGGTATTCATCTTCGACGATACGTCGCGTACCTTGTCGAGGGGGATACCCCGGCCGTAGTCGCGCACCGAAACCACTTCGGGCGAAATCTCCACGACAATCTGCTTGCCAAAGCCCATCATGTGCTCGTCGAGCGCATTGTCGAGAACCTCTTTCAACAGCACATAGATGCCGTCGTCGGCGTGCGAGCCGTCGCCCAGTTTGCCGATATACATACCGGGACGGCGACGGATGTGCTCTTTCCAGTCGAGGGTCTTGATGGCGTCGGAGCCATATTCCAAGTCGATATTTACATTTGTATTCTCTTCCATAAATTTCTATCCGGCCGGCTCTGTGCCGGCTTCCCACACAAAGATAACGCTAAAAAAAGAGGAAAAAAAGAATAACTCCCTTTTTACGACCTTTTTAAGAAATAAAACGGAGCCGGGCAAGGCATAAGCACCTACCCGACTCCGTGAAAATTCGGTTTTGTTCCAACAATCCTATTGCTGCTCGGCCAGCGCAAAGTCGAGCTGTTTGCGCTCGAGATTGGCCCGGGCCACCTTGATGCGTATGGGATCGCCCAGCCGATAGATGCGGTGGGTGCGACGTCCCATGAGGCAATAGTTCTTCTCGTCGAACTCGTAGTAGTCGTCCTCGAGGTCGCGAATGGGTACCAGACCCTCGCACTTGTTCTCGTTGATTTCGACATACAGGCCCCACTCGGTAATACCCGAAATGACACCGTCGTACTCCTGCCCCAGCCGCTCGCTCATGTACTCGACCTGCTTGTACTTGATCGAGGCACGCTCGGCATTGGCAGCGAGCTGTTCCATATCCGAAGCGTGTTCGCACTCATCCTCCAGCGCCTGCACGTTCACGCTGCGGCCGCCGGCCATGTAGCGCTCGAGCAGCCGGTGCACCATCAGGTCGGGATACCGGCGTATGGGCGATGTAAAGTGGGTATAGTAGTCGAAAGCCAGTCCGTAGTGGCCGATATTGACCGTCGTATAGATGGCCTTGGCCATGGCCCGTATGGCTATGGTCTCTACCAGATTCTCTTCGGGACGTCCCTGCACCTTGGCCAGCAGGCTGTTGATGCCTTTCGACAGGTCGCTCTTGCTCCCCTCGGTCTTGATCTTGTAGCCGAAGCGGGTGATGAAGGCGGCAAACGACGACATCTTGTCGGGGTCGGGCAGGTCGTGTACACGATAGACAAAGGCCTTGGGCTTGCGGCCGTCCTTGGGCTTGCCCACAAACTCGGCCACCGTGCGGTTGGCCAGCAACATGAACTCCTCGATGAGCTTGTTGGCCTCTTTCGACACCTTGAAGTAGACCCCTATAGGCTTGCCGTTCTCGTCGATGTCGAACTTCACCTCGTGGCGGTCGAAGTTGATGGAGCCGTGCTCGAAACGCCGTTTGCGCAACTTCTGCGCCAGGTCGTTGAGCGTGAGTATCTCGTCCTTGAAATCGCCCTCGCCGCTCTCGATGACGGCCTGTGCCTCTTCGTAGGCAAAGCGGCGGTTCGACCGAATGACAGTGCGGGCGATGTGCGACTTCTGCACCTCGGCCTCGTCGTTCAACTCGAAGATGCACGAGAAGGTGAGCTTCTCTTCATCGGGGCGCAACGAGCAGACGTCGTTGCACAACCGCTCGGGCAGCATGGGCACCACGCGGTCGACCAGATAGACCGACGTGCCGCGGTGCTCGGCCTCCTTGTCGATGATGCTGCCGGGCTTCACGTAGTAGCTCACATCGGCAATGTGCACGCCTACCTCCCAATGGCCGTTGTCGAGGCGACGAATCGACAGGGCGTCGTCGAAGTCCTTGGCATCCTTGGGGTCGATGGTAAAGGTGGTCACCTCTCTGAAGTCCTCGCGAGCGGCAATCTCCTCGGGCGTAATGGTGTCGGGTATCTTGTTGGCCGCCTTCTCCACAGCCTCGGGGTAGCGATAGGGCAACCCGAACTCGGCCAGGATGGCGTGAATCTCGGTATTGTTCTCGCCGGCCGGTCCCAGAATGTCGATAACCTCGCCATAGGGATTTCGTGCCCGGTCGGGCCACTCGGTGATGCGCACCACCGCCTTGTCGCCCGTCTTGCCCCCCTTGAGGGCATTCTTGGGAATGAATATGTCGTTGGCCAGCACCTTGTTGTCGGTAAGCAGGAAGGCGAAATGTTTCTGCACCTCGAGCGTACCCACAAAGGTCTGCGGATTCTTCTCGATAATCTCGACCACCTCGCCCTCGGCATCGTGGCCCTTGCGCTTGGCATAGACCAGCACCCGCACCCGGTCGCCGTCCATGGCGTGCATCGAGTTGCGCTCGGCAATGAAGATCGACTCTTCGTCGTCGGTAATGACATGATTCTTACCGTTCGAACGGCGTTCGAAACGGCCTACCACCTCGGTACCCCGGCTGTTGGCCTTGTATTTGCCGGGCGAGACCTCGATCAGGAAGTTCTGCTCGGCCATGCCCTCGAGCAACTGGAACACCATCTGTTTCTGGGGCGTAGTCTTGGCCCCAACCCCATGAGCGACCTGTTTGTAATTAAACGCCCGCTTTCTGTCCTGATTGAAGAACTCGACCATCAAGGCCAGCATATCTTCCTTTTTGATTCGCTTGGAATCTTTTTTCTTCGTCTGTTTCATCTTATAGGGGTTTAATGTGGGTATACAACAATCGTGAACGACAGGAGCCGAATGGCAACGATGGTCTTTCTCTCACGCAGGCCATGCCGCCTCGTCTCCTATGACTATCCAAAGATAGCGAAAACGTCGGTAGAAACAAATTAAAACGGAACTTATTCGGGACTTTTGAGCGAAAAACAGGTGTTATTTCACAACCGGCCAACCCTGTGGCAGAGCTCACGCCGGGTTCGATTCCCGGCTGCCCGATACCTCGACAAGAGACCTAAAAGACCTGGAGCAGGCCGAAGGCCATGCCCAGATAGAGAAAGAGCGTGATGAACGACCAGGCGAAACGGGCCTTGACAAAGGGCTCGCCGGTCGACTTGCATCGCCTGGGATATCGCAGGATACCGGCCACAGGCCCTACAAAGCACACCGCCATGACGATTTGCAACCAGGCGAGGTCGAAATAGACGCCGACCAAAAACAGCACAAAGATAAAAAAGGCAATCAGCTCCATGTAGCCGAGACTGTTCAACGCTTTCCGTTCCATAACGCTACTCTCTTTTATTCATCCCCGGCCTCGATGCAGCGCGGCATCGCCCGAAGGTGTGTACAACTCTATTTAAACCAAGTCAGCCCGATGTTGAACAACCGGGCTGACTTGTATCTGGTTTCAGCAATTAAGCATCGATATTGGCATAGGTGGCATTCGACTCGATGAACTCACGACGCGGACCTACATCCTCTCCCATCAGCATCGAGAAGATGCGGTCGGCCTCGGCAGCATTGTCGATAGTCACCTGCTTGAGGATACGGTTCTCGGGGTCCATGGTAGTCTCCCACAACTGGTGGGGGTTCATCTCACCCAAACCTTTGTAACGCTGCGTCTCCATCAACTGCTCGTTGCCGTCGCAGTATTTCACGCAGAACTGGTCTTTCTGCTGGTCGGTCCAGCAATACTCCTCGGCTTTGCCTCGCTTGCTCTTGCACTTGTAGAGCGGCGGCGTGGCCAGATAGACGTAACCTTGCTCCAACAACGGGCGCATGCGGCGGAAGAAGAAGGTGAGCAACAGGGTGGCAATGTGTGCACCATCGACATCGGCATCGGTCATAATGATAATTTTGTGGTAGCGCAGCTTCTCGATGTTGGCCTGCTTCGAATCCTCGGCCGTACCGATGGTCACGCCCAGCGCCTTGAACATGTTGCTGATCTCCTGGCTCTCGAATACCTTGTGGTCCATGGCCTTCTCGACGTTCAGGATTTTACCGCGCAACGGCAGAATGGCCTGGAACATACGGTCGCGGCCCTGCTTGGCCGAACCGCCGGCCGAGTCACCCTCGACGAGGAATATCTCGCACTCCTCGGGGTTACGCGACGAACAGTCGGCCAGTTTACCGGGAAGCCCGCCTCCCGAGAGGGGCGACTTGCGCTGTACCAGCTCGCGTGCCTTGCGGGCAGCGTGACGGGCCGTAGCGGCAACAATCACCTTCTCGACGATGGCCTTGGCCTGAGCGGGATGCTCTTCGAGATAGTTGGTCAACGCCTCGCTCACAGCCGTATCGACAGCGCCGATTACCTCGCTGTTACCCAGCTTGGTTTTGGTCTGTCCCTCGAACTGCGGCTCCATCACCTTCACCGAGATAACGGCGGTGAGACCCTCGCGGAAGTCGTCGCTGCTGATTTCAACCTTCACCTTGTCGAGCATCTTGGAATCCTCGGCATACTTTTTCAGCGTACGGGTCAAACCGCGGCGGAAACCGGTGAGGTGCGTACCGCCCTCGATGGTGTTGATATTGTTGACGTAGGAGTATACGTTCTCGTTGTAGGTCGTGTTGTAGGTCATGGCCACTTCGACGGGTACCCCCTGACGCTCGGTCGAGATGTGTATCACGTCGTCAATCAGGTGCTCCTTGTTGGAGTCGATATAGCGCACAAACTCTTTCAAACCCTCTTTCGAGTAGAAAACATCTTTACGGAACTCGCCGTTCTCGTTGACTACCCGACGGTCGGTCAGCGTCAGCGTAATGCCGGCATTCAGGAAGGCCAGGTCGCGCAGGCGGTGAGCCAGAATATCATAGTCGTAGACCGTAGTCGTGAAAATCGAGGCATCGGGGTGGAAGATAATCGTCGTACCCCGCTTATCGGTCTCGCCTATCACCTCGACATCGTGCAGCGGTTTTCCGCAAGCATACTCTTGCATATAGACCTTGCCGTCGCGACGAATCTCGGCACGCAGATAGGTCGACAAGGCATTCACACACGAAACACCTACACCGTGCAGACCGCCCGACACTTTGTAAGAACCTTTGTCGAATTTACCGCCCGCATGCAGTACCGTGAGCACCACCTCGAGGGCCGACTTGTGTTCCTTCTCGTGCATGTCGACCGGGATACCACGACCGTTATCGACTACCTTTATCGAGTTGTCTTCGTTGATATACACCTCGATGTGAGTAGCATAACCGGCCATAGCCTCGTCGATAGAGTTGTCGACTACCTCGTACACCAAGTGATGCAAACCTTTGACGCCAATATCGCCAATATACATGGCCGGGCGTTTACGAACGGCCTCGAGCCCTTCGAGCACTTGAATACTATCGGCTGAATAAGTTTTGTTTTCTGTTCCTTCTGACATATTATCCGAATCTTTTTATTTGTATTGAGGTCTTTCCCCCTCCGGTTTTCGGGCCGGTACCTTATGGGAAAAACACGACGGGAACGGCTCGAAAAGCCGTCGCTCCATGAACAAACAAAAATACAGAAAAAAGTTGGAATGACGAAATATCGCGGCAAGAAATCGCACCTTTTATCGCATCCGCTCAATCACAATCGGCACGGGGGTTACGCACGGGCCACACCCTCCCGGACAACCGCATGCAAAAAGGGTGCGGCAGCCGTTGCTGTCGCACCCTTCAAGTAGCCCATAGGAGAATCGAACTCCTCTTTCAAGAATGAAAATCTTGCGTCCTAGCCGATAGACGAATGGGCCGTACCTATCACCGGCAGAGGGTATCCCTGCCGATTTTCAATCTCTACGAAATTACAGTTTGTTGACGTGGAGAGCCAATTTCGATTTCAGGTTAGCGGCTTTGTTTTTGTGGATTACATTTCTCTTAGCCAGCTTGTCCAACATCGAGCTCACCTTTACATACAAAGCGGCGGCCTCTTCCTTTACAGTAGTAGCACGCAATTTACGAACGGCGTTACGAGCAGTTTTTGCGTAGTAACGGTTACGCAAATTTCTCACTTTTGTTTGTCTGATTCTTTTTTCCGACGATTTATGATTTGCCATCTCAATAGTCTCCTAATTATTTTATTTTTATATTCGTAGCCCATAGGAGAATCGAACTCCTCTTTCAAGAATGAAAATCTTGCGTCCTAGCCGATAGACGAATGGGCCCTTGATAAAAATGCGCCTTAGATGTAAAAAGTAAGGCGCCCTTTCCAAATGCGAGTGCAAATATAGAGCGGTTTTTTGAATTGGCAAAATTTTTCCCTAAAAATCTTTCATTTACCCCTTTTGCCACTCGATTTCGGACCCCTCTCGCCCCACAAGACATCCCCGACTCAACCCGATACGGAACGGGGGGACCACCCGAATCCGATTCCCGGTATGCTACCCACCACCTCAAAACCCTACCTGACGCTGTTGCCCGGCGTTGTTTTCATACGCTTGATCGGTTGTCTTGCAAAGATAAAGATTGAGCCCCGCAACAGATTTGTTACGAGGCTCAATCTCTTTTGCTTAGAAGCTCATTTAGCCGATGGCGGAACTCCGTATACCTCTTTGTAAGCCCGGGAGAAATGGGCCAGATTCTTGAACCCCACCTCGTAGCAAACATCGGTAATGCGATGATGCCCGCTCTTGAGTATCTCGTGAGCCGCCTCCAGCCTCCGCCGGATAATCCATTTTTGCGGAGTGAGATCGCTCACCTTGGCAAAATCGCGCTTGAATGTAGCCAGGCTACGCCCGGTATAACTCGCGATTTCGCTCAACGAAAGGTCGAACCGATAGTTCTCGTTGAGATAATCGAGAATATCGATCTTCCACGGTTCTACAAAATCGAACAGCGAGGCATACAGACTGCTGTCGGTATGCAACAGCACATATACCCCTTCGACCATTTTCAACTTCAGGATCTCTTCAGAGGGTTTCTCTCCCGACTCGAAATAGGGTATCACCGACTCGAACAACGAACGCACATCGGCCCGGTCGCGCGGCAATATCCACAGGCTCGCTCTGTCCCGCCGGCTCTCGGCAGGAATCTCTTTCAAGTTGAGCCGCTGCTGGTAAAACTCCCTGAGAAATGCCTTCGAAAATTTCAAGGTGATCGAGTGATAAGGCTCGTCACCTACAATGCGCTTTTGCAGCCACATGCGGTTGTCGCGCCGCAGAAATGCACAATCGCCCGCACGCAGCACGGTACGTCTGCCTCGCTCCTCGATCTCCAGCTCACCCGAGCATAAATAGATGAGCGTATGATCTCGATTCTCGTGGGCACAACCCCGGTTATCGGTAAAATAACTCGCAATAAGCACATTCGAGTAATCAAAAACTTCCAACCGTTCCATACCTTTTTTT
Organism: uncultured Barnesiella sp.; assembly: GCA_902471075.1. Taxonomy (GTDB): domain Bacteria; phylum Bacteroidota; class Bacteroidia; order Bacteroidales; family Barnesiellaceae; genus Barnesiella. The sequence goes on along the minus strand of CABRIW010000001.1, from coordinate 151,979 downwards.
TACATGATAGTACAAATATAACCTCATATTCCAGAGACCCCTTTGCTGTGAGGCTCTTTTATCGTTTTATCCCTCAAAACTCTTGTTAGAACATTCGGTTAGAGGCTATTCCCTTTTGCCCAAAAAAAGTTATTTTTGCACTAAACTTATTACTCGGATGCTCGAAAAAACCTTAGGTATCGTTCTGCATATTATCCCCTACAACGACAAGGTGGCAGTGGCCCACCTCTACACGCGCGAGTATGGCCGCATGGCTTTTCTCTTCCCCCAGGGCAACGGCCGGAAAGCCCGCATGTACCGCCCGCTGTTCATGCCCTTCTCGATTCTCGAACTCGACATCGACTATCGCAACACGCGCGAACTGCAGAAGATTGTCGAGGCCCGCACCATGCTCCCCCTGCAAAACATCTATACCGACCCGGTGAAAAATGCCGAGACGCTGTTCCTGGCCGAGATGCTGGGCCAGACCATCAAGATGCCCGAGCCCAACCCGCAGCTCTTCACCTTCATCGCTCAGGCTATCCAGGTGCTCAACCTCATCGACGAGGGCAAGGCCAACTTCCACCTCTGCTTCCTGCTGCAACTGTGCGGGTTCCTCGGCTTCAGCCCCAATATGGAGAGCTATCGCCCGGGCTACTGCTTCGACATGCTCAACGGTATATTCACCCCCACCCGTCCGCTGCATGCCTATACGCTCGAGCCCCGCGAGGCCGAGATTTTCGCACAGCTCACCCGCATGGACTTCAACAACCTGCGCTACTTCCGCTTCAACCGGGGCGAACGCAACGCCGTGCTCGACCGCATACTCACCTACTACCGCCTGCACCAGCCCGGCATCGACGAGCTGCACTCGCCCGAAATATTGAGAGCCCTCTTCGACTAATCGCCCCAAAGGGTTGACGGATATAAATTTTTATACTACTTTTGTCGGCTGAATGCCCTTGTAGTTCAATGGATAGAACGAAAGTTTCCTAAACTTTAAATCCGAGTTCGATTCTCGGCGGGGGTACAAAAGGGGCTGAACCGGATACACTTCTCGGTTCAGCCCCTTTTGTTGTGACTGCCAGCCCCGGCCCCTGCCACAGACAATGACTTGCCACCCAAGGTGACAAAAAAAAGGAATCCGAAAACTCGGATCCCTTTTTTCTTATGCTTAAGCGCCTGCTTTATTTGGCAGCGGCAGCCTCTTTGGCGGCCTTCTTGGCAATGCTGCGGCGTTGGATTTCGTAAGCGATAGGCGTAGCTACGAACATGGTCGAGAACGTACCGATGATTACACCGAACAGCATGGCAAATGCAAAGCTACGAACCGACTCAGCACCCAACAAGAGGATACACAGCAGCACGATAATCGTACTTTGTCCCGTATTGATTGTACGAGGCAACGTACTGTTCAAGGCGCTATTAATCGACGTTACCAAATCGCGCTTGGGATAGAGCGTTTTTTCCTCGCGAATACGGTCGAAGATTACCACCGTATCGTTCACCGAGTAACCGATAACCGTCAATACCGCAGCGACAAAGTTCTGATCGATCTCCATCGAGAAGGGCAAAACTCCATAAAGCAGCGAGTACAAGCCCACTACCGAGAAAGTGGTAAAGGCTACCGAAACCAGCGTACCCGCACTGAACGCGATGTTGCGGAATCGGAGCAAGATATACAGAGCCATCGCAATCAACGAGAAAAAGACTGCCCAATAGGCTCCCACCTTAATATCGTCGGCAATAGTCGGGCCTACCTTCTGGCGGCTCTGAATCATATTCTCGGAAAACTCTTCATAGGTAGTATCGCCCAGCAGGCTCTTCATTCCCTCGTAGAGTTTTGTTTCGATTTCACGGTCAACCTCCTCGCCGTTATCGGCAATACGGTAATTGGTCGAGATACGCACTTGATTGCTGCTCGTGATGGTGATTACCGACAACGAATGTCCTTCGAACGAAGGCTCAAGCATATTTTCGATTTCGAGCGGGCTTACCGGTTGTTCAAATCGAACCACGTAGTTACGGCCTCCCGAGAAATCGATACCTTGATTCATTCCACGAGTGAAGAACGAAACGACAAACACGGCTATTACGGCCAGAATGCAGATATAACCTATCTTGCGCAACCCTACGAAATTGATGTGGGTATCGGTGAGGAAATTACGCGAAATAGCCGTAGTGAAAGTCATATTATTGAATTTCCCGCGGTTCAGACCAGCCTCGAAAATGAGACGGGTGATAAAGATAGCCGTAAAGAACGAAGTAGCGATACCGATAATCAAGGTTGTGGCAAAGCCCAAGATGGGACCCGTTCCATAAATCAGCAGAATCACACCCGTGATGATAGAGGTCAAGTTCGAGTCGAAGATTGCCGAGAATGCATTCTTGTAACCATCGGCAACCGCCGATTTCATATTCTTACCCGCACGCAATTCTTCTTTGGTACGCTCGAAAATCAGCACGTTGGCATCGACCGCCATAGCCAAAGACAACACGATACCGGCAATACCCGAAAGGGTGAGCACGGCTTGCAGCGAGGCAAGAATACCCACAGTGAAGAAAAGGTTGCATATCACACCGAAGCTGGCAATAAGCCCCGGCGTCCAGCCGTACATGATAATCAAATAGGCCATCAGCAGCACCAAAGCGACCAAGAACGAAATCAATCCGTTTTGAATAGCCTCCTGGCCCAGCGAAGGACCGATGATGTCTTCTTGTACAATCGTTACAGAAGCTGCCATCTTACCCGATTTGAGCACATTGGCCAAGTCTTTGGCCTCTTCGGGCGAGAATCCGCCCGTAATCTCCGAGCTACCACCCGTGATGGCACCATGTACATTGGGGAACGAATATACTTGATTGTCGAGCACGATAGCGATGGCGTTGCCGATGTTGTCGCGGGTCAGTTTCTCCCACGTCTTGGCACCCTCGGCATTCATGGTCATGCTCACTACCGAGCCTTTAATCTTGTCGAAATCGTCGCGAGCATCGGTAATCACGTCGCCGCCCAGAGGAGCTTTCCCACCTTTACCGGCTTTAAGGGCAACGAGTTCATACATGGTTTGTTTCTCGTCGATGGGTTTTACCGTCCAACGAAGGATAAGGTCGCTGGGCAGGATGTCGCGGGCAATCTTGCTCGACAACATGCTGTTTACGGCAGCCGTATCGTTTTTGTTCACAATACCGATTACCGGCGAACCGCCGTAGGCTTGTGTATAGTTCATCAGCGAAAGCAACGGATTCTGTTTGCGGAAACGAGCCATCATTTCGGCATCCGACTCCTCTTTCTGCAATTTGGCTTTCAGCGACTGAGCGGTGCTGTCGCCCGTAGCGGCAGCGGCAGTAGCCGTCGTGTCGGTGGTAGCGGGAGCAGCTTCGGCAACAGGAGCCTCGGCAGCAACCGAATCGGTAGTCTGGCCGGCATTGGCAGCAGCCAGAGCGTTGTTTACGGCATCGAGTTTCGGAGCCAGTTGCTCGAGCTTGTAGGTTTCCCAAAACTCGAGGTTTGCGCTACCTTGCAACAATTTTCTCACACGCTCGGGCTCTTTGATACCCGGCAATTCTATCGAGATAAGACCGTCTTTCTCCAACTTTTGGATATTGGGAGCAACCACACCGAAGCGGTCGATACGCGTGCGCAATACATTATACGAGTTGTCTACCGCGCTGTTCAATTCGTTGCGCAAAACGGCAATTACCTCTTCGTTGGTCGAACGGGGCGTTATCTTATCTTTTAATTGGAAAGTACTGAAAATAGCCGACAACCGCACATTGGGATCGATTTTTCTGTATTCGTCGTAAAACGAAGCGATAAAATCGTTGTTCCCGGCTTGTGCAGCCTGTGCGGCAGCGATAGCTGCATTGAAGTTGGGATCGGGGTTATTATTCGACAGCGATTTGAGCACGTCGGCCACCGAGATTTGCAGCGTTACGTTCATACCGCCTTTCAGGTCGAGACCTAAACCTATTTCCATTTCACGGCATTGCTGATACGTATAGTACCACCAATACACCTTTTCCGTAGAGATAGAGTCGATATAATGTTTATACTTCGCCTCATCGCCGGCCGCATACTCTTTCGCTTTGTTGTTGTAAACAGCCGTTACAACCGAAAACGAAATGTAGAACAAGCAGATAAGTGTAAGCAAAACCGCAATGACTCTAATAAATCCTTTGTTTTGCATGTGATTAGTACTTTATTTTTTGTTTTAATTGATTTTCGTATTTTTATCAAGGTGCAAAGATATATTATTTTTTCACAGATGCCCAAAATTATTCGATTTATTTATTATTAACGGTCTTTTTGCCGAATAATCGAAAAGAAGAGTGTGGTCGCGCTTTTTGTTATATCTTTGCATAAGGGTGCACCAACAGTTCTCCACCCCTCGGGAAAGGGTTCTATCTTCTTGCGGCATAGCGGTGGGTATGCTATCTTTGTACCCGAATCGAGAGTACCCGCAACCGGTCTGTACCGGCCGGAATTGGGCCCTATCATTTTTTTGTACTATCTTTGATATTCAAAACCGTTGACAATGAATTTGAAACGACCTATTTCCCCCACGACCGCCTATCGGTTTGCCGCCGCTCTGGTGCTGGTGCTGTCGATATACTCCTGTGCCAACATGTCGCGCCCCGGAGGAGGGCCCCGCGACGAGACCCCGCCGGTATTCGTCAAGAGCACCCCGGCTCCCGGCGCGCTGAACGTGTCGAAACAGCGGGTCGAAATCGAATTCGACGAAATCATCCAGGTCGAAAGCCCGGGCGAAAAGGTGATTGTATCGCCCCCGCAAAAGGACATGCCCGAAATCCGGGCTTTGGGGCGCAAGGTGACCGTAGAGCTCAAAGACTCGTTGCTGCCCAACACCACCTATACCATCGACTTCTCCAACTCGATTGTCGACAACAACGAGAAGAACCCGCTCTACAGCTTTGCCTACTCCTTCTCGACGGGCCCCACCATCGACTCGCTGCAGGTGTCGGGCATCCTGCTCAATGCCAGCGACCTGGAGCCGGTGACCGGCATGCTGGTAGGATTGCACAGCAACCTCGACGACTCGGCCTTCCAGAAGCTGCCGCTGGAGCGCATCGCCAGTTCCGACGAACTGGGGCACTTCACCATACGCAACGTGGCCCCGGGCAAATATCGGCTCTTCGCCCTCAAGGACCTCAACCGCGACTACAAGTTCGACAACCCGTCGGAAGAGATTGCCTTCTTCGACTCCATCGTCGTGCCTACGGCCGATGTCAAGCTGCATGTCGATACGCTGTGGAAGGATAGCGTCACCATCGATACCATCATCGAGTACAACCATACCCACTTCTACCCCAACGACATTCTGCTCACCTCGTTCAACGAGGGATTCAAGTCACAATACCTCGACAAGACCGAGCGCACCGACCGCCGCCGACTCAACATTTACTTCACGGCACCGGCCGACTCGCTGCCCCGCCTGAAGCCGCTCAACTTCGAGAGCGACGACTGGGCCATTCTCGAGCGGTCGCCCCACAACGACAGCCTGCAATACTGGATTAAGGACTCGACCATCTACAACATGGATACCCTGCTCTTTGCCGCCGAGTACCTGCGCACCGACTCGCTCCGGGAACTGTCGCTCTACAACGACACGCTCAAGTTCATCATGAAGCGATACAAGACCCCCAAGAAAAAGGAGAAGAAGAAAGAGGAGGGCGACTCGATCGAGGCTCCCAAAATCGAATTCCTGCAGATGAGCTCCAAGACGAGCGGCTCGCTCGACCTGTACAGGCCGCTGCGCTTCTCTTTTGCCGAACCGCTGCAGAGCTACGACCGAGGCAAGATTCACCTCGAGCAGAAACGCGATACGCTGTGGATTCCCGTGGCCGACTCGCTTGTCACCTTCCAGCAGGACTCGGTGGCCATACGCGACTATACCCTCTCCTATAAGTGGACGCCTGGCGAGTCTTACCGCGTGGTGATGGACTCGACGGCCTTCACCAATATCTACGGGCTTTTCACCGACGACTACACGCAGGAATTCAAGGTGAAGGCCCTCGAAGACTATGCCAACCTCTACATCGCCATCACCGGGGTTACCGACTCGGCCATTGTCGAGATTCTCGACTCGGGCGACAAGCCGGTGAGGTCGGCTCCCGTCGTCAACGGAGGAGCCGAATTCATGTACATGAACCCGGGCACCTACTATGCCCGGCTCTACATCGACAGCAACGGGAACGGCAAATACGATACCGGCAACTATGCCGAGAAGCGACAGCCCGAAGAGGTGTCGTACTACCCCCAGGAGCTGGAACTGAAGGCCAACTGGGACATCGAACAGGAGTGGGACATATACGCCACCCCCGTCGACCAACAGAAGCCCGACAAAATCAAGAAAAACAAACCCAAGGAGAAGAAACGAAGTTACTGACCTGCTTAACTCTTACAAGGCCATGTGTACCCAGAGTCATACGTCTATCGCCGCGAAGGCACGCCACACCGTGCTGACCCTCGCTCTCCTCGCCGGCAGCCTGCTGTCGGTCACGAGCAGCCGCGCGCAAGCCCTGCCGGGGGTACAGCCCGAGAACCTCACCTACGACATCATCTACCAACTGGGATTCCTCTGGAAACGGGCCGCCACGGCTACCTTGCAGCTGACCGTCCGCCCCAACAGCTACCACTCGGTGATGACGGCGCGCACGCTGCCTTTTGCCGACAACATCTTCAGGGTGCGCGATACCCTCGTGGCCGACATGCACCGCAACCGCGACCTGCTGCCCATCTACTATGCCAAACTGGCCGACGAGGGCGGTACCTACCGCAAAGACGAGGTGCACTATACCCACACGAGCTCGTCGACCACGGGCAAGATACGGCTCTACCGCCCCAAACGGAATGCCGTCGAGGATTATACCCTCACCGAGCCGGGCATCGTCTACGACATGCTCAGCATCTTCTATGTGATTCGGTCCTTCGACTTCAGGGCCATGACCATGAACCAGCTCTACAAAACCAAAATCTTCTCGGGGAAAAGCCTCGAATACCTCGACATCGAGTATCTGGGACAGGAGATTCTCAAACAGAACAAAAAGGAGTACAGCACCTTCAAGGTGCGGTTCCGATTCTACGACACTTCGGGCAAAAAGACGAGCGACAACATCTCGGCCTGGATCAGCACCGACTCGCAGCGCATCCCCCTGAAGGTGGAGGGTAAACTGGCGCTGGGCTCGATGAAGGCGGTCTATACCGGCGATTGAGCGGCACCGCTCAACGCTGCGGCGACGGACTCCGATAACCGGCCAGACTCTCGGCCAACCGCGCCGCCACCGCCTCGCGCAACGACTGCGGAGCCAACACCTCGGCTTGCCAAAAGCTCAGGGCATAGAGCTCCTGCACCAGGTCGGGGGTAATCTTCAACCGGTAGCGGAAAACCGAATGGCTGTCGCTGCGCTCGCTCTCGACCTGGCTCTCGTGCAACGGCAGCGTGCGCAGGTAGTTGGCCTGGAGGGCCGAGACCCGCAACACCACCTCCTCGGCCGGCTGCTCGCCGTAGGTGATGCCGAAACATCCCTTGAAATAGTCGGCCGGCTCGAACCCCTCGGGATAGACAAAGGTGCGGTCGCTCAACTCGAGCGAGGTCACGCGGTCCAACGCATAGGTCTTGATTCTGCGCTCTTCTGCCGGGAGGCCCACCACATACCACCGCTGCCTGAAGAGCTTTACAAAGTAGGGGGCCACCAGCGTGCGCGACCCCGTAATCCGACGGAACGAATGGTACGAGAGCCACACCATGCGGCTCTCCTTCATCGCCTCGAAGACCTGGCGCAGGAACTTCTGCCCCGAGGGGATATTCTCCAGCACGATGCGGTCGCGCAGCTCCTGGCTCTCGTTGAGCAGGGTGTTGACCGACAGGGTATTGAGCGCCCACACCCGGGCACCGCTCCCCTCGAGGGCCTCGGGGTCTTCGATGTAGTATTCGTAGGTCGAGGGGTCGCACTCGATATTCACGTCGAACATCTCCTGTATCGCCTGCCGGTAATTCATAAAGGTACGCCGCGCCATCGGCTTCCCCTCGGAGTATTCGCTTCGCATCCACAACTCGTCGATCTCTCGACGGGTGAGGCGGCCGTAGCGTTGCAGCAGGTCGATAAGCCACACATATCGATTGAAAAGCTCCTTTGCCATACACGCTCTGTTTTATCTTTTCCAAAAATAAGCACACCTTTCGAAATTTACCTCATCTCTGCGGCAAATTGTGCGACACCCCGTCGGCCGGGCCTGCCACAGGGTACCTCGTATTCTCAAAAAGAGTGCTCAAAAAAAGACAAACGCTTTGCTCCCCGGTTGGGGACAAAGCGTTCGCTGCAATAGGATAAACCGCCTCTTATTTCGTCGATTTCTTGCGGACCGGTTTCTTCTTGGCCGGTGCCTTGTCGGCCTCCTCGATAATCTTCATGCAGTCGGCAAAAGAGAGCGAGGCGGGCTCGGTGCCCTTGGGCAGTTTGTAATTCTTTTTCTTGTAGGCGATGTAGGGGCCGAAGCGTCCGTTCAACAACTCGAGCTCGGGGTCTTCGTCGAACTTCTTGATGAAGCGCTGCTTCTCCTCCTCGCGCTTGTGCTCGATCAGGGCAATGGCCTCGTCGAGCGTCACGCCCTGCGGGGTGTACTCCTTGGGCAACGACACATACTTGCCGTCGTGCCGGATATAGGGACCGAAGCGACCGATACCTACCACCACCGTCTTGCCCTCGTAGTCGCCCAGCGTACGGGGCAGCTCGAAGAGTTTCAAGGCTTCGTCGAGGGTGATGGTGCTCATCGACTGACCCTTGAGCAGCGAGGCAAACAGGGGCTTCTCCTCGTCATCGGGGGTACCTATCTGTACCAGCGGCCCGAAGCGGCCTATCTTCACCGACACGGGGCGCCCGCTCTTCGGGTCGGTACCCAGCACACGCTCGCCCACCTTGTGCTCCAGACGCAGCGCCATGGCACTCTCGACTACGGGGTGGAACAGTTTGTAGAAGTGGTCTATCTCGTCGCTCCACACGGTCTTGCCCTCGGCAATGTCGTCGAACTGTTGCTCGACGTTGGCCGTGAAATTATAGTTGAGAATCTCGGGGAAGTATTCGGTGAGGAAGTCGGTCACCACCACACCGATGTCGGTAGGCAACAGTTTGCCCTTATCGGCGCCGGTAATCTCGCTCTTCTCGACCGCGCGGATGTTGCCCTTGCTCAGCGTGAGCAGGTGGTACTTGCGCTCGGTTCCCTTACGGTCGCCCTTCTCGACATACTCGCGTTGCTGGATGGTCGAGATGGTGGGTGCATAGGTCGACGGACGGCCGATACCCAGCTCTTCGAGCTTGCGCACCAAACTGGCCTCGGTGTATCGGGCGGGAGCCTGCGAGAATCGCTCGGTGGCGGTAGCGGTCGAGAGGGTCAGCGCCTCGCCCCGGGTCAAGGGGGGCAGCATCTTGTCGTTGCTCTCGGCATCGCCCTCGTCGTCGGTCGACTCCATGTACACCTTCAGGAAACCGTCGAATTTCAGCACCTCGCCTACGGCTACGAAATACTCCTTGCGCCCCGATATGGTGATGGTCGCCGTGGTCTTCTCCAGCTCGGCGTCGCTCATCTGCGAAGCGATGGTGCGTTTCCAAATCAATTCGTACAACCGCTTCTCCTGCGACGACGAGTTGATTTCGTGATGGCTGATGTAGGTGGGGCGGATAGCCTCGTGAGCCTCCTGTGCCCCCTTGGTGTGGGTATGGTAGTTGCGGGTGTGGAGATATTTCTCACCCAGCGTTTTGATGATTTCGTCTTTGGTCGTATTGAGGGCGAGCGACGAGAGGTTGACCGAGTCGGTACGCATGTAGGTAATGTGTCCGGCCTCGTACAACCGCTGGGCCACCATCATGGTTTGGGCCACCGAGAATCCCAGTTTGCGGGCCGCCTCCTGTTGCAGGGTCGAGGTGGTAAAGGGGGCCGCGGGCGACTTGCGGGCGGGTTTCACCGTCACATCGCCAATCGAGAAAGCGGCCGTCTTGCAGGCCTCGAGCAGAGCCATCGCCTCGGCTTCGGTCTTGAGCCGCTGGTTCAACTCGGCCTTCAGCACCTCACCGCCGGGCAGGACGAATTCGCCCACTACCCGATAGGCGGCCTCGGGCTTGAAGGCGGCGATTTCGCGCTCGCGCTCCACAATCAGCCGCACGGCTACCGACTGCACCCGGCCGGCCGAAAGTGCCGGTTTCACCTTTTTCCACAGAACCGGCGAGAGCTCGAAGCCCACGATGCGGTCGAGCACCCGACGCGCCTGCTGGGCATCGACCCGGTGCATGTCTATGTCGCGCGGATTGGCTATGGCATGCAGGATGGCATCCTTGGTAATCTCGTGAAACACGATACGCTTGGTCTTTTCGGGCTTCAGCTTCAGCACCTCGAACAGGTGCCAGGCAATAGCCTCTCCCTCGCGGTCCTCATCGGAAGCCAGCCACACCATATCGGCCTTGGCGGCCTCGGCCTTGAGGGTATCGACCACCTGCTTCTTGTCGGCAGGTATCTCGTAAATAGGTTTATAATGGTCGTTTATATCTATGCTGAAATCTTTTTTCTTCAGATCCCGGATATGACCATAGCTCGAGAGGACCTCGTAGTCCTTTCCCAGAAATTTCTCTATGGTTTTAGCCTTTGCCGGAGACTCTACTATTACCAAATTCTTCGCCATACACGCAACTTTCGTTCAAATTTTGCGCAAAAATAGGAAATCGAATTGTAAAACAGCCCTTTTTTCTACTTTTTTATTAAATAATGTATAGCCCGCGCATCGGGAAGAAAGGCTCCGAAGAGTCCGGGGGTCAGAATTTGAAATCGACTCCGAACATGAAACTGATTCCCTGGGCCGGCATACCATAGGCGATGTCGTACTTACGGTTCAATACATTGTCGGTGAGGCCGTAAAGCGAGAACCAGGGGGTGAAGGCATACGAGGCTTTCACATGCACGAGGTGCATGTCGGGGATGGCGCCCAGCACACCGTATTTGCGCACGGCGGCAAAGTCGTAGCCCGCCTCGAGCGAAAGTTCAGCGAGCGGATTGTAACGCACATTCACCCCGCCTTGCCACTGCGGCCGGTCATACGATACCACCTGACCGCCGCCCGTGGCAGTCCAGCGGCAATAGTCGATCCGGGCCGAAGCCTCCCACAGGGTACCGTAGCGATACGAGAGGTCCAGACCGGCTTTCCAGGCATAGGCATCGATACCCCAGAAGCGCGACACGCCGGTAAACTGGCCGTCCAACGTCTGTTCGGGCACGAGGAAGAGTACATTCTTACCGATTTCGTAGCCGCCCGAAAGACCTATCGAGAGGCCGCGCAGGGTATTGACCCGCAGGCCCAGCCGAGCATCGAGCGGGATATAGCTGTTGTCGGCCACGGCCGAGGGGTTGAAGTAGAGCGTACGGGCCGATACCCGGTGCCAGGTGTTCAGCTGCTTGCCTCCGGTAAGGAGGGTGTAGAACTGCAGGTCGGGCACGATGGTCCAGTCGAAACGCACATCGGGAGCAAAGCGGAAGATGGTGCCGTTGTTGAACGAGATGTCGGCCTTCACACCGGCCGAGAGCGACACCCGGTCGTTGTGCCAGCTGTACCGCGGATTGAGCGACAGCATGCCGTAGCCCGATGCCGACGGCAACCGGTTGTAGCCCACATAGTCGAATGCGCCGTCGAGCGCTATGTCGCTGCTGGGGTCGATGGGAGCCACGAGGGCGAAATCGGCAGCCACCACATTCTCGGCCGCCCCCTTGTCGCCTTGCAGATAGCCCCGCTGGTAGCCATACCGATAGTAGGCCAGCGATGCCGAGTAACGCAGTTGGGCATCGGGGTTGCTGGAGGCGATGCGACTTTTGAGGAAGAAGCGGTTAATCTCCTGCCCGGGCGAAGCGATGCCCTGCACCCCGGGGAAGCGCAGGCCGTAGTAGTTGAACGAGTCGTACCGATAGCCGCCCCGTATGCCCAGGTCGAGCTTCTCGAACGAGTGGCGATAGTCGGCCACCACCCGCTCCTCGAGCTGCCTCATCGTACGCGAGGTTTCATACCCGGGCAACTTTTGGTTATAGTCTACCGAGCCGCAGGTCGAGCGGTGTTGCAGCCACACGCCCAGCTGGTCTTTCTCGCTTTGCAAAATGCGGTAGCCGGCATTGCCCGCCATGTTCCAGTAGTTGCCCAGACCGAAATCGAAGTAGCCGCGCTTCAGATTCTCGCGGACCGGGTCGCCGAAACCGCCGGCCGGCAACAGCACGGCGCGGGCCTCGAGCGGGGCCGGTACCGTCCAGTCGCTGTACTGTATCGACTGCCGGGTGACCGTAGGTGCCTCGACCTCGGGGAGGGTGTTGATTTTCGAGGCATCGCGCACGATGGGCGTAAAGTCTTTCTCTATGGTTACTTCCCGACGCAGCGAGTCGGCCTGCTGTGCCGACAGGGCGAAGGGAATGATCAGTATCGTCAAAAAAGAAAACCGTCTCATAAGTTACATGTATTGAATGGTTCTACTCCGTTTTTCCCAATCGGGCCAGCCGCTCGTCGATACGGGCTCCTATATCGTCGTCGCTCGCCGGATAGTTGTTGCGCAGGCTCTGCAGATACTGCCGGGCCTGGAAGGTCTCGCCCCGCTTCTCGTAGATGTCGGCCATGAGCAGGAAGCCCCGGGCCAACCAATAGCTGTGCGGGGTGCCCTTGTCGATAAAGGCGTTCAGGGTCTTCTCGGCATTGTTGAGGGCCTTGTTGTCGAACTGATACTGAGCCAGCAGGTAGGCACTCTGTGCACCATACTCCGACCGCGTATCCTGGGACAGTTCCTGCCAGTCGGCGGCAGCCTTCTCACCCTGCCCGCTGTGGGCATAGGCATCGGCCCGGGCAAAGAGCACCTCTTGCCGCAGGTCGGGCGACAGCTTGCTCTCGCCCAGCAGACCTTCGGCAGCGGCGAGTACCAGGTCGTACTGCTGCTTGTTGCGGGCAATGCGCAGCATGCCCAGCCAGGCCGCCTGCTTGTTCTCGGCCGTCATGGCCTTCTTCTCAAGGGCCTTGAAGCCTTCGAGAGCCTCGTCGTAACGGGTATTCAGATAGAGGATTTCGCACTTGCGGGCCAACGACTCCTCGCCAAACTCGCCGTCGGGACTGTGGGTCACCACATAGTCGAACGAGGCGAGGGCCTTGTCATACTCCTTGGCGGCAAAGGCAGCCTGTGCCACATAGAAGTGGGCCGGCACCACAAAGGCTCCCCCTGGGTAGTTGCGCAGGTATTTCTCGAGCGAGGCCGCCCCCTTGCCCGTCATGTAGGTGCGCTCGGCCGCCATGTAGGAGAGCGAGTCGAGCTCGGCCACAGGGGCCTGTTCGGCCCGCCCCACGCTGTTGAGGTAGGCGGCATAGGCATCGACGGCATCCTTCTCGACATAGACCGACTTGAGATCGGCCACGGCCACACGAGCCTCTTCGCTGGTAGGATAGCGCTCGATTACCTGCTGGTAGGCGGCTATCGACTCGTCGGTCTGGCCGTTGTTGAAGTAGACCATGCCCAGTTGCAGGCCGCCCTTGCGGGCTATCGCGCTCTGGGGATAGTTGGCCATCAGCTGGCGGTAGCTGGCTATGGCCTCGTTGTTGCGGTTGAGTATCGTATAGGCTTGTCCCTTTTCGAACCAGGCATTGGCCAGATAACCCGAGCGGGGATACTGGGCGATGAGCTGGTCGAGCAGTTCGATTTTACGCTCCTGATTTTTCTGCAACCCGGCCATGAATGCCTTCTGGAAGAGGGCGTAGTCGCCGCCGGCCGGATAGGTCTGCTGCGCCTGTGCGTAATATTGCTCGGCATCGGCATAGCGACGGGCGTAGTAGTAGCAGTCGCCGGTGCGGGCATAGGCATCGGCCACCATGCGCTTGTCGGCCCCCGTCTGTGCCGAGAGGTAGCGCGAGAAGCCGTCGAGCGCCTGCGCGAAGTTGTGTTGCTTGAACTGGCAATAGGCCCAGTCGTACCAGGCCAGGGCATACATCTCGCTGCGCTTGTCCTTGCAGGCCGAGAGAAATGCCGAGTAATTGCGGGCGGCCTGTCCGTATTGCTCCTGTCGATACTGGCACTCGGCGAGCCAGAACGAAGCCTTGGCCCGGATGTCGGCGTCGTAGTTGCCCACGCCGATGGCCTGGGTGAAGAGCTGCCGGGCCTCCTCGATACGGGTATTGGCAAACGCCTCGGTACCCAGTTGGAACAGGATGCGCTGCTTGGCGGCCAGTATCTTGTTGTCGGGCCGCTGTATCTTCTCGATCGAAGCCAGCGCCGACCGGTAGTTACGGGTCGTCATATAGACCTCGACCAGATAGTCGTTGATGCGGTCGGCATAGCGCGACTCGGGGAACTCGTTGAGGAAACGCTCGAACACCCCCACCGAATTGTCGAACGGCGAGGCCGAGTGGTCGTAGAGACAGAGGGCGTAGTTGTAGAGAGCCGTCTCGCGCACCTGAGTGTCATAATTGCTCTGCGAGGCCATCTCGAAGGCCATGCGGGCGTTGTTCTTGTCGCCGACCCGCAGGTAAGCCTGCCCGATGTAGAGGTAGGCATTTTGCGACAGGGCGTCGTCGGTAGCAGTCACCCGTCCCAGATAGTTGATGGCCCGCACATCGTCGCCCTGGCGATAGGCCATCACACCCATCGCATAGAGGGCCGAGCGTTGCGGCTGGCCGGTGCGTTGCAGATAACGCTCGAGGTAGTCGGCGGCCAAGGTGTCGTTGCCCTCGTGGTAGGCACTCTCGCCCAACAGACGAAGCAACTCGGTACAGGCATCGGCATCGGTCGTGGGTCGCGAAAGCAACTCTTTACCCTCGCTCAACACCTGGGCAAACCGCTGCTGCCTGAAGTAGATCTGCAGCATGTGCAGCCGGGCCGAATAGCCGTACCGGGCATCGCCCGAGACTTTGGCAAAGTTGCTCAATGCCGCCCGGTCGTCGCCCTCGTTCATCTGGATATAGGCCAGATAGAAGGTAGAGCCGGTTTTGAATTTATCTTTCCCGATGAGAATCTGGAAGAGCGGCTTTGCCGACGCAGGCTCGCCGGTCTTCAACAGCGAACAGGCGGTGCGATAGCCCCAGCGGTCCTCCTCGTCGCCGGTGAGCAGACTCACGTTGATCGAACGGTAGGCCTTCAAGGCCCGGGCATACTCCTGCCGGTCGTAGTAATAGTCGGCCAGAGCCAACCGCGCCTGCAGGGTATGCGACGACTCGGGGTATTCGCGCAGAAAAGCCGTCAGCAGGCTCACCGTCTGCGGCGAATGGTTGCGGGCCTCGGCCAGCGCGATATACCAGTCGGCCGTCTCGCGCAACTCGCGCGGCAGGTCGCCCTGGCGCGCCTCCTGCATCACATCGGAGCAACCCACGTAGTTCTTCTCCTCGAAGAGAGAGATACCCCTGTTTATCAAAGCCTTGTAATCGTCGCAGGCCGGCACGCCCTGTTTCGTGGCGGCGAGCTGTCCCACACAGGCGATTCCCAAGATTGCTATAATCGCTCGTTTTCTGAACATAACTATTTCGATTTAAGTTCCGAACTATCTACCCATTTATACAATTTGTCCGACGGTCGTATCTTTTCGTCGACCCGCATCGAGAAGCGGTCGCCCTTCACGGCGGTCTGAACCGGTTTCAAGTCGACCCGTATCTCCTCGACCTTGCGGAAGAGCGCCCCGGTCGTGGGTCCGGTGATGACCACCTCGTCGCCTACGCTCAGCGACCCGCTCTCGAGCAGAAACTCGGCCACCCCCAGGTTGGAGAAGTATTTCACCCCCTTGCCTATGTAGACCTTGCGCTTGGTGGCCGCCGATCCGTAGTTGTGGGTCCACTCGCCCAACCGCTGCCCCAGGTAATAGCCGTTCCAGAAACCGCGGTTGAATACCGTAGCCAGCCGCTGGTCCCAACCGGCTATCTTCTCGTCGGTGAAGTCGCCGGCCAGACAGGCATCGATGGCCTCGTTGTAACACGAGACGACGGTGCGCACATATTCGGGACCGCGGGCACGCCCCTCGATTTTGAACACCCGCACGCCGGCATCGATGAGTTTATTGAGGAAGTGTATGGTTTTCAAATCTTTCGGCGACATGATATAGGCATTGTCCACCTCGAGCTCGTCGCCGGTCTCCTTGTCTCTTACCTCGTAGGAGCGGCGGCAAATCTGCATGCAGGCTCCCCGGTTGGCCGAGGCATTCATCTCGTGCAGACTCAAATAGCACTTGCCCGAAACGGCCATGCACAGGGCCCCGTGGCAGAACATCTCGATACGCACCGGCTCGCCGCCCGGCCCCACGATGTGGTCGCGCTCGATGGCTTCGTGGATGCGGGTGACCTGCTCCAGATTCAACTCGCGGGCCAGCACCACCACGTCGGCAAAGCGGGCATAGAAGCGCAGGGCCTCGGTATTCGAGATATTCAGCTGGGTCGACAGATGCACCTCGACCCCCACCTCGCGGGCATAGGTCATGGCAGCCACATCGCTGGCGATAATGGCGGTAAGGCCGGCTTCCTTGGCAGCATCGACAATGCGGTGCAGCAACTCGATGTCGTTGTCGTAGATGACGGTGTTGACGGTGAGGTAGCTCTTGATGCCGTGTTCGTTGCAGATGCGCACAATCTCGTGCAGGTCGTCGATGGTAAAGTTGTTGGACGAACGGGAGCGCATGTTCAGCCCCTCGATACCGAAGTAAATCGAGTCGGCTCCTCCCTGTATGGCGGCAGCCAGCGAGTCGTACGAACCCACGGGTGCCATAATTTCAAAATCGCTTCTCTTCATCATGAATCACTGTTATTTCCCGGTGATTATCTTTTTTATCTCATTCAGTTTGTTCAGGGCCTCGACCGGCGTGAGGTTGTTGATGTCGGTCCGCAGAATCTCGTCGCGCACCTGCGAGAGCACGGGGTCGTCGAGCTGGAAGAAACTCAGCTGCACGCCACCGCGCGACGAGGCAATCTCGGCCGTAGGCTTGGCCAGCCCCGTCTGCCGGTTCTCGTCCTCGAGCTGTTTCAATATCTGGTTGGCCCGCTTGACGATGCTCTGGGGCATGCAGGCCAGCTTGGCCACGTGGATACCGAAGCTGTGTTCGCTGCCGCCCCGCACCAGTTTGCGCAGGAATATCACCTTGTTGTCAATCTCCTTGACCGAGACGTTGTAGTTGACAATGCGCTTGTAGGTGCGCTCCATCTCGTTGAGTTCGTGATAGTGGGTGGCAAAGAGCGTCTTGGCCCGCGCCTTGGGATGCTCGTGTATGTGCTCGACGATGGCCCAGGCTATGGAGATGCCGTCGTAGGTACTGGTGCCGCGCCCCAACTCGTCGAAGAGCACGAGGCTGCGTTCCGACAGGTTGTTGAGGATGTCGGCCGCCTCGGTCATCTCGACCATGAAGGTCGACTCGCCCAGCGAGATGTTGTCCGAAGCTCCCACACGGGTGAATATCTTGTCGACAATGCCTATGCTGGCTGCCTCGGCGGGGACGAAACTGCCTATCTGCGCCATCAGCACAATGAGGGCAGTCTGCCGCAACAAGGCCGATTTACCGGCCATGTTGGGACCGGTAATCATCATGATCTGCTGCTTGTCGTTGTCGAGCTCCACGCTGTTGCTCACATAGCTCTCGCCCGGGGGCATCTGCTTCTCGATGACCGGGTGGCGCCCCTCCTTGATGTCGATGGTGAGCGAGTCGTTAATTTCGGGGCGGATATAGCGATTCTCGACGGCCGACTTCACAAACGACAGCAGGCAGTCGAGCCGGGCTATCAGATTCGAGTCGAGCTGGATGGCCGGGATAAACTCGGCGAGGGCCAGAATCAGGTCGTTGAACAGCTGGGCCTCCAGCGAAAGTATCTTCTCCTCGGCCCCGAGAATCTTCTCTTCATACTCCTTCAGCTCCTGGGTGATGTATCGCTCGGCATTCACCAGGGTCTGCTTGCGCACCCAGTCGGCCGGCACCTTGTCCTTGTGGGTATTGCGCACCTCGATGTAGTAGCCGAACACGTTGTTGTAGCCCACCTTGAGGCTGGGGATGCCCGTGCGGTCGCTCTCGCGCTGCTGCACATGCAGCAGGTAATCCTTGCCCGAGGTAGAAATCTCGCGCAGGTCGTCGAGCTCGGCATTCACCCCCTTGCGGATGATGCCGCCACGATTGGAGACGTTGGGTGCATCGGGCACAATCTCCCGCTCGATGCGGTCGCGTATGCTCGCACAGCAGTTGAGTTGCTCGCCTATGCGTTGCAGCACCGGCTCGTCGCTCTGCTCGCACACCGCCTTGATGGGCTCGATGGCCTGCAGGGCCACCTTGAGCTGCACTACCTCGCGGGGCGAGATACGCCCCACGGCCACCTTCGAGATGAGCCGCTCCATATCGCCGATGGTGTCGAGCTGCGGGTCGATAACCTCGCGGGCCTCGGGGTGACGGAAAAAGAACTCCACGCCGTTCAACCGGTCTTCGATAGGCTTCACATCCTTCAGAGGAAAGATAATCCATCGCCTGAGCATGCGGGCACCCATGGGGGTGACGGTGCGGTCGATGACGTCGAGCAGACTCTTGCCCCCCTCGTTCATGGGGGCGAGCAGTTCGAGGCTGCGCACCGTAAACTTGTCGAGGCGCACATAGCGCTCCTCCTCGATGCGGGAGAGCGAGGTGATGTGCGAAATATGGGTATGTTGGGTAATGTCGAGGTAGTGGAGCAGCGACCCGGCCGCAATGATGGCACATGGCATGTTGTGCACGCCGAATCCCTTGAGGTTCTTGGTCTCGAAGTGGCGCAGCAGGCGGTCTTTGGCTGCATCTTCGGTATAGACCCAGTCGTCGAGTTCGAAGGTGAAGAAGCGGCTGCCGAAATGCTCTTCGAAGAGTTTCCGCTTAGTACGCTCGAACAGCACCTCCTTGGGGGCGAAGTTGCCCAGCAGTTTGTCTACATAGTCGTAATCGCCCTCGGCCGCCAAAAACTCGCCGGTCGAGATGTCGAGGAAAGCCACGCCCACCTTGTTGTTTTTCCCGAAGTGAACGCCGGCCAGGAAGTTATTCTCTTTATGGTCCAGTATATTGTCGTTGATCGACACACCCGGGGTCACCAGCTCGGTGATACCCCGCTTCACCAGCTTCTTGGCCAGCTTGGGATCCTCCAGCTGTTCGCAGATAGCCACCCGCTTGCCGGCCCGCACCAGTTTGGGCAGATAGGTGTCGAGGGCATGATGCGGGAAGCCCGCCAGCTCGACATATTGCGCGGCACCGTTTGCCCGACGGGTAAGCGTAATTCCCAGAATCTCAGATGCCACGATGGCATCGTCCGAAAAGGTCTCATAGAAATCTCCCACCCTGAACAGCAATATGGCATCGGGATGCAGGGCTTTCATCTCGATGTACTGCTTCATAAGCGGAGTTTCAACTATTTCCTTGGCCACAATCTATTTCTTTTATCTTCTTGTTTTCTATCCTGTTCAAGAGAAACAAAGGTAGCGATTTCGGCCGAATTTGCGAAATTAAAAAAATGTAAACGCCGTTTTATTCCCTCCCGGAAACCCGACAACGGTGCAGCCGGGAGCTCCCGGCGCACCGCTATACCTTCAAAAATATCTGTTTGCGATACAGAAAATAGAGGAAGACCCAGCAACAGGCCACATACCCCGTACGAAGGAGCAACTCACCCGCCGGCTCTCCGGCATATTCGCCTGCCCAGCAAGCAAGCCCGCCGAACAGGAAACGATTCAGATGCGAGAATCCTATCATCGGCTGGGCCAGATAGATGGTGATGGAGTTGAGACCTATCACCCGGAAGAAGAGGGTCCACGACCGCCTGCCCCGCACATCGATTACATAATAAAAGAGGGCAAACAACAGAAACGAGAGCCCTCCGGCAAAACAGGTAAACGAACTGCTCCACAAGGTTTTATTGATAGGGAACCATTGATTCCACACCCACCCCACGGCGACAAGCCCTGCACCTGTCCCCGCCAGCCACAGGCTCTTACGGGCTCCGCTTCCCAAGCGGGCAGAACGGACCATCTCGCCGGCATACATACCCAACAGGGCCGTTACAATGGCAGGCAGGGTACTCAACAATCCCTCGGGGTCGAAACTGCCATCGTTCAACCGTCCCGGCAACAGACAGCGGTCTATGTATCCCGCCAGATTGCCTTCGGGCGAAAAGGGCGAGGCTCCCGGAGCATCGGGCGCAGGAACAAAAGCCAGCAACAACCAGTAGCCGAGTAGAATCAATGCGACGAATAGATACTGCAACCGCTTCGACAACCGCATGTAAA
The DNA here is from genome assembly GCA_902471075.1 of uncultured Barnesiella sp. Classification (GTDB taxonomy): domain Bacteria; phylum Bacteroidota; class Bacteroidia; order Bacteroidales; family Barnesiellaceae; genus Barnesiella. The sequence continues at coordinate 131,729 of CABRIW010000001.1, read as the reverse complement.
TCCAGGCTCCAAGCATCCAGGCCACCCCGATACGCCCCAGCACACTGGCCACCCGCAACTGGGTAAAATCGAATTGCAATAAGCCGTTATAGACCAGCCCCAGCACCACAAGGGTCACGCCCCGGCGCAACACCCGCAGGCCGATGCGGCGATCGGGCATCCCCCGGCTGCGCTGCTTGGCGAGCGAAAACGGGAAAGAGATGCCCGCAATAAAGAGGAAGAGGGGGAAAATCAGGTCGTGCTGTGTAAAACCGTCCCAGACCGTATGCGACATCTGCCCCGCAAGCCATTCTCCAACCTCGGTCGGGCAACATCGGTTCAAAGCGACCACCCACGAGGCAAACCCCATGATAAACAGCATGTCGAATCCCCGCAAGGTATCCAACGACAACAATCGTTCTTCTCTCTTCGTGTCCATATTCCTACTCTTTTTTATATGGTATACAGACAACGCCACCGATTTATCCAACCGAACAGGGCAAAAAAACAAAGCGGAAGGTCGACCCCAACAGTGGTCTCTCCCCTCCGCTCCATATCACAACGGGATACCCGTTATCCGTTCGCTATCAGTTATACAGCCCGTAGTTTTCGTGGCCCGAGATAAAGTCGATGCGATTTTGGATCCACTCTTTCAACTTGTCGAGGTTCTCCCTGAAATTAAACGACCCCTCGGTACGTCCCGGCTCGGCGGGCCACACCACGCCATTCTCGATGGCCGAAGGCTCTATCTGGTCGGCATACTCGTCCATATACTCCAGAAGCTGCGGGAGCAGATTGGCCTTGAAGTTGTCGAACTTCTCCTTGTAAAGCGTTCTGAACTCGGGGGTCTTGCTGATTTGCATCAGGAACGGACCACCGTATTGCGGATAGTCGAACATCTCCAGCAACAGTTTGTCGGTTACCTGGTTCTCCACCCCGTCGTTGTAGGTAAAGCCCCAGTCGAAGTCCCAGATAGGACCGAAGTGATAGAGGTCGTCGGCACTGCCCTTGTAGAGGTAGACACTCTTGGGCCACACCGGTTCGCGGTTACCGCACACGTTGTAGACGATGAGGTAGTTGACGAGCGACTCCATATCGAGGCTGGTAGAGAGGTCTTCGCCCATATAGACCTTGCGCTCAAACTCGGTAAAATCGTCGCGCCAGGTGCTCAACAGCGATTCGGGGGGTACCCCTTTCAGCTCGGCAATCTCGCTCAGGTCGGGGTCCTTCACCATCATGGGCAGGTTGTAGTACATCGACCAGAACTTATAAGCCTCGTCGAAGTTGGTATCCATCTCGAAGAGGATACCGGTCTCTTCGTCAATATCGACACTTGCCCCCGTAATGCCTATCTTCTCGGTAATGAAGTATGCCCCTTTAAAGATGCCGTTGAAATAGACCCGGATAGGCTGGCAATGGTTGGTAAAGGGCATTTCGAGCAACTGCCCCAGCTTCAGGGCCACGGCATTCCGCATCAGCGAGCAGTCGATATAGTTGGCAATCAGGGCGTAGCTCTTGGCCTTGGCCAGACCGCAAATGGCAATCTTCTTGTCGAATTTCAACCGATAGGGTTTCTTCACATAGTTCCAGGTGCTGTTGCCCCGCCCCTTGATTGAGACGGCCGTAGGTTCCAGATCGTCGACTACACCGTTGCCGTCGATACTGATCATGGCATCGAGGTAGAGCTCCTTGTCATAGAGTTCGCTCAAGTCGGGATAGCCGGGTATCGTGATGTATACGGTGGGGACATTCGTGCCCACGGCACAGTGGTCTATCTTGGAGAGAGCCACCGACAAGCGGCCCTCTTGCGTGTTGACAATGAGGCTGTCGAGCGAATCGTCGCTATCGGAGAGGCTATGTGTCATCTCGGTAATCTCTGCAGCCTTTACCGAATTGAAATCGGCATCGTTGTGGTATATGTGAAGCCACGGGTGAGCCTGTTGGCCGTATACCCAAAGCGGCAGCAACAGGAGAAGGAGGAATATTTTTTTCATGTTTTTCTATTTGAACTACTGGTATGGATACTCTTGTTTATAACTCTCTACCGGGAGGATTATCCCCGTGGGGCAACGATAATCTTGCGCGATACCTGGCCGTAGCGGACCACATAGGCCCCGCCGGGCAACCGGTCGAACGCCAGGCGGAACTCGCCGTCGACCTGCTCGTCGGCCACCAGACGGCCGTTCAGGTCGTATACCTGCACCGTAGTCCCGGCAGGCAACCCGGTTATCTGCAACGCCTCGGCCGTCACGACAAAGGTCTCGCCCGTGACCTCTTGGATTCCCGAAATGGCCCGCTTGGTATAGCGAAAGCCCGAAATATCGGCCAAAGCAAAACTGTTGTCGGTCTCTGCACTCTCAAAAACGAGGGCATCGTCGGCAAACTTCATAGTCAAATCGGGAGAGAGCACCACGCTCACCACCGTGTTGTCCTTGTACTCCACATCGATTACCTTTTTCAGGGTGTCGGAGTACAGCATAAAATTCAGGCATAAGAATATGCCCAACAAGCCTATTTTCTTCATTGCTAATGTTATGATGGTTATATTTTTCAGTTATCAGTTTAAGGATTCTCAATTGCATCATCTCCCCGCGAAGGGCATCAAGGTCTCCTTTTCGCGGCAAAAATAGATATTTTTCTTAAATTGTCTTTATTCCTATCCCGGTTATCTGCTTCGCCGGCGAAAAAAACACCCTTTACTCAACGGTCGCCCCAGTTCTCGCGGTCGAGATTGCGGTAGTTCACCGCCTCGTTGATGTGCTGCACCTGCACCGTCTCACACCCGTCGAGGTCGGCAATGGTGCGGGCCACCTTCAGGATGCGGTCGTAGGCCCGAGCCGAGAGATGGAATCGCTCCATGGCATCCTTCAGCCGTTTAAGCCCGGCGGCATCGGGCGCAGCATAGCGGTTCAGCAGGCGGGGAGTCATCTGGGCATTGCAATAGATACCGGGATACTCGGCAAAGCGGGCGGCCTGAATCTCCCGGGCGGCCACGACACGCCGGCGTATCGCTTCGCTCGACTCGGCCGGACGGGTATCCGATATTTTTTCGAAAGGCACGGGCACAATCTCTACCTGTATGTCGATGCGGTCGAGCAGCGGACCCGAGATTTTTCCCAGATAGCGCTGTATGGCCCCCGGGCTGCAGATGCACTCCTTGTCGGGGTGGTTGTAATAGCCGCAGGGACAGGGGTTCATCGAGGCGACCAGCATCACACTGGCCGGATATTCAATCGAGTATTTGGCCCGGGCAATGGTGATTTTGCGGTCTTCAAGCGGCTGACGCATCACCTCGAGTACCTGACGCGAAAACTCGGGCAACTCGTCGAGAAAGAGTACCCCGTTGTGGGCCAGCGAGATTTCGCCCGGCTGGGGATAGGCTCCGCCACCGACCAGCGCTACCGACGAAATGGTGTGGTGCGGTGCCCGGAAGGGACGTTGCGACAGCAGCGAACTGCCCCGCTCCATACGGCCGGCCACCGAGTGTATCTTGGTTGTCTCGAGGGCCTCTTGCAGGGTGAGCGGCGGGAGTATCGACGGCAACCGCTTGGCCATCATCGACTTGCCTGCCCCCGGCGGACCTATGAGTATGATGTTGTGCCCGCCCGCAGCAGCGACCTCGAAGGCACGCTTCACGCTCTCCTGCCCCTTCACGTCGCTGAAGTCGAGGTCGAAACGGGTACACTCCTTGAAAAATTCGGCCCGGGTGTCGATAACGGTCGGTTCCAGCTCCATCTCTCCATCGAAAAAGCGGATTACCTCGGTGAGGTTCTCCACCCCGTAGACCTCGAGGTTGTTCACCACGGCCGCCTCGCGCACATTGGCCTTCGGGATAATCAGCCCCTTGAATCCCTCCTCGCGGGCCTTGATGGCGATAGGCAGAGCTCCCTTGATGGGGAGAATGGAACCGTCGAGCGAGAGTTCGCCCATGAGCATGTAGTCGCCCAGGCGGTCGCTCTTCACCTTGCCGTCGCCGGCCAGGATGCCGATGGCCAGGGGCAGGTCGTAAGAGGCCCCCTCCTTGCGGATGTCGGCGGGCGACATGTTCACAATGACTTGTCGACGTGGAAATTTATAGCCGTTGTGCTCTACGGCCGAAACAATGCGTTCGTGGCTCTCCTTGACTGCCGCATCGGGCAACCCCACCATGAGAAATCGAATCCCTTGCGAGCAGTTCACCTCGATGGTAACGACCAGGGCGTCGATGCCCTGCACGGCTGCTCCAAATACTTTCACCAACATAATAATAGATTAAAATAAGAATGGGTTACGCCAACCCTCTCAGGGCTCGACCAGCCGGTCGATGCAGGCCCGGATCGAGTCGGGCGACAGGCCTCGTGCCACCACCCGGCCCGTCGAATCGGCTACCAGCAGATAGGGCAGACGGTGTATGTCGAGCCACTTCACCCCCGCATAGAGGTAGCCCCCCTTGGCCCATAACCGGGTCCACTGCACGGTGTCGGGGGTTACCGCCCGGCGCCATACGGCACTGTCGCGGTCGAGCGACACCTCTATCACCTGCACGGCGGTATCGTAGCGGGCGGCCATATCGCCCAGAAAAGTTTCGTAGCTGCGGGTTCCGGCCGTCTCGGCTGCCCAGAAACAGAGCAGCGTGGCCCGGGCCTCCTGGGCATCGATTACCCACGAGGTATCGGCCACGGAAGAGAGCGAGAGGTAGGGCAATATCGAATCGGCTTTCAACGTATTCTCAAACTCCCGATAGCGCACCAACGGAGCTCCGGCCCCACCGGCCAGCACACCGGGGTCGAGCAGGGCAATGAGCGAATCGCAACGGGCCTGATCGGCCTCGCCCAGCAGATAGTCGTTCAACAGGATGGCGCTCACGGGCGAATCGCGATGCTTGCCCACATAGTCGGCCACCACCCCTTGCAGCTCCCGGCACAACTGTTCGTACCGAGGGGTACGCGAACCCGAAGCCGAGGCGTTGCGCTCGGCCAGCCACGATTGCAGCAGTTCCTTGTTCTCCTGGTTGAACTTGAACAGCTCCTTGTTCAGCGAACTGCCCTTCACCTTCAGGCCAAAGGGGTCCTGCCCGTCGCCCGAGAGTTCGATGCGGTCGCCGTTCTGTACATAAATCCGGGTCAGCGGAGTCTTGTCGAAATAGTAAAACTGAATGGGAATAAGCTCGGCCGACGAGTTTTTGAAGGCGATATATCCGTTTTGCGGGCGCAGGGTATCGACCACAATGCCGCCCTCGGTGCTGTAAACCGCATAGACGGACCGACCGCCCAGGTTGTTGAGGGTACCCTCGACCGAAAACTCGTTGCTCTTGCCGCCGCAGCCGCTCAACAGCAACACGACGACACACCATATTGCGCCTATCTTATTCATGTAAAACCTTTTTCTTTTCTTGCAAATGTACTCGATTTGCGGGAGAAGCCAAACTTTATCGGTCAAAACCCTCGACCGGGCCCGAACTTTCTGGAGAAAAAGACAAAAAAGAACGACCTTTATAACCATGACAATCCGACAAGTCGCCTTATATTTGCAGCGCCGGGAAATCCATCTGGCTTCATAGCATCTGAAACCCCGGCTTCAGTTCTATGGTCAGTCTCCTGTTCCTGTCTTCTGCAAGACAGGAGGGATGCCAACCGACAAAAAATTTCAGGCGAAATTAGCGTTTTTGCTCTTGACTCACTTATATTTGCAAAACATCTTATACCTTTTATACCTTGTCTATGAAACGTCTTGCCATCCTCCTCCCGTTTCTTCTTCTGGCTATCGTCGCCGATGCTCAGATACGCAGCAACGTACCCAAATACAACCCCGACAGCGTGCGCGAAGAGCTGGACAAGCGCCCCTATTTCTCGCTTTTCAAAGACAACTACTTCATCGTGGGTTCTACGCTGGGCGGTAAACCGACCGGACAGAACTCGGATGTGAAATTCCAGTTGAGTATCAGCCAACGGCTCACCAAGAGCAAGCTGCCTTTCGATACCTACCTCTTCATCACCTATACGCAAAAGGCTTTTTGGAATGTGTTCCAAAAGTCGCTGCCGATGTACGACCTCAACTTCAACCCGGGTATCGGACTCACCCACCCGGTCATCTACCACGACCGGTTCATCGGGCAGGTCACACTCCTCATCGAACACGAATCGAACGGGCAGGACAGCATCTGGTCCCGCAGCTGGAACCGGGTTTCACTCATGGGCGCCCTGGCCGTAGACCATAACGTAGAGCTGCAATTCAAAACCTGGATTCCCATCATCGACAGCGGCAACAACCGCGACATCCTCAAATATTGCGGCATCTTCCAACTGGCAGGCAGCTACATGAGCGACAACCGCCGATTCGGGGCCTCCATCATCCTCACCAAACGCAGCGGCTGGAACTTCAACTTCAACACCGTCGTCGAGCTGAGTGCCCGCCTCTTCAAGAACGAAAACCAATACCTGTTTCTGCAATACTACAACGGCTACGGCGAGAGCCTGCTCGACTACAACAAGTTCCACTCCCGGTTGCGCATCGGGTTCGTCATCAAGCCCCAGAACTTCAGCAACTTCTAACCCGTCTTTCCCGGTAAAGGGCTAAAGGCTTCCCCCCGACCACCACGCCCAATTACCCCTGTCGAAAACGAGCGAAGGGTGCACCCGCTCGAAAATCGCGGGCACACCCTTCGTATGGTTCCGTTTCGGCCGGCCTACCGGTCAGTCGAGACCGAAAGCTTCCTTCACTGCATCCACATAGTCGAGTTTCTCCCAGGTAAAGAGCTCCACCTCGCGCACCACCGGCTCGGTGTTGTAGTGCGACGTGAAGGTCTTGACCACCGTCTGCGGTTTGCGACCCATGTGGCCATAGGCGGCCGTCTCTTCATAGATGGGGTTACGCAGTTTCAACCGCTCCTCGATGGCCCGGGGACGCATGTCGAATATCTCGCCCACGCGGCGGGCAATCTCGGCATCGCTCATCGGCACATGCGATTTGCCGTAGGTATTCACGTAGATGCTCACCGGCTCGGCCACCCCGATGGCGTAGGATACCTGCACCAGAATTTCGTCGGATACACCGGCAGCCACCAGGTTCTTGGCAATGTGCCGGGCGGCATAGGCAGCCGAACGGTCTACCTTCGAAGGGTCTTTGCCCGAGAAGGCACCCCCCCCGTGACCACCCTTGCCGCCATAGGTATCGACAATGATTTTGCGGCCCGTGAGACCGGTATCGCCGTGAGGCCCGCCGATGACAAACTTGCCCGTGGGGTTCACCAGCAGCACCAGCTGGTCGTCGAAAAGAGCCCGTACCCGCTCGGGCAACTGGGCAATCACACGGGGCAAAAGCACCGTCTTCACATCGTTATAGATGGTCTGCAACATCTCGCGGTCGGCTGCATCCTGCGCCTCTTTCGAGCCATCGACCGGCGTCACGAACTCGTCGTGCTGGGTCGAGATGACGATGGTGTGCACACGCACCGGCTCGTTCTTCTCGTTGTATTCGATAGACACCTGCGACTTCGAGTCGGGACGCAGATACGACGTCACCCGCCCCTTGCGCAGATAGGTCATGGCCGAAGCCTCGCGGCGAATCGCAGCCAGCTCGATGAGCAACAGGTGCGACAAGTCGAGCGAGAGGGGCATGTAGTTGTCGGTCTCGTTGCAGGCATAGCCAAACATCATGCCCTGGTCGCCGGCCCCCTGCTCCATGGCATCGGCACGCTCTACGCCCCGGTTGATGTCGGCCGACTGTTCGTGAATGGCCGAGAAGATGCCGCACGAGTCGGCATCGAATTTGTACGAACTCTTATTATATCCAATCCGGTGAATTACCCGACGGGTCACCTCCATCAAATCGACATAAGCATTCGATTTAACCTCGCCCGCCAAAACGACCTGCCCGGTCGTCACAAGGGTTTCGCAAGCAACTTTCGAGTTCGGGTCATAGGCCAGAAACTCGTCAAGCAAAGCGTCCGAAATCTGATCGGCCACTTTATCGGGGTGTCCTTCCGACACCGATTCCGAGGTAAACAAATAGTTCATTTCTCTCTTGAATAAATAGTAAATACTTCTTTTTCAAGGAAGAACGACTGCAAAGCCCACGAAAGCAAACTGATTTTGATAAAGCCGGACGGGCCTCGGCGAGGCCCCGTAACGCAGTTTTAGCATTTTTTTTCGTGGTTGCAAGCAGCCAAATCCTTCCACAGTTTTTGCATTTGCGCGGCAAAGATAATATATGCCGCGAGCAATACCAAATTTTATCGCTCTTTTCACAGCGAATTTTCAAAACGAGACGACAACACCCCTACCCCTATACCGGGCTCCTCCCCTCCGGCCGTTACCGCTCCTTCAGGGCAGCCAGTATCTCGGCGGCCGTCTTGCCCAGCACGGGGTGCATCCACTGCGGGGCAATCTCGGCAAGAGGCTCCATCACAAAGGTACGCTTGTGCATGTAGGGGTGAGGGAGCACCAGCGCATAGGTGTCGAGCACCTGGCCGTCGTAGTCGAGCAGGTCGATGTCGATAAGCCGGTCGGCATAGCTGCCGTCGCTCCGCCGGTGATCCTTGCTGCCCAACTCGCGCTCGATGGCCTGCACGGTCGAGAGCACCTCCTCGGGCGACAACTCGGTATCGACCGCCATGGCCGCGTTGCAAAAGGTATGTACCGACTGGTACCCCCACGGCTCGGTCTTGTAGAACGACGACACGGCTACCACCGTGCCTACCCGCTTGCCAATCCGGTCGATGGCTTTCCTGATGATTTGCTCCTTATTCCCCAGATTCGAGCCTAAGCCCAAGTATACTCGCTTCGCCATGATGTTTATCTCTTTTTTGCGCTACTAAGATAGCAAAAAGGGGCTTTTTTGCAAAAATCTTTACATTAAATTTTTGATGATTTTGAACATATCCGAGAGCGTCGAGAGGCGCACCCGTTGCTACATGTATCGAACATGGCGACACCATAACAAGCATATCGCGATATGCCGACACCCCGCCTCTCTATCCGCCCCTTCCCCCGGACAAGCACGGCTATCTTTATAAAAGATAGCGGGTTGGCATCAGAATTTTTTTCCGATTTTGCTTGCAGGCTCTCGCACCATTCGCTATCTTTGCCCCGTACAGTCTCGCCACTGCAGGTCGCAGACTGCAACTTTTGATCTTATACAACAAATGATTGTCAAAGAGATGTATCACGCAACAAGCCTTCGAGTCTGGTTCGCGCCATAGGGCATGAACCCGACAAGATTGTACCCGCACTCGCAGGGAGCGGATTTGTTGCGTTCTTTGACGTAATCGGAAAAGTTACATTCGTTTCGTCCTGGGAAACGAGCGTGGTTCAGTTGTCGTTTTCGCGTGAGGCGAAGAGGGCAGCGCACAATCTCTTTTTCTTATTTTTTCACCTTAAAATCATTTGTTGTTATGAATAATTCTCTGACTTTACGAATCATGCGTTCGCTCGACGATTCGCTCGAGGGACCCGAATATGCTATCAATCTGCTGATTGCCGAACTCTCGACCGACACCCTGCCCGACTCGCTGCAAGAGGTGTCGATTCGCATCTACTCTACCCGTTATCAACTGCTGGGTGCCGACGTGTGGCAAAAGCCTAACGGCCGAAAGACTCCCCGCAAGATACGTTTCCAACTCACTTCCAGCACCTATTGGATCGAGGATTGCTGCCACTTGTTTCTCTATTGCAACGGTCATCTGCGGGGATACGCCTCGTTTGAGCTATTCTGCGATTATGACAAGTGGGAAAAGGTCAAACTCGAAGAGGCTGCCGACCACCCCGACGAATGTTTCTTCGTCGAGCACTTGTGCCACCAAAGCTGGTGGTGCCGGCTGGAGCAGGGGCGGTTTTCGCCGGCCGTCATACACGACCTGATTGTCAAACTCCGCCTGCGCACTGCCAACCCTACCCCCTGGCCGCATCTGTTCGTGACAGGCGACGAAGAACAGGCCGACATCTTTGCCTCGAGCATTCTGGCGGCCTGCCTCTCCGACAGCACTCCGCCGGACTGTTGCCGCATCGCCCTTGACGACCTGCTCTCGGGCGACATCAACTGGTGGGTCACAAAAGAGTATTTGGCCGACAAGAAGGTCCTGATAGTCCAGGTCGACCCGCTCCACCCCAATAAACAGGGCGAGAATATACTCACCTTCCTCACCGACTGGTTCAAAAGTCCGGGGGTACCGACCTGTATATTCCACGGCAGCCCGGAGAGTTTCGACCTGTTGCGACTGCATGCCCACGACATGGCCGAGTTGATTGAACCGAATACGACTTTCGACCTGTCGGCACAAGTCGTACTCACCTGCGACTCTCTCGACGAGCCGCACATACCGCTGGAAAAGGCCAACATGCTGGACTTCCGCATTCCCAAAGAGGATAAGGAGCCCATACGTATGACCCAGGCAAACCAAAAATTGGAGCACCTCATCGGCCTCTCTCAACTGAAGGCCGACATGCAGGATGCCTGCCTGGCGGCCCGGTTTGCCCGGGAGCGCCGCGAACTTGGCCTCGACCCCCACGAAAAGAATCGTCACCACATGCTGTTCTATGGCAACCCGGGGACCGGGAAGACTACGGTGGCCCGTCTGGTAGGCGAACTGTATCATCAAATGGGAGTGCTCTCGAAGGGGCACACGGTAGAGACCTGCCGCACCGACCTGGTGGGCGAATACATAGGCCACACCGAAAACCGCATGAAGGAGGTGCTGGAGCAGGCCCGGGGCGGGGTGCTCTTTATCGACGAGGCCTACACGCTGGTGGGCCGCAGCAAGGAGTCGAACGACTTCGGCAAGGAGGTGATTCACGCCCTGCTCCCCATCCTGTCGGAACCCGACCCCGACCTGATTGTGATTCTGGCCGGCTATGAAGAGAAGATGCAGACCCTGCTCCAGTCGAACCCGGGGTTAAGGGATCGCTTCCCCCTGCAATTCTATTTTGAAGACTATACCAACGACGAACTCTACGCCATTGCCTGCCAGACGCTGCAGGAGCGGGGGTTTGTACTGACACCCGCTGCCGAACAGCGGCTGCGGGCAGCGATTGCCCGGGCTACCGCCCACCGCGATGTCCACTTCGGGAACGGCCGCTGGGTGCACAATCTGGTAGAGCAGGGCATTGTCAAAAGCATGGCGCGCCGCATCATGTCCATGCCCGGCCACGACCGCACCGACCGGGCTCTGCTCAGCACCGTAGAGGCAGCCGACATCGACGAAGCTGAAGCGCGGCTGGACAACCGTCCCGACCTGAAAGAGCCTCAGCCGATACGTGTCGGATTCAGAGCCTGACCGCCCGAGAACCCGATTTCTAAAAACAAAAGGAGGCCGCCCTCAAACCGGGGGCAGCCTCCTCGGCGGTCAACGCCGCCAAACTCGTTCGGTCCCGACAAGAGCGGTTACAGTTTCACTTTCTTGCTCTTGCCGTCGCTCTCGTTGTGCATGCGGTCTACGGCCGTCACCACATAGACATACTCGCGGGTTCCCCGTTTGTAGGGGAGCAGGCAGCGGGTATCGCGGGTCACCGTCACCAGATGAGAAGTATCGTAGAGATTGATCTTCTCGCTCGGGGTAAAGCGGTAGACACAGAAGTAGATTTGTCTCTGCATCTCGTCTTTGGTCTCCTTGCGTTTCCATTGCAGCTCGTAACCGTCGGGAGTCCATTTGGCCTTGAGCCCCTTCACTTCGGCCGGAGCCTTGCTGTCGATAAAGGTATAGGCCGGGATGAGGGCCGGCACGGCATGATAGTAGTTGCGCAGGTCGTCGGCTATGCCCTTGTAGTTCTCGAGCAACGAGTAGCCCGGCCAGAAACAGTTGCCCCCCACGTGGTCGAGGTAGCGGCTCAACTGCATCTTGTGGTTCAGCTGCGTGTAGATGGGATTCACGTCGGTAGCATTCATGGTGCGTACCACATCCTGCCCGATATAGAGGTGACGATTGTTGGCATGGTTGTTCCACCAATAGATGAGCGTCTCGACACAAGCCGCCTTGTGGCCGATCTCCCAATAGAGCTGCGGCAACATGTAGTCCACCCAACCGTTGCGGGTCCACAGCAGCACATCGGCATAGAGCTGGTCGTAGTTCTGCAAGCCGTTGGTCGCACTGCCGTCGGGGTCGCTCTTCTGGTTGCGGTAGATACCGAAGGGGCTGATACCGAAGCGCACCCAGGGTTTGCGCGTCTTGATAATCCCGCTCAACTCCTTGATGAGCAGATTCACATTCTCGCGACGCCAGTCGCCCCGGTCCATGCCGTTGCCATAGCGGGCGTAGCTGTTATCGTCGGGGAACTCGCTGCCGGCAATGGGATAAGGATAGAAATAGTCGTCCATGTGGATGGCATCGACATCGTAGCGCGTCACAATATCGTCGACTACCCGGCCTATAAACTCGCGGCACTCGGGCAATCCCGGGTCGAAATAGAGCTGTTTACCATACTGAACGAACCACTCGGGATGCTTGTAATAGATATGCGAAGGCGCCAGCGGCTCGGCTCCGACCGTCCCCACCCGGTAGGGATTGAGCCAGGCGTGCAACTCCATGTTGCGGGCATGACACTGGTCGATAAGATATTGCAACGGGTCCCACATGGGGTTGGGAGCCACCCCTTGCTGCCCCGTGAGATATTTGCTCCACGGCTCCAACTGCGAGGGATAAAAGGCGTCGGCCGCAGGGCGCACCTGGAAAATCACCGCATTGATGCCGATGTGCTGGAGACTGTCCAACATTCCATTGAAATAGCGCTGCATGGAATCCCGGTCCATATCGCGGTAACGGCTCTGCCCCACCGTATGAATCCACGCTCCGCGGAACTCCCGTTTCGGGTGCTCGTCGGCCCGTACCAGGCTGCCACCGAGGCAAACGAGCAACAGTAGCGATAAATAAATTTTAAGTTTCATTGTCTTGAATTTTGTTTTTGTGCCAAAGATAGTGCAAGCCGAGAGCAAAAACAAATTTATTTGTACTTTGCCGAGGCGCAGCCTGTCTTCGGGTCCCAACGGGGCCAAAGAGGTGCAAGCCGAGAGCAAAAACAAATTTATTTGTACTTTGCCGAGGCGCAGCCTGTCTTCGGGTCCCAACGGGGCCAAAGAGGTGCAAGCCGAGAGCAAAAACAAATTTATTTGTGCTTTGCCAAGACGCAGCCTGTCTTCGAGCCCCAACGGGGCCAAAGAGGTACAAGCCGAGGCGCAGACCACCATAAGAAAGAGTCCGTAAAGAGCGTACGGTATAGATAAGAATCAGTACGATTTTACACCTTTTACAAACCTTACGCCTGCTTTTTTGAAAAAATAAGAGTCGTTGTTTTTGATTCCCAACGACTTCGTATTATATTTGCAACGTAATCCCACTAAAATAAAGAAGACCTATGAAGAAATTACTTATTATGGCCTGCATCGCCGTCGCTTCGATTATCGCTTTACCGGCTGTTACTCAGAACACCAACAACAATAAAGCAAAAACCGAATGCTACAAACAGGAATGCAATAAGAAAGAGTGCAAATGCACCGATTGCAAATGCAAAGAGTGTAAAGGAAATTGCCAGACTTGCAAGTGTACCAACTGCACCGGCAAAGCGTGCAAAGCCAACTGCAACACGCCCTGCCGTAATCAGGCTCCCTGCAACACAAATTGCAACACACCCTGCCACAATCGACACAACTGCAACACGCCTTGTCACAAACAGGCTCCCTGTGACACAACTTGCAACACGCCCTGCTGCAATCGACAAGCCAACTGCAACACGCCTTGCCGCAAACAGGCTCCCTGTGACACAAATTGCAACACACCCTGCTGCAAACAGGAGAACACCAAGAAATAATTCGGCTCATCGAATAACAAGAACCGAGGGCTGTGCCGCTTTCCAATCGCGGCACAGCCCTCTTTTTGTCTCCACGAGGACAATCCACACGCGAGCGACTGGCCTCCTCAGGAAAGAGCCCCTTACCAATCGCGACACAACCGTCTGTCCCCCGGTCAGCCCACCCGCTCCACCATCGGCCACCTGACACCCATAAGCCAACGAATGCAAAAAGACCGGTTTATCTATTAAATTATATTAAGAAGACACCCTTCCTATTGGGACTCCACAAAAGATAGCTACCTTTGCATCGAATTTTTATACGTTTATTTGTATGAGTTTATTACTGAACAGAGACCGAATTTCCATCATGCGAGGTATTGTATCGACTACCTCGTCGACGGTGTACGTCCACTGGTTCAGCGGGTTCATTTGACTCAATTCCCACCTGCTTCGGGAGGGCTCACACGTATAGCCCCATCTCCCAACGGGGCAAAAGCCCCATCCTTTACTCAACCATATTCTATTTACATCACTGCAGCAACACGACCTCGGCATATACGACCCGACGGAAAACTGCTGCACAAACGAGTGTACAACTATGTTACGTATTCTCATATTACTCGTCATAGGCATAGGCGTGGGACTGCTCCTGCGGGGACGCTCCTGCGTGAAGGCAACGAAATGGAGCATACAAGCTACCGTCTGCCTGCTGTTGTTCGTATTCGGTATTTCGATAGGTTCCAACCGCGACCTCATCGACAATCTGTTCCAGTTTGGCTGGCAAGCCCTGGTCATTGCCTGCCTGGGTGTAACCGGCAGCATCGTGGCAGCCCGGGCCGCACAACGGCTCTTTTTCAAGAAAGGAGGTAAACAATGAAAGAGAATCTGCTTATTCTGGGATGTTTCGTGGCCGGCATAGTGCTGGGCCTCTCGCAACAGGCCCCCGCTTTTCTGCAGGGGCACGACCTGCCCATGATTATCTTATCGCTGCTCATTCTGCAAGTGGGCATCAGTCTCGGCAGCGGCACCGACCTGCGCCACCTGGCCCGTTCGCTCAATCCCCGCATGTCACTGCTCCCCCTCTTCACCATCGCCGGAACCCTGCTCTTCTCGGCCATTGGAGTACTGTTGCTGCACGGACGTAACCTCAGCGACTGTCTGCTTGTGGGCAGCGGCTTCGGCTACTACTCGCTGTCGTCGGTACTGATTGCCGACCTCAAGAGTGCGACCCTCGGTGTGCAGGGTGCTACCGAACTGGCTACCGTGGCCTTGCTCGCCAATGTCATACGCGAACTGATTGCCCTCTTCGGCACCCCCACGCTGGCCCGCTGGGGCGGACGACTGGTGCCCATATCAGTGGCCGGCATCAACTCGATGGATGTGTGCCTGCCCACAATCGTGCGCAATACCACGCGAGGCGAAGAGCTCATCCCCATAGCCATTCTGCACGGTATCGTACTCGAGGTGAGCGTACCGATCCTCATCAATGCCTTTTGTTGAAACGTCCGGCCCTGAAAACGATTCGGCCCCTGACCATACCCCACTTGCTCCTCCTCGGACAAGTGGGGATTTTTTATTTTCGGCACCGCCAAATGTCGAAAACTTCGTTTTTCGTTTGCCCCTGCGCTCGCCTTTCACTATCTTTCCAGAAGAAAGGAGGCGGCTCGGCACTGCCAAATGTCGAAAACTTCGTTTTCCATTTGCCTCTGCGCTCGCCTTTCACTATCTTTCCAGAAGAAAGGAGGCGGCTCGGCACTGCCAAATGTCGAAAACTTCGTTTTCCATTTGCCTCTGCGCTCGCCTTTCACTATCTTTGTACCCCATATATTTAATAAAGTAGAGAGATGAAAATAGAACAAATCATATCCGATGCCGCCGCCAAGGCCGTGAAAGCCTTGTATGGAGTCGACGCGGCCCCCGGGACGACCAATCCCCAGAAGACGAAAAAAGAGTTCGAAGGTAACCTCACCCTCGTGGTCTTCCCCTTCTTGAAAGCCTCGCACAAGGCTCCCGAAGCTACGGCTCAGGAGATTGGCGAATATCTGAAGGAGCACGAACCGGCCGTGGCCTCGTTCAACGTAATCAAAGGGTTCCTCAACCTGGTCATCGCTCCGGCATTCTGGAGCGAGATGCTGCACCACATCGACGAAGAGGCTCAATTCGGTATCCGCCAGGCTGCCCCCGATGCTCCGCTCATCATGGTCGAATACTCTTCGCCCAACACCAACAAGCCGCTTCACCTGGGTCACGTACGTAACAACCTGCTGGGATACAGCCTCTCGAAGATTCTGCAAGCCAACGGCAACCGGGTGGTAAAGACCAACATCGTGAACGACCGGGGTATCCACATCTGCAAGTCGATGCTGGCCTGGGAGAAGTGGGGCAACGGCATCACGCCCGAAAAGGCCGGCAAGAAGGGCGACCACCTCATCGGCGACTTCTACGTGCTCTTCGACAAACACTACAAGGAGGAGCTCAAAGAGCTCGAGGCCAAGGGCATGACTGCCGAAGAGGCCGAAGCCGCATCGCCCCTCATGCAGGAGGCTCGCGAGATGCTGCGCAAATGGGAGGCCGGCGACCCCGAGGTACGTCGGGTTTGGGAGATGATGAACAACTGGGTATATGCCGGATTCGACGAGACGTATCGCCGTCTGGGTGTCGACTTCGACAAGATCTATTACGAGTCGCAGACCTACCTCGAAGGGAAGGCCAAAGTGCTCGAAGGTCTCGAAAAGGGGCTCATGTTCCGCAAGGAGGATGGCTCGGTATGGGCCGACCTGACGAACGAAGGTCTGGACCAGAAACTGCTGTTGCGCAGCGACGGTACCTCGGTCTACATGACCCAGGACATCGGCACGGCCCAACAACGCTTCAGAGACTTCCCCATCGACAAGATGATTTATGTGGTGGGTAACGAACAAAACTACCACTTCCAGGTTCTCTCCATACTGCTCGACCGGCTCGGCTTCAAATGGGGTAAAGACCTCGTGCACTTCTCCTACGGCATGGTAGAGCTGCCCGAGGGCAAGATGAAGTCGCGCGAAGGTACGGTAGTCGATGCCGACGACCTGATGGACGAGATGATTGATACCGCCCGCGAGACCTCGGCCGAACTGGGCAAACTCGACGGCTGTACCCCCGAAGAGGCCGAAGAGATTTCGCGCATCGTAGGTCTGGGTGCCTTGAAATACTTTATCCTGAAGGTAGACCCCCGCAAGAACATGACCTTCAACCCCAAAGAGTCGATCGACTTCAACGGCAACACGGGGCCCTTCATCCAGTATACCCACGCCCGCATCTGCTCGGTGATGCGCAAGGCTGCCGAAGCCGGTATCGACTACCATAGCGTAGATACCAGCCACGTAGAGCCTACCGAGAAAGAGATTTCGCTCATCCAGCACCTGGCCGACTTCCCCTCGGTCGTAGCCGAGGCCGGTCGCATATACAGCCCCTCGCTCATTGCCAACTACGTGTACGACCTGGTCAAGGAGTACAACCAGTTCTACCACGACTACGCCATCCTGCGCGAGGAGGATACCCAGGTACGGGCCTTCCGCCTGATGCTATCGGCCAACGTGGCCAAGGTCATCAAGACCGGCATGGGTCTGCTCGGCATCGAGGTGCCCGACCGTATGTAAAGAACAACAACTTTTTAAAACCAGACAGATATGGAAAACTCGTATGATTCGTATAAATCGACAGCCTCCTCATCGGTGCTGTCGACCGTGATGCGCAAAGTATATGTGCGCATGTTTCTGGCTCTCGTGGTGACTGCCTTCACGGCGCTCTACGTAGCCTCGTCGCCCGCCTTGCTGACCACCATTCTGGGCAGCCGGGCCATCTTCTTCGGCCTGATGATTGCCGAACTGGCTGTCGTGTTCGTTATCTCGGGCATGCTCCACAAGCTCAGCACCGTTACGGCCACCCTGCTCTTCTACCTCTATGCCATACTCAACGGCGTGGTATTCTCGTCGATATTCGTGGTGTATGAGTTGGGCTCCATCGCCTACACCTTCTTCATCACGGCCGGTGTATTCGGTGCCATGAGCGTGTATGGCCTGGTGACCAAAAACGACATGACCCGATTCGGCAGCTACTGCGTGATGGCCCTCTTCGGCCTTATCATCGCCACGGTAGTGAATATCTTCGTGGCCAGCAGCACCCTCGACTGGATTATCAGCTTCGTAGGTGTAGCCCTCTTTATCGGCCTCACTGCCTGGGACACGCAGAAAATCAAAAACGCCGCCTACGAAGTAGAGCCTTCGCAAATGGGCAAACTGGCCACCATCGGAGCCCTGTCGCTCTATCTCGACTTTATCAACCTGTTCCTCTACCTGCTCCGCTTCTTCGGCCGCAGCAACGATTAAGGGAACAACCTGAACAAGCTATCTAAACAGACACGATATGACACAACCCTTTTTCATCTACAATACGCTCGACCGTAAAAAGGAGGAGTTCAAACCGCTGAACCCGCCCTATGTGGGCATGTATGTATGCGGCCCCACCGTCTACGGCGACGCGCACCTGGGACACGCCCGTCCCGCCATCACCTTCGATGTACTGTTCCGTTACCTCAAACATCTGGGGTATAAGGTACGTTACGTACGCAACATCACCGACGTGGGTCACCTCGAAAACGATGCCGACGAAGGCGAAGACAAAATCGCCAAGAAGGCCCGCCTCGAGTCGCTCGAGCCGATGGAGGTGGTACAATATTACCTCAACCGCTACCACAAGGCCATGGAGGCCCTCAACGTACTGCCCCCCAGCATCGAGCCGCATGCCTCGGGACACATCATCGAACAGATCGAATACATCAAGAAGATTCTCGATGCCGGCTATGCCTACGTGAGCAACGGCTCGGTCTACTTCGACGTGGTGAAATACAACAAAGACCACCACTACGGCAAGCTGTCGGGCCGCAACATCGACGACCTGCTCAACACCACCCGCGAGCTCGACGGACAGAGCGAGAAGCACAACAGCTTCGACTTCGCCCTCTGGAAAAAGGCAGCCCCCGAGCACATCATGCGCTGGCCTTCGCCCTGGAGCGACGGTTTCCCCGGCTGGCACCTCGAGTGCTCGACCATGAGCACCAAGTACCTGGGCGAGGAGTTCGACATCCACGGCGGCGGCATGGACCTGCTCTTCCCCCACCACGAGTGCGAGATTGCCCAATCGGTAGCCGCACAGGGTCACGAAACGGTGCACTACTGGATGCACAACAACATGATTACCATCAACGGGCAGAAGATGGGCAAGTCGCTGGGCAACTTCATTACCCTCGACGAGTTCTTCACCGGCAACCACAAGCTGCTGCAACAGGCCTACTCGCCCATGACCATACGCTTCTTCATCCTGCAGGCCCACTACCGCAGCACCGTCGACTTCAGCAACGAGGCACTGCAAGCCTCTGAAAAGGCACTGCAACGCATGCTCGAGGGGTGGAACAACCTGGCCAAAATCACGCCGAGCGACACCTCGACAGTCGATGTCAAGGCTATCCGCGAGCACTGCTACGAGGCCATGAACGACGACCTGAGCACGCCTATCGTCATCTCGCACCTCTTCGAAGCGGTGAAGATCATCAACACGGCGCTGGCCGGCGAGGCCAAACTGACGGCCGACGACATCGCCCACCTGAAGGAGACCTTCTCGACCTTCCTCTTCGACATCATGGGTATCCGCGAAGAGGCCAAGGCTTCGGACGAAGGCAACGAGGCCTACCACAAAGCCGTGGACCTGCTGCTCGACGTACGCAAGGAGGCCAAGGCCCGCAAGGACTGGAGCACCTCGGACTATATCCGCGACAAGTTGACCGAAATCGGTTTCGAAATCAAAGACACCAAAGAGGGCGTGGAGTGGAAACTGAAATAACCGCACGCTCGACCGAATAGAACAATAACGCCCGGGGCTGTTGCCCCGGGCGTTATTTGTATAGTATCGTCATGGAAGAGAAGAGCGGCACCGAAGCCGCTCCGCCCCACGCGCCTACTTCTGCATTTCGGCCACGAACTCGTTGGCCTTGGCCACCGCCTTGGTGATGTGGTCGCAGATGTGGTCGTCGCCGATGAGTTTGTCGATATTGGCCTTTTTCAGCGTCTCGTGTACCTGGGGATTGACACCCGAGAGAATCACATGTATCTTCTCCTTCTGCGACGAGGTAATCAGTATCTCGAGGTTGTGAAGGGCCGTGGAGTCGATGAAGGGCACCTTGCGCATGCGGATGATGCGCACCAGCGGACGGTCGGCCATGCTGCGCATCAGCTCGTCGAATTTGGTGGCGATACCGAAGAAGAAGGGGCCTTCGATTTCGTACACCTCTACCCCCTGGGCCACCTTCAGCACCTCGTGCTGGTTCGACTCGGTGCCGTGGGCAATGTCGAGCTCGTCGTGGAACACCGAGATTTTCGTCGTCTCGGTCATCCGGCGCAGGAAGAGCACCACGGCCAGCAACAGACCTATCTCGATGGCAATCGTCAGGTTGAAGATGACGGTGAGCAGGAAGGTGATGATGAGCACCGATACGTCCGACTTGGGGTTCTTCAGCAACGAGCGCACCGTGCGCCAGCCACTCATGTTATAGGCCACCACAATCAGCACACCGGCCAGGCACGACATGGGCACCAGCCGGATAAGCGGCATGAGGAAGAGGAATATCAGCAGCAACACCACGGCGTGTATCATGCCGGCTACCGGGGTGCGGCCGCCATTGTTGATGTTGGTCATGGTGCGGGCAATGGCACCGGTCACGGGGATACCGCCGAAGAAAGGCACCACGATATTGGCAGCCCCCTGGGCTATCAGCTCGGTGTTCGAGTTGGTCTTGTCGCCGGTCACACCGTCGGCCACGGTAGCCGAGAGCAGCGACTCGATGGCCCCCAGCACGGCGATGGTGAAGGCCGGGGAGAGAAGCTGGTTGATGGTATCCATATTGATATTGAGCGACTGCGGCTCGGGCACCTCGCTGCTGATGTTGAAGCGGTCGCCAATCGTCTCGATACTCTCGATACCCCAGACATTACGGAGGATATAGACCAATACCGTCATCAGGATAATGGCCATGAGCGAGCCCGGTATCTTGTTGGAGATACGCGGCGTATAGGCGATGATGAGGATACTGAGCACCCCGATGCCCAGCGACCAGAAGTTGGTGGTATCGATGTGCTGGAAGTAAGCAATCCACTTCGATATGAAGTCGGCCGGCACACTCTCCATCGTGAGCCCCAGCAGGTCCTTTATCTGCGTGGCAAAGATGGTGAGGGCGATACCGCTGGTGAATCCCACCACAATGGGATAGGGTATGAACTTGATGATGGTTCCCAACCGGAAGCAGCCCATGAGCACCAGAATCAAACCCGCCATAAAGGTGGCGATGGCCAGTCCCTCGAGACCGTAGGTCTGTATGATGCCATAGACAATGACGATAAAGGCGCCGGTAGGTCCACCTATCTGCACGGTGTTACCGCCCAGGAACGAAACCAGGAAGCCACCGATGATGGCTGTAATAAGGCCCTTTTCGGGCGATACCCCCGAGGCGATACCAAAAGCGATGGCCAGTGGCAGTGCCACGATGCCCACGATGATACCGGCCATGAGGTCTTTCAAAAATCTCTCTTTGGAATAGCTGGCCAACGAAGCCACGAACTTCGGGTGAAAATCCAATCTGCTTTTCATCTTTGTTTACCTTATATATAATACCTGTTATTATCCTCTTTTTCTCAACAGAGGTCCCTCGACAGCACCACCGGGGAGCCCGGCAAACGTGCGACACAAGGGTACCGGCATCGCTGCCGTTTTGAAAAACAGCGGCAAAATTAACTCTTTTTTATGGTTCGGAAGGTATGTTTGTTGAAAAATTTAAAAAGAAAAGGGGGCGACAGCCGCGGATGGTCGACCCGGTAAGCCTCGCCCCCTGAAGGGAAAAGATTGTTACTACGCGATAAAATGCTTAATAAATGATGAGCAGACCCTTCTGAGCCGTGCCTTCGAGAAGTACCAGATAGGTACCGGCTGCGAGAGCATCGGTCGAGAGGGTATCGCCCTCGGCCCGCAACGACTGGCTATCGACTAGCATGCCATTCACCGAATAGATGTCGAAACGACCGGTGCAACCGGCATTGACCCGGCTGCCCTGCCTGACCGGATTGGGCGAAAACAACAGGTTGTCGGCCTTGACCGAGGCGATGCCCGACGTGCTGTTGTCGACCAGCGAGAGGGTGTTGGTGCTCTGGGCCAGGTTGAGCAGAGGTACCTCGGCACTCAGCGGAGCATAAATCTCGAGGCTGGAGCGCAACATCTTGCCCTCGGCTACGGCGGCCAGCTCCTCGGCATTCATGCCCGAACGCCAGAAGAAGAGCTGACGGTACTGGGCCTCTGCGGGGGCTGCACTTCCACCCAGGGCAAAGTGTTTCACCACGAGTTTCTCGGCCAACTGTCCGGCATGGACACCATCGACATAGAGCTGGGTCATGCCCCAGGCATAGTAGTGGGTGAGCGAAACGGTGTGCCAGCTACCGGCCGTGAAGGCTACGGTCGAGACAATCTCCCCGCCCAGCGGTGAGCGATAGACCAGGTTGCCGCTCTCGTCGATGACGAGGCGTCCCGTACCGCTTTCGTTCTCGAACGAGGCCAGCGTACCGGCCGAAGCGGCATTCACCTCGAACGAGAGGGTGAAGGGGTGCACGATATTCTCGGGCGTGAACTCGATATGTTGCGTGGCTGCAGCCGTGCCCAGTTCAAAGGCCGTGCTCTCCTGACGCTGCGGGGCCTCCTTGCCGGCATCGAGGGCATCGAAGAGCGAAGGTACGATGGCGTAGGAGAACTCGCGGTGACCGTCGGAGTTGGGGTGAGCGCCATCGCTCTCGATGGCTTTGACCCAACGGCCCGACCCGTCGTCGACAGCCCCCAGCATGTTGACCGAGGGAACCGTCCATTGCTGGATGGTGAGGTTGAGGTTTTTCAATATTTCGTAATCGTCGGCATTGAAACCGGCATTGGCATAGTTGTTGGCCATGACGGGAACGATGCCTACCGAATCGGCCTGACGGATGAGCTGCTTCATGCCCTTCTCGTAGTTGATGGCCGCCTGTTGGGTGGGAGTGCCGTCGTTGCGTTCGTTACCGAGCGAGAGGCCGTAGAAGACGTAGCGGCCGCAGTCGCGCAGCAGGTCGCGCTCCCAACGGTCGAGCACCATCTGGGTCGTGTTACCGCCTATCGAAATGTTGGACGAAATCCAATCCCGGCCGATACCCTGTTGAGCCCGTTGCTCCAGCAGGTCGGCATACATGTAGGCATAGCCGTAGTTGTTGGTAGCGCCGGTACCGTAGCATACCGACGAGCCCATGAACGAGATCTTATACTCGTCAATCTCCTTGCACGACTCGGGATAGGGTTTCTCGATGTCGGGACGCTCCATCGGTTCGTCGGTCTCGTGAATCTCTATCTTGTCGATGTTGGGTCCGCTGTTGCGGCACGACTCGGTAAACGAAATGGTGTTGAGCCCCTTGTCGAGCCAGACAAGTACCGAAGTTTCGGCCGTGGGCAGTTGGTCCCAGCCACCTTGCGATTTGTTCACGTTGATATAGATTTTGGCGTAGTTGTTGGTCTGAATATCGAGGGGACGGCCCATCGGGTCGTTGGTAAATATCTTCAATTCGTAGGGACCCTCTTCGGGAATATCGATGCAGGTGAACTGCAGGGCCGAGTTGGTATCCTTGTTGAAGTCGCCCACGTAGCGGTCGTTCGACATGCCTTCGAGCGTCTTCACCTTGAGGGTACCCGACAGGTGGGCATACTCGGCCTCCAGCACGATGGGGAAACCCTCGTGAGGCACGGGCAGCGGCGCTTCGGTCGTTTCGAGAATCTCGAACTTGTCGAGGTTGGGTCCGCCCGACGTCGTGGGATAGGGGGTAATCTTGATGTTGTTCTTGCCGGCAGCCATATAGACGAGCACGCTCGTGGTCTCGGCCGGCGGCGTATCCCATTTGGCCGTGCCCTTTACCGAGCACTCTACCTCGGGATAGTTGTTGACCTTGACGGTGAAGCGGCGCGTACCGTTGCAGTTGAAATAGGTTTTGAACTCGTAGGTCCCGGCCTCATCCATCTCGACATCGTGAAAGAAGAGGTAACTGCCGGGATCGTTGCCTCCGACATATTTGCCGCCCGAGAAGCCATCGACCGACTTGACTTTAGCCGGAGCATGAACCGAATCGGCATTCTCGGCCTCCAAGACAACAATCGGATTTTGTGCGCACAAGCCAACAGCGGCACACAAAGAGAGGAGCAGAATCCCCGCTTTCTTCTTGAAGTACAAAAGGTTTTTCATATGGATATTATATTAAAGTTTCAAATACTATTTTTATGACACAAAAACACCTTCGAACCCTTATGCCCGAAGGCAAAAAATTCAATTTCCTCCACACCAATCCCCTCACCCCCTATCGGATACTCCCCCGATAAGCAACGATAGCCAGGTAGCCCCCGTGGGAAAAAAAACAGGGAAGGCGGTATGCTGTCACAAATTTGATTTATATTTGCGACCTATAAAAAGAAAATCCGCTCCACACACAAGAGCACAAAAAACAATATTTCATGACCAAACTATCACAAGAAAGCTCAACAAGCATAGGAAGGATTGGGCTTGCCGGTTTCTTCATCTCATTGGGTATCGTATTCGGCGACATCGGGACCTCTCCGCTCTATGTGATGAAGGCCATTATACACACGGGTGAAATCCTTAACGAAAATTACATACTGGGTGCCTTGTCGTGCATCATCTGGACACTCACCCTACAAACGACCATAAAATATGTGCTCATCGCTCTCCGAGCCGACAACAACGGCGAGGGCGGTATTCTGGCTCTTTATGCCCTTTTGCGCAAACATCGGCGAAAGTGGATTTATGCCATTGCCATCATCGGGGCAAGTACCTTGTTGGCCGACGGTATCATTACCCCCGCCATCACCGTGACAACAGCCATCGAAGGTCTGGAAGGCATCAGTCCCGACTTGCCGGTGATTCCCGTAATAATCGTCATTATCACCATTATCTTCTTTGTCCAGCAGTTCGGAACCGAATACATAGGCCGTTCATTCGGGACCTTCATGTTTCTTTGGTTCTTGCTGTTGGGGGGATTGGGCATCGTCGGGCTCATCTCTTATCCCCAGGTATTCAAGGCTTTCAATCCCTATTACGCCATTTGGTTGCTGACCGAGTCGCCCAGTTGGTTCTTGATTCTGGGAGCCGTATTCCTCTGTACTACGGGAGCCGAAGCTCTTTATTCCGATTTGGGACACTGCGGCCGGGGCAACATTACCGTCAGCTGGATTTTCGTGAAGGCGATGCTTATCCTCAACTATCTGGGGCAAGGCGCATGGGTGCTGACCCATCTCGACGAGGCGATGCAAGAGTGCAATCCGTTTTATGCCATCGTGCCCAACGGCATGCTGCTGCTTGCCATTTTCATGGCTACGGGAGCGGCAATCGTGGCCAGCCAGGCCCTTATCAGCGGTTCCTTCTCGATACTGAGCGAAGCCATGAACCTGAAATTCTGGCCCCGTATGCGCATCAAGCATCCCACCCACATCAAGGGACAACTGTATATACCCACCATCAACCTGTTCATGTACATAGGTGTAGTAATCACGGTGTTCCTGTTCCGCGACTCCTCGTACATGGAAGCGGCCTACGGCCTGGCGATTACAATCACCATGCTCATGACCACTCTGTTATTGGGCTTCTACCTGAGCATGCACGGGACTCCCCGTTGGGTAGTCTATCTGTTTTTAGGCGTTTATGGCGTAATCGAGGGGATATTCCTCCTGGCCAACCTCTCGAAGTTTGTCGCCGGCGGTTGGTTCACCTTGCTCATCGGCGGTGTGCTTTGCTTCATCATGTTTGTGTGGATAGGAGCACAAAGAATCCGGCGCAAGAACCTGTCGACCAAACGGTTGAGCGACTACTACAAAATCATTTCAGACATCAAGGCCGACGAGAGCATACCCAAGTATGCCTCCAACCTGGTTTATGTGAACCACGCACACAGCGAGGGCAATGTCGACGACAAAATACTCTACTCGATTATCAACAAGCAACCTAAGCGCGCCGACCATTACTGGCTGCTCAACCTGGAGTTTGTCGATACGCCCGACACGCTCGAATACAGTTTTACACCACTCATAAAAGGGACACTTTTCGGCATAACGATTCGCATCGGGTTCCGCATTGAGCCCCGTGTAAGCCTCTATCTGAGACAAATCGTGGAAGATCTGGTGGCCGAGGGTGAAATGGAATTGACCAGCACCTTCCCCTCTCTGCGCAAAAATGGTATACCGGGTGATTTCCGGTTTATCATTATCCACCACATCTACTATCCCGAGGACTCAAGCGACCGTAAGCAGAATTTGCTGATGAGCCTCTTCTCGGTCATTCGACGAATCGGTATCAACGAGCCGAGTTCATTGGGGTTGGACACGTCGACAGTTGTCGTGGAGCACGTACCCCTGATTATAGCCAACCGAGGTAAGCAGCTCGAACGGATCATACGGGTAGAACCTCACCAGGAAGAGGACTACTCATAACCGAGATAAACGACTACTCACTCTCGCATAACACACCGCCGGCAGAAAGAGAGCACACTCTTTCTGCCGGCGGTGTTATTGGATGGAACAATCGTTCAGATTTTCTTCGTGTAGGCCCGACGGCGTTTGTGCTGGTGACGTTCGAAGTATTGCCACTGCGACTGCACCTTCTCGTTCTCCTCGAGCTCGGGGTTGCTCTCGGCAAACTTGTAACCGTTGCGGATAAAGACGGGAATGAGGTCGGAGAAGAGGAGCGCATTGACCCCTTTGCTCTGATAGTCGGGACGCACGGCCACCAACAACAGGTCTACCCCGTCGTTTTTCCCTTTGAGCGCCTTGAGCAGGTGGATAAACCCGAAGGGGAAGAGACGGCCACGCGACTTTTGCAACGCCTTCGACATCGACGGCATGGCAATACCCACGGCAATAAGGTCGTCGTGCTCGTCGACAATAAGCGACACATTCTCGAGCCGCAATACCGGGATATACATTTTGACATAATAGTCAATCTGCCGTTGCGAGAGTGCCGAATAGCCGTAGAGCTCGGCATAGGCATCGTTGATGAGGTCGAAAATCTTCTGCCCGTAATTGCCTTTATAAATCTCCGAGGTATTCTTGAACTTGAGGATACGCAGGTTGTACTTGCGCTGCACGATGTCGCTGATGCGCTGGTGCTTCTCGGGCACACATTCGGGGACCTTGATTTTGTACTCGACCCAGTCGACGGCCTTCTCATATCCCAATCCCTCGATGTGGTCGACATAGTAGGGGTAGTTGTAGATCGAAGCCATGGTGCCCAGTTGGTCGTACCCGTCGACGAGCAGTCCTTCAGGGTCCATGTCGGTGAATCCGAGGGGGCCGTGCACTTCGTTCATACCTTTGGAACGGGCCCAATTCTCCACGGCGTCGAAGAGCGCCTTGCTCACCTCGCGGTCGTCGATAAAATCGACAAAACCGAAACGGGCAGCCTTCTCGCCGGTCTTTTCGTTGACTTTGCGGTTGATGATACCGGCTATACGTCCCACGGGTTTACCGTCGCGATAAGCCATGTAATAGACCGATTCGCAAAAGTCGAAAGCCGGATTGCTTTTTGCACTCAACGTGCCCACTTCGTCGAGGACCAGCGAGGGCACATAATACTCGTTGTCCTCATACAGGTCGATCGAGAACTTCACAAATTTCTTCAAGGCACGGTTCCCGGCTATTTCCTTAATTGTGATTGACATGATGTTTATAATTTCAGCAATTTATTTCTACATAATCGCCCCGCGTCTACTCCTTGATGCCGTAGGCGAGGTCGCCGGCATCGCCCAGGCCCGGCACAATGTAGGAGTGGTCGTCGAGCTCGTCGTCGATGGCACCCACCCACAGGGTCGTGTCGTCGGGGAAATGTTGTTTCACATAATCGATAGCCTGCCGACTGGCAATGACCGAAGCCACATGCACGCTCTTGGGAGTACCTTTGGTGAGCAATGCCTTGTACGACAGCTCCATGGAACCGCCGGTAGCCAACATGGGGTCGGTGATGACAAGCACCTTCCCGTCGAGACGGGGCGAAGCGATGTACTCGATGAAGATGTCGAAATTGAGTTTGTCCTTGTACTTGCGATAAGCCGATACGAAAGCATTTTCGGCATCGTCGAGACAACTGAGGAACCCCTGGTGGAAAGGGAGACCGGCTCTCAAGATCGTAGCCAGCACCACCGTATCGTCGGGCAGATTGACCCGTGCGGTACCCAGCGGGGTGGTTACCTCTTTTTCGGAGTAATGGAGGCGATGGCTTATTTCGTAAGCCATGATTTCGCCAATGCGCTCGAGATTCCGACGAAACCGTATCCGGTCATTCTGAATGTTCACATCCCGTAATTCGGCCATGAACCGGTTTACTACCGAGTTTTTCTCGGCAAAATTGATAACTTCCATACTTTTCTGTTTTTTGCCGAAGAGCAAAAGTACGTATAAATTTTGTTTTAGAAAATTATAAATTGTTTTTTCTCCTGTTTGCCCTAAAAAAAGCGCCTTTTTGCTATGCCGGCATAGCGATTCGGGGTATATTTGCAATAAATACAAACAATTAGCGAAAATTTTCTTTAATTACATCGCTACTTGTAGAATTTGTTTTTAATTTTGCAGTCGGTTTTCATGGACTAAGAATACAAATAAACATTTTATAAACCATTAAATTCAAGAACAATGGCAACATTAGATTTAAGCAAGTATGGTATTAAAGATGTAAAAGAGATTTTACACAATCCTTCTTACGAAGTACTGTTTGAGGAAGAGACCAAAGCAGGCTTGGAAGGCTACGAAAAAGGTCAGGTAACTGAACTTGGTGCTGTGAATGTAATGACGGGTATCTACACCGGTCGTTCTCCCAAAGATAAATTCTTTGTAATGAATGAAGCCAGCAAGGACACCCTCTGGTGGACCAGCGACGAATATAAAAACGACAACAAACCTTGCTCCGAGGCTGCTTGGGCCGATTTGAAAGCCAAAGCCGTAAAAGAACTTTCGGGCAAGAGACTGTTCGTGATGGATACTTTCTGCGGTGCCAACCCCGCTACTCGTCTGAAAGTACGTTTCATCATGGAGGTTGCATGGCAAGCTCACTTCGTTAAGAACATGTTCATCCGTCCTACCGAAGAGGAACTGGCCAACTACGGCGAACCCGATTTCGTATCGTTCAACGCTGCCAAAGCCAAAGTTGACAACTACAAGGAACTGGGCCTGAACTCCGAGACTGCTACGGTATTCAACTTGAAGACCAACGAGCAAGTAATCTTGAACACCTGGTACGGTGGTGAGATGAAGAAAGGTATCTTCTCGATCATGAACTACCTGAACCCCCTGAGAGGCATGGCTTCGATGCACTGCTCGGCCAACACCGACAAAGAGGGCAAGAGCACCGCTATCTTCTTCGGTCTCTCCGGTACGGGTAAAACCACGCTGTCGACCGACCCGAAACGTCTGCTCATCGGTGATGACGAACACGGATGGGACAACGACGGTGTATTCAACTACGAAGGTGGTTGCTATGCCAAGGTTATCAACCTCGACAAAGAGAGCGAGCCCGATATCTACAACGCCATCAAACGTGACGCCCTCCTCGAGAACGTAACGGTTGACGCCAACGGTAAGATCGACTTCGCCGATAAGAGCGTAACGGAGAATACCCGTGTATCGTATCCTATCTACCACATCAACAACATCGTTAAACCGGTATCGAAAGGCCCGCACGCCAAACAGGTTATCTTCCTGTCGGCCGACGCATTCGGTGTATTGCCCCCCGTTTCTATCCTGAACGCCGAGCAAACGAAATACTACTTCCTCTCGGGCTTCACCGCCAAATTGGCCGGTACCGAGCGTGGTATCACCGAGCCGACTCCTACTTTCTCGGCTTGCTTCGGTGCTGCATTCCTTTCGCTGCATCCTACCAAATATGCCGAAGAGCTGGTTAAGAAGATGGAAATGGTCGGTGCCAAGGCTTACCTCGTAAATACGGGTTGGAACGGTACGGGCAAACGTATCTCGATCCGCGATACTCGTGGTATCATCGACGCCATCCTCGACGGTTCTATCGACAAGGCTCCGACGAAAGTTATCCCCTACTTCGACTTCGTTGTTCCTACCGAATTGCCGGGTGTTGACAAGAACATCCTCGACCCGCGCGACACTTATGCCAACGCTGCCGAGTGGGATGAAAAAGCCAAAGACCTGGCAGGCCGCTTCATCAAGAACTTCGCTAAGTTCGAAGGCAACGCCGCTGGTAAGGCTCTGGTTGCTGCCGGCCCGAAACTCTAATCGAAAATCGATTAACTCCAATAAAAACCGAGGCTACTCCACACGGAGCAGCCTCGGTTGCTTTTTAAATACATCTGATTCAATACGGGTTCCTCTTGCCGGCCCGGTAACGGCTCTCACACGAGTGACGCTACAAACTCATAGATGAAGTAGCCGCAGAGCGATACCTTGATCACTACACCCAGCAGGAAACCCACAAAGGCTCCCAGCCCGGCCCTGAGGGCTTCGTGCGTGAGCTTGCCACCCAACAGTTCGCCTATGATAGCCCCCACCAGAGGGCCCAGAATGATACCCCACGGCGGGAAGAAAAACATGCCTATCACCGTGCCGGCTATGCAGCCGCGATTGCCCCACTTGCTGCCACCCCCGTATTTGGTGCCGATGAGCGGGGTGAAGTAGTCGAGCACCTGCACCACAATGACCAGGATGGCCCACACAACCAGTTGCGTGACAGTAAACTGCACCCGCTCGGTAATGTGCAGCAACAACATGCCCACATAGGCCAGCGGCGGCCCGGGCAGCGCGGGAAGGAAACAGCCGGCCAGCCCCACGAGCAGGCACAAGGCTCCCAAAACAATCCATACAATATCCATATCGTTCTTTCGGTTTTAAAGGTTCATCCGTCCCCTCCGTCCGGCAAATCGGGTAAGCGACCCAACCGTCGAGGCGGGGACTTTCACAAGCAAAGATAGCATAAATGGACGACGAAACAAATTCTACGAAACGGTATCTCCGCTCACATTCAAGCGATTCCGTCGGGAAAATGAAGCCGCGAACATTCATTTTACGGACGGGGATTCCGATTTTCTCCAAAAAAAAGAGTATCTTCGTAAATTGATAAAATACAAAAAGAGAAGATACGATGAACGAAGAGTGGCTGTCGCGAACCCACCTGCTGATGGGCGATGCCGCCATGGAGCGGTTGCAACGCGCCCATGTGATGGTGGTGGGTGTTGGAGGCGTGGGTGCCTATGCGGCCGAGATGATTGCCCGGGCCGGCGTAGGCCGCATGACCATCGTCGACGGCGACACGGTGGCCGAGAGCAACCTGAACCGCCAGCTCGTGGCGCTGCACAGCACACTGGGACGACCCAAGACCGAGGTGCTGGCCGAGCGCCTGCTCGACATCAACCCCGAGTTGCAGCTCACCGCCGAACAGCGATTCCTCGAAGCCGACGACATCCCGGCCCTGCTCGAGCGGGAACCGGTCGATTTCGTAGTCGATGCCATCGACACCCTGGCGCCCAAGATTGCCCTCATCACCTATTGCCTGCGCCACAAGGTGCGCATCGTTTCGTCGATGGGTGCAGGCGGCCGCAAAGACCCCTCGGCCATTCGCCTGGCCGACATCGCCGACACCTACCACTGCGGGCTGGCCCGGGCCGTGCGACTACGGTTGCGCAAGGCGGGCATCACCAAAGGACTGAAAACGGTATTCTCGACCGAACAGGCCGACCCGCATGCCGTCATAGCCGTGGAGGGCGAACGCAACAAGAAGTCGACCGTGGGCACCCTGTCGTATCTGCCGGCCCTGTTTGGCTGCCACCTGGCCAGCTACGTGATACGAAAACTTACGGAACCATGATAGAGATTAAAAACATACACAAGAGCTACGGCTCGCTCGAGGTGCTGAAGGGAATCGACGCCACCATCGAGCAGGGCGAAATTGTCGCTATCGTAGGGGCGAGCGGCGCCGGCAAGACCACGCTGCTGCAAATTGTCGGTACCCTCGACAAGCCCGACTGCGGCGAGATACGCTACGACGGCAAACGGGTGGACAACCTGCCCGACCGCGAGATGGCCCGCTTCCGGAACGGTCACATCGGGTTTGTCTTCCAGTTTCACCAGCTGCTGCCCGAATTTTCGGCCCTCGAGAATGTGATGATACCCGCCCTCATCGGCGGCCGCAACAGTTCGGAGGCAGAGCGGGAGGCCAAACGGATACTCGACTTTCTGAGTCTGGGCGACCGGCTGACTCACAAACCGGCCCAACTCTCGGGCGGCGAAAAGCAGCGGGTGGCCGTGGCCCGGGCCCTCATCAACCGCCCCTCGGTAATCCTGGCCGACGAACCCTCGGGAAGCCTCGACTCGAAAAACAAAATCGAGCTGCACAAGCTCTTCTTCGACCTGCGCGACGAGTTCAAGCAGACCTTCGTCATCGTCACCCACGACGAGACACTGGCCCAAATGACCGACCGCATCCTCTTTATGAAAGACGGCTCTATCGTAGAACCGGCCGGGAAGGAGGAGGCCGAGGTATGAAACGACACATCGCCCGTCGCTGGTGGCTGCTCGCCGTGCCGTTGCTGCTGTTGACGGCCTGCGAGAAGGAGGAGGATCTCTACGGCATCTTCTATGCCGACATCGTCACTTGCCACCGGGGCAACGAAGGGACCTACTTCACCTGCCAGGCCACCGACTCGTCCCCGATGGATACCCTCTGCCCCATCGGTACGGTAGACGAGAGCCGCACGGCCGAAGGGGTGCGCGTGCTGCTGCAATACCGCCCCGTCGAGAATCTGAGCACGACCCGCAAACGGGTAGAGGTGCAGGCCCTCTCGGCCATCCACTTCGATACTTTGCGGCTGGTCTCGCATAAGCGGATGACCGAGTTGCCCGACGATACCCTCTACCTGCAAAGCATCTGGAAAACGGGCGATTTCCTCAACCTGCGCTACCGCATCGACTACCACAGCCAGCCGCACAGCATCATGCTCGTGGCCGACGAATCGACCCTCGAGGGCGATACCCTCAAGGTGGAGCTGCGCCACAGCCGCAACGACGACCCCGAGGGACACTGGAGCAACCTCTACTCGTCGTTCAACATCGAGGGGTATCGCAACCGCCCCTACACCACGCTGCAAGTATATGTGAACCAAGTAAATTTCAATTATAAATATTATTATTTCAAACTAAACTGACATCATGGAAGAGAAAAAAGAGATTCAAATAGAGTTGTCGGCTGCCGTAGCCGAAGGTACCTACTCCAACCTGGCCATCATTTCTCACGCTCCGTCGGAGTTTGTCATCGACTTTATCCGGGTAACTCCGGGCGCTCCCAAAGCACCGGTGAAATCGCGCATCATCCTCACGGCCGAGCATGCCAAACGGCTGCTCTTCGCCCTGCAGGACAACATCCGCAAATATGAATCCCAGTTCGGTCCCATCCAGATGAACGACCCGCAACAACGGGGCGGAGGCATGCCTCCCTTCATGGCTCCCGGCGGCGAGGCTTAATCGACTTGCAGGCGGGCCGCTACCCGGTCTGCCTGCCTTTGTATCACCCTCTAAAAGACGACCACATGAACATCACCCTGCAACAATGGCTGGCGCGGCAGCCCTATACCCCCACCACTGACAGCGACCGCTACTACACGCGACTGGCCAACCGGCTGTACGACGAGATAAAACAATCGCCGCTGAAGACGCGCTGGAGCGACGACGCGGTAAAATCAATCTGCTGCGACCTCGTGGGCTACTTTGCCGACATCCTGTCAGGCACCGGGCTGTGGGCGGCATTCGTGGCCCAGCACCAGGCTTTCTACGGGCGTACACTGCCCTTCTTTACCCCCGAAGCCTACTACGAAGGCGAGGTGAACCGCGACGACGTGCGGGTGCTGCTGTGGTATCTGTCGGCTGCCTACGGCAACGAACACGAGGTGCTGTCGCCTCTCGATGCCGACCTCATCGCCACGGCCGACCCCATCTACAACCTGCTTGAGAGCGAATACGAAACGGCACCCGACTCGCCGCTGCTGCAAGAGTTTTGCCAACCCGAACTGAACGATACCTCCGACCCCGAGGCGCGGTACCGCTTTGCCGAATGGCTCTTTTGGGAATCGTTCCTGCTGGGACCGTCGAACCGCTCGCTGGCCCGCCAGCTGCTGCACGAGGTGCACAGCAAACCGAATCACACCGACAAAGAGAAACTGAACCGACTCGAAAAACTGCGCCGCGAGTCGCTCTACACCCTGCCGGCCGGACCGCTGGCCCTCTTTGCTCACGAATGGGTGTCGCTGTTGTGGCAACACACCCTGCCCGAAGAGCTCGAAGAGCAGAAAGAGCTGCACCCCTATTACCAGCAGTTCACCCAATCGACGGGCGGCAGCCCCGTGAAGTATATCGGCTCGTATGCCGAGCTCGACCGCTTCCTCACCGAAGGGATGCAATGGGGCGAGACCGAAGGCGGACACCTGTCGCACCTGGCTCACAAAAAGAATTTCGTCCTCTACGTAACTCCCTATAAAGGGATGCTGGTGGCCTCGGATATTGCCCAATACATAGCCGACCCGGCCAACCCCTGGTACAACCCCGAGGAGGCTCGCAAAGGGGCCATATCGCTGCTCACCGTGCCGGGACGTTGCCCCGTAGACCTGCTGCTCTACCTCTGCTCGCACGGCTTGCTGCCCGATGCCTGCTTTGCCGACGGCAACCCGCAGCTCGTGGCCGATAATTGGGATTTCATAGCCCGCTGCCTCCTGCAGGATTACTACCGGGCCGTGTAAACACTGAATTGCCTCATTCTGTTTTCTGCCCCTGCGACAGGTGCAGAATGCGCTGGTTGCTGCTGCCCCTGAAGGGTAGCGTGGGATCGAAGAGCGACTGCACGAAGGGGCCGTCGACCAGCGTGTCGATATACTCGAGGCAAGGTCGCCGGGCCTCATCGTCCAACAGCACCTCGTAGGTATAGCCCGTATAACACCAGATATTCAAACCCGTCTCGGCCTTGAGGCGCCGCAACAGAGCCAGCAGGGCCGGCGGATTGTAAAAGGGGTCGCCCCCCGAGAGGGTAATGCCGTCGAGCAACGGATTGGACCTGATTTCGGCGATGATGCGATTGAGCAAAGCCTCGGTGAGCGGCTCGCCCGCCCGGGGATTCCAGCTGCCGGCATTGTGGCACCCCCGGCAACGATGCGTACAGCCGGCCAGATAGATGGCATAACGTACCCCGAAACCGTCGGAGATGGTCTCGGGGTAGACATTGATCAGGTGCAGTGTTTCCATTTACTTGTGTTTTACCCGGTCGCGCTCTTCGGCCTGCTTGGCCGAGTTCCACGACTCGAGGCTGCCGGTGAGGTAGCCGGTAATGCGACGCATGCGCGAGATGTTCTCGCTCTTGCACACCGGGCATTGCGTATAGATGACACCCCGGTAGCCGCACGCACGGCAGGTATCGACCGGGTGGTTTATCGAACCGTAACCGATGCCCTCGTCGTGCATCACCTTCACGATTTTCAAGATGACCGATACATTCTTCTTCGCCTCGCCGTCGAGCTCGACATAGGTAATGTGGCCGCCTCGCGTAATGGCGTGGAAGGGGGCCTCCTTACGGATTTTCTCGACGATGGTCACCGGCTCTTTCACGTCGATGTGGAACGAGTTGACGTAGTAGTCGCGGTCGGTCACCCCGGGGATAACCCCGTAGCGCTTGCGGTCCAGACGGGTGAAGCGTCCCGAGAGCCCCTCGGCCGGCGTGGCCAGCACCGAGTAGTTGAGGCCATAGCGGCTCTTGTACTCCTCGACCACGTTGTTCATCACCATCACGGCATCGTAGAGCGTCTGCCAGGCCTCCTCGTTGCGGGCATGTCCCTCGCCGTAGATGGCGCACATGGCATTGTGGCCGCCGATGAAACCGATGCCCAGCGTACCGCTATTGATCACGTCGCCCACCTCATCGTCGGGGCGGAGGCGGCCGCCGCCCTTCCACACGTTGTTACCCATCATAAAGGGGAACTGACGGGCAAGCGCCTTGCGCTGGTATTCGTACCGCTCGTGCAACTGCTCGGCAATCATCGAGGCGGTGGTGCGCACCTTCTCGAGAAAGAGGATGCGGGCCTCGCGGCGGATGGCGTGCTTGTCGCCGTCGGGGTGCAGTTCCTCGGCCTCGCGACGCGCCTCGATGGCCAGGCGCGGCATATTCATCGAGGTGAAAGAGAGGTTGCCGCGCCCCCACGAACTCTTCGGGCCGTGCAGGTTTTCAAATACCCGGGTACGACAGCCCATCGTAGCCACCTCGTAGCGGAAGCGGTCGGGGTCGTCGGCCCGCCAAAGTTCGTTCCGGTTGTAGTCGGTATCGAGAAATACGAAGTTTGGAAAGAGCGAAGTGGCCGTGGTGCTGCACGACTCGAGCAGCAGGTCGAAGTTGGGCGCCTTGAACGGGATACGTCCCTCCATCGCCCCTTCGAAGTCGGCCATCGCCGCAGCATAATCCTCGTCGCTGTACGATACCCCATTCTTCACCTTGAAAATCTGTATCGGGAAGACCGGCACCTCGCCGTGGCCCAGCCCCTCGGTCGTGGCCGAGAGCAGCTCGCGAATGACCATGCGCCCCTCGGGCGAGGTATCGGTACCGTAGTTTATCGAGCTGAAAACCACCTGGTTGCCACCCCGCGAGTGCATGGTATTGAGGTTGTGCACCAACCCCTCCATGGCCTGGTGCGTATCCTTGCGGGTAGTCTCGTAGCTCTGTGTCCAGGCGGTACGCAGCTCATCGGCCGAGAGGGTTGTCCCCAGAGCCTGCAAACGGTCGGCCAGTGCTGCCTGTTGCGACTCCGTGTCGGCTATCGAGGCGACCGAGTCGGCTATCGCCTCTCGCAGCGACGGACGGTCGCTCTCGCCATGCAGACGCAAGATGAAGTCGAGAGCCGTCTCGAGATGTTTGCGGAAACTCTTCAGCACCCCCGGAGCCATGAAGTGGTCGAAAGCCGGGATGGCCTGCCCGCCGTGCTGCTCGTTCTGGTTGGTCTGGAACACGATAGTAGCCAGCGTGGCATAACTCTGTATCGACTGGGGCGTGCGCACGGTGCCGTTTTTGGTGTGGAAACCGCGGTTGAAAATATCCTCCAGGTCGTACTGCACGCAGGTGGTCGTCTTGGTGGGATAGTAGTCGAGGTCGTGAATGTGAATGTCGCCCTCGCGGTGTGCCCTTCCGTAGCGCACCCCCACCAGATACTTGTAGGCGTAGTCCTTGGTCACCTCCGAGGCAAAGGTCATCATCTGCCCAGCCGGCGTGTGCGACGACATGTTGGCGTTGCTCAGGTTCACGTCGTTCTTCTCGACGGCCACGATGCCATCCATCACCTGCTTCATCGAGGTGCGTTTCTCGCGCTCCTTGGTGCGCCACTCGCGATAGATGATAAAGCGCTTGGCCACCGAAGGGTTGCGCCGCATCAGATGGCGCTCGACCAGATCTTGAATCTCCTCGACCGAAATCTCGCTCTTGTCGATGGCGGCGGCCACCTCGCCGGCAATCTGTTTCACCGCAGTTTCGTCGTCGATACCATCGGCCCGATAGGCCTTGGCAATAGCCCGCTCGATTTTGGCAATCGAGAAACTCTCTTGGGCACCATCGCGCTTGGCAATGGTAATGCCTGCATAATCCATGTTGATAAGTTGTTTAGGGTTGGATACTGCGGACGTCTCCGCGAACGTCCATTTGCTTCTCTCTCACTCCGGCAGGTCTTCTGGCTCTTCCCTGCCCGGTGACGCCTTCCCGACGTTACAGAAACAGATTCTCGTCAGTGGCTCGTGTCACGGGACTTTCTCAGGAATTACAGCAGCGGGACTGCTCGGGATTCTCACCCGATTCCCTTTTTATCGACACCGTCGTACAACGGGGTCGAACCGGAATGCGGGTGTAAAGTTACACAAATTCGCGACAACCAAACAACAAATTTTGAGATAAAAGTTTCCTTTTTCGGGAAACTTTTGAAAACCAGAATAGAAAAAAGTTTCCTGAAACCAGCAACGAATAGAGGCCCATACCAACTCCCATATGGAAACTATACTGCTATAAAACAGCAAAAAAGGCATCTATTCCATTGTTCAATCGGATATCCAATCGAATCAACCAAATTGTTATCTATTCCAGCAACATAATAAAAAAGGCGAGATAGTAATCTCTCTATAAGAGAGAGAACCTTGCCGCACCGTTTGTCCCCAAGGTGCAACAAGGTTCTCTGTATCTTCCGGGACAAGAGCGTCCCTGATATCTTACCAATTACAGAATGAGCATGGCGTCGCCATAGGCACCGAAACGATACCCCTCCTTGAGGGCAGCATCGTAGGCCTCGAGGACAATTTCATATCCGCCGAATGCCGCTACCATCATCAGCATGGTCGAAAGCGGCATGTGGAAGTTGGTCACCAGACTGGTGGCTACCGTAAAGTCGTAGGGCGGGAAAATGAACTTGTTGGTCCAGCCGTCGTAGGTCTTCATGTGGCCACCGGTGCTGACGGCGCTCTCGATACCCCGCATCACCGAGGTACCCACGGCGCACACCTTGTGGCCGCCATCCTTGGCGTGGTTGACGAGCTCGACGAGCTCGGGGGTCACAATCAGCTGCTCCGAGTCCATTTTGTGCTTGGTGAGGTCCTCGACATCGATTTCACGGAAGTTACCCAGGCCCGAGTGGAGGGTGAGGAAACCGTAGTCGATGCCCTTGATTTCCATGCGCTTCAACAACTCTCGGCTGAAGTGGAGCCCGGCAGCAGGAGTAACCACAGCCCCTTCGTGACGGGCAAATATATTTTGATAGCGCTCGGCATCGAGCTCCTCGACCGGACGGGTGATATAGGCCGGCAGAGGCATCTCGCCCAACTTGTAGAGGGCCTCCTTGAACTCGTCGTGCGAACCGTCGTAGAGGAAGCGCAGCGTACGGCCGCGCGAGGTGGTATTGTCGATTACCTCGGCCACCATCGAGTCGTCGTCGCCGAAATAGAGTTTGTTGCCGATACGTATCTTGCGGGCCGGCTCTACCAAAACGTCCCACAGGCGGTTCTCCTCGTTGAGCTCACGCAGGAGGAACACCTCGATTTTGGCGCCGGTCTTTTCCTTATTGCCATAGAGACGGGCCGGAAAGACTTTGGTATCGTTGAATACAAAGACATCTTTCTCGTCGAAATAATCGATAATCTCTTTGAAGATGCGATGCTCGATCTTTCCCGTTTTCCGGTCGATAACCATCAACCGCGACTCGTCCCGGTTTTTTGCCGGGTATTGAGCGATTTGCGCTTCGGGCAATTTGAATTTGAATTGGGACAGTTTCATATTTGTTCGTTATTACTTTCTTCGTTTTTATCTTCTTCGGAGGTCGTCAGGGGGGCCTCGTCAATCATCCGGGCCACCTCGTCGACCGAGAGGCAGTCGGCAAGCGTCACATCGCCCACCCGTGTACGCACGAGCCCCACCAGATGAGCTCCACTACCGAGGGCTACCCCGATGTCGCGGGCCAAAGCCCGTATGTAGGTACCCTTGCTGCAAACGACCCGTATCTGGATAAGGGGCAATTCGCAGGAGAGCAGCTCGATTTCGTCGATGACCAGCTCCTTGGGTTTAAGTTCTACCTCCTGCCCCTTACGCGCCATGTCGTAGGCCCGGCGACCGTCGATCTTGCAAGCCGAATAGGAGGGAGGCACCTGCATAATGGAACCGACAAAACGCGGTAATGTTCGCTCTACGCTCTCGCGGGTGATGTGCTCGTGCGGGTAGTGTGCATCGATTTCGGTCTCCAGGTCGAACGAGGGGGTAGTCGCACCCAACTGCAAGGTGGCGATATACTCTTTGGTATGATACTGAAACTCCTCGATGCGTTTCGTGGCCCGCCCGGTGCAGACAATCATCACTCCCGTAGCCAGGGGGTCGAGTGTACCGGCATGACCCACTTTCAGTTTCTTCTGCTTGAGCCTGCGCAAGATTCGCAAACGGATTCGCTTGACGACATCGAACGAGGTCCAATGCAGCGGTTTGTCGATATATATGATTTCGCCTTCGTTAAAATCCATTACATAATCGTTAAGTTATGTCCCGTCAACAACATGACGAGAATCACACCACCCACTATTATACGATACCACCCGAAGGCCTTGAATCCATAGCGGGTAACGAAACCGATGAAAAACTTGATGGCCAGCAAGGCTACCACAAAGGCAACTACGTTGCCCAACAACAAAGTACCCATGTTGTTCATAATCAAATCGGCTCCTTCAGGTTCTGAAAACAGCTTCAGCATCTTGTATGCCATTGCCGCAAACATGGTGGGAACAGCCAGAAAGAACGAGAACTCGGCTGCCGCCTTGCGCGAAAGTTTCTGTGCCATACCGCCCACGATGGTCGCCATCGAACGCGATACACCCGGTATCATGGCGATACATTGGAACAATCCTATGTAAAATGCTCGTTTCTCGGTAAGCTCGGTGTTGTCGCTGCCCTTGTTGAATATCCGGTCGCAGAAGAGCATGAAGATACCGCCAATAACCAGCATGACGGCAACGACTACCACGTTTTCGAGCAGGGTATCAATCCAGTCGCCCAAGAGCAAACCGAATATGGCAGCGGGGATGAATGCCACCAGCAACTTCCAGTAAAAATCGTAGGTGTGCAGGAAACGCCGCAAGGCCGAGGGATTGCCCGG
This sequence comes from uncultured Barnesiella sp., assembly GCA_902471075.1. Lineage (GTDB taxonomy): Bacteria > Bacteroidota > Bacteroidia > Bacteroidales > Barnesiellaceae > Barnesiella. The sequence goes on along the minus strand of CABRIW010000001.1, from coordinate 91,201 downwards.
GAGCGGAGTGCGATTGAGCCGGAAAAACCGTTTCCAATAGAGACATACCACCGACAAGATAGCACCGAACTGTATAATGACCGTAAATGCCCTTACAAAGGGAGTACTTTCTACACCCAGAACACTCTGTGTAATAATCATGTGCCCCGTAGAGGAAACGGGTAAAAACTCGGTCAGTCCCTCTACAATGGCGATAATAATCGTTTCTAAAAAATCCACTTTCTTGAAAATTTAAACAGAAATATCAAACTGCCTTATTGTCTCTTTTTAGAGTTGTGCATGATTGCATAGACCATGAAGACAAACCCCACAAAGGCTATGCCGGGGGCCAGCACAATGCGACGAAAACTGAAGATGTCGGGGTTATATGCCTCGGGGGTAGTGCCGGGTCCCAGCATCAGCAGGAAGCCGACAACAATCACGGCGAAGGATATGGCAATGAGTTTGATATTGGTTTTTCCCAGTGCAAACGAGGCCTTTTGCTCTGCTTCGGAGAGCACCGGTGCCGATTTCTTTTCTTGAGATTTCATATGGTTATACTGTTTTTTTTATCACACATAATACAAGTCGTCTCTATCCATGCGGATATAACGGTTTACAGCCCAATAGGCCGAGACGGCCGACAGGATAATACCCAGCACCAGCACGGTAAGAAACACCAGCAGCATCATGGGTACCGACAAAAGCGTCGTGAAGTTCTCCATCTCGGACATGAGGTAATAGACACACCCCGAGAGGAGCAGCATGGCAATGACCGAGGCCACAATGCCGTTGATGACATTGGAGATGATGAACGGCCGCCGTATGAAGGCCGGGGTGGCTCCTACCAGCTTCATCGTGTGAATGAGGAAACGCTTGGAGTAGGCTCCCAACCGGATGGTGTTGCTAATCAGGGCAAACGATATGATCATCAGTACAATGGCCAACGCCAGCAAGATGAGGCCGATGCGGCTCATGTTGTCGTTGACCGACTGGATGAGGTCTTTCTGATACAGGATGTCGCTCACGATTACCTGGTCGCGAAGGCCCTTCTCGATGACGGCCAGACTGTCGGTATTGGCATAGTCGGCTTTGAGCTTGACCTCGATCGACGATTGCATCGGGTTGACCCCCAGCACATCCTCGGGGTTCTCGCCCAACTCGATCATCACCTCCTTCAACGCATCCTCTTTCGAAATGTATTGGGCGGCCTTCACATAATCTGCTCGCTCGAGCATGCGTTGCAACTGGTGCACCTGCTGATCGCCGGCCGACTCGTTGAGGACAATCGAGAAGCCTATGTTCTCCTTGACATGACGGGAGAGATTGTTGGCCAGAAAGCCCATCAAGACCATAATCCCCAAAATGAAAAGGACCAATGACACGCTTAATGTCGAAGTCATTCGAGCATTCAGAAAAGAAATCCGTTTGCTGAAAGAAGCCTTGTTGTTCATATCTCTCTTTTTTACCAAATCAAGCCTTTTGTTCTGTGAGGATTTTACGCCTCTGTTAGACACCCATTTCGACGTTCTTACCCCTTTCTTCTGACGAGCCCGAAAACAAAAGGATATTATTAGCCCAAATTTTATGCAAAATAAAGTCTATCTGGGCGAAATCGCTCTTTTTGTTCACATATTTTAATATTTTCTATCGCAACTTATATTTTTCGAAATGGGCCGCCGTCTTGAACCGGAAGAGGAGATAGCCTACGGCACAGAGCACACAGGCCGTGGCATAGGCGGTAGCATAGTTGGTGAGGTCGGCAATCTGCCCGCCGATGAGCACACCCAACCCCACCCCCAAATCCCAGGCGGTGAGATAGGTCGAGTTGGCCGTACCCCGCTGGTTGTTCGGGGCCAGGTTGATGAACATGGTCTGGTAGGCCGGGCAAATGCACCCGTAGCCCAGACCCAGTACCACCGCCGCACCGTAATAGCCCCACTCGTTGCGCACCCCCACGAAAATGAGGTAACCGAGCAGCGACAGCAGCATGCCCACGAAAATGTTGCGGGTAACGAAACCGCGATTGAGCCATTGCCCCGAGGCGAGCCTCGACAGGATAAGGCCGATAGCCAGCAGAATGAAGAAGAACCCGGCCCCCGACTCGATGCCCAGCTCCTCCTTGCCATAGACAGCCAGATAGGTCGACAGCACCCCGTAGCTGAACGAGTAGAAGATGAGCGTAAACGCCTCGGGCATCCCCTTCAGCAACAGGAACCGGTCGAGCGAGATGGGCGGCTTCTCGGGTACCGGCTCGCGCCGGTAGGGCATCTTGATAGTCGAGACGGCTATCAGCCCGATGGTAGCCGAGACCATCGAGAGCAGAAAGATATAGTCGAAGTTGGCATACGCATCGTGTATGTAGAGCGAGAGTGTAGGCCCTACAGCCATGGCCAGGTTGTTGCTCACCCCGTAGTAGCCTATGCCTTCGCCCCGTCGCGACGAGGGCATCACATCGATGGCCACCGTACTGTTCGAGACGGTGAGCAGGCCGAATGCCACCCCGTGTCCCGCCCGAATGATGGCAAACAGAAGCAGCGTGCCGGCCAGCAGATAGCCGCCGAAGAAGAGCAAAAAGACAAAATAGCAAATGAGCAGCAGCGGCTTGCGGGGAAAGGTGTCGACCATATACCCGGCAAAGGGGCGTATCATCAGGGCCGTAATGGTATAGGACGAGAGTATGAAGCCGGCCGTAGAACGGCTGGCGGCAAAGGCTTCGTCCAAATACATGGGCAACACCGGCAACAGCAGGTAGAAGGCAAAAAAGAGCAGGAAGTTCCCAGCCACCACCACGCAGAAGCTGGGTGTCCACAGCTTGTCTTTAACCACTTTTTCCATGAGACGCTCGGGTGTTTAGTCCAACGCTTCGCCCAGCAGGGTAGCCGACGAGGCGTCGGTCACCCGTACCCGTACCAACTGACCGATACGATGGTTGCCCTTGTCGAAGACCACCACCTTGTTTTGTGAGGTGCGTCCGAAGAGCTGTTCGCGCGAACGCTTGGAGAAGCCTTCGACCAGCACTTCGAACTCGTGACCGATGTCGCGGCGGTTGCTCTCGAGCGAGAGCTCGTTCTGCAGGTCGATCATGCGTTGCAGGCGGGCAATCTTCACCTCCTCGGGCACATCGTCGGGCAGATGCTTCGAGGCATACGTGCCGGGGCGTTCGGAGTATTTGAAGAGGAACGACGAGTCGAATCCCACCTCGCGCATGAGCGAGAGGGTCTCTTCGAAATCCGCTTCGGTTTCGGAGTGGAAGCCGCTGAACATGTCGGTAGTGATGCCGCAATCGGGCAAGATGCGACGAATGGCGGCAATGCGGTCGAGGTACCATTCGCGGGTATACTTGCGGTTCATCAGCTTCAGGATGCGGTTACTGCCCGACTGCACCGGCAGGTGTATGTGATGGCACAGGTTGGGCCAGGCGGCGATGACGTGGAGGGTCTCGTCGCTCATATCCTTGGGATGCGACGTGGTGAAGCGTACCCGCATATCGCCGGCAGCCTGGGCCACCAGAGCCAGCAGGGCGGGGAAATCGACCACCGTGCCGTCGGCCCGCTCGTAGCGGTACGAGTTGACATTCTGCCCCAGCAGCGTCACCTCCTTGAAGCCCTTGGCCTTGAGGTCGGCCAGTTCGCCCAGAATGCTCTCGGGCTCACGGCTGCGCTCCCGCCCGCGGGTATAGGGCACAATGCAATAGGAGCAGAAGTTGTTGCATCCCCGCATGATGGAGATGAAGCCCGAAATGCGATTCAACCCGATGCGCGAGGGAATCACCTCGCGATAGGTCTCGGTAGTCGAGAGCTCCACGTTCACCGCCTTCTCACCATGCTCGGCAGCCCCTACCAGATTGGGCAAGTCGAGGTACGAGTCGGGGCCGGCCACCAGATCGACACCGTTCTCGGCAATGAGCTGCTCGCGCACCCGTTCGGCCATACAGCCCAGCACCCCCACCACCAGATGTTTGTGATGCTTGCGCAACGACTGGAAATAGGCCAGACGCGAGAGCACCTTTTGCTCGGCATTGTCGCGAATGGAACAGGTATTGACAAAAATGGCATCGGCCTCCTCGATGGTATCGCACAGCGTGTAACCGGCCATCTGCATGATCGAGGCCACCACCTCGCTGTCGGCCACGTTCATCTGGCAACCATAGGTCTCGATAAAGAGTTTCTTCTCTGCAACCGGCTGCCCAACGGGGTTCTCAGCCACTTTCATATTTTTCATTCTATCCGTTTTATTCTCCATTTAATTTTAATTTATCAACAAAATAGACAAAAAAGTAATATTTTCTTTTCTAAAATTTGTTTTTTAAAAAATAATTATTTTCTTTGCAATCACATTACATGAAATTTTTTCATAGTTAAGGTTTAGGTTAAATCGGCTAAGAGTTGTTGAGAAACAGCTCTTAGTTATTTTATAGAGCTCCAAAATTTGGAAGATTCTCAATAAAACTCTATATTTGAGGACAAAAATACGAAAAAGAGATGGATTTTTCAGAGATAATCGTCGCTATAATCATCGGGTTGGTCATTCTTGCCATCAACTCCGTTGGTTCCAAAAAGCAACAATCCTCTAAAAATCAACCGGGAAGACAACCCGGCCGACCCATCGTACCCGGAGCATCCACCCCTACCCCAGAACGGGAAGGAGAAAACCGGGATGCTTCCACACCGCTTACCCTGGACGAAATCTTCAGAGAACTGCGCCGCGCCCACGAAGAGGAGGAGCGAAAAGCCCACGAGGAAGAGGAGGATGAGTATATCCCCCGGGCTCCTCGAAGAGCGCAACCGCAGCCGTCCCGCCGCCCTCAGGTGCAACCCCTGGAGCGAAGAGAACCCCAAACCGAATGGCGGGCACAGCCTCGCCCGGCAGAGCAACCGGCGGCCGCTACTCCACACCCCCAACCGGCAACCCCTGTCCTGACTCCCGAAGAGGAGGGTACTCCGGCTCTCGCCCGACCGCAAACACCCGCCCGACCCGCGACACAAGCCGCACCGGTGCACGAACCCGAAACAGAGACTAGCTCAATAGATATAAGCGATATAGATTGGCGAAAAGCGGTCATCGCTGCAGAAATACTGAATAGAAAATACTGAAACCGAGAAACACCTTAACCTTGAAATATCTCAAAAACAACAAAATTTATCATAGATATGGCATTTAATTTTATTACCGCCGAAGAAGCGGCTCAATTCGTTCACCACAACGATAATGTAGGATTTAGTGGCTTTACTGCAGCAGGTACCCCCAAAGTAGTTCCTGTAGCCATCGCCCAACGGGCCGAAGCCGAACACGCAGCCGGACGCCCCTTCCAGATTGGTGTCTATACCGGTGCCTCGACCAGCGACTACGTAGACGGTGCCCTTACCCGGGCAAAAGCTATCAGAAGCCGTACGCCCTACCAGTCGCACAAAGATACCCGTGCGGCTGTCAACGCAAACGAGATTGCCTACTTCGACATGCACCTCTCGCACCTGGCCCAGAACCTCCGTTACGGATTTCTGGGTAAAATAAACGTAGCTATCGTCGAAGCTACCGAGGTAACTCCCAACGGCGAAATTCTGCTGGGCAACGGTGTGGGTGCTACCCCTACCTTCTGCGCGCTGGCCGATAAAATCATCATCGAACTGAACCACCACGACCCCAAAGAGCTGCGGGGCATGCACGACATTTACCAACCGCTCGACCCGCCCTACCGTCGCGAGATTCCCATCTACAAACCCAGCGACCGCATCGGTGCTCCTATCATCAAAGTAGACCCGAAGAAAATCGTGGGTATCGTCGAAAGCGACAAACTCGACGGCGTGAAGCCCTTCACCCCGGCCGATGAAACTACCATGAAGATCGGAAACAACGTGTGCGACTTCCTCGTAAGCCAGTTGAAAGCCGGCCTCATCCCGCCCCAATTCCTGCCGCTGCAATCGGGTGTAGGCAACATCGCCAACGCCGTGCTGGGCAGCCTGGGCTCCAACCCCGACATCCCTGCCTTTGAAATGTATACCGAGGTGATACAAGATGCCGTTATCGACCTGATGAAAGAGGGTAAATGCAAATTTGCCAGCTGCTGCTCCATGACGATAAGCGACGGCAAACAGGACGAGGTATTCAGCAATATCAAATTCTTCCACGACAAGATCATCATGCGACCGGGCGAAATATCGAACCACCCCGAAATCGTACGCCGACTGGGCCTCATCACCATGAACACCGCCCTCGAGGCCGACATCTTCGGCAACGTGAACTCGACCCACGTAACCGGCACCAAGATGATGAACGGTATCGGCGGCTCGGCCGACTTCACCCGCAACGCCTACCTCTCGATATTCACCTGCCCCTCGACGGCCAAAGGCGGCAAAATCAGCGCCATTGTGCCCATGGTTTCGCACCTCGACCACAGCGAACACTCGGTACAGGTGCTCATCACCGAGCAGGGTGTAGCCGACCTCCGCGGCAAATCGCCCATCCAACGCGCTCACACCATCATCGAGAACTGCGTTCACCCCATGTACAAAGAGCTGTTGTGGGACTACCTGAAACTGGGCAAAGGACACACGCCTCACAACCTGAAGGCCGCCTTCGGATTCCACAACGAGTTCCTGAAATCGGGCGACATGGCTCTCACCAACTGGGCCGACTATGTATAATTGAACTGACACATCTGATTATAACCGATACCCCCGGGGCCATTCGCACCCCGGGGGTATTGTGTTTATAACGCGAGAGCTGGAAACGACCAGATGCAGCCCCTTCTGTTTTCGTCGCACCGATTACTCGTCGGGCAACCGGATAGGCCGCCGACGAAACACCGAGTCGGCATTCCGGGCGAGCGGAGTCGTCAATCGGTATTCCTGAGCGGCATCGTCATACTCGAGTATCACCAGGTCGCCGTTCCGGGGCGAAGCCATCTCTTCAAACTCCTCGACCGTGAGGTGAAACCACCGCATCACAAAGAGGCGTATGGCCAGCGAGTGGGTGATGAGTACGCAGTTGGGCGGGAAATCGGGGCTGCGGAAATCGCGATGCAGCGACCCCAGCAGGTCGTTGATGCGGTCGTAGACATCGGTCCCGGCCTCGCCGCCCGGGAACCGGTAGTAAAACGTGCCATAGCGACGACGCTCCTCTTTCAACCGCTTCAACTCGGCATAGGTGCGCAGGTAGCCCCACTCCTGCTCTCTGAGGCGGGGCTCCTCGTTGTAGTCGAACTGACGGCGGGGAAAAGCCCGGACCACCTGCTCAAAGGTAGAACGGGTGCGCCAGAAAGGCGACACATAGAAATAGAGCAGTTCGTCGCCTACCAGCGCCTTCAGGGCCTTGCCCGCCTCGCGAGCCTGCTCGAGGCCTCGGGGAGTCAGCTCTATCGTGTAGTCGGGTTCGGTGGCAAACTGACTTTCGTCGGTATTGGCATAACATTCGCCATGACGTATCAGGATAATTCGGTGTGGTTTCATAGGTCTATTTACATGAGGTATGTGTGTATGGTCTTTGCAAACGAAGATTCCCCCGGTTCTTACAGTCCCCCCCGGAGTATCGAGCGACAGCCCCCGAAACAAGTATCGTCTCTTGTCTATCTCTTCTTATTTAAAGAAAAGGGGCTGCATCGCAGCGGATACAGCCCCTTCTATACAGATTACGGATTATCGTATGGGATGATATTCTACAAAGGCTTCGATGGCCTCGTACGAAGCCAGACCGAGGCTGGCGTAGAGGTCGGCCGTAGCTTTGTTACGATCCTCGGCACGTTGCCAGAACAGACGCTCGTCGTCGCCCAGGAAGGGAGCGCTCTCCATCTGCGACTGGTGCTTGAGAATCGAGTTACGTTTCTGACGCAGCTCTTCGGGGCTCAGGGGCACAGCCATTTCGATGTGGTCGATTTCCCATTCGGCCCAGGCACCACGATACATCCAGATGCGGCAATCTTTCATCCACTCTTCGTCCTTGATTTCGTCGATAGCGGCCAGAACGGCATCGAGGCAAACCTTGTGCGTTCCGTGCGGGTCGGCCAAGTCGCCGGCTACGAAAATCTGGTGCGGTTTAACCGACTCGATCAGGTCTTTTACAATCTGAATATCGGCTTCGGTCAAGTCGCCTTTCTTGATGGTACCCGTCTCGTAGAAGGGGAGGTTCAGGAAGTGAACATTCTCGGGCTTGATACCGATGTATTTGCAGGCGGTGCGGGCCTCGCCCCGACGAATCATCGTCTTGATGAAGCGGATATCGGGCGTATCGGACTCACCGTCTTTCTTCTGCTCGATGAATTTGTGGATTTCGCTGCTCTCTTTCAGAAGCTCGGGCGTATCGAACTTGAACTTCTTGGCGATGTTGTCGATAAGCATGATGTAACGCATCATATCCTCGTCGCCTACGGCAATGTTGCCCGACGTTTCGTAAGCCACGTGTACGTCGTGTTTCTGTACGGCAAGACGTTTGAGGGTACCACCCATCGAGATTACATCGTCGTCGGGGTGCGGGCTGAATACGATAACCCGTTTGGGATAGGGTTTCGCACGCTCGGGACGGAAGGTATCGTCGGCATTGGGTTTGCCGCCGGGCCAGCCGGTAATGGTATGTTGCAGCGAGTTGAAAATGCGGATGTTTACGTTGTAGGCCGAACCGAAGAGGGCAACGAGTTCGCTCAAGCCGTTGTCGTTATAGTCTTTGTCGGTCAGTTTCAAGATGGGTTTACCCGTCACCTTGCAGAGCCAAACGATGGCACGACGGATGAGTTTCTCGTCCCATTCGCACGAAGTTACGAGCCACGGACGGCTGATGCGCGTCAGAGCCTCGGCAGCCGAAAGGTCGAGCACCACTTTGGCCCGACGGTGGGTCTGCAGGAAGGAAGAGGGAATGAGGTCGGTCACTTCGCCCTCGATGGTGCGCTTCACGATGTTGGCACGATTTTCACCCCAGGCCACGCAGATGATACGACGGGCCGACATGAGATTCGAGATACCCAGCGTGATGGCACAGCGAGGCACGTTCTCGTTGGAGTTGAATTGCGACGAAGCCACGTGACGGGCATCGCTACCGAGCAACATGAGACGGCACGACGAGTTGAGTTGCGAACCCGGTTCGTTGAAGGCGAGGTTACCCACGGCACCGATTTCGCACAGAGCCAGGTCTATACCGCCGCAGGCTTCGATCTCCTCTTCGTATTTTTTGCAATATACGTAGACATCTTCTTTCGAAATCATCTTACCCGGCGTGTGGATATTCTCGGGATCGATGTTCACCTTGTCGAGCAAAAGCTCTTTCAAGAGACTCATGGTACCGGGAGCACCTTCGGCCAACGGGTAATATTCACCGATGTTGAACACGATTACGTTCGAGAAGCTAACCTCTCCGGCCTGATACATGCGCACCAGTTCGGCATAGACCGAGTGGGTGGCGGCACCCGAACCCAAAGCGAGAACGCAATGGCGATGCTCGGACTTGCATTTATGGATTAACTCGGCAATGTCGTGAGCGACATATACCGAACCTTCGTCGGAACCTTCGAAGATCTTGGTATAGACCTTTTCCTCTCGCGTAAGAGCCGCGAGTTCCAACTCACCGTCAGGAGCGTAATACCGTTTGGGTATACGGTCCAGTTTAATTTGAGAACTAAGATTTGTTTTCATCGCGATAGTATTTTTGAGTTACAAACTTAATGATTCCTTTACATTTTTTCCACACAAAAAAGGTGAAAAATGATGGAAGTATATTCGATTTTTAGAAAAATACACAAAATTTTCACCCGGTGGTCGATACTTGCCAAAAAATGATTACTTTTGGGGAAAGCTAAAATCCATAAAAATCTATAAAATCATGAGACTGATTATCGAACCAACCTATGATGCAGTTTCGCGTTGGGCCGCTAACTATGTGGCATCGTGCATCAATAAATTCAACCCCACCGAAGAGAAGCCTTTCGTGCTGGGTCTCCCTACCGGTTCGTCGCCGCTGGGCATGTACAAGCACCTCATCGAGCTGAACAAGAAGGGTGTGGTTTCGTTCCGCAACGTCGTTACCTTCAACATGGACGAATATTGCAACCTGCCCGAAGACCACGAGCAGAGCTACCACACTTTCATGTGGAGCAACTTCTTCTCGCACATCGACATCCGTCCCGAGAACGTCAATATCCTCAACGGCAATGCTGCCAACCCCGAAGAGGAGTGTGCCCGCTACGAGGCTAAAATCGCCTCCTACGGCGGTATCGAGCTCTTCCTGGGCGGCGTAGGCCCCGACGGCCACATCGCCTTCAACGAACCGGGTTCGTCGCTCACCTCGCGCACGCGTGTGAAAACCCTGACGCAAGACACCATCATCGCCAACTCGCGCTTCTTCGGCGGCGATACCAACCTCGTGCCCAAAACGGCGCTCACCGTGGGTGTGGGTACCGTCATGGCTGCCCGCAACGTGCTCATCATCGTCAACGGCCACAACAAGGCCCGTGCCTTGCAACAGGGCGTAGAGGGCGGCGTTTCGCAAATGTGGACCATCACGGCCCTGCAAATGCACCCCAAGAGCATCATCGTATGCGACGATGCCGCTACGGCCGAACTGAAAGTAGGCACCTACAAATACTTCCTCGACATCGAGCACAACAACCTCGATCCCGACAGCTTGCTGAAGTAATCCCACTCGAAAGCCGAAATCTTTCGAACCGCATAGCGAGGGTTCCACACACCGGTGTGGGGCCCTCGTTTCTTTTTATCCCCGTCCAGGGAGAATGTTTCAAAGGGGTACGGTACAGAGCCGGCTATCGATGCGAAGAGGGTACGGCGGTATCGTTTTGTGCCGATTCGTCACGATTTACGATTTTTCTTCCACACGGCAAAGTTGCGCATGAGACCCGCATACTTGGCCCGACGCACGGCCGAATGGCGGAATATGCGATTGAAGTCGTCGGGGGTCAACGCCTCGAAACGGGCAGCGTCGAGGGCAAGCAGTTCGTCCGAGGGGGCGAACTCGGGGTGCGTCGAAGGGACAGCCGCCCGATTCCAGGGGCAGCACTGCTGGCAGGTATCGCAGCCATAGAGCCGGTTGCCCATCCGGGCAGCCACCGCGGGCGGTATCTCGCCACGGTTCTCGATGGTCTGGCACGAAATGCAGCGGCGGGCATCGACCTGCCCCGGCACGTCGAGCGCCCCCACAGGGCAATGCTCCCGGCAGAGCGAACAGTCGCCGCAGCGGTTGGACAAGGGTTCGTCGGGGGGTAGGGCAAGTGTCGTAAGCAACTCGCCCAGAAAGAAGTAAGAGCCCTTTCCCGGGATTATCAACTGGGCATTCCTGCCGATAAAACCCAACCCGGCCTGCACGGCCCAATAGCGTTCGCGCACGGGGGCGGTATCGCAGCACACCCGCCCGGCATCGCCCGAGAGAGGAGCCACGAAAGCGGCGAGCTGCCGCAGCTTGTCGCGCATCACTTCGTGGTAGTCGCGGCCATAGGCATAGTAGGCAAACTGGGGATGCTCCTGCGGCTGGAAACGGGCCGGATAGTAGTTGAGCGCCACGCAGACGATGGTGCGGGCTCCCGGGTAGAGAAGGGCCGGATGGTCGCGCAAGTCGAGGTAGTTGCCCAGATAGTCCATCTGTGCCTGCTTGCCCTCGTCCAGCCAGCGGCGATAAGCCTCGCGGGCCCGAGGCTCTACCTCGTCGACCCGAGCGAAGCCACACGCATCGAAACCCAACCGAAGGGCTTCGCTACGAATCTGCTCTCGCCACTCAAAGGGTGCGGAAGATGAATCCATTTTCGCGCAGCCAGTTTATGGTTCTGGGCAAGGCATAGTGCAGGTTACGCTCGGCCTTGATCGAGTCGTGAAACACGATGATGGAGCCGTTGCGGGCATAGCGCTTCACGTTGCCGAATACCTGTTCGCCCGTGAGCTTGTTGCTATAATCGCGGGTCACCACATCCCACATGATGATGCTGAAATCCTTCTTCAACAGGTTGGCCTGCCCGGGGAGCATGTGGCCGTGGGGCGGACGGAAGAGCTGGCTCTGAATCAGGTCGTGGGCATTGAGCACGTTGCGCACATACTTCTCGGGCGGGGTCGACATGCCCTGTATGTGATTCATCGTGTGGTTACCCACCTGGTGCCCCCTGTGCCTCAACTCCTGGAAGAGGTTGGGATTGCGGGCCACATTTTCGCCCACACAAAAGAAGGTAGCCTTTACCGAATAGTAGTCGAGGACATCGAGCACCCACGGCGTAACCTGGGGGATAGGACCGTCGTCGAAAGTGAGGTAGACGGTCTTCTGGTCGCCCGGGATACGCCAGATGGCCTCGGGGAACAGCATGCGGTAAAAAAACGGGGGTTGCTCTATAAACATAAATGGTATATCTAACGAAAAAAATCGGGAGAGAATCGGCGAAACAGATTTCCCGACACTCTCCCGTAAAGGATTATATTCGATTACTCCCGAATGGCAAAACGCGATGCAATCTTGTTTTGCAGGTCGGTGAGCCCGTAGGCTGCGCTCAGCTCGTTGATGGCATGAACGATGTAGACATGCTTCTCGTAATCGTTGCGGATGGAGCGGAGCTGACCCGGAGTGAGGTCTTTGTACCAGTTGAGGTAGCCGGCCGAGTTTTCAAGTATCTCGTTGAGCAGAGCCTCGCCCTTGGCCGTTTCGCCCAGTTCGAGGTAGGACTGACCGAACGACAGCGACGTGAGGTCGTGAGTTACCTGCCAGCCCGGAATCTTCTCGATAATGAGGTTCAGAGCCGTCAGGGCCTTTTCGTTCTTGCCCTCCTTGATCAGCTGCTCTACCAGGTCGGCAAACATCATACGGATGGTGTTGCACATGCGGCGCACGTTCTCATCGAGATAGAGCGGATGCTCTTTCGTCACCTGGTCGATGCCGCCCCAGCGGAAGCGGTTGACCATATTGTCGTACATCTTGTCGGTATTGATGTTGTTGTTGACCCCTTTCAAAGGTACCACCTGATAGGCCAGACCGGTACGCGAGAAGTAGTCCTCGAGACCCAGGTAGTAGCTGTTGCCCACCGTCACGGCAAAGTAGACGGGGCGTTTCCAGCCCTGCTCGGCATTGGTGTTGATGATGTCGAGCGAGGCGATTTCGCTCATGGTGAATCCCCGCTTGTTGGAGAAGTCGGGCACGATGCGCGAAACGATACTGTCCTTCAACGCGGGAGCTACCGTACCCGAGGCCACCGCGGCATTAGCGTCGACCGGAATATAGAGCTGGTTGGTGGGCAGGTGGTTGAGGGCACCGTATCCCGGCACATCCTTGGTCCACGACTCGTCGCTATAGAGATAGTCGAGGGCATTGCGTACCGTAATCGAGTCGGCCAGGCGGTTGATTACGTAGTTGTAGGAGCGCACGTCGTAGGCATATTTCGACTCGTCGGCCGAGATGGGCAGCGCAGCCGATTCGTAGGCCGGACGCTTCATCTGGTCGATGTACCAGTCGGTCTGCAGATACGAGAGGTTGCACACCCGCACATCGGTGCGATAACCCTCGACCTCCTGTACATACCACAAGGGGAAGGTATCGTTGTCGCCGTTGGTGAAGAGAATGGCGTTCTCGTCGACACTCGAGAGGTAGTTCATACCGAAGTCGCGGCAGACATAGCGGCCCGAACGGTCGTGGTCGTCCCACGTCTGGCTCACCATCTGCAAGGGTACACACAGACACAAGAGCGAAGCCACCACGGCCGTAACCGTCGACTTGGGCTGCTCGTCGGTCGTCTTGGCCAGGTAGTTGAGGCCACGCCAGATGGCGGCGACACCCAACCCGATCCAGATGGCAAACGCATAGAACGAACCGGCATAGGCATAGTCGCGCTCACGCGGCTGGTAAGGCGTCTGGTTGAGGTAGATGACAATGGCGATACCCGTCATGAAGAAGAGGAAGAAGGTAACCCAGAAGCTCTCGATACCCTTCTTGCCCGAGAAGGCCTGGAAGAAGAGACCGATGAGACCGAGCAACAACGGCATCATGTAGAAGACGTTGCGGCCGGCGTTGTTCTTCAGGTCGTCGGGCAGGTTGGTCTGGTCGCCGGCAATGTGCTTGTCGATGAAGTTGAAGCCGCTTATCCAGTTGCCGTTCTGCACCTCGCCATGACCCTGAATATCGTTCTGGCGGCCGGCAAAGTTCCACATGAAATAACGCCAGTACATGTAGTTGAGCTGGTAGTCGAGGAAGAAGGCGAGGTTTTCGCCGAAGGTGGGTTTCATCACCGTCTTGGTACCCTCGGGAGTCTTCACCTGTACGGGGCGGCCCTTGAAGTTGGTCCACTCCTTATAAGCCGATATATGTTCGGCCTTGTCGCTATACATGCGGGGGAAGAGCATGCACAACTCGGGTTCGTATTTGTAGTGTTCGTCGTGCCCGGTGATGATGTAGCGGTCGGGATCGTCGGGCGACGATTTCAGTTTCTTCTTCCAGATGGGTTTCCCCTGGGTCGATACGGCCGTACCGTTGGCATCGCGCAGCACCTCGGCGGGGAAGGTCAGCCCGTAGAAGAGCGGACGGTCGCCATACTGCTCACGGTTGAGGTAGCCCGAGAGGCTGAAGATGTCCTCGGGCGAGTTCTGGTCCATGGGCGTGTTGGCCGTCGAACGTATCATAATCAAGGCATACGACGAGTAGCCGATGAAGATGACGAACAACGAGAGCAGAATCGTGTTCATGGTCACTACCGAAGGACGCTTGCGCATGAAGAAGAGGTAGTAGGCCAGGGCCAGCGAGAGGATGATGCCAATCACGTAACCGTCGCCGATGAAGGGGATACCTACCAGCACGATGCTGATGAAGAACGAAATCTTCATCAACTTCTCGCTGCGCTGGGCGTAAGTCTCGTAGATGGCCCAGGCGATAACCCCGACAATCAGGAAGAAGTAGAATACCACACCGCTGTTGAAAGGCAGGTGGAAGACATTGACAAAGAGCAGTTCGACCCAGCTGGCCACCTCGACGAAACCGGGAACCAGTCCGTAGAGCAGCAGCACGATGAGCACGAACGAGAGCAACAGGGCAATGATGGAGCCCTTCAGGTTGGTATTCTTGAACTTGCGGTAGTAATAAACCAGCACGATGGCGGGGATACACAGCAAGTTGAGCAGGTGCACCGCAATAGATACGCCGATGATGTAGGCGATGAGTATGATGTAGCGGTTGGAGTGCGGCTCATCGGCCACGCTCTCCCATTTGAGAATCAGCCAGAATACGAGTGCCGTACAGAAAGAGGAGTAGGCATAAACCTCGCCCTCTACGGCCGAGAACCAGAAGGTATCGGACCAGGCATAGGCCAGAGCACCTACCACGCCGCAACCCAGGATGGCAATCATCTGACCCATCGACATGGTCTCGACGGTCTCGCCCTCACGCAGCACAACCTTCTGTGCCAGGCGGGTGATGGTCCAGAACAGCAGCAAGATGGTGGCGGCACTCAACAACCCCGACATGAGGTTGACCATATAGGCAACACCCGAAGGAGAAGAGGCAAAGTTGGCAAAGAAGCGGGCCGTCAACATGAAGATGGGGTTTCCCGGCGGGTGACCCACTTCCAGTTTATATCCCGAAGCTATAAATTCACCGCAGTCCCAAAAGCTGGCGGTCGACTCCAAAGTCAGGATATAGGAAATCGCCGCAACGACGAAGACCACCCACCCCAACACATTGTTCAGTAATTTGTACCGTTTCATTATACTACTTTTGTCTTTATTTTCAGGAAGTTCCACAGACAAACGCCACACACGAAAACAACCCCGGGAAAGGCCGAAACCAGTTTACCGAGGGAGCAGAGGAGTCTATCTGTTTTCATATACCCGGCAAAGATAATGAAAGATTGTTAATCTCCCCTCATTATAAACTTTTTATAATAATTTATCGGCTATATTTCACAAAATCGCAGTTCGACAGCCCCAGTTCGCCGGTTTCTTATTACTTTTACCCGCCAAACGAAATTGCCTTATGAGTACCCGAATACTGATTACCGGCGCCGGCGGATTCATCGGCGGATTCATCGTCGAAGAAGCCCTCTCGCGGGGATACGAAACCTGGGCCGGGGTGCGCAAGACCACCTCGCGCGAACACCTCAAGAACCCGGCCATACGTTTCATCGACTTCAACTACGGCAACCCCGACGTGCTGGCCGACCAGTTGCGCGAGCACAAGCGGGAGCATGGCAAGTGGGACTACATCGTGCACAACCTGGGGGTGACCAAGTGCAAGAACCCCGACGACTTCGACCGCATCAACTACGGGTTTGTCAAGAATTTCACCGAGGCCCTCGTCGCTACCGACATGGTGCCCAGGCAGTTTATCCTCATGAGCAGTCTGGGGGCCTGGGGATTGGGCGACGAAAAAGGCTTCACCCCCATACGCCCCACCGATACGCCCCACCCCAATACCCGCTACGGACAGAGCAAACTGAAAGCCGAGCGTCACCTGCAATCGCTCGAGGGATTTCCCTATGTGGTGATGCGCCCCACCGGGGTATACGGCCCCTACGAGAAAGATTACTACCTGATGATGAAGAGCATCAAATACGGTTTCGACTTTATCGTGGGATACAAACCGCAGCTCATCACCTTCATCTACGTGAAGGATCTGGTGCAGGCCATCTTCAAGGCCATCGACCGGGGGGTGACGCGCCGGGGCTATTTTCTCTCCGAGGGGAGGGCCTACACCTCGTCGCAATTCCGCCGGTACGTGGCCGCAGCGTTGGGCCGACGGTGGGTCATCCCGGTAAAGATTCCCATCGCCGGGCTCTGGATAGTCTCGGTCATTGCCGAGGAGGTGGCGGGCCTGCTGGGCAAGACCAGCACGCTGAACCGCGACAAGTTCCGCATCATGAAGCAACGCAACTGGATATGCGACATCAGCGATGCCCGCACCGAACTGGGATTCGAACCGCAGTATAGCCTCGAGCGCGGCGTAAACGAGTGCGTGAAGTGGTATCGCGAGCACCATTGGCTGTAAGGTAGCCCCCTGCCGACGCGCCGTCTTTCAAAAAAAAGCGTTACCTTTGCAGTGCGATTCAAGCTGGTGACAATGAAAAAGATAAAATCGGTGTGCGTCTACTGCGCATCCAGTTCCAAAATAAACCCCGATTACTTCGAGGCGGCCCGCGAAATCGGGCGGCTCCTTGCCCGGCAAGGCATGCGATGCGTATGCGGTGCCGGAAACCAAGGGCTCATGGGCACCCTGGCCGACAGCGTGTTGGCCCACGGCGGCGAAGTGCTGGGGGTGATTCCTCAATTCATGATCGACGAAGGGTGGTGCCACCCGGGTCTGACCCAGACCGTAGTGACTGCCGACATGCACGAACGCAAAGAGCGCATGGCCCAGGAGGCCGATGCCGTCATTGCCCTGCCCGGCGGCTGCGGTACACTGGAAGAGCTCTTCGAGATCATCACCTGGAAACAACTGGGGCTCTTCCTCAACCCCATCGTGATACTCAATATCGACGGATACTACGACCCCCTCATCGCGATGCTGCACAAGGCTATCGACGAGAACTTCATGCGCCACGAACACGCCCGCATGTGGCAGGTGGCACAGACCCCTCAAGAGGCTATCGACGACATCATAAACGCTCCGGCCTGGGATCCCAGCATCCGTAAAATAGCCGCCATCTAACCGACCTGCCGCCATGCCTACCCCTGCTGCCCCCCACCCCATCATCGCCGCCGATACCCTGCACACGGCCGATACCACCGGCACCTTGTCGCCGGCGAGCCAGCCCGAGGTGTTTGTGCCGCAGTATGTTCGTGGCTTCGAGCGCAGCACCCCGCTCAAAGAGAGCGACCCCCTCAAGGATCTGCAAGAGACCATCATCGCCATACCCGAAGGGTTCGACTCGGAACGCATACCCGATACCCCCACCAACAACTCGCTGCTGGTGAGCATCGTCGTCGTGGTGTTCCTGCTCTTTGCCTTTACCTATAAGAAGGGGACCAAATTTCTGGGCGAGATATTCAACAGCGTGCTCAACGTGAAAGACCGCCAAACCCTCTTCGACGATACTACGGTACGCGAGACCCAACTCAGGGCCGTACTGCTGGGCATGACCTTCGTTTCGGAAGGGTTCTGCCTGTTTCAACTGCTGGCCTCCACCCGGCCCGACCTGTCGGTATCGATCGGGATAGGCGTATGCTGCAGCAGCCTCATCGCCTGGGTCTACTACATGTTGCAGAAATGGCTCTACCGCGTACTCGGACTCGTATTCTCCGACACGAGCCACACCCGCAAGTGGGTCGAGAGCTTCATCTCGATCAACGCCATCATCAGCATCCCCCTCGCCATACCGGTGCTCCTGACGATATTCGTCCCGCAATGGGGCCCGACCATGCTGACCGTTGCCGGCATTATCTACCTGGGCTCCCGTATCTTATTTATTTATAAAGGGTTTAAGATTTTTTACCGCAATATATTAGATTTATTCTATTTTATTGTGTACTTTTGTGCCCTCGAAATTGCACCCCTATTTTGGGTATATAAATCAAGCATATTGATATATCATTTTGTCGAACTAAAAATACAGCAGCTTTGAAAATTAAGAAAATTCTTGTTTCTCAGCCTAAGCCGAGTTCCGAAAAATCGCCCTACTACGATATTGCCGAGCGATATGGCGTCAATATCGTATTCCGACCCTTTATCAAGGTAGAGGGCCTGACCTCCAAAGAGTTCAGACAACAGAAGATTTCCATTCCGGAATACACCGCTGTCATTTTCACGGCACGTACCGCCATCGACCACTTCTTCCGCCTGTGCGAAGAGTTGCGCGTCACGATTCCCGAAACGATGAAATACTTCTGCACGACCGAAGCCATTGCCCTTTATCTGCAAAAATACATTGTCTACCGCAAGCGCAAGATATTCTTCGGCAACTCGGGCAAACTCGACGACCTGGTTCCGTCGCTGCTGAAACATGCCGGAGAGAAATACCTCTTCCCGGTATCGGACGTGCACAAAGAGCAGACATCGGCGCTGGAAAAACACAAAATCAACTACACGCGTGCCACCATGTACCGCACCGTAAGCAACGATTTTGAAGAAGGTGAACCGTTTGACTACGATATGCTTATCTTTTTCAGCCCGTCGGGTATCAAGTCGCTGCTCAAGAACTTCCCCGAGTTTGAGCAGGGCGACATCAAAATAGGTACCTTCGGCCCCACGACGGCCCAGGCCGTACGCGATGCCGGCTTGCGTCTCGATGTCGAAGCCCCCTCGCCCGGAGCTCCGTCGATGACTGCCGCACTCGACCTTTTCCTGAAAGAACAAAGCAAAAAGAAATAACCTCTTTTTCAACAAGAACCAAACCTCATAATCGTCTTTCACCGAAAGGAGGCGCTTATGAGGTTTTATTTTCAAACACACGATGAACGAACACAGTCTGCCCAAAAGCGAAAAACTATGCAGCCGAACAGCCATCAACCGCCTGTTTGCCGAGGGTAGTGCCTTTATCGTGTACCCGCTGCGCGTGGTCTACCGCATCGACGACGGCTCTACGGCCCCGCCGCAATTCTTCGTCAACATTCCCAAACGCAACTTCAAACGGGCCGTCAAGCGGGTCTATCTGCGCCGACGCATCCGCGAAGCCTACCGCCTGCACAAGGAGATTCTGGCCGAACCGCTGTCGTGCCGGCACCAGTCGATGCACGTAGCCTTTCTCTACCTCGACAAGAACCTGAACGATTTCCACACCATCGAACGGAAAATGGTCGAGGCTCTGCACCGCCTGGTACAGAAAACCGAACCGCAACAACCCGAACCTCCTGTCGTAGAGCCATGAAAAAGTTGCTGTCGACCCTGCTCGTGTGGCCCATCCGCTTTTACAAGGCAGCCATATCGCCCATGCTGCCGCCCTCGTGCCGCTATGTGCCCACCTGCTCGCAATATGCCATCGACGCCATACAGATACACGGCCCCTTCAAAGGCTTGTGGCTGGCCACCCGCCGGCTGTTGAGCTGCCATCCCTGGGGCGGCAGCGGCTACGACCCGGTTCCGCCCAAATTCCCGGCCGACATCCACACCCATCACGACCGTTACGGAGCCATCATCAGCACCACCCCCGAGGAGTTTCGCCCACAACCGGGCAAATACTATTCGGTAGGACTCCACCCCTGGAGCCTGTCGGACACCTCGAAAGAATCGATAACCCGGCTCGAAGCCGCCGTACAACACGAACAAGTGGTAGCCGTAGGCGAAACGGGACTCGACAAACTCAAAGGCGGCGTCAACTACGAAGAGCAGCTCATCTATTTTGAGAAGCAGATACGTCTCTCGGAGCAGTGGCACAAGCCACTTGTCATCCACGCCGTGAAGTCCTACGACGACATCATCCGCATACACAAGGCCAAACGCCCCACACAACCCTGGATTATCCACGGCTTCAGAGGCAAACCCGAAACGGCGGCACAACTCCTGCGCGAGGGATTATTCCTCTCGTTCGGCGAGTATTACAATCACGAAACCTTGAAATCGGTCCCTCTCGACCGCCTCTTTCTCGAGACCGACGAGGGTAACATGACCATCGACAAACTCTACCGAAAGGCCGCCCACATACGCAACCTGTCACCCCGACGACTGCACAAGACTCTGGCCGGCAACATTGCCCGCGTCTTTCCGCTCGAGCACCTGGCCCGACAATAGTCTGAAAAAATAAAGCTGAATGTATTACGAAACCCGTTCGATCAACGAAGGGTGCACAAATGCCGTAGCCACGGCCATAACCCCCTCGATCGACACCACCACCCGCCGGTCGCCCTTAACCCGCAGGAATACCCCCTCGACTCCGGCAAAAACCCCGCCGGTAATGCGCACCCGGTCGCCCTTGCGCAACGAGACTACCTGCGAATCGAGATAAACCACCTGCTCGTCGTAGGCTCCCGCCACGGCTATAAAGCTGGACATCTGGCGGTCGGGCACCACAAGAGGCTCTCGCTTCTCGCGATCCATGATATAGCGCAGGGGAACCTTGAGCGAAATCTCTTTCTTGATTTCGTCCATCTTCCCGCGGTTCAACCGTACGAAAACCAAATTGTGAATGACGGGGACCAGCTTGCGCACCTTACGCTCTCCCTTGATGAACTCCTTGTAGTGCATGGGAATGAACGACTCTATCCCGTACTGGTCGAGGTAACCTTTCAACGCCATCTCCCGGCTGTATGTCACCCGGATGGCAAACCATTTGAGATCGGTCTCGTTTACACCCATAACAGCTTCTGAAAAAATAGGTTTGCACAAAAATAATTTAAATACACGAGACTAACGAAAAAAACAAGAGGAGGTTCTTATTTTTTGTTATTTCGGTATTAAAATTGTTTGTTTCGATAAAGAGTCGTAATTTTGCAGCTACCGCAGAAACAAGGAGTTCGGTAAGCCTGCCACAAGAAACAGCGGCGCCGGCCCCGGTCTGCGAGAAACAACGACCAAACATTTTAATAAAGTTTTCATTCGATGAATTTTGTAGAAGAACTAAAATGGCGCGGAATGGTACACACCATGATGCCGGGTACAGAAGAACTCCTTGAAAAGGAAATGGTTACGGCCTACTTGGGTTTCGACCCCACGGCCGATTCGCTCCACATAGGCCACTTGTGCGGCGTGATGATGCTGCGACATTTCCAACGCTGCGGACACAAACCGCTGGCTCTGGTCGGGGGGGCTACCGGTATGATTGGCGACCCTTCGGGCAAATCGCAAGAGCGCAATCTGCTCGACGAAGAGACCCTGCGCCACAACCAGGAATGTATCAAAAAGCAGTTGAGCAAATTCCTCGACTTCGAGTCGGATGCTCCCAACCACGCAGAACTGGTAAACAACTACGATTGGATGAAGGACTTCTCGTTCCTCGACTTCGCCCGCACCGTGGGTAAACACATCACGGTCAACTACATGATGGCGAAAGACTCGGTTCAAAAACGACTCAACGGCGAGGCTCGCGACGGACTTTCGTTCACCGAGTTTACCTACCAACTGCTGCAAGGCTACGACTTCCTGCACCTCTACGAAACCAAGAACTGCAAGCTGCAGCTGGGCGGTTCGGACCAATGGGGCAACATCACCACCGGTGCCGAGCTGATACGCCGTACCAACGGCGGCGAGGTATTTGCCCTCACCTGCCCGCTAGTGACCAAGGCCGACGGTACGAAATTCGGCAAGACCGAGTCGGGCAACGTATGGCTCGATGCCCGCTATACCTCGCCCTACAAGTTCTACCAGTTCTGGCTGAACGTGAGCGACGAAGATGCCAAACGCTACATCAAGATATTCACCTCGATTCCGCGCGAAGAGATTGAAGCCCTCATCGCCGAGCACGACCAGGCTCCCCACCTGCGCGCCCTGCAGAAACGGCTGGCCCGCGAGGTTACCGTCATGGTGCACTCGCAAGCCGACTACGATGCAGCCGTCGAGGCCTCGAACATCCTCTTCGGGAACTCTACCTCGGAGCAGCTGCACAAGCTCGACGAAGACACGCTGCTCGCCGTATTCGAGGGCGTGCCCCAGTTCGAAGTGTCGCGCGACGCTATCCTCGGCGGGGTACCCGCTATCGAACTGACCACCGAAATGGCTGCCGTATTCCCCTCGAAAGGCGAAATGCGAAAACTCACCCAGGGCGGTGGCGTCTCGATCAACAAAGAGAAACTCGCAGCCCCCGATACGAAAATCGACGGCAGCTATCTGCTCAACGACAAATACATCATCGTACAACGGGGCAAAAAGAATTATTATCTGCTTATCGCAAAATAATTCGACTAAAATTTGGCAAAGCCATAAAAACACATTATCTTTGCCTCGCTTTTGAGGATTAGACCTCAAAGCATAGAAGTTTGGCTTATGGTGTAATGGCAGCACAACAGGTTTTGGTTCTGTTTGTCTAGGTTCGAATCCTGGTAAGCCAACACAAGAACGAGCAACGGTACGCCGCTGCTCGTTTTTGTATTTATACCGGAATATTCAATTCCGCCACCTACTCCCAGAAAAAGCAAGGCCGGCAGTTGTTTTCCTGTCCGCTTTACATTATTTTTGCGAAACAGGCATCCTCACCCACCAGACACGGATAAATATAAATTGAAAACAGTCCCGCCTCCATAGGCCATCCAACCACGAAAAAAACAGATAAGACCATGAAAAAACAGAACTTACAAGAGTCAGCCCCGGCCAAGACCTCCCGACAGTCTGCCACGAAAAACCGTATCGGGTTACAAAGGTTATACCCCCGTCTATTGACTGTCACCCTGATACTATTCGCCTCGTTCACCACACTGCCTTATTACAACCAGGCCGAGGCGGCCTCCACAGAAGAGGAAAATTCAGCCCTGCCAATTATCGCCTGGTTCAACGAACGCGATACCATGACCTACTGGATAAGCGAAAGCAACTGGAAATTTGAGGGGACCGACACGGTCAAGACCCTTGGAGCCAACACCAAAGTGATGATAACGGTTACCGACTCCACGAAAGACGGGTATCAGATGGAATACAAGTTTCTGAAATTCAGCACAGATACAGATGCCGAATCCAAAATGCAGGACTTCATGCAGGAAACCATCCAACGACTTCAAGACGAGATTGTGGGTACAACCATCAGGTTCAGGACGGACGAAATGGGAAAGATTATCCAATATGACAACCTGGAAGAGGTGGAGAAACAAGCCAAGCGTGTATTCGACGGAATCATCCAAGAATCATCATGGATGGACAAACTGAATTCAACCGGCATAAAAGCCGACGAGCTATTCAGAAACATAGACCCCGGCAAGCTGGTACAAAGCTATACGGAAGAGTTGGAAATGCTTTTCCAATACCATGGATACCAGTTCCCCCTGAAAGAGACCACCCTGCACGAAGAGGCCACCGATACCAAATACGAATCGGATACTTACCTGTCAGCAACAATCGACCCCGAAGACTATGAGTATTACGAGATAATCATCGAAATCAACAACTACATACCCAGGAAAGACCTCAAGCAACTGCTTGGCGGGATGGTCGATATGCTTATGGACGAAGAGGACGCTACTGCCGTGAAGGAAGATATGAATACCGGATTTGACGAGCAAGTGACCGAGGACGCCGTAAGCAAAGAAATTCTGCACATGAGATATTTCCCCGACGGATGGCCCGAGGAAGTCATCAGCCAGCAGAAAATAATTATCGGCAACAAAGGCAAAATGACGCAAAAGTACATTACTTGGGATGAGCGCAGCGTGAACAACTCTGACTGACACAGAAAACCGTTCTCCATTGTCCCAATCTGTCTTCAGATAGCCAACCTTAAAAGTCGGTAGAGCCATTCGAGGCTTTCCCCCAAAGGAGCTGATACACAAAGAGCGGAGACTCATAACAAGCCTCCGCTCTCGCATAAATTGGGAAAGTATTCTGATTTACTTGATAACCAGTCGATGGTTATACACCTTACCGTTGACGGTCACTTGCAGCAGATAGATACCGGCATCGAGCCCGTCGACCGAAAGGGTCTGTACGGGAGCCTCGGCCACCTGCATCAAAGCACCGCGCAAATCGTAGACAGCCACCTTAGACACACCGTCGGCGAGGTTGATATAATCTTGTGCCGGGTTGGGCCAGAAGAGTTTTTCAACAGCTACCCGCTCGATCGAAGTGGCTTTCTCTACCTCATAGGCACCGATTGAAGGAGCCGTTTCCGAACGGGCTTTACCGCGCTGATCGACTGTGGGCACACCCTCTACCACGATACCGGCACCGGCTGCAATACCCTGGTCGGAGATAGCTATCGTTTGGGTAGTTCCCTCGTTGAGTGCCGGCACAGGTTCGGCATCGGCAAACAAAGTCTGGTCGGTATATACCGTGTTGTCTACAAACTCATCGACCGTAACCGGAGACCCTTCGGCTATCGTACCGTAAATATTATGGCTTCCGGCCAGGGTACAGTTATTGTGAGTATATATATCGCCGATACCGTTCACACCACCGACAACAATATTATTGTACAGGTTGAAGCCTCCGTTCGATGCCGAGTGTATACCCGTGCCGTACAGGTTGTTTTGCAACTCATTCCCAACAAGAGTACTATTGTAAACATCGACAACGGCTGCCTGGCAGGCCAAGGCTCCGCCACCACCGGTACCACCTGCATTTTTATAGAATGTACAATTCGTGAAAACTCCACCGGGAACTTTCACAAGAATAGCTCCACCATGGGCCGTACATGTATTCTCTCCAAAATAGGAACCCGATACGTGGCAGCTATTGGTATCGGCTGCCGAATACGACGCATACCAGGCACCGCCGGAACCACTACTGCCCGATACGGCATTGCCCTCGAAGGAACAATTCTCGACCGTAACATCGCCCATCCAGGTAAGCAAGGCACCACCGCCACCCTTGGAGGCCGTAGACTTGTTCTGGCTGAAAGTAGTGTTTCTGATGGTCAAAACGCCGTTCGAGGAAATGTCGTTCTTCTGTGCGATTGCACCCCCATAACGGGTGGTTTGGTTCTGCGTAAACAGACAGTTGTCTATTTCGGCCGAAGCCCCGGCCTTTTGCAAATATATGGCACCACCATCACAGCTGGAACCCGTAACGGAATTGCCCGTGAAGGTACAGCCGCTGAAGTAGTTCGTGCTACCCGAGCAAGCTACGGCACCACCATGCGTGGTACTGGTATTGTCGGTAAAGGTACAGTCGGTGAAACGGCCCGTCACGCCGCTGTTGGTATAGACGGCACCGCCCACTTTCGTAGCCGAGAGATTCTGGAACGTACAGTTCGTAAGGGTAATGTCGCCACAAGCCATGATACCGGGCGAATAGCCGTTCCGAGCCTTGTCGAAGAGCAGGTTTTCGCCGGTGAACGAACCGTTCTTACCCACGAGAATCGTTGCCGACCACGAGGCCATAGAGGTTTCGTCGTCGATCAGGGCCGTGCCGTCACCCCCATAGAGTGTGCAGTTCTTGAGCGTGAGCGAAACCAGTTCGGCATCTTCGGCCGGCGCATAGAGGCCTATTTTGAAAATGCGGTAGTTCGATACCCCCGGCTCGGCCACCGAGATGGTTTTGCCCTGGGCATCGATAGTCAGATTCTTGTCGATCTGTATCGTGGCCGGAATAGTCACCGTAGTTTCGTCGCCGATAGAAAATTCTATCTCCGATCCTCCTGGAGCATTGGCCACCACATAGGGAAGCGAGCCCTCTTCGCTGGCATCGCCCGAGGTCTTGGTCACCAAAAAAGTTTCGGCAAAAGCTGCGCTCGAGAACAAACAACATGCGCAACTCATCAAGAGTAGTTTGTTTTTCATAATAGCACTTTTTAAAAGGTGATAAGAAATGAAATAATTATTTTTTGCAAGTATAATAATTTTTTTATTTATGCACAAAAGATTTCGTTTAGTTTCTCTATAATTTCTATATTTTTCTATTTGAAATATAAAATAAACTAAAAAGAAAAAGAAATGAAATATATACTACAAAAAAAGGAGCGGCCCATGTGGGTCGCTCCCAAGTTTTGACGATAAAGCACTACCTGCAGTCTCTCAAGCGAGCTCTATCTACGGTTTCTTTTGTCGATTATTTACTATTGTTTTATTTCACATTCTTCATCACCTCGGCGACTTTCTCTTTCATGGCTTCGTCGCGCAGGTCGCGAGCAGCAATGGTACCGTCGGGGGCAAACAAGATGATATGGGGAATACCCTGAATGCCGTAGAGTTCGGTCGGTATCTGTTGAGCGTTGATGATTTGCGGCCAAACGATACCCAGCTCCTTGATGGCAGCCTGCGTATCTTCGGGTTTATCCCACACGGCTACACCCAGCACATCGAGACCCTTGGCGTGATATTTGTCGTAGAGCTCCTTGATGTTGGGAATCTCGCCCCGGCAGGGACCGCACCACGAAGCCCAGAAGTCGACCAGCACATACTTGCCCTTGCCCACATAGTCGGAGAGCGAAACCTTCGTGCCGTCGGGTTGCTCGATGGTGAAGTCGGTAAACATCTGACCCTCGGCTGTCTTTTTCCAGATTTCGAGACGTTGGTTCATCACCTTTACCAGCGGATCGGCCTTGAGGGTTTCGCCGGCCAGGTTGATGACCGAGTCGAGACGCTCGGGCGAAAGATCCCAGTTGAAGAGGGTCCATGCACCCACGGCGTTGTTGTTGTTACGGTCGAAGTAGTGCGAGAAGAGTTTGTCTATCTCGGGCATGATGAAGGTAAGTTGCACTTTGTCCCACTCGGCCGAAGCCTCCTCGTCGGACAAACCTTTTGCTATGATTTCTTGTTGTTTGGCTATGAAGATCTGGTTCAACGAATCGATGTCGTTCATAAACGAGGCAAACTCGTCGTTGAGCGGAGTACCCGATACCTTGTCGGTTTCGCCCAACTCTACGGCAATGTGACCATTCTCGACGATAAATCCCATGCGGTAAAAAGAGGGCACTTGCAACATACCCACGAAAGCGGTATCGGCCTTGCCCTTGAACTGGAACTTGTTATCGGCAATCACCGCGCTGTCGAGCACATCGCGCGAAGCCATATCGGTCAGGTAAACCATGTCGCCGTTCAGGATAGAGTCGGCCACTGTTCCGTCGATAGTATACGACGAAGGATTGGAGTTGCAGGAAACAACCGTTGCGGCAGCAGCAGCCACCAGAAAGAAAAGATTTCTATTTTTCATATACGTTATAAATTGATAGCGAGGCAAAGATAGAGATATTTCGATAAAAACGGGAAGTTTTACGTTCTTTATCATTTAAAAAGAGTGAAGCCAAAGGACTATACATTAAAGAAATATTTCCTTATTATCTTGTATATTCCGCATACTTCAGTTACTTTTGCATGGTGCAAGGTTGCATAATCTTTATTTACAACAAATAATAACTTAAATTCAAATCCTATGTGGTTAAGTAACTCGTCCATAGGACGAAAAGTAGTCATGAGTGTGACAGGACTCTTTCTCGTCCTATTTTTAACGTTTCACATGTGTATGAACTTAGTGGCGTTAATCAGCCCTGCCGGCTACAATGCCGTATGCCAATTCCTGGGAGCTAACTGGTATGCCCTGATTGGTACGGTCGTTATCGCCGCCGGAGCCGTGATTCACATCATCTACGCCTTCTGGCTGACGATTCAAAACCGGAAAGCTCGCGGAAACGACCGCTACCTGGTGAACGTACGTCCGAAAAGCGTAGAGTGGGCCTCGCAAAACATGCTGGTACTGGGTATCATCGTGGTACTGGGTCTGGCTTTGCACCTCTTCAACTTCTGGTACAAGATGCAGCTCAACGAGGTTATCGGTCACCTGCCCGAAGTCAATCCTCACGACGGTATCGCCCTGATTCGCGAAACCTTCAGCTGCCCGGTTTATGTAGTTATTTACCTCATCTGGTTCGTAGCTTTGTGGTTCCACCTCACCCACGGTTTCTGGAGCGCCATCCAAACCCTGGGTATCAACAACCACGTATGGTTCAACCGTTGGAAATGTATCTCCAACATTTTCACTACCATCATCTGTCTGGGCTTTGTTGCCGTTGCCATCTCGTTCTACATCATGAGCCTGACCGGCTGCGGAGCTTGCACCCTTTAATAAACCAACCTATTCATTTCACAGAAAAAAAATTGTTATGGCTACAATAGATTCTAAAATACCCGAAGGCCCCTTGGCTGAAAAGTGGACCAATTATAAAGCTCACCAAAAACTGGTGAACCCGGCCAATAAACGTCGTCTCGACATCATCGTTGTCGGTACGGGTCTTGCCGGCGGTTCGGCTGCCGCTACGCTGGGCGAACTGGGATTCAACGTGCTGAACTTCTGTATTCAGGATTCGCCCCGTCGTGCCCACTCTATCGCCGCACAAGGCGGTATCAATGCTGCTAAAAACTACCAGAACGACGGCGACTCGGTATATCGCCTCTTCTACGATACAATCAAAGGCGGTGACTACCGTGCCCGCGAAGCCAACGTGTATCGTCTGGCCGAGGTATCGAACAACATCATCGACCAGTGCGTGGCTCAAGGTGTACCTTTCGCCCGTGAATACGGCGGCCAGTTGGCCAACCGTTCGTTTGGCGGTGCCCAGGTATCGCGTACCTTCTACGCCAAAGGTCAAACGGGACAACAACTTCTACTGGGTGCCTACGCCGCCCTCAACCGTCAGGTGAAAAAAGGCACGGTAAAACAGTATACCCGCTACGAGATGCTCGACCTCGTCATCATCGACGGCCGTGCCCGCGGTATCATCGCCCGTAACCTGGTAACCGGCGAAATCGAGCGTTTTGCCGCTCACGCCGTGGTTATCGCCACCGGTGGATACGGCAACGTATACTTCCTCTCGACCAACGCCATGGCATCGAACGGTTCGGTAGCCGTTCAATGCTACCACAAGGGAGCCTACTTTGCCAACCCGGCCTATGCCCAGATTCACCCCACCTGTATCCCGGCTCACGGCGAGTTCCAGTCGAAACTGACGCTGATGTCGGAGTCGCTGCGTAACGACGGCCGCATCTGGGTTCCCAAGAAAAAAGAAGATGCCGAGGCTATCCGCGCCGGCAAACTGAAACCCACCGATATCAAGGAAGAAGACCGCGACTACTATCTGGAGCGTCGTTATCCGGCATTCGGTAACCTCGTGCCCCGCGACGTGGCTTCGCGTGCCGCCAAAGAGCGTTGCGACGCCGGTTACGGTGTAGGTGCTACGGGTTATGCCGTTTACCTCGACTTCAAGGAGAGTATCGAGCGTCTGGGTAAACAAGCTATCCAAGGTCTCGACCACCACATCATCGAGAGCCTGGGTGGCGAAGCTGCCGCTATCCAAATCAAGGGTAAAGAGGCCGTAGCCAGCCGTTATGGCAACCTGTTCCAGATGTACGAGAAGATTGTCGACGAGAACCCCTACGAAACGCCTATGATGATTTATCCCGCATCGCACTACACGATGGGTGGTATCTGGGTAGACTACGAGTTGATGACCTCTATCCCCGGTCTGTTCGCCATCGGCGAAGCCAACTTCTCGGATCACGGTGCCAACCGTCTGGGTGCATCGGCTCTGATGCAAGGTTTGGCCGACGGTTACTTCGTGCTCCCCTACACAATCCAGAACTACCTGTCGGACCAGATTCAGGTTCCCCGCTTCTCGACCGACCTGCCCGAGTTTGCAGAGGCCGAAAAGGCTGTCAGAGACCGTATCGCCCGCTTGATGAACATCAAGGGTAAACGCTCGGTTGACTCTATCCACAAAGAGCTGGGCCACATCATGGTCGAGTATGTAGGTATGGGCCGTAACAAAGCCGGTCTCGAAACCGCACTCAAGAAAATCGACGAGGTGAAGAAAGAATTCTACTCCAACGTACGTATCCCGGGCGAAGCCAATACGCTGAACGTAGAGCTCGAAAAAGCCCTGCGCGTAGAGGACTTCCTCGAAATAGGCAAGTTGATGGCTCTCGACGCACTCAACCGCGAAGAGTCTTGTGGCGGCCACTTCCGTGAAGAGTATCAAACCGAAGACGGAGAGGCTAAACGTGACGACGAACACTTTATGTATGTAAGCTGCTGGAAATACCAAGGCGAAGATAAGAAGCCCGAACTATTGAAGGAAGAACTGAAATACGAGGCTATCAAGGTTCAACAACGTAACTACAAGAAATAATTTGTCTAATCGCCGTTTAATTCCGGTATAACACGATAAAGTTATGGAAAAAACAATCAATATAACACTGAAGATTTGGCGCCAAAAAGGTCCCAAAGAAAAGGGTAGATTTGAGGAATACAAACTCAACGGTGTATCTACCGACAGCTCTTTCCTCGAAATGCTCGACTTGCTCAACGAGCAACTCATCAACGAGGGCAAAGAGCCCGTAGTTTTCGATCACGACTGCCGCGAGGGTATCTGCGGTATGTGCTCGCTCTATATCAACGGACACCCCCACGGACCCGACACCAGCGTGACGACCTGCCAGTTGCACATGCGTAAATTCAACGACGGCGACGTAATCACGGTTGAGCCCTGGCGTTCGGCCGGATTCCCCGTAATCCGCGACTTGATGGTAGACCGCCGTGCCTTCGACAAAATACAGCAAGCCGGTGGTTACATCTCGGTAAACACGGGCGGTGCACAGGATGCCAACGCTATCCCCATCTCGAAAGAGGCTGCCGACGAGGCTATGGACTCGGCTACCTGCATCGGTTGCGGTGCCTGCGTAGCTGCTTGTAAAAACGGCTCGGCCATGCTCTTCGTTTCGGCCAAGGTGAGCCAATATGCCCTGCTGCCGCAAGGCCGCGTAGAGGCTGCCGCTCGTGCCCGCGCCATGGTGGCCAAGATGGACGAACTGGGATTCGGTAACTGTACCAACACCGGTGCCTGCGCCGCCGAGTGTCCCAAGAACATCTCGCTGACCAACATCGCTCGTCTCAACCGCGAGTTTATCTGCGCCAAACTGAAAGACTAACCACAAGTACTTTCATAACATCAAAACAATCCCGGGAGGCTCTCCCGGGATTGTTTTTTATATTCCCTCGGCCCCACCACCTCTCCATACCCAACCCGGATTAAAAAATCGAGGAAAAAAATAGCGTTCCAAAATAGCGAATTATTCGTATCTTTGGGCTGCGTATTTGCATTTTGGTTATGAGACGAGGTTTTCTATTCGTCATATTCGTATTGTTGTCGTGGATAGGATTGGGCTCTTGCAGCGGCTTCCACTCCGACAAGGCCGAATCGCTCTACCGACAAGGCCTGAAGATGGAAGAGTATCACGCCCCCGACTCGGCCGTCATACTCTATCATAAGGCTCTGAAACAGTTGGGCAAATCTGAAAATGCCGAATTGGAAGGATTGATATACAATCGGTTGGGCGACCTGCTTCTCGACCACAACATCTACGAAACCGCCTGGAACAGCTATTACCAGGCCCTGAAAGTATCGCAAAACCTGCCCGACAAAAGCAACCTGTCGCATGCCTATCGGGGGATGGGCAAATATCATTATCTCTACAAAGACCCCGACAGCGCTCTGTTCTACTTCGAAAAACCGCTTGCCTTCTTCGACCAGATAGCCGACCGCGAGGAGCGTTCGTCGGTCTACAACAACCTGTCCAGCGCATACAAACAGCAGAACAACCTGGCCCGGGCCCTGCAATGCAATGCCAAGGCCCTGTCGTTGACACGCAACAAGGTGAAACGGCTGCGCAACTACGCCGTGCGGGGACAACTGTTTGCCCTGCAGATGCAGTACGACTCGGCTCTCTTTTACCTCGAACAGGCCGGCCGTAGCGACGACATGTCGGTGAAGGCATCGGCCTACTTCAAACTGGCCGACTTGCCCGACGAGGCCGGAATAGCCGACTCGCTGCGATACCGCTACCTGCAAGAGGCCTACCGCCTCTCCGACTCGATCGAGAACATGGCTGTCGCGCACCAGATAGATCGCCAGGAGCATATACGCATCACCACCGACTTGAAAGAGCAGAGCCATACCCGCCTGATGATAGCCATAACGATATGCGTAATCGCTCTGCTGTTGATCTCGGTAGCCGTATTCATGTTCTATCGCCGGCATCTCAAACGCCGCAACGAGCAACTCTTCGCCCATAAATGGGAGAAACAGGAGGCCCGGGCTCAGGAAAACGAGAGCCGCGAACTGCAAATGATAGAGATTATCCGCAAGGCCGGCGAACGCTGCAGCCGCGATTTCAAGGCAAGCAGCACCTATAACGAGTGGTACAAGCGAATCACCCGAGGCAAAGAGTCGCTCAGCTACGACGAACAAAAGCAGTTTCAGGAGATTGTCGTGAAAGAGTTCGACCCCTACCTGCAACAGCTCTCGAGCGTAGTACCGTTGACGGGAAACGACGCTTTTCTCTGTGCCCTTATCCAACTGGGATTCTCGACACGCGAATGCGCCGCATGCCGGGGAATCAGCAACGAAACCATCCGCTCGCAACGCACCCGACTGCGGAAAAAAATACCCCAAAACTTTTCAAAACAGGGTCTGGGCACGGTCATTTTGGGCGAATAAAATCTTTCAAAAAGTTAAATTGCAACGCTTCATTTTATAACTATTTGATTATCAAATATCATTTCCAATTAAATAGCAACACCCTGCGTATTGCTATTCTCTTATTTTTTTCTCATTTTTGTATTAAACAATTTTCATTTCGAAAAAAATATCCATTGCAAGAGACCAAAATAAAGCAAATCGTATGAAAAAATTTACAAGTTTCCTATTTTCGTTGTGCCTCGTTCTGGGAGTTTCAGAGGCATGGGGTGAAATAAAAATCACCACCTCGCTCGAACTGGGCAGTGAGTTTACCTTCTACCCCTCGCCGGTAGCCTCGGACGGTAAAGTGATTGTCGACTGGGGCGACGGTGTTCAAAAAGAGTATACCGTAGACGGTATGTGGACCCGCAGCGTGAGCGACACTCAAGTGGGCGACACGATACGGATACTCTCGCCCATGCGTTCGTTCGACTGCTCCGAAGCCCACGTGACTTCGATTTCGATTGTCAACGAGCCCGAATTGACCACCCTCGATTGCTACCGCAATGAAATAGAACGTACCTACCTCGATATTTCGGGTGCCCCTAACCTCGAAACCCTTAACTGCTACAATAACCCCAAACTGATGTTCCTGAACCTGTCGGAACACAAAAAACTGAGAAATCTCGATTGCCGGTACGATAAAAACGATACGTCGGACCCCGACGATAAAGGATCCATCACAACCATCATATTGCCCAGCGAAGGTAGCGCCCTGGAGTCGATTACAGCCTACAACAACGATTTGAGCGCCATAGATCTGTCGGGCTGCCCCAATCTCTATTACGTCAATCTGGAGGGCAACTCGCTGATGGAAATCGACGTGACCAAACTGCCCGAGCTCCAGCAACTCGACATCCGCTACAACTACATCCAGTCGCTCGACCTGACCAAAAACGAACAGCTCGAGAAACTCTACTGCAACGACAACTACCTGACCGAGCTGAACGTATTTATCAACACCCAGCTGATGGACCTCGTTTGCAGCAACAACCAGATAAAGAGCCTCGACCTCTCGGCCAACAGCAATATTACCAACCTCTCGTGCGACGGCAACCAGTTGACCAAACTGAACGTATCGAACATGCCCCGGTTGAAATCGCTCAAATGCAGCAACAACAAACTCACCGAAATCGACTTGAGTCAGAACAGCTATCTGCAGAAATTCTGGGGACAGAACAACCTCTTCACCTTCCTCGATTTCTACTACAATCAAGGTATCAACACCATCGATATCCGCGACAATGCAAACATGACGCCTTGCAGCCTCAACTACATGTACCAGACTCTCTCGGGTCTGGAGAGTGCAAGCCCCTACCCCAACCTGCTGCTCGAAGGCAGCAACGCCGAGACGAGCGATACCTCCATTGCGACTGAACTGAAATGGACCGTAGATGTAAAAGGAGACGGCAGTGCCACCTGCGGCACGGTGACGGCTACCATCGTACCTTCTGAAATGGGTACCATCACCCTCTCGCAACCCGACCTGGTTTCGCACGAACTGCACGCGGTTGAAAACAATACCCTCGAATCGGGCGTACCCACCTACATTACCGCCTCGCCTGCCGAAGGTTATCAACTGCGCTACTACGAAATCGACGGACAACGCATCAACGGCAATATTTTTGCTGCTACCGAAAATGTAACCGTTTCGGCCGTATTCATCCCCATCGCCGCCAACAACTACATTGCCATGGAGGTGGAGAACAACGTGCCTTTCTCGTTCGGTATAAGCGGTATCGACCCCGAAACCGAAGTGGAAATAGACTGGGGTAACGGCGAAATAGAAACCATGACCATCGACAACGAATCGATTGTGAGACTCGACGGCAACTCCAAGGGTATGACTATCCGTATCAGCGGCTTGATCGACTATTTCGATTGCTCCGAAAACGACCTGATTTCGCTCGACGTAACCCACAACGCTACGCTGGCTACCCTCGACTGCTATTGGACGGGCATTACCGCCCTCGACCTGTCGAAGAACCCCGAATTGGGCAAGCTCGACTGCTCTTACAACGAAATAGGTACCCTCGACCTGTCGAACAATACGAAACTCTTCTCGCTCACCTGCTACAACTGCGAACTCACCTCGCTCGACTTGTCGAAGAACACCGAACTCGAAGAGGCTGTCATAAAGAACAACTCGCTCTCGAGCGTCACCCTGGCCAACAACACCAAGCTGATGTTGCTTGACGTACAGAACAACTCGCAACTGAGCTCTATCGACGTGAGCATGCTCTCCAACCTGCAGGAACTGCAATGCAGCAACATGGGCCTGACTTCGCTCGACGTAACCCACAACACGCAACTGGTGCGACTCACCTGCTCGAACAACCAGCTTACGACCCTCGACTTGTCGAAAAATACCGAGCTCGAACGCCTCTTCTGCGACGGTAACCAACTCGAACCCATCGACCTGTCGAACAACACGAAACTGAACTACATCGAGTGCTCGGGCAACAGCATGACGGCTTGCGAGCTCAACGACCTCTTCTATCACCTGCCCGTCTGCGCTACCACGCCGACAACGGCCAACCTCTTCATTGCCGGTATCAGCAACGCCAACGAAGCCGAAACCAGCGAAACCTCCATCGCTACGAAGAAGGGTTGGAAAGTCTCTATCGATGGCGACGGCAGCGGTTGCGACGAGGCTTATATCACCATCGAACCCTCGGAAAACGGCTCGCTGGAGCTGCGCAACGAGAATAACGAAGTAGTAAACTCGGGCGACAAGGTGGCCAAAAACAGCACGGTTACCATCACGGCCCTCCCCGACGAAGGCTACTTGCTGAGAAGCGTGAAGGTAAACGGCGTGAGCGTAAGCGGTTCGTTTGTCGTGAAGATGGCTTCGGTAGTAACTGCTGAATTTGCCGACGAGTCGGGTATCGACGAAACCGAAGCCGCAGGTGCCAAGGTATGGAGCCTGCCCGGTATACTCCGTATCGTAGCCGACGATGCTGCCGTACAGGTATACTCGACAAGCGGAAGTCTCGTATGGGAAGGCCGCGTAATAGACGAAAGAGACCTAAACCTTAACCAAGGTATCTACATAGTAAAAGTTCATAACGTACTCTCGACTCAAAGTAAAAAGGTGGTTGTAAAATAACACCTCCCTTTTACCTACAAGAAAACCCGATGCAGATCGCCT
This sequence comes from uncultured Barnesiella sp., assembly GCA_902471075.1. Taxonomy (GTDB): domain Bacteria; phylum Bacteroidota; class Bacteroidia; order Bacteroidales; family Barnesiellaceae; genus Barnesiella. The sequence continues at coordinate 55,106 of CABRIW010000001.1, read as the reverse complement.
GCACCGGGTTTTCTTGTATTATCGACAGGATATGTTTATATCGTGTAAACAGTGGTCAGGCCGATACCGAAACCTCCAGCCCCAGCTCCCTCACCCGGGCGGCTATCTGCTCCAACTCCTCGCGAGAGACCTTTTCGAGCGATTCCTCGGGGGTTTTACGGTCGATGGTATAAATCATCACCGAACGGGGCGAAATGTACTGCAGCGCCTCCAACCACGGCGAGAGCTCCTCTTCTACGGTATTGTCGATGCGCTGTCCATTGTGCCAGCCGCGCAGGAACATGGTCTGCACAATCACATTGCCCGAGAAGCGCTTCAAGTCGCACACCACACGGTTCACATCGAAATGGAGGTCGTTGGGATTGTCGATCAAGGCCACCGTTTCGGGACGGAGCGAGTCGAGTTTGAGTATGTTGTTGTCGACCCGGTTCAGGGCTTTGAATACCGACTCGTCGTGAATGCGGGTCGCATTGGAGAGCACGCTTATCTTGGCCTCGGGATAGTAGTGATCGCGCAAATAGAGCGTAGTATCTATAATCTTTTCGAACTGCGGGTGCAACGTAGGCTCGCCATTGCCGGCAAAGGTAATGACATCGAGTTTTTCGCCCGCCTCGTGCATGGCTTGTAAACGGTTTTTCAACACCTCCTCCACCTGGTCGGCCGAGGGCAATCCGCTCTTGCCCACTCCCTGGGCATTGTAGCCGCACTCGCAATAGACACAGTCGAACGAACACAACTTGCCGTCGGTCGGCAGCAGATTCACACCCAACGATATGCCCAGACGACGGCTGTGCACGGGTCCGTAAATGATTTCATGAAATAATACTGTCTGCATAGCAATACTCCTTTTACTTCACAAAGGTAGAATTTATCTACTATTCAACCATAGGTTTTACAAAAATCTATATAGCTGATTTCAAGTTATACACAGGTTGTGAATAAATCATATCTATTTATATATCAATTATATACCAGAATAATAAACAAGTTTGTCAACTATTTATAAACTTATGGTCAGTCAACCGAGAGACAAAAGTATCAAAAATACACTGCCAACAGCTTATTCACGGGTTTTCAACCATCGAAAAGGTAAAATAACTCACGTTATAAACAATTTGCAAAATACTATTTATCAAACTATTAACCAAAAATAAACAGTAATATTCACAAGATATGGACAATTTGTACACATACGCTATAAACACCGGTTAATATTATAATTATTGCAAAAAAATAGTCATCGAAAAATCGAAAGATTTACATTTGTACCCGATGAAAAGAGGATGGTCCATACTGTTTCTTTTTCTCTTTCTGATGGTTCCGGGTCTTCGGGCACAGGTGTTTCAGGAAGAGCATCCGGCTTATAAACATTTCTACCGGGTAGTTATCGACAACGATACGGTAGCAATGATAGGGCTGCGTACCTTCTATGTGTTTCCGCCCGAGAAGTTCAAAAACAAAAAGGAAGAGAAGTTTTACTGGAAGACCGTACGCGATGTGAAGAAGACCCTGCCCTACGCCAAACTCATCTATGCCATCTTCATAGAGACCTATGAATATATGGAGACTCTCCCCGATGACGAGGCACGCGAGCAGCACATGAAACGTATGGAGAAAGAGGTTTTCCAACAATATAAACCGGTGTTGAAAAAGTTTACCCTGTCGCAGGGTAAGATGCTTATCAAGCTGATAAACAGAGAGTGCAACCAATCGTCCTACGAGTTGATAAAGGCTTTTCTGGGGAGCTTCAGGGCCAACTTCTGGCAATTTTTCGGCAAGATGTTCGGCGCCTCGCTCAAGACCGACTGGCAACCCGAAGGTAAAGACAAGACCATCGAGCGAATATGCATTCTGGTAGAACAGGGTTCGCTATAACCCCAGTTGTTTGAAGAAATCCCAAATGACCAGACCGGCCGTAACCGACACATTCAACGAATGTTTGGTCCCGAATTGCGGTATCTCTATACTGCCCGTACACTTGTCGACAACCGACTGTTGTACCCCCTTTACTTCGTTGCCCAACACTACGACATATCGTTTGTTCTTGTCCAACTCGATGTCGGTGAGGCTTATACTCCCCTCCACCTGTTCGATGGCATAGACCTCGTAACCGGCCGCCAACAACTTATCAACAACCGTACAGGTATCTTGCTCATAAATCCAGTCTACACTATCCTCGGCCCCCAGTGCGGTCTTGTGTATGTCGGTGTGCGGCGGTGTAGCGGTGATTCCGCAAAGGTAGATGCAGGCTACCTTGAAGGCATCGGCCGTGCGGAATACCGATCCGATGTTGTTGAGGCTGCGCACATTGTCCAACACAACCACTAACGGTATCTTTTCGAGATGTTTAAACTCCTCTTGCGAAACCCTGTGCAGGTCGAAAATACTCTTTTTCTTCATAAACGACTCTCTTTACAAGCATCGACAAAGATAATACATACACCCGACAAAGCCAATTCCTTTTACCCGTCTCCTACCCTGTAAACAGCATCGTTAATAACCGTGTGTACAAGTGTGGATAAGCCGTTATAAAATGAGGGCTTAAAAAGCGGTACAAAATTTTGAAATCAGAAAATTACCTCTATACTACCCCTCTCCGTAAAAATGCAAATAATATATGCACCAGTTGTGAGTTGAAATATCCACCTCAAAATATCTATTTATCAATCATGCAAATAGAATAAAGTTATTAACTTTGCAGTTTGTAAACAGGGCGTTGATAAGGAATTTAATAGGCTCATTATAACAGGATAATGACGTTGACAAGACACGGATAACGTAACCCCCGAAGGTTGATAAGATAAAAAGCAACTATTTTAACAAGAAGTTATCCTTATTGTCAACAGCCTATTATCATCAACAATAAGAATTTTAAATTAAAAAATAAAAAAGGAATAATATATATGTTCGATGTAAATATCTCCAAAGGTTATGTGGACATGCTTGTTCCCGAAGGCGTGGATATGGTGGCCGAGATCGAGAAGATGAAGCGCGAGAAGAATGCCGTCGTGCTGGCTCACTACTACCAGTCGGGCGATATACAGGATATAGCCGACTATGTGGGCGACTCGCTGGCGCTGGCCCAATGGGCCGCCAAGACCGATGCGTCGATCCTGGTGCTTTGCGGCGTGCACTTCATGGGCGAAACGGCCAAGATTCTCTGCCCCGACAAAAAGGTGCTCATCCCCGACCTGAATGCCGGTTGTTCGCTGGCCGACAGTTGTCCGGCCGATGCCTTTGCCGAGTTTGTGAAACAGCATCCCGGCTACAAGGTGATTTCGTATGTGAACACCTCGGCCGCCGTAAAGGCACACACCGATGTAGTGGTGACTTCGTCGAACGCCAAACAGATAGTCGAGAGCTTCCCGGCCGACGAGAAGATTATCTTCGGTCCCGACAAAAACCTGGGAAACTATATCAACAGCGTCACGGGTCGGAACATGTTGCTGTGGGACGGTGCCTGCCACGTGCACTCGCAATTCTCGCTCGAGAAGATCGTAGCGTTGAAAAAAGAGTATCCCGATGCCCTGCTGTTGGCCCATCCCGAATGCAAACGCGACATTCTGCTTGTGGCCGACAAGGTGGGTTCGACGGCCGCTTTGCTGCGCTTCGCCACCCAGTCGGACTGCAAACGCTTTATCGTAGCTACCGAGTCGGGTATCCTGCACGAGATGAAGAAGAGCAACCCCGACAAGGAGTTCATTCCGGCCCCTCCCGACGATGCAAGTTCCTGCGGCTGCAGCGAGTGCAACTTCATGCGGTTGAACACGATGAAGAAGCTGTACAATACCCTCAAGTACGAATTGCCCGAAATCACGGTCGACGAAGCCATAGCCCGGGAGGCCATCAAACCCATACGGCGCATGCTCGACATATCGGCTTCGCTGGGAATTTAAGAGAACGAGTAAACAAAAAATATCACCTATCACATATTGTTCATCATGGAATACAATTTCAAAGAAATAGAGAAAAAGTGGCAGAAGTACTGGAAAGAGCATCACATCTACCAGGTTACCGAAAACAAGGAGAAACCCAAATACTACGTATTGGACATGTTTCCCTACCCTTCGGGTGCAGGTCTGCACGTAGGTCACCCGCTGGGATATATCGCTTCTGACATCTATTCCCGTTACAAACGGCTGAAAGGTTTCAACGTGCTTCACCCCATGGGTTACGATGCCTATGGACTTCCGGCCGAACAGTATGCGATACAGACGGGACAGCACCCGGCCATTACGACCGAGAAGAACATAAACCGCTATCGCGAGCAGTTGGACAAGATTGGTTTCTGCTACGACTGGAGCCGCGAGATTCGCACCTGCGATCCCGAATACTACAAGTGGACCCAGTGGGCCTTCATACAGATGTTCAACAGCTACTACGACAACGACAGGCAACAGGCCCGTTCGATTGAAGAGCTGGTAAAACATTTCGAGACGAAAGGCACCGAAGGGTTGAATGCCGCCTGCAGCGAAGAGCTCTCGTTCACGGCCGACGAGTGGAAAGCCAAGAACGAGAAGGAGCAGCAGGAGACGTTGATGAACTACCGCATTGCTTACCTGGGCGACACGATGGTAAACTGGTGTCCGAAACTGGGTACGGTACTGGCCAACGACGAGGTGAGCGAAGGGGTATCGATACGGGGTGGCTATCCCGTGGAGCAGAAGGTGATGCGCCAATGGTGTCTCCGGGTATCGGCTTATGCCCAACGTCTGCTCGACGGACTCGACAAACTCGACTGGACCGATTCGCTGAAAGAGACGCAGAAGAACTGGATAGGCCGTTCGGAAGGTGCAGAGATGCAGTTCAAGGTGGTCGACTCGGACGTAGAGTTTACCATCTTCACGACGCGTGCCGATACGGTATTCGGGGTTACCTTCATGGTACTGGCTCCCGAAAGCGAGTATGTGAAACAGGTGGTGACTCCCGAACAGAAAGAGGCTGTCGACAAATATCTCGAAAGCATCAAACACCGCACCGAGCGCGAGCGCTTGATGGACCGCGGCGTGACGGGTGTGTTCACGGGTGCCTATGCCATCAACCCGTTGAACAACAAACATATTCCTATCTACGTGAGCGACTATGTATTGGCCGGTTACGGTACGGGTGCCATCATGGCGGTACCGGCTCACGATAGCCGCGACTACGCCTTTGCCAAACATTTCGACTTGCCTATCATTCCCTTGATCGAGGGGTGCGACGTGTCGGAAGAGAGTTTCGATGCCAAGGAGGGCAAGATGATAAACTCGTGTGGCAACGGTCTCGACCTGAACGGCATGGAGGTAAAGGATGCCATTGCCGCTACCAAGAAGTTCATCAAGGAAAAAGGCATAGGCCGTGTAAAGGTGAACTATCGTTTGCGCGATGCCATCTTCAGCCGTCAGCGTTACTGGGGCGAACCCTTCCCGGTATATTACAAGGAGGGCATGCCCTATATGCTCGACGAGAGCAAGCTGCCGTTGGAACTCCCCGAGGTAGACAAGTTCCTGCCCACCGAGACGGGTGAACCCCCGCTGGGTCGTGCCAAGAACTGGGAGACCGAAGACCACTATCCGCTGGAGTTGTGCACGATGCCCGGTTTTGCCGGTTCGTCGGCTTATTATCTGCGCTATATGGACCCCCATAACGACCAGGCTCTGGTATCGAAAGATAATAACGAGTATTGGCGCAATGTCGACCTCTACATAGGCGGTACCGAGCATGCTACGGGTCACCTTATTTACAGCCGTTTCTGGAACAAGTTCCTGTTCGATAAAGGGGTGATTTGCGAGGACGAGCCCTTCAAGAAACTTATCAACCAGGGTATGATACAGGGTCGTTCCAACTTTGTATACCGTATCAAGGATACCAATACGTTCGTCACGCTCAACAAACGCAAGGAGTACGACACGACTCCCATTCACGTCGATGTAAACATCGTGAGCAACGACGTGCTCGACATAGAGGCATTCAAGAAATGGCGTCCCGAGTTTGCCACGGCCGAGTTTATATTGGAAGACGATGGCCGCTACATCTGCGGTTGGGCCGTAGAGAAGATGTCGAAGTCGATGTTCAACGTCGTCAATCCCGACGATATTGTCGAGAAATACGGAGCCGATACGCTGCGTCTGTACGAAATGTTCCTGGGTCCCATCGAGCAGAGCAAACCGTGGGATACCAACGGCATAGACGGTGTGCACCGCTTCTTGAAAAAACTGTGGAACCTCTTCTATCAGGGCGACAAGCTGGCCGTGCAGGATACCGAGCCTACGAAAGAGGAGTTGAAGTCGGTACACAAGCTCATCAAGAAGATTTCGTGGGACGTGGAGAACTTCTCGTACAACACCTCAATCAGTGCCTTTATGATTTGTGTAAACGAGTTGACAGCTCTGAAATCGCGTAACAAGCAGATGCTCGAGAAGGTGATTGTTCTGCTGGCACCCTTTGCCCCGCACATCAGCGAAGAGTTGTGGCACGAGCTGGGTCACGACCAGACGGTATGCGATGCCGAGTGGCCCGTGTGGAACGAAGAGTATCTGAAGGAAGATGTGGTGACGTATGCCGTTTCGTTCAACGGCAAGGCCCGTTTCAGCCTCGAGATAAAGGCCGGTACACCACGTGAGGAGATTGAGCAGATTGTTCTCAACCACGAATCGTCGGCCCGATGGCTCGAGGGTAAGACCCCCAAGAAGATTATCGTGGTACCCAACAAGATAGTCAATATAGTGATATAATGAAAAACCAGATCCATGCCTGCCATGAGTGGTGGGCATGGATATTTTTTTTGATATAAAGAGAAAGAGTAAACAGTTTAGAAACAAAGAGTAATATGCGATTGCCTTTTAACAGTGTATTGTATGCCGTAAAAGACTATATGGTCATCATATTCGGCTTGTTGCTGTATGCGCTGGGTTGGGTGGGATTTTTGTTGCCCAACGAAATCACTACCGGCGGTGTGACCGGTATAGCGGCCTTAATCTATTATGGAACGAAGATACCGGTATCGGTTTCGTATTTTACCATCAACGTAATATTGTTGTTGGCAGCCATCAAGATATTGGGACTTAAGTTTTTTGTGCGCACGATTTTCAGTGTGTTCATGTGTTCGTTCTTCCTGGGTATATTACCCGAGTTCATACCTCATTCTCTGGTAGAGGAGCAACCCTTCATGTCGGCTATCATCGGCGGTATCTTGTGCGGTCTGGGTGTAGGTCTGGTATTCGTGTCGAACGGCAGTACGGGAGGAACCGATATTATCGCCGCCATCGTCAACAAATATAAAAACATCTCGTTTGCCAAGATGATGATGTACATCGACTTCCTGATTATTGCCAGCTCGTACGTGCTGTTCCACAGCATAGAGAAGATGATATTCGGTTATGTGGTGATGGGTGTGATGAGCTACACGATGGATATGGTCATTAACGGCAAGCGCCAGTCGGTACAGATATTGATTTTGTCGGACAAGTATGAGGAGATAGCCACACACGTCAACCAGGATATACACCGGGGTGTAACCGTACTTGATGGCATGGGTTGGTACTCCAAACAGCCCAAGAAGGTGTTGATGATTCTGGCCAAGCGCAACGAATCGGTGAAGATATTCCGGTTGATCAAGTCGATAGACCCCAAGGCCTTCATCTCGCAATCGAATGTCGTGGGTGTTTATGGCGAGGGATTCGACAAGATAAAGACTTGATTCAGGAAATATACAACATATCGGGAAAACAGGGAGAGACAGATATTCTCCCAACAGATAGGTATCTAAAATAAAAAGAGATATTTATCGTTATACATAAACAGGGGAGGGCAGTTGAATTTTTAGAAACGGAAATTTGGCTGCACTCTTATTTTTACAAAATAGGGTTTGGTTATGAAACTGGTTTTTGCCACGAATAATAGACACAAGTTGGAGGAAATCTCGGCTATTGTAGGCGATAAGATAGAGATACTCAGCCTGAACGACATAGGTTGTCACGACGATATACCCGAAACGGCCGATACCTTTGAAGGCAACGCTTTGCAGAAGGCCCGGTATGTGAAGGAGAAATATGGCTACGACTGTTTTGCCGACGATACAGGTCTGCAGGTGGTAGCGCTCAACGGCGAGCCGGGAGTGTACTCGGCCCGGTATGCCGGCGAACCTGCCAACTCGGAGCGAAACATCGACAAACTGCTGGCCAATCTGGAAAAACACATAGACCGCAGAGCTAGTTTCATCACCTGTATCGCCTTGATACTGGGTGGAGAGGAGCATCTGTTTTATGGAGAAATAGAGGGGCGTATCATCGACGAACGACGTGGCTCGTCGGGGGTTGGATACGATTCGGTATTTGTACCCGAAGGACACGATGAGACTTTTGCCCAGATGGGTGAGGAGCAGAAAAACAAGATCAGCCATCGGGCTCGGGCCGTGAAGAGGTTGTCGGAATTTTTGAATACATTATAATCGTTTGATATGTCAAGAAGAATATCGGTTTTAATCGTTCTTATCGTATTGTCGTGTACGTTTCTGACGCGGGCGCAGTTGGCCGTAGGCAATTGGCAAATCTACTCGTCGATGGGCGATCCCGTGAAGGTGATAGATACCGGCGACCGGGTCTATTACGTGTCGGGCATTTCGCTTTTCTGCTTCGACAAGGCGACCGAGGAGATGGAGTCCTACAACAAGAACAACCTGTTGAACGATATAGATGTGGCAAATATCTATTACAACTACGATAAGAACTATCTGGTGGTGGTATATGCCAACTCGAATATCGATATTCTCTACGACAACGGCAAGGTGTACAATATCCCCGATATAAAGAATGCCATTATGACCTCGTCGAAGGCTGTCAACGACGTGAAATTTTACGGCAACCGCATCTACTTGGCTACCGACTTCGGTATTGTTGTACTCAACGACGAGAAGTACGAGGTGAGCGAGTCGTACAACTACGGGAAAAAGATAAATAAGATAGGGGCCAGCAGTAAATATTGGTTTTTGATTTCGGACGAGTCGGTTTGCTACATAGAGAGTACGGCTACGAAATACAGTTTGTCGAACTGGAAAGTGTTGGATTCGGTCGACGGGAATATCATGTACGAAATGCTGTCTTTTAACGACAAGTATTTGCTCTATTCCAAAGGCGGTATTGTTCATTTTTATGACATTACGCAAGACAACCTCTCTTTGTTGGGAACTTTGAGTATGGGTGTGAGATACATAGACCGGTATTACGATAGCTTTGTCCTTAGAGGACTGGTATTTGTGGCTTTCTGTAAACCCGATATTGTGAATGGCCAGATACAGATAGAGAATGTTTTCAATTTTGGCGATCAGTCGGAGTATCTGACAGATGTAGTGACCTCGTCGTATGAAAAGGATCAGTCGATATGGGCTTTGGGTGAATATGGCTTGTGCCATTTCAAGATGGAAAACAACCAGGTGACCATGCTGAAAGAGCCTTTTATGCCCAACGTGTTGAATGTAGCCAATCCCTGGAACTTGGTTATCAACGACAACAAATTGTATGTGAGCAACTCGGGACCTCGTCGGGGAACTGAAGAGCAGTATGAAAAAACTCGCATGAGCGTGCTGAATCAAAACAGTTGGACCGCTATCGATTTCGGTGAATTGCCTTTGGTGAACTATAAGCATGCCGCTTCCTTGTACTCGAGTTACAAGATGGCTTTTGCACCCGACGACCCTAATACTTTCTACATAGGTACCTGGTTCGAAGGTATATACAAGTTTACGAACTTCGAGTGTGTAGGCCATTATACGACCGAAAACTCGCCGTTTACGAAGTATATGGATTGGGCATTGAGTGTGCCTGTGGTAACCTTTGACGAGGAGGGTAACTTGTGGGTGGCTCATACCGGCGATGTGGGTGTGTGCATGCTGCCCAAGTCGAAACTGTCGCTCAGTACCGACCAGCTCAAGGTGAGTGACTGGTATCAGTTCAAGTACGCCGATATTGCCAATAACAAGTATGCCAAGTTGCTTATACCCAAGCGTTCTACCCCCAAGTGGGTCATCTATGGCGATTGGCCGGGTTGGGTTTTTGCTTTCGACGACAAGGGTACCTACAACACGACAGCCGATGATAGAACCCGAAAGTTGGTTTCGTTTACCGACCAGGACAACAAGTCCTTTACCCCCAATTACTACACTTGTATTACCGAAGATCATAACGGCCAGATTTGGATAGGGACTTCGTCGGGACCTATCGTCATTACGAATCCCGACAATGTCTTTAGCGACAGTTTTCGTTGTACCCGCATCAAGATAGCCCGTAACGACGGTACCGACAATGCCGACTATCTGTTGCAGAATATCAACATTACCGATATTTTCGTCGACGGTGCCAACCGCAAGTGGATAGGTACCCGCGAGTCGGGGCTCTATGTGGTGAGTGCCGATGGGTCGGAGGTGCTCGAACATTTCACGACCGAGAACAGCAAGCTGCCGTCGGACTTTGTGACCGAGGTGTTGGTCGACCCGGTGACCGGCATCGCCTATGTGGGTACGACCAGCGGTCTGGCCGCCTACCGTTCCGATGCCGTGCAGGCCAGCGAAGATTACAGCAGTGTCTATGCTTTCCCCAATCCGGTGCGGCCCGATTACGAGGGATGGATTTCGGTAACGGGATTGATGGACAACAGTCTGGTGAAGATAACCGACACGGCCGGAAACCTCTTTTTCCAGGGATATTCCAACGGTGGCCAGATTTCGTGGGACGGTCGCGACCGTAACGGCAAGCGTGTGAAAACCGGCGTCTATCTGGTCTTTGCCTCGTCGAGTGCGAGCGGCAGTCAGTCGGGAGTGGTTACCAAAATATTGGTTGTCAACTAAACAGAGAGAGATTATGCACCCGCTTCATCTGTTTCAATATTGTCCCCGGTGCGGTTCGCACCGGTTTGTCGAGAACAATGCTTCGTCGAAGCGTTGCGAAGATTGCGGCTTTGTCTATTACATCAATCCCAAGGCGGCGGTTGCAGCCTTTGTGATGGACAACCGTTCGCGGCTGTTGGTTTGCCGCCGGGCCTTTGAGCCGTCGAAGGGGATGCTCGATTTGCCGGGTGGATTTACCGAGTGCGGCGAGACGGTCGAGGAGGCTGTGGCCCGGGAGCTTTCGGAAGAGATAGGGTGGCGTCCCGACCAGATGCGCTACATGTACTCTTTTCCCAACATATACCGCTATTCGGGTTTCGATGTGCACACGATGGACCTCTTCTTCCTGTGCAAATACAAGGGCGATTCCGGGGCGCTGGCCGCACACGACGACGTGGAGTCGTGTTTCTGGCTCTCGCGCGACGAGATTCACCCCGACCGGTTTGCTTTCCAGTCGGTTCGTCGGGCCATCACGCTTTTATTGGACGACGACGCCTGTTGGCAGCCCGATTAGAATAGATTGGGGAACCACTCCTTCAAGTAGTTTACCCCGATAATCACGAGGTAGTATCGCGAAAATTTGCCGGCCATCATCGAGAGCAGGGTACCTATGGGGTTGGCCCGCATCAGCCCGAGGGCTACAATCATGATGTCGCCGATGACGGGAATGAAGACAAAGAACCCGAATAGCGAACCTTTGCCCTGGAGGAAATGCTGCATCTTGGCCAGTTTCTCCTCGGGTATCTTCAGGTAGGTATGTATCCATTCGGTTTTTCCTAAATAACCTATGTAGTAGCAGGTGACTCCACCCAGCCAGTTGCCCAGCGTGGCCGAAATGACGCACCCCCACGGGTCGTATCCGGCAACCAGCAGTAGCCCCAGAACCACTTCGGAGCTGAAAGGTATGATGCTGCCGGCCAGGAAGGCGGCAATAAAGAGGCCCAAATATCCCCATTCGCTTAGGCTGGCAACAAATTCCATATAAACAGAGCTATGTAAAGGGTGAGTATGAGGTAAAACAGAATTACGCCCGGTTTGCGGTTACCGTTGTTGGTAAAGAAGAAGGCCGCCTGCATGGAGACTGCGGCATTGAGTATGGGCAGATAATAGCTGTAATGCGTATAGTCGAGAATGAGCAGGAGTGCCGTATAGACCGAAAGCAGGTTCACAAAGCCATTATAGGCCCGTATTTGGCGTTTCTCGTTGAAAGAGGTATAGAGTATGGTCGTGCCCGAGAAAAGTCCCAGAAGAGCCGTTAAAACGATAATCCAGAATTGCGAATTGTCATAAGGCAGACTTGCGGGCAGGGTAGGGGTAAAGTCGGGCAGCAGCAGCGCCAGTTGCGAGAAGGGCATCAGGTCTGTGCCCACGACAAACCAGAAGGGGGTGATGAACCCGATGAGGGCACCCGCCAGCGACTTTACCGACAGGTATCTGATTTGTGAAAAGCCTATGAGAAACAGCGGTACGAAGTAGGCAAACCGGGTGCAGAAGAGGGTACCCAGCGCCAGGGCTCCGAAGATGAGAAAAGCATATTGTGCCCTATCGGACTGATAGGCGTGGAAGAAGAGCGTGAGCAGCAGGAGTAGCACCACGGTCGTGACCGTTCCGTCGCCCACCAGGGAGAGGGCGGGGGAGGCGAGCTCGAGCAGCAGGAAGAAGAAAAAGGGGAGCAGAGTATGCTTCTGGATGAGGGAGAAGCGGTTGTTGATGCGCAGCAGCAAGACTCCGCCCAACAGGACGAGCAGACTGTTTACGACCCGGTTGAGCAGCGTTGGGGCAAGCCATTGTCCGGCTCCGGGCCAGAGCAGGCCGCCGTGCGGTTCGACAGCCGGGAGTGTCGTCAACCGCCCGGTAAGATAGACACCGGTCAGGTAGAGGATAATCCACCAGACCGATGTATATTTACCGCTTATGAATAGCTTCAGATTCATGATTTCAGAGGTCGGCACCTATGTCGGAACGGAAATATTTCCCTTCGAAGGAGACCACTTGGGCACTCTTGAACGAGTTGGCGAGAGCCTCCTCCTTGGTAGCCCCGTAGGAGCTGAGTGCGATGACACGTCCGCCGTTGGTTACTATCTTGCCCGCTTTGAAGGCTGTACCGGCGTGGAAGGGGATACTGTCGGTTACCCGGTCGAGCCCCGTAATCTCCTTGCCTTTCTCGTAGTGGCCGGGATAGCCGCCCGATACCAGCATGACGGTAACGGCACAGCGGGGATCCTCGACGAGCTCCCGGTCGCGCAGGTTGCCCTGGGCCACCCCTTCGAGCAGGTCGACCAGATCGGACTGGATGCGCAGCATCACCACTTCGGTTTCGGGGTCGCCCATGCGCACGTTATACTCGATGACCATGGGTTCGCCGCCTACGTTGATGAGGCCCAGGAAGATGAAACCCTTGTAGGTGATCTTCTCCTCTTTCAGCCCCTCGATGGTGGGTTTTACGATACGCTCTTCGACCTTTTTCATAAAGGTGGCATCGGCAAAAGGTACGGGCGAAACGGCACCCATACCGCCGGTGTTGAGTCCGGTATCGCCTTCGCCTATGCGTTTGTAGTCCTTGGCTACGGGCAGTATGCGGTAGTCGTTGCCGTCGGTGAGTACGAATACCGAGCACTCGATACCCGAAAGAAACTCCTCGATAACCACGGTTTTGCTGGCACTGCCGAACATTCCGTCGAGCATCTGCTTCAGCTCATCCTTGGCCTCTTGCAGGTTGTCGATGATGAGCACGCCCTTACCGGCTGCCAGACCGTCGGCCTTGAGCACGTAGGGAGCCTGGAGTGTCTCGAGGAAGGCGTATGCGGTTTCGATGTTCTCGCTCGTGAAACTCTGATAGCGGGCGGTAGGAATGTGGTGGCGCATCATGAAGCCCTTGGCAAACTCCTTGCTGCCTTCGAGGCGGGCACCCTCTTTCGACGGGCCGATGACGGGGATATGTTTCAGTTCGTCGTGTGCGACAAAGTAGTCGTATATACCTTTTACCAACGGGTCTTCGGGACCTACCACCACCATGTCGATGTGGTTTCCCACGGCAAAGCGGCCGAGAGCGTCGAAGTCGGTGGCCGATATTTCTACGTTGGTGCCGATAGCGGCGGTCCCGGCATTACCGGGAGCGATGAAGAGGCGGTCGGTTTTGGGACTCTGTTTCAGTTTCCAGGCCAGGGCGCATTCGCGGCCGCCCGAACCTAAGAGCAATATGTTCATGATAGTCGTTATTTAGGGTTTATTTTGAGGTGTCGGTTTCGTCGGTACGAGGTTTCGTATCCTCGTCGTTGGGTTTGATCGAGGGGCGCTTGAAGGTGACGAACTTCTGGAAAGCCTCGTCGCCGTGCAGCCGTTTGGGTCGTTCGCCTTCGGGTTTGAACCGGTCGCGGTCGCGATGCTCGAAGGGTTTCCCCTGGGGACGTGTCGGGCGGAAGGGACGTTCCGGCCGTTCGCCTCGCTCACCGCGTTCAAATCGTTCGCTCCATTCGGGGCGTTCGTCGCGATGGCCGTAGCTCTTTCGCCGGCCGAAGGTCGACTGGTCGCGCGGACCCGAGCGACGGGGCGAGTCGTGGTGTTTGTCGAGGTTGTGGCCTTCGCCCTTGAACTCCTTGTAGCGGCCGTCGAAAATCTCGTATTTGCGGTATTCGCATTCGAGGGCTCCGTTCATCAGCTCTATCTTCACCGAAGGTTTCAGCCCGATGCGGTCGAAGCACTCCTTGTGGTAGCTGATAATCCAGGCATCGTACCCCTTGAATACATGCTTCAGCCGGTTGCCTATCGATTCGTAGAGGCCCAGCAGGTCGCTCGACGAGATGCGCTCGCCATAGGGCGGGTTGGTGATGAGGATTCCCTCGGGCGACGGAGCGGTTTCGTACCGTTGTATGGGCATAATCTTGAGGTCGATGTATTTGGCTACGCCGGCACTCTTGATGTTTTGGGTAGCGATGTCGATGGCCCGCGGCGAGATGTCGCTGCCATATATGCGGTGGGTAAATTCGCGTTCGTGACTGTCGTCGTTGTAGAGGGTTTCGAAGAGTTCTTCGTCGAAATCTTTCCACCGTTCGAAGGCAAAGTTCTTGCGGAAGATACCGGGGTAGGTGTTGGTGGCGATGAGGGCAGCCTCGATGAGGATGGTTCCCGAGCCGCACATGGGGTCGATGAGGTCTTTCTCGCCGTGCCAGCCGGTCTTGAGAATCATGCCGGCAGCCAGTACCTCGTTGATGGGCGCCTCGGTCTGGCTCACGCGGTAGCCGCGCTTGTGGAGCGACTCGCCCGAGCTGTCGAGCGAGAGGGTGCAGCTCATGTGCGAGATGTGCAGGTTGAGCACTACCTCGGCCCCGTTGAGGCGTACCGAGGGGCGTTTGCCGCTCTTCTCCATGAAGTAGTCGGCAATGGCATCTTTGGCGCGGTAGGTGACGAATTTGGAGTGTCTGAAACTGTCGGAGTTGGTAACGGAGTCGATTGAGAAGGTGGTCTCGGGCGAGAGCAGCGTCTCCCACGGGAAAGCCTTCATCTTTTCGTAGACCTCGTCGGGGTCCGAGGCTTCGAACTTGTAGATGGGTTTGAGTATCCTCAGAGCCGTACGGCAGGCCAGGTTGGCCTTGTAGAGCAGGGTTTTGTCTCCTGTGAAAGAGACCATTCTCCGGCCCGTTTCCACGTTTTCGCCGCCGAGCTGTCTGATCTCTTCGGCCAGGACATCTTCGAGCCCCTGGAAAGTTTTTGCTACGATTTCAAATTTTTCGGTATTCACGACGCGTGTATATTGTTTGGTTTTTTACTGATTTGCTTTGGCCTGTACGAGGCGTTCGCCGGGAGCCACATTCTCGGTCACCCAGATGTTACCGCCTATGACAGCCCCCTTGCCGATGGTGATGCGGCCCAGAATGGTGGCGTTGGAGTAGATGATTACATCGTCTTCGATGATGGGGTGGCGGGCAATTCCCTTGATGGGGTTGTTGTTCTCGTCGAGCGGGAAACTGCGGGCACCCAGCGTGACACCCTGGTAGAGTTTCACCCGGTTGCCGATGATTGCAGTGGCTCCGATGACGACACCCGTGCCGTGGTCGATGGCAAAGTATTCGCCTATGGTGGCGGCGGGGTGTATGTCGATACCTGTCTCGGAGTGGGCCATCTCGGTGATGATGCGGGGAATGAGGGGTACCCCCAGCGTGAGCAGCTTGTGGGCGATGCGGTAGTTGGCGATGGCCCGTATGGCGGGGTAGCACAGGATGACCTCGGCCTTGCTCTGTGCGGCCGGGTCACCGTTGTACATGGCGGTGACGTCGGTCGAAAGTATGCGCCGCATCTCGGGCAGATAGGATATGAAGTCGACCGCCTTCTGTTCGGCTACTTCTTCGAGCTGTTTCGGGTCGTTGTGTACAAGGGGATTGTCGGTTGCGAACAGCAGTCCGGCCGAGATTTGACGCACCAGCAGGTCGAAGAGCTTTTCGATGTTAATGCCGGTGTGGTAGAGCAGGTTCTTGTCGCTCACATCGGGCGAACCGTAGAAGCCGGGGAAGATGAGCGAGCGACAGAGTGCGATGAGTTCCTGCAGTTGTGGTCCCGAAGGGAGCATCTCTCCCTTGCAACTCTGGTGGTGCAACTCTTCGAGCGAAAGAAAATCGGACAGTTTCTTGACCGTCTCTCTCAGATTTTCGGCATATTTATAGCTGCTCATGGGCAATGTTAACTATTTGATGGAGCCAATATGGTGCTGCCGGCAGGTCGAGGTTCGCTCAAGAATATCGCACTGGAGAGCAGCCTGTTTTGTATTTGGGAACAAAGATAAGAAATATAGCCGATAAAGAACTCCTGAAGGGTTAATTCTTATGATTCTTTGAGGATAAGAATCGACTCGGGTCCCATGTTCATCAAGAGGTCGAGTATGCTCAGGTCGGGCAGGAAACCATATTTGGGTGCAAACACCTGGTAGTAGGGTTTGAGGTGCATCGAAGGGATGGTCTCGGCAATACTCCGTTTGGGGTGTATGGCTTCGCGCAGGTCTGTTTCGCCGGGAGCGGGCTGGGCATATCGGTCGGTGTATTCGATGTGCGGTTCCATGCCGATGAGTTCGCAGAGGGTCTGCCGGATGGCCTCGTTGAAGTCGAGCAGAAAGGTGTACCGCTTTTCGAAGAAGGGGCGAATATCGTCCTGGTAATACTCGAAGAAGGGCGACGAACCGTAGGCCGAGGCGATGGCATTCCAATGCAGGTGCCGCCACTCCCCGTGGTCGGAGATGCGGATGTCGCGGGTGGGGCACTTGAGGGTATCGGGCTTGACTACCGGCACCGAGAGCGACAGCACACCGTTGGCACCGGCTATGTGGCATCGGTTGCGGTAGGTCTGCTTGGTGTAGTTGCACCACTGTTCGATTACGATGCGGTCGTGGGCAAGCATGGCCATGTAGTACGACACCGGGGCGAAGTAGGCGGTAGATAGGTAGGCGGTGGTCATAGCGGTTTGGTGAAGAAGCGGTCGGTGCGGAACGATTGCCAGAAGGGCTTTTCGGGGTCGCGCGAATAGCCTATCCACAACCCTTTGCCCACGAGCAGCGAGTGGGGCAGGGGGCCGAAAGTGCGCGAGTCGGCCATGCCGGCCCGGTTGTCGCCGATGACCCAGTAGTAGTCTTGCGAGAGCCGGCACTGGGTGACAATCCGGTCGCCGTGGTAGATTTTGCCCTCTCGACAGGTCACGGGACAGTTTTCGTATTGGGTGAGGAGGTAGGCCAGCATCTCGGCATTCTGCGGGGTGACCCGTATGTCTTTCCCTTTGCGGGGGAGTGTGATTTCGTAGCTGTCGCGGTTGAGGAATACGGGATAGAGCAGCGAATCGGGCGCAAGCTGCTTGCGTACCTTGTCGTAGTCGTAGCGCGAGAGGAAGAGCAGTCGGTTGCTGCCCACCTTTCCTTGCTCGACAAATTGTGCTTTGTTTTGGCGCAAGGTGCGGTTCACGTCGTTGCGCATCGAGTCGGGCGATAGGTAAGCCTCGAGGATGAGCGGGGGGTGAGCTACCGATTTACCGTTGATAAACAGGTGGTTCCCGGTGCTGCGAACGGTGTCGCCGGGCAGACCTATGCAGCGGGCTATAGCCACTTCGTCGCCGGCACTCTGCGACTGATGGAGCGAGGGCAGTGTGAAGACCAGCAGGTCGCGGCGGGCGGGGGTACGGTGGCCCCAGCGGAACGACCACTTGTCGACCCACAGGCGGTCACCCGGCAAGAGGCTGTTCTCCATCTGGCCGGGCGGTACGCGGTAGGGTTCGACCACGAAAAAGCGGACAGACCATACAATCGCGATAATGACAATTACCGTGACCAGAATCGTGCGTATAGTCTCTCGTTTCATCATCTGTTAGTTGACCAGGCTGTCGACCGACCGGAACATGCGGTTGAAGCGAATCTTACCGTCGAAGAGTCCTTTGTCCTTGTCGAGCGAGAGGAATACAAACATGGGTTTGCCCACGATGTGGTCTTCGGGTACGAAGCCCCAGTAGCGGCTGTCGGCCGACTTGTCGCGGTTGTCTCCCAGCATCATGTAGTAGTCCATCTTGAAGGTGTAGGAGTCGGTCTCCTGCCCGTTGATATAGATTTTGCCATCCTTCACTTGCAGGTTGTTGTGCTCGTAGGCGGTGATGGGTCGCTCGTAGATGGGCAGGTTTTCGAGGGTGAGCTTGAGGGTGGCTCCCTTCTTGGGAATCCACACGGGGCCGTAGTCCGAGCGGGTCCAGGTGTTCGAGGTCACCAGCGGGTAGGTCTGTCCGCCCAGGAATCCAGGTTCTTCGACTATCTGCTCGATGGACGGGTCCTTGCGCATCTGGGCAATCATGGCCTGCGTGAGGGGGAGTTCATAGACGGGGTTCATGCTGCCGTCGGGGTTGGGGGTGATGCCCCAACTGGCCAGGTTTTTGCGGGCGTTTTCACTCGAGATGTCGAGGGGGATGCGGTCGTCGACACTGATGCCCCACCGCTCGAAATCGCTGTTGGCTAGGTAGCGGCCGTTGGTTTTCACCAGGTAGTTGAGCTGCATGTGTTTGGGGCGCGGCTGCTTGACGCCGTCGATGTAGATGTCGTTCTTCACGATGCTGAAGGTATCGCCGGGCAATCCCACGCAGCGCTTCACATAGTTCTCGCGACGGTCTACGGGACGGTAGATGATGTCGCCATAGAGTGCCTTGTTGCGGTTCACCGCTTCGCGTCCGTCGTAGAAACAGAGGGTGTAGTAGTCGGAGTTGGGCTGTTTGGTAGCCACAGTATCGCCGGCCGGGAAGTTGAAGACCACGATGTCGTTGCGTTCTACCTTACCGAAACCCTTGAGCCGGTGGTAGGGCCACTGGGGCCACTCGATATACGATTTCGTGTTGAGTATGGGCAGGGTGTGCTGGGCCAGGGGGAAGTGCAGCGGGGTGTTGGGTACCCGCGGACCGTAGCTCATCTTGCTTACCAGCAGATAGTCGCCCACCAGCATCGACTTCTCGAGCGACGAGGAGGGTATCTGGTAGTTCTGGAAGATGAAGATGAAGATGAAGTAGACCAGCACCAGGGCGTAGACAATGGCATCGACCCACTCCATGACGGTGCGCACGGCGCGGTTTTTGCTCGTTTTCCACCACCCCCAGGGGATATACTGGGTGAGGTAGATGTCGATGAGGAGCAGGAGCCCGAACAGCACGTAGTAGTTGTTGAGCCAGATGGTCCAGCCGATGTAGATGAGGGCTACGATCGAGAATCGTATCCAGCGGGTCTTTTTGACCCATTTCAGCCGTTCGGCGAGGCTGTATTTCGAAGCGGTGTTTTGATCCATGACAGGGGATTATTTGAGAAACGAGAAGAGGTCTTGCATGGTGAGGAAACCTTTCTTGCCCACCGTAAACTCGGCGGCAACGACGGCTCCCAGGGCAAATCCTTTGCGGCTCTTGGCCTCGTGGGAGATGCGGATGGTGTCGACCTCGCTGTCGTAGGTGACGATATGGGTGCCGGGCACCTCGCCTTCGCGACGGGCTACGACGGGAATGGCGTCGGCCGGGGCAGGCTGGGCCTCGGTCCACGAATGCTTCGAGTCGAGTTGGCCGATAATATCTTCGGCCAGCGTGATGGCGGTGCCGCTGGGGTGGTCGAGCTTGTGCACGTGGTGAATCTCTTCGAGGCTCACTTCGTATTGCGGGAAGTGGTTCATGATGCCGGCCAGGTATTTGTTCACGGCAAAGAAGATGTTCACGCCCAGGCTGAAGTTGGAGGCGTAGAAAAAGGTCTGACCCTTCTCGCAGGCCTCTTTCACTTCGGGCAGATGCTCGAGCCAGCCCGTCGTACCCGATACCACGGGAACACCGGCGGCAAAGGCCCGGCGGTAGTTGCCTAGTGCCACGGTGGGAGCGGTGAACTCGATGGCCACGTCGGCACTCTTGAACTGGGGTGAATCAAAATCGTCCTGGTTGTCTTTATCGATGCGACACACAATTTCGTGTCCGCGAGACAGAGCTATCTCTTCGATGGCATGTCCCATTTTTCCGTATCCAATAAGCGCTATTTTCATATCGAACTTCTGTTACAAAACATCTCGGTTTATACCGGTTTATTCAATAAGGTTCATTTAATTTGCATATATGCAGAGACAAAGATAGTAAAAGATAGAGAATGGTGAGCGCCGAGGCGAATAAAAACACCGTTTTCGGGAGTTATCTCTGTCGTTTCCTCCCTTTTTCCCGGGTAGGGTAATGGACGGAAAAGATGAAAAACACGTAAACAGCTTGCTCGTATGGAAAAACTCATGCAATATGTGTGGCAGCACCGGCTCTTCGACCCGTCGCGACTGACGACGGTCGACGGCCGCAAGGTGCGGGTAATCGACGTGGGGCGGTTGAATACCGACTCGGGCCCCGATTTTTTCAATGCCAAAATCGGAATTGACGGTTACGTCTGGGCCGGTAACGTGGAGATTCACCGGCGGGCTTCGGACTGGCGGCGGCACAACCATCACCTCGACCCGGCTTACGACTCGGTGGTGCTGCATGTGGTCGAGGTGGCCGATACCCCGGTCTGCCGCACCGACGGTGAGGAGATTCCCACGCTGGTACTGTCGTGTTCGCCCACGTTCCGGGCCGATTACGAGTCGCTGGTAGCCCACTCGCCCAGCCAGTCGTGTGCCCGATACATCAGCGATTTCGACCCGGTGTTGTTGGCCGACTGGATTTCGTCGCTGGCCGTAGAGCGGTTGCAGGCCAAGGCTCAGCGTCTGCATGACTGGCTCGAGCTCTATCGGGGCAGCTGGGAAGAGGTGTGCTACGTGGCGGTATCGCGCAGTCTGGGGTTCGGCATCAACGGCGATGCCTTCGAGCGGTTGGCTCGCAGTCTGCCGCTGCGTTTCATGCAGAAGCATGCCGACTCGCTGGCGCAGGTCGAGGCTTTCCTCTTCGGGCAGGCGGGACTGTTGGTCGAGGGGGAGCATGCGGGCGACGACTACTATACGCGGTTGACGAGTGAGTATGCCTTCTTGCGAAACAAGTTCGGACTCACGCCCATCAACCCCGACAGCTGGAAGTTCTTCAGGCTGCGGCCGGCCAACTTTCCCCACCGGCGCATTGCCATGCTGGCCCAGTATATACACCGGGGATTCAACCTCTTTTCGCGCATCTGCGAGGCCGACAGCGACGAGGCGCTGCGGGCTATCTTCAAGGTCGAGCTGTCGGGTTATTGGACTACACACTACCTCTTCGGGCACGCCTCGCCCGAGTCGAGTGCGGTGCTGGGCGAGAGTGCGATCGACATCGTGCTCATCAACGCCGTGGCCCCGCTGCTCTATGCCTGTGGGGTATCGACCGGCAACGAGGCGATGACCGACCGGGCCCTGGCGTTGCTCGAGTCGCTGCGCCCCGAGAAGAACTCGATTGTGCGCCGTTTCGCAGCAATGGGGGTGGGGGTAAACAGTGCGCTCGAGAGCCAGGCTGTGATACAGTTGAATAACGAATATTGCCAGGCACACAAGTGCCTCTATTGTCGCATCGGGCACAAGTTGCTCGCCCGCTCGGCCATGAAGCCGTAGGCGAGGGAGATTCGGGCTCGGCTTGAGGGGATACAAAAAGAGACCCGTGGCGGCGACGGGGAGTCACAAACCACGGGCTGGGTCGTATGAAAAGATAGATAGTTTTGTTCAATAGTTTTCGCGGGCGGGCTCGAAGAAGGCGCGCGGTTCGAGACAGGCCGGGCATCGGGCGGGAGCCACGGTACCTTCGTAGATGTAGCCGCAGTTGCGGCATTGCCAGCGAATAGGAATCTCGCGTTTGAAGAGGGTGTCGTCGTGGAGCCGTTCGAGCAGTTTGCGGTAGCGCCACTCGTGGAAGTTCTCGACCTGGGCGACCATCTTGAAGGCCGTGGCCACATCCTTGAAACCTTCGTCGGCAGCTACCTGTCCGAAGTTGTTGTAGAGGTCGCTCCATTCGAGGCGTTCGCCTTCGGCAGCCTCGAGCAGATTTTCGGCCGTGGTGCCTACACGTCCGGCCGGATACTCGGCGGTGATGGAGACCATGCCCCCTTGCAGGAAATTGAAGAAGCGGGTGGCGTGGGCCAGTTCCTGTTCGGCCGTTTCGGCAAAGACGGCTCTGATTTGTTCATATCCCTCCTCCTGCGCCTTCCGGGCAAAGAGGGTGTAGCGGTTACGGGCCTGCGATTCGCCGGCAAAGGCTTTGAGCAGGTTCTGTTCGGTTTGGGTTCCTTGAATCGATTTCATCATGGCAGATTGCTTTTTGTATGGTAAGAACAACCGGGGAGAGAAAAGGTTCGGGAAAGCAGGGGTAGAGTTGGCTATAAATTTGTTTCGGGGGTGTGTGGAAATGCAAAAGAGTCCGCCCCCGGCTGGGGGACGAACTCTTTTCTCAGGAGGGAATATCTGCTTTATTTCTTCTGATTGACAGGAATATAGGGAGTATTTGTATTCTGGAACAGGAAGGCGTAGCAGTCGGTAGCCTCGTCGATACGTTTCGAGGTAGGCTTGCCGGCACCGTGCCCGGCGTTGGTTTCGATGCGTATGAGTATGGGGGCGTTGCCCGACTGAGCATATTGCATCTGAGCCGCAAACTTGAACGAGTGGGCCGGTACTACCCGGTCGTCGTGGTCGGCCGTGGTGATGAGGGTGGCGGGGTATTTCTCACCCTTCTTGATGTTGTGCAGCGGCGAATATTTGTAGAGGTATTCAAACTGCTCTTGGTTGTCGCTCGAACCGTACTCGACTACCCAGCCCCAACCGATGGTGAACTTGTGATAGCGGAGCATGTCCATAACACCCACGCTGGGCAGACACACGGCAAAGAGGTCGGGCCGCTGAACCTCGCAGGCACCCACCAGCAGACCGCCATTCGAGCCGCCGGCAATGGCGAGTTTTTCGGACGAGGTGTATCGGTTGTCTATCAGGTATTGGGCTGCCGAGATGAAGTCGTCGAATACGTTCTGCTTGTTCTCGAGCATGCCGGCCCGGTGCCACTTCTCGCCATATTCGAGGCCGCCGCGCAGCGTGACGAAGACATACACGCCGCCCTGCTCCATGAACATGATTGACGAGGGGCTGAACGAGGGGGTGAGGTTAATCTGGAAACCGCCGTAACCGTAGAGGTAGCAGGGGTTGTTGCCGTTGAGCTTCATCCCTTTCTTGTGCGATACGAACATGGGCACGCGCGTGCCGTCCTTGCTGGTGAAGAATATCTGTTCGGTAGTAAAGTCGTCGGGGTTGAAGGCTACTTCGGGACGGAAGTAGAGGGTAGACTTGCCGCTCTTGAGGTCGAACGAGTAGATGGTGGCCGGGGCCGTGAAGGTGGTAATCGAGTAGTAGAGTTCGGTATCCTCCTTTTCGCCGTTGAAGCCTTCGACTGTGCCTATACCCGGCAGTTCTATTTCGCGGATGAGTTTGCCGTCCAGACCGTATTGATAGGCCTTGTTTTGCGCATCCTCGAGGTAGATGGCCATCAGGCAGCCACCGGCCGAGCTGACACTCTCGAGCAGATTCTCCTTTTCGGCGATGACTACTTGGCGTTTTGTGGGGTCGTTGAGGTCGATTTTGATGAGGTGGTAGTTCTCGGCCCCTTCGTTACTCATGACGTAGAGCTGGTCGTCCTGGCACTCGACGGGGCTGTAATCGTAGTCGAAGCCTTTGAGCAGAACCTGGAAGGAGGAGTCGCCCTTGCGTTTGTAGAGAATCTCGCTACCCGATGTACCCTCGGACGAAAGGACGAATACCCAGCGGCTGTCGTCGCTCTCCCAGGCCGAGAAGTATCGCAGCGGATGCTGGGGGTCGGTATAGACGAGGCGGTCGGCGCTTTGGGGAGTGCCTACTTGGTGATAATAGACCTTTTGATATTCGTTCTTGGAGGTAAACACGCCCTCCTTGGGCTCGTCGTATCGGCTGTAATAGAAGCCTTTGCTGTCGGGGCTCCAGGTGGCTCCCGAGAATTTGGCCCACTCGATGCAGTCGTCGAGCAGACGTTTACCCTCGGTCTCCATGACGTGTATCTCGACCCAGTCCGAGCCCGATGCAGCCGTAGCGAAGGCAAAGTATTTGCCATCTTTCGAGAACGAGGTGGAAGCCAAGGCTACCGTTCCGTCGTCGGAGAGTTGGTTGGGGTCGAGGAATACCTCGGCTTCGGCGTCGGGGTTGGCCTGCCGGTAGATGATGTCTTGATTTTGCAAACCGTCGTTGCGCGAGAAGTAAAGCCAGTCGCCCTTTTTCGTGGGGGCACTCTCTTTGGGGTAGTTCCACAGCTCGGTCAGTCGCTCTTTGATGGCCTGGCGGAAGGGAATCTTCGACAGGTAGTCGAAGGTCACTTCGTTTTCTGCTTTTACCCAGGCGGCCGTCGCTTCGGAGCGGTCGTCCTCGAGCCAGCGGTAGGGGTCGGCCACTTCGGTGCCGAAGTAGTTGTCGGTCACGTTGCCGCGCTCGGTTTCGGGGTAGGGCAGATGTTCTATTTTCTTCACTTGATTACAATTTGAAAAGGTTGTCATCGCTATTGTCGCTATGGCAACGGGGATGATACGATTTTTCATAACGATATATTGGTTTTTAATTCTATTTTTCCCGGGCGGCATGGTGCCTGCTATCGATAACAAGGGGCTGTGGGAAAAACGAATCATTTCTACACAGCCCCGTTGATATAAGCAATGCGGTTCTACGCGTGGGTCGACAGTCGTGTTTTCGACCGGTTACTTGTGCGGTGTGGTGTCGGGGTGCGGATAGTCGATGGTGTAGTGCAACCCCCGGCTCTCCTTGCGGTCCATGGCCTGACGCATCACCAGATAACCGGTGTTGATCATGTTGCGCAGTTCGCAAATCTCTTTCGAGGCCTTGCTGCGCTTGAAGAGGCTTTCGGTCTCTTCGTAGAGGATGTCGAGGCGGTCCCAGGCACGTTTGAGGCGCAGGTTGGAGCGGACGATACCCACATAGGTACTCATGATCTGGCCCACCTCCTTGACGCTTTGGGTGATGAGCACCATCTCTTCGGGCTCTACGGTCCCCTCGTCGTTCCACTCGGGGACATTCTCTTGGTAGGAGTAGTTGTCGATGACCTTGAGGCTGTGCTTGGCGGCCGCATCGGCGTAGACTACGGCCTCGATAAGCGAGTTGGATGCCAGCCGGTTGCCGCCGTGCAGGCCGGTGCAGGCACATTCGCCTACGGCATAGAGGCGGTTGATGGACGAGCGGGCGTCGAGGTCGACCTTGATGCCGCCGCACAGGTAGTGGGCGGCGGGGGCTACGGGTATGTAGTCGCGGGTGATATCGATGCCCAGGCTCTTGCACTTCTCGTAGATGTTGGGGAAGTGTTTCCTGGTCTCTTCGGGATCTTTGTGGGTGACGTCGAGGTAGACGTGGTCGTCGCCCCGGTTTTTCATCTCGTTGTCGATGGCCCGGGCCACGATGTCGCGGGGAGCCAGCGACAGACGCGGGTCGTACTTCTGCATGAACTCCTTACCGTCGAGCGTGCGCAGCACGGCACCGTAGCCGCGCATGGCCTCGGTGATGAGGAACGAGGGGCGGTCGCCGGGGTGGTAGAGCGCCGTGGGGTGGAACTGGATGAACTCCATGTCCTTGACGGTACCTTTGGCCCGATATACCATGGCGATGCCGTCGCCTGTAGCCACGAGCGGGTTGGTGGTGGTTTGGTAGATGGCACCCACGCCGCCGGTGGCCATGAGGGTCACTTTGGAGAGGAAGGTGTCTACCTTGCCGGTATTGAGGTCGAGTACATAGGCACCGTAGCACTCGATGTCGGGAGTCTGCCGGGTGACGGTAACTCCCAGATGGTGCTGGGTGATGATCTCGATGGCAAAATGTTTCTCGAAGATGGTGATGTTGGGGTGCTGTTTGACGGCCTTGATGAGGCTGTCCTGGATTTCGGCACCGGTGTTGTCTTTGTGGTGGAGGATGCGGAACTCGGAGTGGCCGCCTTCGCGGTGCAGGTCGAACTCGCCTTTTTCGTTTTTATCGAAGTCGACGCCCCATTTGATGAGCTCCTTGATTTGCGAGGGGGCCTCGCGCACGACCTTTTCGACAGCGGCGCGGTCGCTGAGCCAGTCGCCGGCTATCATGGTGTCTTCGATATGTTTTTCGAAGTTGTCGACCAATGTGTTTGTTACCGAAGCTACGCCTCCTTGAGCAAAATAGGTGTTGGCCTCTTCCAGTTCGGTTTTGCAAATGAGGGCTACTTTTCCTTTGTGTGCTACTTTGAGAGCAAAACTCATTCCGGCGATACCGGAACCGATGATTAAAAAGTCGAATTTTTGTATCATCTCTCGTTCTTTTTGTGGGCAATACGAGGTAATCTACGTATTTTTCTTTGCACAAAGATAAAAATAATTGCAACAAAATGTACCTTTGTGCGCAGATTCCGTATAGAGTAGTAGTATAGGGTATGGTAGATTCCCGTGGAAAAACCCAAAAACAGGAAAAAGTGATAGGGGAGAAATGCAATTATAGCGTTTTGTAAATGAGCAATTTATCTTTGCCTTCTACGAAAAATGAAAATTTTTTGGGGGGCATGCAGCAAAATGGGTGTAAAATACATCTATTCTTATGTAGACCGTAAATTGAGATTGAAGGAATGATTATAGGATTCGATGCAAAGAGGGCTAACGCCAATTTTACCGGACTGGGCAATTACAGCCGATTCATGGTAGATACGATGGCTACGTACGGCAACGAGCACAAATACCGTATGTATATACCCAAGAAATGCAAGAATGCCTCGTATGATTCCCTGTTGATGCACAAAAACGTAGCTTCTATTTTACCCCGCTCTTTCTTGATGAAAAGCTGCAAAGCCTTGTGGCGGACCTTCTTTATCAAACGGGGGCTGTTGCAAGACGGTGTACAACTGTACCACGGATTGAGCAACGAATTGCCCATCGGGCTTCATCGCACGGGCATTCGCAGCGTGGTGACCATTCACGATTTGATATTCCTGCGTTATCCCCAGTATTATCACTGGCTGGATCGCAAGATTTATAACTACAAGTTCAGATATGCGTGCCGCAAGGCCGACCGCATTGTGGCGGTGAGCGAGTGCACGAAGCGCGACATCGTGAAGTTTTACGGTATCTCGCCCGATAAAATCGATGTGGTTTACCAGGGTTGCGACCCTGTTTTTGCCAAACCGGTATCGGAAGCCGAGAAGGCTCGTGTGCTCGATGCTTACGGATTGCCCGACCGCTTTATCTTGAGCGTGGGCACTATCGAGGAGCGCAAGAATCTGCTGCTGGCCGTGAAGGCTATCGAGCAGTTGGGCGACGTGCATCTGGTAGCCGTGGGCAAGTGTACTCCCTATGCCGAGAAGGTGAAAGCCTATGTCGAGGCTCACGGGTTGAGCGACCGGGTACACATTATTCACAATCTGAAATTCGGCGATCTGCCCGTGCTGTACCATCTGGCTACGGCGTTTGTCTATCCGTCGCGTTTCGAAGGTTTCGGTATTCCCATTGTCGAGGCTCTCTCGGCCGGCGTACCGGTAATTGCCGCTACGGGTTCGTGTCTCGAAGAGGCCGGCGGACCTCACTCGATTTATGTAGGTCCCGACGATGTAGCCGGTATGGCCGAAGCCATGAAGCGGGTGATGAGCGACGAGAAGTTGCGTGACGAGATGATTGAAGAGGGCAAGGCGTATGTCGTGCGGTTCGACCCGAAACGGTTGGCCGACGAGATGAATGCCGTGTATCTGAAATGTTTCGACGACAACGCTGCGGGCGAAGACCGCTTTGTGCAGACCTCGTCGAACATACGGAAGAAAATATCGCGATACCTTCCTTTTCTGTAAGACGGGGGAAGGGTAGAGACGGCTCGATTAGCCGTCTCTAAGTGTTTGGATATGTTGTTCCCAAAAGGGCAACATATTTTTTTTGCTCCAGCCGTGGCACCCGAAGGGCAAACGATGGCCGTTGAGTTCGTAGCAGACGGCTGGATTCTTGTCGAACGAGAATTGGAGTGCCTCTTGCCACCCGGGTATTTTCAGCCGCTCTTTTTCGCGGTTGGCTTCGAGGCTCCAGAAAATGTCTTCGTTGTAGAAGTCGACCCCGGGGTGGCTCAGGTAGCGGGCTACCTGCGACTCCATTTCGTGAGCCGTGCGGGCAAAGAGGGCGATGCGGCGCAACGACAGGCCGCCGTTGCCCACCCGATAGTAGAGCTGGCTGTAATCCGAAGCCCCCGATACCCGGCTGAAGGCCCGTTTCAGACGGTTGAATAGGCGGTAGTACAGGCGGCCATATTTGGGTTTGGGTATCCAGGGAGCTCCTATGTAATCGTATCCGCGGGCACACCAGTCGTCCAGCCGGTCGTCGAATACCCAGGCGTCGGGCTGGTAGATGAGCATGTAGTCCCACTTGTCGAAGGCTTCGTAGAACCGGGACGACATCATGAGCCGGTTATAGGCGGCGATACCCTTGAAAAAGTCGTCGGGAAAGTTGACCACGAGGTCGGCCGGGTAGAGGTCGGTAAGTGGCTTCGGGTCGAGCGACCGGGGCTTTACGAAGCACTTGTCGTAAGCGGAGAGTACCTCGAAGCACCGACGCAGCGAAGCGTGCTCCCAATCGTTCAGTCGAGTTGTATAGATGGGTATGACGATGATTACCGAGGGCTTGTTCATGACTTTGCAGGATTGATGATAGCAGTAAAATCTTGGGCGAATGAATGGACCGAGAAGCGGTTCTCGACCGAATCCAGTGCATTCTGTTTCAAGGTAGAGAGGTCTTGCCGGCGTAGCAAGATGATTTTGCGGGCCAGGTCATGGGCATCGTCGCGGTTGTAGAGAAAACCGTTGTATCCCTCCCGAATCAGTTCCCGGCCGAAAGGTTTGTCGGGAACAACGACGGGCAGCCCGCATTTGAGTCCCTCAACGATTACCCGGCCGAAACATTCAAAACCCGAGCATACCAGGGCGGCGTCGGCCTGTATGAGGTAGTCGTGGGGGTGAATGGTGTGCTCGACAATCGAGACATTCGATTCCAGTTTGTAGGCAATGACGCTTTCCTTGATTTCCTGGGCATATCGGCTGTGGTTGCCGCCGATGAGCAGCAGGTGTGTGTCGGGGTACTCTTTCACGACCTCGCGAAAGGCCTCGATGGCGATATGTTGTCCCTTGTTGGGCTCGAAATTGGCCAGCATGCCTATGGTGAAGGGCTGGTCGACCCGGGGACGTGCGGGGGGCACGATGTCGACCGACTGGTACACGATCTCTATTTTCCCGGCTTCGGGGAAATGGGCTTTGTAATATTCGCCTACGAAATCGGAGGGAACGATGATTTTCTGCGACAGGGCATCTACTTGCCTCAGGCTCTCCTGCTCGTTGAACAGATAGACCAGATTGCGCGCCAATGGGGGAATTTCGTGAATGAACCAGTGGTGTGCAATGTTTTCTTCCCGGGCTGCCCAGGCTCCGATGGGGGTAGCCAGGGTGTTGGTGACGGCAATGTCGGGGGCCACGGCCCGGAGGTAGTTGCGGGTTTGGCGTATGGCCGATTGCTTTTGCAGGCCGAAGAGCAACCGCTTGCGCCAGCCGCGTTTTTGGGGACGCACCAGCCACCAGGGCTGCCGTATGAAAGCATACCCCGAGAGGTAGGGACGGGTCATCTCCCACAGCTCGTCCTGTCCCGGGAAGACGGCATAGATTTCCCACGAAGCATGGGCTTGCTTTATCCCCTTGATGAGGTCGAGCAAGCAGCGTTCGGCCCCTCCGTTGGCTCGTTTTCCGTGTGAAAAGAAGAGTATCTTCATGGGTCGTACTATTTTATTTTCCGGGTTAAAAGATAATAGCGGGCCATCAGCTTGCCCCAAAATTCGCTGCGGGCATAGGCTTTCAGCAGTTTGCGATAATGGCGGGCGGGGCGCTGGTGCAGCAGCCCCGGGAATTGTTTCTCGATTTCCATGGCTCGCAGGGCCAGGCGTCGGGCCTCGCCGAACCAGCGTTTGCTCAACAACAGGACGATGGCTCCCAATTCGACATTGGCAAGAGCTTTTTCTACTTGTCGATAGGTAGGCTTGTCGGCATAGAAACGCCGTTGCAGTTGAGGATACAGTTCGATGTCACGAGCCTTTTTTTCGGAGAACCCGCTCAGGGTGGCCGAGCCGCTGTGAATGACATAGTGCAACAGCGGGTGTGACTCGAGTACCACGATTTTGCGGGCAAAGTAGGTCAGTTGCGCGGTCAGATAGGCGTCTTCGCCATAGCTCAGGCCCTTTTCGACGTGTACTCGGGCGTATAGCGACCGCTTGTGCAGAAACGACCATACGGCCCAGTAGTTGCGGCAAAAGGCCAGGGAATAGAAGAACGATACCGGGTCGTAGGGGCCCGGTGCCGGATTGGAGGCTTTCTTGCGGTTCTCACTCTCGAGCCAAAAGGGGAGTACCACCATATCGGCCTGTTCGTCGACAGCTTTCCGGTAGAGCAGTTCGATGGCATCGGGTTCGAGGTAATCGTCGCTGTCGAGGTATTGTATGTATTCGCCGCGAGCCGCCTCTACACCACGCTTGCGGGCATAGGCCACCCCTTCGTTGGGACGGTCGATGACCACGATGCGGGGGTCCTGTCGGGCAAACCGGGCGACAATCTGGGGCGAGTCGTCGGTACTGCCGTCGTTGACAACAACGATTTCCAGGTCGGTAAAAGTTTGACCGACAACCGACTGCAAGCAGGTTTCGAGCTGCTTGCCCACGTTGTAAACGGGAATGACGACAGAGACTCGGGGTGCCATTACTTGATTTTCTTTTTGCAAATATAATACTGGGCATACAATCTTCCTAATACCCGGCTGTGGGCATAGAGAGTGAAGAGTTTGCGGAAGGCCCGTATCTGGGGGACGTTCCTGAGGTCGGGGTATTGGCGCAAGATGGCGAGCGACTCCCGGCTCAGCCGGTGGGCATCGTTGAACCACCGTTTGCTCAACAGGGTGTTGTAGGCTTGTATGCGGATAGCCCCGAGTTCTTTTTGCAACGAGGCATATTCGGGTTTATCCTTGAAAAAATCGTTTATCAGGTCGGGGTAGAGCTGTATGTCGCGGGCCTTTTGCTCGCTGAACCGGCTGTTAGTGATGGAGCTGTTCCGTATGATATAGTACATGAGCGGCTGGCTTTTGAGGATTACAACGCGCGAAGCGTAGTAGGTCAGCTGCGCGGTGAGGTAGACATCTTCGCCGTAGCTGAGCTCTTTGCAGAAGGCGACGTGGGTGTACAGGCTGCGCTTGTGCAGGTGGCTGAATACCGACCAGTGGGCTTTGGAGAGAGCAATCTCCGAGAAATATTCCAGGCCGGTGTAGCTTTCGCGGCTCGGGAGGAGCGAGGGCTGTGATGTACTGGTTTCGGGGTAGTCGATTGAGAAACGGGCCACAGCCATGTCGGCATCGGTCTCCCGGGCTTTGGTGTACATCCGTTCGATAGCGTCGGGCTCGATGTAGTCGTCGCCGTCGAGGTGGTAGATATAGGTGCCCCGGGCAGCCTCGACGCCCGATTTGCGGGCATAGGCGAGCCCTTCGTTGGCTTTGTTGATGACCACGATGCGAGGGTCTTGCCGGGCAAACCGCGCGATAATCTGGGGCGAGTCGTCGGTACTGCCGTCGTTGACGATTATGATTTCCAGGTCGGCGAAGGTTTGGCCCACGACCGATGTAAGGCATTTCTCAAGGTATTTGCCTACGTTGTAAACGGGAATGATGACTGATACTTGGGGTGTCATGCTCTTGTCGTTTTTCTTTTTGTAAAGGTAGTGATAATGCGGCAATCGGGTTCGCGGGTCGGCCGAAAGATTTTTATCTGCGGGCTTCGCGGCGGATGAGTTCCCGGGTGTTGCGTATGAAATCGGGCACATTGTGTACCTGTTTTACATATTCATACCCGGCAATCGAGAGAGCCTGCCGCTTCTCTTCGTTCTCCATGAGGGAGCGAATGGCCTCGACAAAAAGGTCTATCTTGTCGAATCCGTCGCCCAGCACGGGGCCGGTATAGATGCCGAATTTCTCGGTAAGGCTCTCGGGGTTTTGGCAGCTCACCAGCAGTGTGCCGTAGGCGAGTGCTTCGAGGAAAGTCACGGGCAGTGCTTCGTGTATGGAGGTGTTGACGAGAATCTTGGCCTCCTTGATATAGTTGAATTTTTCTTCGCCCTCGACGTGGCCGGTGAAGTGCAGGTTTTTGATACCTTCCCGGTATTGTGCCATGACCGAGTCGTTTTGAGCCTTCTCGCGGAACGATTGTCCCAGCATGTAGAACTCGTATTCGGGCATGCGCTTGGCAATCTCGCAGAAGAGCCAGCCCCGCTTTACCGACTCGATGCGGCCGATGAAGATGATGTGGTTTTTCTTGGGGAAGCTCTTCACGTCGAATGCGGGATCGATGTCTACCGGGTTGGGCAGATAGTCGATAGGAGTCTCGGGCGAGAGGCGGTAGAGGCATCGGGCTTTCTCGATGAGGAATCGGCCTTGGGTGACGAAGGTGACGCGCCCCTCGGTGTAGAGGCGGTGTACGAGTTCGTAGACCTCGGTGTTCCAGTAGCACGACTCGGGGAAGAGCTTGACGGTCTGTATCTCGAGCCAGTCTTTCCAGGGTCTCGGGTCCTGTACCCACAGGAGCAGACGCTTGCCGGGGTCGGGTTCGTACTGGAGGAACGAGCTGGTTAGCTCGATGGAAAAGTAGAGGTCGTAGTTCTTTCTCTTCAGCCAGGCAGCGGCATATTTCCGTCCGGGCAGCACATATACGTCGACGTTGTCTACCCGGGTTTTGGTTGCTTTTTTCTTCTTCCGCTGGTAGTCGAGTCGCAGCAGCACGTCTATTTGTATATCGTCGCACGGGAGATATTTGGCAATGTAGTGTCGGGCCAGAAAACCGTATCCGCCGAATGCCGTTCCGGCACCGCCGAAAAATTCGTCGATGAGCAGGGCCACGCGTATGGGGCGGGACGAATCTTTCTGTTTGTGCGAGAAGAGGTGGGTGAGTCGTTTCAGCATAGAGTCTTTTTTTAGGGTATCGTTGTAGGGCGTTTTTAGCAAATAGTCGAAATATAGATGTTTCAAGGGGTTTTGACAAATCTTGTCGCACCAGGGTTTGCGCTCGCCGGTGTAGTGTATGATGGCGGCTTCGGCTCTTTGGTCGGGGTGCTTGAAGGCATTTTCGGTCGTGAAGTTGAACTTCTCGGGCAGAGCCTTGATTTTGCCCCGGCACACGAGATTGATGATGTCCTGGTCCTGAAATTTTATTTTGCAGGGCGGCTGTGCGGTGGCCTGTGACAAGAGTCGGCCGGTGTGTTCCTCTCTCATTCTTTTCAGATTGAGCAGGAGTACCCCGGCGTTGATGTAGAGTTCGTCGAGCGACATGCCTATCTCGGGCTTGTAGTAGATGTTCTCAATCCACAAATCGGGGACCCCGGCACAGATATAGTCGGTTATATCGGTCTGCCACAAGGCTTTGAGCGGGCCGTTTACCACCAGGTCGCAGTCGAGATAGAGGGCTTTGTCGAGTTGGGGAAACCACTCGGCAATGGCATAGCGGTAGTAGGTTTGCAGGGTGATGTACCCGATGTTGAGGTTGAAGTTGCGGAAGTCGGTATCGTCGACGATGTGGAAATGTATCGTGTGGTGGCTGTATCGTTGCCCGAGCGACGAGAGTTTCTGCCGGTTCTCGGGCGAGATATAGTCCGAGAGGAGGTAGATGTCGAAGAAGTCGTCGGGGTTGTTCTCCAGGAGGGAAACTATTGTCGTGCAACAGTGCCGACAGTAGGTGTCGTTCAAGGCGAAAAACAGGTGAATGTGTTCCATTTCGGGGTGACTTGGTTATTTTTTTCGATATAAAACGGCGATTGGTCGAAATAATATGTAAGAAAAAATCGCTGCTTTATCTTTGACAAAGATAATATTTATAAATGTGCCTGTAAAGAAAGACCCGAAAAATTAGGCTGTTGAGAGTCTGTTTTCATGGGTTTCGCGGCTGAGGTGTTTTACTGACGAGGAGCCGAGACGGTTTGGTTTTGTAATCGAGAGGAGGATTGTTTGGCATGATTTCCATGATAGTTTGTTCGGTCGACCCG
This sequence comes from uncultured Barnesiella sp., assembly GCA_902471075.1. GTDB lineage: Bacteria > Bacteroidota > Bacteroidia > Bacteroidales > Barnesiellaceae > Barnesiella. The sequence continues at coordinate 20,734 of CABRIW010000001.1, read as the reverse complement.
GCGAAACTGGAAAAGTTTTGCGAGAATGTGCTCATGACGGTAGGTTGTCCTTGCGAGTTTGTCGTTCACGACAACCGCGAGACGGGCTACGGTATTACTCATGTATATAACTTGTGTGCCGCGAAGGCAAAAGGCGAATACCTCTGCTTTGCTCATGAAGATATATTTTTCAGAACCCCCGATTGGGGCGAGCGCATCGTGTCGCTCTTGCAACGGCCCGCGACGGGTGTGGTGGGTTTTGCCGGTTCGACTGCCAAGCTGGCGGCCTACTCGGGGTGGGGCTCGATGAAGCAGTATACACGCTACAATTATATACAGCGGTTCAGGAACGGCTCGATTAAATATTGCATTGCCAACCCCGACAAGGTATCGGCTTCGCCGGTAATCGTGCTCGACGGCATGTGCCTGTTTATGAGGAAGGAGGTGTGGGCCGAGACTCGGTTTGACGAGGCGACTTTCCAGGGGTTCCATCTGTATGACCTCGATATTTCGATGGCTGTGGGGCAGAAGTATGTCAACTATGTGACGAACGATGTGCTGCTGGAGCACTTTTCCGAGGGCTCCTACAACCAGCCGTGGCTCGACGATACGGTGCGGTTCCACCGGAAGTGGGCCGACCGTTTGCCTTTTTATCTCGAGAAGCCCAACTCTCGGGTGTCGTATTTCAGGGAGATAAAGATGTCGTTTCTCTTTATCAGAATGCTCATGAAGAAGCGGGTGGGCAGTTGGGATTTTATCGAGTTGTGCTGCCGCGAACACGTTCGGCGTTATTACTGGCACATCACGTCGCTCAAACTGTTGCAGCGGCTCTACAAGTACAAACGGCAATGGCGTCGCGAGGGCAGGCTCTGACTCGTATTCCTATTTTTGCATGTAATGTTTGCGCTCTTCGGGAGTGAATCGCTCGATGGCGTAGCGTAGCATGGTGCGCGGCATCTGTCGGTAACGGGTGTCGAGAAACCGGCACAGGCGGGCTTTGTCTTTCTTGCCGACTTCGCGCAGCATCCAGCCCGTGGCTTTGCGTATGAGGTCGTGCTCGTGATGGAGCAGCAGGTCGGCCAGGGCCAGGGTGTCGTCGAGATGTCCGCGGCGAATCCACTGCCAGGTAGCCACGATGGCGATGCGTTGCTCCCACAGGAGCTGGCTTTTGGCCAGCCGGTAGAGTGGGGCGTGGTCGCGATGTTCGAGATAGCCCCCTACGATTTGCGAAGCCGAGAGGTCTACCAGGTCCCAGTTGTTGATACAGGCCGTGTGAGCCAGGTAGGCGTTGTATAGAGCAGCACGTTGGGGTTCGTCGGCTTTCTTGAATTGCTCGACCATGCAGAGCAGGGCAGCCATGCGCAGCTCGTGCACGGGGCTATGCAGCAAGATGGAGAGTTCGGCAAGCGGGGTGTCGATGTATTGCTTGGCGATGCTTCGTATGACGGGGACGGGCACCCCGATGAAAATATCGTTTTCGCCATATTGTCCCTCTCCGGTTTTGAAGAAGCCCGAGAGGGTTTTCACTCTTCCGGGATCGGCTGCTGCCCGAATGGCTTTTTCGATTTCTTGTGCTGTGTGCATGGTGTTGTGTCGTTTGCGACAAAGGTAGTGAATTTTTTTCGACGGGCCGACGGATAGATTTTGTTGCACGACAAAACAGTTGTCGACGACAATGTTTCGAATTGTTAAAATAGAGGTTTCTGGCTGAAAAAATGACGCATAGGTAATCGAAAGGAAGAAAATATTCGATTCTCCAGAAGATAAATTTTTAATAACTTATTGATATATAATAATATAAATTGTTTTTGAGCATTTGCGAAAAAGTGCGAAATAGAACGGCATCGGTTGGCTTGTTGTCGAATTGTTTTTGAGTGGTGGTATTTTTCTAAAAAGGTTACTTTTATGGAAAACAGGATACGGTTCGGCATAAAAAATATCTGAAACAAGTTTCGATATTTCATTCTGCGCTCACCTTTCACTATTTTTACAGAAAACAGGATGCGGCTCGGCATAGTCAAATGTTGAAAACTTTGTTTTCCATTTGTCTCTGCGCTCGCCTTTCACTATTTTTGTCCCGAGAAACGAAAACATTCAAAAACAGTCGTATGGTTCTTAATTACATCTGGATTGCATTTTTTGTCATCGCCTTTGTGGTGGCGGTGGTACAGACTGTGGTGTATGGCAATACGGCTATTTGGACCGATATAATGAATGCTTCGTTCTCTTCGGCCCGTACCGCCTTCGATATTTCGTTGGGGTTGACGGGTGTTCTCACCTTGTGGCTCGGTCTGATGAAAATCGGCGAACGGGGTGGTATGGTGGCCGTGCTGTCGCGCCTGATCAGTCCGCTCTTTACCCGCCTGTTTCCGGGGGTACCCAAGGGGCATCCGGCTTTGGGCTCGATGTTTATGAATGTGTCGGCCAATATGCTGGGGCTCGACAATGCCGCTACCCCGCTGGGGCTGAAGGCCATGAAGGAGTTGCAAGAGCTGAACCCCAAAAAAGACACGGCCACCGATGCGATGCTGATGTTTCTGGTGCTGAATGCCTCGGGGCTCACCCTGATACCCATCGGGGTGATGACCTATCGGGCCCAGATGGGGGCGGCCAATCCGTCGGACGTTTTCCTGCCTATTCTCATCGCCACCTTTATGGCTACCTTTGTAGGGCTTCTGGCCTTGTGTATCAAGCAGCGTATCAATATATTCGACCGGGTAATCGTGCTGTGGGGGCTCGGGCTCACCGCCTTTGTGGGTGGGGTCTTCTACTACTTTTCGTCGTTGCCCGAAGATAAGATTTCTACCTACTCGGCTTTTGCTGCCAACAGCATTCTGTTTACCATTATCGTGGTCTTTATCGTCTCGGGTCTGGTGAAGCGTATCAACGTCTACGACGCCTTTATCGAAGGGGCCAAAGAGGGCTTTAAGACGGCGGTGATGATTATTCCCTACCTGGTGGCTATCCTGGTGGCCATCGGGATATTCCGGGCCTCGGGAGCCATGGATTATATCGTCGAGGGCTTTGCCGCCTTCTTCGGGTGGCTGGGCATCGATACCGAGTTTGTGGGCGCGCTGCCTACGGCGCTGATGAAGTCGTTGAGCGGTAGTGGTTCGCGAGGCATGATGGTCGATGCCATGTCTACCTACGGAGTCGATTCGTTTGTGGGTCGGGTGGCCTGTACCGTACAGGGTTCGACCGATACCACCTTCTACATATTGGCCGTATATTTCGGTAGCGTAGGGGTGCGCAAAACCCGCTATGCCGTGGGGTATGCCCTGCTGGCCGATGTGATAGGGGCCGTTTCGGCCATTACGGTCTCTTATTTCTTCTTCAAATAAAACGAAATGTGTATCTTTGACCGTATGCTGCGGGATGCGGCTCGTGTGGCGATGGAAACGAGTTGGGGCAGGGTGGATCGGCCTGACCTCTTCAAGTGGCTGTGAATGCCTCTACCGCACGAATATACTTGCTTCTCCCCGGGGTTTGCACTATCTTTGCAGAGACAATACGAATATAAAAAATACAAGTTATGGCTGTGAGTTATTTTGCCGAAGATGTCAAGATGCCGGCGATAAAAAAGAGAGAAACGACCGATTGGATTCGTCGGGTCGCTTCGGGGTACGGGAAAAAATGCGGCGATATAGCCTATATTTTTTGCTCCGACGAGAAGATTCTCGAAGTGAACAAGGCCTATTTGCAGCATGACTATTATACCGATGTCATCACCTTCGACTACACCGAGGGCGATAAGATAAGCGGCGATATTTTTATCAGTGTGGATACGGTCCGTTCCAACGCCGAACAGTTCGGAACCGACTACGACGAGGAGCTCCATCGCATCATCATACACGGCATTCTGCACCTGTGCGGAATCAACGATAAAGGTCCGGGTGAACGCGAAGCGATGACCCGTTGCGAAGACGAGGCTCTGAAACTGAGATAATCGAAAAAACAGATATGACCGGGGTGGGGAAGCGCTTGTGTTTTCTCCCCACGGCTCGTGGAGAAATAAAATACAATGGATTTTAATTACGATGTAATCGTGGTGGGTGCCGGTCATGCCGGTTGCGAAGCGGCGTGTGCTTCGGCCAATCTGGGGTCGAAGACCTTGCTTATCACCATGGATATGAACAAGATAGCTCAGATGAGTTGCAATCCGGCCGTGGGTGGGATTGCCAAAGGGCAGATTGTTCGCGAAATCGATGCTTTGGGTGGTTTCATGGGTATTGTGACCGACGAGACGGCCATCCAGTTCAGAATGTTGAATCGTTCGAAAGGGCCTGCCATGTGGAGCCCCCGTTCGCAGAGCGACCGCGCCAAGTTCATCACGACCTGGCGCTCGATTCTCGAGAATACCGACAATTTGTATATGTGGCAAGATTCTGTAAATCAGATTCTTGTAAAAGACAGGAAGGTGACGGGCGTAGTTACGGCCATGAATGTGACCTTCACCGCCAAATGCGTGGTGCTCACGACTGGTACCTTTATGAATGGTTTGATGCACATCGGCCGCACCAAGTTGCGTGGCGGTCGTATTTCGGAACCGGCTTCGTACGGAATTACCGAGCAATTGGTCGAACTGGGTTTTACGGCCGGCCGCATGAAAACGGGTACACCGGTGCGTATCGACGGTCGTAGCATCCACTTCGAAGAGGCTGCCGAACAGCAGGGCGAGAACGATTTTCATAAATTCTCGTTCCTCGATTTTCAGCCTCGTCCGCTGAAGCAACGCAGCTGCTGGACCATCTATACCAACGAGCAAGTGCACGATATTCTTCGTGCCGGGTTGCCCGATTCGCCCCTTTACAACGGGCAAATACAGAGTATCGGGCCCCGTTATTGTCCCAGCATCGAGACCAAAATCGTGACTTTTCCCGATAAAACGGAGCATCAGCTCTTCCTCGAACCCGAGGGTGAAACAACGCAGGAGTATTACCTCAACGGTTTCTCTTCGTCGCTGCCGCTCGATGTGCAGGTACGGGCCTTACAGGCGATTCCGGCCTTGCGCGACGTGCGCATCTATCGACCGGGATATGCTATCGAATATGACTATTTCGACCCCACCCAACTGAACCATAACCTCGAAACCAAGCAGATCGCCAACCTCTTTTTTGCCGGTCAGATAAACGGAACAACCGGTTACGAAGAGGCCGGAGGGCAGGGGCTTATTGCCGGTATAAACGCTCACATCAACTGTCACGGCGGTGCGCCGTTTACGTTGGGACGCGACGAGGCCTATATCGGTGTGCTCATCGACGATCTGGTGACCAAGGGGGTCGACGAGCCTTATCGTATGTTTACGTCGCGGGCCGAATACCGTATCTTGTTGCGTCAGGACGATGTCGACATGCGGTTGACCGAGCGCTCTTATCGGTTGGGGTTGGCCAAGGCCGACCGCTACGATTTGTTGCGGGAGAAGCGGGACAGGATAGACCATTTAATCCATTTTGCCGAACATTATTCGATAAAACCGGCCTATATCAACTCCGGGCTGGAGGCCTTGGGTACTACACCGCTGAAACAGGGAGTGCGGTTAATCGATCTGGTCTTGCGCCCGCAGCTCGACCTGGCACAGCTCTCGCAACTGGTTCCGGCCTTGAAGCGGGAGTTGGATTCAATCAAAAACCGACGCGACGAAATTGTCGAGGCTGCCGAGATAAAGATGAAGTATCAGGGTTATATCGATCGTGAAAAGATGATTGCCGAGAAGATAGCCCGGCTTGAACATATTCGCATAAAGGGGCGGTTCAAGTATAGCGAGATACATGCGCTGTCGACCGAAGCCCGCCAGAAGCTGGAGCGAATCGACCCCGAAACCATCGCACAGGCTTCGCGTATACCGGGCATCTCGCCGAGCGATATAAACATCTTGTTGCTCCTGTGCGGGCGTTGATGTTTCACGTGAAACAAAACCGGGCAAAGCCTTATTACAAAAGGGAAGAACAAACAAAATAACAAGAATAGAAAATGAGTTTAGAGATTATTAAAAGCAAGATTCGCGACGTGGTCGATTTCCCGCAAAAGGGAATTGTGTTTAGAGATTTGACAACGGTCTTCAAAGAGCCCGATTGCTTGAAAGAGTTGTCGGATATGCTCACCCGCATGTATGCCGAGAAGGGGATAACCAAAGTGGTAGGCATCGAGTCGCGCGGTTTTATCATGGGGCCTATTGTGGCTACCCGCATCGGTGCCGGTTTTGTGCCCATGCGTAAACCGGGCAAGTTGCCTGCCGAAACCTGGCAGGAGAGCTACACCAAGGAGTATGGGGTAGACGTAATCGAGATTCACAAGGATGCCCTTTGCGAAAACGATGTGGTTTTGTTGCACGACGATTTGCTGGCAACAGGCGGAACCATGTTGGCTGCCTATAAGCTGGTGAAACGGTTTAATCCGAAAAAAATCTATGTCAATTTCCTGGTCGAACTGGAATTTCTGAAAGGTCGCGAGGCTTTCCCCGACGACGTCGAGGTAGAGGCTCTTATCAAATATTGATACGGATTGATCGAGAAAAACGAAAATATTAAGAACAAACTTGCCCTCTTACCCGATACGCCGGGCGTGTATCAGTATTTCGATAAGACGGGCAAGATTATCTATGTGGGGAAGGCGAAGAACCTGAAGCGTCGGGTCTCTTCGTATTTCAACAAGGTGCACGATTCGGCCAAGACGAATATGCTGGTGAAGAATATCTATGACTTGCAGTATATCGTCGTGAAGACCGAGGAGGATGCCCTGCATCTCGAAAACAGTCTGATCAAGGAGTACAAGCCTCGTTACAATGTCTTGCTCAAGGACGATAAAACTTACCCGTGGATTTGCTTGCGGAACGAGCATTTCCCACGGGTATTTCTTACCCGTAGGGTGAACAAGGACGGCTCGAAATATTATGGTCCGTATGCCAATGTGCATTTGGCCAAAACGGTGCTGGCGTTGATACGCGAGCTCTATCCGATACGTACCTGCAACTATGCGCTTACCCCCGAAAACATCGCGAAAAAACGGTTTCGGGTCTGCCTGCAATACCACATCAAAAACTGCAAAGGGTGTTGCGAGGGGAAGATTTCGGAACAGGAGTACGACGGTTATATCGAGCAGGTGCGCCAGATTCTCAACGGCGATATTCACCAGTTGAGCCGTCACCTGCTGGAGGAGATGCAGAGCCTGTCGGCCGAACTTCGTTTTGAGGAGGCGCAGGCGATTAAGGAGAAGTACGATTTAATCGAGAAATATAAGGCCAAGTCGGTTATCGTGAATCCGTCGTTGCACGAGATCGATGTCTTCTCTTACGATGAAGACGAGGGGGTAGCCTTTGTCAACTATATGCACGTGCGGGGTGGGTCGATTGTGCAAAGCATCACCATCGAATATAAGAAAAAGCTCGATGAATCGGCCCCCGAAATTCTGTCGCTGGGTATTGCCGAGTTGCGGTCGCGGTTTGGCAGCAAGGCCCGGGAGGCTCTGGTCCCCTTCCTGCCCGAGTCGAGTTTCGACGATGTGGAATTTGTGGTTCCGCAACGGGGTGATAAGAAGAAATTGCTGGCGGTCTCGGAGCAGAACGTGAAGCAGTACAAGATAGACCGGCTGAAGCAAAACGAAAAGCTGAATCCCGAGCAGCGGGTGATGCGGGTGCTCTCGCGCATACAGCAAGATTTTCGTTTGCCCGAACTGCCGTGGCACATGGAGTGTTTCGACAACTCCAATATTCAAGGCACCAATCCGGTGGCTTCGTGCGTGGTCTTCAAGAAGGGGAAACCCTCGAAAAAGGATTACCGCCATTTCGATATTAAGACCGTGGTGGGCCCCGACGACTTTGCCTCGATGCGCGAAATTATCTATCGCCGTTATCGTCGGTTGCTCGACGAGGGGGAGGAGTTGCCGCAGCTGATTATAGTCGATGGCGGCAAGGGGCAGTTGAGTGCTGCGCTGGAGTCGCTCGAGGCATTGGGGTTACGGGGCAAGGTGCCCATTGTGGGTATTGCCAAGCGGCTGGAGGAAATCTATTTTCCCGGCGATTCGCTGCCGCTCTATATCGACAAAAATTCGGAGTCGCTGCGGGTGATTCAGCACATGCGCGACGAGGCACACCGGTTCGGTATTACTTTCCACCGCAACAAGCGGAGCAAGGGGCAGGTGAAGTCGGCGCTCGATTCCATTGCGGGAATAGGGCCCAAGACCCGCGATGCGCTGTTGACGCATTTCAAGAGTGTAAAGCGTATCAAAGAGGCATCGGAGGCCGATTTGGCTTCGGTGGTGGGCGAGGCCAAGGCCCGAATCATCAAAGAACATCTTATATAAGTTTATATAACTGATAATCAGTTATATAAATTGTTCTTTTAGAAAGCGGTTCTGATCTATCGAAAAGCGATAGCTTGTCGCTGACCTGAGGGAGAAGGATTAAATAAAATTTGTTTCTGTTGTCGTTTGTATTATCTTTGTACTTTACGCAGAGGGGAGTACGGACTGCGCCGGTCGGTTAAGACCGGGTGGGGTACAGGCTCGACATCTGCACCGATAAAAATGGAGAGTTTCACATGAGAGTAGTTGTTCAACGGGTAAAACGGGCTTCGGTAACGATAGGCGGTGAGTTGCATTCGTCAATCGGTCGGGGGCTCTTGATTTTGCTGGGTGTGGAAGAGAGCGACGAGCTTTCGGAGCTCGAATGGCTGGTCAAGAAGTGTGCCAACCTGCGCATTTTCGACGATGAAAACGGGGTGATGAACCGCTCGTTGCTCGATGTGGGCGGCGAGGCCATGGTGGTGAGCCAGTTTACGCTGCTGGCCTCGACCAAGAAGGGGAACCGCCCGTCGTACATACGCGCTGCGGGTCACGAGGTGGCTGTGCCTATGTACGAGGCCTTCTGCCGGCGTTTCTCCGAGGAGGTGGGCCGACAGGTCGCCACGGGTGTTTTCGGAGCTGACATGCAGGTAGAATTGATAAATGACGGCCCGGTGACCATTTGCATGGATACCAAAAACAAGGAGTAAGGAATTATGACAATCAAAGAGGCACAAGAGCAGGTAGACGCCTGGATCAAGAGTGTGGGGGTGCGATACTTCAGCGAGCTGACCAATATGGCCATCTTGACCGAAGAGGTGGGCGAGGTGGCCCGTATCATTTCGCGCCGCTACGGCGACCAGTCGTTCAAGCCGGGCGAAGAGGCGCAGAGCGACCTGTCGGACGAGTTGTGCGACGTCTTCTGGGTGCTGCTCTGTCTGGCCAACCAGACGGGCGTGGACCTGACCGCCGCATTCGAAAAGAATATCGAAAAGAAAACCAATCGAGATAAAACAAGACATATCAATAATCCTAAACTGACCAAACATGGAGAATAAATTGGACAAATACGAAGAAATGTTGAGTCGGTACAATACCGATTTGGACGACGCCCAGGTAGCGGCTGCCGTAGAGAAAATCGTTCGGGACAATCTGGCCGCAAACAGTACACCCGATGTGTACAAGTTTTTGTTCCACTGCATCGACCTGACGTCGCTGCATACCGAGGATAACACCGAGTCGATTACGCGCATGACCAAGCGGGTGAACGATTTTGAAGAGGAGCATCCCGAGATGGACAACGTGGCTGCCATCTGTGTCTATCCCAACTTTGCCGGAACCGTTCGCGCCAACCTCGACGTGTCGGCCGTGAATATCGCTGCCGTATCGGGCGGTTTCCCCTCGTCGCAGACCTTTACCGAGGTGAAGGTAGCCGAGACGGCTCTGGCCGTTGCCGACGGGGCCGACGAGATTGATATTGTAATCAACGTGGGTAACTTCCTGGCCGGAAATTACGAAGAGATGTGCCAGGAGATTGAGGAGCTGAAACACGCCTGCAAGGAGTCGCACCTGAAGGTTATCCTCGAATCGGGCGCCCTGAAGACGGCTTCGAACATCAAGAAGGCCTCGCTGCTGTCCATCTATTCGGGGGCCGATTTCATCAAGACATCGACCGGCAAAACCGAACCTGCCGCTACGCTCGAGGCTGCCTATGTGATGTGCCAGGCCATCAAGGAGTATTACGAGCAGACGGGAACCATGATCGGTTTCAAACCGGCCGGAGGCATCTCTACGACGGTCGACGCCGTGAAATATTATTGCGTGGTAAAAGAGGTGCTGGGCGAGCAATGGCTCAACAACGAGCACTTCAGAATCGGTGCCAGCCGGTTGGCCAACAACCTGCTCACCGACATTTGGGGCGTCTCCACCAAGTTCTTTTAATCGAGACCGATTGGAGTACGCTGAATAACAAGAAGAGCCGGAGGTTTTCCTCCGGCTCTTCTTGTATCGTGTCGACGCTGTACGACGGTTTAGATGTAGGTATCGTCGAAAGCCATCTTGGCGTCGGTTACAAACTGTTTGATCTTCTGCTCCTCGCTCTTGGGGCAAATGAGTAACACGTTGTCGGCCTCGGCAATGATGTAGTCCTTCAGCCCCTCGACAACTACCAGTTTGTCGCCCTTCACGGCAATGACGTTGTTCGTGGTGTTGTAGAGCAGGGTCTTGCATCCCTGGGCCACGTTGCCATCCTTGTTTTTGGGCGAGTGGTCATACAGGGCGCTCCACGAACCCAGGTCGCTCCAGCCGAAATCGGCACAGAGCACATACACGTTCGAGGCCTTCTCCATCACACCGAAGTCGATTGAAATGTTGGGACAGGCAGCAAAATTCTCGTCGATAAACTGTTTCTCGGCCGGCGTATTGAATACTTCGTTATGCTCTTCGAAACGGTTGGAAATATCGGGCAGGAAACCTTGGAAGGCGTTGATAATCGTTTGCACATTCCAGATAAATATACCCGAATTCCAGAAAAATTCGCCGCTCTCGACGAACATCTTGGCAAATTCGAGGTTGGGTTTCTCGGTAAAGGTCTTTACCGTCTTGATGTCACCCTCGGCATCCTCGCCTATCTGTATGTAGCCATATCCCGTTTCGGGGCGGTTGGGCTTGATACCCAGCGTGAGTAGAGCCGGATATTTGGCCACGAATTCGAGACCCAGATTGATGCAGCGGGCAAACTCATCCTCCTTGAGAATGAGGTGGTCGGAGGGAGCTACCACGATATTGGCCTTGGGATTGATGGCCCGAATATGATACGAGGCCCAGGCAATACACGGTGCTGTGTTGCGACGAGCCGGCTCCAACAGGATATTCTCGGCCGGAAGGTCGGGGAGTTGTTCCTTAATCAGGTCGACATAGATTTCGTTGGTGACGATGAAGATGTGGTCTTTGGGTATGATTTTGGCGAAACGGTCGAAACTCATTTGAAGTAGCGAGCGTCCGATCCCGAAGAAGTCGAGAAATTGTTTCGGTCTGCTGTTCCGGCTGAACGGCCAAAAGCGGCTTCCGACGCCGCCTCCCATAATTACGCAATATCTATTTTCCATGGGCGAGCCATTTTTATGTTAATTATTCCGCTAATGTAATTATTTTTTATTAGAAAGATGTGTCGAACAACTTTTTTTGAAAAAAAACATCGATTATTTGGCGCATTCAAAATCTATCCTTACCTTTGCCACGTCTTTTCTGCCCAGATGGCGGAATCGGTAGACGCGCTGGTCTCAAACACCAGTGGATTAACCTCCATGCCGGTTCGATCCCGGCTCTGGGTACAAGATCGAAGAGGCTGTAGCCGCAGGGTTGCAGCCTCTTTTTGTTGGATTTTGCCTTTTTCCTTATATAAATTTTCAATATAATATATTTATGGTTATCTTTACAAGATTCTTAAAAATATGATATTCGTATACAAAAAGTTGCGTAAGGACAATACGCAAGTAATTATGGCCTTATAATAAGATACAATTGAAAGAAAAATACATAAGCATACGTTAATGTTGCTATGGATAAAAGAGTAATAAAAATTAGGTTATGTGTAATTGTAATCAATAGAATATTATGATAGGCATTCAAGATTCAACAACCAATCATTTTGGTTCACTTATTAGGAGTGGAGGGAAATATATAATTCCTAAATTTCAAAGAGATTATTCATGGGAAGAAGAGCAATGGGATGATTTATGGCAGGATATAGAAAATATGTATTCTGAAAAAAGCGACCATTATATGGGGTATCTAGTTCTACAGACTTCGAATGAAAATAGAAATAGCATTATCATAGATGGCCAACAACGCTTTACAACTATCACTATGATTATTCTTGCAGCCATAAAGTCTATTCAGAAATTTGTGGATAAAGGAATTGAAGTAGAAGAAAATACCCAAAGGATCGAAACCTTGAAGAATACATATATCGGGAATGTAGATCCTGTTACGCTTGAATACGATAATATTCTTGTATTAAACAGAAATAATAATGGTTATTATAAAGAATATATTGTCAAATTGGGCGAATTGAAATTGCGTAATACTACTTATACGGAAAAATTGATGAAAAAATGTTTTGAGTGGTATGAAAAACAGTTGAATGGTAAGTTTGATACAGGAAGACAGTATGCAGAATTTATTACATACATCGTTGATCATCTTTATTTTACTATCATTAAAGTTAGCAATGAGATGAATGCGTTCCGAGTATTCGAAACGCTCAATGCACGTGGTGTACAATTATCATCTGCCGATCTACTTAAAAATTATTTATTTTCATTGGTGGATAATACCGCAGATCATCCTGGTAGAATTGCAACTTTAGAAGAAAAATGGTTTTCTTTAACTAAAAATATACAGGCAGAAAAACTTCCTGATTTTATTCGATATTATTGGAATTCAAAATATAAAACAGTAAGAGCTAACGATCTATTTAAAGCCATACGAGGTAAAATAAAGAGTGCTACGGATGTTTTTACCATAGTAACAGAAATGAACTCCTACAGCGATGTGTTTATGGCACTACGAAATGCCGATGATGAATTATGGCATGGAGAAAGGGAGATTAGTGATAATATCAGATTACTTATTTTATTCGGTTTAAAGCAGCCGTTTTCTTTGTTAATGTCTGCATATAAATCTCTTGACATAAGAGATTTTAATAAATTGTTAAAAGACATCATTGTAATCAGCTTCAGATACAGTGTTATTTGCGGCAAGAATCCTAATGACATTGAACGCGTTTATAACAATATTGCTATACAGATTACAACGGAAAAGATATATGATAAAAAACGTCTTAAGGAAGTTTATATTGATGACAATGACTTTGTTTCTGCTTTCAGCCATAAAAGCTTTGTAGACAGCTCTCGGAATAACAAAATAATTAGATATATCCTCGGAAAAATAGAAAGATTTATAGGAGGTACAAGAGATGTCAATTGGGATAGTAATATTGATACAATAGAACATATTTTACCTCAGAATCCAGATGAGTCTTGGGGTGATAATGATTATAATTTTGATAATTTGATATATAGGATTGGAAACTTATGTTTGTTGGAGAAAATATATAATCAAAAACTTCAGAATAAATCTTATGCGGAAAAGGTGACATTATACGATAAGTCTACATTCGTTTCAACAAAAAAAATTCATGAGACATATCATGAATGGAATGAAGCTTCTATAAATAGGAGACAACAAAAAATGAGTGGTTATGCAAAAAGTATATGGAAAATTGAATTTTAATCAACTAAATCGACACTGTCCAAAATTTTGTGTAAATGGAAACAGGATTCAGTTGTAAGTTTCTTCTTATATCATTACACTGAAATGCTAAAAAGGCAATTTGTTACAATAATCTAAGTATTCATCATTTAAGACACGTATTTCGTTATTCTGATGCAATTTAGATTGCTTATTGAGCTTTAGTAGAAGATCTTTCCTTTTGAGAGGATCTTCTATTTCTTTTTTACGCATTACACTGAGATTCAAGAAATCTTTATTTATATCTATCCCTAAGTACCTGCGCCCAAACAAATTTGCTGCAATGCCTGTAGTGCTACTTCCCGCAAAAGGATCAAGAATCCACGCACCTGGCTGAGTTGATGCGAGAATTATCCTTGAAAGTACGCAAAGAGGTTTCTGTGTTGGATGTTTACCGCAACTCTTTTCCCATTTTGCTATCGCAGGTAAATTCCAGACATCACGCATCTGAGTCCCTCCATTAATTTCTTTCATAAGTTCATAATTGAAAAAATGAGGAACCTTAGACTCTTTGCGAGCCCATAAAATATATTCAGCTGAATGGGTAAAATACCTGCACGACAAGTTTGGCGGAGGATTTGTCTTTACCCATGTAACACAATTAAGTATCTTAAAGCCTAATTCAGTAAGATTCTTGGCAATAGAAAAAATATTATGATAAGTACCACTTATCCATATTGTACCATTGCTTTTAAGCTTCTCCCTACAAGCCTTAAGCCACTCCTTGTTAAACAAGTGATCGGCTTCCTCACCATGGGATTTGTCCCAATCACCTTTATTGACTGAGACCATTTTTCCGCTTTGCACACTTATTCCTCCATTAGATAGGAAATATGGTGGGTCCGCAAATATCATATCAAACTTGAAGTCAAAATTTGACATCAGTTCAATACAATTTCCCTGCAATAATGTAAAATTCTTATCCTCAGACTTATAGTAAGCTTTCACTTTGACATATTTATTTTAAAACACGCTGCACAATTCCCTCTTCAAGGTCTCTAATATTATACAGATCATTCAACACATCAAATGTTTCCTTCAAATTGTGTTTTGCCGTATTCCAGCCTTTACCATCAGTGAACCAGATAAAATCAAAATAATGTAAATTTCTTGTTTCCAGTGCTATAGTTTTATAACTTCTTGCAGTTTCATTGAGTTTCGATCCTTGGCTCGAATAAAAATTCGTCTCAATTCCATATATCTTACTTTCGCCTTTGACAACAAAGTCAAACCTTTTTTCAGCCTGTCCATTATTAGATATCGAAGACAAATCAATATTCCATTTATCTTCTATCTCATGAATGTACATTTCTTTAAAATATGTTTCTCCTTTTACAAGTCCAGCCTTAACTAAATAACTTTCAACAAGATTCTCCATCAAATGTCCACCTCTGTTCTTTCTCCCGTTGGAATCCAAGCCAGTCTCTACACCAGTCACATAATCAATGAGACTATGAATGATATGCTTCTCCATCAACTCAAAGAGCCCTGTTTCACGCATAAAGACTTTATACTGCGCTAACGGATAAGACAACTTCTTGAAACTATAGCTGAATTCGCCATCTGAATCCATCGCTTTAATTTCAAATTCCCTTTTAGCTAACAATATTGGAATGCATTTTAAAACCTCAGGATACTTTGTGATTATCCGTTCAAAATCCACCTCTATATTCTTACTGCCGATAAGAGAGTTCAATATATTGAGTTCAACCTTTATTGAATCAACATTACTATAGACCTTCTCAAAATCAACATAATATTTATAATCGGCTATAGTTTCACGAAAACTAGAGAGCCAGTCATTAAAATCCCTAATCATACATTGATATTTGTTATCATTATTTCTGAAAGTTTCCCTCGCCCTTTAGGATTGGCATTTATCATCCTTGTTGCCTTAACTTTTCTAATATTAAAAGCTCGATATATTTTATTAAAAAACTTCTCATCCGGATTAATTCCTTGAGGATCTGAATTACTGGCAACAAACATCGCATGTTTTTTTGATATCTCCTCGCAAAATTCCCCCAATCGTTTCTGCTCATCATCATCGAATCCCTCTTTTGCATAAGATGTAAAAGAAGAAGTCTCAGTTAATGGCTTATAAGGTGGATCAAAGTAAAACAATGTCTTATCTGATGCATATCGCAATGTCTCCGAAAAATCTCCGCACAAAATCTCAACTCTTTGCAACAGATTTGATACTGCCAAAATATTCGTTCCATCACAAATTCTTGGATTGGTATACTTCCCATGAGGGACATTGAAATCACCTTTGGCATTTACCCTATATAATCCATTAAAACATGTTCTATTCAAAAATATAAAAAGTGCAGCCATACATACAGCAGACTCAGACTTTTCATTGAAACGCTTCCTGTTTGATATATAATATTCCTTTCTTTCTGCCTCAGCTAGGGAACTATAATCACTCTGAATTTGCTTAAGAATCTCTATAAGTTCATTAGGGCTCTCTTTTATAACACGATATACATTAATCAGATCTGGATTTATATCATTGATGACTGCTCGTGATATATTTGAATATTTTTGAAGTATCCAAAATAGAACCGCCCCACCTCCTACAAATGGTTCTACGTATACTACATTCTTAATGGATGAAAAATTACTCGGTAAGGATCTCTCAATTTCTCCTAGTAATTGAGTCTTTCCTCCAACCCATTTGATAAACGGCTTTGCATATATCTTTTCTCTGATCATCATGCTGTTTCAATTTTATTTAGGCAAAGATACCTTTTGATTTTAAGAAAACAAAAAGGAACAAATGTATTATTTGACAGGGGAAAAGATATTTATTTGTTCATAATGGGCCTCTGCGATTTCCATATCGGACTTTATTCCCCCTCAGAACGACCGCAGCCAGTCGGCCAGGGCGTTGTGTACCTCATTTTTGAACCGGAAAGTTTCCTGATAGCCCCAGCCGTGGCCGCCGGTGGGATAGATGTGCAGCGACACGGGTACGTGATGACGGTGCAGGGCGGTGTAGTAGTGCAGGCTGTTCTCGACGGGTACCACATTGTCGTCGTCGGAGAGGGCGATAAAGGCCCGTGGCGTATCGGCATCGACCTGGAGCTCGTTGGAGTAACAGTCGACAAGCTGCGGGTCGGGATTCTGCCCGATGAGGTTGTCGCGAGACCCTCGGTGGGTGATGGTCGTATCCATGGAGATGACGGGGTAGAAGAGTATCTGGAAGGCCGGTTTCAGCTCTTGCGGGTAGTGTGTGGCCAGGGTCGAGGCCAGGTGGCCGCCGGCCGAGAAGCCCATCACACCGATGTCGTCGGGGTTGATGCCCCACTCCAGGGCATGAGCCTTGACGGTGCGCATGGCTTCGCACAGGTCGGCCAGGGGTACCCGGTGGTTGCCGTGCGGCATGCGGTATTTCAGCACAACGAGGGCGATGCCCTGGTGGGTAAAGTAGGAGGCATAGTCGTAGCCTTCGTGGCCGTAGGCCAGGGTGTAGTAGCCCCCTCCGGGGCAGATGACCACGGCACGTCCCGTGCGTCGGCCTTCGGGAAGAAATACCCGTATCGAGGGCTGGAATATCTGTTGGTTTTCGTCGCAGGGTTTTCCCTCGTCGGCATTCTTTTCGGTGGCGCCGTTGGGCCACAGGGCGATGTCGATGGGCGTTTGGGTTTGGCCGTATGAGGCGGTGGCGAAGAGGGTAGCAACAAGCAGGAGTGTGATGAGCCGGTTGAGTTTCATGGGTCTGGTTTTTGCGTGTATGTGTCGTGTGCAGGTGCTGCACAAGTTAACGGCTACAAAGATAATCGGATAGGCCGGATGGTGGAGTGGCTCGAGAAAAAATATGTGTCGTGTGGAGAATTTCGTGACGAAACAATTTGTACTTTTTGTACTTTTGCGCCCAAAATAGTGGGAAATGAAAGATAAATTGAAGGGCCATTCGGCCATGTTTACGGCGAACTTCCTGTGGGGAATCATGTCGCCTATTTCCAAATCGATTTTTTTAACGGGTGTCATATCGGCTTTTTCGTTGACCAACATGCGTATGGTGGGGGCGGCTGCCTTCTTCTGGATAGCCTCCCTGTTCATGCCTCGCGAGTCGGTGACCAAGCGCGATTTACTGTTACTGTTTGCGGCCTCCCTGTTTGGAATTACTCTGAATCAGGGATTTTTTGTGGTGGGACTCTCCTATACGACGCCTATCGATGCGTCGGTGGTGGCCTCGCTGACGCCTATCATTACGATGATTCTGGCTGCTTTCATTCAGAAGGAGCCGATGACGGGCAAGAAGGTAATCGGTGTATTCATGGGCCTCACGGGGGCTTTGATTCTGATTCTGGATGGCGCCGGCAGCACGTCGGGCGGCAGTTTGTCGGGCGGCCGGGTGATGGGCGACCTCTTCTGCCTCATTGCCGAGGTGAGCTTCGCCATTTACTATGTGGCATTCAAGGGGCTTATCAGCCGCTACACGCCTGTGACCTTGATGAAGTGGATGTTTCTGTTTGCGACCATCTGCTGTCTGCCTATCGGCGGGTCGGAGGTGATGCGCATTCCCTTTGCCCAGCTCGACAGCACCATTTACCTCGACTTGTTCTTTGTCATATTCGGGGCCACCTTCCTGTCGTACATGCTGGTTTCGGTGGGGCAGAAACGGTTGCGCCCGACGATTGTGAGCATGTACAACTACACGCAGCCTATTGTGGCCTCGTTGCTGGCCATCTGGTGGGGCATGGACAGCTTCGACGTGATGAAGGGCTTTGCCATTCTGCTGGTATTCCTGGGCGTATATGTGGTAACGACCAGTAAGTCGAAGGCTCAACTCGATGCCGAGCTGGCTGAGAAAGCGGTTCGTGAAGAGGCGGCTGCCAGCGGCGGAGATGCTGTGGACAGGCAACAGTAGGACTTTTGAAAGAGTATATATCATATAAGCCGTGAGAGTGAGTCTCTTACGGCTTGTTTTTTATCTGTAAACTATCTGTATTTTATCTGTAACGGACTGGGTTTACAGGTAGTCGTCGTGGAGGAAGCGGGCCACGCCGTCATGGTTGTTGTCGGGAATGATGGCGGTGGCCTGCCGTTTCACCTCGTCCATGGCGTTCTCGGGGGCATATCGCCGGTCGGCCATGCGGAAGAGGGGCAGGTCGTTGAGGTTGTCGCCGAAGGCCACCACCTCCCAGGGGTTGAGGTGGTCGACAATCTGCTGGGCGGTCGATGCTTTGGAGACCCCTTGCGGATAGATTTCGAGGTTGCCGTAGCTGGGGTCTACGATGTCGCGGTAGCAGAAGATGCTGCAAGGTGTGCCGGCCCGGCCTATTTCGGCGGCTGCGGTCTCGAGGCGGTCGAACCGGTCGATGACCAGGATAAAGAGCGGCGGCCGGTCGAGCAGTGGCTCGGCGTAGCGGTCGACGGGTACGAAATCCTTGTAGGGCGTATTCTCACGCTGACGTTTGAAATCGCGCTGCATGTCGTTGGCCAGCGGTTTGTGGAAGACGTGCAGCTTGTTGTTGTCGATGCGATAGACAAAGGGCACCAGGTCGCGCTTCTCGAGCAGATCGATGTAGGAGAGGGCCGAATTGTCGGTGAATCCGTTGGCCCGGATATAGCGTTTGCGGCGGATGTCGTAGAGCACGGCCCCGTTCATGAGCACGGCCGGAATATCGAGGTCGAGCTGTTGCAGCAGCGGGACTACCGTTGCCGGCGTGCGGGCCGTAGCTACGGTGAATCTCATGCCCTTGTGCAGCAGGTCGTTGATAATCTGGGTAGAGCGGGGCGATACCACGGAGTTGCCGTTGAGCAGAGTACCGTCCAGGTCGGTGATGTAGAGCGTTTGGGTTTTCATCGTCGTGCAGGTATATCGGTCACAGCGGGGTGACGGTTGTTGAACAGGGGGTGACGGGGGAGGGGATTGCACCGTCCGCCCGTCGGGAGTGCCGGTTAGAACCACTTGATTTTCCGGAAGATAACGAATGCCATGGCCGACAACAGTATCGAGAAGAAGACAATCAGCGAGAAGGCATGCGGTATCTGCTCGATGTGAATGTCGACGTTCATGCCATAGAAGCTGGCGATGAGCGTGGGCACCATGAGCACAATCGAGAGGCTGGTCATGCGTTTCATGATGGTGTTCACGTTGTTCGAGATGATGGAGGCGAAGGCGTCCATCGTGCCGGTGAGGATGTCGCTGTAAATATTCACCATGTTGTGGGCCTGCCGCAGCTCAATCATCACGTCGTCGAGCAACTCAGGGTTCTGGTAGTCCTTTTCGTGGAAAATCTTGGGCAGTTTGCTGATCATCATTTCGTTGCCTCGAATCGAGGTGTTGAAGTATACGAGGCACTTCTGCAGGTTCATCAGTCGCAGCAGGTCTTCGTTGCGGATGCTCCGTTGCAGCTCCTTCTCGGCCGAGCTCACCTCGTTGTAAATCTGCTTCAGGTACTTGAGGTACCACACGGCCGACGAGTAGATGAGCCGCAGGATAAACTCGTATTTGTTGGGCACCGCAATCTCCTTGCGGCGGGTATGCTCGATGAAGTCGGGAATCATGTCGGTCGAGCGGTAGCAGACCGAAACGAGAATCTCGTTGTTGGTGATGATGCCGATGGGCACGGTGGTGTATGAGGTGGTGCTGTTTCGTTCGACGATAGGTATACGCAAGATGGTCAACAGCCAGTTGCCTTCGTTGTCGATACGCGGCCGTTCGTCGGTATCGGCAATATCGTGTAAAAACGAGGAGGGTACCTTTAAATCGTTTTCCAGAAAATCGAAATCGTCTTGCGTGGGGCACTCTACGTTTACCCAGCAGTTGGGCAGCCAATTGGGTTTCTCTACGAAACCGGCTTCACAAAAGAGATATTTTCTCATCGCGTTGCTCCTTTCTTGTTTTGTATCCCGAAGGGAGCCCGCAAAATTTGACCTTCAAACCTTACTTGCTCTCCAGGGAGAGGTGAATACTATTGTTCGCTCGCGGGTTTGAATCGTCCATAATTCATTGTTTTTGGGGTGAAAAAAAGAGTTCGTCTTGTGAACGAACTCTCCGGAAGCTCTTCAGGTTGGACTTGAACCAACGACCCTCTGATTAACAGTCAGATGCTCTAACCGACTGAGCTACTGAAGAAGATATGTTTTTGAAAGAGCTCTTCAGGTTGGACTTGAACCAACGACCCTCTGATTAACAGTCAGATGCTCT